>NZ_FSRU01000001.1:1311235-2622470 GCF_900142845.1 Paraburkholderia phenazinium
CAGGCTGCGCTGGAAGCGGTGACGTACACGGATACGGCGGTGACGCCGAACAACGCGACCCGCACGATCGCCTTTAGCGTCAACGACGGCACGGACAACAGCAACGTCGGCACGAAGACCGTCACGGTGACCGATGTCGACCAGACGCCGATTGTGACCACTTCGATCGGCAACACGTCATTTACGGAAGGCGACAACACAACCTCGACGCCGGTGGCGATCGACACCGGCATCACCGTATCGGACCGGGACAACACGACGCTCTCCCTGGCCACGGTGTCGATCACGAACGGCTTCCACGGCAGCGAGGATGTGCTGGCGTTCACCAATACCAGCGCGACGCTGTACGGCAACATCAATGCCTCGTACAACGCAGGCACCGGTGTGCTGACGCTGGAGTCGTCAGGCGCTGATGCGACGATTGCCCAATGGCAGGCCGCGCTGCGCGCGGTGACCTACACCGACCTGGCGGCCACACCCAACACGGCGACCCGGACGATCAGTTTTGCCGTCAACGACGGCACGGAGACGAGTGCCGTCTCCACCAAACTTGTTACCGTGACGGACGTCGACCAGGCGCCGGTGGTCACGGCCTCGGGCGGCAGCACGTCGTTTACCGCGGGCGACAACGTGACCTCGACGCCGGTCACGGTGGACCCCGGCGTGACCGTCTCCGATGCCGACAACACGACGCTGGCCTCCGGCACTGTCGCGATCACCGGCAATTTCCATTCGGGCGAGGACGTGCTGGCGTTCAACAATACGAGCGCGACGACCTTCGGCAACATCACCAGCTTGTATGATGGGACAACCGGCGTGCTGACGCTGACCTCCGTGGGCGCCACGGCGACGGTTGCGCAATGGCAGGCGGCGCTGGAGGCGGTGACGTACACGGATACGGCGCTGACGCCGAACAACGCGACCCGCACGATCAGTTTCACCGTCAACGACGGCACCGACGACAGCGCGGTCAGCACCAAGGCCGTGACGGTCACCGATGTCGATCAGACGCCGGTCTTGAGCGGGACGGGTGGCTCTGTCAGCTATCTCGACGGCCACGCGCCGCTGGCGATCGACAGCGGCATCACCGTGTCGGACCGCGGCAGCGCGACGCTGGACTCGGCGACCGTCTCGATCGCAAGCGGTATGCAGGCGGGCGACACGCTGACCCTGAACATCGACCCGGCGACGATGGGCAACCTCACCGCTTCGTACAACGCCACGACGGGTGTGTTGACGCTCAATGCATCCGGCGCGCCGCTGACGCTCGCGCAATGGGACGCGGTACTGGATGCTGTGTCGTTTTCCAGCAGCAGCTATACCGCGCCGCAGGGATCACGTGTGATTTCGTTTACCGTCAACGACGGTGTGGAGAACAGTGCGGCGCTTACGCGGACCATCGACGTGGTGAATTCCACGCCGTCGGTGACGACCAGCAATACCAGCACCACCACCTTCACGGCAGGCGACAACGTTGCATCGACGCCGGTGGCGGTTGACCCAGGTATCACCGTAGCGGATCCGGAAGCAAACATCGAGACGGCGACGGTGTCGATTGCGGGTGGCTTTCACAGCGGCGAAGACGTGCTGGCATTCACCAATAACGCCGCCTCGATGGGTAACATCACGGGCACGTACGACGCATCGACGGGCGTGCTGACCCTGAGTTCGTCCGGCAGCGCCGCGAGCCTCGCGCAGTGGCAAGCGGCTTTGAGTTCGGTCACCTACGACAACAGCGCGATTACGCCGAACACGGCGCAGCGCACGGTCGAGTTTGCGATTAGCGACGTCATGCAGACGAGCGCGCTCAGCAGCAAGACCATTGACGTGCAGGATACGGACCAGACACCGGTTGTCAAAACCGGCTCGGGCAACGGCCCAACCTTCATCGCGAGCGGCAGCGCGGCGACGCCGGTGACGATCGATACGGGCATCACGGTGAGCGATCGCGACAGCAGTGCGACGCTTGCGTCCGCAACCGTTTCGATCACGGGGCACTTCGTGGCGGGCAGCGACGTGCTTGCCTTTAACCCCTCGGCCGCGACGGGCGACATCACTGCAACCTACGACGCCGCCACAGGCGTCTTGACGCTCACTTCGTCTGCCGCGTCAACAACGACGCTCGCGCAATGGCAAGCGGCGCTGTCTTCCGTGACCTATGCGGACACGGCGGTGGAATCGGCAGGCGGCAGCCGCACGATCAGCTTCAGCGTCAACGACGGGCATAAAACCAGCGCGCCGGTGACGACGACGGTGAACGTGGCGGCGACGCCGCTGGTGACGACTGTCGCGCCACCTGTAACAGAAGGCCCGCATCCCGCCACGCCATTGACGCTACCGCCGCCCTCGACGTTCAGCGAAACGGGGAGCGGAGGGCAGGCTACAACGACCACACCGCCCACCACGCAGCCTGGCGACTACGTGTCCGAGTCGCTGCCGATGTTCCCACTCGACCTCGGCGACAGCATCTCCAACCCGCTGATCGTACTCGACGCGTTTGCGCCGGCGCCCGCGCTCGGTGGCGTGCCCGCTGTCTTCACAGCGACCTTCACGAGCGACGGCGGGCACACAACCAATGTACTGAGCGACACCGGCATCTCGTCGATGGCGCCAATCCCCACCCCCGATCTCACGCCGCCATCCATCGAGTTGCCGAAGCTCGCCGTGCACGTGGCCGTGCCGCCCAGCCATGCGTTCTCAGTCTCGCTGCCGGCCATGCTGTCAGCCGCCGAGGGCCTGCCGATCGGCTCGGACGTCCACGTCGACGTGCGCCTCGCCGACGGCCGCCCGTTACCCGCGTGGCTGCATTACGACGCGGTGCGAGGCGTGCTGAGCGGCAAGGTGCCGCCGAATCAGGGCGGCTTGCGTTTCGCGATCGTCACGCACGATGCCGCGGGCCATCAGACGCGCCGCGAAGTGGCGATCGACTTCGGCGGCGCTGCGGGGCAACGCGCCGGCGAGCCGCCCGCTCACGAGCGCAGCCACGCAACCCAGCACGCGCCGCAAGCTGCCGTCCCGCTTGCCAAACCGTCGCTCGCGCAACAGTTCGCCCAGGCTCACGCGACGCTGCACGTGGCGCGTGCGACGACTGCGCCTGCACCGGCGGCGGCCCTCGCGTCGCGAGGCAACGCATGAGCCGTCACGTATTCCGAACTCCAATAACTTTGAGAAAGAGAGTCGCCGAAGTGAAATCCTCGTCCGTTGCGGTGCGCCCACCGCGTCCCGCGCTGCTTGCGCTGTCGCTCGCCGTCGTTTGGCTGGCGGGCTGCTCGATCAAACCTGTGCCCTTCACCGACGCCGAACGCGTGCAGACCGCGCAGACCGACCGCACCTCGATGTTTGCCCAACAGCAGCCGGTGACCGGACCGATTACGCTCGACGAAGCGATGGCACGCGCGATCCGCTACAACCTCGACCATCGCCTCAAGATGATGGAAGAAGCGCTTGCGCAAAAGCAGCTCGACCTCTCGAACTTCGATCTGCTGCCCAAGCTCACCGCGCAAGCGGGCTATACCACACGCAATCATCCACTCGCCTCGTCCTCGACTGATGTGTTCACCAACGAGCAGTCGCTGGCGCCGTCGTACTCCACGGACAAGAACGACCGCACCGCGGACCTCGGCTTCTCATGGAACCTGCTCGACTTCGGCGTGAGTTACTACGAAGCGAAGGAGCAGGCGGATCACGTGCTGGTGCTCGAACAACGCCGCCGCAAGGTGGTGCAACTGATGATGCAGCAGGTGCGCGAGGCCTATTGGCAGGCCACCGGCGCGCAACGATTGCGCGACCGCATTGCGCCCCTGCTGGCGCAGGCCGGCGCGGCGCTCGACGACTCGCGCCAGGCGCAGCGCGAAAATCTGCGCTCGCCGCTCGACACGCTCAACTACCAGCATGCGCTGCTCGATCTGATGCGCCAGCTCGAAGAGATTCGCGATCAGCTTGAAGAGGCCAAGCCGCGTCTCGCCTCGCTGATGAATCTCGAGCCGGGCAAGGACTACACGCTGGCGCCGCCGACCGATTTCGCCGCTCCAAGCTTCGACATGCCGATCGACCAGATGGAGGAGACGGCGCTCGAGCGTCGCCCGGAACTGGTGGAGGCGAGCTATAACGAACGTATTAGCGTCAACGAAACCCATAAGGCGATGGCCAAGCTGCTGCCGGGGATCGAACTCGATCTCGGCACGCACTACGACAGCAACAGTTTCCTCGTCTACAACGCGTGGCGGGCGGCCGGTATCAGCGTGAGCTGGAACCTCCTGAACGTGCTGAACGTGAAGAACATCCGCGGTATGGCCGATGCGCAACTGGAAGTGGCGAAGACGCAGCGGCTCGCGTTGAGCATGGCGGTGCTGACACAGGTGCACGTCGCGCGCAGCGAACTGGCGGCGAAACAACGTCAGTTCGATTTGCTCAAGCAGATGAACGACGTCGATCAGCAGATTCTGGAGCACACCCACAACGCGACCGAGGCCACTGCGCAAGGCAAGCTCGAAGAAATTCGCGCCGCGACCGGCGCGATGATGTCGGAACTGCGCCTCTATCAGAGCTACGGCGAACTCGAAAACGCCTATGGCCAGATGCTCGCGACGCTCGGCCTCGATCCGATCCCGGATACGGTCAGCGGTCACGATCTGGGCACGCTCGAGCAGTCGATCGATGAGGAGCAGCGGCGCTGGGCAGCACTGGGCAGCGCGAACGGAGGCAAGACGCAATGAAGTGGTCGCAGTATGTAGCAGGCAGTGCAGTGGCTGTTCTGTTGTGCGCGCAACCAGTGTGGAGCGCGGCGCCGTCACCGTCACCCGCGGTGATGCCCGTTGCGGTCCCGGCTTCGGCCACCACCGATCCGACCGGCGATGCTGGCCGTATCCGCATCCAGCTTGTGTCGCGCGACGAAGTGGATCTGTCGAGCGAGATCGCCGCGAAAATCGCCACCTTGCCGTTGCGCGACGGCGATGCGTTCCATGCGGGCCAGACGCTCGTTTCGCTCGACTGTTCGCTGTACGCGGCGCAGTTGCATAAGGCGCAGGCCGAAGCCGATGCCGCGCGCGACCTGTTGCAGGTCGACCAGCGTCTCGCGCAATTGCATTCGGTAGGCGACCTCGAAGTCGAGCAGGCAGCGGCCAAGCTCAAAGCCAGTGCCGCTGAAGTGGCGTATATGCAGGCCACGGTGCGCCAATGCGTGATCGTCGCGCCGTTCGACGGCCGCGTCTCGAAGCGCAGCGCCGCGCCGCAGCAGTTCGCCGAACCGGGCAAGCCGCTGTTGACGATCGTCGACACCAGCCATCTGGAACTGAAGATGATCGTGCCGTCGAAGTGGCTCGCGTGGTTGAAGCCGGGTCATCCGTTGACCGTGCAGGTCGACGAGGTCGGCAAGACCTATCCGGCGAAAGTGGCCCGGATCGGCGCACGCGTCGATCCGGTCACACAGACCGTCGACGTGACCGCGGCGCTGACCGGCAGCGTGCCGGATCTGTTGCCCGGCATGAGCGGCTGGGCCACCTTTGCGGCGCGGTGACGGGCATGCCGTCCACGCCCGCTTCACCGCCGCCGGAAGCGTCCGACCGCACCGGCCGCGCGGCGCATGCCGATGCATCGCCGAACGTGCGCATCGACGCGCAGCAACTCGCCTTGCTCTGGCAGCTTGCCAGCCGTGCGCGTGCTGCGAAGAGCGAAGCGACGCTCGGCTTTACGATCGTCAACGAAACGCTGGCGCTGGTGCCTTACCGCCAGGCCGCATGGTGGCGCGGCACCGCACCGGGTTCGGTGGCGGCGGTATCCGGTTTGCCGCAGAGCGATCCGAATGCGCCCTACGTGCAGTGGCTCGGCGCATTGTGCCGGGTGCTCGCGCGTGCGCCTGGGGTGGGGGTCGCTGACGCCACGCTTCACGAACCCGGCGATGCAAGCGTACCGCTGCCCGAGGGACCGCGTCCCTTCACCGCCGCCGACCTCGGCGATGAAGGTGCCACGCATGTCGCGCAGGAGTGGCAGGCATGGTGGCCCGCGCATGGTCTTTGGCTGCCGCTGGTGGACCGCGAAGGCCGCCGGCTCGGCGGCCTGGCGTTCGCGCGCGAAGCGCCGTGGACGCCCACCGAGTGTGCGCTGCTAGGCGAGCTCGCGCAGGTATGGGGTCATGCGTTCGCGGCCTTCGGTCCGCAACCGTCCTGGTTCGAACGCGCGCGTGTGCTGTTGCGGCCGGGCCGTCAGCAACGGCGCGTGCTGATCGCGCTGGCGTTGGTTTGCGTGATTCCATTGCGCTTGTCAGTGCTCGCGCCGGCCGAGGTGACGCCGAAAGATCCGTTCGTGGTGCGCGCGCCGCTCGACGGCGTGATCGACCGCCTGTACGTGCAGCCGAATCAGCCGGTGACGGCCGGCACGCCGCTCCTCGGCCTCGACGCCACCACCTTGCAGTCGCGCTACGCGCTGGCTCGCAAAGACTTCGACACCGCGCAGGAGGAGTATCGGCAGACGGCGCAACTGGCGGTCACCGAGGACCGCGACCGGCTCGATATGGCCGAGCGCAAAGGCAAGCTCGACCAGAGCGCCGTGCAACTCGACTACACCGCCGAACAACTGGCGCGCGTGCGCGTGAGCGCAACGCGCGCAGGCGTCGCGGTGTTCGCCGATCCGAACGAATGGACCGGTAAGGCGGTGGCGGTCGGCGAAAAGATTCTGCTGCTGGCAGACCCGGCTCACGTCGAACTGACCGCCTACGTGCCGGTTGCCGATAACGTCGACGTCAAACCCGGCATGCTGCTGACGCTGTATCCGAAGAGTTCGCCGCTCGCCACTTACGACGCGCGCATCGATTCGGTCGCCTATCGCGCGGAGCCGACGCCGGATGGCGTGCTGGCGTATCGCGTGAAGGCGAGCTTCGCGGCAAGCGGCGCGCAGCCGCCGCTCGGGGCGATGGGCACAGCACGCATTCACGGCAGTTGGGTGCCGCTCGTCTACTACGTGCTGCGCCGGCCGTTGACGCTCGCGCGTCAATGGCTGGGCTGGTAGCGTCACGCGAGCGCCGCGCCGAACCCATCATGTCCCGACTACCGCCACTTCGCCAGGAACTGACGTTGACCGCCGGCGCGCCGACCCCGGAAGGCGCGCCGACGTGGATGCTGCACGATCCCGCGGCGAACCGCTTCTTCCAGCTCGGCTGGCCTGCGTTCGAAATGCTCTCGCGCTGGCCGCTCGACGACGCGCATGCGATCGTCGCGAGCGTCAACCGCGAGACGACCTTGACGATTTCGCTCGACGACATCGAGGCACTGCTGCGCATGCTGCGTCAGCAGAACCTGCTGGTCGCGACGAGCGCAAGCGACACCGAGCGGTTGGGCGCCTATGCCGAAGCCGGCCGCCTCACGCAGGCCATGTGGCTGCTCAAGCACTATCTGATGATCCGCATTCCGCTGTGGCATCCCATGCCGTTCCTGCGGCGCGCGGCGCGTTATGCCGCGTTCGCTTACCGTCCGGCGTTCTGGGCAATCGTGGCGGCGTGCGCGGCGACCGGTCTGTTTCTCGTGTCGCGCCGGTGGGACGAATTCCTGCATACGTTTCATGGTTACGCGGACCTGCAAGGCGTGGTTGCGGTGGGCGTGGCGTTAGCATGTGCGAAGGTGCTGCACGAGTTCGGTCATGCGTTTACCGCGCAACGTTATGGTTGCCGCGTGCCGACCATGGGTCTGGCCTTTCTCGTGATGCTGCCCGTGCTCTACACCGACACCACCGAGGCCTGGAAAGTGCCGAGCCGCGCGAGCCGTTTGCGCATCGGTGCGGCCGGCATGCTCAGCGAGCTGGCGTTGGCCGCGTTCGCGACGCTCGCGTGGAATCTCTTGCCGGATGGCCCGCTGCGAGCGGGTGCCTTCCTGCTCGCGACCACCACCTGGATCGGCACGCTGGCGATCAATGCCAGCCCGTTCATGCGCTTCGACGGCTATTTCCTGTTGTCCGACTGGCTCAATACGCCGAACCTGCACGACCGCGCGTTTGCGCTCGGTCGCTGGTGGCTGCGTGAATGGCTATTCGGTTTCGGCGATCCGCAGCCGGAGCCGTGCTCGCCGTCGCGGCGACGCTTTCTGATCGGCTTTTCGTTTGCGACGTGGCTGTATCGGCTGGTGGTGTTTTTTTCGATCGCGCTTGTGGTGTACCACGCTTTCTTCAAGGTGTTGGGCATGGCGTTGTTTTGCGTCGAGTTCGGCTGGTTTATCGTGCGGCCGGTGTTGCGCGAAGCGGCGGCGTGCTGGCGGCGCCGCGCGCAGTTGCGCTGGCAGCGTCAGACGCGCCGCAGTGTGCTGCTTGGCGCCGTGCTGCTGGGCTTTTTTGTGCTGCCGTGGCATGCCGGTGTCAGTGCGCCCGCGGTGTTTGGACCGCAGCAGGCGCAAGGGCTGTATGCGATCGAGGCGGGCTATCTGGCGGCCTCGCCGGCGCCGGTGCGCGACGGCCAGACGGTGCAGGCGGGGCAGGTTCTCGCCGTGCTGGTGTCGCCCGATCTCGCGTACAAGCTGAAGGCCGCGCAGGCGGACGAGGCGCTGTTGCGATGGGAAGTCGAGCAGCAACCGTTCGACGACCGCTTGCGGCAAGAAGGCGTCGCCCTGAAACGGCGTTGGGATGCCGCGCGCGAGACGGTCAACGGCTTTAGCGCCGAGATCGATCAACTGACGATTCGCGCGCCGTTTGCGGGCATCGTCGATATGGGTGACGACGATCTGGCCGCCGGCACCTGGTTGCCGCGGGGCGAGCGTCTGTTCGATGTGATCGGTCCGCATGGGGTGAAGGGCGAAGCGTTCGTCGGCGAGAACGACGTGGCGCGGGTCGTGGCCGGTCAGCGCGCGAGCTTCGTGGCGAGCCTGGCGGAAATGCGCGCGGTGCAATGCCGTGTGCTGGCCGTCGACAGGGTCAACGTCGCGACGCTCGACGAGCCGTCGGTCGCGAGCGTGTATGGCGGTCCGATTGCCGCCGAGCAGGAAACGAAGACGCATCAACTGGTGCCGCTGCAGGCAATCTGGCGGGTGCGTTTTGGGGACTGCGAAGGCTCGCAGGTGTTGAGCCGCCAGTTGACCGGCACGGTGACGTTCGGCGCCGGGCGCGAGAGCTTTGCTTCGCGTGGGGTGCGAGCGCTGGTGGCGGCGGTGCAGCGGGAGGCGGGGTTTTAGGGGGGTACGGGAGTAGGGCGGGTGGATGGCGACGGGCCGCCGCAGTCCCATCGGATAAAATACCGCCCGTCATGCCACTTCCCGAACCCACGGAGTATTTTCAGTGATTCAACCGAGCAACATATTCAAGGACAACCTCGCCCAACTGCCTTCCATCGACGGTATCGAGCGTATCGATCTGGTCGACGGCAAGGGCGCCGTCGTGGCCAGCATCGAGAACAAGCCGGGTAAGCAGGGCTCGCTGGCGGTGTACCACTATCTGCAGCAAAGCTTCGGCACGCTCGACGCCAAGGCGGCCGAACACGGCCTCGCCGTGTTCGCCGAGCATACGGCCGACGCGCGCAATCGTCCGGGGGCCCACCCGAATGTCGACCATCTGCTCGCGATCGTGGCCGGTGGGCCCGCGCTGCGCATCGAGGTTGTTGCGGCTGCCTGAGCGCGGTGCGATTCGCACGCCGGCACTCAGGGAAGTGCGGCCGCAGCATCCCTGCTGGCCAGCAACACGGCCAGGGCCGTGTTCTGGTTTGCCTTGAGTTCTTTGCTTATCTGACCAAGCGCATGCTGCTGCCGGTCGAAGAACTCACGGGGACTGCGCAAGGTCGGGTGCCGGTGGAATGCGTCGAGGAACGCCGACAGGACGGTCTTCAGGTAAAACTCCAGGTTCGCGCAGAGCAGCGTCGCATCGACCACACGCTGCGCGCTGTGCACGATATCGCAGCGTGCCCGGTAGATTCTCTGGACGTGCCAGCGTAGCCGCCTTTCGTGATTGTTCAGCGCATCGGCGACTTTCTGGTGGGTTGAAATCATGGCGAGGAATCGCCGCGTTCGGAACCAGATGAAAGGACGCGCCTTGCACGCATCTTCGACCGCGCGCCTCATGGCACCGTCCTGCAGGAGGGCATGAAACGACGACAAGCCCATGCTACCCAGTTCCAGCGGCTCGTTCGCGGCGTTGCGCAGATCGATCTTGAGATCGACCAGCGCCGAGCGTAGCGCCACAAGGTGCTTGGGGAGATAGGACATGGCCACGGTTGGCGCCAGCGAGTTTTCAACACCGTCGCCGATGCCGCCACCACCACCGCCAATACCCTTGACCAGGAATTCTACGGCCGTCCACCAGTTGACCAGCTTGTTCTCGAAATTAGACGTCTCGGCACCCACCCGATACAGCCTGAATGTCGAATAGATGCGGTCTTTTGCGTCCGCGGAAAGCGTTCCGCTGCCGACCAGTTCCTGCAGGCGGCGCATGAACTCCTCCAACTGCTCAGCGGTAAGAGACGAATCCGGATTCGGAACCGTGCCGGGTAGCGGCAGCAGCATGTGCCTGTCCGCCTTCGCCAACAGGAAACTGTTAGAGAGTTGGACGTTCTTCCGCTCATAGTCGTAGCGGACCACGTCGAGGACCTGACCGATGCGGTCCCCTGCGAGCGAACCCGCCATGCGGCCGTCCTGCGCGTGCGCAGTCGTTGTAGCGAACAGCCGTCCGCCGCGAACCGACGCATAGCGACGGACATAGTTGCTCGATTTCGGCCCGATCTCCGGGGGCTGCGTGCTGAATTCAATGTCACCCACGCGCGCGGGGAAGTGATCGGGCTTGCTGACGTTACTGATCGAAAACGTCACCGTGTAGGGCTTCGGCTGTGCCCCAAGGCGCTGGAACACCTCGTCAAGCGCTTTGCTGAATACGTATGCCGATGGTTCTGCCGCCTTCTCAACGGTGGGCAGCAACATGAGGCGATACAGCATGAAGAGCGATTCAAAACTCCAGCCCCGATTAATCAGTGTACTCAACAACGTTGATGTCACGTTTTCGATTTCGCCGAGTTTTGTCTCGATGTTTTCAAGTTCAGCAGGGTCGCCCTGCACGGATAGCTCACGCTCCAGCCATGACACGCAACGGGCGATGAAATGGTCGTCGAGCGCCTTTTCCAGTTCTCTTCCAAAGGCGTCGATCAGCGAATGATGTTTGCCAAGTGCGGCGCCCCAAGCCTTCAGCACCTTCGACTCATCTGCGTCCTGACTGCTTTGCTTTGGTTTTGCTTCCGTCAGAATGGAAACGAGGTGGCTGGCCGACGCGCGAAATGCATCGTCCGACATGATGATGCGGTCGGTGAGGATTTCTACCGCCTCGGCCGTCACCCTGCCGACATCGCTTTCGTTTGCATGCCCACCGTCGACCATGCGGAGCAGTTCACGTACGATGTTCAACGGGTTCATTGCGCGCACACGAAACGCATCCAGCGACGCCTCATGGACGAGGTTAAACCAGCACTCGCAAAAGAAGTGTTGACGTGCTGTCAGGCCATGCTGCTGCACGATCCGCTGATCAATTCGCATCGACTTGCCGCCAGGAAGGAAAGAAGTTATTCTAGCGGCTCAGTCGACTGATGATAGTTGGCAACGAAAAAAAGGGGTCAGGGCTTGTTGGCCTGGACGTGTTCCGCAGCATTCTCCGCCCCGCCTATGTAACGGTCCGCTCAACGAGCGGACCGTTTTTTTTTGTGGTCGGAATGGTGGACGGAGGAGTCCTCTGTAAAAGCGCTCTTAACCGAGAGGGCTCAGACGAGGGGCTCTCGCTACGAAACCTTTTCGCAGCGCGTGGATCCGCAAGGCGTCGTCTCACGAACCCACGTAATACCCAGGCTGGTCGATATCGTCCAGAAGCCCGGGACCGGTCGGCCGCCAACCCAGCGCGTCGCGCGTCCATTGACTGGAGGCCGGCACGTCCATGGTCGTGAATATGCCGAACCAGCCGAAGTGTTCGTGCACCTCCTCGGGCCGCTTGCTCACCACCGGCAGGTTCAGGCGATGCCCGATCACGGTGGCGATCTCCTTGAACGGCACGCCCTGTTCGCCGACCGCGTGATAGCGGGCACCCGTGGTGCCCTTTTCAAGCGCCAGCCGGTAGATCGCTGCAGCATCGAAGCGATGAACGCCAGGCCAGCGGTTTAGTCCGTCACCCACATAGGCCGACACGCCTTTCTCGCGCGCGATGGCAATGAGCCTCGGAATGAAGCCGTGGTCGCCCTCGCCGTGCACCGAGGGAGCGAGACGTACCGCGCAGGTACGCAAGCCGCGCGCCGCCAGTTCGGTCGCGGCCACTTCCGGATCGCGCGGAAATGCGGGGTTGGGTGCACGCACATCTTCCTCGTACGCGAGACGGCCCGGCGCCAGCAGCGCGACGCCGGAGGTGACGATCAGCGGCCGCTCGGAGCCTTCGAGCGCGGCGCCGATGGCATCGAGTGCGCGCCGTTCCGTCGCGCTGTTTTCGGCGAACTTCGTGAAATCGTGGTTGAAAGCCGTATGGATGACGCCGTCCACCGCGAGCACGCCGCGGCGCAGGCTGTCGAGCTCTTCGAGCGAACCGCGCTGGACGTCCGCACCTGCCGCGGCAAGCGCGGCGGCTCCCGCATCCGAGCGCGCCAGACCGAGCACCTGGTGCCCCGCACCGATCAGTTCCTTGACGACCGCAGTGCCGACGAAGCCGGTTGCGCCAGTAACGAATACACGCATGCAAACCTCCAGATCAACGATGAATGGAGGCGACTGTGGGCGCATAATCTATCAGGGTAAAGTAGTGACGTTACACGGGTATACCGACTAACAGGATCAGCATGCCGGCCGCCAACGACAATCCGCTTGGAACCTACCTCAAGGACCGCCGCACGAAACTGGACCCTGCCGCTTTCGGCATTGAGTTGACGCGCCGGCGCACACCCGGGCTGCGGCGTGAGGAAGTGGCGCAGCGCGCCAACGTCAGCGCGACCTGGTACACGTGGCTCGAACAGGGCCGCGGCGGGGCGCCTTCGGCTGACGTACTGGAGCGCATCGCCCGCGCTTTGATGCTGACGGATGTCGAGCGCGAGCATCTGTTCCTGCTGGGTCTCGGCCGGCCGCCGGATGTCCGCTATCAGGCAAGCGAAGGCGTGTCGCCACGGCTGCAGCGCGTGCTCGATGCGTTGGCGTTCAGCCCGGCCGTCGTGAAGACCGCTACGTGGGATATCGTGGCCTGGAATCGCGCGGCCGCCGCCGTGCTGACCGACTACGGCGCGCTGCCGCCGTCGCAACGCAACGCCTTGCGCATGGTGTTCTGCGACCCTCGCGTGCGCGCCGCGCAGCCCGATTGGGAGCACGCTGCGCGCTTCGTGGTGGGGGCGTTCCGGGTGGATGTCGCGCGCGCCGGGGCTTCGAGCCAGGTCGCCGAGCTGGTCGACGAACTGTCCGCGTTGAGCCCCGAGTTCGTGGCGCTGTGGCGCGACAATGATGTCCGTGCTCACGGCGAGGGCGTCAAGCATCTGCGGCATCCGATCGTTGGGTCGATCGCATTCGAGTATTCGAACTTCGCCGTCGACGGCCGGCCCGATCTCAGCCTGGTGATCTACAACCCGGCCACGCCGGCCGATGTCGCGCTGGTCCGATCGTTGACTGAAACCCGGGCCGTCGCGTTGGGGTGATTCGCCCCGTCGTCCCTTTGGGCGCCTTCACCGCCTGCCAAGGCAAGCGCAACGGCAAGCAAGCGCAATGACAACGGCTCAGGCAGGAAAATCCGTGGACGCCGACAACGCCTTCCACGTTTCCGTCTCCTGCGTGACGTAGGCATTCTTGTCGGCGATCGCCTTCAGCGTATCGGTGCCCAGCGGCAAACGCAGCGGCGGGGTGGGGGCGTCGACCAGTTCGAGCATGGCTTGCGCCAGCTTCTCGGGATTGCCCGGCTGGTTGTGGTTCATCTCGACCGCTCTGCGGCGCACGTTACCCGAGGTCGCGTCGTAGTCCGCGATGATTTCCTTGGCGACCATCAGCGAAGACGCGTCGAGGAAGTCCGTGCGGAAGTATCCCGGCTCCACCACCGTTGCATGGATACCGAGCGGCGCCAGTTCTCCGCGCAATGCCTCAGTCAAACCTTCCACCGCAAACTTCGTGGAACTGTAGGCGCCGAATCCGGCGGCTGCCCGATACCCCCCGATCGACGACATGTTGATCACGTGACCGGCTCGCTGCGAACGCAGCGTCGGCAACACGGCGCGCGTGATATTCAGGAGACCGAACACGTTGGTGTCGTACATGCGGCGCACGTCGGCGTCGCTGGATTCCTCGATGGCGCCCAGCAAGCCGAAGCCCGCGTTGTTCACCAGCACGTCGATCCGGCCGAATTTTTCGAGTGCGGCTTGCACCGCGGCCTTCGCCTGGGCTTCGTCCGTCACATCCAGTGCCACGGGCAACAGCGCCGGCGAATTGCCGAGACGCTCCGCGATCGCCGCGACGTTGCGACCGGCCGCGACCACCGCATTGCCGTCGGCGAGCGCCGCCTCGGCGATCAGCGCGCCCAGACCGCGCGATGCGCCGGTGATGAACCAGACCCGTTTGAAACCACTTTTTGTGACATCGACCATGATGTTGCTCCTGCGCTTGGGGTGGAAGTGAACGAATGATAGAAGCCAGGATTGACACAAACTAGGCGTCGATTGGTAGACTGATAATCAACTTTTATTTGCGAATCCGAGGCGGTCATGAACGAAGTTCGCGCGATTACGATATTCGTCCGGGCCGCGACGCTGGGAAGCCTGCGCAAGGCCGCGGTGGATCAGGGCATCTCACCGCAGGCGGCGAGCCACGCGGTGATGCAACTGGAGAAGGAACTGGGCGTCCGGTTATTCCACCGGACCACGCGCAAGCTGAGTCTGACGGAGGAGGGGCAGCGTTTGCTAGATAATGTGCAGCCCGCATTGGCTACGCTTTCTTTCGCGCTCGACGACGCGCGCCGCTCGAAAGAGGAGATCGCGGGGCCGCTGCGAGTGAACGCGCCGAGGGCCATGAGCCGCTCGCTGCTGTGGCCATTCTTCCTGGAGTTCTCGGCCTTGCATCCGAACGTGCACCTTGATGTGCAGTTCGACGATCACTTTACGGATCTGGTCGGCGAGCGCGCCGATGTCGGTTTTCGCGGCGGTTCGCCGCCCTCGGGCGGCACGATTGCACGCAAGCTGTTGCCGATTCAACTGATCGTCTGTGCGTCGCCGGCCTATATCGAGCGCCATGGCGCGCCGCAAACCATCGAGGAACTGGATGGGCACCGCTGCACGGGGTACCGGCGCGCGAATACGGGCAAGCAGGCGCCGTGGGAGTTTCTCATCGGCGACGAAATCGTCTATCGCGACATGGCGACAACCCTTTGCATCAACGACACCGATGCGGAGACCGAAGCCGTGCTCGCCGGACTCGCGGTCGGTCAACTGGGAAGCTTCTCGGCGACTTCGCCTATCCGCAGCGGCCGGCTTGTGCCGTTGCTGCTCCAGCATGTCACGCAGCGTGAGGGTTTTTATATCTACTATCGGCATCGCACCGAGCAGCCGCTGCGGGTGAGGACGTTCATCGACTTCATGGTGGCGCGTATCGCGGACAACCGGAGTTTCTTTTTCGAGCCGTCGGAGCTTCGTGCGGCAGGCGGCGTGCGTCGGGTTCGATGAATCTCCCGGACCGTGACTCTATCCGGGAGGTCCCGTTTGATGGGTTTTTGATGGATTTGATGGTGACGCAGGGCCCCGGTGAAGCGCTATGCTTGATCGAACGGAGACACCACACCATGAAACACAACGATCCGCGCTCAGGCGCAAAACCCTCGCACTGGTATCGCGAGCAGGACTGTTCGCTCGACGATTTTCTGACCGTACTTCAATCGCGCGAGGAGGATGGCCTCCTGCGCTTTGCTGTCGACATACGCCAGCACATTCCGGTCTACGACTGCCGCGAACTCGGTTCAGCGCTTGACGACCCGTCCCGCCGTCTCGACCTGCAAGCCGAGTGGGCGGACGTGCTCAATGACGGCGCGGGTGTGCTGGTGCTGGAGAACGCCTTCGCCGATACCGCGCCGATCGACGCTGCAACGAAAGTGTTCGAAGCCATCATTCGTGACGAGCGCGACGCTGGCGTTGCAGTGGGAGATCACTTCGCCAAGGCAGGCGCCAATGACCGGATCTGGAACGCGCAGGAAAAGCTCTGTCTGCGCGCGCCCGAGGTGTTCGCCCGCTACTACGCCAATGCTGTTCTGGTTGCCGCGGCTGAGGCGTGGTTAGGTCCATATTTTCAGGTCACTTCCCAGGTCAACGTGGTTCGGCCTGGCGGCGCGGCGCAGCAGGCGCACAGGGACTATCACCTCGGCTTTCAGAGTGCGGCCCAGTCCGAGCGCTATCCGGCCCACGTGCATGCGATGTCGCCGTTTCTCACGCTGCAGGGTGCCGTCGTACATAGCGATATGCCGGTCGAGAGCGGGCCCACCAAGCTGCTGCCGTTTTCGCAGCGCTACGCTGCGGGCTATCTCGCGTGGCGTCGTGAGGATTTTCGCAGTTACTTCGAGAGCCACTATGTGCAGTTGGCGCTCAAGAAGGGCGACGCGCTCTTCTTCAATCCCGCGCTGTTTCATGCAGCCGGTTCGAACCAGACCTCGTCGATTCAGCGCATGGCCAATCTGTTGCAGATTTCTTCGGCCTACGGACGGGCGATGGAATCGTTAAATCGCATGCGGATGTGCGAGGTGATGTATCCGGTCCTGCAGCGGAATCGCGCGTCGCAACAGATGAGCGACGCGGAGATAGACGCCGTGATCGCATCTTGCGCCGAGGGCTATCCGTTTCCCACCAATCTGGACCGGGACCCGCCTGTCGGCGGCCTTGCGCCTGAAAGCCAGCAGGAACTCTTTCGGCGCGCGCTCAGAGAGTCGTGGACCGCTGAGACGTTCATTGGCGAACTGCGTCGCCGGGACGAACGACGAGAAGCATAGCGGCGCGGGTTAGATCATGTGATGCTCGGGCAGGCCACGGCGCCGTGCAACCCAGGGGTTTTGGCAAACCGGCGATCTTTGTGCCATCATCTCCCGGCGTTAGTCTTTTGAACGCCGCTGGGCATCAGCCACGTCATGCAGCCGATAAGTCATGACATCGACCGCAAACCCGCTATCTAGCCACTCTCTTTGAGGCGCAGCTATGAAAAAGACACTCATCGCGCAACTTGTGATCGTTTCCCTGCTCGGCACGTCCGGTGCCGCATTCGCACAACAGCACAATGACGACCATCGCGGCGGTCCGCCGTCGCATGGCCGGCCTGGCCCGCGCGAAGCCGATGTCAGCCGTGACGGCGGCCCCATCCCCCACAGCGACTGGCATAAGGGCGAGCGGCTTCCGGCCGAGTATCGCGATCGCAATTACGAGGTGGACAACTGGCGCGAGCACGGCCTGCAAGCGCCGCCGCGCGGCTACCACTGGGTCGGCGTGAACGGGGACTATGTCCTCGCCGCGGTTGCGACCGGTGTCATCGCAAGCGTGCTGCTCTCCGGGCACTAATCCGCAGTGGCCGGGCATGTTTGCCCGGCCATTGCGACACCGAGCGGCTAAAGCGCCTCTACGCCTTTAGCCTTACCGCTCATCGCGGTTGTTGCGGTTGTCGCGTATGTCGCACCCGAACGATCGAGCGCCGCCGGCAAGTCCCTTTCCAGCATCGTCACGATGGCGCGCGTCTTCGCGGGGATCGGCCGCGCGGCCGCAAACAGCGCGTGCAGGTCGAACCCCGGCACGGTGTATTGCGGCAGCACGCGCACGAGGCGGCCGCACGCCAGCGCTTCGGCGCAGGCCGGTTCCTGCAGGACGCCAATCCCCGCTCCGGCCATCAGCAATTCATACACCGGGCGCCAATGGCTCGCACTCATGGCGACCTTGATCGGCGCCTGAACGACCGCTTGCTCCGTATCGATCAACCTGAGCAGTCCGTCGCCGAAGAGATTCCTCACGCGAATGAAAGGATGCTCGATCAGTTCGTCTGCATTGCCTGGGACTCCAGATTGGTCCAGATAGGCGGGGGCGGCAACGAGGACGCGGCGCACGTGCGCGAGGCGGCGGGCGATAAAACCGCCTTCGCCGGGCTGGCCAAGACGCAGGGAAATATCGACGCCCTCGGTCACCGGATCGACGAGCTGGTCGTTCAGGATCAAATCGATGTCGAGCGCCGGGTGCAGTTCGCGGATGTGCAGCAGAATGCGCGGCAGCACCACCTCGCCGAGGCTCTGCGGAGCGGCGATGCGCAGCGTGCCGCGCAAGGCGCGGTCGTCGGGCGAGACCGCCGCACAGGCTTCTTCGGCGGCTTCGAGCACCTGCTTGCTGCGCTCATAGAACAGGTTGCCTTCGTCCGTGCACGAGACCGCTCGCGTACTGCGGCGAAGCAGTAGCACGCCCAGGTGCTGTTCAAGCCGGTCGATGCGCTCGCTGACGGCAGGTTGCCCAATACCCAGGTCGCGCGCGGCCCTCGACATGTTGCCGCGCTCAACCACCCGCACGTAGATTCGCATTGCTGCCAGTAGGTCCATGGCGAATATCGTATCAGTTTCACCGATAGAAGTTATCGGCCGCGGCCGTCTACCGGTGCCTGCATGGTCGGCGCTACTGTAGCGAGCACTTTGTGTTTGCCTACAGACCGCTCATGTCAAAACTCAACCTGAAACTTCTCGGTCCCTGCCTGCTTGCGATTGCCATCGACGCAATGGGGTTCGGCCTCGTCTACCCCATGATGTCGGCGATTTTCGGCGACCCGCAAGCGGGCATCCTGGCGCCGCACAGCAGCGCTCAGGTTCGCAACTTCTATCTCGGCCTCGGCTACGGCGTCTATCCGTTCTGCATGTTCTTCGGTTCGTCGCTGATGGGCGAACTGTCCGATGGCTACGGTCGACGCAAGATCCTGCTGGTATGCGTATTCGGCCTGTCGATCAGCTACTTCCTGATGGCGGCCGGCGCCTTGTGGCCCAGCGTGTGGCTGTTGCTCCTTGGCCGCGGCCTGAGCGGTCTGATGGCCGGTTGCCAGGGCATCGCGCAAGCGGCGATCACGGACATGAGCACACCTGAAAACAAGGCGTACAACATGAGCATCATGTCGTTGGCCTTCAGTGCGGGCGTCGTTGTCGGCCCCGTGCTCGGCGGGCTGACTTCGGACCGTAGCATCGCACCGGTGTTCAACTACGGCACGCCGTTTCTGCTGGTCGGTGCGTTGTCGCTGATCTGTGGAATCTGGACGTGGCGCTCGTACCGGGATGCTGTCGCGCCGTCCGGCCATGCCCGCGTCGACTTGCTGCTGCCGTTGCGCATCGTTTATCAGGCGGCGCAGCACAGGCAGGTCGCGTTTCTGTCGGCGGTGTTCTTTCTGATGCAGGTCGGCTACGGACTCTATCTGCAGACCATCATGCTGCTGCTGCAGACGAAATTCCACTATACGAGCGCGCAGCTCGGCGTGTTCAGCGGCGTGATCGGCCTGTGCTTCGTGCTGGGCCTGCTGTTCGTGGTGCGGTTGATGCTGCGCGTATGGCGTGTCGTCGACATCGCGAAGACCGGTTTGCTGATTGCCGGTGTGTGCCAGATTCTCTCTGCGCTCTTCCCGCACGAAAAGCTGCTGTGGTGTCTCGCAACGCTGGTCGGCTGCTTCGACATGGTGGCCTACACGACGATGTACACCGCTTTCTCCGACGCAGTCAGCGAAGAGCGGCAGGGTTGGGCGTTGGGTGTCGCCGGATCGGTGATGGCGGTGGCCTGGGTCGTGACCGGCTTGCTGACGAATCTTTTGCCCGTGTTCGGAGAAACGGGTCTGCTTCTGCTGGGCGGCCTCGGTTTTTTACTGAGCTTCCTGATGATGCTGGCGTACGGTCGTTCGCGTGCAACAACGCATGGAGTTGCAACACGAGCGAACGTTCCGCCCACAACCGGAGCGTAGTGCTCCTGGAAGAGAACGGTTGATTTACCCGAACAGGCCGAATACGGTTGTTTTTACTGACTTGAACGCTACCGTACAGACTTACCGCCTGGTTCGTGGGACTCTGCTCTTTCAGCCCGTGCGTACCAGTGAGCTCCAGACCGCTCTCGCGCCGCAGGCCATGGCCAATTGCCGTCTACCGATCCAACGCTCTCACAAGGGGCGTGACTGGAGGATCAACATGTCCGCTCATTCTGGCTCTTTCCGCTGGTCCGTGGGCACGCCCACGGCGGAGCACGCACCTTTGACCGACGCGATGATGGAACCGCCGCCGCAGCGTTCCGCCAGTGCGTTCTCCATGCCCGCTTCGCAGCCGCTTCGTCAATTCGATGCCTTGCGGCTCAAGGACGAAATTCTGGCCATGGTGGCGCATGAGCTTCGCGGACCCTTGACGCCGTTGCAGCTCGCGGCGCATCTCATTCGCAGGGTGTCGACCGACCGGCCGGAGGTGCTTCGATCGGTCGACATGATCGACCGGCAAATCGCGCACATCGTACGACTGTCCGAGGATCTGATGGACGCCATGCGGGTGGAGCATGGCGCGCTACGTGTGAGCAAGGTTCCGGTGGACGTGGTGGCGGTGCTCGCCGCGCCGCTGACCGCTGCCGCGCTGGCAGCGGCGCAGCGCAGCCAGACCTTCGCGGTGCAGATCGCGGACAGGACGTTGCGCGTGGAAGGCGACCCGGTGCGCCTCGCGCAGGCCGTCAACAATCTTCTGCATAACGCGATCAAGTACACCCCCGAGCACGGGCACATCGCGGTCAACGTGCTTGCGGACCGGCATGTTCTGGTCGTATCGGTGAAAGACGACGGCATGGGCATATCGGATGCACTCTTGCCGCATATCTTCGATCTGTTCGCGCAATCCTGCAGAACGATCGGGGCGAGCGCGGGTGGTCTAGGAGTCGGGCTTGCGGTCGTGAAGGCCGTTGCCGAGTCGCACGACGGGACGGTATCGGCGGTCAGCGCAGGTCCAGGTGCCGGCAGCGAATTCACGCTTCGCCTGCCTATCGTGGTGCAAACGGTGGTGCAAACTCGCGCGCCCATGTCGTCGGTATGAATTTGATAGGGATTCCGAATGACCCATCTTAAAGCGGACCTGATGCGCACGCTGCGGGATGCCTGTGCGATGGAACGGCATGCGGAGTGGCTTCTGCGTACCCATGTGGCCGCGACGGCACGTTATCCCGAGGTCAGCGCGCGTATCGACGCGGACCTGACGGCCACGCTCGCGAACCAGAAAGCGTTGGCGGGCTGCATGGAGCGTATCGAAGGTACCGACGGCAGCGACGCCACCCTGGCGGCGCTTCCCGCTGACGTCGCCGGCGCAATCGAAACAGGGAGCATCGCGCAAACGCCGGAAGAGTTGGCCCGCAATCTGGCCATCCTGATGGCTTTCAAGCGCTACGAGATTGCGTCTTACACCTCGCTGATTGCTGCCGCCGAAGCGAGCGGCTTCTTTGAAACCAAGTTCACCTGCGAGGGCATCCTGATTCAGCAGGTCGCCATGGCGGATTGGCTGTTTGACTGTCTGCCCTCAACCGATGACGCCTCGACGGGCCGCGTGCGCCCCTCCGCGGGCGCGGCACCTCGTTCCGTCCATTGACCGATTCAGTCTCTCGGCCAGGCTGTCGCCTGGGCCGTCGTCGTCTCGGCCGATCCGGCGCACGATAACCGAGACCTGATCAGCCATGACTCCTGCGGCCACGACCTTGCCGAAAGACGGTGCACCGAACCCGCCAACTGCGCCATCGCCCGGCGGACTGAGCAGCATTCAGGCGCGTCACGAACTGACGGCGTCCGGGCCGAATACCATGCCGGACACGTCGGCGCATCCGCTGCGCATGGCGCTCGAAAAATTCTGGGCACCGGTGCCGTGGATGCTCGAGGCTGCGATCGTGCTGCAATGCGCTCTCGGCAAGTATGTCGAGGCAGGGATCATTGCCGGGTTGCTCGTGTTTAACGCCGCGCTCGGACTGTTGCAGGAAAGCCGTGCGCAGGCGACGCTCGCGGCGCTGAAATCGCGCCTCGCGCTGAGCGCGTCGGTACAGCGCGACGGCAAGTGGTCGATTGTCCCGGCGGCCGACCTGGTGCCGGGCGATGTGGTCAAGTTGTCGCTAGGCGGCGTGGTTGCCGCCGACATGCGCCTCACGTCCGGCAACGTGCTGCTCGATCATTCGATGCTCACGGGCGAGTCGGAGCCGATCGAAGCGAGTGCCGGCGTGCAGACCTTTGCCGGTGCGCTGGTGCGGCGTGGCGAGGCGGTGGGTGTCGTGACGGCGACGGGCGCCCGAACGCGCTTCGGCCGCACGGCGGAACTGGTGCGCACCGCGCACGTGGTGAGTTCACAGCAAAAGGCCGTGCTGCTCGTGGTGCGCAATCTGGCTGCGTTCAACGGCGTGGTTATCGCGCTACTGATTGCCTATGCCCTTTTTGTGCACATGCCGGTTGCGGATATTGTGCCGCTGGTGCTGACGGCCGTGCTCGCCTCGATCCCCGTCGCGCTGCCGGCCACTTTCACGCTGTCTGCGGCACTCGGTGCGCGGGCCCTGGCGAAACAGGGGGTGCTATCCACGCGCCTGACCGCCGTGGACGAAGCCGGGACCATGGACGTGCTGTGCGCCGACAAGACCGGTACGCTGACGTGCAACGCGTTGAGCGTCACCTCCGTGCACGCCATGGCGGGTTTCGACAAAGGGCACGTGTTGGCGCTGGCGGCGCTGGCGAGCGCGGAGGGTGGACAGGACCCGGTCGACACCGCGATCCGTACGGCCTCCGAGGCCGGTGTGGTTGCGGACGCACCAAAGCTCGTCACTTTCACCGCGTTCGACCCCGCGAAGAAAATGTCCGAAGCGCTTGCCATGGCGCCGGGTGGCGGCACGCAGCGCATCGTCAAGGGCGCCTTCGCGGTCGTTTCCACCCTGGCGGCGCCGTCGCCGGATGCGGTGGCTCAAGCGAACACGCTCGAGCAACAGGGCTTGCGCGTACTCGCTGTCGCGGCGGGTGCGCCGGACGTATTGCAACTGGTCGGACTGGTTGCGCTCAGCGACCCGCCGCGGGCCGACTCGGCTGCGCTCGTCACCGAACTCCATGAGCTTGGCGTGCGCGCGGTGATGGTGACCGGCGATGCGCCCGCGACCGCCGCGATTGTCGCGCATGCTGTGGGTCTGGACGGCGCGATCTGCCCGCCCGGGCCGATTCCGGAAGAGGTGGCGCCGCAAGCGTTCGCGGTGTTTGCTGGCGTGATGCCGGAAGACAAGTACAAGCTCGTCAAGGCGTTCCAGCAGGGCGGGCATATCGTCGGCATGTGCGGCGACGGCGCCAACGACGCGCCCGCGCTGCGCCAGGCGCAAATCGGCATCGCGGTATCGACGGCAACCGATGTCGCCAAATCGGCGGCCGGCATGGTGTTGACCGAACCTGGTCTGGCCGGGATCGTTGCTGCGGTGAAGGAAGGCCGCATCACCTTCCAGCGCATCATGACCTATACGCTGAACTCGATCCTCAAGAAGATCGTAACAGCGCTGCTGCTCGTATTCGGTCTCATCATGACGGGACACGCGGTCCTGACCCCATTGCTGATGGTGATCCTGATGATTGCGGGCGACTTTCTCGCCATGTCGCTGACGACTGACAACGTGGACCCGTCGCCATCGCCGAATGCCTGGAAAATCGGCAACCTGACGATCGCCGGTGTCGTGATGGGCATTGCATTGCTGGCCTTCTGCACGGCGGTCCTCGCGACCGGCAAGTTCGCCCTGGGCCTCGGTACGGCGGCATTGCAAACCCTCACATTTGTGACGCTCGTCTTCGGCAGTCAGGCCATGCTGTACGCGATCCGGCAGCGCCGGCGCATGTGGGGCGCACGGCCGAGTGTCTGGCTGGTCGCGTCGTCGGCGACTGATGTTCTCATTGCTTTGCTGCTTGCCATCGGCGGCATCGCGATGACGGCGTTGCCCGCCACGACGGTGATAGGTGTGCTGGCCGCCGCCGTGGTCTTTGCCGTAGTGATGAACGCAGTGAAGATTCCGGTGTTCGCTCGCCTGAGCATGACTTAGCGCGCATCGCGGGTAACTGCCGTGCCGAAGCAGGACACAACCTGGTACGCCACCGTACCGACCTCAGTGCAGGGCAGGCGCACCGTAACCCCAAGCACCTTTGCGTTTCCATTCCAAAGGTGCTCGCGACAGTCCCACGCAATGTGATCCAGCCGGATCACTCGTCAGTGCCGCCCCGCTTTAGCCAGGGAGTGGCCATCATGCCCCGCATCCGACAACCCTATCTCTTTCCGCCACGCACGTGGCGGATCGTGTCGCAGATTCATGCTCAAACCCGCATGGGAGCAAGCAATGCTAATCGATGATGTCGCTGGCGCGGTTCTTCGCGAACCGCCAATCTTCCCTCCGTCCGCTGCGTTTTCGGCGCAGGCGGCGATTTCGGGCATGGATGCCTACCGCACGCTCTGCGCCGAAGCGGAACGCGACTATGAGGGCTTCTGGGGGCGTCTGGGCCGCGACGCGCTGACGTGGAAAAAGCCGTTCTCCACGGTACTCGATGAATCGCGCGCACCGTTTTATCAGTGGTTCAAGGATGGCGAGCTCAACGCGTCGTACAACTGCCTCGATCGTCACGTCGAGGCCGGTCAGGGCACGCGCGTCGCGGTGATTTTCGAGGCCGACGACGGTACCGTGACGAACGTCACCTACCAGGATCTGCTGCAACGTGTTTGCCGCTTTGCGAATGCGCTGAAAAAGCGCGGCGTGCAAAAGGGCGACCGCGTGGTGATCTATATGCCGATGTCGGTCGAAGGCATCGTCGCGATGCAGGCCTGCGCGCGGATCGGCGCCACACATTCGGTGGTGTTCGGCGGGTTCTCGTCGAAATCGCTCAATGAGCGGCTCGTCAATGTAGGTGCGATCGCGCTGGTCACCTGCGACGAGCAGATGCGCGGCGGCAAGGCGCTACCGCTGAAAAACATTGCCGACGAAGCGCTCGCCATGGGCGGCTGCGAGGCGGTGAAGAGCGTGATCGTCTATCGGCGTACCGGCGGCAAGGTGGCCTGGCACGACGGCCGCGATGTGTGGATGCATGAGCTCATGCAGGCCGAGTCCGATCAATGCGCGCCCGCATGGGTTGGGGCCGAACATCCGCTCTTTATCCTCTACACGTCCGGCTCGACCGGCACGCCGAAGGGCGTGCAGCACTGCACCGGCGGTTTTTTGCTGTGGGCCGCGCAGACCCTGAAGTGGACCTTCGACTGGAAACCGTCGGACGTGTTCTGGTGCACCGCCGATATCGGCTGGATCACCGGACACAGCTATATCGCGTACGGTCCGCTGGCGCTTGGCGCGACCCAGGTCATGTTCGAAGGCGTACCCACCTGGCCGAACGCTGGCCGTTTCTGGCAGATGATCGAGCGCCACAAGGTGAGCCTCTTCTATACCGCGCCCACCGCAATCCGTTCGCTGATCAAGCTGGCGGAAGCCGACATCAAGGTCCACCCGGACAGCTTCGATCTGTCGAGCCTGCGCATTCTCGGCACCGTGGGCGAGCCGATCAATCCGGCGGCATGGATGTGGTACTACGAGCACGTCGGCCGTGCGCGATGCCCCGTCGTCGATACGTGGTGGCAAACCGAGACCGGCGGCCACATGATCGCGCCGATGCCGGGCGCAACGCCGCTCGTGCCCGGCTCATGCACCTTGCCCTTGCCGGGGATCATGGCGGCCGTGGTGGATGAAACAGGGCAGGATGTGCCGGACGGGCAGGGCGGCTTGCTGGTGATCAAGCGCCCGTGGCCGTCCATGCTGCGCACCGTATGGGGCGACCCTGAACGTTTCAGGAAAGGCTATTTCCCCGACGACCTCGGCGGCAAGCTGTATCTCGCCGGCGACGGCGCAGTACGCGATAGCGAAACCGGCTACTTCACCATCACAGGACGCATTGACGACGTGCTTAACGTGTCGGGCCACCGGCTGGGCACGATGGAAATCGAATCGGCTCTGGTGGCCAATCCGCTCGTCGCCGAAGCGGCCGTGGTGGGTTGCCCGGACGAAACCACCGGCGAAATTGTCGTCGCCTTCGTGGTCCTGAAGGGGCCTCGCCCAGAAGGGACGGAAGCCGAGAGGATTGCCAACGAATTGCGCGCCTGGGTGGGCAAGGAGATTGGACCGATCGCGAAGCCGAAAGTGATCCGCTTCGGCGAGAACCTGCCGAAGACGCGCTCCGGAAAAATCATGCGCCGCTTGCTGCGTTCGCTGGCAGCGGGCGATGAGATCACCCAGGACGTCTCGACACTCGAAAATCCCGCGATTCTCGATCAGTTGGGCTAAGCGGCCACAGCACCGGCAACAGCAGCGGCATCCACAGCGGCACCGGCACGGCGCGTGGGTTGCCGCGTGCCCAGAACGGCGTACAGAAGCATTCTGCGTCAATCGACCTTGACGGTCGGGTTGGCGCCACGTCAGGAGCAGATCATGCGTACTGAAACAGTTTTACCGCGGCTTTCGAATCCTGCTCCGCTGGGGCTGGCGGGTTTTGCGTTGACCACCTGGCTGCTGAGCATGATCAACGCGGGCTGGTTTAGCGGCGACTCGATGGGGATGGTGCTGGCGTGCGCGCTAGCCTACGGCGGCACCGCTCAGGCTATCGCGGGAATCATGGAGTTGCCGCGCGGCAATACCTTTGGTGCGACCGCTTTCCTGAGCTACGGCGCGTTCTGGTGGTCGTTTGCGTTATTCGTTCTGTTTCTGCACGACAAGGTGCCGGCTGCGTTTGTCGGCTGGTATCTGTTCCTGTGGGGCGTCTTCACTTTCTATATGTGGCTGGCCACGTTTCGTTCGCCACGCGCGCTGCAATCCATTTTTCTCGCGCTGTGGATCACGTTCTTCCTGCTCGCGGCAGGTGAATGGACCGGCTCAGGCCTGCTGCACATGGCAGGCGGCTATATGGGGCTTGTCACTGCCGCGTTGGCTTTCTACCTGTCCGCGGCGGATCTGATCAACGAAGTTTATGACCGCGTCGTCTTGCCCATTGGCGAGCCGCGGAATTTCAGGCGGCACGCCGTCGTTTTGTAACACCCGGCTGCAGAAGCGCGGCGTATCGGTGAAGTGTGCGGTCCACCCGGCCGCGCGCACCGATGCAGCGTCCGCTATTTGCGGCATGCCGATTCTCAACGCCGACCACGCCAAGCAGGTGTTCGTGATCAAGCGCGGGGAAGGCGAGGGCTACGCCGGCATCGTCAATGAACTCTTCTACGCGGACAACTGCAACATGGTCTATGGCGACGCCCGGGCCGTGCTCATCAAGATGGGAGAAGCGGTCAGGGGGCTCGGCTTGCCGGCCGTGGCCTAACCCGTTGAACTCATCAAAACCGAGGAACAAGCCATGACATCGAAAATGCAAGCTGCTGTTGTCGAACAGTTCGGCAAGCCGCTGGTGCTTAAAGAACTGGATATTCCCGAACCCGGTCCGGGCCAGATACTGGTCAAGACCGAAGCCTGCGGTGTCTGCCACACCGATTTGCACGCCGCGAATGGGGACTGGCCGGTCAAGCCTGCGTTGCCGTTCACGCCGGGCCATGAGGGTATTGGTATCGTCACGGCGCTGGGTTCGGGCGTCACCGCCGTGAAGGAAGGCGACCGCGTGGGGGTGCCATGGCTTTACTCCGCGTGTGGGCATTGCGAGTTTTGCCTCGCCGCACGAGAACCGGTGTGTGCCGAAGCGCAGTTTGGCGGCTACACGAAGAACGGCGGTTTCGCCGAATACATTGTTGCCGATCCGAACTACGTCGCTCACATTCCGGCCCATCTGGCGGCGCGCGAAGCGGCCCCGCTCATCTGTGCAGGGATCACTTCCTATAAAGGCATCAAGGAGACCCAGGCAAGGCCGGGTGAGTGGGTGGTGATCTCCGGCGTCGGCGGTCTCGGGCACCTGGGCATTCAGTATGCCAAGGCGATGGGCTTGCATGTGTGTGCGGTCGATATCGACGACGGTAAGCTCGCCCACGCCAAACGCCTCGGCGCGGATGCCACGGTCAATGCAAAAGACGGCGACCCCATCGCGGCGGTCATCAAAGCCACCGGGGGCGGCGCGCACGGTGTGCTGATCACGGCCCCGTCGCTGGGGGCATTCAAGCAAGGCGTCGGCATGACGCGCAAATGCGGTACCTGCGTGCTTGTCGGGTTGCCGCCGGGTGAGTTTCCGACGCCGTTGTTCGATGTCGTGGCGAACTGCATCACGATTCGCGGCTCCTTCGTCGGCAGTCGCCGCGATATGGCCGAAGCGCTCGCCTTCGCCGCAGACGGCAAGGTGAAGGCCGATTTCGAGCTTCAACCGCTGTCGGCGATCAACAGCGTGTTCCACCGTCTCGCGCATGGCGATGTGCCGTCGCGCGTGGTGCTCGAATTCGCGAAGGCTTGAGGGGTGCGCGCCAAGGGATGCTCTGTTTATACGTGGCGTGCACCACCGGATGGCAGTCGGTCTGGAGACGGTCCCGCAGCGTACAGACACGTTTCCCGGTTCAGGGGAGCATCAACGAAGTTCCGTTCCCGGATGAGGTCGTCCAGACGGTTGATGATTGATCGCGATGCATGGCGTCGCGAGCCACTTAAAGGAATAGATATGACTGCCGCAATGTGGGGAATCGTACTAGGAATGGGCCTGATCTTCGGGACTTCGCTGTACCGCTCCAAGACCCAGCCGGTACGCGTTACCGCGACGACACCGACTCGCGCTCGAACTCGTTGAAGAGTTTGAGCAGCCTGGCCACACGTTTGGTGCCATCCGGCAAGAGGGACTGCTGGGCCTGGAGCGCGGTGACGCGATTGCGCCAGTACGGAAGCGAGAGCGGATTGCCGCGTTCGAGTAGCGGAACGACGTATTCGAGGTGTGCCAGATCTTTGGCGAATTCATGCAGTGACATTGTTTTCCTTTTGGAGGCTGGTCAATGCCTCATCTGCAAGATAGGCCGATTGAAACCGGGCGTCTGCACGTTACCGTACAAGTCCTGTATTGCCGCTCCATTACGCCAGCTACCAGCGAGTTTGTACGCTGACGTACCGCTTTTCGAACCGATCGGGCGTAGCGTCGAAGCAATCTCCCCTTGGGAGGCGACGCGGCCCGCCGCGTGACGCGAAGCGGAAATGGAGCATCGAACATGTTGCGCAATATCGAGTTTTTGCAGGGGTCCACCGTCAAGGCAAGCGACGGCGATGTCGGGACCGTCACGCAACTCTACTTCGACGATGAAGCGTGGGCCGTTCGCTACCTGGTGGTCGACACCGGCAACTGGCTGAGGGACCGGCAGGTGCTGATTTCGCCGTATGCGGTGTTGCACGCCGATCCGGGTTCGACTGAAGTGCGCGTGAGGCTCACGCAGCAACAGGTGCGCGATAGTCCGAATATCGATGCGCACAAGCCGGTGTCGCGTCAGCACGAGATCGACTATCTGCGGTACTACGGTTATCCGACCTATTGGGGCGGCCCGAACGTCTGGGGGATGGGGGCGTACCCGGCCTTCGACGGACTGGATGCAACAGCGGCGCTGCCATTAGGCGCTTATCCGTCTATAGAACCGGATCCGGACGAGCCGCCGGCGGATACCCATTTGCGCAGCACGGAAGGCATGAAGGGCTATCACATCGAAACGATCGACGGCAGCATCGGCCACGTTTCCGGCTTCGTCTTCGACGACGAGTCGTGGGTCATCCGTTATCTGACCGTCGATACGCGCAACTGGTGGCCCGGTGGCAAGGAAGTGCTGCTGGCAACCGGGTGGATCGAACTGATCGACTGGTTCGGTTCAACCGTGTCCACGACGTTGACGCGCGATGCGATCAAACAAAGTCCCGCGTACGACGACACGATTCCGGTTACCCGCGACTACGAAACGGCACTGCACGAGTTTTACGGCAGACCGGGCTATTGGACTAAACAAAGGACGGCATTGCCGGGCGAAATCCAGGCATGACCGGGCCATGAGCGCTAGCGGCTGGG
Organism: Paraburkholderia phenazinium; assembly: GCF_900142845.1. Lineage (NCBI taxonomy): Bacteria > Pseudomonadati > Pseudomonadota > Betaproteobacteria > Burkholderiales > Burkholderiaceae > Paraburkholderia > Paraburkholderia phenazinium. The sequence goes on from NZ_FSRU01000001.1 coordinate 1,341,154, forward strand.
GGTATTCAGCTTTGAGAGGCCACGATCCTTCCGTGAAGGTCGCGGCCTGTTTGTCTCGCGCCTAGATGGCGCGCAGATCGGGCAACAGGCGGTCGAATTCGCGCCGTACCACGCCGTAGCATTCGCAGACACGCTTTTCCAGACCGGGCCTGTCCAGTACCTCGATATGACCATAGCTGTAGCGGATCAAGCCTGCATCCTGCAACTTCATGGCCGCCTCGGTCACGCCAGGCCGGCGTACGCCGAGCATGTTGGCGATCAGTTCCTGCGTCATCTTCAGTTCATTGGACGGCAACCGGTCGATGCTGAGGAGCAGCCAGCGGCACAACTGTTGATCGATCGAATGGTGCCGGTTGCAAACCGCGGTTTGCGCCATCTGTGTGATCAATGCCTGGGTGTACCGAAGCAACAGCCGCTGCACTGGGCCGGCACGATGAAACTCTTCCTTCAGGAGGCGGGCTTCAAGCCGATAGGCGTGCCCTGCGCTTTGCACGACCGCGCGGCTAGGGGTGGTTTCTCCGCCCATAAACAGCGCGATGCCAATGAGCCCCTCGTTGCCGACAATCGCAATCTCCGCGGAGGCGCCGTCTTCCATGACGTACAGCAGCGAGACGATGGCGGTGGTGGGGAAATACACGTGATCGAGGCGGTCGCCGGATTCGTAGACAACCTGGCCCAGCGGCATCTCGACCGGCACGAGGTGCGGTTCAATGCGTAGCCACTCTGCATCAGGTAAGACGGATAGCAGGTGATTCTGTTTCGGGTGTTGAAGGTTCGACATCAAATGTCCGCGCGTGGTGTGAAATCTGTGAGTGCCATAAAGGCGGCGCAGCGGGCTTCAGCATCTCACAGTTGCGCGGAACTGTCTGTACGGTGCCGTGCATGTGCCGCGTTGCCCGTTATCCGTTATCCCGATCTGCCGTCAACAGGCGCAACTGCTCCAGCAGCCTGACCGCCGGACTCGGCAATATGCCGCGCCGCCGGCGAAATGCCGTCAACGTCCGCCTGCCGACCAGGCCGGCAATCGGCAAGGTGTCGAACACACCCGCGGCACTTTCGGTGTCGTACATCGGCGCGGCCATCCAGCTCAGGAAGCCCGCACGCGTCACCAGGCTCTTCAGCACCGTGATCGAACGGGTCTCCACGGCAATCTCAGGCATGCCCAGGCCCTGTTCGGCGAACACCCGTTCCAGATGCTCGAAGGGCCCTGTGCCGCGCGGCGGCAAACACCATGGCAGGCCCAGCGTATCCGCGAGGCATAGATTCGCCTTGTTACGCAGCGGATGATCGAGCGCGGCGACCACATAACTCAGGTCTTCCCAGCAGCAGTCAGCGATGGCGGTGATTTCGTCCGTGTCGGGCACCGCCATGCTGAGCGCGAGGTCGATCTCCTGCTTGAGCAGGCTGTCCGCCAGGCGGTCCCACACGCCCTCGATAATCTGCACGCGCAGGTTCGGCCAGCGCGCCAGCACGCCGCTCACCGCCAGCGGCAGAACGAGCGTCGCGATACTCGCCACCGCGCCCACCCGGATCGTGCCCTTGGCGAGGCCGCGCATTGCGTCGATTTCTTCGCGGGCGTTGTCGGCTTCGCGCAGCAGCAGGGTAGCGTGCGGCAGCAGCGTTTCGCCAATCGCCGTAAGCTGCATGCCTTTGGAGTGACGCTCGAACAGCGGTGTGCCGAGTTGGTCTTCGAGCCGCTTGATCGAACGGCTGAGCGCCGGCTGGGTCACATGAAGCAGTTCCGCCGCCCGGCCGAGGCTGCCGCTCTCGACGATGGTCGTGAACGCATGAAGTTGTTGCAGATTGAAAGTCATGCGCAAAAGTAATGCCTTTTCTCAAAAAAGGCAATTTTCAATCAAGGGGCGGCTTTCGATAATGCGCCATCAAGATAGGAGACACGAGCATGACCAGCAGCGCGCCCCGTTCCTCAGACGTTTCGGGCACTCTCACCCCTTCCGGCACCACCCCGGCCGCGCCGTTCACCGTGCGTCACGCGGTCATCGACCTGATGCGCCGCTTCGGCATGACCTCGGTTTTCGCCAATCCCGGCTCGACCGAACTGCCGCTGTTCCGCGATTTCCCCGCTGATTTCCGCTATGTGCTGGGCCTGCAGGAGGCCGTCGTGGTCGGCATGGCCGACGGTTATGCCCAGGCCACCGGCAATGCCGCGTTCGTGAACCTGCATTCGGCGGCTGGCCTCGGTAACGCAATGGGCAACATCTTCACGGCGTTCCGTAACCGCACGCCGCTCGTGATCACGGCCGGCCAGCAGGCCCGCTCGATTCTGCCGTTCGATCCGTTCCTCGCCTCCACGCAGGCGACCGAGTTACCGAAGCCCTATGTCAAATGGAGCATCGAACCGGCGCGCGCCGAGGATGTGCCGCTGGCGATTGCGCGGGCCTACCACGTGGCGATGCAGGAGCCGCGTGGCCCGGTGCTGGTGTCGATTCCGGTCGACGATTGGGATCGCCCGGCCGAGCCGGTGCCGGCACGCGTGGTCAGCACCGTGACGCGGCCCGAGCCACAGGTGCTCGAGCAGATCGGCGCCGCGCTCGATGCGAGCGAGCGTCCTGCGCTCGTGGTCGGCGGTGCGGTGGATCGCGCCGGCGCCTGGGACGCCGTCGTGCGTCTTGCCGAACGGCACAACGCTCGCGTCTACGTGGCGCCCATGTCGGGACGCTGCGGCTTTCCTGAAGACCACCGGCTGTTCGCCGGTTTCCTGCCGGCGATGCGCGAGAAGATCGTCGACCAGCTCGCGGGACACGACCTGATCTTCGTGGTGGGCGCCCCGGCTTTTACGTATCACGTGGAAGGCGCCGGTCCGCATGTGCCGCAAGGCGCGGCACTGTGCCAACTGATCGACGATCCGGGCGTGGCCGCGTGGACGCCGGTCGGGATCGCTGCGGTGGGCAATATCCGGCTTGGCGTGACCGATCTGCTGGCGCGTCCGGCGCCCCGCACGCGGCCGTTGCCCGAGCCGCGTGCGCCACGGCCGCGCGCCGAGCCGTCGCCGCGCATGTCGGTGGCCTTCGCGCTGCAAACGCTGGCGGAGGTGCGCGACGCAGCCGATATCGTGGTCGAAGAAGCACCGAGTTCGCGTCCGGCGCTGCAGGCCTACCTGCCCATCACGCGCAGCGGCACGTTCTATACGATGGACAGCGGCGGCCTCGGCTACGGCATGCCTGCCGCGGTTGGGGTGGCGCTGGCGAAGCCGGGCACGCGGGTGATCGCCGTGATCGGCGACGGCTCCAGCATGTATTCGATTCAGGCGCTGTATAGCGCGGTGCAACTCGATGTGCCGATTACCTTCGTGATCCTGAATAACTCGCGTTATGCCGCGTTGCAGGAGTTCGCGCCGGAGTTTGGTTTTGCCGACACCGACCCGGTGCAAGGCACCGATCTGCCCGGCCTCGATTTCGTCTCGCTGGCTGCGGGGATGGGCTGCCAGGGCGAGCGCGTGAGCGACGCGAACCGCCTGCACGAGGTATTGCGCGCGGCATTGCGCTCGCCGAAGCCGAGGCTGGTCGAAGTTGTGGTGGCCTGATCGCTAATAAGGATGACAGCCCTGCGGTGGTGTCGCTGCCGGCAGGAGACAACGTTCCAACGGAGACAAAACGATGCAGTCCATTTCGATGTTGATCGACGGCGAAGCGGTTCAGGCCAGTAACGGCGCGACCTTCGAACGCCGCAATCCCCTTGATGGCGAGGTCGCCACGCGAGCCCCGGCGGCGACCGTGGCCGATGCCGTCGCGGCCGTCGATGCGGCGGCTGCCGCCTTTCCCGCCTGGGCGGCGATGGGGCCGGGCGAGCGGCGCGCGCTGCTGATGAAAGCCGCGCATGCGCTCGAAGCGCGCGGTGAAGACTTTGCCGCCGCAATGGCCGCGGAAACCGGCGCATCCGGCATGTGGGCGGGTTTTAACGTGCATCTGGCGGCAGGCGGTTTGCTCGAAGCCGCCGCGCTGACGACCCAGGTCGGCGGCGAACTGATTCCCTCCGATGTGCCGGGCAGCCTCGCCATGGGCGTGCGTCAGGCGGCGGGCGTCGTGCTCGGCATTGCGCCCTGGAATGCGCCGGTGATCCTGGCCGTGCGCGCCATCGCCTTGCCGCTGGCGTGCGGCAACACCGTGGTGCTCAAAGGCTCCGAGATCTGTCCGGCCACGCATGGGCTGATCGTCGAGGTGCTGCAGGAAGCAGGCTTGCCGAAGGGCGTGGTGAATTTCGTGACCAATGCCCCTGCCGATGCGGGTGCCGTAGTCGAGGCGATGATCGCGCATCCGAAGGTGCGGCGCGTCAACTTCACGGGCTCGACGCACGTCGGCAAGATCATTGCCGCGACGTGTGCGCGTTATCTGAAACCAGCCGTGCTCGAACTGGGCGGCAAGGCGCCGTTGATCGTGCTCGACGACGCGGATCTCGACGCGGCAGTCAACGCCGCGGCCTTCGGCGCATTCGCCAACTCGGGGCAGATCTGCATGTCGACCGAGCGGATTATCGTCGACCGGCGCGTGGCCGATGCCTTCGTGGCACAACTGGCCACCAAATCGCGTGGCCTGCCGCTGGGCGATCCGCGCAAGGGGCCGGTCGTGCTGGGTTCGGTCGTGGATATGAGCACGGTCGAACGCTGCAACGCGCTGATCGACGACGCGCTGGCCAAAGGCGCCACGCTGGTGTGCGGCGGCAAGGCGGACAGCACGCTGATGCCCGCGACGCTGCTCGATCACGTCACGCCTGCGATGCGCATTTATGCCGAGGAATCGTTTGGGCCGGTGAAGGCCATCGTGCGGGTCGACGGCGAGGAAGAGGCGCTGGCCTGCGCGAATGACAACGAATACGGTTTGTCGTCCGCAGTGTTTAGCCGCGATGTGGCGCGGGCGATGAATCTCGCGCGACGCATCGAATCCGGCATCTGCCACGTCAACGGTCCTACTGTGCACGACGAAGCCCAGATGCCGTTTGGCGGAGTGAAGGGTAGTGGCCTGGGACGTTTTGGCGGTCAGGCGGGGATTGCGGAATTCACCGATCTGCGCTGGATCACGGTGCAGACGACGCCACGTCACTATCCGTTCTGAGCGTAGCGGCCGGCATTGCGCCGGGCAGGTGCGGTGCCGGTTCCATATGGAGTACCAGGTAGTAGAAAACGCGAATCGAAGAACGCGCAAATACAAAACACAGGAGACAGTTCGATGACCCGTTATTCCCTGCCGGCCGCGGTTGCCGGCGCACCGCCTGGCGACTATAGCGCGCGCCAGGCGAGCGAGCCCGCGCAGACCGCGGTGGATATTGGCAGCGTGCTCGACGATGGACCCTATACCGTGGTTCAGAAGGTGGTGGTGTTCCTCGCGGCGCTTTCGATTATCGTCGACGGCTTCGACAGCCAACTGATCGGTTTTGCGATTCCGGTGCTGATCAAGGAGTGGGGCATCGCCCGCACGGCGTTCGCGCCGGTGGTGGCCGCCGGCCTGACCGGCATGGGGATAGGCAGCGCCTGCGCCGGGCTGTTCGCGGATCGCTTCGGGCGGCGTTGGGCGGTGATCGGCAGCGTGCTGCTGTTCGGCGCGGCCACATGCGCGATCAGCTTCGCGCCGAACATCCTGACGATCGCGGTGCTGCGCCTGATCGCGGGGTTCGGCATCGGCGGAGCGCTGCCCAGTTCCACCACCTTGACGGCGGAGTTCACGCCGTCGCGGCGCCGCACGCTGGCGATCACGGCGACGATCGTGTGCGTGCCGCTCGGCGGCATGGTGGCCGGCCTGTTCGCTCACGTGATCCTGCCGGCGTACGGCTGGCGCGGTCTGTTTCTGACCGGCGGGATCCTGCCATTGGTGCTTGGCGTCCTGTTGCTGTTCACGTTGCCGGAGTCGCCCCGTTTCCTCGCACGTCGACCGCAGCGCTGGGCGGAATTGAGCCGCTTGCTCGCGCGCATGTCGCGCCACGTCGCAATGGATGCGGTGTTTACCGATAAGCGCGAGCAGGCCGCCGAACAGCACACTGGCTTCACGGCGCTGTTCCGCCAAGGCCGCGCGGCCGACACGGTGGCGATCTGGTGTGCGTTCTTCATGTGTCTGCTGGCGGTGTATAGCGCATTCAGCTGGCTGCCGACCATGCTGACCACGCAAGGTTTGTCCGTCTCCGTGGCGGGGTCGGGGCTGACCGCGTACAACCTCGGTGGCGTGGTGGGCGCACTGGTTTGTGCGGTGGCGATTGCCCGCTCGGGATCGCGCTGGCCGCTCCTGATCTGCAGTGCCGGCGGCGCGCTGAGCGCATGGTTTCTGCTCGGCGTGGACGTATCGCAGCACACCGGCTGGTTGATCTTCGGGCTTGGCGTGCATGGCCTGTTCGTGAACGCGGTGCAATCGACGATGTATGCCCTGTGCGCCTACGTTTATCCGACCGGCGTGCGGGCAACCGGTACTGCTTCGGCGCTGGCGTTTGGACGCATCGGTGCGATTCTGAGCGCCTTCGCGGGAGCCGTCGTGATCACCACCGGCGGCGCTTCGTCGTACCTCACGATGCTGGGTGCAGCGATGCTGGTCGTGATGATCGCGCTGATGGTGGTCAAGCGGCATATCCCTAAGCCCGGCGTTTGAGGGGGCGAGTGTCGTAGTAGTACGGAACGGCGTCGGCGAAGCGCGGCGAAAGTGGACACCACTGCGCTGTGTCGACGCTGGGTAGGGGCAGCACGGATGGAGTGATGTTCAAGCCAGATGGTTCGCCGAATGGTCTGGAGCATCACGTCATTACTTAGTATGACTATATAAAATATGCCGATAGAACGGATACGGATGGTTCTTCTCCGAAGCAACGGGGACGACTATGCGCGCCATTCTGAAGACCTGACCACGGAGAAGCGGAGACAATGAAATATCGGATCGCATTGGGCAGCGCCCTGCTGGGCGTCAGCGCCACGTCGTTTGCACAGAGTAGCGTGACGCTGTATGGCATTCTCGATACCGGCGTGGAATACGTGACGCATGCCGACGCCGCAGGCGACAGCGTCGTGCGGATGCCGGGCGTGACCGGCGAATTGCCGTCGCGCTGGGGGCTGCGCGGCAAAGAGGATCTGGGGGCCGGCTGGTCGGCGATCTTCACGCTGGAGAGCGGCTTTAACGTGAAGAACGGCGCGCTCAACCAGGGCGGCCGCCTGTTCGGACGCCAGGCGTGGGTTGGGCTGATGGGTCCATACGGCAGCCTGACGTTCGGCCGCCAGTACACGATGACCTATTGGGCCTTGAGCGACTCCGACCTGCTCGGGCCGGACATCTACGGCGGTACCGGCTCATTCGACCAATACCTGCCGAGCGCTCGCAGCGACAATACGGTGGTCTACAAAGGCACATTTTCGGGCATCACGTTCGGCGCGACCTATTCGTTTGGCCGCGATTCGACGGGTACCGGCAATTCGGCGGGACAGGGTACCTGCGCGGGGCCGGTGCCGGGCAGCTCGCAAACCTGCCGTGAATGGTCGACGATGCTGCGCTATGACATGAACGGCTACGGGGTAGCGGCCGCGTACGACGAACAACGCGGCGGCCCAGGCGCGGCGGCGGACTTTTATGACGGCACCACGCCGTTCGCGCTGACCAATTCGGGCGACAAGGACGTGCGCATGCAGTTGAACGGCTACGGCCATATCGGCCCGGTGAAGATTGGCGGGGGCTGGCTGGGACGGCATGTCGAAACGGTGTCGCCGGACATTCCCGATGTCCGTTCGAATCTGTTCTACGTGAGCGCTGCCTATAACCTGAATCCGGCGCTGGTTCTGGACGGCGGCGTGTACCGGATGCTCAATCGCCAGGACGACACGCGCGGTACGATCGCCGTGGTGCGCACGACGTATCTGCTGTCGAAAAGCTCAGCGGTGTATCTGCAAGGCGGGTATCTGTTTAACAGCGCGCACGCGGCCTATACCATCAGCCAGGGTGGTGGTGGAACCACGCCGGGGTTTGGGATGGGGCAGCCTGGTGTGATGGCGGGGGTACGGCATGCGTTTTGAAATGGGTCACGCGGGGTATCCCGCGTGACCGGCGATGCCGTGCTACCTCAAACTCCACCGATGCACAGATACTTGATCACGACATAGTCGTCGATACCGTAGTGCGAGCCTTCGCGACCGAGGCCGGACTGCTTGACGCCGCCAAAGGGGGCGACCTCGTTGGAGATGAGTCCGGTGTTGATGCCGACCATGCCGTACTCGAGCGCTTCGGCGACGCGCCACACACGGCCGATATCGCGGCTATAGAAGTAGGACGCGAGGCCGAATTCCGTATCGTTGGCGAGGGCGATGACTTCCTCGTCCGACGAGAAGCGGAACAGCGGCGCGAGCGGGCCGAAGGTTTCGTCGCGCGCCACTTTCATTGCGGGGGTGACGTCGGCGAGGACGGTGGGTTCGAAGAAGCCGTGGCCGAGCGCGTGACGCTTCCCGCCGGTGACGATGCGCGCGCCTTTGGCGAGTGCGTCTTCGATATGCGACTCGACCTTGAGGACTGCGGCTTCATTAATGAGGGGGCCCTGGCTGACGCCGTCATCTGTACCGCGACCGACCTTCAACTGTTCGACGGCGTCGCGCAGTTTGGCGGCGAAGGCGTCGTAGACCTTGTCATGCACGTAGAAGCGGTTGGTGCAGACGCAGGTTTGCCCGCTATTGCGATACTTGGAGGCGATGGCACCGGCAACGGCCGCATCGAGATCGGCGTCTTCGAAGACGATGAAGGGGGCATTGCCGCCGAGTTCGAGCGAGACTTTCTTGACGGTGGGTGCACATTGCGCCATCAACAGACGGCCTACGGCGGTCGAGCCTGTGAACGACAGCTTGCGCACGATCGGATTGGCGGTCATTTCAGCGCCGATGGCTTTCGGGTCGCCGGTGACGACGCTGAAGATGCCGGCGGGCACGCCGGCGCGTTCGGCCAGCACGGCGAGTGCGAGGGCGGAGAGCGGGGTGGCTTCGGCGGGTTTGACGATGATGGGGCAACCGGCGGCGAGAGCGGGGCCGACTTTGCGGGTGATCATCGCGGCGGGGAAATTCCACGGGGTGATGGCTGCGCAGACGCCGATGGGTTCTTTGGTGACGACGATGCGTTTATCGGCTGCGGGCGTGGGGATGGTGTCGCCGTAGACGCGTTTGGCCTCTTCGGCAAACCATTCGAGGAAGGACGCGGCGTAGAGGATTTCGCCTTTGGCTTCGGCTAGGGGTTTGCCTTGTTCGGTGGTGAGGATGAGGGCGAGGTCGTCGGCGTTTTCGAGCATCAGGTCGTGCCAGGCACGGAGGATGGTCGAGCGTTGTTTGGCGGTTTTGGTTCGCCATGCTGGCCAGGCTTTGTTGGCTGCTTCGATCGCGCGGCGGGTTTCGGATGTGCCCATTCGGGGGATTCTGGCTAGCTGTTCGCCGGTGGCGGGGTTTCGGACTTCTATGGTTGTTTCGTCGTCCGACGGGGTCCATTCGCCTGCGATGTAGGCCTTTGTTTTTAATAGCGTGGGGTCATTCAGTTTTATCTGCGATGCTGAGGTGGACGCTGCTTTTTCCATTTTCTGTTTTCCGTTTAGTTAGTGAGGTTTTTGCCTGCGGCGCCTTGTATTTGGCTGTGGTCTTAGGGTGTTGGCCTTTCCTTGCATTCGTATCGGTCTATTAGCTTCGCCCCTGTGCGGGGCGGCACTTACTTTCTTTGCCGCCGCAAAGAAAGTAAGCAAAGAAAGCGGGCTGCAACCGCTAGCCCGTAGTGAGCCATCTAGGTCTACCACCGGAAACGGCCCAACACGAGACGCTCTCTCGCACCACACGTGCCGGTGACAAAGCAGTCATCCGTTCCAGCGTTGCGCTGCGCGCCCCGCCGTCGGGCATAACGCTTTCTGCGGAGGCTGGCTCGGCACCGCCGCCGCGACACTTGCAAGCAACTCGCTTTCCCATGCAGACCCGACCGCGACGCACGTAGTGCGGAGTGGGGTGGATGAGTGCTGTGTCACGAGTGGTGGAAATGCGAGGGCGGGTCTCGTGTTGGGCCGTTTCCGGAGGTAGACCTAGATGGCTCACTAAACGCTGGCGGTGTGAGCCCGCTTTCTTTGCTTACTTTCTTTGCGGCGGCAAAGAAAGTAAGTGTGTAGTGGTCAAGCCCCTTTGGACACCCACAAAGGGGTTTTCAGTAAATAGAAGCCTCATAACGCGCCGGTGGCGAATCATTGGCCGCCGAATGGATGCGCCGGTAGTTGTAAAAGTCAGCCACGTAACCCGCGATATCGCGCTGGGCCTGTTCGTGACTGCAGTACTCCTGTTCTCCGATCCATTCACTCTTCAGGCTTCTGAAGAAGCGCTCGACCACCGCGTTGTCCCAGCAGTTTCCCTTTCGGCTCATGCTCTGCACCATCCCGTTTGCCTTCAGATCACTCACGAAGCGTTCGCTGGTGTACTGGCAGCCCTGGTCGGAGTGGAACATCAGTCCGGGGGCTGGGCGCCGGCTGCTGCGGGCCTGCTGTAGCGCCTGGATCACCAGCTCGGTATCCGCCTGCAAGGCAAACGCCCAGCCCACGATGCGACGCGAATGCAGATCCATCACGATCGCCAGATAGGACCAGCCCTGCCGCGTTCTCACATACGTAATGTCACCGGCCCATACCCGGTTGATCGCACCCGGCTCGAACTTGCGCTCCAGCAGGTTGGGCGCCACCAGTGCTTCACCTTCGGCCTTGCGATAGCGGTGCGTTCGCCGTCGCGCCACCGCCAGTTGCGCCTCGCGCATCAGCGAACGGGCCCGGTAGCGTCCGATCGCGTGACCTTGCTGCTGCAGCGCCCGCGCCATCCTGCGACTGCCGTAACTGCTGCGGCTCTCGCTGTGGATCTGGCGCACAGTTCTGAGTAGCGCGGGTGAAGCTGCCGGCTTGCAAACCCGTCCCGCGAACGCGTAGTAGCTGCTTCGCGGCACCTTCAGCAACCTGCACATCAGACTCACCGGCCAGGCCTTCTTCAGCGAACGGATCACTTCGAGGAGCGATCCAGTTCCTTGACGAAGAAGGCCGTGGACTTTTTTAGTATGTCGCGCTCACGTTCAAGCTCGACCACCCGCGCCTCAAGCTCCCGGATACGCCGCTGGTCAGCTTTGACCTGCACCTGCGTGCGCGGCGGCTGGACCTGCTCGGCGCGCCACTGCGCCACCCACCGCCGCAACGCCGTATCGCCAACACCTAGCGCTTCGCTGGCCTTCGCGAACGAGTAGCCCTGCGCAACCACCAGCTGCACCGCTTCTGCCTTGAATTCGTCAGTTATGTTCCGTCTGCTCATTTCTCACCTCGGTTGGAGAATTATCCCCTTTAGAGGTGTCCAGAGTCATTGGACCACTACAGTGCCGCCCCGCACAGGGGCGAAGCTAATAGACCACTAAGAAAGCAAGGAAAGGCCAACACCGCAGGAACACAGCCAAAGCACCGCACAGGCAAACCAAATGAACTAAACCCCACCGGCAGCGCCAAAGAAGCCACCAAAGAGCCGCCAGCAGGGCAAAAAAAACTAAGCTACGACGCCAACAGTCTCCTTAAGCACATCTTCAAGAATGGCAACAGCCTCGTCGAAGACATCCTCTTGAATAGTGAGCGGAAAAAGAAACCGAACAACGTTCGAATAAACCCCACAGACGAGCAACAACAACCCGCGCTCAAGCGCGCGAGCCTGCACCCGCTTGGTAAATTCGGCATCCGGCTCATGCGTCCCAGCCTTGCAGAATTCAACCGCCACCATGCCCCCCGGCCCGCGCACATCAGCAATCTGCCCAACCTCACCCTGCAAGGCAACCAGCTTCGCCTTAATCCGATCGCCAAACAAAACCGCCCGCTCGCAGAGCTTCTCCTCATCGATGATGTCCAGCACAGCATGCGCAGACGCCACAGCAAGCGGATTGCCCGCATACGTCCCACCCAACCCGCCAGGCGCCGCCGCATCCATAATCTCCGCACGCCCCACCACGCCCGACAACGGCATGCCCCCCGCCAGGCTCTTGGCAATCGTCATCAAATCCGGCACCACGTCGTAGTGATGCATCGCAAACAACTTGCCGGTACGCGCAAAGCCCGTCTGCACTTCATCCGCAATCAGCAAAATGCCATGCTCGTTGCACAGCTTGCGCAACGCCCGCACAAACTCCGCCGGCGCCGGATAAAAACCACCCTCACCCTGTACCGGTTCAAAGATGATCGCCGCAACACGCTTCGGATCGATGTCCGCCTTGAACAGAAACTCAATCGCCTTCAACGAATCCGCCGTCGTCACACCATGCAGCGGATTCGGGAACGGTGCATGGAACACGTCCGCCGGGAACGGTCCAAAGCCAATCTTGTACGGCGCCACCTTGCCCGTCAGCGCCATCCCCATCATCGTGCGGCCATGGAAACCACCCGTGAACGCAATCACGCCCGGTCGGCCCGTCGCCGCGCGCGCAATCTTGATCGCGTTTTCCACCGCTTCCGCACCCGTCGTGAAGAACGCCGTCTTCTTCAGATGGTCGCCCGGCGCGCGCGCATTGATCTTCTCCGCCAGCGAAACATACGACTCGTACGGCACGATCTGATACGCGGTATGCGTGAACTGATCCAGTTGCGCGCGGATCGCCTCAACAATCTTCGGATGGCGGTGGCCCGTGTTGCACACCGCAATCCCCGCCGCAAAATCAATGAAGCGCCGCCCCTCGACGTCCCACAACTCAGCGTTCTCAGCGCGCGCAGCATAGAAATCGCACATCACCCCAACCCCACGCGGCGTGGCGGCATCCTTGCGGCTCTTCAGTTCAGCATTCTTCACAGTCATCTCCTTCACTCCCGGTTTGGCAGAAGCCGTCCACACGGCGCGGCACATGCAACGACTATAATGAGATTTGGCTCCGACGTTCAGAGCCATTTAAATAAAAATGTAGGAGCCAATTATGCGTGCAAGCGTTTTGTCAGACTGGCTGGCGCAGCGTCTCGACCGCGGCAACGGTCTGCCGATCTACCGGCAACTGCATCGCTTGCTGCAGCAGGCCATCCTGTCGCGCGAGCTGCCCGCCGGCAGCAAGGTGCCGTCCTCGCGCCTGCTCGCCAATGAACTCGGCATCGCCCGCAACACCGTGACTCAGGTCTACGAGCAGCTCGCGCTCGAGGGTTACGTCACCTCCACCACCGGTCGCGGCACCTTCGTGGCCGATAGCGCGCCGGACGAAATCGTCGGCGCGCCTGATGCCGCCGCGCCGGCCGCCGCCCCTGATGCCGCCGCGCCGGCCGCCGCCCCACAGCCGCTCTCGGCGCGGCGCGCGCTGTCCACCCGAGGTACGCGGCTGATCGCCGGGGCAGGGGTGTCGAAGCGTCAGTGGGGCGCGTTCATGCCCGGTGTGCCGGATGTCTCGAAGTTTCCGGCGCGCGTCTGGAGCCGCCTGCAGGCCAAGTACTGGCGCCGCTTGCGCCCCGATCTGCTGACCTATGCGCCGGGCGGCGGTCTGTCGTTGCTGCGGCACACCCTGGCCGACTATCTGCGCACCTCGCGCTCGGTGCGCTGCACGCCCGAGCAGATCGTCATCACCACCGGCATTCACCAGTCGGTCGATCTGGCCGTGCGTCTCCTGTCCGATCCCGGTGACGTCATCTGGACCGAGGATCCCTGTTATTGGGGCGTGCGCAGCGTGCTGCACGTGTCGGGGCTGCAATCGCGTCCCATCGCCGTCGACGCCGAAGGAATCAACCCCTCCGCCGAGGATCTCGCCCAGCCGCCCAAGCTGATGCTGGTCACGCCCTCGCATCAGTATCCGCTCGGCATGGTGATGAGTCTCGCGCGCCGCCGCATGTTGCTCGAATACGCGCGCCAGCATCAATGCTGGATCATCGAGGACGACTACGACAGCGAGTTTCGCTATGGCAGCCGGCCGCTGGCATCGCTGCAGGGGCTGGATACGGCGGGGCAGGTGATCTATGTGGGCAGCTTCGGCAAGACGCTGTTCCCCGGTTTGCGGATCGGTTACCTTGTGGTGCCCGAGGCGCTCGCCGAAAGTTTCGCTATGGCCAGTGCCGAGCTGTATCGCGAGGGGCAACTGCTGCAGCAGGCCGTGCTCGCGGAGTTCATCGCCGAAGGGCATTTCACGTCGCACATTCGCAAGATGCGCACGCTCTACGGTCAACGCCGCCAGACCGTGCTCGATGCCGCCGCGCGCCGCTATGGCGATGCGTTGCCGGCAGTGGGCGGCGATGCGGGTCTGCATCTGGTGATGCAATTGCCCGAAGGTGCCGACGATCGCGCGGTGGCAGCGGCGGCGCTCGAGCGCAATATCGTGGTGCGGGCGTTGTCGGGGTATTACGCGCAGCCGCAGCGTGCGCCTTCGGGTCTGTTGATCGGCTATGCCTGCGTGCCCGATGAGGAGATCGCGCCGGCCTTCAATACGCTCGCCGACGCGATCGATGCCACGCTGCTGCAGTTCGCCTGAGGCCGCGCGTTTCATGCATGAAGATCCAGCCGATCGGCACCGCGAAAATCGAACTCAGATCACTTTTTCGCGCAGCCAGGCAGAGGCCAGGTCGATGGCCGTGACCACCACAATCACCATGATCAGCACCGCCGCGGTGGACGCGTAGTCGAACGAGCGGATCGCCTCATAGAGCACCACGCCGATTCCGCCCGCGCCGACCATGCCCACCACCATCGCCGAGCGCACGTTCGATTCGAAGCGGTACAGCGCATACGAGATCCACAACGGCAGCACTTGCGGCAATACCGCATAGACGATCTCGTCGAGACCGGTCGCACCGGTGGCGCGCACGCCCTCGGCGGGCCGCGGGTCGATCGCTTCGACGGCCTCCGCGAACAGCTTGGCCAGCACGCCGGTGGTGTGTACCCACAACGCCAGCACGCCCGCGAACGGGCCGAGCCCGACCGCGACGATGAACAGCATCGCGAAGACCATTTCGTTGATCGCGCGGCAGGCGTCCATCAGGCGGCGCACCGGCTGCACGACCCATTGCGGCGCCATATTGCGCGCGCACATCAGGCCGCACGGCACGGCGCACACCAGCGACAGCACCGTGCCCCACACCGCCACCGACAACGTCACGTACATTTCGTGCGCATAGGTGCGCCACTCGGTGAAGTCCGGCGGGAAGAAGTCCTTGGCGAACTGGCCCATGTTGCCGGCGTCCGACCACAGATCGAGCGGCCGCATATCCGCGCCGTGCCAGCCGACGCCCAGCACGGCAATCACGACGATCCAGCCGAGCAGCGACGTCCAGCTTCGCTTGCCCGCAACGGCCGCCGCCGGTGCGCCGCTCGCGGCGGCGGGGCGGGCGCCGGTCAGGTCGGCGGCGCTCATTGCTTCGAGGTCGCGGCGTTCAGCGCGCTCAGCTTCGCATCGAGCGCGGCGATCTGGGTCTTGCGATCGTCGTCCGAGAGATGCGTGTCGGACTGGATCTTCTGCTTCTGCTGGAACAGGGAGATCTGGCGGACCGGCAGCAACTGCGCATCGGACGACGCCACGAAGCCGCTATAGCCGGTAATCGCCGCCATCACGGCCTTCTCGTGCGGATCGGTCTTGCCGTAGTTCAGGAAGAACGTGCGCACCTTGTCCTTGGTGGCCTGCGGCAGATCCTTGCGCCACACCAGCGGGTCCGAATCGATCAGCGGCGAGGTCCACAGCACCCGCACCTGGGCGAACTTGTCCGGATGATCTTTCTTCAGCGTGTCGAGCATCTCGGTGTTGTTGGTCGCAATGTCGATCTTGTTGTTCACCACAGCCAGCAGATTCGCTTCATGGCTCGATGGCAACACCGCCTTGAACGACGTGTTCACCGGCGTATTGTGCCTGGCGAACAGGTAGTAGCCGGGAACCAGCGTACCCGAGGTGGAGTTCGGATCGCCGAAGCCGAGCGTGACATCCTTCGTATTCTTGAATACATCGTCGAGCGTCTTGAAGCGGCTGTTCACATTGGTGATCAGCACGGACTTGTAGCCGGTGTCGCCGTTCGCGTACGTGATCTTGGCGAACACTTCGCCGTTGGCGCGGTCCACGGCTTCCATCGCCGAGGCATTGCCGAAGTAGCCCACCTGCACTTTGTTAAAGCGCATGCCTTCGATGATGCCGGCGTAGTCCGTGGCGAAAAAGGCTTTGACGTGCAGGCCGGTTTGCTTGCTCATGTCGTCGACCAGCGGTTGCCAGCGCTGCGAGAGCACGGCGGACGAATCGGTCGAGATGATGCCGAGGTTGAAGTCTTCGGCGTGAGCGGCGACGCAGGCGAGCGCAGCCGCGCCGGCGATCAGTGAGCGCAGGAATGTCATCGGGTTAAATCCAGTTAACTAAAGAGGGCTGTCAGAAGATAAAAGGGCGACGCTGTGTATCAGGCAGTGTGCGCAGGATCCAGTGCAAACGCATAGCGCTGCGGTCTGGTTGCATCCGCATCCATGTTCATATCCGCAGGAGATTGCGCCACGCTGCTCCCGGTTTCGTCGAGCAGTTCGCGTGCGTCGTCGCCGTAGAGCTTCTGCAGGAGCTCGGGCGTGAGCGCGGCGGACGGTCCGTCGTAGACGATCTTGCCGCGACGCAGGGCGACGGTGCGCGGGCAGTACTGCACGGCAATGTCCACCTGGTGCAGCGAGACCAGCACGGTCAGGCCATGGTCGCGATTCAGGTTGCGCAGCATCTCCATGACGCGTCGCGACGACTCGGGATCGAGCGAGGCAATCGGTTCATCGGCCAGCACAATGCGAGCGTGCTGCACCAGTGCACGGGCCAGCGCCGCGCGTTGCTGCTGGCCGCCGGAGAGCGTTGCCGCGCGTTCGCGCGCATGTTCCGCAATGCCGACTTCGCCGAGCGCGGCCAGCGACAACTCGCGTTCGCTGCGCGGAAAGCGTCCGGTGATGCGCCGCCAGAACGGCAGCCGCGCCAGCGCGCCGATCAGCACGTTGGTCTCGACGGAGAGCCGGTTGACCAGATTGAACTGCTGGAACACGAAGCCGATATCGCGGCGAATCCGCCGCACTTCGCGCACGAGGCGGCCGTTCTGCTGGATCGGCCGGCCGAGAATCGCGATCTGCGACGGCTGCGGATCGGAGACGGTGAAGCCTGCGATATGTCGCAGCAGGGTCGATTTACCCGAGCCCGAGGCGCCGATCAGCGCCACCATCTCGCCGGACGCGACGCGCAGGTCGATCTCGTCGAGTGCCTTGCGGCCGTTGGTGAACGTCTTGCTCAGCCGTTCGATACGAATTGCTTCCATGCTTGTCCCGTTGATGCATCCGGCCAGTGCCGGAACGTGTGGCACATTCTAGGAAGGCTCTGTGACGGTTGAGTGAACCTATCTCAACGTCTAGACGACTATATCTTTCCAGGCGGCTTCACGAGGAATGCGTGCCGGAACGCAAAGCCTTGAACGGGCCGCGATATGTCAGCCAGATGACACAAACTGCGGAGGGTGCACGCCGTCATCTAATATGTGCCGCGACAGGCTATATTGCTGAAATAGTGCGTGTGCCGTCCCCAATAACCTTGCCCATCTCATTCGGCGTCCCATGCAGGCTCTCAGCTTTCTACCCGACAGCTTTGCGGAATACGAGGATTTGAAGGCGATTCTCGACGCCGGCAGTGCCAACTTCGACATTCGCACGCTGTGCGAGGCGCGGGTGCACGGCCGGACCTTTCCGGTGCTGACCGCGAGCATCGGTTCGAGCGATCCGCTGGCGCCGGCCATTGGTTTCTTCGGCGGCATTCATGGGCTCGAGCGTATCGGCACGCAACTCGTGCTCGACTACATGCGCTCGCTGCTGTCGCGGCTCGAATGGGACGAGCTGCTGGTGCGGCAATTGCAATCGATTCGTCTGATCTTTATGCCCATCTGCAACCCGGGCGGCATGTGGGCGGCGACGCGCGCCAATCCGAACGGCGTCGACCTGATGCGCAATGCCCCGCAGGACGCCGACGAACGCGTGCCGCTGCTGGCGGGCGGCCAGCGCCTCGGCGCCTGGCTGCCCTGGTATCGCGGACGGCGCGGCGCACCCATGGAGGTGGAGGCCGCGGCGCTGCTGAAGCTGGTCGAAACCGAACTGGCCTCGCGGCCGCTCAGCTTCGCGCTCGATTGCCACTCGGGTTACGGCTGGGCCGACAGCATCTGGTTTCCGTATGCGCGCACTCGCAAGCTGATGCCGCATCTGCCTGAGATGTACATGCTCAAGACCATGTTCGAGCGCGCTCATCCGCATCACGGCTATGCGTTCGAACCGCAGAGCCATCAATATCTGCTGCACGGCGATCTATGGGATTGCGCGTACGATCGCGCGCCGGCGGAAAACGTGTTTTTGCCGATGACGCTCGAGCTCGGCTCGTGGCTGTGGATCAAGAAGAATCCGCGCCAACTGTTTTCGCGCCAGGGCATGTTCAATCCCGTGAAAGCGCATCGCACGGCGCGTGTCTTGCGACGCCACGCCAACCTGCTCGACTTCCTGACACGCGCCGCGTTTGCCTCGCAGCGCTGGTTGCCGCAAGGCAGCGGCCGCCAGCAACTGCTGCATCACGCGATTCAACATTGGTATCGGACGGCCGGTGTATGAGTACGTGGATCCTGTTGCGTGGACTGACGCGCGAGACGCGGCACTGGGGCCGGTTTCCGGCTATCCTGCATGACGCCGTCAAGACCGACAGCTTGTTGCAGCTCGATCTGCCGGGCAACGGCGCGCTCGTCGAGCAACGCGCGCCCGCTGAAGTGGCGGCGATGGTCGGCTTCGTGCGGCTCGCGGTAGCGCAAAGCAGCGTGCCCGGTCCATACCGCGTGTTGGCGATGTCGCTGGGCGGGATGGTGGCGACGGCGTGGGCGCAACAATACCCTGACGAGATCGAGCGGCTGGTGCTGATCAATACCAGCATGCGGCCGTTCAGCAGCATGACCGAGCGTCTGCGTCCGCAGGCATGGCCGGGACTGCTGCGAGTGGCGTTCGACTGGCGAAGCGCACGCGAAGCCGAAACCGGCATTCACCGGTTGACCTGCAATAATCCGGCAGGACTCGCGGACGATCTCGCGGCGTGGAGTGCGATTCGCGAGAGCGCGCCGGTGAGCCGGCCCAACGCGCTGCGTCAGTTATGGGCAGCGGCGCGTTTTAACGCCGGTGTTGAGGTGCCGCGCTGTGCGACCTTGATTCTGTCGTCCGCCGCCGACCGGCTGGTGAACCCGGTCTGTTCGGCGCGGCTCGCGGCGGCGTGGGGCGCGGCGCATCTGCAGCATCCGTGGGCCGGACATGATTTGCCGCACGACGACCCGGTGTGGACGAGCGAGGCGGTCGGCGCGTGGCTGCCGCAAGCAGCGGATACGACCGGGACACTGTTTTGACACTAAGGAGATGACTGCATGTATTCACGTTTTGCCTCGCGCCGCTCGCTGGCGCGTGTTGTCACCGGCGCGTCGCTTGCGCTTGCCTGCAGCGCCGCCTGGGTTAGCAGCGCGTTCGCGCAAAGCGCTGTGCCCGCTGCGCTCGCACCCAGCGACGCAACCCACGTCATTGCCACGCTCAAGGCGAGCGGCACGCAGATCTACCTCTGCAAGCGCGACGCCAACAACAAGCTGTCATGGGCTTTCAAGGCGCCGAGCGCCGAACTGTACGACGCTTCGGGCGAGCTGATCGTCACGCATAGCGCGGGCCCCTCGTGGGCCGCCGCGGACGGCAGCAAGATCACCGGCGAGGTCCTGCAGCAGGCGCCGAGTGCCGATCAACCCGGCAGCATCCCGCTTCTGCTGCTGCGGGCAACCAACGCCGCCGGCCCGGGCTTGCTCTCGCCGGTGCGCTACGTGCAACGGCTCGACACGCACGGCGGCGTTGCGCCCACCGGTCCTTGCACGCAGGAAGGACAAGAAGGCCGCAGCCCTTATATCGCCCGCTACGTGTTCCTCGGCTGAGGCCGATCAGCGAGCGTAATGCCGCGCTGATCGGAGGTCCAGTTGAAAGTCGATGTGCGGATGCACATTGACTTTCAACTATCGGGCGCATAATTCTCTTCTAAACGATGCAGTCGATTGCCGCCCGTTGTGGAGGAGATCATGCAAGCGAAGAACGAAGAATCCGTTGCGCACCTGCTGAACGACGTCGTCGAATTCGCTCGTGGACGATTGCCGGAACCGGCATTCGCTGTCGTCGAACCTTTCCTGCGCCATTACTACGACTTCGTCGACGCCGACGATCTGCAAAGCCGCGCGATTGCCGACCTGTATGGCGCCGCGCTGGCGCATTGGCAAACGGCCCAGCGTTTCGTGCCCGGCAGCGAACGGCTGCGCGTCTATAACCCGATCCTCGAGCAGCACGGCTGGCATTCGGACCACACGGTCATCGAAATCGTCAACGACGACATGCCGTTCCTGGTCGATTCGGTGTCGATGGCGGTCAACCGCCTGGGGCTCGCGCTGCATTCGGTCGTGCATCCGGTGTTTCGCATCTGGCGTGGCGCCGACGGCAGCATTGTGCGTGTCGGGCAGGGTGCCGAAGACGCGGCTGACACGCAATCGCAACTGGCCTCGTTCATCCACTTCGAAGTCGACCGCTGCGGCGACGCCGCCAAGCTCGATGGGCTGCGCGACGATATCGCCAAAGTATTAGGCGACGTGCGCGCGGCGGTGGAGGACTGGCCGAAGATCGTCGAGATTGCGCGCACCACGATCAAGGACATGAAGGGGCGCGAAGCCGGTGCGGAAGGCGCTGAGGCGCGGGCCTTCCTCGAATGGATGGTGGACAACCACTTCACCTTCCTCGGCCAGCGCGACTATGAACTGGTTTCGCATGACGTCGGCTTCGGCTTGCGTGCGCTGCCGGAATCGGGTCTCGGCATTCTGCGCGACACGCTGCGGCCCGTGGGCGCCGCCGACGTCACACCGTTGCCGGCCGCCGCCGCGCAGATCATCACCGGCGCCTCGCCGATCTTCCTCACCAAAGCGAACACGCGTGCTACCGTGCATCGCCCCGGTTATCTCGACTACGTGGGCATCAAGTTGACGGGCGCGGATGGCAAGACCATCGGCGAGCGGCGTTTTATCGGCCTGTATACGTCGACGGCGTATCTCGTGTCGGCGGCGGAGATTCCGATCGTGCGCCGCAAGTGCGCCAACATCGTGCGGCGTGCCGGCTTCCTGCCGAAAGGGCATCTGGCGAAATCGCTGGTGACGGTGCTCGAAACCTATCCGCGCGACGAACTGTTCCAGGCCGAAGAGGACCAGCTTTACGACATCGCGCTTGGCGTGCTGCGTCTCCAGGAACATCAGCGCACGCGCCTGTTCGTGCGGCGCGATCGCTTCGACCGCTTCGTGTCGTGTCTGGTGTTCGTGCCGCGCGACAAGTACAACACCGACTTGCGGCGGCGCATCGCCAATCTGCTGACCGAAGCGTTCAACGGAGCGAGTGTCGAGTTCACGCCCTTGCTCTCGGAGTCGACGCTCGCACGGATTCACTTCGTCGTGCACGCCGAACCGGGCGCGATGCCGGATGTGGACACCCGCGAACTCGAAGCGCGGCTCGTGCAGGTGACGCGCCGCTGGCAGGACGATCTCGCCGATGCGTTGCTCGACGCGTTCGGCGAGGAGCAGGGTAACCGGCTGCTGCAGCACTACGCCGATTCGTTCCCAGCCGGCTACCGCGACGACTATCCGGCCCGCACGGCCGTGCGCGATATCGAGCTGATCGAGCGCTTGCAGAGCAACGAGCGGATTGCGATGAACCTGTACCGGCCCATCGAATCCGGCCCGCGCGCGTTTCGCTTCAAGGTCTACCGCGCGGGGCATCCGATCGCCCTGTCGCGCAGCCTGCCGATGCTCGAACATCTCGGCGTGCGCGTCGATGAAGAGCGGCCGTACCTGATCGAAGCGCTCGATGCGACCCCGGCATGGATCCACGATTTCGGCCTTGAACTCGCGGACGACGCCGAATTCGATATCGAGCGCGTGAAGAATCTCTTCGAAGACGCCTTCGAGCAGGTCTGGACCGGCGAGATCGAAAGCGACGACTTCAATCGCCTCGTGCTGCGTGCCCAGCTTGCGGCGCGCGAGGTGACGATCTTGCGCGCCTATGCGAAGTACCTGCGGCAAGTCGGCTCCACGTTTAGCGATGCCTATATCGAGCGTGCGTTGACCGGCAATCCCACGATTGCCCGCAAGCTCGTCGAACTGTTCGTGGCGCGCTTCGATCCGCGGGTGGGCGACAGTCGCGAAGCGCGCGTGGAGCTGCTGCTCAAATGGATCGACACCGCGCTCGACCAGGTGCCGAATCTCGACGAGGACCGCATCCTGCGGCAGTTTCTCGGCGTCATCAAGGCCACCGAGCGCACCAACTACTACCGGCTCGATCACGAGGGGCATCCGAAGCCGTACCTCTCGTTCAAGTTCAATCCGGCGCGCGTGCCGGGCCTGCCTGAGCCCAAGCCGATGTTCGAGATCTGGGTGTACTCGCCGCGTGTCGAAGGCGTGCATCTGCGCGGCGGGCGCGCGGCGCGTGGCGGCCTGCGCTGGTCGGATCGGCGCGAGGACTTCCGCACGGAAGTGCTCGGCCTGATGAAAGCGCAGATGGTGAAAAACGTGGTGATCGTGCCGGTCGGCTCGAAGGGCGGCTTCGTGGTGAAGAACCCGCCGCCGCCCAGCGACCGCGAAGCGTGGCTGCGCGAAGGCATTGCCTGCTATCAGACCTTCCTGCGCGGCCTGCTCGATCTGACCGACAATCTGGTCGGCAACGAGATCGTGCCTCCGCCCGATGTGGTACGGCACGACCCCGACGATCCCTATCTGGTGGTGGCGGCGGACAAGGGCACGGCGACGTTTTCCGACTACGCCAACGCCATTTCGCAGGAGTACGGCTTCTGGCTCGACGACGCGTTTGCTTCGGGCGGCTCGGTCGGCTACGACCACAAGAAAATGGCCATCACCGCGCGCGGCGCATGGGAGTCGGTGAAGCGGCATTTCCGCGAGATGGGTGTCGACACCCAGACCACGGATTTCAGCGTGGTCGGCGTCGGCGACATGTCGGGCGACGTGTTCGGCAACGGCATGCTGCTGTCGCCGCATATCAAGCTGGTGGCCGCATTCGATCACCGGCATGTCTTCCTCGATCCGCAACCCGATCCCGCCGCCAGTCTGGCGGAGCGTGGGCGCATCTTTATCCTCGAACGCTCCAGTTGGGCCGACTACGATCCCGCCTTGATCTCGGCCGGCGGCGGCGTGTTTCCGCGTACGGCGAAAACGATTCCCGTGTCGTCCGCGATGCAGGCCGTGCTCGGCATCAATGCCGCTGCACTCGCGCCGAACGAACTGATTCGCGCGATCTTGCAGGCACCGGTGGATCTGCTCTACAACGGCGGCATCGGCACCTACGTCAAGGCGAGCCGCGAAACGCACGCGCAGGTCGGCGACCGTACCAACGACGCGGTACGCGTGAACGGCGCGGATCTGCGCTGCAAGGTGGTGGCGGAGGGCGGCAACCTGGGACTCACGCACCTGGGACGCATCGAATTCGCGTTACGCGGTGGGCGCATCAATACCGATGCGATCGACAACTCAGCTGGCGTCGATTGTTCGGATCACGAAGTGAACATCAAGATTCTGCTCGGCCTCGTGGTGGCGGACGGCGAGATGACCGAGAAGCAGCGCAATGCCTTGCTCGCCGATATGACCGATGAAGTCGGCCTGCTGGTGCTGCAGGACAACTACTATCAGACCCAGGCGCTGTCGATTGCGGGGCGCTACAGCGTCGAACTGTTCGATGCGGAAACGCGCTTCATGCGCTGGCTCGAACGGGCCGGGCGTCTGAACCGCGTGATCGAGTTCCTGCCGACAGACGAGGAAATCGCCGAGCGCCAGGCTGCGAAGCAAGGGCTGACCTCGCCGGAGCGCGCGGTGCTGCTCGCCTACAGCAAGATGTGGCTCTACGATGCGCTGGTCGCATCCGACATGCCGGAAGACCCCCTGGTCAGCAGCATGTTGATCGACTATTTTCCGAAGCCGCTGCGGCAGCGCTTTCGCGAGCCGATGCATCGTCATCCGCTGCGGCGCGAGATCCTCGCCACCTATCTGACGAACGCGCTGGTCAACCGGGTGGGCTGCGAATTCATCCACAGGCTGATGGAGGAGACTGACGCCCAGCCGGGCGAGATCGTGCGGGCCTGCATCATGGCTCGCGATGTGTTCGATCTCGACGAGGTGTGGCACAGCATCGACGCGCTCGATAACCGCGTAGCCGACGACGTGCAGGCGCGCATGTTCGTCGAGGTGGCGCGGCTCGTCGAGCGTGCGGCGCTGTGGTTCCTGCGGCAACTGCAAACGGGTGCCGTCAGCGACGTGACGGATCTGCTGACGCGTTGCCGCGATGCGGCCCAGCGGCTCGCGTCGCAATGGCCGTCGCTGTTGCCCGCCGCGGACCTGGAGGCGCTCTCGGAACGCCAGCGGGTCCTTGTGGATGCAGGCGTGGATAGCGAACTGGCGGTGCGCGTGGCGAGCGGCGAAATCTCCGCGGCGGTGCTCGATATTGCCGAGGTGGCGGCCAAGTGCGGCAAGGATCTCGAACGGGTGGCGGGGGTGTATTTCGCGCTCGGCACGCAGCTCAACTACGGCTGGATCGGCGAGCGTGCGAATGCGCTGCCCACGCCGACGCATTGGGACACGCTGGCGCGCGCCGCCGCGCTTGCCGAGCTGGCGCGCCTGAAGCGCGCCTTGACGACGAGCGCGCTGATGGGCGCGGAGGAAGCATCGACGCCGGAGGAGCTGGTCGAAACATGGCGTGAACAACGGGCGGCGCCGCTCGAACGTTATGCGCGCCTGCTGGCCGATCTGCGCGCCTCGGGCGGTGCGAGCCTGTCCGTGCTGCTGGTGATCGTGCGTGAAATGGCGTTGCTGGAGCGGGCTTGAAGTCGAGTGCGCAGGTGACGGCTTCGAACCCGTCGTGACGGGCCGTCGTGGTGCCGGTTGGACGGATGGGCCCCGGATTGCCCATAATGCTGACTATAGCCTTGCAAGGTCAACCCGAACTTCAACCCGAACCGGCAACCGCGCCCTGACTCATCCATGACCGATCACGTTGCTTTGAATTCTGCTGCTTCAGATCCCGCTGCTTCACATCCCGCTGTACCGCGGCTCACAAGTCTTTCGCACGGCGGCGGCTGCGGCTGCAAGATTGCGCCCGGCGTCCTCTCCGACCTGCTCAAGCGCAGCGTGCCGCTGCCGGTCTTTCCCGACTTGCTGGTCGGCACGGAAACCGCCGACGATGCAGCCGTCTACCGTCTGAACGACGAGCAGGCGATTATCGCCACCACCGATTTCTTCATGCCGATCGTCGACGATCCGTACGACTTCGGCCGCATTGCCGCAACCAACGCACTCTCCGACGTCTACGCGATGGGCGGCAAGCCGATCCTTGCGCTGGCCCTGGTCGGCATGCCGATCAACGTGCTGCCGCACGACGTGATCGCGGCGATACTGCGCGGCGGCGAAGACGTGTGCAAGGAGGCGGGCATCCCGGTTGCGGGCGGCCATTCGATCGATTCCGTCGAGCCGATCTACGGTCTTGCCGCGCTGGGCGTGGTCCATCCGCAGCGGATCAAGCGGAACGCAGACGCTCGGGCCGGCGATGTGCTGGTGCTCGGCAAGCCGCTCGGCGTGGGTGTGCTGTCGGCGGCGCTGAAAAAGAACCAGCTCGACGACGCGGGCTACGCGGCGATGATTGCCAACACAACCAAACTCAATCGTCCGGGTACGGATCTCGCCGCCTTGCCGGGCGTGCATGCGTTGACCGACGTCACGGGCTTTGGCCTGCTCGGGCACACGCTGGAACTCGCGCGCGGCGCGGGCTTGAGCGCCCATCTTCGTTACGCGGATCTCCCCTGGCTCGCCGGCGTGGAAACCTTCGCGGCTGCCGGCGTAATCACCGGAGCGTCAGGCCGCAACTGGGCTTCGTACGGAGAGAGCATTAGCCTGGACGCCGGATTGCCTGCCATTGCCCAGGCGCTGCTGACCGATCCGCAAACCTCGGGCGGGCTGCTCGTGTCCTGTGCGCCGGATAGCGTCGACGACGTGCTGGCGATTTTCCGCGCGGACGGCTTCGATCGTGCGGTGGTGATCGGCGAAATGCGTGACGGTGCGCCGCGTGTCGAGGTTGCGTAAATGACGGAGATGAAAGAAGAATCGCCGAAGGCCATCTTTTACGCGCTCGCCGCCAACCTCGGGATTGCGGTGTTCAAGTTCGCCGCGGCGACCTTTACGCAGTCCGGCTCGATGTTCGCGGAGGCGATTCACTCCACCGCCGACTGCGGCAACCAGCTTCTGCTGCTATTCGGCCTGCGTGAGGCCAGGAAGCCGCCTAGCCCGCTGCATCCGATGGGCGCGGGCCGCGAGATCAACTTCTATTCGCTGCTGGTGGCGCTGCTGCTGTTCTTCGTCGGCGGGGCGTTCTCGGTGTACGAAGGCATACACCGCCTGTTTGCGCGCGAGCCGCTCTCGCATGCGTACGTGGCGCTGGCCGTGCTGGGTGTCTCTGTGGTGCTCGAGACGTTGTCGCTCATGGGGGCCGTCAGGGAGATTCGCAAGACGCATCCCGACAAGTCCATGTGGCGCTGGTTTCGCGAAACGCGCGAATCGGATCTGCTGGTGGTGGCGGGCGAAGACATCGCGGCGCTTGCCGGCCTCGCCATCGCTTTCGTCGCAGTGCTGCTGACGATGATCACCGGCAACCCGATGTTCGATGCGCTCGGCTCGATCGGCGTCGGCCTGCTGCTGATGGTGATTGCGTGGCTGGTGGCGCGTGAAGTGAAGTCGATGATCGTCGGCGAATCGGCCGGCCCGGACGTGCGGCGCGCCATCGAAGCGCATTTGCTGGCGCGTGCCGAGATCCGCAGCATCATCAATATGATCACGCTGCAGTGGGGCCGCGATGTGGTGGTCGCGGTGCAGGCGGAGATGATCGATTATCCCAGCGGCCGCGCGATGGTCGACGCCATCAACATCGTGGAAGCCGATTTGCAGGCGACCTTTCCGCAGGTCCGCTGGGTGTTCTTCGAACCGGACGTGCCGCGCGATCAACGCGGCGGGGCGTCATATACCTGAATGACGATGCCGGGCCCCGCATCGACACGGGGCCTCTTGCATTGTGCGCGGTGCCGCGCTTATTTGAAGCCCGTCACCGCGTGCGGCACGTACAGTTCTTCGAGCTGCTTCACTTCGTCTGCGCTCAGCTTGAGCGACAGCGCCGCCACGGCATCGTCGAGATGCTGCGCTTTGGTTGCCCCGACAATCGGCGCGCTGATCACGCTCTTTTGCAGCACCCACGCCAGCGCAACCTGCGCGCGCGGCACGCCGCGGCTGGCCGCAATCTGACCCACCCGTTCGACGATCTGGCGGTCCGCGTCTTCGGTCTGCGCATACAGCGTGCGGCCGAATTCGTCGGTTTCCGAGCGTGCGCTGCTGGTGTTCCAGTCGCGTGTGAGACGGCCGCGCGCAAGCGGGCTCCACGGAATCACGCCGATGCCTTCGCTTTCGCACAGCGGCAGCATCTCGCGTTCTTCTTCGCGGTACAGCAGGTTCACGTAGTTCTGCATCGTTACGAAGCGGGTCCAGCCGTGCTGCTCGGCCACATGCAGCGCCTTCGAAAACTGCCACGCATACATGGACGACGCGCCGATATAACGTGCCTTGCCCGCCTTCACGACGTCGTGCAGCGCTTCCATGGTCTCTTCGATCGGCGTGGCATAGTCCCAGCGGTGGATCTGATACAGGTCGACGTAGTCGGTGCCGAGACGCTTCAGGCTCGCATCGATTTCCGCCATGATCGCCTTGCGCGACAGGCCCATGCCATTAGGACCCGCGTGCATGCGGCCATGCACCTTGGTTGCAAGCACGATCTCGTCACGCTTGGCCAGATCTTTCAGCGCGCGGCCCACGATCTCTTCACTGGTGCCGTCGGAATAGA
Organism: Paraburkholderia phenazinium; assembly: GCF_900142845.1. Lineage (NCBI taxonomy): Bacteria > Pseudomonadati > Pseudomonadota > Betaproteobacteria > Burkholderiales > Burkholderiaceae > Paraburkholderia > Paraburkholderia phenazinium. The sequence continues at coordinate 1,369,052 of NZ_FSRU01000001.1, forward strand.
CATTGGCCGTATCGAAGAAGTTGATGCCGTGATCGAGCGCCTGCTTGATGAACGGGCGCGAGTCGCTCTCGCTGAGCGTCCACGGATGGTTGCCGCGATCGGACGCGCCGTAGCTCATGCAACCCAGACAAAGTCGAGAGACATCGAGGCCGGTGCGGCCCAGTTTCACATAGTCCATGCTCATGCTCCTGTGAGTAATGCCGATTGCGCAAGCGGAGGGCTCTTCGTTGGTCGAACGTGCTTTCGCGTCGCTGATCAGCCAATGCGCATACCGTGTTGAAGCATATTCGATATTGGCGCAGACTTCACGGGCCGAGACATGGACGCCGCTGCGCTTGACCCCGCTTGACCCCGTTTGACCTCGCCTGACCCCCGTTCGACCCTTCAGCGAGTCCGTCTCAGGCAGTAGCGCCCTCCCAATCCGCATGACAGAAAAAAGGAAGGACACCGATGCTGACTCGTATTCTCGCGGCAAGCGCTGCGTTGACTTTCGCGGCGTGTGCGGCTGTTTCGACAGTCCCGGCGCGCGCCGATGACGACACCGCCACGCAAAGCGCCGACGCTTCGCACGGACGCCCCGTCAAGGTGATGATCATTTCGATGTTCGGCCCCGAAGGGCAGGTCTGGCTCGATCATCTCGGCCCCTGGCAGGAGATCCCGGTTGACGGCCTCTCGCCCGATTATCCCTCGGTCCACTGCAACAAGCAGGACGTGTGCGTGATGACCACCGGCATGGGGCACGCGAATGCCGCAGCGTCGATCATGGCGCTGACTTTCTCGCAGCGCTTCGATCTGCGGCATACGTATTTCATGGTGGCCGGTATTGCCGGTATCGATCCGCAGCGCGGCACTGTGGGGTCTGCGGCATGGGCGAAGTATCTGGTCGACTTCGGCATTCAGTGGGAAATCGACGCGCGCGAAATTCCCGCTAACTGGAACACGGGCTATCTCGGCATCAATACGCAGAACCCGACACAGAAGCCCTCGCTCGACTATCGCACCGAAGTGTTCCAGCTCAATTCGCAGCTTGCCGACGCGGCGTTTGCGTTGTCGCGCAACGTCACGTTGACGGACAACGCCCAGGCGCAAGCGGCGCGTGCCCGCTATGGCTATGCGCCGGCGGATTTGCCGCCCACGGTCATCCAGTGCGATACGCTCGCGGGCGACACGTGGTGGTCGGGCACATTGCTCGGCGAACGCGCACGCGACTGGACCAGGATACTGACCGACGGCAAAGGCGTGTACTGCACGACGCAGCAGGAAGACAACGCTACCTATGAAGCGCTCAAGCGCGCGGCGAGCGCGCATCGGGTGGACCTGAACCGCGTGGCCGTGCTGCGCGCCGGATCGGATTTCGACCGGCCGTATGCGGGCCAGACGAGCGCCGATAATCTGTTGAACTATGCAGCGCAGGGCGGCTTCACGATTGCGATTGCCAATCTGTTTCTCGCCGGCAACCCGCTGGTCCAGCAGATTGTGACGCACTGGAGCCAGTGGCGTGAGGGCGTGCCTCAGCAATAAGACGCAAAGAAACGTGCGCGCGCAACGATCCGCGATCGCCGCGCGCGCCGCGTCGTGCAGTGCGGGGTGGGGTGGCTCAGGCGACCCACTCCGTCATCACCGGCGTATCCAGCACCGGCGACGATTCGCGCTGCTCGAAGGTGCGCTTCGTGCAAGGCGTGTCGAGACTGCAGCGGCCGCTCAGCAACGGGCAGCGGTCGAATAACTCCGCAATCCAGTCGACGAACACGCGCACCTTCGGCGACAGATGGCGGCTGTGCGGATAGACCGCCGAAATCGGCATGGGCAGCGGCTTGAGTTCGGGCAGCACTTCGACCAGTTGGCCCGACTCCAGATGCGGCAGCACCATGAAGAGGGCCGGCTGGATCAGGCCGAAGCCCTCCAGACCGCAGGTGACATAGGCGTCCGCGTCGTTGACCGACACCGTGCCCTTCATTTTCACCTCGACTTCCTTGCCGTCCACCTTGAAGGCCCAGTCGATCACGCGCCCCGTGCGGCTCGAAAAATAATTCACCGCGCAGTGGGTCTCCAGATCGTCGAGCGTGTGGGGCATGCCGTACTTCTGCAGATATTCGGGCGCCGCGCACGTGACGCCTTCGAAAATGCCGATGCGGCGCGCCACCAGCGACGAATCCTGCAGCGCGCCGACCCGCACCACGCAATCCACGCCCTCTTGCAGCAGATCGACCGGGCGGTCGGTCAGGCCGAGCTGCAGGTCGATATCCGGGTAGCGCGTGTGGAATTCACACAGGGAAGGGATCACCAGCAGGCGACCGATCGAGCCCGGCATGTCGATGCGCAGCTTGCCGTGCGGCTTCTTGTTGCCGCTCTGGAAGCTGGCTTCGGTCTCCTCGACGTCCGCCAGAATGCGCACGCAGCGCTCGTAGTAGGCGGCGCCGTCCGGCGTGAGCGACAGGCGGCGCGTCGTGCGATGCATGAGGCGCGTGCCGAGAAACGATTCGAGGTTCTGGATGATGGTGGTGACCGAGGCGCGCGGCAGATCGAGCGTTTCCGCGGCACGGGTGAAGCTGTTGGTGTCGACGACACGGGTGAACACCTGCATGGCCTGAAGACGGTCCATGGCTAACCTCCAAAAGGGGCCGGCGGCCCGCAACGCCAGTCGAATAGGCAGGATTAGCCCGGTTTGGCCGGGGTGCGAATTCGATTGTTTGGGCATGCCGAATTGTGTTGCCGGATTATAGGCATTTATTTAGGAGTCTGCCGAACCCACAATTCACACCATTCCAGTTCTATGCGTATTGCGCTGTTCGATATGAATGCATTCAAACCGCCGTACTCCTCCTTTGTGCCGCCTGACGTTGCGCAGGTGGCCGATGCACCGTCGGCGCGCACGGCACTCGATGTGACCGACGTGACGATCGAGGGGCACGCGCAGGACATCACGTTGCGTTTGTATCGTCCGGGCGGCAAAAGTGCGCTGCCTGTACTGCTTTATTTTCACGGCGGCGGCTTCGTGCGCGGCTCGCTGGGCGAGGCCGACTTCGCCGCGCGCTATTTCGCAGAACACTTACCGGCGCTGGTCGTCTCGGTGGGCTACTCGCTCGCGCCGCAGTTTCCGTTTCCCGCCGCGCCCGAAGATGCGCACCGCGCGGCGCTGTGGGTGCAGACCCGCGCCCGGGCGTTCGGCGGCAACACCAAACATATTGGCGTCGCGGGGCACGACGCGGGCGGCCAGCTCGCCAATTGCCTCGCCTTTATCGCGCGCGACCGCGGCGATGTGCGGATCGGCGCGCAGGCGCTGTTCGGCCCGATGCTGGACCCCAGCCTGACGCGCCTTGGCGACGAACAGCGGCTCGGCTCCGACATCACCGCCAAGGAGTGCGCGGCCTGCTATCGCGCGTATCTGCCGCAAGCCTCGCAGCGCATGCATCCGTATGCCGCGCCGCTCGAATCGGCGCGTCTGGCGGGTTTGCCCGCCACGCTGATTGCGACCGCGCAAAACGACGTGTTGCACGTCGAGGCCGAGAAATATGCCAGCAACCTGATCGATGCGGGTGTGCTGACCCAGGTGGTCCGTTATCCGAGCGTCTCGCACGCCGCGCTGGCCGACCATCCGGCCGCGTTGCAGGAAGCGGTGCGCTTCTTTCAGTGGCGCTTCGACGCGCGCGCCCACCGATAAACCGATTTCAATCCAACTAACTAACAACGACGGGAGCCGTACATGTCTATTTTTTCTACCAAGCGCCATCGTCTGGCGCTAGCCGTTCTGACTGTTGTCGTGATTGCCGGGCTCGGCACGTTCGGCGCGATTCGCGTCGATGCGAGCTCGCCCGCGCAGGCCACGCCGACCATCGTGCCGGAAGTGGACGTGGCGGCCGTGATCGAAAAAACCATCACTGACTGGCAATCCTATTCGGGGCGCCTCGAGGCGGTCGAGAAGGTCGAGGTGCGCCCGCAGGTGTCGGGCACGATCGTGTCGGTGAATTTCAAGGACGGCGCGCTCGTGAAGAAGGGCGACACGCTGTTCGTGATCGATCCGCGCCCGTACCAGGCCGAAGTGGATCGCGCCGCGGCGCAACTGGCTGCTGCGCAGGCGCAAGCCGGTTATACGCAGAGCGATTGGGAGCGTGCGCAACGCCTGATCGGCGATAACGCCATCGCCAGGCGCGACTACGACGAGAAGCAGAACGCCGCGCGCGGCGCGAGCGCCAACGTCAAGGCCGCGCAGGCCGCGCTCGAAACCGCGCAGATCAACCTGGGCTACACCAAGGTGGTCGCGCCGGTGTCGGGCCGCGTCTCGCGCGCCGAAATCACCGTGGGCAACGTGGTTTCCGCGGGTGCGGGTGCGCCGGCGCTGACGTCGCTGGTGTCGGTTTCGCCGATCTACGCCTCGTTCGATGCCGATGAGCAGACCTACCTGCAATACATCGGCCGCGAGAAGGACGGCACCAAGGTGCCGGTCCAGCTCGGGCTTGCCGATGAGTCGGGTTATTCGCGCACCGGTGTGATCGATTCGGTCGACAACCAGCTCGATACCTCGTCCGGCACGATCCGCGTGCGCGCGCGCTTCGACAATCAGGACGGCACACTGATTCCGGGTCTCTACGCCCGCGTCAAGGTGAGCGGCAGCGCGCCGCATCCGGCGCTGCTGATCGACGATGCCGCGGTGGGCACCGATCAGGACAAGAAGTTCGTGTTCGTGGTCGACAAGAGCGATCAGGTGGTCTACCGCGAGGTGTCCCTCGGGGCGATGCAGGGCAGTCTGCGCGTCGTCAAGTCGGGCCTGCAGAGCGGCGACCGGATCGTCGTCAACGGGACGCAGCGTGTGCGTCCCGGCGAGACGGTGCGTGCCCACGCCGTGCCGATGAGCGGCGACGACGATGCGGACAGCGCCTCGGTCGCACAGACGCAGGGACATGCGAAAACGCAGAAGAGCTCGTGAGCCGCGTGCTTAACGGTTGCTTCCTGCGCGCCGCTTCCCAGCGCTTTAATTTTCAGAGCCTCTCATGAACATATCCAAATTCTTCATCGACCGGCCGATCTTTGCGGGCGTGCTATCGGTCCTGATCCTGCTGGCGGGCATCATTTCGCTCTTCAAGCTGCCGATCTCCGAGTACCCCGAAGTCGTGCCGCCCTCGGTGGTGGTGCACGCGCAGTATCCGGGCGCAAACCCGAAGGTGATCGCCGAAACGGTGGCTTCGCCGCTCGAAGAGCAGATCAACGGCGTGGAAAACATGCTGTATATGCAGTCGCAGGCCAATAGCGACGGCAACCTCACGCTGACGGTGACGTTCAAGCTCGGCACCAATCCGGACCTCGCGACGCAGCTGGTGCAGAACCGCGTCAACCAGGCGCTGCCGCGCCTGCCGGACGACGTGCAGCGTCTCGGCGTGACGACCATCAAGAGCTCGCCGACCCTGACGATGGTGGTCCACCTGATCTCGCCGAACAACCAGTACGACATGACGTATCTGCGCAACTACGCGCTGCTCAACGTCAAGGACCGGCTGGAGCGTATCCAGGGCGTGGGCGAAGTGCAGTTGTGGGGCTCGGGCGACTACGCGATGCGTATCTGGCTCGATCCGCAGAAAGTCGCGCAGCGCGGCCTGACGGCCACTGACGTGGTCAACGCCATCCGCGAGCAGAACATTCAGGTGGCAGCCGGTCAGATTGGTTCGTCGCCGTCGTTGCCGGGCACGCAGTTGCAGTTGTCCGTGAATGCGCGTGGCCGTTTGCAGACCACCGGCGAATTCGGCGACATCGTCGTCAAGACCGCGCCGGATGGTGCGGTGACGTATCTGCGCGACATTGCCCGTATCGAACTGGCCGCGTCGGAATACGGCCTGCGTTCGCTGCTGGACAACAAGTCGGCGGTGGCGCTCGCAATCAACCAGGCGCCGGGCGCGAACTCGCTGCAGATCTCGGATCAGGTGCGTGCGGCAATGAAGGACCTGAAGGAAGACATGCCCGCAGGCGTGGACTACCAGATCGTCTATGACCCGACGCAGTTCGTGCGCTCCAGTATCGAGGCCGTGATTCACACGCTGCTCGAAGCGATTGCGCTGGTCGTGATCGTGGTGATCGTGTTCCTGCAGACGTGGCGTGCGTCGATCATTCCGTTGATCGCGGTGCCGGTGTCGATTGTCGGGACGTTCTCGCTGCTGCTGGCGTTCGGCTTCTCGATCAACGCGTTGTCGCTGTTCGGCATGGTGCTCGCCATCGGGATTGTGGTGGACGATGCGATCGTGGTGGTGGAGAACGTCGAACGCAATATCGAAGCGGGGCTGAGTGCGCGCGATGCGACGTACAAGGCCATGCAGGAAGTGAGCGGGCCGATTATCGCCATCGCGCTGACGCTGGTGGCCGTGTTCGTGCCGCTCGCGTTCATGACGGGTCTCACGGGTCAGTTCTACAAGCAGTTCGCGGTGACCATCGCGATCTCGACGGTGATCTCGGCGTTCAACTCGCTGACGCTCTCGCCGGCGCTGTCCGCGATGCTGCTGCGCGGCCATGGCGCCAAGGAAGACTGGCTGACGCGGGGGATGAACGTCGTGTTCGGCCGCTTCTTCAAGGGCTTCAACAAGGTGTTTCATCGCGGCTCGACTGCGTATGGCAAGGGCGTGCAGGGCGTATTGCGCCGTAAGGGCGGCATGCTGGCGGTCTACGCCATCCTGCTCGGCGCGACGGTGCTGATCACGCGTATTGTGCCGGGCGGCTTCGTGCCGGCGCAGGACAAGGAATACCTGATCGCCTTCGCGCAGTTGCCTAACGGCGCCTCGCTCGACCGCACCGAAAAGGTGATCCGCGATATGAGCGCGATTGCGCTGAAGCAGCCGGGTGTCGAAAGCGCGGTGGAGTTTCCGGGCTTGTCGGTGAATGGCTTCACCAATAGCTCGAGCGCGGGCATCGTGTTCGTCACGCTCAAGCCGTTCAAGGATCGCGGCAGCAAGGCGCTCTCCGCCGGTGCGATTGCGGGCGCGCTGAACCAGCAGTATGGCGCGATCAAGGATTCGTTCGTGGCCGTGTTCCCGCCGCCGCCGGTGTTGGGTCTCGGTACGCTGGGCGGCTTCAAGATGCAGCTGGAGGATCACGGTGCGCTTGGCTACGCGGAGCTGAACAAGGCGACGGAAGCGTTCATCAAGAAGGCTGCCACGACGCCTGAACTGGGGCCGACCTTCTCCAGCTATCAGATCAACGTGCCGCAACTGAATGTGGATCTGGACCGCGTCAAGGCCAAGCAATTGGGCGTGCCGGTGACGGACGTGTTCGACACGATGCAGATCTATCTGGGCTCGCTGTATGTGAACGACTTCAACCGCTTTGGCCGGGTGTATCAGGTGCGGGTGCAGGCCGACGCGCCGTTCCGTCAACGTGCCGACGACATCGGGCAACTGAAGACGCGCAATGCCGCGGGCGAAATGGTGCCGCTGTCTTCGCTGGTGACGGTGACGCCGACCTTCGGTCCGGAAATGGTGGTGCGCTACAACGGCTACACCGCGGCCGACATCAACGGTGGACCGGCGCCCGGTTATTCGTCGGGCCAGGCGCAGGCCGCGGCGGAGCGCGTGGCGGCGGAAACCTTGCCGCGTGGCGTGAAGCTCGAATGGACCGACCTGACGTATCAGCAGATCATCGCCGGCAATGCGGGCATGTGGGTGTTCCCGATCAGCGTGCTGCTGGTGTTCCTGGTGCTGGCTGCGCTGTATGAAAGCCTGACGCTGCCGCTCGCGGTGATCCTGATCGTGCCGATGAGCTTGCTGTCTGCGCTGACCGGGGTCTGGCTCACGCATGGCGACAACAACATCTTCACGCAGATCGGCTTGATGGTGCTGGTGGGGCTGGCCTCGAAGAACGCGATTCTGATCGTCGAGTTCGCTCGCGAACTCGAACACGACGGACATACGCCGCTGTCGGCGGCGATCGAAGCGAGCCGCATGCGGTTGCGCCCGATCCTGATGACGTCGATCGCTTTCATCATGGGCGTGGTGCCGCTGGTGCTGTCGAGCGGGGCGGGTTCGGAGATGCGTCATGCGATGGGTATCGCGGTGTTCTTCGGCATGCTGGGTGTGACGCTGTTCGGCTTGATGCTGACCCCTGTGTTCTATGTGGTGCTGCGTACGCTTGCCGGCGGCAAGATTCACGTCGCGCAAAAAGACTCGCCGCACTACGCGTTGCCGGTCACGGACGCTTGAGGAGAAAAACAATGAAACGGTTTGAATCATTACCAGGGTGGGGCCGGGCGGCAGCCAGTGGTTTGCTGGTAGCGCTGCTTGCAGCCTGCTCGGTGGAGCCGACCTATAAGCGTCCCGATGTCGATACGTCGGCAGCGTTCAAGGAAGCGCCGGTCATCGCACCGCAAGACGCGGGCACGTGGAAAACGGCTCAACCGGCCGACGACGCGCATCGCGGCGAATGGTGGCGCATCTTCGGCGACCCGGCGCTCGACGATCTGGAACAGCAGGCGGCTGCCGCTAACCAGGACCTGAAGGCCGCGGCGGCGCGCGTGCAGCAGTCGCGGGCGTCGTTGAAGGCGGCCCGCTCGGACTGGTTCCCGAAGCTCGATGCGGGTTTCGGACCGACGCGCGAAACGGTCTCGCCGGCCTCGCAGTTCCTGCCGCAAAGCAATGGTCCGGAAACCACGACGCTGTGGCGCGCGGACGGCACGGTGTCGTACGAAACGGATCTGTTCGGACGGGTCGGCTCGAATGTGAACGCGACCCAGGCCGATGCGCAGCAGAGCGAAGCATTGTTCCGTTCGGTGCAGCTCGCGTTGCAGGCGGACGTCGCGCAGAACTACTTCCAGTTGCGCGAGCTCGATACCGACCAGAACCTGTATCGCCAGACGGTGACGTTGCGTGAAGACACGCTCAAGCTGATCCAGCGGCGTTTCAACGAAGGCGACATCAGTGAACTGGATCTGGCGCAGGCCCGCAACGAACTGGCTAGCGCGCGTGCGGATGCAGTGGGCGTGGCGCGTCAACGGGCCGCGTCCGAGCATAGCCTCGCGATCCTGCTCGGCAAGGCGCCGGCGAACTTCTCGTTCCCGGAAACGCCGCTCGTGCCGGTGACGGCGAAGGTGCCGCCGGGGTTACCGTCGGCCTTGCTGGAACGCCGTCCGGACGTGGCGGCCGCCGAGCGTGCGATGGCCGCGGCGAATGCGCGCGTCGGGCTGGCGAAGTCGGCGTTCTTCCCGAAGCTCGACATCACCGGTGCGCTTGGGTATGAGTCGGCTACCTTGGGCGATCTGTTCATGTGGTCGAGCCGCACCTTCCTGCTCGGGCCGTTTGCCGGCACGGCGTTGACGTTGCCGCTGTTTGACGGTGGCCGTCGCAAGGCGAATCTGGCCCAGGCGCGCGGCAAGTACGACGAAGATGTGGCGCAGTATCGTCAGCAGGTGCTGGTGGCGTTCAAGGAAGTCGAGGACAACCTCTCCGATCTGCGACTGCTCGACGACCAGATCCAGGCGCAGGACGATGCGGTGAACGCATCGCAACGGGCGTCGCATCTGTCGCAGACGCAGTACACGGAAGGGCAGGTCAGCTATCTGGATGTGATCGACAGTCAGCGGCAAGTGTTGCAGTCGCAACTGCAGGCGAGTCATCTGGAGGGCACGCAGGCGGTGTCGACGGTCAATCTGATTCGCGCGCTGGGCGGTGGATGGGGTGAAGCAGGGGCGTCGGATGTGCCGGTGGCGGGGGCTGCTTCTGCTCCGGTTGCAGGTGCTGGGGCCGTTGCCCCGGTTGTCACCACTGCATCTGCTGCTGCGAAGGATGCGCCGCAGCAGGTAGCGAAGCAGTGAGCTTTTAGGCGGTAAGTAGTCAAGCGGCAAGGGGCGGCCAGTCGATTGCGCCCCTTGCCGCAGTTCGTTGCGTCTTCCTTTGCGTGGATGGCCTTTGCGCCTCGCGTGCCTTTCTCCGGTTCAGTCCCACCCTCCGTGCGGTCCTCGCCGCATATCGCGTTTGCCACTTTCCTTTCCAACATCCCTTGGTAGACCGCCGATTTTCAGCGGTTTATCATCTTCCGCTTGTCATCTGGAGACTCCATGAACGAACCGGGCCATCCAGCGTCGTTCGACGGGCAAGCGTCAGCGGCGATTGGCGATCTGACCGGGCTGCTCGACGCATTGCGCGCCACTGCAGCCGAGCGCGATCGCGACGGCGGCCATGCCGCTCAGGAAAAACAGTGGATCGCCGATGCGGGCCTGCTCACGCTCGCCGTGCCGCGCGAGTTTGGCGGTGCGGGTGCGCCCTGGCCTGCGATCTACGCAACGATTCGCGCAATTGCCCGCGTAGATAGCGCGCTCGCCCATCTGCTTGGCTTCCAGTGCCTGCAAGTGGTGAGTGTCGACGTGTGGGGCAATCCGGCGCAACGGGCCCGTTATCTGCGCGGCACCGTCGAGGCGCGCTGGTGGTGGGGCAACGCCGTCAATCCGCTCGACACCCGCCTGGTTGCGACCGCAACCACCGACGGCGGCTTCCGTCTGAACGGGCAGAAGGGCTTTTGCTCCGGCACGCGCGGCTCGCAGATGATGACTGTCTCGGCGCACGACCCGCAGACCGGCAAGCCGATTTTCGCCGTGGTGCCAACCACGCGTGACGGCATCACCGTGAACGAAGACTGGAATCCGATCGGCCAGCGGCAGACCGATAGCGGCAGCGTGTCGTTTGCCCAGGTCAAGATCGAAGCAGACGAAGTCCTGCACCGTTCCGAAACGCCCCCCACGCCGCACGCCACGTTACGCACGCTGGTGTCGCAACTGGTGCTGACCAACCTGTTCGTCGGCATTGCGCAGGGGGCGCTGGAAGAAGCGCGCCGCTACGTGACGCAGAATGGGCGGCCCTGGATCAGCTCCGGCGTGGAGAAGGCCACGGACGATCCGTATCTGATCCAGCGCTTCGGCGAAATGCGTCTGCAGACGGTGAGCGCGGAAGCGTTGACCGAGCGTGCCGCGCAAGCTCTCGAGAACGCCTGGCAAAAGGGCGCCGCGCTCAGCGCCGAAGAACGGGCGCACGTGGCGCTCGCCACCTCCGAAGCGAAGATTCTCGCGCACCGGGCGGCGCTCGAAGTCAGCCAGAACCTGTTTGATGCCTGCGGGGCGCGTGCCACGCACGCACCGCTTGCACTCGACCGATTCTGGCGCAATGCCCGCGTCCATACGCTGCACGATCCGCTTGACTACCGCGTGCGTGACGTGGGCCGCTACGCGCTAAGTGGAACATTGCCGGACGTTTCTTTGTACACTTGAGGCCGTCTGCGGCGCCCGAAACTGGGCGCCGCTGCTACGTCTACCTCAAGAGGTCACCGGCTTGCCATTCAATCTACCGACTACCGCTACCGCACCGTTTTGCCCATCCGAGGTTCAGGGCACGGTCGCCGTCCCGCAGGGCGCGCCGTTATGGAAGCGGATCATGCAGTTCGCCGGCCCCGGCCTGCTGATTTCGATCGGCTACATGGACCCCGGCAACTGGGCCACCGATATCGAAGCCGGCTCGCGCTACGGCTATAGCCTGCTGTTCATCGTGGTGCTGTCGAGTCTCGCGGCGATCGCGCTGCAGTGCCTGAGCATGCGGCTCGGCATCGCAACCGGCCAGGATCTCGCGCAACTGTCGCGCAGCCGCTACTCGCCGGCCGTCGCCCGCGTGCAATGGCTGCTTGCCGAAGTGTCGATCATTGCCTGCGACCTTGCCGAAGTGCTCGGCGGCGCACTCGCGTTTCACTTGCTGTTCAAGTGTTCGCTGACCACCGGCGTGATCCTGACGGCGTTCGATACGCTGATCGTGCTCGGCCTGAAGGGCAAGAATTTCCGCGACCTCGAAGCGATCATTCTCGGGCTGATCGCCACCATCGGCATTGGTTACATCGTGCAACTGGTACTCGTGCATCCGCACTGGCCGTCCGTGATGGCGGGACTCGTGCCGTCGTGGCACGCCGTCAGCGCGCGCGAGCCGCTCTACCTGTCAATCGGCATCCTCGGTGCGACGGTGATGCCGCACAACCTGTATCTGCATTCGTCGATCGTGCAGACCCGCGCGGTGAAGCGCGATTCGCGCAGCATTGCCTCGGCCATTCGCCTGTCGCGTCTCGATACGATCGTCTCGCTGGTGATTGCCCTGCTGATCAACGCGGCGATCCTGATTCTCGCGGCGGCCGCGTTCAACGCCACCGGGCACAACCAGGTCACGGAAATCGAAGACGCTTACCGGCTGCTGGCGCCGATCGTCGGCACCGGCTTTGCGGCCGTGCTGTTCGCCATCACGCTGCTGGCGTCGGGGCAAAGTTCGACGTTCACCGGCACAGTGGCTGGCCAGGTCATCATGGAAGGCTTTTTAAAGCTGAAGATTCCGTGCTGGCAGCGCCGCTTCATCACGCGAGCGCTTGCGCTGATACCCGCCTTGATCGGCGTGCAGACGCTCGGCAACGGCGCGGTGGGCACGCTGCTGGTCGCAAGCCAGGTGGTGCTGAGCCTGCAATTGCCGTTCGCCCTCTATCCGTTGATCCGTATGACTAACGATCGTGCCCTGATGGGCGAATTCGCCAATCGCCTGCCGACGCGCTTGATCGCGTGGGCGCTGTTTGTTGTGATTACAGCGGCGAACCTCTGGCTGGTCGTGCAGACAGTGGGGTGGTTGGGCTGAGCGCGATCCGCTCATGGAGCGCGGCGCCGGAAGCCGGCTTCGAATGAGCCAACCGGACAACGGTCGGCTCAGGCGGCTTCCGCGATCTGCGTAGCTTCGAGCGCTTCTTGCGCTTCCAGCCTGGCCGCTGCGGCGGCCTTCTTGGTCTTGCCGGCGCGCGACGGCGGCTGGCAGGCACCACATACGACGTTGTGCTGCAAGTCGTGCTTGTGCGCGACGAACTTGCCCGTGCAACGGCAGCACGGCGTCAGTTGCAGGATATCGGCGTCGAAGAAACGTACCAATGTCCATGCACGCGTCAGGTCCAGCACCGGTTCCGTGTCACTGTGCTTGCAGTGCTCCAGATACAGCCGGTAGCCTTTCGTCAGCGCGTCCAGATGCGAACAACGCGCTTCCTTCTTGAGGAACAGGTACGTGTTATAGAACAGCGAGGCGTGGATGTTAGCCAGCCACGTCATGTACCAGTCCGCCGAGAACGGCAACATTCCCTTGGGCGGCGAAACGCCCTTCACCTCGCGATAGAGGCGAATCATGCGGTCGCGCGACAGCGTCAATTCGCTCTCGAGCACTTGCATGCGCGCGCCGAGCTCGATCAGAGCAATGGCGCGAAACACTTCCTGCGCATCTTCCGTCAGGCTTCGCTTGAGCATCGCAGTCACCTCGTTAAGCGAATTGCTCTGCTGGCTGGCCGGCCAACAGGATAGCCGCATGCGTCGGCGCTACTTCTGCGTGCTTGCTCGTCTGCGTCAACGCCGACAACATGGCGTGATCGTTGAAACGGAAAAAGCACAGAAGCTGATCGGAAGAGGCCAGTTTGACGATTTGCGCGAGCGACAGCCCGGCAAGCAAATCGGCCAGTTCCGACGACAGGCCCAAGCGGAACATCCCGACAGGCTTGTCCTCGCGCAACATACGTTGTGCGAGCATGATGTAAGACAAATTAATCTCGCGGATAGACTCCCGCGTCTCGCTGCTACGGTCCATTTTTGTGTTTCCGAAGCCCCGAATTGCTATGTCGGCTTTTTTGCGCCGTTATGCTTTTTGTACCCTAGCCGGACACTGATGACCTCCGGCTACATTCACTTCTTGATACCGGTCCTGACTCTTTGATACAAGGTGTTACAACTCGTAACACCTTGGAAGCAATTGTATGAAGTGGATTTCAGGAAATCAATACCTTCTCAAAAAAATATCTCACAAAAATACAACATTTCCCGGTAACTCTTTCACGGTGCCGTAATAGAAGCTGCGGCGTCGGCTTCCCGGCGCGTGCGAACCGCGCGCAGTGGGCCTCAGGCCTTGTGTGGCGGCTTTCTTTGAAATGATCTGAGGAAATTGCCTTGATTGCCTGTGATAACCCTAATAGGCAATTCAAATAGAAAGCTAAAAGAAAGGATTTGAGATTTTCAGTAATAACTACTGCTCGCCGGGAGGCTTACGGGGACAAATGAAGCTGTAACACTTCGGTGCGGCCCCAGTTACAAACTCGGGCCGCAATTGTAACTCGTAGCAGGTTTGCACTGACGGCCAGCCCGACCGGTCGGTCGGGCTGACGGCGGGTGAGATTACATGTGGGGCGAGTGGGGCGACTGACCGATGCGTTTGCCCCGTTTGATCGAGCATCCTCTGAGGACAGGCAGGCTGCCTGACACGAGGATCCCATGTTAAGAATGGATATGACAACTCCAGACGGGACGGGCGTTGCAGCGGACCTGGTGGGCGCAGTTGTCAGTGCAGTTGTCAAATAAACCGGGCCATCAGGTCCAGATCGCTGAATACGCCGTTGACGCACAGCCCCTCGATTTCCCGTCCGTAGGGGCGGAAACCGACGGATTCATAGAGACGGCGAGCCGCGTCGTTTTTGCTGGCGACGACCAGCTGGATTTGCCGCAAGCCCTCGACGCGATCGGCGCGCGCCAGCAGTTCGGTGAGCAGCGCGCGTCCCACGCCGCGACCCGCCGCTTCAGCCGCGACATACATGCCGACGACCGAAGCCTTGTGCAGGTCCTTGATCCGTTCTTGTCGCGTGAGCCCCACCATGCCGATCAGCGCTTGATCCTCCGCCGTGAATGCGCCGAGCACGAAATTGCCTTCAGCTGCTCGTGCGCCTTGCAGTACGGCGTCGTAGTGCTGCGGGCCTCTCTCGAGCGCCTCCTGATGACTCTGACCGAACGACTCGGGGTGCGCCAACAGGGCGCGCAGACGTAACTGGAAGAAAGCGTCACGGTCGGCCGGGTTGAGTTGGCGGATCAGCGGGGCAGGCGCCATCGGAGTGTCTCCATGTGCAGGGTGTGGGGGAGCTCGCATGTTACCAGGGCGGCAAGGTGCGCGGCGCGTGGCCGTTCATCACGGGCCTTTGGTTTTCGGCTGCAGGTTGTTTACGCGGCCTGATCTTCTGCGTAGGCGCGCAGGGCAGCGGCGGTTTGCGGATCGGCAGGGAAAAACGCCTCGATCGCGAGCTCTGAGAGCGTGACGTCCACGGGGGTGCCGAACACGGTCGTGGTGCTGAAGAACGACAGCACGCCGAGCGGCGTACGCAGCCGCAGCGGTACGGCGATCTGGTTGAGGATGGCGTTGCTGTCTTCGTCGGCGCTTTGTGCGCCGGGCGGCGTCGGGTAGGCGGCCAGTTCGTCGCGCAGGGCGGCGAGCGTGTCGTCGGCACTGACTTCGACCTGGCGCTGCAGGCGCGCCAGCACATGAGCGCGCCAAGCATGCCAGTTGACGATGGTCGACGCGATACCTTCCGGATGCAGGCTCAACCGCAGGGCGTTCACGGGCGCTTCCAGCAAGGCCGCGCTCGCCGCGCCGACCAGCGGCGCGAGCGCGCGGTTGGCGGCGACGATCGTCCAATGGCGGTCGATCGCGAGCGCCGGATACGGCTCGTGTCCCTTCAATACCAGTTCCACCGCTTCGCGTGCGGCGCTCAGTTGCGGATCGGTCAATGGCCGCTCGCGGAACAGCGGTGCGTAGCCGGCCGCGACCAGCAGCGCGTTGCGGGCGCGCAGCGGCACCTCGAGACGCTCGGCGAGGTGCATCACCATTTCGCGGCTCGGCAGCGCGCGGCCCGATTCGACGAAGCTCAGATGGCGGGTCGAGATATCGGCTTCTGTTGCCAGCAACAACTGGCTCATCCGGCGCCGCTGCCGCCATTCGCGCAGCAATTCGCCGACGGTGCGGCTGACCGACGATGTGCCGGGCGGGATGGTCTGGGGGTGGGAGAGGGTGCTCATGGAGGGATGATAGCCAAGGCTGGCCGGGAATCCATTACCTGGGGGGTAATGGCGGGAGGTTGGCCGTCGTTGGCGCTCGGTCCGATTGTCAACGTGCGGCGCTGCGAACGGCGCCAGATGTCGAACGATGGCTTTTTGGAATGGGCTTTTTCACGGCTCACTTAAACTTATATGGGGACTTGATATAACTTATTTTTGACTTATAATTTAATCGATGACTGCGATAAACTGGACGCAAAAGGCCGTTAAACAGTTGCGCAAGCTGGATCGCCAGCAGCAGATTGCGATTCGTGACGGGGTCGGCACGTTGGCGGCGATGCCGGACTGCCAACACGTCAAGTCGCTGACCAATCATCAATACGGGTACCGGCTCAGGGTAGGAAACTACCGGGTCTTGTTCAACTGGGACGGCACAATCAAGGTCGTCGAAATCGAAGAAGTGAGGAAGCGCGATGAACGGACCTACTAACATTCAGGTCATCAATGGGCTGGATGGGAAGCCCGCCTTCGTGGTCATTCCGTACGAGGACTACATTGCCGAGCGAAACGTGGAACGTGAGCTGATTCCGCACGACGTCGTGAGCCGCACGGTCGATGGCGCGACACCGGTACGTGCGTGGCGGGAACATCTCGGTCTCACCCAGGCTGAGGTCGCGAAGCGCCTCGGTATCAGCCAGTCGGCGTATGCGCAACAGGAAGTCAGCGAACGTTTGCGTAAGGTGTCGCGGGAGAAAATCGCTGCAGCGCTTGGCATCACGCAGGAACAGCTTGACCTGTGACGATTGCCGAATAGAACCCTCCGCCCCAATTCCATTACGTCTTAGGTAATCGACTCACGCCTCCTCAACGTCGATTCTTCAGTCCGAGCCCGCCGCAAACACACGGTTTGCCGAGCGTAGCGCTCACTCAAGCGACTGAAGGAATCTGCGATGAACGCCCATACCGACCTGATCGACCGCTATTTCGCCGCGTGGAACGAAACCGACACGGCGAGCCGTCGCAAACTGATCGCCACCACCTGGAGTACCGACGCCGCCTATCTTGACCCGTTGCTTTCGGGCGACGGCCATGACGGGATCGACGCGATGATTCGCGCCGTGCACGAACGCTTCCCCCGCCACACCTTCCGCCGCACCACGGATGTGGACGGCTTCGCCAACCGCCTGCGTTTTTCGTGGGAACTGGCGTCGCCCGACGGCACGCCGGTCGTCAAGGGTTCGGATTTTGGTGTCGTCGATCCGAGCGGCCGCCTGCAGGCCGTCACCGGCTTCCTCGACGCCATGCCGGGCGCTGCCTGACCCACCGCCCATCAACCGGGGCTGCCAGCCTTCCCGCCTTCAAGGAGACGATCATGCACGGGCCTCGTGCCGCTGGTTTCGCCGTTGCGCTCGCGTTCGCGCGGGTGTTCGGCGCTCTCGACGCAGCCAGCACCGCGATTGCCGGTTTCGCGCTGTTGGCCGGCACGCGGGCCTTCACCTTTACCGCGCTGCTTGCATGGCGCGAGCCCGTGCTGGGTGGCGCTGGACTCGTGCTGCTGGGGCTGGTGGGCTGGCTGCGCTGGTGCTGCGACCGTGGCCGCTGTCGAGCTAAGCCGTCGTGGAACGGTTAGTTACCCGAAGCGAGTCGCCACTCGTCGTGGCTTCGACCTGCGACAGCACCCACCGGCGGAACTGAGCCAGCGGCGGCCGCGTCTCGATACGTTCGGGGAAATAGCAGAGGTAGTGACCCTGATCGACCTCGATGGGCGCCGCGATCGGTTCGATCAGCGTCCCGGCGGCCAGGTTGTCCGCGACGAGAAATGCCGGGACAAGCGCGAGTCCGAGGCCGGCTTGCGCAGCCTGAAACAACACCG
Organism: Paraburkholderia phenazinium; assembly: GCF_900142845.1. Classification (NCBI taxonomy): domain Bacteria; kingdom Pseudomonadati; phylum Pseudomonadota; class Betaproteobacteria; order Burkholderiales; family Burkholderiaceae; genus Paraburkholderia; species Paraburkholderia phenazinium. Next base: position 1,386,751 of record NZ_FSRU01000001.1, read on the forward strand.
AATACTGCTCGAAGCGTGGGCCGCCGAGCGCATGCAGGCCACGCACGCCGTAGCACTGCGCCCATTGGGCCCAAACCTGCTCGGCTTGCCCATGCAGCAGTCGTGGCGCATGCGCCGTGTCTTCCGGTATCCGCAGCGGATGCCGACGGTGATAGTCAGGTGAGCAGACCAATATGAAGTGCCGACCGTCGATGTAATCGCACACCACGCCCTCCCAATTGCCGTCGCCATAGCGGATCGCCGCATCGAGGTCGAGCGGGAACGGGTCGCCTTGCGCGAGATGCCGGCTAAAGCTGATCGTCGCTCCCGGCGTGCTGGAGAGGAAGTCGGGCAGCCGCGGAATCAACCATTTGGTTGTGAAGGTCGGCACGCTGGCAATGGTCAGCAGGTCGCTCTGTCCGGCTGCGCTCATCAATTCCAGCGACGCATTGCCGATGTCGCGCAAAGGCCCCGCCACGCGCGACAGGTAGACGCTGCCGGCGCGGGTCAGCACGAGGTTGCGGCCGTCGCGAATGAAAAGCTGCACGCCGAATGCGGCTTCAAGGCTGGCGATCTGCCGGCTCACCGCGCTGGGCGTCAGGCCGAGGGCGCGCGCCGCCCGCGAAAAATTCAGATGCTTTGCCGAACTCGTGAAGGCAAGCAGTTCCGCAACGTTGGGATAGTGGTGTTTCATCGGCAAGGTGGCATCGAAGTGTGGCGCGAACTGTTCCGATCAGGCACAGCGCAATGCGTGTTTTGTACGTTTTTTTCATGACGACGCCATGTCGTATCCGCACACTTGCAAGCAATTCGAAACCCGCACCGGTTCGTCGCATGGTGGGCGGGTTTCATTTTGCTCATCGAGGAACACCTGCATGCAGACCCCCGCCACCCCCGCTATCCAGCCGCGCCTCCCCGCCCGCCGCGGGGCGCCGCGCGCCGTGCCGGCCGGGCGCATCGCGCTGCAGATCGTCGTGGTGCTGTTTGCGTGCTACATGCTGTTGCCGATCGCGCTGCTCCTGATCGGTGCATTCGGCAAGACGTGGACCAATACCGTGCTGCCGGCCGGCATCACCGGACACTGGTTCGCGGAGCTGGCCGCCAACCCGGGCTTGCGGCGCGCCTTCGGCGTCAGCCTGCTGGTGGCGCTGGCCTGCTGCGGCGCATGTTCCGCACTCGGTTTGCCGCTCGCGTATGCGTTGCATTACCGCTCGCGCTCGGGACGCGGCATGAGCGCACGGCTGATCGCGCTGCTGCCGGTGGGCGTCCCGGCGCTGACGCTCGGTTTCGGCTACATCGCGGTCTTCAGCGGCGACACCTTGCCGTGGCTCGGCTCGCTGCCGCTGCTGATCGCCGCTCATACCGTATTGACGCTGCCTTATCTGACGCAAACGCTGCTCAGCGATTTGCGTCACCTCGACATCGAGCGGCTCGAAGCGTGCGCCGCCACGCTCGGCGCTACGCCGCTGCGGCAGTTCCTCACGGTTGCGCTGCCCAACCTCCGGCAGAGCGTGCTCTCGGGACTGGTGATGGTGGCTGCGCTGTCGATTGGGGAATTTCAGGTCTCCAATCTGATCGCGGGCTTTCGCTACCGCAACTATCCGGTGGTGCTGCTGCAGGCGTTCTACGGCGCGACCGGCCTGGCGTGCGCCGCCACCGTGGTGCTGCTGGGCCTCGCGGTGATCGCGACGCTGGTCTCGGTCAATACGGTTCAACGGTTCAAGTAAAACGATGAGTCTTCATTTCGACAACGTGAGCTTTGCTTACCCAGGTGCGCGGCACGGCATCGATTCCGTGACGCTGACGGTCGCGCCCGGGGAGTTGCTGGCCGTCATGGGCCGCAGCGGCTCCGGAAAATCCACGATCCTGCGGTTGACCGCAGGACTGCTAAACGGTTATCGCGGCCGCATCGCCATTGGCGGAACAGATGTCGCCGGCGTGCCGGTGTGGCGTCGCGAAACCGGCATGGTGTTCCAGCAATATGCGCTGTTTCCGCATCTGAGCGTAGTGGATAACGTGGCCTACGGGCTGCGCATGCGAGGCGTCGACCGGGACCGGCGCCGTGCCCGCGCACTCGAGATGCTCGAACGGGTAGGGCTCACCGAACACGCAGCGCGCCGCCCGGCCTTGCTCTCGGGCGGACAGCAACAGCGCGTCGCGCTGGCGCGCGCGCTTGCCTTCGAGCCGAAAGTCCTGCTGCTCGACGAACCGCTCGCGGCGCTCGACGCCGGCATCCGCCAGCAATTGCGCGACGAAATCCGCACGCTGCAGCGCGCCTGCGGCGCGACCACGCTGCTGGTGACGCACGACCAGGACGAAGCGCTGAGTCTTGCCGACCGGGTGGCCGTGGTCGACGGCGGGCGGGTGTTGCAGGTGGATACGCCGGAGCGCCTCTACACGCAGCCGGTATCGACGCAGGTCGCGCGCTTTGTGGGCCATTCGAGCGTGATGCCTGGCCGCGTGATCGGCGTGAACGCCGTCGACGTGTCCTTCGCAGTGCTATTCGCCGACACCGGCGCGTTCCGTCCCGGCGAGCGTGTCAGCGTGCTGCTGCGGCCGGAGCACGTGCAGCCCGATCCGCCGGCGGACGCGCTCAACCGGCTGGGCGGCCGTCGCACCGAGGTGCGCTATTTCGGCGCGACTTGCCGCTACGACTTCGTTCCCGAGCACGCGCAAGCGCCGCTGCTATGCGAAGGGCGGTGTCTTGCCGAACACGCCATCGCCATCGCCCCCGAGGACTTGCGCGTCCTGGCCGCGTAGTTCAACTGATTTCCATTCATGCAGTTTGACGGAGTGTCACCATGGTTGCAGGGTTTCGTCTTGTGTCGCACGTGCGCCGTGCGGCCGGATTCGTTTGCGCATTGACGCTGCTGGGCGGCGCGTGCAGCGCGCAGGCCGCGCCGCTGTATCCCGGCGAGGACGCGTTGTATGAGAAGGCCGCTGACGAAGGACTCGTCGTTTCGTTCGACACCGGTCCGGAATGGGCCAACTGGAAGTCGCTGTTCGCCGAGTTCAGGAAGCGCTATCCGAAGGTCGAGATCACCTACAACGACATCGGCTCGGCCGCGACCGTGGTCGCCCTCGACAAGGCCCGCCGCCGCCCGCAGGCCGACACTGCCTACTACTTTGCCGCGTCGGCGCTCGACGCGGTCAACAAGGATGTCGTCGCGCCGTTCAAGCCGTTGAACTTCGACAGGTTGCCGCCGGTATTCCGCGACCCCGACGGCCGCTGGTTCACGGTCCATTCGCTGAATATCGCGCTGCTTGTCAACCGCAAGCTGGTCAAGGATGTGCCGACCGGCTGGGCCGACCTGCTCAAGCCGGAATACCGCAACTCGGTGGTCTATCTCGACCCGCGTTCGACGGGCCAGGGGCAAGTCGACGTCTTCGCCGCCGCCTATGCATTCGGCGGCAGCGTCGACAATCCGAAGCCGGGCGCCGACTTCTTCGGCAAGCTGCGCGAAGCCGGTAACGTGATGCGCGTCGAGGGCACCACGCCGTACGCGAAGTTCCTCAAAGGCGAAATTCCGATCCTGATCGGCTACGAGAACGACGGGCTGAAAGCGAAATACGTCGACGGCATGGGCGACGCGGCCGAGGTGGTGATTCCGAAGGAGGCCAGCGTATCGGCGCCGTATGCGATGAGCCTGGTAAAGAACGCACCGAATTCCGATGCGGCGCAACTCTGGTTGAACCTGGTGATGAGCGACGTCGGTCAGGCGTTGTTTGCGCAAGGCTATGTGCGTCCGGCCGTGCCGGGTGTGCCGCTCTCGCCGGAGATCCGCGCGAAGATGCCCGATGCACCGCAAGTGCATCCGCTCGATGTGGTCAAGGCCGCCGCGAAGAAGGCCGAGGTGGACCAGTTGTGGGCGCAGGCTGCGCTCGCGAAGTAAGGGGCCCGGCAAGATGGATGCATCGTCAACCCACGGCGCCGACGACAACGCCGGCCTCGTGAGACGCTTCGGCGCTGTGCCGGCCGGGCTCGTTCTCGCGTTGTTTTTCGCGCTGCCACTGGGCGCGCTGATGGTATCGGCGGCGGACGATCGCGGTTCGGCTTTCGTGCGGCTCGTCCGGGATCCGCTGGTGTCGAGCGCGCTGGCGAATTCGCTGGTGCTGGCGGTGAGCGCCGGCACCGTCTCGCTGGCGGTGGGGGTGCCGCTTGCCATGGCGCTGGCTGCGCAAGCGCCCGGCCGCCGCCGCTGGTTGCTCGCGCTGCTCGGCGTGCCGCTGGCGTTCTCCGGGCTCGTGATCGCTTACGGTTTCATTCTCGCTTTCGGCCGCGCTGGATTTGTCACGAGCCTTCTCGCAGGCATGGGCGCGGATCCCGCTAGCGTGGGATCGCTGATCTACACGAGCGCAGGGCTGGTGCTGGCTTACGCGTACTACCTGATCCCGCGTGTGGCGCTGATGGTGTATCCGGCTATCGCCAACCTGGACCGCCGGCCGCTCGAAGCCGCGTTGACCTTGGGCGCTTCGCCGCTGCGGGCGTTGTTCGATGTGGCGCTGCGCGAGCTTTGGCCTTCGATCGCGGCCGCCTGGTGTCTCGTCACTTCGATCGCGCTCGGCACCTACGGGACGGCGCTCGCGCTAGCCGGCACGCAGATCAATATTTTGCCGCTCCTGATGTATCTGAAGCTGTCCGATGGACAGACCGATTTTCCACTGGCCGCAGCGCTGTCGCTCGTGCTGATGGCCGTTTGTACCTGTGTCCTTGCGCTGGGGGAATGCCTTGCACGGCAACGAAGAGATTGATTGGTCGCATCACGCGTATCTTGCGCTGCAAAAACTGGCCGCCCGTCAGACGAGTGCGAGACGCCATGTCACGCCGGTCGGCCTGATTGGTCCGCGCGAGGCGACTGCGGAGCAGTTGTCGTCGGCGCGAAGCCTGGCGTACGCATTGGCCGGTGCCGGCATGGCGCTTCTATGCGGCGGCAAAGGCGGCGTGATGGAAGCAGCCGCCTGCGGTGCAAAGGCAGCGGGCGGCGTGGTGATCGGTTTGTTGCCCGAAGACGATGCAGCTGAGGCAAACCCGTATCTGACCGTGGCGTTGCCGACCGGACTGGGCATCACCCGTAACGCGTTGATTGCGCGTGCCTCGGTGTGCCTGATTGCGGTGGGCGGCGGACTGGGCACGCTCTCCGAGATGGCGTTGGGCCTGCAGTGGGGCAAGCCGGTGTTCACCACATGCGGCGCCCCACATGTGCCAGGCGTCGAACGGTTCGACGACATCGATCAGCTTGTCGTGACGGTCGCGAACTGGCTCGCCTCGGAGGGCGGGACCGTCACCATGAACGATTGAATCTGGCGCCGTACGCCAGCCCTGGAGTGAATCCGCTCCGAGTCCGGTAGGAAGTGTGCTTCAACAAGGCGGTCGGTATTTCATTAACATATAGGTATCCTAATGATGATTAAAAAGTCGCTTTTCGCTCTCGTCACCCTGAACGGTTTGTGTGCCGCAGCCCACGCGCAGAGTAGCGTCACCTTGTACGGCATCGTCGATGCCGGTCTGGGCTACACCAGCAATCAGGCCGTCGTCCAGACGGCGGGTAAGGCCGGCACGCCCGCCGTGCTGGTCGGCAAGTCGAACTACGCCTTCGCGAGCGGTACGTGGTACGGCAGCCGCTGGGGCCTGAAGGGCAAGGAAGATCTGGGCGACGGCCTGGCCGCGATCTTCCAGCTCGAAAACGGCTTTAACATCGGCACCGGCCAGTTGGGGCAGAGCAGCCGCGAATTCGGCCGGCAGGCATTTGTGGGCCTTTCCAGCACGAAGTTCGGCACGCTGACGATGGGCCGCCAGTACGACCCGATCGTCGACTTCGTCGGCTCGATTGGACCGACCAGCTTTCTGAGCGGCATGGCCGCGCACCCGGGCGACCTCGACAACATCGACAACCAGTCGCGCGAGAACAACTCGTTCAAGTACGTGACTCCGTCGTTCCGCGGCCTGCAACTGGGCGCTCTGTACGGCTTCGGCAATCAGGCGGGCAGCCTGAAGAACCAGAGCACGTGGAGCCTGGGTGGCCAGTACACGAACGGCCCGTTCGCGCTCGGCGCGGCGTATCTGCAGGCGAACAACACCTATGGCCCGACGGGCGGTACGTGGACCAGTTCGTATGACGGCACCTTCTCGTCGTCGATCAATCAGGGCTTTGCGACGGCGCAGAACATGCAGATCGTCGCCGCGTCGAGCTCGTACCTGGTCGGTCCGGTGACCCTCGGCCTGTCCTATAGCAACACGCAGTACAAGGCGAGCAGCTTCTCGCTGTTCAAGGGCAAGGAGACGTTCAATTCGGCAGGGGCGACGGCATCGTGGCAGATCGATCCGGAACTGCGTGTCGCCGTGGGCTACGACTACACCGCGGGCAGCTCGATCGAAGGCCAGTCGGCTCCGAAGTACAACCAGTTCAATCTGTCGTCGTTCTACTTCCTGTCCAAGAGCACCTCGCTCTACGCCATGGTCGGCTATCAGAAGGCCAGCGGCAAGACGCTTGACCAGTACGGCAACGTGGTGAACGCCACCGCGTCGATCGGCGACGTGGCGAACGGCATCTCGTCAGCGGGCGATACGCAGACGCTCGTGCGCGTCGGTGTCCGCCACAACTTCTAGGCCCCGGGCAGCGGCCGGCAGCCGCGAGTGTTTTCGACTCGGCGCTGCTGGCCCGATACCGCTCAATTGACGCCTTCAGCCGTCTGGATCGTCTCGATCAACTGCTTGAGTCCTGGCGCGGGCTGCCGGCGGCTTGTGTAGTACATCATCAGCGGCTCGCCGAGCGCGGCCCAATCGGCCAGGACGATTTCGAGCTGTCCGGTGCGGACAAAATCCCGCGCGTGCCGTTCGAGACAATAGCCGAGGCCGATGCCGTTCGTCACAGCGTTCAGGACCGATTGCGTGTTGTTGACGCAAATCGGTCCCGGCACGTCGATCCTCTCGAACTCGTTGCCTTTCTCAAGCTCCCATTTATACAGCGTCTTGTCGCCTAGGCGCATGCGTACGCAGGCGTGGCTGCGCAGGTCCGCCGGCCGCAGCGGGCGTCCGCGTCGCGCCAGGTAGGCGGGAGACCCCACCACGACCCAGCGCAGCGGTTGCGTGAGCGGCACGGCGACCATGTCGCGCGGCACGGAGTTGCCATAGCGGATGCCCGCGTCGAAGCCGTCCGCGACGATATCCACAATGCGGTCGTCGACGGCGATGTCGAGATCGATTGACGGATAGGCGGTCACAAACCCGGCCAGAACCGGGTGCAATAACAGCACGGACGCATCGTAGGGAATGTTGAGGCGCAAGCGTCCAACCGGGAAGTTACGATGCTGTTCAAGCGCATCGAGCGCCGTACCGATCGATTCAAAGCCTACCTCCAGTTGCTTGGCGAGCGTTTCGCCCAACACGGTGGGGACGACCGAGCGGCTGGTCCGGTTCATCAGTTTGACCCCCAGCCGGTTCTCCAGATTGCGAAGGGAGTGGCTGATCGCGGAAGAGGACACGTCCAGTTCGAGCGACGAGACCCGAAAGCTTCGGGACCGTGTCAAACTTAAAAAGACATTTAATTCCGTCAGATCGGAACGGGTCAAATTGCGCATAGCGGTCTATTGAGGAAAAATTGAGAATTTTTACAACATTTTCATTGTGCAGATGGAATCGGCTGGGCTGTGCGGATGCAGAACAGGGCTAGCGCGCGATTGTGATTGTAATGGGTGCGCGTCAGGTCTTTGGAGTGCCGATGGCGTTGCGTGGACGGATGCGGTGACGGCGCCGGGAGCGCTGATCACCTCGTCTGCCGGCAGGCAGGATGAATGGATTTCACTGCCGCGCTGAGTTGCCATTGATAGGCTGTTAGGTATTATTCCGGATATTTTTTATTAAATTGTTACCTTGTCGAATGCGGATGGATGGACTTTTCAATTAAAATTGATGCAATCTTAACGGGTAAAGAGAATAAGATGAGTCCGCGCTTTTGCTGGCCCATGTTTCGTCGAGGCAGATACATTGAATGAAAAGTCGAGTGTCGACGGGGGCCGGGGTGGGTGACTGGATCGAGGTCATCATTGGCGTGCTGATCCTGAACTTTGTGCTGTTCATTGCTTCCTGCCTGCTGGAGCTTCTCTCTATCAACAAGGAATCGAGGCGGCTCGACGAACTCCTTGAAGGTCAACGAAGAGCCGCCGGGCTCGAGAGCCGGAAGCCCTCCGACCCCTCAAGCCGCTGGCGGCGCTAGGTGGGTTGTTGCGCGGACCGAATAGGACTATTGTGCTCGCAAAGCGTCTGCGGGGCCGGACGCTGGTGAGCTAACGGCAGAGCGTTCCGGGGCCGCGTGCAATGAAACCTTCAATGCTGGTGATATCCGCATGTCTCATCCTTACGTGTTCGATCGTGCGCGCGGTTGAAGCCGGCGCGCCTGTGGCGCCCGCGGTCTACACGCTCGATCCGGCATCCCTTGCATTCGCGAAGCAGCGCATCCAGGCGGGCGACCCGGCGTTACTGCCGGCGTATCGGCAGCTCATTCGCGACGCCGGCGAGGCGCTCGTCGCCACGCCGTTTACGGTCACGGCCAAAGGCGTGACGCCGCCGAGCGGCGACAAGCACGACTATCTGAGCATGGCGCCGTACTGGTGGCCCGATCCGTCCAAACACAACGGTCTTCCGTATGTGCGACGCGACGGCCGGATCAACCCGGCAACCAAGAACGACGAGACCGACTCGAAGCGCATCGCGCAGTTTTCGCAAGCGGTGGGCGATCTCGGCACGGCCTACTACCTGTCCGGCGACGAGCGTTACGCGCAGCGCGCGGCGCTTCTGTTGCGCACGTGGTTTCTCGACCCCGCCACGCGGATGAATCCCAATCTGAACTACGGGCAGGCTGTGATGGGCGTGGCGCACGGGCGCGGTACCGGCATTATCGATACCCGTTATTTCTGGCAGATCGTCGATGCGATTGGCTTGATCGCACCCTCAGGTCAACTAAGCGAAGTGGACAGGGCGGGCTTGCGTCAATGGTTCGCCGACTATACGCAATGGCTGCTGACCAGTCCGGCCGGTCACGACGAAGCCGCCGCGCGCAACAACCACGGCTCGTACTTCGACGAGCAGGTGATCGACTATGCCTTGTTCACGGGCGATCGCCCGCTGGCTGGGCAATATTTGCAGAAGGTGCTCACCGCGCGCCTCGATACGCAGATCGCGGCGGATGGCCGGCAGCCGCTCGAGCTCGAACGCACGCGGTCGTTTCACTACAGCACCTTCAATTTGCTGGCGCTGTTTCGAATTGCCCGCTATGGCGAGCAACTCGGCGTAGACGTCTGGCATTACCCGAATGCGAGCCGCCCGGCGTTACGCATCGCGAATGCCTACCTCGCGGCGTATGCAGCGGATCCATCGAGCTGGCCGTACAAGGACATTGAGGGCGTGAGTCTCGCAGACTATCTGCCCCTGATGCTGATGGCCGAACGTGTCTACGGCGCCGGTACGGAGGCCGCCGCACTTCGGCAGCAAATGCAGGACCGCTTGCCCACCGCGCGTGACTGGCTCTGGTGGCCGGGTGTTGGTTTGAATGCGCCGGAATCTCAGCCGACTGGCGCTGCGTCGCAAGGCTGACTGACAAAACGATCATAAAACAGAGGGGAACCTCATGATACGGGGTGGTGTAGTGATGTTGACTGTCGCGGCGCTTGTCGGGCTCGGCGGTTGCGGGAACAAGGAAGGCGACGAATTCGTCGGCAAATGGCAAAGTACTAAAAGCGCGCAGAGCGTCGAGATCACGCGGAACGACGATGGGTTTATCATCGCCAATACCACCCGTGGCGCCATGAAGGGCGCGGTGATTTCAGCCGCTTACCGGGATGGCGCGCTGGAGGTCAGCACGGGCGGCGGGACCGAAAGCATCGCTTACGACAAGGCACACGATGCGATCGTCTTGCCGACCATGGCGGGCGCCACGCCGTTCAGCCGGGTGAAGTGAGACTCGCGGCGCGGCGCGCGCTTTGCCGGATCCTGGCAAGACACCTGCTAACATGCGAGTCGCCGGGCCGGACCATGGGACCATGATTGCGGCCCCGCAGTCCCGCCGTTACCGTTGAATTCGCCATGTCGCTGATTAGTCTGCTTGATCCGTGGGAGCCGTCGTTCGCGCTCGTCGCCGTTTTCGTCGCCGTTGCGGTGCTGTTCGCGCGCGGTTCGCGCCGCGTTCGCATCAGCCTTGCGCGGCAGGTGGCGTTCTGGGTCGGCCTCGGGCTGTTCTATATCGCGCTGCATACGCGGCTCGATTACTACGCCGAGCACCAGTTCTTCGTCCATCGGCTCCAGCATCTGGTGCTGCACCACCTGGCGCCGCTGATCCTGATGGCGGCCTATCCGGGCAGTGCGCTGCGCGCCGGCTTGCCGTTGCGCTGGCGCAGCGCGCTGCGGCGCTGGCAACGGACGCGGCCCGCGCGTATCGCGGCGGCGGTCGTGCTGAATCCGGCCTTTATTTCGGCGGCCTTCGTCGTGTCGGTGGTCTTCTGGCTGATTCCGTCCGTCCAGTTCGTCGCAATGCTCGACTGGCGCATCTACACGTTCATGAACTGGTCGGTGGCCGTCAGCGGCCTGCTGTACTGGTGGATGCTGCTCGACCATCGGCCCAGTCCGCCGAGCCGCACCCGGCCGGGCCTGCGCGTGCTCTCGCCGGTCATCACCATGACGCCGCAGATTCTGGTGGGCGCCATCATCACGTTCTCCTCGCGTGACCTCTATCCGATCTTCACGTTATGCGGCCGCGCGTTCACGTCGGTGCCGGCCTCGCTGGATCAGAGCCTGGGTGGCCTGATCATGTGGGTGCCGGCCGGCGTGCTCGAAGCGATCGGCGCCATGATGGCGTTGCGCCATCTGATGCGCCTGTCCACCTTGCCGTCGCGTGTGCCGCCGAAGGCGAGGCGGGGTGGGGCGCAGGCTGCGAAATTCGAATCCATCGTGCCGCCGGCGGCAGCCGTCCCGAAGGAGCGGCTGTGAGCCGGCCGCAGCCGCAGCCGCAGTCAGCGTTCAATCGCACGCGGCCTGCGGACGTTCACACCCTCGCCGACGCATGCCCATCCACGCGGAAGATCGCCACCGCCTGCTTCAACGACTTCACCTGATCTTCCAGCGATTGCGCCGCCGCCGCGGCTTCTTCAACGAGCGCGGCATTCTGTTGCGTCACTTCGTCCATCTGGGTGACCGCGCGTGCGATCTGGTCGATCCCGCCGCTCTGCTCTTCGGATGCCGCTGAGATTTCGCCCATGATGTCGGTCACGCGCTGTACCGCGGTCGTGATCTCGCTCATCGTCTTGCCGGCCTGATTTACGAGGCTTGCACCGGCTTGCACGCGGTTCACGGACGTGTCGATCAGCGCCTTGATCTCCTTGGCCGCTGCCGACGAACGTTGCGCGAGGCTGCGCACCTCGCCCGCAACCACGGCAAAGCCTCGACCATCCTCGCCTGCGCGCGCCGCTTCGACGGCTGCATTGAGCGCGAGAATATTGGTCTGGAACGCAATGCCTTCGATGATCGTGATGATGTCGGCGATCTTCGCCGAGCTCTGGTTGATCTCGTCCATCGTGCCGATCACGTTGTTCACCACGGCGCTGCCCTGGCCCGCAATCTCCGATGCGTTGAGCGCAAAGGCACTCGCCTGACGCGCGTTGTCGGCGTTCTGTTTGACCGTGCCGGTGATCTGTTCCATGCTCGCCGCCGTTTCCTGCAGCGAGGCCGCCTGTTGCTCGGTTCGCGCCGACAGGTCGGCATTGCCCGAGGCAATCTCGCTTGCCGCGACGGTGATCGATTCGGTGGATGCGCGGATATGGCGCACGGTGCCTGCGAGTTCCATCTGCATGCGGCGCAAGGCGCCTTGCAACTGGCCGATTTCGTTGGTGCCGCGCGCGACGATGTCGCTTTGCAGATCGCCCTTCGACATGCGCTCGAAGTCCTGCGCCATTTCGTTGATCGGCTCCACCACCACGCGCGTGAGCGCCCGGCGCACGAAGATGCCGATCGCCACCGCCAGCAGCGCACACGCCACAAGCACCAGATTCATCACATGCGCGCGCGCCTGTGCATCGGCGAAGCGCTGTGCCGCGCGCGAGACGGCATAGTCGAGCAGCGGTTGGGACAGCTTGTCGAATTCGTTATAGAGCGGGCTGCTGAACTGCAGCTGGATCCGGTGATAAGCGTCGAAGTCCTTGGCCTTGAGGGCATCGAACTCCGGCATGATGCCCTTGCTCATCATGGCGGCGTGCTTGTCCGCTGCGTCGTTGACGAGCGATTGCGCGTCCGGCGAAACTGGCACCGCCAGAAAGGCGTCCCATTGCTTCTGCGATTCGCTGCAGTAGGTGGTGGCGAGTTGCAGTTGCCGCGCCGCGTCGTCATCCTTTTGCTGGCCTGTGAGCGATTCGTAGCGATTCTTCGCGGAGCGGCAGCGCAGCAGCAGTTCGGAGCTGCGCGACAGCGCATTGGTAGCCGTCATGTCGTGCTGATACATGTGGCTGAGCGCTTCGTTGGTCGAGGCGAGCGACGTAAAGGCACAGGCGCCGACCGCCAGTACCAGCAGCACAAAGATGCCGGTGGCGAGAGTCAGACCCGTTCTGACCGATAGATTATTGAACACGTTGGTCTCTTGGTTGAGCGTAGCGAAAAGCGATTGTTGTTGTGTCCGGTGACGCCCGTTCAAACAAACTGAAAGAGCGAGGCCGGTGTATCGATCAGCACGGCACGCAACTGATCGGGTTGGTTCACGAAGGCGCCCAGATGATCGCGGACGAGGCGCGCGTTCTGGACGTCTTCGAACTGCGTATGCGGCCAGTCCGTTCCCCACACCAGACGATCCACGCCGAATTCGCGAAGCAATGCCGGCCATGCACGGGCGGCGATCGCGAGCGCTGCGTCCGGATCGCGCGGATCCGGACTCACGCGGTACGCCGCCGATATTTTCACCCACACACGCCGCGTGGCGCCTAGCGAGAGCAGGCTGGCAAAGCCTGGATCGGCGAGGCCGAGCGCGGGGTCGAAGCGTCCAAAGTGATCGACGACAATACGCACCCCGCTATTGAGCAAAGCCGGTGCGATGTCAGGCAGGCGGGCCGCTTCGATCTGCACTTCGAGATGCCAGTCCAGCGCCGTCATGCGTTCGAGAAACGGCGCCCAGAGCGGATTGCCGAAGTCGGGTAAGGCCTTGCCGATCAGATTGGCGCGCACGCCGACCACACCACGGGCATGCCACGCGTCGATCTCACCGAGATCGCGGGCGGGATCCACGACGACGATGCCGCGCAACTGCCCGGGATGCGCAGCGAGACAGGACAGCAGGAAGCCATTGTCGGTGCCGAGGAAGCTCGGCTGGACCAGAACGCCGTGCGATAGCCCGAGGCTCGCGAGCATCTTGCGATAGTCGTCGAGCGTCGCATCGTAGGACGGCGCATAGCGGCGTCCCGACGCAAGCGGAAGACCGCGCACGAATACATGCGCGTGGCTGTCGATGCCGGTGATCGGCTGTGCGGTGTGAAGGGCGGTCGTACCGTGAGAGAAGGTCATGCGTCGACGTCAGGCTGCGGGTTCATCGGCAAGTGTACGGCCGCGGGTTTCCGGCAGCATCAAAATCGAAACGACGACGATGGCATAGGCGAAAGCCGCGGATGTCCCGATCGCAAAGCCCAGCGAAAACTGGCTCGCAAGATGCCCGACCAGCACCGGGAAGCCGGCGGAGACCACCCGTCCAAAGTTGTAGCAAAAGCCCACGCCGGTGCCGCGCGTGCCGCGTGGATAGAGTTCGTTGAAGAGGGCGCCCATGCTTGCCGGAATGCCGGCGGCGAAGAAGCCGAGCGGAAAACCTAGCGCGAGCATGGCGTGGTTCGACATAGGCAGGAACACGTACAGGATCACGGTCGCCACGCAGCACACCGAGAACAGCAGGATGGTCTGCCGCCGTCCGATCGCGTCGAGCAACACCGATGCGGCGAGGCAGCCGCAGAAAAACGCGAGGATGATCACGGCCAGGTAGCCGCCGGTGCCGAGCACGGACAAGTGTCGTTCCGTCTTCAGGAACGTGGGCAACCAGGTCGTCAGCGCGGAATAGCCGCCATGTGCGCCGACGCCGAGCAGACCGCCGATCAGCGTCATGCGCAGGACATCCGGTGCAAAGATGGACAGAAGCGGCATGCGTTCGACGGCGCCGCCATCCTTCTTTATTTTGGCAGCGGGTGCTTCGGGCTCCTTGATATGGCGCCGGATGTAGATGACGAGCAGGGCGGGCAGCATGCCGACCGCGAACATCACGCGCCAGCCCATGGCCGGCGGCAGGAACGAGAACACCGCGGCATAGAGCAGCACAGCCGCGGCCCAGCCCACGGCCCATGCGCTTTGCACGGCGCCCATGGCCTTGCCGCGATGCTGGTTGCGGATCGTCTCCGCCATGAGCACGGCGCCGGCCGCCCATTCGCCGCCGAAGCCAAAACCCTGCAAGGCCTTGAGAACGATGAATTCAGGGAAGTTCTGCGCGAATGCCGACAACAGCGTGAAGACGGAAAACCACGCAACCGTAATCTGCAGGGTGCGCACACGGCCAATGCGGTCCGCCGCCGCGCCGCAAATCCAGCCGCCCAGCGCCGAGGCAATCAGCGTGACGCCGCTGACGAGACCGGCCTCGGTTTTGCTGATGCCCCATTCGGCGATGATCGCCGGAATCACGAGGCTGAACATCTGCACGTCGAGCGCATCGAGCGCCCAGCCACCGAAGCACGCCCAGAAGGTGCGCCGCTCGTTTTTGGATACTTCGCCATACCAGGAAAACATCTGGACTCCACGCGCCTGATGCCGGCGCTGCTACTGGTTAAACCCCGAAAACTGCGCGGCGCACAGGGCGCCATTTAACTGTGCCGGCAATGGCAAGCCGTCGCTGCGCGCCGCGATGGGCGCGCAGAACGCGACTGCGGCGCCTAGCGAATTTCGATTTCGTATGCGAAGTGTTGGGCGGCGCCACGCGAGAGGCGCCATTCGAGCGGCGCGCCGTCGTAGCCGAAGGCGACCCGTTCGATGACGACGATCGGGCTATGCTCGGGTACGCCCAACGCGGCGACGTCTGTTGCGTTGGCGGTTTCGACAGTGAGGCGTTCGTCGGCGCGCGCCACCACACGGGCACAGCGTTTCTCGTAGAACGGATACAGCAGTGGGCCGAATTCCTCGACGGGGCAGTCGGCTAACGCCGCGAAGGGCTCGTACGGCAGCCAGATCTGTTCGGCCACGATGGGTGTGTCGTCGATCAGACGCAAACGGGCGAGCCGGATCGCTTTAGCGCCGGATTTCAGGCTGAATCGGGCCACCACCGCCTTGGGCGCTTTCGTGACCACACGCTCGAGAATGCGGCTCTCGGGGACGCGGCGCTCGCCGTTAGGCGCATGAAAACGGAAGAAGCGGAACAGCGAGCGATCGAAGGTGGCGCGGCGCACGAAGGTGCCGCGGCCCTGGAAGCGTTCGACCAGCCCCTCGCGCTCCAGCAGGTCGACCGCCTTGCGCACGGTGCCCACGGCGAGGTCATATGCGAGCGCCAGTTCCTGCTCCGTCGGCAGCGGATCGTGCGGCTGCCATTCGAGCGCAGCGATACGCGCGGCCAACTGGTCGCGCAGGCGGTGATAGCGGGGAATGCGGTCGTCCACGATCGTATGGGCCAATGGCCGGGTAAATTCATATATATGATTGTATGAATTCTGTGCGCTGAGGATCGGGGTTTTCCCTGGACGAAGGTATGATCGCGAATATCGTCAACTGCTGGAGGAGAGGCTGTGTCTGAAGAGCGATGCGAGGTTGCAGTAGTTGGGCTGGGCGCGATGGGCGCGGCGACGCTTTACCAACTCGCGAAAGCCGGGGTAAAAGCGGTGGGCATTGACCGTTTCGCTCCGCCGCACGATCAGGGATCGAGTCACGGCGATACGCGTATCACGCGTCTGGCAGTGGGCGAAGGGGCCGCTTATGTGCCGCTGGTGCGCAGGTCGCATCAGATCTGGCGCGAGCTGGAAGCGCAGAGCGGTGAAGCGCTGTTCGAGCAATGCGGGGTACTCGTCATGAGCTCGAGCGCGACGACGACGTCGCATCATGGCGCGGCCGATTTCACCGCGAACACCATTGAGCTGGGGCGTACCTATGGCATTGCGCACGAGGTCCTCACGTCGTCGCAGATCCGCGAGCGCTTCCCTCAATTCGGACCGATCCGCGATGGCGCGGTGGGGTACTTCGAACCCGAGGGAGGCTTTGTGCGTCCGGAGCGTTGTATCGCGACGCAGCTAGAGGCGGCGCAAGCGCTTGGCGCCACCCTGATCACCGGTGCCACGGTTTCCGCATTGGAATCGCTCGGTGGTGGGGTTCGCGTCAAAGCGGGCGAACGGACGCTCGTGGCTGACAAGGTCATTGTCTGTGCCGGCATGTGGTCCGCCAACCTGCTGGGCGAGCCGTTTAGCGCCTTGCTGAAGGTCTGCCGGCAAACGCTGTACTGGTTCAAGCTGGCCGAGCCGACGATTTTCCCGGAAGTGTCGCCGAGTTTCATTCTGGCCCATGGTCCCGGGGAAGCCGATATTTGCTATGGCTTTCCGCCTATTCCCGGTGAAGGCAGCATGAAGATCGCGACCGAGCAGTATGTGGCGCTCAACTCGATCGACGCGCTCGACCGCACGGTCTCCGCCGCCGAGGTGGACGAGATGTATCGCAAGCAGGTGGCGGGCAATATCGCCGGTGTGACCTCTGAGTTGGTCAAGGCACGCGTTTGCACGTATACGGTGACCCCTGACTTCGGCTTCATCATCGACGATCATCCGACGCTCGACAATGTGACCGTGGTGTCAGCCTGTTCGGGGCATGGCTTCAAGCATTCGGCGGCGATTGGCGAAGCGGTGGCGCAGCGCTGCGTGAGCGGCGCAAGCCAGATTGATCTGTCCGCGTTTTCGTTGAGCCGCTTTGCGTGAAAGGGTGCGGTCCGAAGGGCGTGCTGTTGGCCCTTCTTCGGACCTATGGGTGAAGACGGTCTTGCGCTTCGCCATACGTCTGTGGGTTCAGGCTGCAGGCGAGACCGTTCCAGTTGAAGTCGCCCGCTTGCCATCGTGTTTCGTTATCGCGTGCGATACGTTGATAGAGCTGCAGCGCGGACACGTCGTCGAGGTGACGCGTGTCTTCGCCCAGATGTTCGAGGAAGAGTTGGCAACGCAGCTCGCGCACCGCATCCGGGTCCCAGACCGTCGCATTCATCTCGCTGTGACCGAACAGCGAATTCGCATGCAGGTTGCACGAGCCGATCGTCATCCACGCATCGTCGACGAGCATGAGTTTGGCGTGGACGTAAACGTAGCGCCGGCCGCCGGATCGCGTTGGCCCCGCAATCCCAGCTAACGTGAAATTCGCGTAGCGGCCGAGTGCTTCGATCTGATCGAAAAACGGCTTGCTTTCCGGTTTCAGTCTCCACTGCGCAACATATCCCTCGGGCTCGCCGGGTAAGAGCAGGACGACGGCTACCCCGCGTTTCAAGGCATCTTCGAGCGCGCTGGCAATAGTGGGCACAGGCAGCGCCTGGTTTTCCAGGTAGATCGAACGGCGCGCAGCCTGAATGGCCAGCAAGTATTGATCCGTGATGGAGCGTTCGCCGGCCGCGATGGGGTAAGCCTCGCTGTCAGCAGCAGCGTGTGCCTCACGATAGCAATCCGCGTGGACGTTGCGCTGAATCTGCACGACGCTCGGGCCGCATGGCTCGGATGAACGCGTCGGGAAAGCGAGCGCGGAATGGCCTTGCGGGCCGTAGACCCCAAGGGCCTGCGTCCGCTCGCTGGTTTCGTTCCAGCGCTGCACGAAATTGTGATGCACGTCGCTTGCGCACGGACCCGTAATCTCGACATACACATCGTGGCGTGGCTCGCCGTCTACATGACCGGGTTCGACAATCGCAAAGGTCGGATTGATGCCGCCGACAAACGTGGTCTCGGCCGGCTGACCCGCATCGATTAGCCAGCACTTCTGGTGATGACAAAAGGCGCGCGGCGCGCGGTCCCAGCGGGCGCTAAAACGCGAACCCCGCGCAGCGAGCCACTCGAAGTCCGCGGGCGTGCCGGCGAAGGTCTGTCCGTATCCGCTGCTCTCGGGATTGGGGCGCCAAAAAATCACGCGGACGTCGAGACCTCGCTCGACGGCGCGATCCAGTACATCGAACAGTGTGCCCCGGCCATCCGGCATCTGAAAGTCCGTGGCGATGAAGGTCACGGTGAACCAGACGCTGTGCTGCGCATGCTCCACCGCTTCGCAAATGCGGCGAAAAGCCGGCCCGCTGTCGACGAGCGGATGAACCCGATTGCCCACGCGTCGCGGATAGGACCCATGCGTGATGAATGGGATGGTGTGCGGCTCGGTTGCGTCGCCGGCTGTCTGGTCGCTGTGACTCATCGAAGGTATCGGATCCGGGTTGTCGGCGGCTTGGGAGAACCGCGGATCATGATACGGTAGATCGATGACAGGGATGCAACGTCACGTAGCGCTGTTCAGCTCGTACTTCATGATGTTGCCGTGCCGTCCATGAATGTCGCGTTCGACGCTATACACGTCCCCCTCGATCGTCGAACTCTGCGCCAACACCTGCGCGATCGCCGAACGATCCTCTGCATCCAGTGCGACCGCCATGACCTTCAGATGCTCCGGCAGATGATCGCCGCGGCGCACGCCGACAATGGCGCCCGCGACCTGCTCCTGGTCGAGCACCCAGCGCGTCGCGATGGTCGCAATCGACACGCCGTGCTTAACCGCAATGCGCTCGAGCGTTTGCAGCAGCGTCTGGAACAGATCCCAGCCGCCGAAATCGTCGATGATCAGCTTGTACTTGATGAGCGAGCGGTTGGCGATGTCCTGTCCCGGTTCGGCGGCGCCGAGCCATCGCCCGGACAGAAACCCGCCCGCTACGGTGCCGTAGCAAAACAGATGAATGCCGTGCTCGCGCGCATATGCGCCGAGTTGCCGCGCCGGACGCCGGTCCAGCAGGGAGTACTGCACCTGCATGCTGGTTAGTTCGATGCCTGCATCTACCAGCTCCTTCGTGCGCTGTGTGTCGAAATTGGTGCCGCTCAGGCGGTCGATCTTGCCCGCCTGCTGCAATTCGCGCAGCCATTGCGCGACTTCGAGGTAGCGCGGGACCGAATAGTCCCACCAGTGAAACTGCACCAGGTCGAGTCGCTCGACGCGCAAACGCGAGAGCGAGCGGTCGATGGTTTGCTGAACTAACCGATGGTCGATCGTCTTGAGCGCGGACAGATCGGGGACGAACTTCGTATGAATCTTCAACTGATCGAGACTGTCCGCGCCGCGGCGATTGCGGTAGTCGTCACGGAATTCGCCGATCATTTCCTCGACACCCGTGTAGATGTCGGCACAATCGAAAGCGGTCACGCCGGCGTCGTAGTAAGCGCCCATGTCCGCAATCGCTGTGGCGCGATCGACGCTGCCATGGTCCCCGGCAAGTTGCCAGCCGCCTTTGAGAATACGTGAGATCGAGTAGCCGGGCGCCAGCTCGACGCGCTGCATCTGTGTCATTCAAAGTCCTTTTCGATGAGTTTGACCGCGGTCGTATCCGCATGCCGGAATCGGCGTTTGCCGAGCCGGGTGATGCGAAAGCGCGAGGGGCAATTAGGATCGGGGCAGGCCACTTCGGCGTCCGTGGACATCCAGTCATGCGGGTCGGTGGCACGTTGCTTGGCGGGCAGCAGCGGCAGCAATGCCGCGAGCGAGTAAATCGAAAACGCCTGGCCCGGCGGCAGATGCAGCATCTCGCCGTGCAATTCGAAGGAGTCGCCGACCTGTGCGCCGCAATACAGCTTGGCGCCCTCCGGTGCAACGACTTCGACGCGCAGATCGTAAAGCTCGAACGAGGGCGCTTCTGCGCGCTCGTCGTGGGTGTGAGAAGTCATGTTCAAGGATTCGGTGGGGTGACCGACAGGATGATTTCGGTGGGATGGGCAGAGCCGTTGCGATAGCGGTGCGGCAGCCGCGAGTCGAACGAAATGCTCTCGCCGGCCGCCACCTGGTACTCGATGCCGTCGATCTGTGCGATCAGCTCGCCGGCGATCACATACACGCATTCCGACGACGCGTGGCCGCGCGGTTCGTCGGCAGACACTTCGCCCGGTTGCAGCACGGCGCGTAGCACTTCAAGCTGACCGTTGCCGGCCGTCAGGCGTTCGTAGCCGACGCGCCCCTTTGGCGCAATCAGTCGCGAGCGATTGCCTGGCCGGCTGATCCAGACCGAAGGTGCGATTGTCTGGGCGAACAGTGAGGCGACCGATTCGCCGAATACGCCGGCGAGGCGCCGCATGGTTTCAAGGCTCGGGTCCGTCACCGCCCGCTCGATCTGGCTGAGCAGCGTAGGCGAGACATCCGCGAGACTTGCCAGTTGGCGCAGCGACATGCCGCGCGCGGTCCGCAATTCCTTGAGTCGTTCACCAATCAATTTGTGGCCTCGTGTCGTGCAGCTCGATCGAACATTGGTGTGTAGTATAGGTGCACGATATTGTGTCGTCAACGTGGCGCCAATGCGCCTCATGCTGATTCGCCTTGAACTGGGTTAACGCCAAAAATACCCAATAAACCAGGGTTAACCTGATCCGTCCGCGCCACAAATTATTTTTGACCTGCTTGAAATGATGTGCACTACAGGTGCACACTCTGCCTCCATTAGTGCAGTCCAACTTCACGTGGAGCAAAGGTCATGGCGCAAGGTCAGGCGGCGGGCGGCAGTGCCCGTCACGCGTATCGGTGGTTGCTGGTCGTTCCTTTTGTCTGGCAGGCGGGGCTTGCCCCCGTCGTCAACGGCGTGTCGTGGTCGCCGCTCGGTCTGCCGTTTCCGATGCTGTGGCAGTTGGTGGGAATCGTGCTGACGAGCGTGCTGATCGCAATCGTGTTCCGGCTCGACCGTGCGCATGGCGTCGAGCGTGAAGAAGAGGCCTTCATTGCGGCGACCTCCGGGTCCACGGGAGAGCCGCGATGAAGCTCGCCATTGTGATCGTGATCCTGCTTGCCACGCTGACCGGCGCGGTGGGATATGGCCGGCGCACCCGCAAGGGACACACGTTAACGGACTGGGCAGTGGGCGGCCGCAGTCTGGGCGCGGTGATCTTCTGGTTCATGAACGCAGGGGAGGTCTACACGACTTTCGCTGTGCTCGGCATTTCCGGCTACGCGTGGGCGCTAGGGGCGCCGGCTTACCTGGCATTCTGTTCGGTGTCGCTGAGCTATGCGATCGGCTACTGGCTGATGCCGAAGATCTGGCGAGCGGGGCGTACCCGTCAGCTCGTCACGCAGGCCGATTTTTTCGCGGCCCGCTACGACGCCACCTGGCTGGGTGTCGTGACCGGCGTGATCGGCATTGCCTCGTTGATTGTCTATGTGCAGATTCAACTGGTGAGCCTGGGATTGATCGTTCAGTTGACGCTCGACGATCTGATCTCCACCCAGGCGGCCACCTTGATTGCCGGCTTGCTGATGATCACCTTCGTCTTCGTCGCCGGGGTGCGTTCCGCGGCGTTTGCGGCGGGCGTCAAGGACGTGCTGATGATCGTGGTGGTCGTGTTGTTGAGTGCGACGGTGGCGGGCAAAGTGGGCGCGGCGTCCATGCTGGATATCTTCCACATGGCCGAGGTGCAGCATCCGGGCATCGGCAAATTCCCGGGGCTGGATCCGACGTCGCCGACGACAGCCATCTGGTTAATGACCTCGTCGATCAACATCGCGCTCGGCAACTGGGTGTTCCCGCATCTGTTCCAGATGTCGTACACGGCGCAAAGCGCGACCGCGATTCGACGCAATGCCATCTGGCAGCCGCTCTATTCGCTGGCGTACTTCTTCATCATTCTGCTTGGCTTCGCGGCACTGCTTGCCGGTACCCATCCGCCGGGCAACAACCTGAACGCCGCGCTGCTGCAATTCATCTCCGAGCGTTATGCCGCACCCATCGTCGGTCTCGTGGCAGGGACGGGATTCCTGTTGGCGCTCGCGCCCGGCGCGTTGCTGTTGCTGACCGCGGGTTCGATCTTTAGCCGCAATGTCGTCGCACCGTTCATGCCCAATCTCAAGGACAGCACCTCCTTGCTGATCTCGCGCGGTTCGCTGACCGTGTTTGCCGCGATTGCCGTCTGGCTGTCGATCAGTCAGAAAGGCTCGCTCGTGAAGATTCTGCTCGACGCGTATTCGGCAATCGGCATGCTGGCGCCCGCTGTCTTCCTCGGATTTCTCTGGAAGCGGACCACCGCGGTGGGTGTGCTGGCGGGTCTCGCGGCCGGCTTCGTTGCGCTGCTGGCGCCGTTTGCCGCGCACTACTGGGCTGCGGTGGCCCCTCAATGCGAGCCGGGACTGATCGCCATGGCGATCAACGCCGCGACGGTCGTACTCGTCAGCCTGGCCACGCCATTGCCGACGCGGCATGCGGTATCGCTCGGCGTCGCGTCTGAGTCTATTGCCGGCAAGCAATCGGCGGCCTGAACAAACTTCATTCGAATAGCCGTGCCCCTTACCTGGAGATCCTGATGAAAAAGAGCAGTATCTGTATGGCTGTGCTACTCGCGCTGCCGGCGCTGGCCGAGGCCCAAAGCAGCGTGACGCTGTATGGCCTTGTCGATGCGGGTATCACGGTCGTCAACAATACCGGCAAAGGTCATGTGGTCGAATCGGACACTTGCGGACCGCCGAGTTGCAACCTGTGGGGGCTGAAGGGCAAAGAAGACCTCGGTGGCGGTACGTCGGCGATCTTCACGCTCGAGAACGGTTTCAACATCCAGAACGGTAAGCTCGGGCAGGGCGGCACGGAGTTCGGGCGGCAGGCCTTCGTGGGGCTGAGCAACGATCAGTGGGGCACGGTCACGCTGGGACGTCAGTACGATCCGCCTTCGTTGACGGTGGGCTATTTCCCGTCGAGCAATAACTTCGCCACCGGCTACGGCTCGCACTTCGGCGACCTCGACAACCTGAACCAGTCGATCCGCTTCAACAACGCGGTCAAGTACGTCAGCCCGACCTGGGGCGGCTTGCATGTGGAGGGGATGTTCAGCTTCGGCGGTGTGGCAGGCGACTTCTCGACCAATCGCGTCTGGTCCCTGGCTGCGGCGTACACGCGGGGACCTTTCTCGGTGGCGGCGGGCTACCTGGACATCCAGAATCCCGCTACCAATTCGGGTGGGACCGGCGGTGTGTACGCGTCGAATGGCAACTATGTCGGGTCATTGAACGACTATGTCGGACTGCAGGACGCCAATGCCATGAAGGTGTTCACGGTGGGCGGTTCGTACACGCTTGGGCCGGCGACTTTCGCACTGAACTACTCGCATACGGACCTTGAAAACAGCCAGTATTTTGTCGTCAACGGCTTTGCCGGCGCCGGTGGCGGCAATGACTTCAAGATGGACGCCTACGAAGCCAGTGCGACCTACAAGGTCACCCCCGAACTACTTCTGGGTGCGGCCTACATCTATAACGCAGGCAAAGCCGACTATCAGAATCTGAAGCCGGACTTCCAGCAGGTAAACCTGGGCGTGAACTATGCGCTCTCCAAGCGCACCAGCCTGTATGCGCTTGCGATCTTCCAGAAGGCGGGCGGCGATGGCATCGCACCTGTGTTCGACGCGGATGGCGCAGTAGTGGGGCGCACGGCGATTGCCGAAATTCCGGGGGCCGGTTATGACTCCAGCACATCGAAGCAATTGCTGATGTCGGTGGGGGTGTATCACGCGTTCTGAGCGGCGCAGCAGGCCGTCGTCGGTTGTGACGGCGGCCGGCAGATATGCGGCCACTTCGTGCTAGTTGTGTGTTTTGCCGATTCGCCACCGCTTGCAATGACGCTCGTGCCCAGTAAAAATGCCGAGGTGGCTGCGGCGACCACAGTACCTGAGCCCGTATGTTCGAATGCCGCGAGACGTGACAGAAGACGAAACAGGAGACTGCTGTGAAACTCGCGGCCATGATCGCCACCGTGCTTACCCTCTTCGCTGCGCCGGCCTTTGCCGCCAATGTAGGTTTCGAGGAAGTCAGGATAACGAATGGGGACGAACCGCCGCTAACGGTAGGGATCTGGTATCCGACCGATGCGCCCGCGACCCAGCACCCCCTCGGCTATTTCACCCAGACGGTGGCGCCCGGCGCTCCGATTGCGGGCCGTGACCTGCCGCTGGTGGTGATGTCGCACGGTGGCGGAGGTTGGTACGACGGTCATTACGACACGGCGCTCGCCCTCGCGCACGCGGGCTTCGTGGCCGCCGCGGTCAGCCATGCGGGCGATACGTTCGACGACCAAAGCAAGGTCTTGCAACTGTGGCGCCGTCCCGCCCAGCTTCGCCGGCTGGTGGACTATATGCTCGGCGAGTGGCCCTCGCACGAACGGCTGGACGCGGGCCGTGTCGGCGCGTTTGGATTTTCCAACGGTGGCTTCACCGTGCTGGTGGCGGCCGGTGGTGTTCCGGATCTTGCGGCGATCGCGCCGTATTGCGAAGCGCACCCCGATCACAACCTGTGCCAGGTCCTAACGCATGCCGGCGTCGATCTTCATTTGGGCCAGGGCATTCCCGCCGATGCCTGGGTGCACGACGCCCGCATCAAAGCCGTGGTCGTCGCCGCGCCGGCATTCGGCTTTAGCTTCGGCCGCGCGGGCTTAAGCGGCGTGCGTGTGCCGGTGCAGCTCTGGCGGGCGGCGCAGGATCATCGCCAGCCTGATCCCTACTATGACGAAGCGGTGCGCGCAGACCTGCCCCGAGCGCCGGACTATCACGTGGTCGAAAACGCGGGCCACTTCGATTTCCTGCCACCCTGCAGTGCACGCATGTCCCAGACGATGCCGGAAGTTTGCGCCAGCTTGCCGGGCTTCGACCGCGCGGCGTTTCATGAACGATTCAATGCGGACGTGGTGCGTTTTTTTCAGGCGAGGCTAGATTCATCGCGACCTGCCAAAGCTGACACGCCGTAAGCGCATTCACTCCCCGCACTGCACGTCTTTCTTTTGCACGACGATGATCGCCGGGTAAGTCCCCCGGTCGAGTTCGACACGGGTGACGACGGCCATTGTTACGCTGTCGCTGTCGTCGTACACGCTGATTTCTTCATGCCGAAGGTTGGTGACCCCAGTGCAGCCAGTCGCGCGACCGTCGTCCGAAACATCGCATTGGATCGCGTGGTCTGCAAGGAAGCGAAACCTGTCTCTGTCGGGCGTAGCAAGATAGTCGTGCATGCTCTGCGCCGCTCCACCCACGCCGGTGACATACCCCATGGTGCACGACTGTTTAGGGGCGGCGGCGTTGCTGGGTGTCTGGGCGATGGCTGCGGTGCTTGCGGCCGCGATGACCGCCGCGAGTGTCGATGCAAGGAGGTATTTCATGGGCAAACCACGGTTGACGGAACGTAGTGCTGGATTGTAGTGGCATTTTGCCCAAGGGGTCGGGGAGCGGGACGAAATCAATCTCGACCCGCGCCCCAACGACATGCCACCCGCGTCATGCGACTTCGCCAGCTTGCACAGCTCAAGCCGCGTCCATCATCCGAAATTCCGCGTCGATCGCTTCGCCGTGATCGCGCCAGCGATGGAACTGCTCGCGCTTCTGGCGCCCCGAGGCCACGCTCTGCTCGACGGCGTCCACGTTGCCGCGCAACTCGACGAGTTCCGGGAAGAACTGATCTTCGAACCGAGGCCCGTCGATCAGTTCGAGCAATTCCGCGCGCTGCTTCGTAAAGTTGTCGACCATCTTCGCGATCACCTCGCGGAACGCCCGCTCGCGGTTGGCCTGCTCCCACGAGTCCCAGATTTCAAGCGCGAGCCCAAGCACCGATAGCATGCCGTTGAGCCCCTTGGCAAGATTGACCGCGCCCCACGGCTTGAACTTCAGCAACTTGCCGAGATCGAGCCCGACCACCTTCGCAACACCGAGAACGCCATCGCGCGCGGCCAGTATCGACGTGTTGTTGATCATGCCGCTCTTGACCACGTAATCGATGCCCTGTTTGCCGTACACGCGCACGGTGGCGTTGAAGTGGTTGACCTCCGCGTCGAAACCAACGGCCATCTTGCCGACCTCGAACTTCACCGAGCGCAGTTGCTGGTCGAACGCGTTCTGCAGGTTCGCGCTCAACACCGCGCCGTCCGCGCCCACGTTGCGCTCGAAGAACTCCGAAAACGTCTGCATGGACTGCTTGTGGGTCTGCAGGATCAGGTCGGTGAAGAACTCGGAGACGAAGCGCCGCAGGCCGATTCGCACGTCGACGATGCGCGCGTCGGCCGTGACCATCTGTTTCTTCAACTGGTTGCTCATGGTTTCGAGCCGGTCGACTTCCTGGGCAATCTTGTCGTCGTTGTGCACGGCGATCGGCAACTGTTTGCCGAGCACATCGCGGACGATGCTGCGCTTGGTTTCATCGACGACCGCCGCGACGC
Source organism: Paraburkholderia phenazinium (assembly GCF_900142845.1). Taxonomy (NCBI): domain Bacteria; kingdom Pseudomonadati; phylum Pseudomonadota; class Betaproteobacteria; order Burkholderiales; family Burkholderiaceae; genus Paraburkholderia; species Paraburkholderia phenazinium. The sequence goes on from NZ_FSRU01000001.1 coordinate 1,413,144, forward strand.
CGCCCGCCGCCGATACCTTCTCCGACGTCGCGCGCTGCAGCAGCCCGATGCGCGACAGCGCGCGGAATCGATCGAGATCCGCCAGCCAGTACTCGGTGCCCATCTCGAACGGGTCGGCAGCCACGGCCACCACCGCGAGCTCGCGCGCCTCGGCGTCGCTCAGTGCGATCAGGTCGCGCAGGCGGCCGACAACATTCTCCTTCTTGATGTTCAGGCTCTGCGCATATTCGTGTTCGTCCTCGACGTCCGCCACCGCGTCGAAGCGGCTCAGCACGAATACCGTACGCGGCAGCAGGTTCAGCGTGCGGAACAACCACGTCAGATCGTCGCGGTGACTCTCCTTGATCGGATTGGTCGGGTCCATCACGTACACGACAAGATGCGCTTCGCTCACATACTTGCGCGTGAGCTCCTTGTATTTTTCGAGCGTGTTGGTTTGCGCGTCGAATTGCTCCTTGAAGCCGAACAGCCCGGGCGTGTCGATCAGCACGCAGTCCGGGCCGGCCTCGTAGACCGTGACCGCATTCGACGACTCCTGATGGCTGATCTTCATCGTCGACTTGTCGAGCCGCTCGAGCCACGCGGCCGCAATCGCAGTCTTGCCTTCGGAAAAGCCGCCGATCAGCACGACACGCAGCTTGTCGTCTTCGATGCTGCGGATCGCGCCGTCGAGCTTCGCCTTGACGTTCGGATCGGCGTCGATCCCGAACGCCTCACCCTGCGCGAGGAACGCCTGAAGTTCATGCAGCACCTTCAACGTTCCCGCTTGCCGTTCCTTAAAAGACTCCAGCGTCTGTTCCATTACACCGCCTCTGTTTCGGACATCGTTTTAGACAAATGCGCGAGATTCGCGCAGACCCGCAGCAGCGCCGAGTTGACGTGCGCGGCTTGCTGGACCGAGCGCTCCACTTCCGTCGCGATCTCGTCGATACGCGCGGTCACGTTCTCGATCACCTCGTTGTAGCTTCGCTTCATGGCGTCGCCCATCCCGTCGACGACGCGGTCGAGATTCTCGTTGACGGCTTTGCGCTGCTGCGACTTCTTGTAATCGCTGTCAAATAGCCCCCAAACCGCCTTCGCAATGCTCACCACGAGCGTCACGCCGCCAATCGCGAGCGTCACCCAGCCCACCGGATTCCACAGCATCATCAGGCCGCCCGCGAGCGCCGCGACGAGCGGCATGTATTTCACGCCGCTGTCGAAGGTCATGTTCAGTTCGAAGCCGCCTAGCGTGGGCGCGCCGATCGAGCGGTACGCGTCCTGAAGCTGCTCGACGCGTTGCTGGAAGCGTTCGAGAATATCGCCCACTTCCTGCTGGAAGCGCTCGAGTTGGGCCTTCATCTGCTCCGGCAGCTCGGCTTCCAGGGTCGCCTGCTCGCCCCGGATCGCGAGCCCTAACGCATGCTTCAGATCGTCGTTGCCGATGCCGTCGTCGATGCGGTTGTAGACGCGCCGGCGCACGCTCGTCTCGAACGTTCGGATCGCGCCGTCCGCGAGCGTTTGCAGCGCGGGGCCGAGGCTGCGGACTGTCAGTTCGAGCTGCTGGCTGACCAGTGCCCAATCGCGCTTCAGTTGCGCGGCGAGCGGCGCGACCGTATCGCGCTGGATCAGGGTGATGGTCCCCGTCGCTGCCTGCACCGCGCTGCGCACCTTGTTCACGTTGGCGGTGCGGATGCGCGCGTCGCAATCGGTCACCATGCTGCCGGTCAGCCAGTCGACGAACGGCTGGAAGCCCGACTTCGACAGCAGCTCGGCGGCGCTCGCCTTGGCGAGAAACTTCGCGCGGCTGCGCGCGACGTCCGAGAACGGCACGAGACAGTCGGCCGCCGCGAGAAAGGCCGGTTGCGCGCTCAACGCAATATGGCGCTGATAACGTTCGCCCAGATGCTCATGCATCGTCTCGTCGAGCACGGCAAGGCTGTCGCGTTCGCCCTGACTCAGCAACTCGCCCTTGTCGAGCTGGATCGGATTGGTGATGCGTTTGTTGTAGATGGTCCAGACTTCGCTTTGGTCGCCCAGATGCGTGCGAATTTTTTCGAGCGTGCCTTGCCCGTTTTCGTCGCCGGTCTGCGGCGCGGCGGCCTTGCCGGTCACGTAAAACACGGCGTGCGCGGCCTTTACCGCGCCGAGAATGCTGTCGAGCACGCGCGCTTCCTTGCCCTCGATGCCCGGCACGTCGAGCAGTTCGAAATGCTGCTGGTTCGCGTCGAACCCGTAGCCGTGCGCATCGAGCGTGTAGTCGGAGCGGCCGGTGCCGACGATCTGCCCGTCGGCGAGCGGCGCGAGGCTGTCGAGTGCGGCATGCGCACTCGTTTGCCGGGCTTCGAGCGCCTCATGCGCGGCCTGAGCGCGTTCACGCTGCGTGTCGAGCTGTTCGCGTTCGGCCGCATGCGCTGCGCCAAGCGCGAGACGTTGCTGCTCGCCCTGTGCGAGCGCCACTTCTTCCGGTCGCTTGCGGAACAGATGTATCAGCTTTTGCCAGAACGACGCCGCCTGTTTCTGCGCGACGATCAGGTGCCGCAGGCGGCTCAGTTCCTGTTCGAGAGCATCGCGGTCCGCATCGAGCTGCGCGCTGCGTTCGACGGCTTGCGCCTGCAGTGCGTCGAGCTGTGCGCGGCTGTCGTCGATCGCTTGCTTCAAAGTCGACAAGGCGGCTTCGCCAAGGCCGAACTCCGCCTGCTTCGCGCGAAACGCCGCGCGCGCGTCGGCTTTGCTGCGTTCGCCGAGCAGGATGCGCAGCGTTTCGATGATCGTCGATTTGCCGGCATTCGTTTCGCCGTAGAACGCGATCGTGAACGTGTCCCAACGCGCGTGACGCTGCAGCGCTTCGATACGCTGCACGAGATCTGCGTGAATCGGGGCGACGAGATTTTCGACCTGCGCCATCGTTTGCGCGACGCGCGCGTCGGTCGCATCGAGATCGAGCTGCTTCAGCAGATCGTCGATTTCATTCAGTACGGCTTGGTGGAGATCGTTCGATGAGGCCCCGGCGGTTGGTCGCATACGGATTTGTTGTTAGGTTTGTAGTTTGGAGAGACGAGATCGATCCGTGCGCGAACGAGTACCGGATTCGCGCGCGCATCACGATGCCATGGTTTTCGGCAATTCAGCCCAAAAATTTAGGGCGATTTTCCGAAATGAACCTGTGAGCGGAATGCAACGATCCTCACGGCAAAGTCACGCCGACAGCGAAGATAGATGCGCACGCGGACATTTCATGTCCCAATGCGGCAAGCGTGGACCACCAGGCTCAAAGCCCCAGACAAACTGCACCGGCCGCGACGACGATGCACGCGAGCCAGCGCTTTCCACTGACCGCCTCGCGCAGAAACACGCGCCCGATCAGCACCGCGAACACCACGCTGGTCTCGCGCAGCGCCGATACCGCACCCATCGCGCCCGACTGCAGCGCCCAGATGACGATGCCGTACGCCGCGATCGACACGAGCCCACCCACCAGCGACGAGCCGAGCGCCATAGGCGCCGTCCGCAGCGGTGCCCACAGCGCCGCTAGCCCGCGCTTCGCGACGAACAGCAGCGGCATCAGCCAGTAGAACAGGAACATCCACGCGGTGTAGGCGAGCGCTTCGCCGCCGGACAGGCGCACGCCGATGCCGTCGATCACGGTATAGAGCGCGATGGTGGCGCCGGTCGTCAAGGCGGCTAGCGCGCCCGCGCGCGACACATGCTGCCCCTGCAGCGCGAGCGCGATGATGCCGCCCGAGATCATCACGATCCCGAGCGCGTGCAACGGGCCGATCGTTTCATGCGCGAAGAGCGCGGCGCCGAGCGTGACGAGCAAGGGCGACGAGCCGCGTGCGATCGGATAGGCCTGCGCCAGATCGTTGCGCCGATACGATCGCACGAGGCTCACGTTGTAGACGATATGCACGAGCCCCGATGCGACGATATACGGCCACGCCGCAGCGGCCGGCCACGGCGTGACCAGCACCACGAGTGCGGCGACCGCGCCGATGGCGATGCTCATCCACGTCATGGACAGGAGGCGGTCGGCATTGCCGTGCAGCATGGCATTCCAGCTCGCGTGGAGCAGGGCGGCAAGCAGGACGAAGCCGCCGGTATAACTGAGCATGCGGATTCCGGAGCGACGGTGAAGTAAGTAGGGTATCTATCTTGTGGCCCACTCACAAACCAGATAAATTGCCGGTTCGCGTTAGACAAACTCTTGCGGATGAAGCGGCTATTACCTCCACTCAATGCCTTGCGCGCTTTCGAGGCCGCAGGCCGCCTCGGCAGTTTCAAGGAAGCCGCCGCGGAACTGCACGTCACGCACGGCGCGGTGAGCCAGCACGTGCGGCTGCTTGAAGAGTGGCTTGAGTCTTCGTTGTTCGAGCGGCACAACCGGCGTGTGGTGCTGACGCCGGCGGCGAAGGCCTACCTGGCGGAAATCGCTCCGCTGTTCGAGCAGCTCTCGCAGGCCACTGCCCGATATGGCGTTTCCGAAACGGTGGCGCGGAGCTTGTCCGTGAATGCGCCCGCCACCTTCACATTGCGCTGGCTGGTGCCGAGGCTGGCGAAATTCCGCGCGGCGTATCCCGAGGTGGACGTCAACGTGGAGACGTCGAACGAACCGGTGGAGAGTCTGCAAGCCAGCTATGACGTCATCATCCGCGGCGGTCCGGATACGTTCTATGGCTACGCGATGCGGCCGTTCCTGTCCGAGGAACGACTGCCGGTCTGCAGTCCGGCGCTCCTGCAGCGACTGCCGCTTCGCACACCGGACGATCTGCGGCGGCATACGTTGTTGCACACATCAAGTCTTCCGCGACTGTGGCCGGACTGGCTGGCTAGCGCAGAGACGCCCGCGCTCAAACCCGCCGCCACGCTGACCTTCGACCACTTCTATCTGACGTTGCAGGCCGCCATCGACGGCATAGGCGTTGCCATGGGGCCGACTGCGCTGGTCTCCGACGATCTCGCTACCGGCCGGCTTGTCGCGCCGTTCGTGGGTCCTCGTCTGCCGTCGCGCAGCTACTGCACTTACGTCGCGGATGGCAATGCCACGGATGAGCGGGTCGTGCTATTCCGCTCATGGCTCGAACGCGAGGGGATGCCTTCGCAAACCGAACCGGTCCGCAAGAAGCGAACTCGCTGAGCGCTGGCGGAGCGGCTTCGCTTGCAAACGGGGCGGCTTGCATAAAGCTGGCTGACGGTCGAACCGGGCGTGCTAGAACATCGGATGCGCGTCCGGATAGAGCGCCGTTCTCAAGGCGAGTCCACCGAGTACGACAAAGATGATGGCAGCCAGAATGTGCACGGCCTTGGTCGGCAAGCGGTCGGCGAACTTGTGCCCGAGATAGATGACCGGCACGTTCGCCAGCATCATGCCCAGCGTCGTACCCGCGACCACGCCGAAAAATTCGTGGAAGCGCGCGGCAAGCGCGATGGTGACGATCTGCGTCTTGTCGCCCATCTCGGCGAGAAAGAAGGTCACGGCCGTCGTGCCGAAGACGCCCATTGTGTTCTTGGTTAGCGCTGCATCGGCGTCGTCCAGCTTGTCCGGAATCAGAATCCACACAGCCATTACCGCAAACGATGCGACCACGGCCCAGTTCAGGATGCCCGGCCTGAGCACGCTCGCGAGCCACGCTCCCAGCGCACCGGATGCCGCATGGTTGATCAGCGTGGCGGCCAGCACACCGAGCACAATGGGAATGGGTTTGCGATACCGCGCAGCCAGTACGAGGGACAGTAGTTGGGTTTTATCGCCGATTTCGGCGAGGCCGACGACACTGGTCGCAACGAGAAAGGATTGCATGGGATGTTGTACCCGGGCCGCGCTGAAAAAACGCGATGACGCGCATTCCGGCGACCCGGTTAGGTCGGAATGCGAGTCATCGGTCTTGCCAGGCATTTCGCTGCGTACGCCATGGCGAGTCTTGCGACTGGCCAAGTATGTTGACGTGCGCCCTCGAACATCGCGTTCGAGGCGGCTACTCCCCAATGAGCAGGCGCGATTCTATCGCGCGGCCCATTACAAATGCAACCTTCCCGTCTAACCGCTTCCTGCGAAGCCGGGCGCCTTGACGAGCGGACGGCATTACATAGGCCTTTCAGTCATGGTATGCTCGCCCCTGTCTTTGGGGAGTAGCCGGCTTCTACCCAGAAGCGCCTGCATCAACATTCTCGGTCGCGCAGACCGTGGTGCAGGTAGCCGTTTCGGTTGGCAAGACCATCGACACACCACGCGACCGGTCGGGCGCGGCGGTGTGTCGTGGTTTTCAGCCCGACCTCGAGCGCCTACTCTGATGAATCCTGTCGCAACGCTATTCCTGGCTTTTGCCATGTCCACCGACGCCTTTGCAGCCGCTATCGGCAAAGGCGCCACGCTCCATCGCCCGCATTGGAGCGAAGCCATCAGGACGGGGCTGATCTTCGGCGCGATCGAAGCGCTGACCCCTTTGGCCGGATGGTTCCTCGGCAAGGCCGCCGCCCAATACGTCTCCGCATGGGATCACTGGATCGCGTTTGCGCTGCTGTTGGTCCTCGGCGCCCGCATGGTCTTCAACAGCTTTGCCGCTAAAGAAGTCGAGGAGAGCAGGCCGGCGACCCATTCGTTCTGGTTGCTCGCCTTGACCGGCTTCGCCACGAGTATCGATGCGATGGCGGTTGGCGCGGGCCTCGCCTTTGTCGACGTCAACATCTATTCGACGGCTGCCGCGATCGGTCTCGCCACTATGGCGATGGTCACTCTCGGCGTCATGCTCGGCCGTGTCATCGGCCACGTCGCGGGCCGGCGTGCCGAGATGGCGGGCGGCGTCGTGCTGATCGGCATCGGCAGCACCATCCTTGTGGAACATCTGCAGCTATTCGGCTAACGCCGACCGCGCATTGACGCTCTCCGTCACGCCGCCTGACGCGTCGTGCGAAGGAGCATGACAGCCGACGCGAGCGTCAGCACGGCGAGCGTGACCGGCCCGATCGTCTTCATGACGTCATGTGAAGACCATCCGACCAATGCATCGCAGAACTGAATGGATCCCAGCAGCAGCGCAAGAACGGTGACACCGGGACGAGAGCGCGCCGCAAGCGCAATGAGCGCGGCAATCGCAAGCGGTACGGTGCGGGCGACGCCATACAGCGCCGCAACATCAACCGCCGGCTGACCGATGACCATGGCCAGCGAGAACGCAACGCTCACCAGCGCGTTGAGACAGGCGATGACCGCACAGACATAGAACGCGAATTTTGTACTCATGGAGAATGGTTCTCTATGTGAATGATTTGCGTAATGTAGTATGCGCGGATGAAACCGTCAAGCCATCTGACCGACACGTCGGGCTACATGTTGAGCAAGCTCGGCCAGGCAACGATCGAGCAGTTCGCTCAACGTCTGCGTCCGCTCGGGATTCGTCCGAAGCATTGCGGCTTGCTGGCGGCGATCCGTCATATGCCCATGACGTCTCAACTGGCGCTCGGACAGGCCTTGAATGTGGTGCCGAGTGCGATCGTCACGATGATCGACGATCTGGAAGCGCTGGGTGCAATCAAGCGGGTTGCGGATGAAGCGGACCGGCGTCGATACGCAATCGAACTGACCGAAAAAGGCGCGGCGATGCTGCAGCAGGCAACAGCCATTGCGCAACAGGTCGATGAGTCAATCCTCGCTCCCCTTGGGAAAAGTGAGCGGGATACGTTGCGTCAACTCCTGAAGAAATTGAGCACGGGTTTGTCGCAAGCGTGAGAGGGGTGTGCGCTCGCTATTTGAATTCGCCGCACCTGGAGGATGACGCCATTCCGCCTGCCTGGTGATGAGCGCGGCAATACGGATTGGCGCCAGCCATAATCAATTCACCTGCAGAGTGCCGCCGTTGCCGAGGCCGCCCTTCACGTTTTGCGCTTTATATTGCTTCACCGACACAACGAGATTATTCAGCGAGTCGGTAAACGCCGCGACGACGACCTTGCCCTGCGCCGTATTCGCATACGCACCGCCTGCACCGCCGCCCGCACCGCCAAAGCCACCCGCGACGACGCCGGCGAGCATGCCATAGTCGACGTTCTTGGCCGAGCCTTCTGCGGCAGCCAACTGGACGCTCGAACGGTTGTCGACCAGCGTGAGCAGGGTGGATGCTTCCTGCGTCTTCATGGTGCCGGCAACCCCCGCGAGCGCTCCGCCGACCACCGGCACAAAGGCCAGAAGCCCCGCTGCGCCGCCACCCGCGTTGTTGTTGCTGAAGGTGATGCTGGGGCTGATGGTGTAGTCGGCAGCGACCATCTGGCCTTTATGCATCTTCGACGTCTTGCGCAGTTCGCCGGATTCGTTCAGTGCGCGCTCGTCCATGGCGGCAGCGAGGCCGCGGCCACGATCGACCACTACGAAGCAGTTCGACTGCTGCACCAGCAGTTTTAGAACCGGCACTGTGCTGCCAAGCTGATATTGGCCGGTCAACATGCCATACCAGGGTGCAGTGGTGTCCTCGACAATCGAAACCGTCCCGAGCGGCGCCGTGCAGTGCTGCAAGCCGACGTTGGCGTTCTGGGATGTCCCGCCGGCCGCCGAACCGGTTGCGGTGGTTTTTGCCGACGTAGCGCCCATCTGCATATCCGAGCAGGCAGTCAGCATCAGCAGCGACAAGGCTGCAGCCCCTGTTAATTTAATGTTCACGTTTCCTCTCGCGTTTGAAGTTGTTACGTTTTTTGCCCAGCTAGCGCTGGGCAGTCAGGTCTGGACCTTCTGCATTAACGCAATGGGAATAACGGCAATGGGGTGCGAAAACTTAATAGAATCAGCTTGGGTTTTTTATTTTATGCTGAATGGATAAAATCGCGATGGATAGTCCATCCGAAATATCGATCTATTGGCTCGCGTGAAAGCGGAGCGGTTTAATCGTCAATTCGATTCAGTAAAGCGGATTTGGTTTGCGGCAAACGTTTTCGCGGTTAAACACCGGAAGGTTTTATCGTCGCTTGGGGGTATCGGGCGTCCTGGATTTTGATTGCGGACGCAACCAGTTCGGGGTCGTTCGGAGCGGTGCTGCCAAGGTGAGGCGTCGAGAACCGGCCAACCTGCGTCCGCGATGGTTCGGGCGCAGGTTGGGGTGTAGAGGTGGGGTTCGTTACGTCGGAAGCGAATTCAGGCTGTAGTTGCCCGCCGTGGCGGTGTTGCGCCACCACCGTTCGCCGCGATGGGGCGCGGCCAGATCCAGCCGCTCGCCCATTCGCGGCGTGGCGAGCGGAATGCCGCGCGCCGTGGTGAGGCCCGTCACGCGCTCGAACGGTTCCTGCCAGCGATGCATCGCCAGATCGAAGGTGCCGTTGTGCACCGGCATGAGCCAGTGGCCGCGCAGATCGACGTGTGCCTGCACGGTGTCTTCCGGTTGCATATGGACGTACGGCCATTGTGCGTCGTAGGCGCCGGTTTCGAGGAAGGTCACGTCGAACGGACCAAACCGCTCGCCGATCGCCTTGAAGCCGTCGAAGTAGCCCGTGTCGCCGCTGAAGAACACCCGCAGATCGTCGTCGACGATCACCCACGAGGCCCATAAGGTGCTGTTGCCGTCGAACAGGCTGCGGCCGGAGAAATGCTGAGCCGGCGTGGCCGTGAATGCCAGACCGTCGATCTCCGTACCCTGCCACCAGTCGAACTGGCGCACCTTCGAAGCGTCGATACCCCACTCGATCAGCCGGTCGCCGACACCCAGCGGCGTCAGAAACACACCTGTCTTGCCGGCGAGCGCCAGCACCGTCTCGCGGTCCAGGTGGTCATAGTGGTCGTGCGACAGAATCACGCCGGCGAGCGGCGGCAAATCGGCAAGCGCGATGGGCGGCGCATGAAAGCGTTTGGGGCCGAAGCGCCGGAATGGCGACGCGCGTTCGGCGAACACCGGATCGGTGAGCCAGAACCGACCACGCAGCTTGAGCAGCAGGGTCGAGTGTCCGAGGCGAAACAGGCTGCGGTCGGGTGCGGCGTCGAGCTGGGCGCGCGTCAGCGGATCGACGGGCAGCGGGCTTGCCGGCGCCGTGCCGTCCGGCTTTTTGAACAGCAGATTCCACGCGATGCTCAACGTCTTGCCGAACCCTTCGACAGGACGCGGTTTGACGTTGCGAAAGCGCTCGCTGTCATGCTGGGCCGACGAGCCAAACGATTCGCGCCCGCGTTGAGCCGCTGTCAGGCCCAACGTGCGGCGCAAGGATTCGGTGAACGAGGTCATGTAGAGCGTTCCAGGACACAAAGTAGACTGTTCAGTGTAGTTTATCCTGGAAAAAAGTAAACTGCATGGTGTAAAATTTTAGCTATGGATGCCATTGATACCCGTCTCCGTCTAACCGACCGCAAGCGCGCCGCCATCATCGGCGCCGCGATTGAAGAATTTCTCGCGGCCGGTTTCGACGCCACCAGCATGGACCGCGTCGCAGCCCGCGCGAGTGTCTCCAAGCGGACGGTCTACAACCACTTTCCGAGCAAGGAAGCGCTGTTCGCGGCGATTCTGCGGCAGTTGTGGGACTCGAGTGACGCGGGGCAGGTCTTTGCTTATTCCTCGTCGCAACCGTTGCGCGACCAGTTGCTCGAGCTGTTGCGCAAAAAGCTGAGTCTTCTGAACGACGAAGCCTTCCTCTCGCTCGCACGCGTGGCGATCGCGGCGGGCATTCATTCGCCGGAGCGCGCGCGCGACATGGTGGCGCGCATGGGCGAGCGCGAAGAAGACCTGACCGTGTGGATTCGTGCCGCCGCTGCCGACGGCCGCCTCAAGACCGAGGACCCGGTGTTCGCCTCGCTGCAATTGCAAGGCCTCGTGAAAGGCTTCGCGTTCTGGCCGCAGGTGACGATGGGCCAGCCGTCGCTTAGCAAGGCCGAGCAAAAGCACATCGCCGAATCCGCCGCCGATATGTTTCTGGCGCGCTACGCCTGACTGGCGCCGTCACCATGACGCCGTCACGAGGCGGCAAGCACCGACTTCGGTTCAAGAAACGCCTCCAGACCGAACGTGCCGTACTCGCGACCGATCCCCGATTGCTTGAAACCGCCAAACGGTGCGGCCGGCTCGTGCGCGAGCGTGTTGACGAGTACGCGGCCGGCGTCGATCCGCGCCGCGACTTCGCGCGCCCGCTGCGCATCCGCTGAAAATACGTAGGCCTGCAAACCATATTGCGTGTCGTTGGCAATCGCGATGGCTTCCTCTGTATCGCGGTAGGTGAGAATCGACAGCACGGGGCCGAAGATTTCTTCGCGGGCAATCGTCATGTCGTTCGTCACGTCGCTGAAGACAGTCGGGCGGACGAACCAGCCAGCCTCGACGCCATCCGGCCGGCCAGGGCCACCTGCGATCAGCCGCGCGCCTTCGTCCGTGCCGATGCCGATGTAGCGTTGCACGCGCTCCCACTGCTTCTGGCTAACCATGGGACCTACGGTTGTTTGCGGATCGCGCGGATCGCCGGCCTGCGTGCGGGCCACTTCCTCCTGCACGCGTGCTTCGAACTCCGCCAGCCGGTGTTGCGGTACGAGGATGCGCGTGCCCGCGATGCAGGCCTGGCCGCTGTTCATGAAACCGGCCTGAATCGCCAGCGGCACTGCCTGGTCGAAGTTCGCATCGTCGAGCACGATCACGGGCGACTTGCCGCCCAGTTCGAGCGTGACGCGCTTCAAGGTCTCGGCGCCGGCGCGCAGGATCGCCTTGCCGACCGCCGTGGAGCCCGTGAAGGAGAGCTTCGCGACATCGGGGTGCGTGCTGATCTGGGCGCCGACAGTCTCGCCCCGTCCCGTGACGATATTGAACACCCCTGCCGGCAAGCCCGCTGCATGCAGCGCTTCGGTGACGACGCGGGTCTGGATGGCGCTCATCTCGCTCGGCTTGATGACGGCCGTGCAGCCCGCGGCCAACGCGGCGGCCAGCTTGCCGCAGATGAAGCCCGCGTCGCTATTCCATGGGGTAATCAGTCCGGCGACACCGAGCGGTTGCATGACCACGTCAGCGGTGCCCGCACGGCGCGTGAAGGCGTAATCCTCCAATACTTTCGCCGCTTCGAGCAGCACGTTGCTCGCGTGTTGCGCCATCCACCGGCCGCGCGACACCGGCGCGCCATATTCCTCGGTGATGGCCTCGTAAAGCTCGTCTTCTTTCGCAACGACGGCTTCGTGCATCCGCTTCAGCATGTCGATGCGCTCGCGCTTGCTGGTGTGCGAAAACGCGGAAAAGGCCCGCTTCGCGGCAGCGATCGCGTCGCATGCGTCTTGCGCATCGGCGAGGCGCACGCGGCCGATCACCTGTTCGGTGGCGGGATTGAAGAGGTCGAAGAGTTCGTCGCCGTGAGGCGTGACGAACGCGCCGTCGATATAAATCTTGTCGATCATCTGCATGGTGGCTACCCGGAAGCGGTTCTGGAACACACACGATAGATCGGCACGATTGCGTTGACTAGCCGTACAATCTGGCATGAAACATTGAGCGATTTGGGATAATGAACACTTCAGGCCTGAGCGAACTGGAAGCGGTACTGGCCGTCGCGCGTCAGCGCAGCTTTCGCGCGGCGGCAACCGAACTCGGCGTTTCGACGTCTGCGCTCAGTCACGCGGTGGCGGCGCTCGAGTCGCGCATCGGCGTGCGGCTTTTCAATCGCACGACCCGCAGTGTGTCCTTGTCGGAGGCGGGCGCGCAATTCGTCGACAGCGTGGCGCCGGCGCTTTCCACCATCCGTCTCGCGCTCGAACAGGCGGGCAGCTTTCGCGACACGGTGTCGGGCACGTTGCGCATCAACACGTCGGCGGGCGCCGCGAGGCAGGTGATGCCGCTCTTTATCGCATTCCTGCAGCGCTATCCGGAACTGAAGCTCGATATCGTCACCGAGGGCCGCCTGATCGACATCGTCGTCGAGGGCTTCGATGCCGGCATCCGTCTCGCGGAAACGGTGCCGCGCGACATGATCGCGGTGCCGTTCGGCGAGCCGCAGCGCTTCGCCGTCGTGGCCAGTCCAGGCTACTTTGCGCAGCACATGCCGCCGCGCACGCCGGCCGATTTGCACGCGCATCGCTGCATCCGTGCGCGGATGCCGAGCGGCGCGATCTATCAGTGGGAGTTCGCGCGCCACGGCGAAGCGCTGCGTATCGACGTGCAAGGCGCGCTGACGCTCGACGAGCCGGGTTTGATGCTGCAAGCCGCGCGGGCCGGTCTTGGCGTGACCTATCTGACCGAGTGGAACGTCGCCGCGGATCTGCAGGCCGGCACGCTGGTGCGAGTCCTGGAAGACTGGACGCTGCCACTCGACGGTCTCTGTCTCTACTATCCGGGTCGCCGTCATGTGCCGGCCAGCTTGCGCGCGCTGATCGAGATGATTCGCGAGCATGCCGAAGCGCAGCGCACGCGACCCTCCTCGAAGGGCAGGGCGCGCCGCCCCCGGCGTTCGTGAGACATCGGCGGTCAGTTCAGGCTGGGTAGCATGCCCGGCGTACGTGGCAGGCATGCTGCGTGGCCAGCACTGCCGGCGGCGCCGTCGGCACGTCAATCAACCTGTTATTTGACGTTTACGTAATAATTGCGATGCACGGCTGTTTCGATCCACTAACCATCAAAAATGTGCGGGTCATGGCTTTCAGCGAACCAAGGTCTCCATTTTTCAAGTGGGTCGTCTCTTCCGCCCAGCACCTGAGCGCGGAAAATCGGCAAATCTTGCTCGCCAATCTGTTCACGCGAACCGCGTCAATCGTGTTCGCGTCGATCTGCGAAATCAGTGTCTGCGCCACCGCGTACTACCTTTATCCGAACCGCGGCATCTACGCCTTGTGGGGCGGCGCCGTCGTCGCGCTGCTGGTCGCCCGTCTGACCTTGATCCGGGTGTGCTGCACGCAGAGTGCGCGCGGCCAGCCGACCCCTACCTCGGCGTTCCTGCTCGCCAGCATCCTGTGGAGCGCGCTGTTCGGCTTCGGGAGCCTGCTCTGCAATACCAGCGGCGACAACACGCTGTTTCTGCTCGGCAACGTTTGCGCCGTCGGGGTGATCGGCGGGCTGGCAGGGCGCAACGCCGGCACGCCCCGCCTCGTGCTCATTCAGATCACCTTGATTCTCGGGCTATTGGGTCTGGGAGCGGCACTGTCGCCCGGTTCGGGCAAGCTTGTCCTGCTGTTTCAGGCGCCGTTCTGCGCGGCCGGCTTTTTCACGGTTGCCCTGCGCAGCAATCGCGATACCGTCGCGTTGCTGATGGCGCGCGAAAGCAGCCATCGCCTGGCGCGCCACGACAGCCTCACGGGGCTGCCCAATCGCGCGCGTATCAGCGAGCTCCTGCTGGAGCGTACCGGGGCCGGCTTTGCCAAAGCGGATCGATCGTTCGCAGTTCTGCTGATCGATCTCGACGGCTTCAAGGCCATCAATGACAGTCTGGGTCATGCGGCCGGCGATCAGATTCTTCAGGAAGCGGCGGTGCGCTTGCGTGAAATACTGCCGGCCGGTGGCCTGGTCGGCCGTCTGGCCGGCGACGAGTTCGTCGCCATTGCCGACGATACCGCTGCCCAGGCCACCGACGTCCGTGCGCTGGCCGGCCGCATCGTCAAGACTTTGGCGCGCCCATTTGCGCTGAGCGAAGCACGCGTGCATATCGGCGCGAGCGTGGGCATTGCGCTCTACCCGGAGCATGGCAAAACCGGTCCGCAGTTGCTGATCTGCGCGGACCGCGCCTTGTACGCGGTCAAGCGTAACGGCAAGAGTGCGTTCGCCGTATTCGACGCTGACAAGCACGCGTCCGACGAGAGTCTGAGTCTTCTGCGCAGCGACCTCGAAGGCGCGATGCAGTCGTTCAGCGGTTTGCGGATGGAATACCAGCCTATCTTCGATCTGAGCGACGGCACCATCTCCGGCCGCGAGGCCCTGCTGCGCTGGACGCACCCGACCCGCGGCGAGCTGTCTCCGGTGGCCTTCATTCCCACTGCAGAACGGACCGGTCTCGTGCTTCCGTTGGGGGAGTGGGCCCTGCTGCAATCCTGCACGGAAGCCGCCGCATGGCGCGACCCGGTGGCCGTCGCGGTGAATGTATCGCCTGTGCAGTTGCGCGAGGAAGCGTTCGCGGCGAGTGTCGCCTCGATCCTTCGGAAAACGAACTTACCGCCGGAGCGCCTGACTATCGAGGTCACGGAATCGGTGCTGCTGAGCGACGACATCGCGACCCGGCGTAACGTTGCGCAACTGCGCGCGCTGGGCATCGCGCTCTCGCTCGATGACTTCGGCACCGGATTTTCGACCATGTCGACGCTGGTGCGCTTCTCGTTCGACAAGCTCAAGATCGACAGTTCCTTCGTCATGGACGCGGTGCATCGGCGCGAATCCGCGGCGGTGGTGCGGGGCATCGTGGCGTTGGCGCGGGAAATGGGCATGCCCACCACCGCGGAAGGCATCGAGACGCCGGAGCACCTGGAATTCGTGCGTGCCTGCGGTTGCACTCACGCGCAAGGCTTCCTGCTCGGCAGGCCGGAACGGGCAGACGAGATTGCCCGTCTTGACGAGACGTTCGCGGAGCCGGGCGTCGACAAGGGGCAGGCGGTCGGCTAGCGGCATGAACACTGCCGGCGCGACACGCTCCAGAGTGTTTCGCCGCACCGCGTACCGATCTACAGCGTCCCCACCCACTCGAGCGCATCGTCCGCGAACTTGCGCAGCAGACGCGCCAGCACGCGCACGTCTTCGGCCTCCCAGTCGGCCAGTAACTTTTCGATGATCTTCTGGCGCGCAGCGTCCAGCGCGCTTGTCATGACCCGCCCCTTGTCCGTGATGATCGCCGCACGAACCCGCCCGTCTGCCGGGCTCGGACAACGGGCGACCAACTCCAGGCTCTCCAGCTTCGCGATCTGCCGGCTGACGGTGGTGTAGTCGCGTCCGACCAGTTCGGCCAACTCCACAATCCCAAGCGGTCCCTGCCGGGCCACGCGGGCCAGCAGCGGAAACAGCGCCCGGTCCAGGTCCACACCGGCCGCATCGATTAGCGCGGCATCGGGCTGCGGCCGATTCAGCACGCCCGTCAAATCCAGCAGTGCTCCCCGCAGTTCGCGGATCTCCTTCTTCATCGTCACCTCGTTTTTGTCGATCTCGACATATGTGTATAATACACGTATATTCAGTCATCCAATCCCGGATGATGCCGGTGCCCACCACTCGGCAAAGGAGAGCAGAGATGAAAGCAGCACTCGTCAAGCAACCCGGCGCAACGCCGGTTTACGCCGACTTCGCAGAGCCGCCCGTCACCGAGGGCCTGGCACGCGTTGCGGTGATAGCGTCCGCGCTGAGCCATGTTACGAAAAGCCGGGCGTCGGGCAAGCACTATAGCGCTTCGGGCGCATTGCCTCTGGTGCCGGGGATCGACGGCACCGGTGTTCTCGCAGACGGCACGCGGGTTTATTTCGTACTCCCTGAGGCTCCGTTCGGCGGCATGGCGGAGTACTGCGTTGTCAACGCGGCGCATTGCATCCCATTGCCGGCAGAGCTGGATGCGGTGACCGCCGCGGCGATCGCGATTCCCGGCATGTCGTCATGGGCGGCGTTGGTCGAGCGTGCCAGACTGGTCAAGGGAGAAACCGTCCTGATCAATGGCGCAACGGGCGTCTCGGGTCGGTTGGCTGTGCAGATCGCCAAATATCTCGGCGCGGGTAAAGTCATCGCGACGGGACGCAACGCGGAAGCGCTGCAGTCTCTGCGCGCGCTCGGCGCAGACGTGACGATCAGCCTCGCGCAGGACAGCGCGGCGCTTGAAAGCGAGTTCAAGACGCAGTTTCACCAGGGTATCGACGTCGTTCTCGACTATCTCTGGGGCGCAAGCGCGGAACTGTTGCTGGTGTCCGGCGCCAAGGCGGCGCCGGAGGCCGTGCCCATCCGCTTCGTTCAGATTGGCGCGATCAGCGGGCAGGCGATCAACCTTCCGGGCGCCGTGCTGCGTTCGTCGTCCATTGAACTGATGGGCAGCGGGATAGGCAGCATTCCGATGCCGCGCATCCAGCACGCAATCGGGCAATTGTTGAACGCCACGGTTCCGGGCGGCTTCAGGATCGCAACGAAGCCGGTGCCGCTGGCGCAGGTGGAAGAACACTGGGCGGATGACGGCAGTCAGGCGCGGGTTGTATTCACCACGGGGTTGCGGGGCTGAGGCAGCGCGTTGTGCCGATGGTGGCACAATGTGTTCGGCAGACTCACACCACTGATGGAGATGATTGCAATGACGACGCAAACCGAAACCGCCCTGCTGGCCGGCGGGTGCTTCTGGGGCATGCAGGACCTGTTGCGGCGCTATCCCGGCGTGCTGTCCACGCGGGTCGGCTATACGGGCGGTGACGTGCCCAATGCCACGTACCGCAACCATGGCACGCACGCAGAGGCGATCGAGATCGTGTTCGATCCGAGCCAGATCAGCTATCGTCAGATCCTCGAATTTTTCTTCCAGATTCACGACCCGACCACTAAAAACCGCCAGGGCAACGACGTTGGAACGAGCTACCGCTCGGCCATCTTCTATCTCAACGACGCGCAGAAAAAAGTGGCTCTCGACACCGTGGCGGACGTCGACGCATCCGATCTCTGGCCCGGCAAGGTCGTCACCGAGATCGCTCAGGCGGGCCCGTTCTGGGAGGCTGAGCCGGAGCATCAGGATTATCTGGAACGCCTTCCCAACGGCTACACGTGCCACTTCATCCGGCCGGGCTGGAAACTGCCCGCTCGCTGAACCACAGGCGTGCCATTGAAAAGCGCGGCCGCGGCGCACGTCGCCCGGCCGCGCGCCCGCTTATCCGCGCAGCAGCCTCAGTTTTCCGCCAGCAGGGCTTTGATCTCCGCCTCGGTCTGATCGTAGTCACCCTCGCCGAAGTGCGTGTAGACCACCTGACCTTTCTTGTCGACCAGATAAAACGCAGGCCAATACTGGTTGTCGTAGGCGCTCCACGTTGCATAGTGGTTGTCCTGCGCCACCGGGTACGTAATGCCGAAGCGCTTGATGGCCTTCTGAACGTTGTCCGTGTCGCGCTCGAACGAATACTCGGGCGTGTGGACACCTACCACCACCAGTCCCTGGTCCTTATATTTCTGATTCCATGCCTTGACGTAGGGCAGGACGTGAATGCAGTTGATGCACGTGTAGGTCCAGAAATCGACCAGCACGACCTTGCCCCGCAATTGCTGCACCGTCAGGGGATCGCTGTTGAGCCATTTATCGATGCCGGTGAATTCCGGCGCGGCATGGCTGCCGTTTGCCTGCTTTGCGCTGGGGCTAGCGTTATTCATGGGCGCGGAGCTTGCATCGAGGCTGGCGATTGCCGCGGCGCTGCTGGCCGCGGCTGCAACCAGCAGAGCGATGAGCGCGGGCGTTCTGAGTCGGGTGAACATGTCGGAGTCCTTTTGGCGAGGGGAATCGAGCGGGCATTCCAGTGGTGAACGATGACTGCATTGGAACGCCTGTCCGTATCTGGCATGTGTCGCCAAAGCGGCCTGGATGAAACGTTTTGTGTCGGGAGCCCACTCAGACACACTGCGATACAAAGCGTCGCGCGTACTGGGCTATAACGCAGCCTTTACAACTGCGGAGCTCACCATGAGTACCGAACTGCTGCGAGGATCCTGTCATTGCGGGACCGTCAAATTCGAAGTCCGTACCGCCGTCGTGCCTGCGGCGCGCTGCAATTGCAGCCTGTGCCGACGCAAGGGCGCGCTGATGACGCCGCCGTTCGCTGCGGGCGAACTGAAGATACTGAGTGGCGAGGAATCGCTGACGCTTTACCAGTTCAATACACGCGTGGCGAAACACTACTTCTGCCAGCACTGCGGCATTTATCCGTTTCACCAGACGCGTAAAGATGCGCAACTCTGGCGCGTCAACATCGGTTGTCTCGAAGGTGTCGACCCGTATGCGCTGGAGGCGGACTTGTCCGATGGCGCCAGCCTGTCCGTCGTGGAAGACGCGTGAAACGGCGAGTGCCGATCTCTGTCTGGCACAGCGTCTTTGTATCCCAATGTATCCGCAGCGCCGGTCAATACACAACGTTGCATTGCGGCTCTTTGCGGACACAAGCCAGATACGTCCACGGGTTCTAATGGTTTCAGGCCAGACGTTCTGGCTTCGCAAGCCAGATATCCAACCGGACGTCTGCATGAAAAATCCTTTTCGAGGTGGAAATCATGAAAGTCATTCAATCGCTGCTGGTCGCTGCTGTTGTCGCTCTTCCCGCGTTGTCGTTCGCACAATCGAATCAGAATCAACCGCTGACCCGCGCCGAGGTCCGTGCGCAACTGGTCGAACTGGAACAGGCCGGCTACAACCCGACCAGCGATCAGGCGCAATATCCGCAGAATCTCGAAGCCGCCGAGGCGCGTCTGAACGCGCAGCATGGTGTGGCAGTGTCGTCGTACGGGCCGTCGGCTGCTGGCACTTCCGCCGCGGGCTCGCGCGTGGCCGGTTCGGATGTGATCGGCCTCGGTCCGATCTATGCGAAGCCGTAAGCTGAATCGACATTCATCAAGAGCCCGTGTCAATCGGGACTGCGTAGCGTTGGCTAATCTTTGAGGAGTATCTGCAATGACGGATCAGATCAATACACGACGTCGCCGTCTGCTGGGGACAACCGTGGCGGGCATCAGCTTGCTGGAGTTGGGCCTGAGCGGACTCGTCCAAGCACAGTCGAACGATGCTGCGGCCGGCTTGAAGGGGACGACGCGCGCTGCTTCGTTCGACACCATCCGGCAGATCAACGCGGGAACGCTCAGCATCGGATACGCGGAAGCGGGGCCGGCGAACGGACCGGTCGTTATCCTGCTGCACGGCTGGCCGTACGACATCTACAGCTTCGCTGACGTGACGCCGCTGCTGGCGGCCGCGGGTTATCGGGTGATCGTGCCGTATCTGCGCGGCTATGGTTCGACGCGCTTCCTGTCCGCGGATACGCCTCGTAACGGGCAGCAGTCTGTCGTCGCAGTCGACATCATCGCGCTGATGGACGCCCTGAAGATCGACCAGGCCATTCTTGGCGGCTTCGATTGGGGCGCGCGCACGGTCGACATCATTGCCGCGTTGTGGCCGCAACGGGTCAAGGCGCTGGTGTCGGTGAGCGGCTATCTGATCGGCAATCAGGCGGCCGGCAAGACGCCACTGCCACCGAAGGCGGAGCTGTCGTGGTGGTATCAGTTCTACTTCGCAACGGAGCGCGGCCAGGCGGGCTATGAAGCGAACCGCCACGACTTCAACAAGCTGATCTGGCGTCTCGCATCGCCCAAATGGAATTTCGACGACGCGACGTACGACCGTTCAGCCGAGTCGTTCAACAATCCTGATCATGTCGCAGTGGTGATTCACAACTACCGCTGGCGTCTGGGACTGGTCCAGGGCGAGCCGCAATACGATTCGCTCGAAGCGCGTCTGGCGACGGCGCCGACCATCTCCGTGCCCGCCATCACGATGGAGGGCGACGCCAACGGTGCGCCGCATCCGGAGCCGGCCGCGTATGCGAAGAAGTTCACCGGCAAGTATCAGCACCGCAATATCGACGGCGGCATTGGACACAACCTGCCGCAGGAAGCACCGAAGGCATTTGCCGATGCGATCCTCGATGTCGTTCGGCTCTGACGGGACGGGAAGAGGGTGGTTGACGCGTTAGCTCGACATCATCAGCGGCAGGCTTCGATGCACTGCACCAATTCGCCCGGCACCGTGCATCCCTCCACGCCGCGCATGCCGCCACGGCGGGTTTGACGCTTCAGCGGCCGTTTGCGCGGCGCTCGTGTAAGGGGCAGCCCGGGGTAGATAACTGTCTAAAAGCGGGATAGATTGAGCGTCGGAATAGATGCGGTCCTATGATCGACAGGGGCGCGTGAGGCGTGGCAGGCGATCCAGCATGATGACAATGCGTCTTCAGGAGCGGAGCAAACCATGGGCACACAACTAAGCCATCGCTGCAGGACCTCGCTGTACCGGCTGATGTTCGGCCACGCGCAGGACGAAAGCATCGTGTTCCTGATGGCCGCCAGCCGCGACGCCGCGCGCAAGGAAGCCACCGACGCGCTCGCCGCGATCCATGGCATCGCGCCCGACAATGTCTGTCTCTACAATCTCTCCTCGTTTCGCGAGCTGCTCGATAGCGGCGTCAGCGAAGACGAAGATCTCCGCATCTTCGAGGTGGCCTGGGAAGGCCCGAACGTCAGCGCGTGGGCAGAACACCCGCTGTTCCTGACCGATGACGCGACCTTGCTCGGCAAGTGGGCCGAGCTCTACGCGGAGCTCGCGCAGAATCTGGCGACCCACGCCATTAATCGGGCGCGGAGCTAGGGGCCAACCTTCCTGCCGCTAGCGTTTGCTGGCAAAGCTAGAGGACCGTCGAAGCCTCCCCATGACATTGATGAGCTCAATTCATGGGTCTTTGCCGTTTTCACCGGCTAGTCAAGCCGGGACGCATCCAGCATGCTGGATGCCCGCTCAACCATTCCCGTCGTGTCCGGCTGCGTCGCGCTGACGTGTAGCGCCGCGCGCCAGCATGCGCATCTCACTCAAGGAAAAACACCATGAATCCCGTCTATGATTTCAAAGGCCAGGTAGCGCTCGTCACGGGCGCCAGTTCAGGCATGGGGCTGGTGACCGCGCAGGCATTTGCCGAGGCCGGCGCGAGCGTGGTACTGGTCGACCGGAACGCAGCGAAGCTGAATGCCGCGGTCGAGACGCTGACGGCCGCGGGGCATCGGGCAATCGCGATCGTGTGCGATGTGTCCGACGAAGCGCAGGCCAAGGCAGCGGTCGAGCGCACGGTCGCCGAGTTCGGCCGGCTCGACATGGCTTATAACAATGCCGGCATTCTGGGCCCGATGTGCGAGATGTCGTCGGAAACCGCAGAGGGCTATGACGAAGTGCAGGCGGTCAATCTGCGCGGCATCTGGACCTTCATGAAGCACGAACTGCTGCAGATGAAGAAGCAGGGCAGCGGCGCGATCGTGAACTGCTCGTCATTGGGCGGTCTGGTGGGTCTGCCGGGACGCGCGGCCTATCACGCGAGCAAACATGGCGTGATCGGCCTCACCAAGAGCGCGGCACTCGACGTCGCGGCGCAAGGTATTCGCGTGAACGCCGTATGCCCTGGGTGCATCGACACGCCCATGGGCGAAGAGATCGATCCGGCGGCCATGAAAGAGTTTCTCAAGGGCCAGCCGATCGGCCGCTTCGGCAGGTCCGACGAAGTGGCGGCGGCGGTGCTGTGGCTGTGCAGCCCGGGCGCCAGCCTGATTGTCGGCGTGGCGCTGCCGGTCGACGGTGGGTTCGTCGCGCATTGAGATTTCATGGAGACAACCCATGAGAACAATCACGGCAGCGATCGCGGTGTTGTGCCTCGGCCTCGCTGCCTGCTCGTCAATCGGAAGGAAAACGGATATGGAAAGCTCGGAATCCCGGCATATCGTCAGCATGACTGACGATATGCGTGCGGTTTCGCCCGCCCTTGAGCGGTATACGAACGACGTGCTGCTCGGCGATTTGTGGAAGCGCCCGCAACTGTCGGCACGCGACCGCAGCATTGTGACGCTGTCGGTGTTGATTGCGCGCAATCAGAGTTCGGAGATGCCGTATTACCTTAACGTGGCCCTCGACAGCGGTCTCAAGCCCAGCGAGATTTCGGAGATCATTACGCATCTCGCGTTCTATTCGGGCTGGGCCAATGCCACCGCCGCCGCCCGGGCGACAAAAGCGGTGTTCGAGCAACGCGGGATCACGGTGGATCAGCTCCCGCCGGCCGCCGGTAATCGCCTGCCGCTCGACGCGGCTGCCGAGGCTCAGCGCGATGCCGCCGTTGCGCAAAACTTCGGGGCAGTGGCGCCGGGCGTGGTTCAGTTCACGCGAGATGCGCTGTTCCTGGATCTCTGGCTGCGTCCGGGGCTGGCTCCGCGCGATCGCAGTCTCGTCACAGTCAGCGCGCTGGTCGCCAGCGGGCAAGTCGCGCAACTGACCTATCACTTGAACAGGGCGATGGATAACGGCCTGACGAAGGCGCAGGCTTCGGAAGTCATGACGCAACTGGCGTTTTATGCAGGCTGGCCTAATGTCTTTACGGCGCTGCCTGTTGTTAAGGATGTCCTCGAGAAGCGACCCGATTGACGATAGGACGCCGGCGTGGAATCGGATAGCATAGTGGCGCTCGCCGATCCGCCGCTTCGGTTCCTCCTCGTCCTACGTCCTTCTCTTCAATGAAAAAGTCCCGTTGCCTTGTTTCGACGCTCTGTGCCACGACGCTTGTCCTGTCGTCCGCCTTTGGCGCCCCCTCGGCATTCGCACAGACCCAAGGCGCGAACCTCGCTCCCGCCTCGGTTTCACCCGCTGCAAGCGAGGTAAGTGAAACCGTGGTGAAAGCCTTTGCGCCGAGCGGTACGCTACGCGCTTCCATTAACCTGGGCAACCCGGTGCTGGCGAGCCTCGATCCGGCAAGCGGCAAGCCGGTCGGCGTATCGGTCGATCTCGCCGCTGAACTCGCCCGCCGTCTCGGCGTGCCGCTGCAACTGGTCGCGGTTCGATCGGCGGGCGCCTCCGTGGACAACGTGAATCAGGACAAGGCCGACGTCGGCTTCTTCGCCGTCGATCCGAAGCGCGGACAGGAAATCAGTTTCACGAAACCGTACGTGCTGATTGAAGGCTTTTATCTGGTGCGCGACGCATCGCCGATCACCACCAACGCCCAGGTCGATCAGGCGGGCGTGACGGTCGCCGTCGGCAAAGACAGTGCCTACGATCTGTTCCTCTCGCGCGAATTGCATCACGCGACAATCGTGCGGATTCCGACCTCGCCGGCCGTGGTGCAAGGCTTTCTGGATCAGCATCTGGACGTGGCCGCCGGCGTCAAGCAGCAACTGGAACGAGATGCGGCGAAGGCCGGCGGATTGCGGATCCTCGATCAACGCTTTATGGTGATCCGTCAGGCGATGGGCGTGCCCAAGGCAAAGGGCGCTGATGCGGCTGCGTACCTGGCGAAGTTTGTCGAGGACATGAAAGCATCGGGTTTTGTGGCGGCGTCCCTGGAGCGTCATCAGATCGAAGGCGCGGCCGTGGCAAAAGACAACGACTAGCCACGATGGCCGACCTCGCTGCTTTAAAACAGCTTCTGCCATTGCTCCTGCTTTTGCATGTCCTCACGCGTGTTGACTTCGATCAGGACGCCACCCGGCGAGCGGCAAAAGAACCGCGATCCGCGCGAATTGTTGAAGACCGCCGTTTCCATAAGAACGCCGCCTTCCAGGAATTCCGTGTAGAGAGTATGGACGTCGTCGAGGCTCTCGACCTCCAGACCGAAGTGGAAGTTCGTCGGCCAGACCGGCGCTTCCTCCTTGACGTGGTCCAGAACGATGTCAAAACCGTTCCGTTTCAGCAGGCAGCTCTCGCCGACCGCGACGATCTCGCAGCCGAGGTATTTTTCAAAGAACGCAGCCGTCTCGGCGACGTTGGTGGTGGGGAAGCTCAGGTGGTTCAGTTTCGCTTCTTTGTGAAGATTCATGAGGGTTCTCGCAGAAAAGTTGAAATGTGCCGTCGTGGGAGCGGTCACAGAGCCGACCCTGTGCAATCTCAGCAGCTCGTGTGACATCCCACGGAGTCAATTTTGCGAGTAATTGCTCGATTTTAAAACTCGCATTGGACAACAGCTTTTCGTGGGGCGCCTGGCCCAGTATTGGCGGGGGTTTGAAGTGTCGGTCACAGTCGCAATGCGAATCATTGCTCGCATTTGTGAGGCTGCGCGGCCAGCGGAATATCGTCTATTTCCTGGCGCGTGACTTTTCGGGCTGCCGATCCACAATCCCAAGGTATCCGAACAAGGCACGGCCGACGCGCGATTCCAGCGCTCCGCGGTTCACTTCGCCGCGCTCTCCCGCCGCGTCGACCATGGCGCGCAGAATGGCGACGAGGTCGTCGATCGCGATCTCGATGTCCGGCTGCGGCGGAATATCGTCATGCGCCAGAATCTGCCTAACCAACTCGCCAAAAGGAGCCTTGCATGTCGCGAGCTCTTTGCTGATAGCCGGCCGGTTTTCCTCGAAATCGAGCGCACGCGCAAGCAGAGGACGGCGCAGTTGCTGGTGAACCGAGACGGTAATCATGTACTTCAACGCGCTCTGACCGGTTGGCTGGCTCAGCGCGCCTTGGGCCTCGGCGTAGAACACGGCATGCTCGCGCTTGCTCAGGGCAACGATAATCGCGTCCTTGCCGGGGAAGTACTGATACAAGGTGCCGACGCTGACGCCCGCGCGCTGCGCGACGAGATTGGTATTCAGGCCGTCCATGCCTTTGCTTTCCAGCACGCGCGCCGCGGCCTCCAGAATCGTCGCAACGGTCTGTTCGGCACGGGATTGCTGGGGGATCTTGCGCGGCTTGACGGAGGGGTGCCGGGTTTTCGTCATGATGCGGTCTGGTCCTGGTAAGAAGCGAGCATTGACTCGGATTCTACCGCGTAGACGACAACACGCCCTCCGGTCAGGCGTGTCACCACGTTTCTCGCACATTGGCGCAAAATATCGCGAGCCGTACCACGGCCGATGCGCTGCCGTGTGCGGACTTCCCATCACGAACGCAGGAGACACCCATGACGTTTGACGGTTCGGCCATCAAGGCGCTGCTGGACAAGGCAGTTTCGAAGGGCGGGGTTCATGGCATTGCGGCAGTGGTCGTCGACCGCAACGGCCCGCTGTTTCATCACGCCGCCGGCGAGGCCGGCCCACACACGCTGTTCCGCAACGCGTCGATGACGAAGGCTGTTGCCACGACGGCGGCACTGCAGCTCGTAGAGAAGGGGCTGCTGAGCCTCGAGGCCAGCGTCGAATCGATTTTGCCGGAGTTCGGCCAGTTACAGGTGCTGGACGGCTTCGACGGCGACCAGCCACGGCTGCGCCCGCCTGCCAGCAAGGCCACGGTGCGCCAACTGATGACCCACACAGCCGGCTTCGGCTACTTCTTCCTCAACGAAAAGCTAAAGCGTTACCACGAGGTGACGGGTGAACCCCATCCCCTCACAGGCCTGAAGCGCAGTCTCTCGGTGCCGCTCGTCAACGACCCCGGCACCGCCTGGGAGTACGGCACCAACGTCGACTGGCTTGGGCTGGTGGTCGAAAAGCTCTCGGGGCAGAGTCTCGGCAGCTATCTCAAGCAGCATGTGTATGGTCCGCTGGGAATGAACGATTCCACCTTCACGCCCAGCGCCGAGCAACGCAGCCGCTTGCTGCGCGTGATGCAGCGCCAGGCCGACGGTACGCTGGCGCCTTCGGGCATCGATCTGCCGCCGACCTCCGAATGGGACGCGGCCGGCCACGGCTCGTACGGGACGGTGCAGGACTACGGCCGTTTCCTGCAGGCGTGGCTTGACGATGGCGCCGGCATCCTCGAGCCGGCGACCGTGCAACTGGCGCTGCGGGACCACCTTGCGCCGATCGTCCTTCCGGGAGCGGTGAAGCCCACGGTGCCGGAGTTGTCGAACGAGGTGCCCACAGGGCTGGTGCCGCAGAGTTGGGGGCTGGGCTTCTGCCTCACACTCGCCGATCTGCCGGGCATGCGCAGCAGCGGCACCGCCGACTGGGCCGGCATCTTCAATTCGTACTACTGGATGGACCGCGCGAAAGGCATCGGCGGGGTGCTGATGACGCAGATCCTGCCGTTCTTCGACATGCCGGTCGTCGAGACGCTCATTGGCTTCGAGGCCGCGGTCTACCGGCAGGTGGGGGCGGTCGTACCGGCTGCATGACGCGACTCTGAGAAGGAAACGGAAGGGAAAGCGGCCGCTTTCCCGCTCCCTTCCTGTATCCGAACCTAAATATTTCTTTAAACCTGTCGTAAACACCTAGGTAGATTGTCCAATTCCATGGTGACGCTGGAGCTGGACCCCGGCACGCGTGCTCATCCCGTCCGAGCATCGCTTCTGAACCCCGCGCATCCGATGCCGGCCAACGGCAAGCGGCAAGCGTGAAGTGTCCAGCCGGGCCAGTCCGTCACAGCAAACAAGGGAATCATCGTGCCGTTTCTTAAGAACATGCGAGTGGTGACGCAGCTCGTTGCAGGTTTTGCGCTTGTCATCCTCCTGCTGGTGGGCTTGGGTGTGTTTTCGCTCTATGAGGTCAGCGCCGAAAACGATCATGTCGCGGCGCTGCGCGACAAGTGGGCGGCCAGCGTCAGCAGCAGCCTGCGGATGCAGAACGCGCTGAACCAGATGCGCCTCTCCGAATTCCGCATGGCCTCGACCGACAAGGCCGCCGAGGTACAGGCGGTCGATTCGCGCATGGAGCCGCGTATCGAGGCCTTCCGTAGCGCGAGCGCGGAATACGAAAAGCTCATTTCCGAGCCGGAAGAGAAGACGGCCTTTGCGGACATCCAGGTTCTGATGCCCCAGTACATGGATCTCGATCAGCAGGTTCGGACGGCGGCGAAGGCCGGCAATCCGCAGCAGGCCATGAGCATCCTGACGGGGCAATCCGGGACGGTGCGGGATGCCGTCGCGAAGGACATCGACAAGATCGTCGCCATTAACGAGCAGGGCACGGCGCGCGAAGGCAAGGCGGCCCGCGACGCCTATCACGCGGCGATCGCGCTGGTGGTCGGCTTGATCGCCGCCGCAGCCGCCGTGGCGCTGGCCGTGGCGCTGTTCATCGCGCGCGGCTTCGCGCGGCAGCTCGGCGGCGAGCCGCGCGAAGCCGCCGCCATGGCCAGTGCGATCGCAGCCGGCAACCTGCGCGTCACGGTGCCGCTGAAGGCCGGCGACAACGCCAGCCTGATGTATTCGCTGGCCGCCATGAAGGAACAGTTGACGTCGATCGTGAGCGGCATCAAAAGCTCGAGCGAGTCGATTTCAGTGGCCGCAAGCGAGATTGCGCAAGGCAACACCGATCTGTCGCAGCGCACGGAAGAACAGGCCGCTTCCCTGGAGGAAACGGCGTCGAGCATGGAGCAGTTGACCAGCGCCGTGCGCCAGAATGCGGACAACGCCAAGCAGGCCAGCACGCTCGCCACCTCGGGTTCGAGCGTTGCACAACGCGGCGGCGCGGAGATTGGCCGCGTGGTCGCGACCATGCACGAGATTGCCGAAAGCTCGGCGCGGGTCGCCGAGATCATCAGTGTGATCGAGGGGATCGCTTTTCAGACCAACATCCTGGCGCTCAACGCGGCAGTCGAGGCGGCCCGCGCCGGCGAACAGGGACGCGGCTTCGCCGTGGTGGCGGGCGAGGTGCGCACGCTGGCCCAGCGCAGCGCCACCGCCGCCAAGGAGATCAAGGACCTGATTACCGAATCGGTGAGCCGCATCGATGCCGGCTCGAAGCTGGTCGAAAACGCCGGCCGGACGATGGACGAGATCGTGACCTCCGCCGGGCGCACGACCGATATCATGAACGAGCTCGCCGCAGCCTCCGAGGAGCAGAGCACCGGCATCGGCCAGGTCAATACCGCCATCACCCAGATGGACGAAGTCACGCAGCAGAACGCCGCGCTCGTCGAGCAGGCCTCGGCCGCGGCGCAGGCGCTGGCGCAGCAGGCGCAAGCCCTGCGCGATGCGGTGTCGGTCTTCAGCGTCGAGAGCGACGCGCCGCGTGCTGCGGTTTCGGCACGAGGGGCATCGGGGGCATCGGCGTCATCCGCCTCGCCGAGAAGGGCGCAGCCGGTTGCCCGTAGCGCGAAGACGCCGGCGCGGGCCACGCCTCGCCGAACCACTGTGCGTGCCGAGCCGGCGGGCGGCAGCGCGCCGTCCACAGCCACCGCCGCAGCCGCGAACGAAGCGGATAATTGGCAGACCTTCTGAGCGAAGCGGGCAAGCTCCCGGCAAGACCCGCGGTCCCGATGACATGATGCGGTTCGTCCGTTCCAGCGGCAGCGCCAGGGCCACGGCCATGCCACGGAGTAGGCTGACGCGCGTCCCGCGAGACGTGTTCACATTACGGCAGCCGTCATCGGGCTTTCAACGGAGACCGCGCGGGACGTAGTAAGGTATTGGGGACTCGGTCTTCCGCCCGCTCACATTGATTTTTGAGGCGCTTATGTCCAAAGACGCAGACTTGATCACCGACGAGCAGGTCGCTGCCATCGCCGATCGCATGGTCGGAGAAGGCAGACGGGTTTCCCCAGTGACGATCTGGTCGGAGGCGCGCGGCGGTTCGCTGGTGGCGATTGTGGCGGCGCTGGAGCGCTGGCGCGAGGCCCGCCAGCCCAGAACGCCGGATTTGCAGATACCGGGCGGATTGCCGGAAGGGCTTGCCGAGACCCTCATGAGCGCCGCGGGCCAGATCTGGACGACTTCCCAGGGCGAGGCGGAAAAGGCCTTCAGCCAGCGCCTCACGGCGGCGAGCGAGCATGCCGACGCCGCGCTGGCGGATCGGGACGAAGCGCTAGCCGAGTTTCAAAAGCTCGCGGACGAAATCGACGCCGGGCGCGAGCGGCTCGCTGCGCTGACGGAGGCGTTGGGCGCCTCGGAACAGACTGCCGCGCAGCTTGGAGCGGAACTTGCCACGGCGACCGGCCGCGCGGATGCCGCCGAGACACGTATAGAGGAACTCACGCAGCAGGTGTCGGCGGCGGACGCCAATCTTGAGACCGCGCAGGCATCGCTCGAAGTCGAGCGCCAGGCGCGTGAAGAACTGGCCGCGACGGTTTCAGCCAGGAACGATGAAATCGCCCAACTGACCCAGCAGCGCGACGACTCGCGGCAGGAGGCCGCCACGCTGAGCGCCGAGTGCCAGGCGAAGTCGGACGAGGTGGAGAAGTGGTCGCAGGCGTCGAGCGCGCTCACGTTGCGCGCGCAAACGGCCGAGGCGCGGATCGAGGAACTGGTGCAGCAGGCGTCGGTGGCGGACGCCACGCTGGAAACCACCCAGGCATCGCTCGAAGACGAACGCCGGGCGCATGAAGAATTGACCGCGGTTGTCGCGAGTAAAGACGGCGAGATCGCGAGCCTCAACCAGGCGCTCGATGGCGCGCGGCAGGAGGTCGCGTCGTTGCGCGCCGCCGGTGAGGCGAAGTCGGAAGAAATCGACAAGTGGTCGCAGGAAGCCAGCGCGGCTACCTCGCGTGCCCAGGCGGCCGAGGCACGTGTCGAGGAACTCGTGCAACGGGCGTCGGTGGCCGATGCGAGTTTGCAGGCGACCCAGGCATCGCTCGAAGAAGAGCGCAAGGCGCGTGACGAATTGGCCGCGCTGGTCGCGAACAGGAATGACGAGGTAGCGCGGCTCGCTCAGGATCTCGATGGCGCACGGCAGCAGGTTGCGACTTTGGACGCGGCCGGTCAGGCGAAATCGGAAGAAGTCGCCAGGTGGTCGCAGGAAGCCGGCGCGGCCACCTCGCGTGCGCAAGCGGCCGAGGCCCGTGTCGAGGAACTGCTGCGGCGTGCGTCGGTGGCCGATGCGAGTCTGCAGGCCACCGAGGCCTCGCTCGAAGAAGCCCGCAGAGCGCGAGAAGCATCGGCGCTGGCGCTCTCCGAGAAGAACGATGAGGTGGCACGACTCACTCAGGAGCGTGACGACTCGCAGCAGCAGATCGCCGCGTTGAACGACACGGGCCTGGCGAAGTCGGAAGAGATCTCGAAGTGGTCGCAGGAAGCCGGCGCGGCCACCTCGCGCGCGCAAGCCGCCGAGGCGCGGGTAGAGGAACTCCTGCAGCGCGCATCGGTGGAAAATGCCAACCTGGAAACCACCCGGACATCACTTGAAGAAGAGCGCAAGGCACGTGACGAGCTAGCCGCGCTTCTTTCGGATAAGAACGATGAGATCGCGCGCCTCACCCAGGAGCGCGACGACTCGCAGCAGCAGATCGCCACGTTGCGCAATACGGGCGAGGCGAAGTCGGAAGAGGTCTCGAAGTGGTCGCAGGAAGCCGGCGAGGCCACCTCGCGCGCGCAAGCCGCCGAGGCACAGGCGAACGAGAGCCTTACGCGGCTTGCCGCTCTGCAGACGGAACTGGATGAGGCCCGCCAGGTGCTGGAGACAGAGCGCCACGCAACCGCGACGCGACTCGACGCAGAGTCGGATCAGCTCAACGAAGTGCAGCGTATCACCCAGGAACTCGAAGCAGCCCGCGGGCAGGTCGGCGCCCTCACGGAGGCGAAAACGTCCGCGAGCGCCGAATTGGCCCGCGTTTCGCAAGACGCCTCCGCCGCGAAGGAGCGCGCCGATACAGCCGAACGCTATGCAGCCCAGTTGGCGCAGCGCCTCGCAGAGCTCGCTGAGACCGCCGGCCAGGAGGGCCAGCGCGGCCAGCATCCCGGCACTCGCGCGGACGAGCCGGAGAGCGCAGAGCAGGTGGCCGCCTTGCAGCGTCAGATATCGGCTCAGGCCAAAGCCCACGAAAAGGCCCTCAGCGATCTGCGCACCAATGCCGAACAATGGGTGGCGCATGCCAGGGATCTGAAACAACGGCTAGGCCAGGCCGGCGAAAAGATCTTGTTCATCGATGCACGCAGCACGGGAGAAGTCGCGCTTGTCCGCAGGCTGGCATCGGAACTGGAGCGGCTTAAGCCTGATCATGAATTGATATCCCGGGACGCGCAGCAAAAGCTGATTGGCGCGACCATGAGTCTGCAACTCGCCCAGAAGGGTTACCAATATGATCCGGCTACGGCGGTGATGTCGAAGATAAATGGCTAAGGTTTGCCGGCGAGGGCGCCCGTTCGACATGGCCATGCAAATCACTGACAATCGAAGATGCAGTGGGCGAGCGTCACGCATAGCGCGCCCACTGATTATTCAAAGCCATCTTCGATAAAAAGAACCGATGAAAAAATATCTCGCCATTCCGGTTGTTTTGCTGGCCTGCGGTTTCGCGCACGCGCAAGGGAATTCCCAAACTCCGAGTCCGTATTCCAAGGAATATGCGGCTTGTATAGCGAAAGCCGGTCCACCTGGTTTCTACGATCAATCGGCGGCGTCCAATTGCGATGTCGCGGAAATCAAGTTTCAGAAGAAGCGGATTAACACGGCGTACAACAAGATTCTGAAGTTGTGGCAAGACAATCCCGATGCGATCGCCAGGCTCAATAACGCGCAAAAGGCCTGGGTGCAGTGGCGAGACGAAACCTACGGTTTGCTGTCGGAGGATGGCGGCATGAATGGCCAGGTTGTCTACATCGTCAGTTCGAGTTTCATGCTCAAATCCCTGGCCGATCAGGCGAACCTGCTGGAGGGCATTCTTTCTGCGAATGGCGGCGATTAGATCGCCCAGGGCTTGCTTGCTCACTCACGTAGCGGGAGGCCGGCATCGGCTTCGGAGCCGTGCGGCATGGATCGTGCTGACAGAAAGGCGTTAAGGACGTCGAAGACGTCAAGCTTCTGGAGCCGGTCATGCCTATCAAGCCTGTCGCCCCTTCGCCGACTGACGAACTCGGCACCGTCCCGGATACAGCGAGCCCCGCGTATGCCGGGCGTCATCCGATTACGCGTCTGTTCGACCGGTTTGCCAGCCTCGTGACCCGATGGACCGGCTCGCCCACGGCCTTCACGCTCGCCGTATTGACGGTTCTGATCTGGATCGTGACGGGGCCGATTTTTCACTACTCCGACGGATGGCAACTGGTCATTAACACCGGCACCACCATCGTCACGTTTCTCATGGTCTTCCTGATCCAGCAAAGCCAGAACAAGGATAGCGTCGCATTGCATCTGAAACTGAATGAGCTGCTGTCCTCGCATCGGGCCGCGAACAATCAGCTGATCGGTATCGAGGATGCGTCGGAAGAAGAACTGCGCAGGCTGGCGGCGGCTTATCTGCGCCTGTCCACGCAGCCTAATTCCGTAGAGGTGTCCGCTAGAGAGGGGGCGGAGCCAGCGCCGCCGGTCGGGGCAATGGTGGACCGTCAATCGTGAAGCGATGGCGCGGGTGTGATCTCAAGCGGCAGATTCTCTACCGCTAATCGACAGGGGCAGCATGCCGCCACTGTCGAGCGCGAGCCCAATCTGCTCGCCGCCGATCAGCCGGTCGGAATCGAGGCAAGGAATATCGTAAGAGCGGGCATAAGGCGAGCCTTCGCTCACGCGCGTCGTTTTGCGAGCGGTTAAACTCGAGCGACCACGCTCGCCACCCCCCAGGAGCCCCCATGTCCACGCCAACAACCGACAACGGCATCGTCACCCTACCCACGCATCGCTCAGTAGCGGAAGCCGCCGACCGACTCGCCGCGCTGATCGAAGCGAAGCAGATTCTCCTGTTCGCCCGCATTGATTTCGCCGCGGACGCACAGCGCGCGGGCCTGACGATGAATCCGTCGCAGTTGCTCGTATTCGGCAATCCGCGCGCCGGGACGCCGCTGATGCAAGCGGTGCCGACGGCGGCGCTCGATTTGCCGCTCAAGGTTCTGGTGTGGCAGGACGGCGACGGCCGCGTCTGGTTCTCGTATAACGCAACGAGCTACCTGCAGGCGCGGCATGGTGCGCCTGCGGATCTGATGAAGGCCATTGATGGCGTCGTCGCGCTGGTGCAGGCGGCAGCGGCCGACTAAGCCGCGGCCACGCTCAAACGCGCGCGGTCGCCGCGTCGGCGCCCCGAGCCGCTAGCGACGGCCGCTGCGGCCCCACACATAGCGCACCCAGCGCTGCCACCGGCTTTGCGGCGGCGCGGCAGCGTGATGGGCGGCCTGCTCCTGGCGGTCGCGCTGGACGCTCTTTTGCACCTGTTCGTGAATCTGGCGCAAGGTCATGCCGCCGGGGCCTTTCAGTTTGTCGGGGTCGGCGTTGGGATCGGGATCATCGGTCATGGGAAGGGGGATTCCAGATGAGTCGATCTGATCTTGATACAGATGGCGAGTCGCGGCAAGCACGCCCGAGCCGCATCCAGGCAAACAGGAACCCAGCACGAACCCACCAACGGACCGGCCGCCCGCTTTCATCATGTCACGCCGTCGAATCCGCAAGACTGGCACAATCGGATGATCTTCGACCCGCCCGGGAATCCCGATGTCAGACCCCGCCTCACCTGCGCCGCGCATCGCGCCCCTCTTCGCGCTGTTTCCGTTCCTGCGCCCGTATGCCGGACGCTGGGCGCTCGCGTTCCT
Organism: Paraburkholderia phenazinium; assembly: GCF_900142845.1. NCBI lineage: Bacteria > Pseudomonadati > Pseudomonadota > Betaproteobacteria > Burkholderiales > Burkholderiaceae > Paraburkholderia > Paraburkholderia phenazinium. The sequence continues at coordinate 1,447,084 of NZ_FSRU01000001.1, forward strand.
TGCGCTGGTGACATCGGCGGGGGCCACGCTGGTGCTGCCGGTGGCGTTCAAGTACCTGATCGACCGCGGGTTCGCCAGCGGCGAGCGGGCGCATATCGACCGCTATTTCCTCGCGCTCTTCTGCGTTTCGCTGGTGCTGGCCGGCGCCACGGCGCTGCGTTTCTACCTGGTGTCTTGGCTGGGCGAGCGGGTTACGGCCGATTTGCGGCGCGCGGTCTACGACCACGTGCTGGAGATGAGTCCGCAGTTCTTCGAAACCACACAAACCGGCGAGGTGCTTTCGCGGCTGACTGCCGACACCACCCTGATCCAGGCGGTGGTGGGCACCAGCCTGTCACTAGGGCTACGCAACTTCTTCCTGCTGATCGGCGGTGTCGCGATGCTGGTGGTGACAAGTCCCGTGCTGTCCGGGTACATCATCGCCACGTTGTTCGTGGTGGTGGCGCCTATCGTCATCTTTGGACGACGCGTGCGGCGCCTCTCGCGTGCCAGCCAGGACAAGGTAGCGAACGCGAGCGCGCTGGCGGGCGAGGTGCTCAACGCCATGCCGACCGTGCAGTCGTTCACGCAGGAGCCGTTCGAGTCGCGGCGCTTTGCGGGTGCGGTGGAAACCGCCTTCGACACGGCGCTTACCCGGATTCGGGCGCGCGCCTGGCTGACCGCGGTGGTGATCGTGCTGATATTCACGGCCATCGTGTTCGTGCTGTGGCTCGGGGCGCAGGCGGTGCTGGCCGGGCGCATGACGGCCGGCCAGTTGTCCCAGTTCATCCTGTACGCGGTGTTTACTGCCGGCGCGGTGGGGGCGGTCGCCGAGGTGTGGGGCGATCTGCAGCGCGCCGCCGGCGCGACCGAACGTTTGCTGCAACTGCTGGCGGCGCGCTCGCCGGTCGTGCAGGCGGGGACGACGGTCGCGCTGCCGGCGCGTGGCGACGGCATCCAGTTCGACGACGTGAGCTTCTCGTATCCGTCCCGCTCCGGCATTGCGGCGCTTTCCGGTCTGTCGCTCCATGTTCGCGCGGGCGAGCATGTCGCATTGGTGGGCCCATCAGGTGCGGGCAAGACCACGCTGTTCCAGTTGCTGCTGCGCTTTTACGATCCGCAGTCCGGCACCATTCTGATTAACGGCGTCCCGACGCGGGATGTGCCGCTGGTCGAATTGCGGCGGGAAATCGGCGTCGTGCTACAGGAGTCGGTGATCTTTTCGGGTAGCGTGCTCGACAACATCCGCTATGGCGCGCCCGAAGCGACGCTTGCAGACGTGCAGCGGGCCGCCGGCATGGCCGCTGCAGCCGGCTTTATCGAAGCCTTGCCGCAAGGCTACGACACGTTTCTCGGCGAGCGCGGCGTACGCTTGTCCGGTGGACAGCGTCAGCGCATCGCAATCGCGCGCGCGATCCTCAAGAATCCGCCCATCCTGCTGCTCGACGAGGCCACCAGCGCGCTCGACGCAACCAGCGAACGGCTGGTCCAGACGGCGCTCGACAATGCCGCGCAGAACCGCACCACGCTCGTCATCGCACACCGCCTCGCGACGGTGCAGCAAGCCGACCGCATTGTCGTGCTGGAGCATGGGCGCATCGTCGCGCAGGGGCGTCATGCCGAGCTGCTGCTGAGTTCGCCGCTCTACGCCCAGCTTGCCGCGCTGCAGTTCGGCGAGCCGCTCGCGCAGACCGTGCCGCGCGATGCGGTGCGGGATCACATGGATTCGGCCTGACGTGCGTGTGGCGCAGCCGCTTCGGGCGGCTGCTGTCGCCGTCGTCGTCAGCGCCGCTTGTCGTCACGGGACAGGTGCGACTAAAACCGCTCTACCCTGAACGGCCGCGCATCCACTACGGTCTCCTCACCGGTCATCATCTCGGCGATCAGGCGGCCCGTGATGGGGCCGAGCGTCAATCCGTGATGCGCATGGCCGAACGCAAACCACAGTCCGCGGTGACGCGGGGCCGGCCCGATGATGGGCAGCATGTCGGCTGTGCATGGGCGCGCTCCCATCCAGGCCTGTTCGTCGAGACGCTCGCCCAATGGAAACAGCGTGCGCGCAACCGGCTCCACGGCTTCAAGCTGGATGGGCGTCCTGGGCGCATCGCGAAGGGCGATTTCCGCGCCCGTGGTCAAGCGGATGCCGCGTGCCATAGGCGCCAGCACGTAGCCCACTTCTACGTCCAGCACCGGATGATGCAGGCGGGCCCCTGCGTGGGCCGCATAGTGCATGTGGTAGCCGCGTTTGACGCCAAGCGGCAGACGGTAACCGAGCCGCGAACTCACGCGATCCGACCACGGACCGAGCGCCACCACCGCCGATGGCGCCGTGATCGTGCCGTCCTGCGTATCGACCTCCCAACCTGCGCGAAGCGAGTCGGCATCGCCGATGAAAAACCGTCCACCGAGCGCTTCGAAATATTTTGCGTAGGCGGTGACGAGCGCGTTCGGGTCGCTCACGGAATCGGATGCCGGATAGCGCAAACCGCCGGACAAGGTTGTGGCGAGATCGGGTTCGGCCTGGTGCAGGGCGGCCGGGTCGAGCGATTCGAAGGCGACGCCATACTCGCGTTGCCACCGTTCGGCGAGCCGGTTTTCCGCGTCGCGTGCCGCTTCGGTGCGAAACACCTTGATCCAGCCGATTGGCCTTAACAACGCGCTCGCATCGGCATCCGCCGCCAGCGCCCGGTGCTCGCTGACGCAATGTTCGATCAAAGTCGAGTAGGACTTCGCAATCGCCGCATGTTTTGCCGGATGCGAATTGCGCCAGTATTGCCACAGAAATGGCGCTACCCTGAGCAGCGCATCGGCATGGTAGCGAACGTCAGGCGACTGGTTGCGCGCGTAGCGAAGCAGGGTGCCAAGTCCGCGCGGAAACGCATAGGGATAGACGCCTTCACGCTGGATCAGGCCGGCATTGCCGAACGAGGTTTCGTTGCCGGGCAGCTTGCGGTCCACCAGTGCGACCTGGCGGCCGCGCTTTTGCAGATGCACGGCAACGCTCACGCCGACCATACCCGCGCCGAGTACGACGGTATCGAAGTTCAATCTGCTCATGAGCTCATGGTGACCGGTCAGGCGAGACTTGCCGCGACGTACGGCGGAAGACGGAATCGACGTAAGTTATCACATGGCCCGCAGCGGGCAGATCTCGTCTCAATGCCGTTTGTCTCGTGCCTTGCCGCTCAGTAACGACTCGGGATGCTGCTCGAGATAGTCCGCAAGCTGGTTCAGCGTCTGCAACGTCCGCGTCAATTGCGTGAGCGCCAGGTGCAGATCGGACTGCAGAGGCGAGTCCTGCTGCAAGGTCGCCTGCGCGGCGCTGAAGGTCTGCTGCGCGCTTTGCAGCGTGTCGCGCGCCTGCGGCACGAGTTGCGTATCGAGTTGGTCGAACAGGTGAGCGGCGCTCCCTAGCGTCTTGTTGAGGTTGCTGCCTATCTCCGCGAACGGCACCTGATCGAGCCTGGTTGCGATGTCCCCGATCTGCACCTGCAGTTCTTCTAGCGTGTTCGGTACGGTCGGCAATACGAGCGGCGTCCGGCTCATGTCGACGGAGACGGGGCGCGCACCGGGAAACATGTCGAGCGCCACGTAACGCCGATTCGTCAGCAGATTGCCGGTGCGCAACTGTCCGCGCAAGCCGCGCGCCACGAGTTTGCGCAGCAGCGCCTTGCCTTCTTGCGGGTCGCCGTGGCCGACCGATTCGCGATAGCTGCGGCCCAGCCGGTCTGGAAACAGATTCATCGTCACCGGCATGGTGAAGTCGCCGCGCTTCGGGTCGTAGGCGACATCGATCGCGGTCACATAACCCAGTTCGATGCCATGGAAGTCCACCGCCGCGCCGACCGACAACCCGCGCAGCGACTGCTCGAACTTCATGATCACCTGAGCCGGGGGACCGTCCGGCTTCTGCATCGCGTTGGCCTCGTCGTCGGCGAGACTGAAGCCGGCGCCGTCCGGCGCCGCTTCGCCGACCGACTGATCCGGCGGCGGCTGCTGGAAAGCGATGCCGCCCAGCAGGACCGTCGCGAGCGATTGCGTGTTGAGCTTGAGCCCGGCCGAGTCGATCCGCAGATCGACGCCGCTCGCGTGCCACCAGCGCGATTTGACGTCGACGTAGCGGTCATAGGGCGCATCGACGAACACATCGATAGTCACGCCGTTGCCGTCCCGATCCAGCGAAAACCCGGTCACCTGTCCGACCTGCATGTGGCGGTAATACACCGGCGAACCGATATCGACCGAGCCGAGCGAACTGCCGTGCAGGACATAACGACGCCCGTTGCGCTCGCTGGTGACGGTGGGCGGCGTTTCGAGCCCGGCGAACTGCGAACAGCGCTCGCGCGAACGGCCCAGGTCCACACCGATGTAGGCGCCCGATAGCACGGTTTCGAGCCCGGAGATGCCGCTCGAGCCGATGCGGGGGCGCACCACCCAGAAGCGCGTGTCTTGCACTGCGAACGGCTTGGCCGTGCCGGTCAATTGCGCGTCGACCAGCACGCGCGCGTGATCGTTCGACAGGCGGATCGCCTTGACCGAGCCGATATCGAGGTTCCGGTAGCGGAGTTTTGTCTTGCCGGGTTCCAGACCTTCGGCGCTGACGAAGCTGATCGTCACGTTCGGTCCACGGGCGTTGAGCGACTCGATAAGGAATGCGATACAAATCGCCGCCGCGGTAAACGGGACGAGCCAGATGAAGTACCGCAGTGCTTGCCTGCTGGACACGGCGGTCTCCGGATCCGCGACTAGTTTAGCTGGGCGGCGAGCGCGTCGGCGCCCTTGTCGATACCGGTTTTTGCAGCACTGAGCGAGCCGAAGGTAGCGCCGATATTCATGGCGTTCGGATACTGCTTCGAGACATAGGCATGCAGCAGGCGGTTGGTCGACGCATCGTATATCTCCACGGCATACGTAACCGAGCCGGTAAATGCGCCGTTACCGCCGCGGATGGCCTGGACGCCGTTGTAGAGACCGCCTGCGATATCGAATCGCGACACGGTTGAGAGGAACGCCGTGCTGGTCTCGGCGCCGGTGAGCGTCAGTTTCAGGCGCAAGGTGTCCGGCGCGGCCGTGTTCGCCAGTTCGAAATGCTTGCCCAGCTTCTGCGCGAAGGTGGTCTGCATGTAGCTGGCAAGGGTGGTTTTGTCCGCGTCGTGCATTGTGCCGAACTGATTGTCGGGGCCGCGATAGACGATCACAGGGTCGATGATCAGCTTGCGGTACCGCCGCCAGTCCGCGAGGGTCGCGTAGCGGTAGGGGATCCGTGCAGCGTCGCGCTGCGAGTTGGGTTGCAGGTAGCTCGACGAATCGATCCCCGAATAAGCGACCGGCTGCACGCTCGAACAGCCGACCAGCGCTGCGCATGCGATCGCGATCACCAGTAGCCGTGTGTGATTGGATTTGTCCATTTGAAGCTCCGTTGAGTGTGCCTTGCGATGAGGGCGCCCGGGCCTGATCCGGCTGCCCGTGATGCGAGACCGAAGCGTAGCATCGCCAGTTTAGAATGTAAACCGGATGTACGGTTTGTTTTTGGGTGGCCGTGAATGTGCCCAAAAATCGGCGGTCATCTCGTCAGGCGTTGAGACGGGCGGGGCGGTATCGCACCCCTGAAGCTCCGCCAACGCGCTCAAACCGGCGATAATGGCGGGATTTTTCTGGCCTCGTGCGCGCGGCCGGTCTTGCGGGACCGCGGTCTGCGCGTGCAATCGCTACTCTCTTTGCTGGAGCTCATGGACAATCCCACTCGCTCGGAACGATCCCGTAACGCCGCCATTCAGGCGGCGCTCGCCATTCTTGCCCGCGACGGTCCGGGTGAACTGACGTTCGAGGCGCTGTCGCGCGAGAGCGGCATCAGCAAGGGGGGGCTGCTGCATCAGTTCGGCAGTAAGAACGGCATCCTGAAGGCCCTGCTGGCGCATCAGGTCGAACACTTCGAGCAGTTCTCGCAGCAGTATCTGGCCGCATCTGACCCGGCGACGCCGGAGCTCACGTTGCTGTCGCAGATCGCGACGGCGCGCGAAGCCGTGAACCAGCATCACTCGGTCGCGCTGGCGGTCATTGCGGCGATGGTTGAAGACCCGGAGTTGCTTGCCAGCACCCGCAAGCTCGACAACAAGAAGATCGACGCCATCAAGGCGGAGGCCGCCGATCCGGATCTCGCCCTGCTGCGCTGGGCGGCCGCGAGAGGGCTGATTTTCACCGAACTGCTCGGACTGTCGCCGTTGTCGAAGAAGGACCGCGACCGCCTGTTCGATTGCCTGCTCGACGCGAAGCGCTGGGGCGCCGGCAAGGGGAAGTGAATCGAACCGCGTTGCGGCCCGGAGCGTCATCGGGCCGAGAACTTTCCTAAGCGGCCTAGTCCACTTCCTGCGGCCCTGAGTGCTTACGCTGGGGCCGCCGACGGCGCCGCACGGTCTTCGCTCGCGCCCCGGCCATCGAGGAATCGCCAGATGCAATCGCAACTGGCGCCGATCAGCACGCGCGAAAACGATGAGCCGCAGGCGACGCAGCGGTAATGCTCGACGGCGGGAACACCGCACAGCTCGCCTACGCCAAGCAGCGCCATCTCACACAGTTGGGTGGTCGAAGCAGGGCGACCATGTAGGTCCGAACACGATTTGCAGGTCTGCATTCTGCGCTCCGTGGGGGCTGTCCATTCGAGACTAGCACGCGCTCGGAATGCTGCAAAGATTTTGCTGCGTTTGATTTGAGGGTCGGTCGGATTTGTTGGCGATGGCGTCGCGGGATTGATATGGCACTGACCCGATAAGCATGCATGCGAATGCGCGCGCATAAATAAGCATGGCTGGCGCATCTTAAGCTCGGCGACACATCGAACCTCGTTCGCTTATTGGGCTTCGTTGCTTTGGATCGGTCGGGCCATCTTCGTGTTTTCGCCGCTTGCTTCGCTAGCGGTGCGACGAACCGGCGCTGCGATTCATATGATGGCTTTGCGCCGCGGGCAGCCGAAGGTAGCCGCGTGCTTTCGCCGAACCCATCGCCGACGAGATATCGCATGCTGAACACCCAGAAGATGGCCCCGTCTACGGCGGGACCCGCTAACAGCAGCCCCGTCGATACCGGGCACAAGCCGCAGGAAAAAAAGCCGGACGGGCAGCCGTCGGCGAATCCGAATTCGGTCGCGCCCGAGATTGCGCGGCTAAGCGGACACCCGGCTTCAGCGGTGCAAAATGACACGAACCCGCCGCGCAAAACGGTGACCTTCGCGGTGGGCACCGCTGGCGCGCAGGGCAGCAAGGATGCAACGCGTGGACAGGGTTCGAGTAATTCAACCGCGTTGCGGGACAAGGCTTTGCCCGCGCTGCCGCCAGGCGCGGCGACGCCAGGCAATATCCCCGCGGGAAGGCCGCCGATTCCAACCAGGCGGTTGCCGTCGCTATCCACCGCGGCGAATGAAAGCGCACAGGGCGTTGCGTTGCACGCTACCGTGCAGACGCCAACTGTCGGCACGAGGCCGGCTGCTCCGACGAGACCGCCGCCGCCCGTGCCGGGCGCGTCAACCGTGACGCGCACCGCGACCGCGGATGCATCGCCGCCGCCGTCGCGCGCAGGCTCGATCAAGGCCGACGCCGAGCCTGCCGCAAAAGCAGGCCCCGAAGATCCCGGCTTCCGCATGCCGCCCCGCGCGCAACGCTTCGGCCAGCCGGTCGATCGCGACAAGCCCGGCTTTTCGCTGCTCGAAACCAACAAGCTGCGTCCGGGCGCGTCGGTGGCGGCGGCGGTCGGCATCGGCACGCATACGACAGCCGGCACGGTCGACGCCGCGTTGGTCGGCGGCAGCCTGACGGCAGCCCACGAAACCGTCGGCGCCGTAGTCAACAGTCATGCGTTCTTCGCCGCGACCCAGCGCAAGAAGCGCTACGGTGCACAGCTCGACACCATGCTGAAGGACGACGTAGCGAAGTTCCATGGCCGCGATCCCAGTGTGAAAATGCGGCCAGAGGCGTTGATCTTCAAACGCAAGAACGCCATCAAGAAACTCGACGATGTCTACGACGCGAAGGCGGCCGATACGAAGGGCAAGCAGCGCGCCGACGGCAATCAGGACGCTACGTCCGCCGCCAAACCCGCCGAGCTCGAATACGACATGGAAGCCGTGAAAAAGCTCGCCGCCTCGGACGATCCCGAGTTGAAGAACGAGAGTGCCCATGCGAAGAACGTGCTGCTCACCGCGTTCCTGAAAGACGACGTCGCCGCAAAGCAGGGCAACCGCGCCGCGTACGAATTCATCCGCAATACCGTGTCCATCAGTGCCGCGACGGCGACGGCCATCGGCACGCACGGCGCGTCGGTGGCCCTGGCCGGATCGCACGCGGCAGCGGTTGCGGGACACACCCGCATTGCGGGCAGCGCGCTTTCAGCGGCCGGTTCGCTCGACGTCGCGAAGGGCATCCGCGGACTCAAGCAGCGCATGCGCAACGACAAGGCGGAAGTGGTCGGCAGCTACGCGTTGCAACGACGCCAGGCTTTTGCCAACGAGTACGCCGGGCCGGGCGCGTCCGACGACAAGAAGAAGATCATCAGCGACCTCGGCGATTCGCACGACAAGGCAATCAAGGACATTCATTCCGCATTCACCGCGCAGGCTCGCGTGCAAGCGGGCAACGAGCGTTTCGGACGGATCTTCAAGGGCTCGAAGATCAATGACACCCGCTCGACCGCTGCGAAGAAGGAAACGCGCGACCTCGTCGGCAAGCACGCGTATGCCGTGGTGGACTATCACATGGGCACGAGCGATCCCGTCAAGTCGGAGAAACTTGCGACCGAGTGGGACAAGATCATGAAAGAGCCGAACGGCACGCGCAAATCGCGCCAGAAAAAGTTCGCCGAACTGTTCGACAAGGATTCCGGCACCAAGACCGCATATCACCTGTTGCGCGATACGGGCATGGGACGGGGAGAATCGATCTATACGATGCAGCGGATGATCGAGATGTCGATCGAAACGAAAATGGCGAGCGACCCGGAGATGTCGAAGGTCGGCGGCTCACCTGACTTCGCCAAGGACGACGCGGCACAGAAGGCGACCACGAGCCGTCTGACCACGGCCTTTGCGCGCCGCTGATCTTTACACCGCTACGCCTTCGAGCGGGTTCGGATACGCACGCGACTGCATTTCGGCTAGCCGGCTCAGCGTACGCGACAGATCGTGCGCACCTTCAAGACCAGCGATGGGCTGATCGGAAGCGATGAACAACGCGCGCTTACGGTCGTAGAAAATATCGACCAGCCACACGAAGCGCTGCAGCGTATGCGGTGTCGCAAGCCAGTGCGTCTCCAACTGGTCGACGATCAGCCCTTGCCAGCGCTCGGCGAGATCCAGATAGTCGAGATGCGAACGGCTCGCGATGCACAGTGCTTCGAAACTCGCCCATAAGAGCGACGCGCCGGCGGCCTGCGCGTGGAGCGGCCGTCCCGCTGCAGACAGCGTCTGTGCGCATAGCGCATCTTCACCTTCGTACTGCAGAAAGATGCGCTGCAGATGCTCGTGCGTCGCCGCATCGAGCGGTGCGAAAAAGCGTGGACGTTGTGCCGGTTCGGCACTGAAACGATATCCGCAAGGGATAGAGAGGGTTGAGGGGCAGGACGCTCATCGTGCCACAGCTTGATCCGTGCGCGCTTCGCCGCAAGCACCCCCCGCACGCACTCCGCACCCTCTTGCCTGGTGAAAACACCGATGGGCAAACCAGGATGAACCAAGCGGTCGGCGCGCCGCGCCACTCCCGCAAACCGCACGTAAGGAAATGATCGTAACGCCACTTGTTACGATCCTATCATTCGATGTACGATGGTTGCGAATAAACCATCAGCCGTTGCTGTGCGCTGCACAAAATCACGGACGTCCCATGCCTGAAGCTCCTTCTTCGTCTTCCTCGGTCATCGCGTTGCGGCGCGATCAGGCCATTCATCCGGAACGCAATCCCGGCGTACCGTTCGACGCTGCCTGGCTCGACGGTTTGCGGGTCAACCAGTCGGCCGTCGAGCGGCGCACGGCCACGCTCGGCACGCGGCGCACCGTCAAGAAAGATGCGCAGGCGGCGTGGCTATTGAAGGCCGTCACCTGCATCGACCTGACCACGCTGAGTGGCGACGACACCGAAGGCCGCGTGCGGCGCCTCTGCGCGAAAGCGCGCCAGCCGGTGCGGGCCGACATCCTCAGCGCGCTCGGCATTGCGCCGCAGACCATCACTACTGGCGCGGTGTGCGTGTATCACCGCTTCGTCGCCGCTGCGGTCGATGCGCTGCAAGGCAGCGGCATTCCGGTCGCGGCGGTGTCCACGGGTTTTCCGGCGGGCCTGATCCCGCATCCGCTTAAGCTCAAAGAGATCGAGGCGTCGGTGGCGGACGGCGCGCAAGAGATCGATATCGTCGTCACGCGCGAACACGTGCTGACCGGTAACTGGCAGGCGCTCTACAACGAAGTGCGCGATTTCCGCGCGGCCTGCGGGCCGGCGCATCTGAAGGCGATTCTCGCCACCGGCGATATCCGCACGCTGTCGAACGTGGCGCGTGCGTCGATGGTCTGCATGATGGCGGGTGCCGATTTCATCAAGACTTCCACCGGCAAGGAAGGCGTGAATGCGACGCTCGACGTCTCGCTGGTGATGGTGCGGATGATCCGCGACTACCAGGAGCGCACTGGCGTCCTGATCGGCTTTAAGCCTGCCGGCGGTGTGTCCACTGCGAAATCCGTGCTGACCTATCAGATCCTGATGAAAGAGGAACTGGGACGCGCCTGGCTCGAACCGGAGTTGTTCCGGATCGGCGCATCGAGTCTCCTCGCCGACATCGAACGCCAGCTCGAGCATCACGTGAGCGGCCGTTATTCCTCCTTCAATCGTCACCCCGTTGCTTAAGCAGACCGATCCCATGAGCGTAGCCGAATATTTTTCTTCGATGGAGTACGGTCCCGCACCCGAGGACGATCAGCCCGCGCGGGCCTGGCTCGCGCAGCACGAGGCCGGCTTCGGTCATTTCATTGGCGGCGCGTGGCGCGCACCGGCTTCGGGCGAGCGCTTCGAATCGCGTGAACCGGCCACGGGTGAGTTGCTCGCGCAGCTTGCCCAGGGCGATGCGGCTGATATCGACGCAGCGGTCGCCGCGGCCCGCGCCGCGCAGCCTGGTTGGCTGGCGCTGGGCGGCGCGGGGCGCGCGCGTCATCTGTATGCATTGGCGCGCATGGTGCAGCGGCATAGCCGGCTGTTCGCCGTCCTCGAAGCGCTCGACAACGGCAAGCCGATTCGCGAGACGCGCGACATCGACGTACCGCTTGTCGCGCGTCACTTCTTGCATCATGCGGGTTGGGCGCAGTTGCAGGATAGCGAGTTCGTCGACTTCGCGCCGCTGGGCGTCGTCGGGCAGATCGTGCCGTGGAATTTCCCCTTGCTGATGCTTGCGTGGAAGATCGCGCCGGCCATTGCAACCGGCAATTGCGTCGTGCTGAAGCCCGCGGAATACACGCCGCTTACCGCCTTGCTGTTTGCCGAACTGGCGCATCGCGCCGGCTTGCCGGCGGGCGTGCTGAACGTGGTGACCGGCGATGGCCGCACCGGCGCCGCCCTTGTTGAGCATCCTGAAGTCGATAAGCTGGCGTTTACGGGGTCGACCGAAGTCGGTCGGCAGATCCGCTCGGTCACTGCAGGCTCGGGCAAGTCGTTGACGCTCGAACTCGGCGGCAAGTCGCCGTTTATCGTGTTCGACGATGCCGACCTGGACGGCGCGGTCGAAGGTGTAGTCGACGCGATCTGGTTCAACCAGGGGCAAGTGTGCTGCGCCGGTTCGCGCCTGCTCGTGCAGGAGGGCATCGAAGCGCGTTTCATCGACAAGCTGAAGCGCCGCATGGAGACCCTGCGTGTCGGCTCCTCGCTCGACAAGAGCATCGATATCGGCGCGATTGTCGATCCGGTGCAGCTCGAACGGATTGAATCGCTGGTGGAAGCCGGCCGCCGCGAAGGCTGCGCGGTGTGGCAGTCGCCGGATGCCACCGTGCCTGCACACGGTTGCTATTACCCACCGACGCTCGTGACCGGTGTCGCGCCCGCTTCGATGCTCGCCCAGGAAGAAATTTTCGGCCCCGTGCTGGTGACGATGAGTTTCCGCACGCCGGATGAAGCGGTGGCGCTCGCCAACAACACGCGTTATGGCCTGGCCGCGAGCGTGTGGAGCGAAACGATCGGCCGCGCGCTCGACATCGCACCGCGTCTCGCATGCGGCGTGGTCTGGATCAATGCAACCAATCTGTTCGATGCCGCGGTCGGCTTTGGCGGCTATCGCGAGTCGGGTTATGGCCGTGAAGGCGGTCGCGAGGGCATTTACGAATATCTGAAGCCGCGCGCGTGGCTTAAGCTCGCCGAGCGTCCTGCGCGGGCTGCGGCAACGGGTTCGCTTGAGGCGCTGTCGAACGCGAGCGGCTTGAACGTGACGGCGATCGATCGCACAGCGAAGCTCTTTATCGGCGGCAAGCAGGTTCGCCCCGACGGCGGTTATTCGCTGCCCGTCCATGGTGCAGACGGTGGACTCGTCGGCGAAGTGGGCGAGGGCAACCGCAAGGACATTCGCAATGCCGTCGAGGCGGCGCGCGGCGCAGGCAAGTGGTCGCAGGCCAGCACGCACAATCGCGCCCAGGTGCTGTACTACCTCGCGGAGAATCTCACGGTACGGGCCGACGAATTCGCGCGGCAACTGGTGGTGCGCACCGGCGCCGACGAGACCGCCGCACATGCGGAAGTCGAAGCTGCCGTGACGCGGCTCTTCACGTACGCCGCGTGGGCCGACAAGTTCGACGGCGCGGTGCATACGCCGCCGTTGCGCGGCGTCGCGCTGGCCATGCACGAACCGCTGGGCGTGATCGGCATTGCCTGCCCGGATGAAGCGCCGCTGCTGGCCTTCGTCTCGCTGGTGGGACCGGCGCTGGCAATGGGTAACCGCGTGGTGGTCCTGCCGAGCGAGGCCTGCCCGCTGACGGCGACGGACCTGTATCAGGTGGTCGAAACCTCGGATGTGCCCGGCGGCGTGTTGAACATCGTCACGGGCGAGCGCGCCGCCTTGCTGCCGGCGCTCGCGAAACACGACGACGTCGACGCGCTCTGGTGCTTCGGCGGCGCGGCGGATTCGGCGCTCGTCGAACGCGCCTCGGTGGGTAATCTGAAGCGCACCTTTGTCGATCATGGGCGCCAGTTCGACTGGTTCGACCGCTCGACAGAAGGACCGGCCTGGCTGCGTCAGGCTGTGCAAGTGAAGAACATCTGGATACCTTACGGAGACTGACCGTCCGATTGTGGACGGGTAGCAGGCCGATCGAACATGGAGGAGACACCGTGCTGAAGAATCTGGACCCGCTGTTGAATGCCGATGTGTTGCACGCGCTGCGCGCGATGGGCCACGGCGACGAAGTGGTGATTTGCGATGCGAATTTCCCCGCCGACTCCGTTGCGCGCGCAACGGTGCTGGGCAAGCTGCTGCGTTTCGACGGCGCGGATGCGGCGCGCGCGGTTCGCGCGGTGCTGTCTGTGCTGCCGCTCGATACCTTTGTCGAGCATCCGGCGCAGCGCATGGAAGTAGTCGGCGAGCCGAACACGATTCCTGCTGTGCAACGCGAGGCGCAGGCCGAAGTGAATGCGGCCGAAGGGCGCGATCTGCCGTTTGCTTCCATCGAGCGTTTCGCGTTTTATGAACGCGCCAAGAAAGCGTATTGCGTGATCGCCACCGGCGAGCGGCGCGGTTACGGCTGCTTCGTGTTCACCAAGGGCGTGTTGCTGGCGCCGGACGCGCCGAGTGCCGGGGAGCAGCAAAAATGAGCACGCAGTCCCAACAGAGCGGACGCGTCGTCATTCTCGGCATCTATGTGACCGATCTGACGTTTCGCGCCGAACGCATGCCGCTGATCGGCGAGACCATCGCCGGCTCGGCCTTCGCGATGGGCCCGGGCGGCAAGGGTTCGAATCAGGCGGTCGCTGCAGCGCGGGCCGGTGCGCAAGTGGTCTTCTGCACACGCATCGGTAACGATGCCTTCGGCGCGATCGCGCGCTCGACGTGGACCGCGGAAGGCATCACCGCGCGGGCCACGACGGTGGAGGGTGTCTCGACCGGCGCCGCACACATCTTCGTCGACGACACCAACGGCAAGAACGCCATCATCGTCGCCTCGGGCGCGGCGGGCACGATGAACGCGGCCGATGTCGATGCGATCGAAGCGGATATCGCTGCCGCGCAGGTGTTCGTCACGCAACTGGAGCAACCGCTCGCAGCAGCGCGACGCGGTCTTGAAGTGGCACGGCGGCACGGCGTCATCACGGTGTTCAATCCCGCGCCTGCGTTACCGCTCGACGACGACATTTTCCCGCTGTGCGATTACATCACGCCCAACGAAACGGAGGCCGCCGCCTTGACGGGCGTGCCGATCCAGAACGCCGACGACGCGCGGCGCGCAGCCGACGTGCTGCTTGCCAAAGGCGTGGGCACGGTGATCGTGACGCTTGGCGAAGCGGGGGCGCTGCTTCATTCCGCCAGGCAGTCGGTGCTGGTGCCGGCGTTCCAGTGCGGTCGCGTCGTGGAGACGGCCGGTGCGGGCGACGGTTTCACGGGCGGGTTTGCCGCAGCGCTGGCACGCGGCGCGGATCCCGTGGAGGCGATGCGCTTCGGTTGTGCGCTGGCCGGTATCTCCGTGACACGTCCGGGCACGGCGCCGTCGATGCCGACGTTAAGCGAAGTGAACCAGCTATTGAGTCAGGCGGGCCAGCCGGTGTCTGCGCACTGAAGGTGCACTGCAGATACACGCAGGGCGCGTTCACTGCTCGTTGAGGTCTCATGGATCGCACCTCAACGGCCCGCTGAAGTTTCATGCAGTCTGACGGAGTTTCTCTTCACCATGAAGTCCTCGTTCGCTGTTGGAAAACTGTTCGCCGACCGGCAACTGAATTTCTTGCTGGCCGTCAACGTGCTGGTCGTATTGGTGGCGACAGCGCTGTCGCACGGCCAGTTTGTCGATGTCGACAATCTGCAGTCGATGGGCAGCCAGTTGCCCGAACTCGGCCTGCTTGCACTCGGCATCATGCTTTCGATGATCTCC
Source organism: Paraburkholderia phenazinium (assembly GCF_900142845.1). Classification (NCBI taxonomy): domain Bacteria; kingdom Pseudomonadati; phylum Pseudomonadota; class Betaproteobacteria; order Burkholderiales; family Burkholderiaceae; genus Paraburkholderia; species Paraburkholderia phenazinium. Next base: position 1,462,151 of record NZ_FSRU01000001.1, read on the forward strand.
GGCAACGGCGGTATCGATCTGTCCGGCGTCGGCCTCGCGAATCTGTCGGGCATGATCGCCGCGCTGATCGTGCCGAAGTGTCTCAGCGCCGACGCCTCGCCAGTCGCTTACACGGCCTTGTTTTGCGCGATCGTCGTGGCGATAGGGCTGCTCGGCGGCCTCTTGAACGGCGTCGTGATTGCGAAGCTGCGGCTCACGCCGATTCTCTGCACGCTGGGCACACAGTTGCTGTTTACCGGCATCGCCGTGGTGTTGAGCAACGGCGCATCGGTGCCGGTCGAGTATGTCGACCAGCTTTCGGATATCGGCAACGGCACCGCGTTTCAGGTGCCGATCTCGTTCATCATCTTCATTGCCGCCATCGTCGTGCTGGGCTGGTTGCTCAAACGCAGCCCGTTCGGCTTGCGCCTGTATCTGATGGGCACCAATCCCAAGGCCGCTTTTTATGCGGGCATTCCGCGCGCGCGGATGCTGATTCTGACCTACACGATGTGCGGCGTGCTCGCCTCGTTGGCCGGCCTGATCAGCGCGACCCATACGTCCAGCGCGAAATGGGACTACGGCAACTCGTATCTGCTGATCTCGATCCTGATTGCCGTGATGGGCGGCGTGAATCCCGCCGGCGGCCGCGGCCGCATCATCTCGGTGTTCTTCGCCGCCACGGTGCTGCAGTTCCTCGCGAGCCTGTTCAATCTGCTGGGTGTGTCGCAGTTCTTCGGCGACTGCGCGTGGGGCTTTCTGTTGCTGTTGTCGCTGGCTTTCGCGGGTGGCGAGCGGGTTAGCGCGATCTTCGGTTTCACGCGCTCCGATCCGGCGGCGCGAAGGTAGCGCTCGCGTTCAGCATGAGCGCCGGCACGTAGGCAAAGTTTAGTACGCGGCGGACATCGGGGCCCTGGATGTCCGCAACCGTGAAGCAGGGCGACATCGAAAGAAAAAGGAGACATGGAATGAAACTGACTCGATTGGGCGCCGCACTGGCAGCAGGCGTGCTCACGGTAGGCGTGATCGCCGCAGCGCACGCGGCGGACAATGTGACGATCGTCACGGTGGTGAAGGTGACCGGCATCAACTGGTTCAACCGCATGGACGAGGGCGTCAAGGAATTCGCCAAGGACAACCCGGGCGTAACGGCCTATCAGACCGGCCCGGGCCAGGCCGACGCGGCGCAGCAACTGAAGATCATCGAAGACCTGATCGCCAAGAAGGTCGATGCGCTGGCCGTGGTGCCCTACGATCCGCCCACGCTCGAACCCGCGCTGAAGAAGGCGATGGACCGCGGCATCAAGGTGGTCACGCATGAGGCGGACAACGAAAAGAACACCATGGTCGACATCGAAGCGTTCGACAACACGGCGTATGGCGCGAACCTGAACCAGCGGCTGGCCGGCTGCATGCACGACGAAGGCAAATGGGCCGTGCTGGTGGGGTCGCTCGGCAGCCGCTCGCAGGTGCAGTGGGCGGATGGCGGGATCGGCAACGCCAAGGCCAGGTATCCGAAGATGGATCTGGTCGAACCGAAGCTCGAAACCAATAACGACGGCGAACGCGCCTATGAAGTCGCCAAGGAAGTGTTGCGCAAGCATCCGGACCTGAAGGGCTTCCAGGGGTCGTCGTCGCTCGACGTGATCGGCATTGGCCGCGCGGTTGAAGAAGCGGGCCTGCAGGGCAAGATCTGCGTGTACGGCACGGGCCTGCCGACCGAAGCCGCCAAGTTCCTCGAAAGCGGCGCCATCAACGGCATTTCGTTCTGGGATCCGAAGCTTGCCGGCATAGCGATGAACAAGATCGCGCTGATGCTGATCCACGGCCAGACGGTGCATGACGGCGACAACCTCGGCATTCCGGGCTACACGAAGGTGACCGTGACCAAGGGTCCGGGCAAGGGCATCATCGTGCGCGGCCAGGGCTGGGTCGACGTCGACAAGTCGAACTACAAGAACTACGCGTTCTAACGGCTGTCGCTTCCTGAGTGGAGGTGTGCTCGCTTGCGGGCACACCTTTGAAGAAGAAAACGCAGGCTGCTCCTAGGTCTTAAAGGTTGCAATCGGACTATGAATACAGACGCTGCTTCCGTGCCGTTTCTGCAAGTGGTTGGCGTGCACAAGCGTTTCACCGGCGTGCATGCGCTGCGTGGCGTGAGCCTGTCGTTTCAGCGCGGACAGATCTATCACCTGCTCGGCGAAAACGGTTGCGGCAAGAGCACGCTGATCAAGATCATCTCCGGCGCGCAGCCGCCCGATGAGGGCGAGCTCATTATCGAAGGCGAGCGGCACGCTCGCCTCACGGCGCTGGAATCGCTCGCGGCGGGGATCGAGACGGTGTATCAGGACCTCTCCTTGTTGCCGAACATGAGCGTGGCCGAAAACGTCGCGCTGACCTCGGAGCTGGCTACGCACAACGGCCGCCTGACCCGTACCTTCGACCGCCGCGCATTGGCGAAGACGGCGGAGCGTGCGCTGGCGGCCGTCGGCCTGCCCGGCGACGCGGAGTTCCAGTCCACCCTCGTCGAAGAATTGCCGCTCGCGACCCGCCAGCTCGTGGCGATTGCGCGCGCCATTGCGAGCGAGGCGAAGTTCGTCATCATGGACGAGCCCACCACCTCGCTGACGCAGAAAGAAGTCGACAACCTGATCGCAGTACTAGGCAATTTGCGCGCGCAGGGCGTGACGGTGCTGTTCGTCAGTCACAAGCTCGACGAATGCTATGCGATCGGCGGCGAAGTAATCGTGTTGCGCGACGGCCAGACCATGGCGCAAGGGCCGATCGCGAACTACACCAAGTCCCAGATCAGCGAACTGATGACGGGCCGGCATCTGTCGAGCGAGCGCTATCGCGAAGGGGGTTTCGGCGCCGAAGTGGTGCTCGACGTGAGCGGCCTCACGCGCACCGGCCAGTTCGCCGATGTCTCGTTTGCGCTGCACCGTGGCGAGATTCTCGGCGTCACCGGACTGCTCGACTCGGGACGCAATGAACTGGCGCGCGCGCTCGCGGGCGTGGCGCCTGCGCAGCATGGCGAGATCGTGCTGGACGGCAAGCGCATTGTTTTGCACACGCCGTCCGATGCGAAGAACCACCGGATCGGCTATGTACCGGAAGACCGCCTGAACGAAGGGCTGTTCCTCGACAAGTCGATTCGCGACAACGTCATCACCGCGATGATCTCGAGCCTGCGCGACCGCTTCGGCCAGATCGACCGCACGCGTGCGCAAGCGCTCGCCGTCGACACCGTCAAGGAGTTGCAGATCGCGACGCCCGACGTCGACAAACCCGTGCAGTCGCTGTCCGGCGGTAACCAGCAACGCGTGCTGATCGGCCGCTGGCTCGCCATCGATCCGCGCGTGTTGATCCTGCACGGTCCGACGGTCGGCGTGGATGTCGGCTCGAAGGACATCATCTACCGCATCATGCAGCGCCTGTCGCAGCGGGGCATCGGCATTATCCTGATCAGCGACGACCTGCCCGAGCTGCTGCAGAACTGCGACCGCATCCTGATGATGAAGAAAGGACGCGTTGCGAACGAATATCAAGCCGACCAGTTGCAAGAAGCCGACCTGTATCACGCGCTGCTGTCGGAAGCCGCATAGAGTACGCTGAGAGGACGTGACCCGCATGAACCCGCGCATCAACCAGACCATGACCACGCCAACTGTCATCGACATCGCACCGCAGGTGAAGCCGCTCAGCTTGCGGGCCAAGCTCGCGCGCAACCCCGAGTGGTTCACCGCCGGGCTGATCGTGGTGATGTGCATCATCGTCGGCGCGATCAATCCGCGCTTCTTTCAACTGGCGACGCTGTTCGACCTGCTGCATTCGGCCACTACCGTGTCGCTGTTTGCGCTCGGCACGCTGGTGGTGCTGGCCTCGGGCGGCATCGACGTGTCGTTCACCGCGATCGGCGCGCTCACCATGTATGGGATCACGAAGGCCGTGTTCGCGTGGTGGCCCGACGAGCCGTTCGCGTTGATCCTGATCACCGGCGCGCTCGGCGGCATTGTGCTCGGCCTGATCAACGGCGTGCTGGTGCACCGGCTGAAAGCGCCGTCGCTGATCGTGACGATCGGCACGCAGTATCTCTATCGCGGCATCCTGCTGACCTTCATCGGCACGACGTTCTTCATGAACATTCCGCACAGCATGGATCGCTTCGGCCGCATCCCGCTGTTTTTCTATCAGACCGCCGACGGCTTGCGCGCCGTGCTGCCGGTTTCGGTGCTGGCGCTGCTGGTGGCGGCGGTGGTGACATGGTGGCTGCTGAACCGGACCATGATGGGACGCGGCGTTTACGCCATGGGCGGCAGCCTCGCGATTGCGGAGCGCCTCGGCTACAACCTGCGCGCAATCCATCTGTTTGTGTTCGGCTATACGGGCATGCTGGCAGGCATCGCAGGGATTCTGCACGTAGCCAATAACCGGCTCGCGAATCCGTTCGACCTGGTCGGCTCGGAACTCGATGTGATCGCGGCGGTGATTCTCGGCGGCGCGCGCATTACGGGTGGCACCGGCACCGTGGTCGGCACGCTGCTAGGCGTGGTGCTGGTCACCCTGATCAACAACGTGCTGATCCTGGTGGGCGTGCCGAGCACGTGGCAGAAGGTCATTATCGGCGCGTTCATCCTGCTCGCTGGCACCCTGTTCGCCCTGCAGCGCAAGGCGTGAGGGGCAACGTGTACGGCGTTACAGCGCGTACTGCAACGCCAGGTCGAAGCCGAGCACCACGAAGGAGCAACCGATCCCCACCAGAACATTCGAGACCCGATGTTCGAAGTCCGGATGTTTGGTGATGCCTGCACCCGCGAGGAACACAATCTCCACCAGGATCTGCAGCGCGACGAACGTCAGCATGAGCAGGAATTCATAGCCCATGTAGCGGAAGTTCGCGAAGTTCATGCCGTAATCGAAGATCCAGTGCCCAACCCGCCACGCCTCGTAGGCGAGCAGCAGAATGGGAAACAGGTAGCTCGTCACGTAGGTGGGTACCGTTGCGTGGCGTAGCTCGAGGTGGAAATGGTGAGGTTGATGAGCGGTCTGCATGTCTCCTCCGTTTTCACATCAGTCTGGGACCTATGCTACTCGTTTGACTGGAGATTCGCAGAATGGTGCGATTCGACACGGGCCGCTGCAAACGCCGCGTTCACTGAACTGCCGGTCGTTTTTTCTTGAGCCTGAAGCGACCGGTAAGTTTGACGCGCGAGGCATCGCCGTCGCGCGCCTCGCGCAGTGCTCTCATGTCGCCTCAGCGCAACACTCGCTCACCTGGGACATTCACCTGGCAGATCTTACGAACCTGCGGTGACGGGTTCGTCTTCATGGCCTAGCGTGCGGACCCGGCGAAGCTCGGGAAACAGCTTCATCCACAGCAGTGCAACGGCGATGGTTGCCACGCCGCCTATCAGCACCGCAGGCTGGGCACCCCACCATCCGGCAGTCAGACCCGACTCGAACTCGCCAAGCTGATTCGACGAGCCGATGAACAGCGCGTTGACTGCGCTCACGCGTCCGAGCATCTCGTCAGGCGTGCGAAGTTGCACGAGCGAGAGGCGCACCACGACGCTGATCACATCCGATGCGCCAAGCACGGCGAGCGCCAGCAGCGAGATCACGATCTGATGCGAGAGCCCGAACACCAGGGTGGCGAGGCCGAATGCGATGACCCCGCCAAACATCGCAGCACCGGGCCGCTTGCGCAGCGGAAAGTGCGCCAGCCAGATCGTGCCGGAGAGCGCGCCGACCGCCGATGCCGAGCGCAGCAAGCCGAGTCCCAATGGCCCGGCGTGCAGGATGTCGCGTGCAAACACCGGCAGCAGGGCAGTCGCGCCACCGAACAGGACAGCGAACAGATCGAGCGAAAGCGCCCCGAGGATGACGGGCTGTTTGCGGATGAAGCCGATCCCCGAGAAGACCGATGTCAACGTCACCGGCGCGCGGGTAGCGGGCCGTGCCTGTAGTGGAATACCCCACACGAGTGCGGCGGCCGTAGCAAACGTGAGCGCGCACACGAGATACGCCGGACCGGCACCCACTCCGTACAGCAGGCCGCCGAGCGCGGGACCGACGATCTGCGCCGTCTGGCCGGCCGAGGTCGCCCATGCGGTCGCCTGAGGCAACTGGCTGCGCGGCACCACACCGGGCAGCAGCGACGACACGGCGGGCGATTCGAAGGCGCGGGCAGCGCCGAGACAAGCGGCGAGTCCATAGATCACAGGCGCACTCAGCCAGCCACCGAAGGTACCCCATGCAAACACCAGCGCAGCGGCGGCTTCGGCGCTTTGACAGACGGCCGCGATACGCCGGCGGTCGTAGCGGTCGGCGACCTGGCCTACGACGAGGGTCAGCGTGAACATCGGCAGGAATTGCGCGAGGCCGAGAAGGCCGAGCGCGAAGGCACTGTGCGTGAGTCCGTAGATGTGCCAGCCCATTGCGACCGCCAGCATCTGGAACGAAAGGGACGAGAACACGCGGGTACACCAGAAGCGCTGAAACGGCCTGCTGCGCGGCAGGCTGCGATGCAGTGCTTCGCTAGTGAAGGTCTCGTCGCCAGGGGCAGAGGAGGGCGGAGGTCGGGGCTCGTCGGAGGTGTCGGCGGATTGAGCGGTCATGAGTTCGCGAAGCGCGATTTAGCAAGGCGCGATGTTGTTGAAGGCCGCAAGTTTAGTGCAAGCGCAACGATCTGGCTTGCGCCGGGCGATGCGCGTTGCCGGGCGTGCCTTTGCGAGGAGGTGGAAGCCCACGGCTGCAATGGCTTGGCGTCCTCACTAAGACGTTAATTATTAAGAAATATTAGATAGGACTCACCCGTAAATTTCAGTTCGTGAGAGGCTAGATTTGTCGTACTGAAGCGCGGAATTCTGGAGTGCCAGGTGCGATGGTTTCCTTTCTCTATTAGCCAACTGGGGTTATAAAATGGATCGCCTAAATCCTTCAGTATTAGTTTCCGAACTCCATCACGAACACGCCGCCAACCCGGAGATCGCAGAGACGATTCCACTCAGGAAAACGGAGAGACTGCCGTTTACCATTCGTATAGCCGCCGATAGCGATTCCCTTCAAAAAGCTGTCATGATGCGACAAATGGCTTACGGCCGGCATTTGCCGGACTTTGCCAGCAAGATGACGATTGAAAAGGGGGACTGCGAGCCCGGAACGGCCGTGTTGCTGGCCCAGTCGAAGCTGGACGGCGGCCCGCTCGGCACCCTGCGGATTCAGACGAACGAGTTCGCACCGCTGGCCGTCGAGCAGTCGGTGCAGTTGCCGGACTGGTTGCAGGGCACGCGCATGGCGGAAGCCACGCGGCTGGGCGTGGCCGGCGGGACGATTGGGCGGATGGTCAAGATCGGCCTGTGCAAGGCATTGTTTTTGTATTGCCAGCAACAGGAGATCGACTGGATGGTCATTACCGCGCGTTCGCCGCTGGATCGCGAGTATGAAGCCATGCTGTTCGACGACGTTTTCGGCAAGAACCAGTTCCTGCCCATGGCGCACGTCGGCGGCCTGCCGCACCGGGTGATGGCCAAGCCGGTGGCCGTGGCGCGCGAGCGCTGGGCGGCGGCCGGCCATCCGCTGCTCAAGTTTATGATCCATACGTATCACCCGGACATTGATTTGTCGCCCGCAGATTTATCTTTCAACCGGGAAACTGTAGGATGCTTGGAAGCTACTCAAATTGGATATGGCAAGTAAAACAAAGTGCTCCGGCAGGCCAACGAACGTGTCACGCTGTAATGGGTAACGCGGTGGTGGCGGGGCCTCTTGGCTCCGTCATCGTTTACGTTGAGGGCTTTGCCGCATAAGGGGAATTCCGGGTATGGAGTCGGCGACGTTCTTTTCGCGGTCGAAATACATGCGCGCGGGGTCGTTTATCGACTGGCTTCTGTACGCATTCGCGGTCTACGTCGTGCCGGCGCTTATTACGCTCGCCACGGTCGCCACGTTATTCTGGGCACCCCGGCAATTTCAGTCGGCGGGTGCTGTCACGCTCGCGCTGCACATCGTGCCGGACAAGCGCGCATCGCTAGGGCCGGCCGAGGCGCTGGCCACCTTGAAGAGCCTGCAGCAGGCGCCCACCACCAGGCGCTACAGCACGCGGCTTGCCGAATCGCCCTTCTGGTTCCTGTTCGACGTGCCGCCGGTCAATCCGGGGCATCCGACCGTAGTTGAATTTCCCTCGCGCCACGCGCAAACCCTGGCTTGCTGGAATGCCGCGACGCTGGCGCCGCTCGGCCAGGCCGATCGCCATGGCACGAGCGGCAAGCTCAGTCCCGTCAAGGCGGGTTTCGAGTTGCCGGTCAATGCCGCCGCCGAGCCCGCACAGGTATTGTGCCGCGGCACATTTTCGGGCCCCGCGTACCTGAATGTGCTCGCCTGGGATGGCGCGGCGCTCAGCGACTCGGCGCTCGACTTCCACGAAAACGCGGCGCTGATTGCCGGCGGCCTGCTGACGCTCGCCATCTTCGTGTTCGTGACGGCCCTCATCAACCGCGAGTTGACCTATGTGATCTTCGCGGCCTGGCTGATCGGCAATCTGCGGCTCTGCTCGAATGCGATGGGCTGGGACATGGAATGGATTGGCCGCGTCATTCCACCCGACTACATGCCTTTGCTGCGCCAGTACACGTTTGCCGTGTACTACCTGCTGACGGGGGCCCTGTTCAATCAGTTGTTCCGCCGCGAACTGAAGGTGGTGGGGTATCGCTGGCTGCTGCGCACGGTGCTGTACGCCGGCCTGTTGAACCTCGCTGCGGCGGCGGTGCTGCCATACGCGAAGTTCATTCCGGTGATGTGGACCTTCAGCAGCATCGGCATGGCCGTGCTGGTCTTCCTGCTTGCGCGGCTGGTGTGGATGACCGGCTCGCGCACCGTGCTGTGGTACGTGGCGTCGATGGTCGTCGTGCTGTTTTCGATCTTCTCCGAAGTGCTGGGCGCGGCGTTCGGCATCAAGCTGCTGTTCGGCGGCGTGAATCCGGTGGTGGCGGCGCTGTCGTCGAGCATGATGGCCGCCTTTGCGATTGCCGAGCAGATGCGCGCCGAGCGCGAGCGCCGCCGGCGGATGCAAACGGAGTTGCGCAACACCTATGACGTCACGCCGATCGGTCTCTTCACGCTCGATGAGAACGGCCATTTCGTGCGCGCCAATCCCGCCTTGCGTGCGATGCTCGATCTGCGCAAGGCCGAATACAAGGTGCGGCTCTGGAAGGATTACTTCGAGCCGGGCGCGTGGGGCTCTTTGCAGGCGCTGGCGCAGAAGGGCAGCGAGGGCGAGCTCGAACTCGGCGGTTCGGCGGAGTGGGGCACGGCCGAGCGGCGTTACTCGCTGAAGGCGACGCGCTCGAACGGCTGGATCGAAGGCTCGTTGCAGGACGTGACGGAGCGCGCCAAAGCGATCGAGCGTCTGCATTTTCTCGTCGACCATGATCCCCTGACCGCCTCGTTGAATCGCCGCGGAGTGGAACGGGCCATCGCGGCGCAAAGCGAGGAGCACACGCCGTGGGCGCTGGCCTATATCGACCTCGACCGCTTCAAGCTCGTCAACGATCTGTTCGGGCATCGCGCTGGCGACGAGGTGCTCAAGCAGGTCGCCGCGCGTGCCCGTTCACTGTTCCGGCCTGAGTATGCGGTGGGACGCATCGGCGGCGACGAGTTCATCTGCGTGATGAGCAACACCTCGATCGACGATGCGATCGAGCAGTGCCGCGAACTTGTCACCTTGCTCAGCGCCGCGCCGTATCAGGTCGGCAATTGCGCGTTTCAGGTGAAGGCGTCGATTGGCCTCGTGGAATGCTCGCACGGCGTGCGGGTGCAGGACGCGCTGTCCAACGCGGATGGCGCCTGCCGTGAGGCGAAAGGCGTGGCGCACGGGCATCTCGTCACCTATCGCAAGGGCGCGGCGGCCTTCGAGGAGCGCGCCAAGGAACTCATGCTGGTCGAGACGCTAGGGCAAAACCGCTTGCCCGGCGGACTGTTCCTGGTGATGCAGCCGATCATGTCGCTCGCCGCACCCACCGCGTCGCTCGACTTCGAAGTGCTGCTGCGCTGGCGTGCGCCGGACGGCGCGATACTGCCGGCCGGCAAGGTGATCGTGGCGGCGGAGGAGTCCGGCAACATTGCCGCCATCGACAGATGGGTGCTGACCACGGTGCTCGAATGGATCGAGCGGAACCGGCATGCGTTGCCGAAGACGCGCTTTGTGTGCGTCAACCTGAGCGGTGGGTCGCTCAACGACGAGCAGTTCATGGAAGACATCTTCGCGCTGTTCGCGCGCTACCGCCCGATTATCCGTTACCTGTGCCTCGAAATCACCGAGAGCGTCGCACTGCACGATCTGGAAAACACGCAGCGGTTTATCGCGCGCGTTCACGATATGGGCGGCAAGATCGCGCTCGACGACTTCGGCGCGGGCTATACCTCGTTCAAGTATCTGAAGGACCTGTCGGCCGATGCCTTGAAGATCGACGGCGAGTTCATTCGCACGATGTGCGAGCATCCCGCCGATACGGCGATCGTCGAGGCAATCGTCGCCCTTGCGCGCAACCTCGGCATGCGCAGCATTGCCGAGTGGGTCGAAGATGCGAACACGCTGCGGGCGCTCAAGGAAATCGGCGTGGACTATGTGCAAGGCTTCGTCGTTGCGCGACCGCAGGAGTGCGAGGCGATCCTGACGGCCGGTTCGGCCGCCAGCTTCATTAGCGATCCGGCCACGCAATGCTTCGTCGACAGTTTGAGCGAACCCGCGCCGAATCTGGAAGAGGTGTACGAAATGCGCGCGCGGGCCGACCTGCATTGAGCGGTTGCGTTCGGTCGAGGTGTTGTGCCGCTTCACTTCGTGCGGAAAGATTCGTCAAAAGCAGATTTCTGCCTTACTATCTGTCGCCGCGAATTCCATTTAACGCATCGGAGGTCTGGATATGAAAGTTGTGTGCCACTCAGGTTTTATCCATCTTTCATCCCACCTCTCCATGCAATGGAATCATGTCCGGTACATCCGCAAATCCCTTTCGCTTCTCGACGATCGCGCATCGCGATCATCACTATCTCAGCCCGCTCTCGCCATCTAAGGCACAGCAACTCTTAGACAGTCTCGGCGACGGCTTGACCGCGCACGACGTCGTACTCGACGCAGGGTGCGGCAAGGCCGCCTTGTTGCGCGAACTGCTTGAACGATGTCCTGCGCGCGGCGTGGGCGTCGATATCAACGCGGCGTTTCTCGATCGCGCGCGCCTTGAATGGCGAGGCGCTAACGATCGTCTGCAGTTGTTCGACTGTCCGCTGCTGGAGCATCCCCGCGAGGCCGAGGCTTATGCCGCGGTGCTATGCGTCGGTTCGGTCCATGCGTTCGGTTCGTTCGACGCGTGTCTGCGAACCTGCTTCGACTGGCTCAAACCCGGTGGACGCCTGCTTGTCGCAGACGGGTATTGGAAACAGCCGCCGTCAAGCGGCTATCTCGAGGCGATCGACGGCACGCTTGATGAGTTCGCGACGCACGCGGACAATGCGGAGCGGGCACGGACCTGCGGATACGTGGTGCTGCGCACGACAACGAGCAACGATGACGAGTGGGACGATTACGAAGGCAAGTACTGCAACGCGATGATGCGCTACCTCGCCGACCATCCCGACGACCCCGAGGCCGAGGCCTTTAGCGTGCGCATGCAGAAGTGGCACATGGCGTACCTCAAGTGGGGACGCGCAACGCTAGGCTTTGGCTACTACCTCTTGATGAAACCTTAAGTCCGATTGGGGCGGCATGATTCAGCGGCCGCCCCAAAGTTGAACTGCACACTATGGACGATCCTCAATACAACATCGAATCAGTCAATGTCCCACCCTGGTTTGCCGTTGCACGGAGGGAAACCGGCATCGCGCAATATCCGCCAGGGCAGAGCAATCCGCGCATTACCGAGTACCACGAACACACGAATATTCGCGGCTACGACGACAAGGCCTCGTGGTGTTCGTCGTTCGTGAACTGGTGTTTAGCGCGGCTCGATATGCCAGGTACGGGTTCGGCGCTGGCCCGCTCCTGGCTCGAATGGGGCGAGCCGCTCGCGCAACCGGCTTTAGGATGCATTGCCGTGCTGTACCGCGACGAGCCGGAGAGCTGGAAGGGGCATGTTGGCTTCTTCCTGCGCGCCGATAGCGAATCGGTTTACCTGTTGGGCGGCAACCAGCTTGGCCAGGTCTGCGAGAACGCTTATCCGCGCGAATCGGTGCTGGGTTATCGCTGGCCTGTGGGTGGCGTCCGTCCGCAAGGCGATATTCAGGCAGCGTGCGAAGCCATCCTGCGCAGCGTGCCTGAATGGTTCGGCATTGAAGAAGCGTTAATGCAGTACGTCCGCGATACGGCCACGTTGCCCACCTTTGTGATGCGTCATGAATGCCGGATTATCGGCTTCTTGACGTTACGCGAACACTTCCCTCAAGCTTGGGAAATTCACTGCGTGGCGGTGCATGCCGAAGTGCGAGGCCAAGGTGTCGGCAAGAAGCTGTTGATGCACGTGGAATCCTGGCTCGCCGAACACGGCGCACGCTTCCTGCAAGTGAAGACCATCGCGGCGACGAGTCCCAATCCGCATTACGCCTTGACGCGCGGCTTTTATGAGCGGATGGGATTTGCTCCTGTCGAGGTGTTCCCCGAGCTTTGGTCGCCGAGCAATCCCTGCTTGCAGATGCTTAAGATCGTCAGCCGGCCGGCGGTTGGACGCACTTAAAGCGATGCCGCTTGAATGACGTGTTCTCTAATTGAGGAATCAGCACGATGACGATCGCAGACGAACTTGGCCTGTTGATGCAGAACCACGACGACGAGCCGCAAGCGGCAGCCGAAAAACTGCGCCAGCTAGCAGACCTTGCGTTACCCGCCGACCAGCTTGCGCGCTTCAGCTGGCTGTCGAATCACGTGGTCGGCGAATTGAACCAGCGCTGGCAGGAGGCTTACGAACTGATTGCCAAAGGCACCGCGAGCCACGAGTCGTTGCCGCTGGCGGTCTTGCGTAACGCGGCGGTGTCTGCGCATATCAGTGGAAATCTGCTGGCGGGCGTCGCGCTGGAGCGCCGGATGTCGAAGCTGGGTCTACGGGCCGAGCAGGCAACGACGGTCGTGCGCGCGGCGGCGATCAGCTTTCTGCTGACGCCTGGACGCGCGCTGGATGTCGCCGTGGCGCTGCAGGGTGTGGTGGAGGGTGTCGAACGCTGGAACGAATCGAGCGAGGCCGATGCGCTCGCAGCGCCCAGTCTCAACAATATCGTCTCGGCGCTGCTTGAGCAGGATGACGAAACGCTTGCCCATCCGCAGGTCCGCGAGGTGATGATCGAGGGCGCGTCCGCGGCGCGCGAGCTTTGGCAGCGCGCGGGCACATGGGTCAATCTGGAGCGGGCAGATTACCTCTGCGCGATGGTGTTCAATCGCCTGGGCGAGTTTGCCAAGGCACTGGAAGCGGCCGAGCGCGGCACGCATTTGATCGAGACCAACGGCAGCGAAGACGTCGACCGTGCCTTCCTGATGCTTGAGGCCGCTCAGGCACTGTTCGGCCTTGCACGGCAGAAAGAGGGCACCGCGTTGCTGCAGGAGGCAGCGGGTATTGCCGGGAGCTGGGACGACGCGTCGCTTCGGGACTGGTTTGCGGGCAAGGCCAAGCCGCTATACGGCCTGAGCGTCTAAACAAACCAAACACGCTATGCCATTCTTCGAACCCATTACGTTAAACACGCCGCGTCTGGTGCTGCGCCCGTTGCGCGAAGACGATGCGGCTGTGCTATTCGCGATGTACTCCGATCCGCAATTCATGCGCTATTGGTCATTCGCTCCCATGACCCAACTGGAACAGGCGCGCGAATATCTATCGCGTCTGATGACGGCGAGTGCATCCGGCAAGGACCTGGTGTGCGCCATCGACCTGCGTGAGACCGGGCAAATGATCGGCACTTGCACGCTCTTCAGTCTTTACGAACCTTCGTTGCGGGCGGAGATCGGCTTTGGCGTGTCCCGCGAGTTCTGGCGGCAAGGCTACACGCAGGAAGCGGTCCATACGTTGATCGGACATGCGTTCTCGACGCTGTCGCTGCGGCGCCTCGAAGCCGATATCGACCCGCGCAACAACGGGTCGGCGCGCGTGCTGGAACGCGCCGGCTTTGTCCGCGAAGGATTGCTTAGGGAGCGCTGGGTTGTCGGCGGCGAGGTGTCGGATACCGCGCTGTATGGTTTGTTGCGCAGCGATCGCTAGCGTTGCAAAGGACGCGATTTACTGGCGGGTTTGACGCCTCGCTGCGCTTAGGCGCATGATGCGCAACCAAAGCGGCCATGGGCCGCAATAGCGAGTTGAGACAAGGAGGCGAAAGACCATGAGCGTGTCCATCGTTCGAATTGCCGCGGCGGCGGCCTTTAGCGTGCTCGCAAGTGTGGCGGTGGCCCAGAGCAACGCCGGTGCGGTGATCCGCGTGTCGACGGATGCCAACGCCGCCTCGTCTGCCGATCAGACCGAAACGCGGCCAGCAGGCAAGTTTTCAGGCATTGAGCTGCGTGCGCCGGCTGAGGTGGTCTTCTCGATTGGCGCAAGCCCGTCGATCACGGTCTCCGGTCCGGCGAACCTGTTGCCGTTGCTGCTCACTTCCATCCACGACGACGTATTGACCATCGAGTTGAAGGAGCCGGTCGCGCTGGCGAGGGACCTCAAGGTCGTGATTACGAATCCGTCGCTGCGTGCGGTGAGTCTGCAGGGCTCGGGGTCGATGACGGCGTCGGGCATCCATGGCGATGCCTTGAACCTCAGCGTTTCCGGGTCCGGCTCGTTCGTGGCTTCCGGCCGCGTGAAGACGGTGAACGTGGCCATCCAGGGTTCGGGCGCGGTGGATGTCCACGCCGTCGAGGCGAACGCGTTGAACGCGAGCGTGCATGGATCGGGCGACCTGCGTGGCGATGCCTCAGTCTCGGCGATCGTCAATGTAGCCGGTTCGGGCGATGTTCGGATCAGCGGGAACCCGTCGACGCGAATCGTCAACCGTTCCGGTTCGGGGGACGTGCGTTTCGAGTAGCTGTTGAGGCGTTCGCTTATACCCATCATGACCATACGAAGCCGCATTCCCGCCGACAACTCGGCGCTGGTCGAAATCTGGCTGCGCTCTGTGCGAGCGACGCATACGTTTCTGCGCGAGCAGGATATCGAAGACCTCTATCCGCAAGTCAGAGACCTGTATCTGCCGGCGGTGGAAGTGTGGGTCTGTGAGAGTGCCGAGGGCCTCATTGCCGGTTTTATCGGCATGCATGAGGCACAGGTCGAAATGTTGTTTGTGGACCCCGAGCAGTTCGGGCGAGGTGTCGGTACAAGCCTGCTCGACCATGTGAGGCAGAAGCACGCCAGTCTCACCGTGGACGTCAACGAACAGAATCCGCGCGCGCATGAGTTCTATCGCCGCTACGGGTTCAAGGATGTGGGACGTTCCGCAACGGACTCCGCTGGCCGGCCGTTTCCGCTTGTGCATATGGCCTGGCAGTCTTAGGGCGGTGATTCGGACCGCCGTGCCGGCAAGCTCAGCTTAAAAGTCCCGTTGCAACTGAATGTCGCCGTCCTCGAGCACACCCACGCGACGAAAACCGAGCCTGGCATAGAGGCGGCCGGCCACTTCGTTGTCCGGCTTATGCATCGTATAGGCCAGTCGAGCGCCCATCGTTTCCATCTCGGCTAATGCGAGTGTCACCGCCTGGTAGCCAAGGCCTTTGCCTTGATGCGAAGCGGCGATCATCATGCGGAACAGCCAGAATGCTTCAGCCTGCTGATCGGTGTCGTCCTGGCAATACATCAGGAAGCCGGCCACTTCCTCATCCAGCAGAATCACTCGCGGCTGATAGTGCGGTTCGAATTTCGATTCCGCAATGGAGTAGACGTTAGGGGCGACATAGCCGCGCTGGCTTTCCGGCAATTCGAGCTTGGCGCAGGCGATCCAGTTGTCCTGCGTGACGGGGTGGAGCGTAAGTTGGGTCATTGTTATGGTTCCGATTTTCTTTGCGACGCGCTTCGGAGCTTAGCGTATCGCCGGGCGCAAGGCATCCCGATTGGGCGGGCCCATCCGATGAATAACGTGCGGCAACACGCTCATTTCGTCCCATCGCGCCGGCCTCAAGTGCCGTAACCTGCTTGTTGGGGCGCTCCCGTTGCATGAAGAGCGTGCCAATCACGCATCCGCACCGGACCCGATCAGGGAACAACTTTCCCCGAGCTTACAAGCGCCGACAATCGCGCCTACCACCATCCATGACTTCGGCATCGACGCTCGCGCCTCTCACCACGGCACCTCATCAGGTGGCGGTTTCGCTGTGCGGGGCCGGGAAGTTTGCCGAAGCCCTGGCCTTGCTTCAGCCCATACTCGATGCACGGGAAAGCGTCGCCGAACACTTGCTGGTCGAGACGCTGAATGTTGCCGCGGTCGCGGCGCTCGGCCTGAACCGCTGGGACGACGCGGAAAATTACTGGCGCCAGTCGATCGCGGTCAAACCCGATTTCGTCGATGCGTACAACAACCTCGGCATCCTGCTCAAAGGTCTAAACCGCCTGCTCGAAGCGGAAGCGATGTTTCGCAGCGTCGCGGCCATCCGGCCCGATCAGGCTCAGGCCTACAACAATCTCGGCGCGGTGCTGTACAGCCTCAAGCGTTTGCATGACGCAGAAGCGGCCTACCGGCAGGCCATTGCCATCCGCTCCGATTACGCGGAGGCTCACTACAACCTGGGCATCGTGCTCTACGATCATCGCCGTCTGCATGAGGCGGAAAGCGCTTACCGGCAATCGCTTGCAGTGCGGCCCGACTGCGCCGAGGCGCATAACAATCTGGGTAATGTGCTCAGAGAACTCGGCCGTCTTGCCGAGGCGGAGCAGACTTACCGCCAGGCGTTGACCGTGCGGCCGCAATATCCCGAGGCCCTCAATAACCTCGGCAGTGTGCTGAAGATTTCAAAGCGCTTGCCCGAAGCGGAACTGGCTTGCCGCCTGGCGGTGACGATTCGCCCGAATTACAGCGACGCGCACAACAACCACGGCAGCGTGCTGGCCGACCTCGAGCGCTTGCCCGAAGCCGAAGCGGCCTACCGGCAGGCACTCGCATTGCGTCCCGACTACGCTGAGGCGTACTACAACCTGGGCATCGTGCTGCACAAACTGGAGCGGCTGGCCGAGGCTGAGGCCGCGTATCGCGAGGCACTGCGCATCAATCCGGGAGGCGTCGAAGCTCACAACAACCTGGGCAGTGTGCTGCAGGTCCAGGAGCGCTGGCAGGAAGCGGCCGCCGCTTATCAGCAGGCGCTCGCGCTACGTCCCGATCTTGTCGAGGCGCTCTATAACCTGGGCAACGTGCTGAAGGAGCTCAACCGTTTGCCCGAGGCCGAGGCGGCTTACCGGCAAGCCATCGCCATCCGCGCGGACTATCCTGACGCGACGTTCGCGCTTGCGACTTTGCTGATCAGTACCGGCGAGTTCGAAGAAGGCTGGCGACTCTACGAATCACGCTACAAGAAGACCGACTTTATCTATCACAAGACGCCAAGGCTGTTGCCCTGTGCGCAGTGGCATGGCGATGCATTGGCGGGCAAGTCGCTGCTGGTCTGGCAAGAGGACGGTCTTGGCGACATGCTGCAGTTCGGCCGTTATCTGCCGTTGCTCAAGGCGCAGGGCGCCACGCATATTACGGTGGCCTGTCTGGCGCCGCTGCGCCGCTTGTTGGCGGCGGTGGAGGGCGTGGATGCGGTCGTCGATCACCAGGGGGCCGTGGACCGCGCTTCGGGCTTCGATTGCTGGACCAGCCTGTTGAGTGCGCCGCTGCATCTGCGCACGACGCTGGAGACGATTCCGCCCGTCGAACCGGTGAGACTTGCGGAGCCTGTCGTCGAACAGTGGCGCGCTCGGCTCGCGACGCTGCCCGCAGGACGCAGGATCGGGCTGGTGTGGAAGGGCAATCCGCAACACCACAACGACGCCAACCGTTCGCTGCCCTCGCTGACTGCGGTGGCGCCGCTGTGGAGCGTGCCGGATCTGCAATTCGTGAGTCTGCAAAAAGGTCAGGGCGAAGAAGAGGGCCAGTCGCCGCCGGCTGCTCAGCCGTTGCTGCATCTCGGCTCGGAGACGACGGACCTGGTCGACACCGCGGCGATCGTCGCGCAGCTCGATCTGGTGATTTGCGTCGATACCTCCGTCGCTCATCTGGCTGCCTCAATGGGCAAGCCTTGCTGGGTCATGCTGCCGAGCCAGGGCCTCGACTGGCGCTGGATGCACACGCGCAGCGACTCGCCGTGGTATCCGGATACGCTGCGGCTGTTCCGACGCGCGGCGGACGAGGACTGGTCGTCGGTGATCGAACGGGTGCGTGAGGCGTGTGTGGCGGCGTTCGCTACGTCGCTCGCTGCGCAGACCTGAGAACGCGTTTGGCCCGAGCGTGGTATTTTGCCTGGGTGGCATACGGTTGGCGTTGCCGGCGCATCGGCCGGTGCGACAGATGCCCGTCCCCAACGCGATCTGCACAACACTCTCGACGATCATGAGCTTCTCGATAGACAGCATCGACCACATCGTTCTGAACGTAGCGGATGTGGAAGCCAGTGCCGAATGGTATGTGCGTGTGCTGGGCATGCAACGCATCGATTTCGATTCGCGCACCGGCGTGCGGGTCGCCGTGCATTTCGGCGTCCACAAGATCAATCTGCGGCCGAAGGATGCGGATACGGTGGCGTGGTTCACCGGCGCGGCGCCGGTACCGGGCAGTGCGGATCTCTGCTTCGTGACTCAGGCGAGTCCGGAGTCAGTCAAGGCGCATTGGCTCGCGCAAGGTGTCGCGATCGAAGCGGGCCCAACTGCGCGATCCGGCGCACGTGGCCCGATGACCTCGGTCTATTGCCGCGACCCGGATGGCAATCTGATCGAGGTGGCTACGTATCCTTGAGACGCGGCAAGTGCCGTTTCGCGGCCACGGCCCCAACGCTCACTTGCGCTGGCGCAACTCCTGGCCTTTCTCGGTGATGATCGAATCGAAATCGTCGACCTGCGAGAAACGGACGGCTTTGACCGCGCCGAACTTGCTGGTATCGACTACCAGATGCCGTTCGACGGCGCTCGCCATGGCCGCCTGCTTGAGCGCGACCTCATGGAAATTCCAGCAGGTGACACCACGCGCCTGGTCCACCCCACCCGCCGAAATGAAGGCCTTGTTGATGCCCATCCGGCGCAGCATTTCGATGCTCTCTTCCCCCGCGAACGAATCCGATGACGGCACGTAGACCCCGCCGAGCAGGATCATGCGTACGTTGGGCTTGCGCCGCAGGATTTCCGCGACGTTCAGCGAATAGCAGACCACGGTGACATGCCGCTCGGCGGGAATCAGCCGGGCCAGTGTGGTGAGCGTGGTGCCGCAATCGATGAAGAGCGTTTCGTTGTCGGCGATGAGCTTGGCGGCGAATGCCGAGGCCTCGGCCTTGGCTTGCGCGAAGTGATCTTTTTCCTGCTCCAGCGAATAGCCGGCGGTGTTCGGCACATCCGTCGCGCTGACGATGTAGCCGCCGAGATAAGTGAACTGCCCCGGACTCGCGGCGACGTCGCGGCGCACTGTCATTTCCGACACCCCGAGCAGCGCGGCCGCGTCGCGCAGACGCATCACGTTTTGTCTCGCCAGCGCATCGGCGAGCGCGCGAAGGCGATCAGTTTTCAGCATGGAAGTCCTGGGGCCCGTGACGCAAAGCTGCGTTATATTTCGTTCGAAATCGTGAAAGGATTATAACAAGAGCGGCCGGGCGCGGCGAGCAATTGAAAGCGCGATTCCGGGCGTCCTGCAGGGAAGAATTCTCCTTGTAAGTGCCTGCCGTAGCGCGTATTCGCTTGGAAAAGCGAGTCAATGGACATATTCTGACAGTCAACCTCCGGGAACTGACAGCGCGCAGCCCGGTCTTCTGCTTATTCATTTACAGGAGCCCTCTCTCATGACGCGTCCCGTCGATTCCGGCGTTATTTTCCTCGCACGTCTTGCGCTGGCCGTGTTGTTCTTATGGGGCGGTGTGATGAAACTGCTGGGATACGCAGGCTTCGTCGGGTATCTGCACTCCAAAGGCGTGCCATTCGTGCAGGTGGCGGCGCCGCTCGCCACCGCGGTCGAAGCGCTCGGCGGACTGTGTCTGGTGGTCGGTTTCAAGATTCGCCCGCTTGCGCTCATTCTGGCGGTGTACACGGTGGCCACCGCCGTCCTCGGACACGATTTCTGGAACGTCACCGATGCGGCCGTCCAGCACGACATGGTGATCCACTTCTGGAAAAACATCGGCATTGCGGGTGGTTTCCTGCTGCTGTTCGTGACGGGTGCGGGCCGGATCAGCATCGACGGGGCGCGTGCGCCGCGCGGCGGTTTGGGTCGGTGATTCAGCGCGGGTGCCGTGGCACCGGAATTGCGTGGGGAAGGCGTGGGCCGGCAAGTCTCTTCGATTCGGATAGTCAGCAAGGAGCCAACAATGATTCAAAGTTTTGAGCAAACGATCGGCGGCAATGTCATGCAGTTTTGCGCGAGCCTCGGCGAAGGGCCGACGCCGCATCGCGTGATTATCAGCCGGGCCGATTCGGCGGAAACGCTGGTGATCCTCGATGCCTCCGGCTTCCTCAGCACGATCAAGGCAGAGATCGAAGAGCCGGAGAAGCTGATTGCCGACGCGATCCGCAAGGTGGAAAACGAAGGGTTGATCCAGCGCGCACTGGATTCCGGGGAGATTCAGGAAACCTCGCTATAGCGTTGAAAGTGCACTGTGATGAAAAGGACAACTGCGCAATTGCCTGAAGTGCAAAATCAGTGGGAAACCAATGATTTCCGCACTATTGTGTCCTGTAGGGTTGTCAAAAAATATTGAACAACTGGAAGCGGCGACCCACAGGAGGAATCTATGAAAGCACGCATGCACTGCGTTGTAGCTGCGGCAACGCTTATTGGACTGTCGATCCCGCTTCCCGCAGCTTATGCTCAACTCGGCAATCTGCTTAACCAGGGGAGCAGCAACGGTTCCTCACCGAGCCTCGGTGGCTTGACCGGGGGCGGTTCGTCGGGAGGCCTGGGCGACCTTGGCAGTGCGTTGTCAGGGGGCTCGGTGACGTCCGGCAGCAGCAGCAATGTCGCCGGTGTGCTGCAGTTCTGCATCAAGAACAACTACCTGGGCGGCAACAGCGCGTCGTCGGTCAAGGATTCGCTGATGAGCAAGCTGCCGGGCGGCGCGTCGAATTCCAGCAGCGGCTATACCGATGGCGCCAACGGCGTGGTCGACACAGGCAGCGGCCAGAAGCTGA
Organism: Paraburkholderia phenazinium; assembly: GCF_900142845.1. NCBI lineage: Bacteria > Pseudomonadati > Pseudomonadota > Betaproteobacteria > Burkholderiales > Burkholderiaceae > Paraburkholderia > Paraburkholderia phenazinium. The sequence continues at coordinate 1,483,435 of NZ_FSRU01000001.1, forward strand.
GCCTTGGCGGCGATGGCGTCAAGCAGCAACTCACCAAGCAGATCTGCGACAAGATCCTCGATCAAGGCAAGTCGATGCTTTAAGCATCGCCGGCCCAAATTCTGCGAGCGTCGCGGTTACCCGCACGGTCATCTTCATGGCCGCAAACAAACACCACACGGCGGCTCAACCGCGCCCGGCGCCATGCACCGGGCGCAAGGGCGGTTTCTTCCTGTCATCCGGTTCCTGAGCGTGCGGCTGCGGATGGACGAGGCACGCCAGCGCCAGCGCAGTGAGTAGCAAGCCCGCGGAAATCGCGGTGGCCGCTTGCATGCCGAACACAATGTGCGCGGCGCCCGCTCCGCTCACCAGCGCGCCGAAGGCCGCGACGCCCACTGCGCCGCCCGCTTGCCGCGCGGTGTTGAGGACCGCTGACGCAGTGCCGGCGCGCTGCTTCTCAACCGACGCGAGCACGGCGGTCGTCATGGCCGGCACCGCGAGGCCCATGCCCGAAGGAATCAGCAGGAACGGCAGCAACAGCCCGATAAGCGGTGTCGTTGCGCCCACGAGATGCAGCAAGCCATAACCCAGCGCCGCGATCAGCGCGCCGCAGATCATCGGCACGCGCGCGCCGTAGTGCCCCACGACCCAGCCGCTGAGTACGTTCGAGACCAGAAAGCCACCGGTCAGCGGCAGGAATGCGAGCCCCGCCTGCAGCGGCGTGTAACCGCGCACCCGTTGCAGATACAGGCTCAGCACGAACACCATGCCGTAGTAGGTCAGGTTCACGCAGATGCCGAACAGGACCGCCGCGCTGAAGGTGCGCTTGCGGAACAGCGAGAGCGGCAGCATCGGTGCGGCCACGCGCGATTCGATGGTGACGAAGGCGATGGCGGCGATGAGTGCGAGGACAAAGCCGCCTGCGACGAGCGGATGGCTCAGGCCGAGCGGTCGCCATTCGATGACCGCGCCGGTAAAGGCAGTCAATGTGACGACGGCAAGGGACTGGCCGGGCAGGTCGATGCTGCGCGGCGGCACCGCGGGTTGCGAGGCCTGGGCCGACGGTTGTGCCGACGCTTGCGCCGGCTTGGCGTTCGGCCCCGGCACCCATGCGAAGGTCGCGAACAGGCCCGCGGCGCACAGGGGCAGGTTGACCAGAAAGATGCTGCGCCAGCCGAAGCCCGCAATCAACAAGCCGCCAACCACCGGGCCCGCTGCGATAGAGATGGCGCCCGCCGCGGTCCACAGACCCACTGCACGCGCCCGCAGCTTCGGATCGTGCCCGCAGGCCTGATTGAGCAGCGCGAGCGAGTTGGGCAGCATCGCGGCGGCGCCGATGCCCTGCACCGCGCGTGCGGCGACGAGCATGACGTCGTCGAACGCGAGTCCGCAGGCGAGCGATGCGAGCGCAAAGATCACGATGCCGGCGGCGTACATGCGGCGCGCGCCGAGCCGGTCGCCGAGCACACCGGCCGACAGCATCAGGACCGCGAAAGCCAGCGCGTAAGCGTCGACGATCCATTGCAGGCCTGCGACGCTCGCATGCAGGTCGGTGCTGATGTTCGCGAGTGCGATATTGACGATTGTCACGTCGAGTTGCGTGACGACGAACCCGACGCTGACCGTTCCGACAATCAGGGCGATGGCGCGGGTGAAGGGGGCGGTGGGGGTATTCATGAGACACATCGTAACGCCGCGCGGCACGCGACGTTTCGGTGTGACATGAAGTATCGATGTATCGCCGCGGGTGAGCCGGCGCCGCGCCTAAGCCAGCCTCAGCGGCTCGACGAAGGCTCCTGAGGCGCATCCTTGATGAAAAAGGTGGTCACCGCGCCGAGCACGCACACTGCGCCCACATAGAGCGCCGGCGCCATCGGATTCGATTTCATCATCAGCGAAACGACGATTGGCGTGAGGCCGCCGAACACCGCATACGCGACGTTATACGAGAACGAGATGCCCGAGAAACGCACGGCGGCCGGAAACGCCTTGACCATCACAAATGGCACGGCGCCGATCACGCCGACGAGAAACCCCGTCACGGCGTAGAGCGGCAGCAGTTTGGACGGATCGACGGCGAGCTGCGCGAACATCACGTAGTACGACGCCGCCAGCGCCAGACCGCCGATAAACAGCGTGCGTCCCGCGCCGATCCTGCCGGCAATCGAACCCGCCACGACGCAACCGAGCGTCAGGCACAGCGTCGCCACGCCGTTGGCGAGCAGGGCGGTGGCCGGTGCGATATGAAACTGCTTTTGCAGCAGCGTGGGCGTCATCAGGATCACGACGACGATCGCCGCCGACAGCATCCACGTCAGCAGCATCGACACGACGACGGCGCGGCCGTGGTCGCGCAGCACCGCCTTCAAGGGGATTTCCGCGGCAAGCGACTTGCGTTGCTTGAGTTCGGCGAACACCGGCGTCTCATGCAGCCAGCGGCGCAGGTAGACCGAGAACAGGCCGAACACGCCGCCCAGCAGGAACGGGATCCGCCACGCGTAGCCGGTGATGTCCGCGGGCGCAAAGTGGCGGTTCACGCCCGAGGCGACCAGCGAGCCGAGCAGGATGCCGGCTGTCAGACCCGCCGTCAGCGTGCCGCAGGCATAACCGATATGGCGCTGCGGCACGTGTTCCGACACGAACACCCACGCGCCCGGCACTTCGCCGCCCACCGCGGCGCCTTGCAGCACACGCAGCACCAGCAGCAGCACCGGCGCGAGCAGGCCGATGCTGGCGTAAGTGGGCAGCAGGCCCATCAGCAGCGTCGGCACTGACATCAGCAGCACGCTCAGCGTGAACATGCGCTTGCGGCCGAGCAGGTCGCCGAAGTGCGCCATGATGATCCCGCCGAGCGGGCGCGCCAGGTAGCCCGCCGCGAAGATGCCGAAGGTCTGCAACTGGCGCAGCCAGTCGGGGATCGCTTGCGGGAAGAACAGTTGTCCGATCGCCGGGGCGAAGAACACGAAGATGATGAAGTCGTAGAACTCCAGCGCGCCGCCAAGTGCGGCGAGGCCCAGGGTTTTGTAGTCGCTTGGGCCAAGGGTGCGTGGGGTGACAGCCTGTTGTGCTCCACCCAGATTTGTTGCTTGCATTGCTCTGTCGTTTTATTGAATAGGAAGCCACGCGCGCTGCGTGGAATGCGGCGGTTGTCGGGCGAGAAGTGTGGGGGCGCTGGGTAGAGCACGGGACACGGGCGCGTCTGCCGGGATACGACAGGCGCGATGACAACGTTGGCCGGCCGGCGATTTTACAGGATGAAAGGGATTGGCCGCTGGAAGTGCTTAATTCGATTGAACAAGTTGGTCGGCGGGGCGCGGCTCATTGGGACGTCACGACGCTTTTCTGACGGTCCCAGGCAGCCTCGCGCACGTAATGCGGAATACATACGTCGGAACGCAAGACAGCTCTGTCGGACGACGCCGATCGGCGGCTAAATTAGGACTGCTCCTATGGGCTGGCGGTCATGCGACTCACAGAATCGCGTCCGATCTATCAGTTGAGAGCCACCCTCATGCGTATTGCCATCCTTCAGCGCGACCCCTTGCAGCGCCAGTCGATCGAAAAGACTCTGGTGCAGGCGGGCCACACCTGCGTGACTTATGACGACGGCCTGAACATGTCGAGGGTTCTCGCGCGTTCCACCGTCGACCTGCTCGTGCTGGACTGGCACGGCGTGCGCCTGTCCGGCGTCGACGTGCTGAAATCGGTGCGGGCCGTGGGCGGCGACCGGCTGCCGGTCGTCTTCGCGTCAAAAGAAAGTACCGAGGAGGCGGCCGTGCGCGCGTTCGCAGCCGGCGCTGACGATTACGTGTCGTTGCCGTTGCGCCCGGCCGAGTTCCGCGAGCGCGTCGCCGCGCTGCTGCGGCGCGCTTACCCGGACCGCCACAGTGTGGCGAGCTTCGACGCCGGGCCGTATCACTTCGACGGCCGTCGCCAGCTCGTCATGTTGCGCGGCGAGCCGGTGAATCTGTCGGGCACGCAGTATCGGCTGGCGTCGCTGTTCTTCGCCAACATCGGCCGCGTGCTGTCGCGCGATCATATCTTCGCGATGGTTTGGGGCCGCGAATTCCGCGAGTTCACGCGCACCATCGACAGCCATGTGTCGCGTCTGCGTCTCCTGCTCGAAATCGATCAGGACAGCGGCTTTCGTCTGCAACCGGTCTACAAGAGTGGCTACCGCTTGCTGAATCTGCGGCACGCCGATGCGCAGATCGAGAAAGCGGCGGCCTGATCGAACGGCGCCGCCGGCTGCTGATGCAGCTTCGGACGCCACTGCCGCTCAGAGCGTCGGCAAGGCCGGCCGTGTTTCGAGCGAGCGGCGAATCAAGGCTTCGACCGCCTTGCGTTCATCGCCGGCGAGCGGCAGGCGCGGCGGCCGCACCGGTTCCGTGCCGAGTCCTACCATCGCTTCGGCCAGCTTGATGTTCTGCACCAGCTTTGCCGACACGTCGAGCGAGAGCAGCGGCGCAAACCAGCGGTAAATCGCCCGGGCTTCTTCGAGGCGTCCTGCCTTGAGCAGCTTGTAGATCGCCACCGTCTCATGCGGGAACGCGCAGACGAGGCCGGCTACCCAGCCGTGTGCGCCCATCAGGATCGCTTCCATCGCGAGGTTGTCCACGCCGCACAGGATCGCGTAGCGGTCGCCCACGGCGTTGATCAGATCCGTGACGCGCCGCACGTCGCCGCACGACTCCTTGATCGCGACAATCTTCTTCTCGTCGGCAATCTCGGCAAACATCTCCGGCGTCATGTCGACGCCATACGCGAGCGGATTGTTGTAGATCATCAGCGGCAATGCGCTGGCGTTCGCCACGCTGCGGAAATGATGCAGCGTCTCGCGCCGGTCCGACAGGTAGCGCAGGCCCGGCAAGACCATATAGCCGGCCGCGCCGCGCTTCGCGCCCGCTTCGGCCTGGCGGCAGCCGTCGAGCGTGCTGTTTTCGGCGATCGTCAGGAGCACCGGCACCCGGCCGCGAGAGGCGTCCACGGCGATGTCGAGCACCTCGAGCTTTTCGTCGAGCGAGAGGGTCGAGGCTTCGCCGAGCGAGCCGCACACAATAATCCCATCCACCCCCGCGTCGATCTGCGCTTCGATGTTCTTCTTCGTCCACGCCCGGTCTATGCTGAAATCCGCGTTGAACTTGGTGGTGACCGCGGGCAATACGCCTTCCCAGATATGTGCCACGACTTCTCTCCTGAGTGTGATGAGTTGACCGCAGTGTAAGCAGGGAAAAAGCTGCCGTCTTGCGCGATTCGCGCGTGCCGGATGACGATTTCAGCATAGGCGCCGGCGGCGCGCAGCATCAGAGACTATGCTGAAATCGTCATGATCCACGCATAATGACGCCAAGACCGGCCGAGTCGGCATTTCTAAGATAGCAGCATGAAAACCTTGAACGTGATTGATTCGCACACCGGCGGTGAACCGACCCGCCTGGTTGTGTCCGGCGGACCCGATCTCGGCAACGGGACGCTGGCCGAACGGCTCGACGTATTCCGCACCCGCTTCGACGACTGGCGCGCCGGCATCGTCACGGAGCCGCGCGGCTCGGACGTCGTGGTGGGCGCGTTGCTATGCGAGCCGGACGCGGCGGATTGCGCGGCCGGCGTGATCTTCTTCAACAACGTCGGCTACCTCGGCATGTGCGGACACGGCACGATCGGACTGGTGGTGTCGCTGGCGCATATGGGGCGCATCGGACCCGGTCAGCATCGGATCGAAACGCCGGTGGGCATCGTCGAGGCCACGCTCAATGCGGACGGCAGCGTCGCTGTGCGCAACGTGCCGGCTTACCGGTATCGCCAGGCGGTGAGCGTCGAGGTGCCCGGTTACGGCGTGTTGACCGGCGATATCGCCTGGGGCGGCAACTGGTTTTTCCTCGTCGCCGAGCACGGCCGCACGCTCGAAGCGCGTCACATTGCCGAGTTGACCACCTTCAGTTCGGCGATTCGCGATGCGCTGATTGCACAACACATCACCGGCGCGGACGGCGCGCTGATCGACCATATCGAATTGTTCGAGGCGGGTTCGCGCGAAGGGATCGACAGCCGCAGCTTCGTGCTGTGTCCGGGCAACGCCTACGACCGTTCGCCGTGCGGCACCGGCACCAGCGCGAAGGTGGCGTGCCTCGCCGCCGACGGCAAGCTCGCCGAGGGCGCGGTGTGGCGGCAGGAAAGCATCATCGGCAGCGTGTTCGAGGCTACGTATCGGAGCAGCGGTGACGGTGCGACCGTGGTGCCGACGATCACCGGCTACGCGCATATCATGGCGGAAGGGCGCCTGTGTTTCGACGAGCGCGATCCGTTTGCATGGGGTCTGCGTACGGCATGACGGCAGATGCGGTGATCGTCGGCGCGGGGATTGTCGGTGCGGCCTGCGCGGCGGAGCTGGCCGCGCGCGGCATGCAGGTCGAGGTGCTCGATAGCCATGGCATCGGGGGCGGCGCGACGGCCGCGGGCATGGGGCACATCGTCGTGATGAACGACTCGCCCGCGGAGTTTGCGCTGAGCGCGTATTCGCGCGACCTGTGGCTCGAACTCGCGCCGCAACTGCGCAAGCGCGACGCGTTCTCGCGCTGCGGCACGCTTTGGGTCGCCGCCGACGACGAAGAGTGGCAAGCCGCACGTGCCATGCACGACGCGTTTGCGGCACGTGGAGTGGCCGCACAGTTGCTCGATAGCGCGGCGTTGCGCGCCTGCGAACCGGCGCTCGCGCCCGACATGGTGGGCGGCCTGCGGATCGAACACGACAGCATCGTGTACGCGCCGACCGTCGCCGAATGGTTGCTCACGCAAGCGCCGCACGCCGCGAATATCCGCGTGCGGCTCGACACGGAAGTCGCCGCCGTCGACGCCCATGGCGTGACGCTCGCCCATGGCGAGCGCAAGCACGCCGCTCATGTGATCGTGGCGAACGGCATTGGCGCGCAGAAGCTGGTGCCGTCGCTGCCGTTGCAGCCGAAGAAGGGCCATCTGCTGATCACGGACCGCTATCCCGGCCTGATTCGCCATCAACTGCTTGAGCTCGGCTACATCAAAAGCGCCCATCATGCGGTGGGCACCTCCGTGGCGTTCAACGCGCAGCCGAGGCCGACCGGCCAGGTGCTGATCGGCTCGTCGCGCCAGTTCGACACCACCGATCCCGCCGTCGACATGCCCGTGCTCGCGCAGATGCTGCAGCGTGCCGCGCGCTATCTGCCGGCCTTGCCGACGCTCAACGGCATTCGCGCCTGGACCGGCTTCCGGGCGGCGACGCCGGATGGCCTGCCGCTGATCGGCCGCATGGGCGGCGCCGCGCAGGACTTGTGGGTGGCGGTGGGGCACGAGGGACTCGGTGTTACCACTTCGTTGGCGACGGCAAAACTGCTCGCGGCGCAGATCACCGGCGACGCGCCGGCGATCTCGCTCGCGCCGTATTTGCCGCAACGTTTCGCGCAGGGAGGCGGTCATGTCTAGTCGCGTCGTCGAGCGGGTTCGCGTGACGATCGACGCACGCACGGTGGAGGTCGAGGCCGGCACCCTGGTGGTGGCCGCGCTCGCCATAGCGGGTTTGCACGGCACGCGCACCTCCGTGAGCGGTCAACCGCGCGCGGCCTTGTGCGGGATGGGCGTCTGCCAGGAATGCCGCGTCACCATCGACGGCCGGACGCACGCGCTCGCGTGTCAGACGGTCTGTCGCGATGGTCAGATCATTCAGACGACGGAGCCCGCGTGAATCGGCACTATGACGTGGTGGTGGTGGGCGCGGGCCCGGCCGGGTTGAACGCAGCGCGTACGGCGGCGCAGGCGGGCGCAGAGGTCGCCGTGTTCGACGACAACCCGCGCGTCGGCGGACAGGTCTGGCGGCAAGGCCCAGGGCACGCGCCGCAGGCGCCGCTGCGCGAGGTACACGAGGCGCTGACAGGTCATCCGAATGTGACGGTTTTCTCTTCGGTGCGGGTGATCGCGCCGCTGCCCCCACACGCGTTATTGCTGGAATCGGCGGCCGAGCAGGGCGGCATGTGCGTCAGTTACGGCCAACTGATCCTCGCGACCGGCGCGCGCGAACGTCTGCTGCCGTTCGCCGGCTGGACGCTGCCAGGCGTGACCGGAGCGGGTGCACTGCAGGCGTTGATCAAAGGCGGCACACCGGTGCGCGGCGAGCGCGTCGTGATTGCGGGCAGCGGCCCGTTGCTGCTTGCTTCGCTCGCCACGGCTCGGGCCGCGGGCGCCCAGGTGGTGGCGGTGGTCGAGCAGGCCTCGGCGTTGGCGCTGGCGCGTTTCGCCGCTTCGCTGCTGGCGACGCCCTCCAAGCTGCTGCAGGCCGCGCAATTGACGCGTGGGTTCGCAGGGCTGCGCTACCTGAGCGGCAGCGTGGTGCGCGAAGCACGCGGTGCAGGCCGGGTTGAACAGGTGACGATCCAGCGCGGCGAACGCGAGATCACGCTTGACTGCGATCGCATCGCGTGTGGCTACGGCCTCGTGCCCAATATCACGCTCGCGCAGGCGCTGGGTTGTGCGCTCGACGTGCGCGGCGCGGTCCGCATCGACGATCTGCAGCGGACTTCCGTGCAGGGCGTGCTCGCCGCCGGTGAATGCACGGGTATTGGCGGGATGGAGTTGGCGCGCGTCGAAGGCGAGATTGCGGGTTATGTGGCAAGCGGCGCGCTGCCGGATCTGGGCGCCCGGCCAGATTTGCGCGCGCAACGCTCGCGTTGGCAACGCTTCGCTCAGCGCGTGGACGATGCGTTCACCTTGAGCGAGGCGGCCCGCGCGCTCCCGCCCGACGACACCTTGCTATGCCGCTGCGAAGACGTGACGCTCGGCGAAGTGCGAACTCATGCCGAATGGCGCGACGCCAAGCTGCACACGCGCTGCGGGATGGGCGCGTGCCAGGGGCGCATCTGCGGCACGGCTGCCGGCACGTATTTCGGCTGGCAGACGGCGCAGCCACGTCCGCCGTTTCATCCGGCGCAGATCGGCACGTTGATGGCTGCGTGCGAGCAGGACCTGGCTTCGACGGATTGAGGCGCACATTTTTTCACCGCATCGCGCGGCCCTATAATCAAGCGCACAAGACCACCGCACCGGATGCACGGGACACGCAAGATGAACACGCTGGCTCACCCGCTCGACCCAGCCGATGCCACGCTAAGCGGCATGCTCTCGCATTTCACGCTGCTCGAACCTGTCTTCGACGCGATGCCGGACGTCGTGTTTTTCGTCAAGGACGCGCAGGCGCGCTACGCGCTGGTGAACCGCACGCTGGCCTCGCGCTGCGGCTACAAGGACAAGACGGCGCTGCTCGGCAAGACCGCCGAGGATGTGTTCCCGCGCCGCTTCGGGCGCATCTACACCGCGCAGGACATCGCGATCATCAATGTCGGCAACCAGATGGTCGATCAGCTGGAGCTGCATCTTTACCCCGGGCGGCAACCGGGCTGGTGTCTCACCTGCAAGCAGCCGCTGCGCGATCCGGCGGGGCGGGTGGTGGGGCTGGCGGGCATCTCGCGCGATCTGAAAGCGGACGAGGGCAGCCATCCCGCGTACAGCCGGCTCGCCGCGGTTGTGCAGTACATTCAGGACAATTACGTGCAGCCGCTGAATCTGAAACAGCTTGCGGCGATGGCGGACATGTCGGTGGCGCAGCTCGAACGGTATTTCCACAAGGTGTTTCATCTGACGCCGCGTCAGGTGCTGCTGAAAACGCGGCTCGATGCGGCCACCGCCCTGCTGGTGTCGCACGACAAGGTCACGGATGTGGCCGCGTTGTGCGGCTATACCGATCACAGCGCGTTCACGCGGCAGTTCAAGGCGACGGTCGGCATCACGCCCACCGAATACCGCATGCTGCTGCATGGGACCGCGCATGGCTGATCCAGCCGCGACGCGCGACTGCTGCATGAGCGCATAAAAGCTGCTATACAGCCGGTTCAACGTTGATTTGTCGCCCGCATCGCATGGCCCGCCGTCGTCCGAGTCACCACTACTACGTCTATGTCGTCGCGTTGTCGGACACGGTCTGGAACGAGGCGCGTTTTCGCCGTTCGAACCCGGACTACCGGTTCGAGCGGCCATGCGTGTATGTGGGTATGACGGGGTTGGACCCGGACCTGCGTTTCGACCGTCACAAGGCGGATATCCAGGCGAATCGCTACGTGCGCGATTACGGCCTGCGCCTGATGCCTGAGCTGTATGAGGTGTTCAATCCGATGCCCTACGACGGCGCGCGAGACATGGAAGTCGAACTGGCGATTGGACTGCGTGAAGCGGGTTACGCGGTGTGGCAGGCTTAGAAACGTAGCGCCCTTGAGCCGTCACGGCGGTGCAACAGAAAAGCTGATGAAAGCCCGCTGTTAGCGGATGCCCAGTCCACGCAGGACGGCATTTCCTTCTTGCGTCAGACGAATGCTCGGTGCACCGGCTTCGGTGGCGACCGTCTCGACGAGGCCTGCCTCGTGGAGCATGGGAATTTCGGGTTTGGCGAACGCATCGATCGGCGCATGCAGCAACAGCAGCAGCGTGGCGAGTTCGTGATGGCTCAATAGCCGACGCAGCATGGTCGGGCGCTTGGCCGGCGCCGTGGCATCGTTTGCGTCGCGAGTCGTTTTGTACATGGTATGTACCTCCTGCTTTTTCATTGTCCGGTGGATCATGGGGCCCAAGTCTTAAACCATTCTTAAGACTCGGGCCTGAAGCGGCAGGTTCGCGGTGTTTCGATCCGGTATTGATTACCGGCTCTTACGGTACGGCAGGTTACGAAGCGGTTACTGAACGGTTTCGAAACTATTGCGGCGCGCAGATTTTGCTCGCGCCTTCGATCCACAGGTTGTCCACGTGGCGCTTGCCGGCGTAGAAACGGTAGGTGGTGGCGCCATTGTCGGCGCGGATCTTGACGACGTTCGAATCGCCGAAATCGAGCATTTGACCTTCCGGCAGCGGCGTGGTCTCGAACGTGGCGTTGTGTTTGGCCGCTTGCTGCGTCATGCAGGCCACCACATCGCCGACGGGGCGCTGCGTGTTGCCGTCGACCACGGGTTCGCCCGAATCCGGGTTCTGGAAATACGCGCATGCGCTGAGAAGCAGGGGAACGGACAGGACTACGGCAAACTTCTTCATAGGTCTCCAGATGGGTTCGGTCCCTGCGGCCCGCGAATCCGGCGCCGAACGGATCCAGGTGCTGAAAGCGCGCTGTACGGTGCGACCCGCTCGGGGCGGCCGGCAGTGGACGGCAGATCAGGCGTCATTATATCGGCGCAACAAGCGTGCCTCGGCCGAAGGGGAGACGCTGCCGCATTGGAGACGGCAGTAAAGCCGTGGAGGAGGCGGGAGCGCCGCTACCGGCGCGCACAGATGCGACGCCGGCAGCGGGCGGATGAAGCAGGCAACAACTTCCGCTGCTTAGAACAAAACGGCAATACCCAACATGCCGACGAACTGCGCATTGGTCGACGACGGCGTCGAATTCTGCGAGTCGCCAACGGCCGGTGTGGCATCGACGATATCCCCGGCGCCCTTCGCGCCGAGCGTCTGACCGTTCGCCCGCTGGTAAGCCTCCACCGCATACAGCGTGGTGCGCTTGGAGAGGTGATAGGCCTGTTTCAGCGAGTACTGCTGATAGCGCGCCGCACTGGTGATGCCGTTGGCTTGCGACGCCATCGTGTACGAGAACGCGCCCGCGATATCGAAGGCCGGGCTGAAGCGATAGGTGGCGAGTGCTGCGTAGGTGTTGAAGATCGCGGTGTCGCGGAAGATGGAATGGCTGCCCGCCACGTACTGAACGTTGGTGTACGTCAGACCCATCATCAGGCTGCCGATCGTATAGTCCGCGGCCGCGGCGATGTGCTGAAGCGCCTTCGCCGACACATACCCGGTATTGAGCGACGAGGTGCCGAAACTGCCCGTCGAGGCGGGATCGAAGCCCGTGGTCTGCTGCGCGTTGTCCATGCGCAGATAACCCGCGGCGAGATTCACCGGACCGGTTGCATAACGCACCCCTGCGCTGATGGTCTGGCCTTTGCCGGTGCTGCCGGCAATGCCGCCCAATGCGTACATGCCGCCTGCTTGCAGGCCGTTCCAGTTCGGCGTGTTGTAGATCAGCGAATTGTTGATGCGGATCGTGGTGTCGAGACCGTCGATGTCGCCCGGATGCGCGCCCGTTGCGCCGGTCAGCCAGTTGCTCGAGGCGAGCGGCCCGACGAACTGGTAGTACGTGGTGTACTGGCGGCCCATCGTGAACGTGCCGTAGAGCGGGTTTTGCGCGCCGATATACGCCTGGCGGTTGAAGATCTGCGTGGACGACGACAGCGCACCCGTGTTCGGATCGAAGCCGTTCTGCAAGTCGAAAACGATCGTGGTGCCGCCGCCAATGTCTTCAACGCCGCGCAGGCCCCATTTCGATGCATACAGGTTGCCCTGCCGCAGATACACGTTGGACGCACCCTTCTGGTTATTGGCGTAGACGATCGCGTCGTCTACCGCGCCGTACAGCGTCACGCTGCTTTGCGCGAAGGCCGGGCTGGCGAGCAAGGTTGCGCTGGCCGTAAATGCGAGTTTTCTCAATGTGCCGCTTGTGTGTTTCATCTACAGTCTCCTTCGTTGTCCATAAGATCGCCGGATAAATCATTGAGTTTTTACGCGGGCCCTTCGGGCGGCCCGTCGCTTTTGAAACGCTAAATCAACGTCTGGGTGAATCGGTCAAACCACGTCACGGCTTAGTTGAAGTCGTGCTTGCGATGCTGCGCCTGCGCGGCGAGGCGCACCGCGGCGTTCCCAGCGCCGTAGCCGTCATAGCCGCCGCGCCGTTCCACGATTTCGAGGAAAAAGCGCTGGTCGAGTTGCTCGGTGTAGGCGTGGAAAAACTCACCGCCTTTTTCGTCGCGGTCGTACAGGATGTTGCCGGCGCACAGCGCTTCGATCGTTTCGTCGGGCAGCGCATAGCGGGCCGCGAGATCGTCGTAGTAGTTGCGCGGAATGCGCAGGATCGGCAGGCCGGCGGCGACGAATTGCGGAATCGCTGCGAAGATGTCGCCGGTGCGGAACGCCACGTGGTTCAGTCCCGAGCCGCGATAGGCATGCAGCGCCTCCGCCACGGCCGTGTGCCGGTCCACCGAGGCGTTCAGCGCGATGCGCACCGAGCCGTCGCGGCTGCGCAGCGCGCGGCTGCGCACCAGCCCGTACGGGTCCGGCACCAGCCAGCTCGGCTCCGCGTCGAAGCCGAAGGCCGTGCGGAAGAACAGCACCCACGTGTCGAGCGAATCCGCGGGCAAGGACAGAACCACGTGATCGATGTTCGTCAGCAGCGCGGGTTCAGTGGGGGCGTTGCTGTTGTCGAGGAGGAAATCGGCTTCGAACAGCGTCGGTTCGTCGGGGGTCTCGTCGACGAAATAGTTGAGGCTGCCGTCCGGTGCGCGCACGGCCGGCAACACGCGTTCGTTGGGTCCGACCTGGCCTGAGAACGGCGTATAGCCGAAGCCCGCCGCGCGCTCGAAGGCCAGCCTGGCGTCGTCGACGCGCAGCGCCGACGCGCACAACGACAGCCCGTGTTGCTGGAAGAACGCACTGGCGAACGAATCCGCTTCGGCGTTCAGTACGAGCGAGGCGGCGCCGTGCTGATAGAGCGTGACGTCTTTCGAACGATGCCGCCCGGCGCGCCGGAATCCCAGCTTGCCGAGCCAGTCGGCGAGTTGCCTGCGCGCCGCGTCGTCGACGGCGAATTCGAGGAACTGAAAACCGATGTGCGCCGGAGCGGGCGACGGCTGATAAAGCTCGCGGGCCGGCCGGCCTTGCTGGATCAGTTTGCTACGCGTCTGCTCTTCGAGAAACAGCAAGGAGCGATGGCCGTCCGCCGCCGTCGCGGCGGTGGGCGCAGCGCGAAAGCCGTCGTTGAAAATCTCGAGCGAGAGCGGACCCTGGTAGCCGCTTTCCACCACACGGGCGGTGAAGCCGGCGACGTCGAAATCGCCCTGGCCCGGAAAGCAGCGGTAATGGCGGCTCCATTCGAGCACGTCCATGGCCAGCTTCGGCGCATCGGCGATCTGCACGAAGGTAATCCGCTCGCCGGGAATCGCCGCGATTTCATCTACCGGATCGCCGATCGACAGCGTATGGAAGCTATCGAGCACGATGCCGAGGTTCGGATGATTGACCGCATTCACCAGCCGCCATGCGTGCCGGTACGAATTCACATGGCGTCCCCATGCAAGCGCCTCGTAACCGGCGATCACACCCGCTTGCTCCGCAGCCCTGGCCAGTGCGCCCAACTGATCGACGATCAGCGCGTCGTCGCGCAGCGTATCCGGCGACACGTTGCTGCACACGAGGATGCGGTCGGTGCCCAGTTCATGCATCAGATCGAACTTGCGCTTCACGCGGTCGAGATTGCGCGCGAGCCGCTCGGCGCTGACGCCCTCGAAGTCGCGAAACGGCTGGAACAGCATGATCTTCAGGCCGAGATCGGCCGCGATGCGGCGCACGTCGGCCGGCGAGCCGTCGAAATACAGCAGATCGTTCTCGAAGATCTCGACGCCGTCGAAGCCTGCCGCCTGAATCGCGGTCAGCTTTTCTACCAGTGTTCCACTAATCGAAACGGTGGCAATCGATCGTTGCATGAACGGCTCCTGCGGCAAGAAATGGACCAATCTGTTACTTCTCGGCTCCGAACCAAGGGCCAATATCTGCCAGATTAGTTCGATTTTTCGACAGTCTATACAAACTAACTAGATCGTACAAATTAGCACAAACCCCAAAAGACCGGACCGCGGATCTGGCGCACACTAGTGCCACAGTGGGGAAGAACAGCCGTGCCGGCTGCGCGCCCCGCGCCTGAATCTTATGGAGTGGCTGCAATGAGTTTCGCCTCGGTGCTGGTCCTGAACGGACCCAATCTCAACCTGCTCGGCACGCGCGAGCCGGCCATTTACGGCTCGGAAACGCTCGACGACGTCGCGCGCCTGTGCCGCGATGCAGCAGAACGGCTCGATCTCGCGGTCGATTTCTGTCAGTCGAACGCCGAGCATCAGTTGATCGACTGGCTGCACGCGGCCCGTACCAAGGTGGACGGTGTGGTCATCAATCCCGCTGCCTACACGCACACGTCCGTGGCCATTGCGGATGCGTTGAGCGCGATCGACAAGCCGGTGATCGAAGTGCACATTTCGAACGTGCATCGCCGCGAAGCGTTCCGGCACCACTCGTATGTGTCGGCGATTGCCGAAGCGGTGATCATCGGCTGCGGCACGCAGGGCTATGTACTGGCGTTGGAGCGCATGGCGACCCTGCTGAAATCGAGGGCCGCGAAATGAGCCGGCCTGCTGATCGACAATCGTATCTGGTCGGGCTGATCGGCTCCGGCATCGGCGGCTCGCTTACGCCGGCCATGCACGAGCAGGAGGGCAGTCAACTCGGGCTCAATTACGTGTATCGCCGCATCGATCTGGAAGCGCTCAAGCTCGATGCCGCCGCGTTGCCGGACATCCTGGTCGCCGCCGAACGGATGGGCTACAACGGCCTGAACGTCACGTATCCGTGCAAGCAGCAGATCATTCCTTTGCTCGACGAACTGTCCGACGACGCGCGCGCCCTGGGCGCCGTCAACACGGTGCTGCTGAAAGACGGCAAGCGCATTGGCCACAACACCGACTGGTCGGGTTTCGCGCGAGCCTTCCAGCGCGGCTTGCCGGACGTGGCGCTCGAACGCGTGGTGCAGTTGGGTGCCGGCGGCGCGGGCGCGGCGGTGGCTCACGCGGCGCTGATGATGGGCGCGCAGACGCTGACGCTGTTCGATGTCGACGCGTCCCGCGCGCGCCTTCTTGCCGACGAACTGCAGCAGCGTTTTCCCGCTTCCACGGTGAGGGCAGGCGAGTCGCTCGCCGACGCACTCGCAGAGGCTAACGGCCTGATTCACGCGACTCCCACCGGCATGGCCAAGCTGCCTGGTATGCCGTTGCCCGCGGCGTTGTTGCACAGCGGCCTGTGGGTGGCCGACATCGTCTACTTCCCGATCCGCACGGCCTTGCTGCAAGCCGCCGAGGCGGCCGGTTGCCGCACGCTGAGCGGCGGCGGCATGGCGGTGTTCCAGGCGGTCGACGCCTTTCGTATTTTCACCGGACTGGAGCCCGATGCGGAGCGGATGTCCGCGCACTTCCAGTCGCTGTTGCCGCGTGAGTAGACCTGCTGTGCAGCACATCCAATAACAGATGGAGGAGACAGACATGCCGCATCCGATTCATCCCGCCCATTCCGACTTGCCGGACGAGAACGTGCTGCCCGCCGGCGCCGCCGCGACCGGCGTGCGCCGCTCGAAGGTGCGTTACCGCATCCTCGCGCTGCTCGCGGTCGGCACGATGATCAATTATCTCGACCGTACGGTGCTTGGCATCGCGGCGCCGCAGTTGACCAGGGAACTGGGCATCAATGCCGCGCTGATGGGGCTGATGTTCTCCGTGTTTTCCTGGAGCTACGTGGCCTCGCAGATTCCGGGCGGGTTGTTCCTCGACCGCTTCGGCAGCAAGCTCACCTATTTTCTGTCGATGACGTTCTGGTCGCTATGCACGCTCGCGCAAGGACTGGTGCACGGCATTGCGCCGCTGTTCGCGTTCCGGCTTGGGCTGGGTGTGGCGGAGTCGCCGTGCTTTCCGACCAATAGCCGCGTCGTGGCCACCTGGTTCCCGCAAAACGAGCGGGCCATGGCGACGGGCACGTACACGGTCGGCGAATACATCGGCCTCGCGTTCTTCAGCCCGTTTCTGTTTGCGCTGATGGGCGCTTTCGGCTGGCGCTCGCTGTTCTACGTCGTAGGTGGGGTGGGTCTGGTATTCGGTCTCGTCTGGTGGTTCAGCTACCGTGAGCCGCGCGATCATCCCGCCGCCAACGCCGCGGAACTCGACTACATCGAGGCCGGCGGTGGCCTGACGCATCGCAAGAAGACGCCCGGCGAAGCGAAGGCCCGGTCGAGCGGCTTCGAATGGCGCACCATCGGCCAGTTGCTCAAGCATCGCCAGCTCACCGGCATCTGTCTCGGCCAGTTCGCGGGTAACTCGACGCTGGTGTTTTTCCTCACATGGTTCCCCACCTATCTGGCCACCGAGCGTCACATGGCCTGGCTGAAGATCGGCTTCTTCGCGATCATGCCGTTTATCGCGGCGTCGATCGGCGTGATGTTCGGCGGTACGTTTTCGGACTGGCTGCTGCGGCGCGGCGTCTCGCCGAACGTAGCGCGCAAGCTGCCGATCATCGCCGGCCTGCTGCTTGCATCCACGATCATTCTCGCCAACTATGTCGAGAGCAATGTGATCGTGATCGTGATTCTGTCGGTGGCGTTTTTCGCGCAGGGGATGGCGGCGCTCGGCTGGACGCTCGTGTCGGATATCGCACCGGACGGCTTGCTCGGCGTGACGGGCGGCATCTTCAACTTCGCGGCGAATCTCGCCGGCATCATTACGCCGCTGGCAGTGGGACTGATCGTGGCGTGGACCGGCTCGTTCGTCGGCGCACTGGTGTTCATCGGCGTGATCGCGTTGATCGGCGCGCTGTCGTACATCTTTATCGTCGGCGATATCAAGCGGATCGTGCTGGCCGACTAACGCTGCCGCCGCGCTGAGGCGGGGCTAAACGACAAACAAAGCGAAACAAAGCAAAGCAAAACGCCTGCGGTCCTTATGGGGCCGCAGGCGTTTCTTGTCAGCAGTCTATGTTTCAGGCTTCGTTGCGCAGGAAGCGCAGCACGGCATCGACGATCATCGCCCGGTGCCGCGTGCGCAGCCGCGGATGCGACGGGTCGCGGCCGAAGGCGGTGCCGAACGTATGGCGATTGCCGATGCGGTGAAAGCACATGGAACTGATCAGCAGGTGCAGGTCGATCGCATCCACGTCGCTGCGGAACTGGCCGCTCGCAATGCCGCGCGCCAGCAGATCTTCGATGGTGTGAATCGCACTCGCGTTGCTGTTCTTGAACGTCTTCAACTGCTCGACGTACTTCGCGCCGTGAATGTTCTCGATGGTGATGAGACGTACGAAGTCGCGATGCCGGTCGTGATAGTCGAAGGTGAATTCCACCAGCTTGCGCATGCCTTCGACCGGGTCCAGCTCGCTGACGTGCAGGTCCTGTTCGAGCGCGCGAATGTCGCCGTACACTTTCTCCAGCACCGCCTGGTACAACCCTTCCTTGCTTTCGAAGTAGTAGTACAGCATGCGCTTGGTGGTGTTCGTGCGCTCGGCGATGGCGTCCACGCGGGCGCCGGTCAGCCCCATGGCGGAGAACTCCTGGGTGGCGACTTCGAGGATATTGCGCTTCGTCTCTTCCGGGTCGTACTTGCGACGGGCGTCGCCGCGTCGAGGT
Organism: Paraburkholderia phenazinium; assembly: GCF_900142845.1. Classification (NCBI taxonomy): domain Bacteria; kingdom Pseudomonadati; phylum Pseudomonadota; class Betaproteobacteria; order Burkholderiales; family Burkholderiaceae; genus Paraburkholderia; species Paraburkholderia phenazinium. Next base: position 1,501,730 of record NZ_FSRU01000001.1, read on the forward strand.
TCAGACGGGATGCCGCTGTGATCGGGCGCGGCGGCCTTGCTTCCCTTGTTCATTGTGTTTTTCAGCGGCGATGACGGCGCATTCTAGCATGTCGAAATTCGCCGTTCCCGTTGCATGGGCAGCCTGTCCGGCGGCTTATCCGGCAGCGTCTCCGGACGCCCGCCGCCGCGCCGCCAGCGCGTCGCGCGCCTGCATCGCGGTGTAGGTCAACTGCGCGGCGGCCAGTCCGAGCGTGCCGAAGGTGTGCGTCAGGCCGAACGCGGCGAACGCCTCGGGAACCGGCCGCTCGCCGGCAATCGCCGCGGCCAGCAGTTCGCCGGAAACGGTGGTGGGGGCCATGCCGTGACCGCCGAAGCCGACGGCATACCAGACACCGTCGGCGCTCTGGCCGATCTGCGGCATCTTGTGCCGGGCGTAGCTCATCAGGCCGCCCCACGCGTGCTCGATCCGCACGTCGTGAAGTTGCGGATAGACCTTCAGCAGATCGCGCCGCAGCAGCCGGGCAATGGCTTGCGGCTCGCGATTCAGGACGGAGATGCGGCCGCCCCACAGGATGCGCGTGTCGGGCAGCGGGCGGTAGTAGTCGAAGGCGAAGCGGGTATCGTAGATCGCTGCCGAGGTGTCGATCGCGTCTTTCAGGCGCGCGCCGAGCGGCTCAGTAGCCATGACGTAGGTGGCGATCGGCAGCACCGCGCGTTCGACGCGCGGATAGACGTTGCGCACGTAGCCGCCACCGGCCATGACGACCTGGCGCGCTTCGACGGCGCCCTCGGCCGTTTCGACCAGGAAGCCGCTGCCTTGCTGCTGCAGCCGCACCACCGGCGAATGCTCGTAGATCTGCGCCCCCGCGTCGGCGACGGCCGCGGCGACCCCGAGGACATACTTGAGCGGATGGAAGTGGAACGCGTTGTGCTCGAGCAGGCCGCCGTGATAGCGGTTCGATTTCAACTGCGTGGCGAGCGTGGCCGGATCAACCGGTTCCCAGTCGACACCGAACGATTCCTTCATCAGACGGCGTTGCGCTTCGAGCCGCGCGGGTTCGTCGAACCAGTTGGCGAGGATCACGCCGGCGTGGGTCGCATCGCACTCGATGCCGTAGCGCGTGATGCGCCGCCGCATCAGATCGACCGCGTCGGTCGTGAGCGCGTAGAGCTCGCGGGCGCGCGCCGCGCCCAGAATCCTGAGCAGATCGGCGCAGTCGAGACTGTAGCCGCCGAACACAAAACCGCCGTTGCGCCCGGATGCGCCGAAGCCCACTTGCTGCGCTTCGAGAACGACCACATCGCGCACGCCGCGCTCGACGAGGCCAAGCGCCGTCGACAGGCCCGCGAGGCCGCCGCCGATAATGCACACGTCAGCGGCACGTTTGCCGGACAGGCGAGCCCGCTCGGGGCGAGTCACCGTTGCTTCGTAAAAGCTTTGCATAAAAGGTGGCCGGTGCCTGCTGGTTCGTCAGCAGGCGCCGGCATGGCGCGTTGAGTTCAGGATACCGGCAACAGCTTGCCGCTGAATACCACCGGACCGCTCGGGCCGTTGGGATTCGGCGAGCCGCCCGGCGGTTCGATCGAGATCGCCAGCGCCGCGTAGTTTTCCGGCTTTTGTTGCGCCGCGGGGACCTTGCCGTTGCCGCTGTTGGGCAGCACGCCAAGCGAGACCGGATGGCCGCTGGCGGGGATGCCCCACAACTGCATCGCCCGGTCGGGCGGGAGCTGGACGTCGCCGAGCCGGTGCAGCGTCATCGTGGAATGGGCTTCGTCCCACGCCACCAGCATGATCGGCTGAGCGTTCTTGTCGTTGAGCACCGCAACGTGCGACACCTCGGCCTCGGGTTGCTGCGCGGCCGTCTGCGTCGATTCGGTCGTCGTGGCGCCGAACGGCAACAGCGAACGCACGGCAAACACCAGCGCAATCGCTGCGAGCGCGGTCACGCCGATGGCCCAGCCACGCCAGAACGCGAGGTTGTCGAACAGGCTGCGGGCCGGGCGAGCCGGGCGGTCCGGCTGGGCCGACGGCGGGACGGTTGTCCCGCTCCGGGCGGCGGCGATGCCCAGCCGCTGCTCGATGATCTCCCAGACCGCCGCCGAGGGCATGCGCGGCGGCACGAGTTCGGCCAGCGGCTCGAGCCGTTGTTGCCACTCTTCCAGCGAGCGGCGGATCACCACGTCGTGTTCCGCGTATGTTTGCAGCCGTCGCCGCGCGCCGCCGCGCAAGGTGCCGAGCGCATATTCGGCCGCCAGCAGGTCCACCAGTTGAGGATACCGATGCAGATTCATCAGACACCCCCGCCCAGGCAGCTTTTCAATTTGCTGAGGCCGCGCCGGATCCACGACTTGACCGTGCCGAGCGGCACAGTCAGCGTTTCGGCAATCTCGCTATGGCTTTGGTCGCGCAGATACGCCAGCGCCACCGCTTGCCGCTGCGCCGGCTCGAGCTGCTGCATGCACCCGTCCAGCAGCCGCGCTTGCAGGCTGACGCCTGAGAGCGTCTCCGGATCGGGGTCTCCCGAAGCGACAAGATCGTCCAACGCATCACTCCATTCTGTTTCCTGCGTGTTCACCCGCCGCAGGTGGTCGAGCGCACGATTGCGGACGATCGCCGACATCCACGTCATCGGGGCCGACAAACCGCGCCGGTAGTCGCCCGCGAAACGCCAGATATTGACGAAACTGTCCTGCAGGACCTCTTCGGCCCACTCGTGTCTGGTCAATATACGGAGCGCAAGGCCAAACAGTTTCGGGGCAGCCGCGTCATATAGCTCCCGCAGTGCGGCAGCGTCCTCTTTGGCAATGCGTTCGAGGAGCGCGGCGAGCGTTTCCGGCGTGAGTTCTCGAGTGTTTGCGGTCATGGACAAATGAGTGATGGCATGCGGGGCTATGTTACTCAATTTCCGGCTGCGGTTATATCCGCATTTTTTTTACGTCGATCTGCATCCTGTCGGGCGGCTGCTGCGTATAGGAGGGGGGGAGGCAGGTCTGCGTCAAGAGTCGGAGTCCGTTCCGACGGCTGGACGCAGGGTAGGGAGGACGGGGTAGTCGTAGGCGACCGGCGCCGTGGTGCGGCTCGAGCAGGTGCCGGGCACGGCTTCGCGCCAGGCGGGACAGCAAGCGCCCGGCGTAAAGCCGTCATGATGCATAGGGAGGCGGTGCTTACTTGCCCCAGCGCAGGACCACTGGGTCGAGGCGCCGCGCAATCGTGAGGAGACCTGCACGGGTTGCGGGATGCATCGGCAGCAGCGGATGACGGACCGCGTCGGACTTGATCACACCGCCTGCTTTCATCAACGCCTTCGGAGTCGCGAGACCGCCCTGGCGATTCTCGTAGTTGATAAGCGGCAGCCAACGCTGATAGTGAGCGGCTGCGAGTTCCGCGTCGCCGGCGGCGTAAGCGTCGACGATCAGGCGGATGCCGTCGGGATAACCGCCGCCCGTCATCGCACCGGTTGCGCCCGCATCCAGATCGGCCATCAGCGTGATCGCTTCTTCGCCGTCCCACGGACCGATAATCGCGTCGCCGCCCAGTTCGATCAACTCGCGCAGCTTCGCGGCCGCTTGCGGCACTTCGACCTTGAAGTACGAGACATTCGCGAGCTCGCGCGCCATCCTCGCGAGAAACGGCGCCGACAATGCCGTGCCGGCCACCGGCGCATCCTGGATCATGATCGGAATGTCGATCGCATCCGATACCTTGCTATAGAACTCGTAGATGCCGCGCTCGCCGACGCGGATCGTCGCGCCGTGATACGGCGGCATGATCATCACCATCGCGGCGCCCGCATCCTGGGCGGCGCGGCTGCGCAGCGCACACTGGTGCGAGCTGAAATGCGTGGTTGTGACGATCACCGGGACGCGTCCGGCGACGTGCTCGAGCACCAGATGCATCAAGGTGTTGCGTTCGTCGTCGGAGAGTGCGAACTGCTCGGAAAAATTCGCGAGAATGCACAGGCCGTTGGAGCCCGCGTCGATCATGAAGTCGATGCAACGCTTCTGGCCTTCGAGGTCGAGACGCCCTTCGTCGTCGAAGATGGTCGGCGCGACCGGAAACACGCCGCGGTAGGAGGTCTGGATGCTTGCTTGGTTCATGATGGTTCGATCTGCCTGGCGATGGTTTGACGGGTTTGCTTGACGGTGGATTGACGACGCGACGGGACGCGCCGCGCCGGAGAGAAATCAGGTAATGGCGCCGATCTGCCACGGCACGAATTCGTTCTGGCCGTAGCCGTGAATCTCGCTGCGCGAGAGCGTGCCGGAGGCGGTATCGAGCATCAGCTGGAACAGTTCGGCGCCCATCTCGTCAATCGATTTCTGGCCGCTGAGAATCGAGCCGCAATTCAGATCCATGTCTTCCTGCTGACGATTCCAGAGCGCGTCGTTGGTGGCGATCTTCAGCGACGGCGTCGGCGCGCAGCCGTAAGCGGAGCCGCGTCCGGTGGTGAAGCAGATCAGGTTGGCGCCGCCCGCCACCTGGCCGGTTGCGGAGATCGGATCGTAGCCGGGCGTGTCCATGAAGACGAGGCCTTTCGCGTCCACATGCTGCGCGTATTCGTAGACCTCGACGAGATTCGTATGACCCGCTTTGGCGATCCCGCCGAGCGATTTTTCGAGCACCGTCGTGAGGCCCCCAGCCTTGTTGCCGGCCGACGGATTATTGTTCATCGCCGCGTGGTGGCGCGCGCAATAGTCTTCCCACCAGCGGATGCGCGCAACGAGTTTTTCGCCGACTGCACGCGTCACCGCGCGACGCGTCAGCAGATGCTCCGCGCCGTAGATTTCCGGCGTTTCGGAGAGGATGGCGGTGCCGCCGTGCGCGACCAGCCGATCCACCGCGGCGCCAAGCGCGGGATTGGCCGAGATGCCGGAGTAGCCGTCGGACCCGCCGCACTGCAGGCCAACCACCAGATGCGCGGCGGGCACCGGCTGGCGTTTGACCTGGTTGGCTTCGGCCAGCATGCCTCCCACCAGTTCGATACCGCGTGCGACCGTTTTGGCGGTGCCGCCGGTGTCCTGAATGTTGAAGGTCTTCAGGAACTCGGCTTCCTTGAGTCCTTGCGTCTCCATGAGGCGCGAGATCTGGTTGGTTTCGCAGCCTAACCCGATCACCAGCACGCCGGCGAAGTTCGGATGCGCGGCATAGCCGCCGAGCGTGCGTTGCAGAAGCGCGAGTCCTTCGCCCTCGGGATCCACCGCGCAACCGGCGCCATGCGTGAGCGCCACGACGCCGTCCACATTGGGAAACGGCGCCAGCACCTCAGGGTGAATGTCGCGCCGGAAGTGGTCGGCAATCGCGCGTGCGACGGTGGCCGAGCAGTTCACCGAAGTCAGCACGCCAATGTAGTTGCGCGTGGCGATGCGCCCGTCGGCCCGCACGATGCCGTTGAACGTAGCGGGCGTGGCCGCCATGGCCGTGGTTTTGGTATCGGCGCAGAACGCGTAGTCGCGGGCGAACTCGCCCATCGCGACGTTGTGCGTGTGCACGTGCTCGCCCGCGGCGATTGGCCGGCTGGCAAAGCCGATGATCTGGCCATAGCGGCGCACCGCCTCGCCCTCGGCAATGGCACGCACGGCGACCTTGTGACCGGGCGGAATCAGGCCCGAGACCGTGACGCCTTCGCCCGGCAAGATTGTGCCGCCGACCAGTTGGCCGCGCGCGATGACGACATCGTCGCGGCTGTGCAGGCGGATCGCGGGGGGCGGTGTGACGGGGGAGGGTGTGACGACGCAGGGGTCTTCGCTGATGGATGGCATGTCGAATCCTTCTCTGTGGCGCAGCGCAAACCGGGTGAGCCGCGTGGCGTGCACGTCCCGGCAGGGTGTCTTGATTGTCTCCGGGACTGACTATACGACGCCCCATTCCGGCCTGTATAGTGAATTGTTTCCATGCTGTGATCACTTTTACGACTCACATGAACGATACGCTGAACGTGCTGCTCTCGCGCTTGCGCATGAAGCAGTTGCAACTGCTGATTGCGCTCGACGATCACAAGTCGCTGCACAAGGCGGCGGGCGCGATGGCCATGACGCAGTCGGCGGCGAGCAAGGCCCTGCAGGAACTGGAATCGATGCTGGAAGCGCCGCTCTTCGAGCGTTCGAAGAGCGGCATGATCGCCAACCAGTTCGGGCATTGCGTGATCCGTTATGCACGGCTGATGGCGACGGACCTGACCTCGCTCTGCCAGGACATTGCGGAAATCCGCTCGGGGCGTGGCGGGCGTCTGGCGATCGGCGCGATCATGGGTGCGATTCCGGATGCCGTGGTGCCGGCGCTCAACACGCTGCATGCGAGCCAGCCGAATCTCTCGATCGAGATTGTCGAAGACACCAGCGCGCGGATGCTGCAGCAACTGGACGAGGGGCGTCTGGACCTGGTGATCGGGCGTGCTGCGGTCAGTGCCGATCCTTCGCGATATCAGTATCAGCCGTTGGGGGACGAACCGCTGTCGGTGGTGGTGGGCAACAGCCATCCGCCGATGTCGCGCAAGGCCGTGAATTTGCGCGATCTGGCCGGACACCGCTGGGTGACGTACCTCAGCCATATGCCGTTGCACGCGCTGCTGGAGCGCGAAATGGACCTGGCCGGCATGAGCATGCCCGTGAGTCCGATTTCCACTGCGTCGACCTTCGTGACCGTCGCGCTGCTTCAGCAGGCTGCGGATCTGGTATCGGTATTGCCGACCGGCATTGCCGAACTGTTCGCGAAGCACAAGATGCTGCGGATTCTGCCGGTCAAGCTGAAGTCGCAATCGCAGACGTTCGGGATTGTGTCGCGCAAGGGAGGCGTGCTGTCTCCGCCTGCCGAGCAGTTCATCCGGCTATTGCGCGAGCAGAAAACGGCGGGGTGAAGGGGGGGGTCTTGCGGGCGCTCCGGCGCGTTTTGACGCATTTTGATTTTGCGCGCGCGGAAACGCTCAATATCTCACTTCGCTCGCCGCTGCGCCATGCCTTGCTGAAACGGTGTTGCTGGCGCGAGACTGTGGGGGCATTCCGTACCCTTTCGGTTGTCCCGATCCGCGCTAAACTAATCGGGATGCGGGCCGGTTTTTCGGATGCGTGCCTGCGAGGGAGATGCCGCCATGAATCGGCCACTCGTTCGTTTTCCGCTTCGCACTGCCGGCGGTACGTCGGCGTGGAAGTGGTTCAAATGGTCGCTGGTCGCCGCTCTGCTGGTGGCGCTGGCAATCCTGGCCAAGCTTTGCCAGATCGAGATCGAAACTTCCCGCCTGCAGGCGCGCTACCTCTCAGAACTGACGCGCGACGTGGATTTCACGCTCGCGGACGGCGCGAGCCCCAATATCCGCTTTCCCACCAACGGCCCGTACGACGAGCGGCTTGGCTACGCCTTGCTGCCGTCGTTTCAGCAACGCCTGAGCGCACGCGGTTTCGTCGTCGCCTCGCAGGCGCGCGACTCCGAGCGCATGCTCGCGCTCGCCGACGACGGCTTGTTCCTGCCATATCAGGAGAAAGATCAGGCGGGCCTGCGACTGTTCGACGGCACCGGCGCGCCGCTGTTCGACGCTACCTATCCGCGCCGGATCTACGGCGGTTTCGAGGCGATTCCGCCGGTCATCGTGAATTCGCTGCTGTTCGTCGAGGACCGCGAGTTGCTCGATCCCAACCAGCCGAACCGCAATCCGGCGATCGACTGGGGGCGCTTCGGCCACGCGGTGCTCGACCAGGGCGCGCGGATTTTCAACCGGCATCAGTTGCAGCCTGGCGGCAGCACGCTCGCCACGCAGATCGAGAAGTTCCGTCACTCGCCGGATGGGCGTACCGCTACGCCGCCGGAGAAGCTGCGGCAAATTGCGTCCGCTTCGGTGCGCGCCTATCTGGATGGACCGCAGACCATGCCGGCGCGGCGCGAAATCGTCGTGCAGTACCTGAATTCGGTGCCGTTGTCGGCGCAGCCGGGTGTCGGCGAGATCAACGGCATGGGCGACGGCCTGGCGGCATGGTATGGGCGCGACTTCGGCGAGGTCAACGCGATTCTCAACGCGCCGGCCTCGGCCGACAATCTGACCGAGCAGGCGCTGGCGTTCCGGCAGGTGCTCTCGCTGATGATTGCGCAGCGCGCGCCGTCGTACTTTCTGCATCACGGCTACGGCGAGCTCCAACGCATGACGGACAGCTATCTGCGGCTCCTCGCCACGGGCGGCGTCATTTCCACGTCGCTGCGCGACGCGGCGCTCAACGCGCAGATTGCACTGAATCCCACGCCGATGCGCACGGCGGACGATTCGTTCGTCAGCCGCAAGGCCGTGACCTCGATGCGGGCGCATTTGCTGGACGCGCTCGGTTTGCGAAGCTTCTATGAACTCGACCGGCTCGATCTGCAGGCTACCGGCACGCTCAATAACGCGGTTCAGCAGGCGGTGAGCGACCGGCTCGCGGCCGCGGGCACCAAGGACGGTGCGCAGGCGGCGGGTCTGTATGGCTTCGAAATGCTGCGTCCCGGCGACGACCCGTCGAAGATCACCTACAGCCTGACGCTCTATGAACGTCACAACGGCGCGAACCTGGTGCGGGTGCAGACGGACAGCGTCAACGAACCGTTCGATATCAATTCGGGCGCGCGCCTGAATCTCGGCTCCACGGCGAAGCTGCGCACGGTGATCACGTACCTGCAGATCGTCACGGATCTGCACGACCGCTATGCCTCGCTGAGCGTGGCGGACCTCAAGCGCGTCCAGCCCGATCCGCAGGACGCGCTGACGCGTTGGGCGCTCGACTATCTGATCAAAACGCCCGACCATTCGCTGCAAGCCATGCTTGATGCCGCGGTGGAGAGAAAGTATTCGGCTAGCGCAGGAGAAACGTTTTACACCGGTGGCGGTGCGCAGACCTTCACCAATTTCGAATCGAGCGACAACAGCCAGATTCTGACCGTGCACCGGGCCTTTCAGCACTCGGTGAATCTGGTGTTCGTGCGCCTGATGCGCGATATCGTGCGCTATGAAATGATCCAGACCTCCGGGCCGTCGACGCAATGGCTCGACGATCCCGCCGCGCGCCAGCTATACCTGAGCCGCTTTGCCGATCAGGAAAGCCGCGTCTATATGAAGCGCTTCTACACGAAGTATCACGGCAAGACGCCTGATGAAGCGCTGGCGGCGATGCTGCACAGCGTGCACAAGTCGCCGCCGAAGATTGCGACGGTATTGCGCAGCGTGGCGCCCAATGGCGCGCAGGGCTGGTTCGACGCGCAGATGCGCGAGCAGCTCAAGGGCACGCCGGCGCAGTGGCTCACGGACGACGATCTCGCGAAACTCTATACGAAGTACAGCATGGATCGCTTCAATCTGAACGATCGCGGCTATATTTCGCGCGTGCATCCGTTGGAGCTGTGGCTGGTGAATTATCTGCGCGAACATCCGGATGCCACGCTCGACCAGGTTCAGGACGCGAGCCGCGATGTGCGGGTGTCGACGTATTCGTGGCTTTTCAAGACTCGCTATCACGCTACGCAGGATCGACGCATCAAGCACATGATCGAACTGCGTGCTTATGCTGCGATCGGCAAGTCGTGGCAGGCGCTTGGTTATCCGTTCGCCAATTTGACGCCGTCGTATGCGGCGGCGATTGGGGCGTCAGGCGACCGGCCGGCGGCGCTCGCGCAACTGATTGGTGTGATCGCCAACGGTGGCGACAAGGTGCCGACGGAAAGCATCGCGCAACTCGATTTCGCTAAAGATACGCCGTATGAAACGCATTTCGTGCGTGCAGCGGTCGCGCCGCAGACGCAGTTGTCGCCGCAGATCGTCAATGTCGTGCGTGGGATGTTGAGCGATGTCGTGCAGGGCGGGACGGCCAAGCGGCTTGCGGACGGGATGATTTTTCCCGATGGCAAGACGCTGCCGGTGTATGGGAAGACGGGTACCGGCGATCAGCGCTTTGAGGTATTTGCTAAAGGCGGGCGGTTGATCGAGTCGCGTAAGGTCAATCGCAGCGCGACGTTTGTGTTCATGATGGGCGACCGGTTCTATGGGACGCTGACCGCTTATGTGCACGAGCCTTATGCGGCCCGGTATGACTTTACTAGCGCGATGTCGGTGCAATTGCTGAAGTCGCTGGCGCCTGTGTTGCAGCCGTTGATTGAGGCGCCGAAGGCGGGTGGGGCGACGGGCGGCGTGGCCGCGGTTAAGCGGAGTTGAGGGGACACCCAACTGTGCCGCAACGGCGTCGACGGGCGTTATGACGTGACGTCTTGCTGGCGTCGCCTCAGGCGTGGGTCGCCGCCTTGGCCGTCAGTTCCATACCCAGCGCTTTCATGACGGCCAGGGTCGTCTTCAGGGTGGGATTGCCGCGCTCGCTGAACGTCCGGTAAAGCTGCTCGCGCGAGAGTCCGGTTTGTCCGGCAATCTGCGCCATGCCTTTCGCACGGGCCACCACGCCCAGCGCGTGAGCAATATAGGCGGCATCGTTCGTCGCGAACGCCTCGGCCATGAACACGGCCATCGCTTCCTCGCTGGCCAGATCCTCAGCGGGATCATAGGTCGTCAACTTTTCAGTCATTTCATTCTCTCCATTCATCCGCCAGCCGCCTGGCTTCGAGGATGTCCTTCGCCTGACCGCTCTTCGTACCGCCGCAGAGCAGCACAATGATCGTGTTGCCCCGCCGCTGGAAGTAAATGCGGTAGCCCGGACCATAGTGGATACGCAACTCGCTTACCCCCTGCCCGACCGGTTCCGCATCCCCCGCATGACCAAATGCCAGCCGGTCCAGCCGCGATGCAATCACTGCGCGCGCCCGCTCGTCCTTGAGGCGCATGCGCCATTTCCGGAAGGTTTCCGTTTGCTTTAACTCGATCATTATAAACCAATTTGTATTTTATAAACTACGGCCGGTTGCGATGTCGAGACCTCGCCACGTTGCGTACGTCACCTAGGGTTCCGTCGCGCCGCTGTGGCCTGTCGAGCCGCGACTGCAAACCACGGTCTGCCCGGCCGCTTTCCCGAATGCTGTTGCGGTGTGCTCGATACCGGCGAGCATCCCTCGCATCTGACCAATTACTGGCTGGAATCTAATGCGCTTCATAAAGTTTGTTATGCGAAGCAATTGGGATTCGTAAACTAGCGTCTTTTCACATTTTTGTCGTGATGTGGAGAGGTAAAGAATTGTGAAAAGACGCGTCCGCGCAACGACGGCCACGGATTCAGAGTTGTCTTGTTTTAGCGAACGGGTTTTGCTGTACTGGGCGGAGGAACGCCCATGTGTTTCGGACTGTCAGGGCAGCCGTTACTTGATGGGTCGAAGGCGGGTGGTGCGGGGCGAGGGGCGGCGTGGCTGCGGTTAAGCGGAGTTGAGGCAAGCGAGAGCGGCTCAATCGCCGCGTTAGTACTCCGCCTCCGTAGCCGGCTTAAGAAACAACTCATGCACCGGCGCAAAATGCGCATAAAGCGGCAGAATCGCTCCACCCATAGCGCGGGCATCCGCACCAATCGTGCCTTCCAGCAGTTGCGGCCGTACCATCCCCTCCCATTCGAACCCATCCAGCACACGCTCAGTACGCCGAATGATTTCGCGCACCAACTGACGGTCGAGTTCACCATCTATCACGACCGCTTCGAGATCGAGCAGGGCGGTCGCATTGATGAGCGCGCCGGCAATCGCGGGGCACGCGGTATCCAGCCACTGTTCCGTCAGACGCCACCACTCCGGCGCAAGCGCGCGATGATCGTGCGCGGCGGCAGCCGGCGCGCCGGCGTCGCTGAGCAGCCGCTCGAGCACAAAACCAGACGCCGCATGAAGCAACTGACGCGCCGCCTTAGGCTCCGTTTGCGCTCCCGCTCGATGCCCCGCGCCACCACCGCCAAGCGGAATCGACCCCACAGCGCCAGCGTTATTGTGCGGCCCGCCATGCAGCCGACCGTCGATCACAAGACCGCCACCAATAAACGTCCCAACGAACAGATACAGAAAGTTATGAATGCCGCGCCCCTGGCCCATCACCAGTTCGGCGGCGCAAGCGGCGGTGGTGTCTTTGGCGAACTCGACGGGCAGGCCGGTCATAGCGGCGATACGGGCGCGAATGTCGATGTCGTGCCACGCTTCAAGCGCTTCCGGCGGCGCGCCCAGAAAATCGCGCCAGCCCCCCAGCCAAAGAGGCGCCGCCACGCCCACGCCGACCACCTGTTTGGCCCGCTCGCCCAGCGTCTCGTTGACGCGCGCGAGCTTGCTTTCAAGCGCGGGAAACAACACCTGCGGATCGGGATACGCATATTCGAGCACATCGCGGCTGCACACGTGCCCCACGAAATCCATGGCAAGCACGTCGAGACTGCGGCGCCCAACCTTGATGCCGATCGTGTAGGCGCCCTCGGGCCGCAACGCAATCGGCACCGACGGCTGCCCGATGCGCCCGCGCACGCGCGGCTGCCGCGCGAGCAGGCCGTCGTCGATCAGACGGTCGACGATCATCGAGACGGTCTGCATCGACAGGCGCGTCAACCGGCTGACATCGGCCTTCGCCAGCGGACCATGCAAGCGGATCGCCTGCAGCACGATCCGCTCGTTGAACTGTCGCATGCCGACCTGATTCGAGCCCACCGTGCGTTTAAGCGGCGAACGGGTTCCAGTGCTATCCATCGTGACCGCCCGTCAGCAGGGAACGTGCATCATGCGATGGCCTTGACGTCCGCTTCCTTGGCGCCGGTCATGATGGCAACCGCTTCGGACATATGAATGTCCTTCGTGTTGACGAGCGCGGCGCGCCGTCCCAACCGCTGGATATGGATGCGATCGGCAATCTCGAACACGTGCGGCATGTTATGGCTGATCAGGATTACCGGCAGGCCACGGTCGCGCACGCGCCGGATCAACTCGAGCACCATGTTGCCTTCCTTCACGCCGAGCGCCGCGGTCGGCTCGTCGAGAATCACGACATGGCGTGCGAACGCCGCGCTACGCGCCACCGCGACGCCCTGGCGCTGGCCGCCGGAGAGTGTTTCGACTGCCTGGCGCATCGAACGGATCCCGATCTGCAGGCCCTTCATATGCGCGGTGGCCTCTTCCAGCATGCGGCGCTTGTCGATCATCTTGAAGATCGAGCCGCGCCAACCGGGCTTGACCAGCTCGCGGGCCAGAAACAGGTTTTCGGCGATGCTCATGGCGGGCGCCACCGCGAGGTCCTGATACACGGTTTCTATGCCTTGCTCGCGCGCATCGAGTGGACTGCGGAATTTGACCGGCTTGCCGTCGAGCAGGATCTCGCCTTCGTCGGGCACGGTGGCGCCGGAGAGCGCCTTGATCAGCGACGACTTGCCCGCGCCGTTATCGCCGATTACGGCCATGATTTCGCCGGGCATCACTTCGAAGTCGCAACCATCGAGGGCGGTGACCTGGCCATAGCGCTTGACGAGTCCACGCGCCTGCAGGACGGGCGTCGCAGTAGCAGCAGTTTGGGGAGTAGACATGACAGGCTCCTGGTGGATCATCGAGCGCCGCGGTGGGACAGCTTGTCGGCAGCGACGGCGAGAATCACCAGCATGCCGGTGATCAACACCTGATACACGGACGACACCCCGATCAACGTCAGGCCATTGCGGAACACGCCGACAATCAGCGCGCCGAGCAAGGTCCCGACAATCGAGCCGCGCCCGCCAAACAGACTGGTGCCGCCGAGTACGACCGCGGTGATGCTGTCGAGGTTTTCGGTTTGCCCGGCTTGCGGATCGCCCACACCGGTCCGTGAAACCGACAACAGCGCGGCGATGCCGTAGATCGCGCCGGCCAGGGTATAGACGGTGAGCAGGATGCGCTGCGAAGAGAGACCCATCAGACGTGCGGCTTCGGCGTTATTGCCGAGCGCGTACAGATGCCGGCCGGGCACGGTATCGCGCAATACGAACCAGGTGGCCAGATACATCAGCAGCGTCAGCACGGTACCGTAGGTCACCTGGGCGGGGCCGATGCTGAACGTGTTGCCGAGGAACATGATCGCGTCAGGCAGGTTCGATACGCTCTCGGCGTTCGAGTAGATCTGCGTGAGGGCGAAGGCGATGTTCAGGGTGCCGAGCGTGACGATGAACGCCGGCAGTTTGATGCGCGTAATCAGCGTCCCGTTGAGCGCGCCGAACAGGGCGCTCGCACCGATGCCGCAGACGATGGCGAGGACCGGCGGCACGCCGAGGTTGACCGCGAACTTGGTCATGATGATCGAGCCGAACGCCATCACCATGCCGCAGGACAGATCGATGCCGCCCGTCAGCACGATCAGCGTCTGGCCGATAGCGATGACGGCGACGACCATGGTCTGCTGGAGAATCAGCGAGAGGTTCTGGAACGACAGGAAGCGATTGCTCTGCGAGATGAAGAACGCACAGGCAAGCACGAGCGCGATGAGCGGGCCGATTTCGGCGAGCGAAGGCAGCCGCTCGGATAATGGGCGGTGGCCGCTGGCCGGTGCAGAGGGGGTCGACATGATGTGTTTCCTCGATGCTGGAGCGCGGCGCAGAGGCCACGCGGCAAATCAGCGGGAGACCCGTGGGAGGGTCCCCCGGTTGCTTAGGAACGCTTATTGACCCCAGCAGTTGGCAAGGCCAAAGGTGGTGTCCTTGCTGTCCACGCCGTTCATGGCCTTGTCGGTGATCAGCGTGACGCCGGTGTCGTGATAGCCCGCGACCTTCTTGCCGGTCTTGGCGTACTCGACGCCTGCGTCGACGCCGAGTGCCGCCATCTTCAACGGATACTGCTGCGACGTCGCGGCAATGGCGCCGGCCTTGACGTTGCGCACGCCTTCGCAGCCGCCGTCGATCGAAACGATCATCACGTCCTTATCCTTGCCTGCTGCCTTGAGCGCGCGATAGGCGCCTGCTGCAGCCGGCTCGTTGATCGTATAGACCACATTGATGTCCGGCGACTTCTGCAGGCAGTTCTCCATCGCCGTTTGTCCCTTCGCCTGATCGCCGCGCGTGTCCTGGCTGCAGACGATGGCCGGATCGCCTTCCTTGACGCCGAAGCCCTGCAGGAAGCCGTTATGACGCAGCACGCCCACTGAGACGCCCGGCGCCAGATCGAGCGTGGCGATCTTCGCCGGCTTGCCGCCCATCGCCGCCTTCGCGTACTGGCCGATCAGGACGCCAGCCTTGAAGTTGTCGGTGGCGAAGAGGGCGTCAGTGGCGTCTTGCGGCTCGGTCGGCGTATCGAGCGCAATCACCATCACGCCGGCGGCGCGCGCCTTCTTGATGCTCGGCACGATGGCCTTGGTGTCGCTCGGCGTAATCAGAATCGCTTTGGCGCCTGCCGTGATCATGTTTTCGATCGCGGTGACCTGGCTGGCGTTGTCGCCGTCGAACTTGCCGGCGGCGGTCAGCAGCTTGGCGCCGTCCTTCTGGGCGGCGGCTTCCGCGCCTTGCCGCATCTTCACGAAGAACGGGTTCGTGTCGGTTTTGGTAATGAGGCCGACGACGGGCTGATCGGCCGCCTGCGTGGCGCCGGCGCACCAGACGGCGGATGCCGCGACGCACAGGGTGACGATACGACGGACAACGGGCTGCCTGCGGGATTTCAGATTCATGGGACGCTCCTCCGGATAATTGACGACGACGTTATGGACTGCGGTCGATTCAATAGCTAATGGGCGCTGGGTGCGCCTCTCGTAGCCGCGTCGGCTGCATCGGACGACGCAGGACGGGCTGGTTTTTTCGACTAAATCACTTTGGTTTATTTAGTACAGCAGGGCGGCTGGGCAGAGTCAAGGAGGGGGAGTTGATGCAATGCGGCTAACCGGGCGTCTTCTGTTCGCGCGCAGCGGCTTGCCTGGAAAGGCATTGGGGAGATTGGTGCGGCGCAGGAATCAAGAGCGTGGATTGGGGTAAGTCTGGAGGGCGATGAGTGGCTTCTGACGCAATTAGGTTGTTATCTGTATGTAAGAAACGGGTATTTGACCGCCGTTCCAGTTGAATTCTTTTTGTTTTGTTGCGCTGCGGAAAGATCGGTTTATAATAGGGTTATTACCTAGGTAGTTAACCCTAGCCTGAACTGGAGCTTGCCATGAGCCACATCACCACGACTTCCACCCCGGCCGCTAGCGGCTGGCTTGCCCGTCTTGCCGCCGTCGCCCGCCACGCATTGCAACTGCACCTGCAAACGTGCGCGATCATCGCTGAAGCCCATCGCCGCCCGCAATAAGCGTCGGGGTGCTTAGGCGTCCCTTAGGCACCCAAGCAGGTATCAAAGCCTTGATTTAACCCGCCCGGCACGCGAGTCAACGGCTCATTTCGCCGTCAGCTACGCGTACGCGTGTGTCGAGCAACTCGCGGCGACCTCCCTTTCGACCGATTGGTTAGAGGTCCAACACAACGGTGGAAGTTTCACCCGTTCCGGTCCGCGCCGGTATCGCCGAGCAGATCAGCGCATGGCCCGGCTCGATGTGTGCCTCGCACGGCACGGGGTAAGTCACCTCGCCGGAGAGCAGGCGCGTCGAACAGGCTCCGCATACGCCCGATCTGCAGTTGGATTTGGCCGTCACCCCATTCGCTTCCGCGACGTCGAGCAGGCTTCCGTCCTCCTTCGACCACAAGGCGTCGCGTTTCGTCCGCATGAACACGACTTTCGACACTTGCGTTGGGTCGCGCGGCACCGCAGGCGCTTGCTTGACCTCGGTAGCTGGAGCAAGCGCCGTGCTGCCGCCACGCTTGACGCTCGCCGGTCCGAACGCCTCGAAACGAATCCGCTCGTCCGCGATGTTGAGTGCGCGCAGCCCGTTGTAGAGGTCCTGCATGAACGCGCCCGGACCGCACAGATAAAAATCATAGTCGCCGAACGGCAAGACCCGTTTGAGAAACTCGACGTCGACCCTCCCCACCGACTGCCCGGAAATTTCGCTGCCCGTTTGCGTGGGCCGAGTGTCGCGCAAATGCACGGACAAATGCGGATGCGCCTGCTCGGCGGCTCTGAGCAAATCGGCGAACGGATGTTCGTCGGCCTGACGTGCGCCGTGAATGAAAAAGATGGGCTCGGGTTGCGCTTGCCCTGCGGTGTCGGCCAGCAGCGTGTTCAACATCGCGATCATCGGCGTGATGCCAATGCCCGCAGACAGCAGAACCACCGGGCGTCGACTGTCCCGGTCGAGCTTGAACGCGCCGGAAGGCGCCTTCGCCTCGATTTCCATCCCAGGCTTGATCTGCTCGTGCAGCCATGCGGACGCCGCGCCTTCGCGCTTGACGGTGATGCGGTAGTGCCGGCCGTGATCCGCGTCCGAGAGGGTGTAGGTTCGAATCAGCGGTGCGGCGAGCCCGGCCACCTGCAAGCGGATGGGCAGGAACTGGCCGGGCTCGAAATGAGGCAGCGCGGCGCCATCCACGGATTGCAGATAGAACGAGCGCGCCGTGGGCGTTTCTTCGCGGACGTCGGACACCTTCAGCTTGCGCCAGCCGCCTGAGGGCGCAACCACGGCCTCGGCTTCTTGCGTTTGCCAGCTTCCGGTCTTCACCAGTTGTGGCGCGTATTGCACCTCGGACCAGCGGAACGGCAACGCGCGTCGGCTGCGTCGAACTTCGCGCACATGAAAGCGCATGAGCCGCTCGGCGCCTTCGAACGAGGCCAGCTCGGCGCCTTCCCAGATGATTTCTGCATCCACGGCGAGATACAGCAGATCGCCGCTCTCGAAGTCGATCACCAGCAGTCCCGCACGCGGATCCTGCATCAGGTTGCCAATCGTGTTGAAAAACAGATTGCCGCTGAAGTCCGGTGTGGTCAGCGTGTGCGCGTCGTCGACGCGAATGAAGCCGGGCTTGCCGCCCCGATGCGAGACATCCGCGCCGCGCCCGAAGCCGGCATCGCTGGATGCGTTGGCGCTGGCGATAAAGAACGTGTCGGCACGGGCGAGCAGCGCGCGGTCGGCGTCACTGAGTGCGGGCGACGATTCCTGTGCCGCGTTCTCCTCGGACTCGGCCGCCACGAAGATAGGCGCGCGGCTCTGGATATATTTCGCGCAGTTGCCGAAGCTCTGGCTGACGCTCACCGTCAGCGCGCCGTCGTCGATTGCCGCAATCACGCCGTTGACGCGATTGCGCCGCCGCGTGGCCGGCTGGATGCCCAACCCGCCGATCAGCGCGCCGACCTGCCACGCCGCGGCGAGCGGGTCGCCTGCCAGCGCGCGTCCGGCAATGCGCAGCGTACGCTCGTCGGGCGTCGACACGAACCCAGGCTCACCCACGCGCAACGAGGCCCACGGTTGTCCGCTTGCATCGAGTCCGCTCAACACCATAAACGGCTGTTCGGCGAAGAACCGTCGATGCTGCTCCGGCATGTAATCGCGAATCCCGCGCCGTGCATCGACGTTCATCCGCTCGCGCACGCCGGCGCGCTCCTGCGCGGCGAGTTCGCCGGCATGAAACGGCGATTCGGCGGCGCGCCAGCCAGGCGCAGGTGCGAGCGTAGACATGATGGACTCGGGTGATTGACGCGTGAGTGAACCCCGGCCGCAGCCGGGGCAGGGCTAGTCGATCTCGGCGACCAGGCCGGCTTTGCTGGCCGGCATGGGCAGGAAGCGCGGCAGCGCTTCGATTCGCTTGAGCCACGCGCGAATATGCGGGTACGGCTCGAGCGAGATGCCACCTTCGGGCGCATGAGCGATATACGAATGCGCGGCAATGTCGGCAATCGTCGGCGTGTCGCCGATCGCGAACGGCTTGTCGCGCAACTCGGCATCGAGCACGTCGAACAGCTTCACGGCGATCTTTTGTGCGGTTTCCAGATGATGCGGCGCTCCGAACACGGTGACGAGCCGCGCCGCACACGGGCCGTACGCAATCTTGCCGGCGGCGAGCGAGAGCCAGCGCTGCACGGCCGCGGCGCCGAGCGGATCTTGCGGCAGCCAGGACGGATCGCCGTACTTGCGCGCGAGGTAGACCAGGATCGCATTCGAGTCGCTCAACACGACATCGCCGTCTTCGATTACCGGCACTTCGCCGAGCGGATTGAGCGCCAGGTGCGCGGGCTTGCGGTTGTCGCCGGCCGCCATGTTGAGCTCGTTGATCGTGAACGGCAGATCGAGCAGCGTCAGGAACAGCTTGACGCGATGCCCGTGACCGGACAGCAGGGTCGTATGCAGCCGGATCGGCTGGGCGGGCTTGGATGGGGACATGACAGGCTCCGTGAAAAAGCAGGCTATGGATGATTGGCTTAGCGTAGCTTATGCCTCGCCGAATGGCCTGAGAAGACGGATAATCATGATTACTCTATCCTCTCAAAGTGGACAATCGAATGGCTAGCGCGAGCGATGTGAACCTCAACCGGCTGGCGGTGTTCGTCGCGGTGATCGAGGCGGGTTCCTTGACGGCGGCGGCCGACCGGCTGGGCATCGCCAAGACCATGGTCAGCACGCATATGCAGCGGCTCGAGGCGGAGGTGGGGGCGAGCCTGCTGGTGCGCACCACGCGGCGTGTCAGCGTCACCGAGGCGGGCAGGGCGTTCTACGAAGCGAGCCGGCATATCCTGAGCATGGCGGACGAGGCGCTCCAGGCGGTGGAACAGGGCAGCGGCACGTTGCGGGGCACGCTACGGGTGGCTACGCCGGTCGATTACGGTGCGATCGTGGTCGCACCCGTACTGGTCGCGCTGCGGCAGCAGCATCCTGAACTCAACATCGAACTCGTGTCGAACGACCGTCTTGTGAATTTGCTGGCGGAGGGTATCGATGTCGCGATCCGGGTGGGGCGCCTCGCCGATTCGAGCCATCGCGCGGTGAAGATCGCCAGCTACGCGCGCTGGCTGGTCGCGAGCCCAGCGTTCATCGAGGCGTGGGGCGCACCGTCCACCCCTGCGGCATTGGCCGCGTTGCCGTTTATCGGCATGGCGGTGCTGGCCAAGCCGCTGGCGGTCTCGTTGGAGAATGCCCGGGGCCGCAAGCAGACCGTGCGCTTTGCAGCGGGATTTCTCGCGGATACCGCCACGGCATGCCGGGCCGCGACGCTCGCGGGCGGCGGCGTGGGAGCGCTGACGGACTTCTCGGTGGGTGAGGATGTCGCCGCGGGACGGCTGGTCCGCCTGCTGCCGGAGTGGTCGACGCCGGCCGCGGGCATTCATGCGCTGTTCCCCTCGGCGCGCTATCCGGCGCCCAAGGTGCGCGTGTTTATCGACGCGCTCAAGGCGCATCTCGGTGCCGAAGATGTGTGACCTCTGAGACAGAGGCGACGCAGCGGCGCAGGCGCCGTCTTGCTGCCGTGCCGCGAAACCGCCGAGGGCGAATCGACCGCTCTAGCGAAGATTCAGCGTCTTACGGCATTGCCACAACGCAAACAGGCTGATGATGCCGAGCGCCATGAGGTAGAACGCGGGAGCCAGGTTGCTGCCGGTTGCCTGAATGAGCGTCGCCACGATGAGCGGTGCGAAGCCGCCGAAAACAGTGACACCGATGTTGTAGCTGATCGCCATGCCGGTTGCGCGCGTTTCTATCGGGAACGTCTCGGCCATCAACGCCGGCAGGGCCCCGAAATAGACGGCTTTGAGCAGGCCGACCCATGCCATCATCGCCATGAGCCCTGCGAGGCTGGCATGCTCGCCGAGGCTGCGGAACACGGGGTAAATGGTCAGCGTAAAGACGATGCCGGCCGCGCTCATCATGCGAACTCTTCCAATCCGGTCGGAGAGATGGCCGACGAACGGGGTGACGATGGTGAGAATGGCGCCCGTCAGCACGGTTGCGGTGAAGCCGAAGCTCGCAGGAAGGTGGAGCTGCCGGACTGCGTAGGTCGGGATATAAAGAATGACGTAACTGGTCCCGGTAGAGAGGACGAGCGTACCCACGGCCAGCAGCATGCGGCGCTTCTGGCGTGCGAACACTGCGCGCACGGGCGATTCTTCGGGCTTCGTTTCCTGGAAACTGCGGCCTTCGTGGACATGTTTGCGCAAATAAAGGCCTACGGGTCCAATCAGGATGCCGAATAAAAACGGCAACCGCCAGCCCCACGATTCGAGCGACGCCGTATCGAGCGTATTGGTCAGGATTGCGCCGAAACTCGCCGCCAGCAGGTAGCTGAGGCCCTGGCTGGCGAACTGGAAGCTGGCGATAAAGCCCTTGCGCTCGGGCGCCTGTTCAACCATGAAGGCGGTCGTGCTGCCGAATTCGCCTCCCGCCGAAAATCCCTGCACAAGCCGCGCAAACACGACTGCGATCGGCGCCGCTACGCCTATCGTTGCGTAGCCTGGCATCAGGGCGATGATGGCCGTGCCGGCCATCATCATGACGATCGACAGCATCATCGACGCCTTGCGGCCATGGCGATCCGCGTAGGAGCCGAGCACAAGCGCACCGACCGGTCGGATCAGGTAGGAAATGCCGAAGGTGCCGAGTGTCACCAGCAGCGAAACGGTGGCGTTCGAAGCCGGGAAGAACGTCTTGGCGATCGTCGTGGCGAAGAATCCGTAGATCAGGATATCGAACCATTCGAGCGCGTTGCCGATCGACGCGGCGAAGATGATCCAGTAAAAGCTGGAATACCGGGGCTTGATGGCAACGGTATCGGTCGCAGTCGCGGCGGTAGGCATTTGACTCTCCAGGGGATAGGGCGAGTACTCGGTTGCGCAAGAGGATTGCCGTCATGTCGCACGCGCCCAGTGACGCTCGCGCGGCTCAATGGCTCAGTAACTATCTCCCCACTTTTCCGTCAATGAGGCGCGCAGGCCTTCTTCTATGGTGGCGATAACCGCATTGGCCTGTATGTCCTCGTTCGTGCGAGGACGATAGTGTGCGAAGAAAACCCGTTGCCCGAGGACGCCACCTAGCCACTCCAGCGCGGCAAGCTCCTGGGAGCACAGCAACAGGCGGCTGTCGCGCGGGAGCGGACCGATGGCCCGCTCTATGGCGGTTTCCGGTCTATGCACGTTGGGCTGGGCATGCTCGCGCGACGCCAGCCATTCGTCGTGCGTGGCAGCGGCATTGATCAGGTGCAGCCACGCGACCTGGGGTGAGTTTCCCAGACGCGTGGACAACACCTGTTCGAAGTCGTATGCGACCGTGGCGTCGGTGACGACGCAGACTTGCGTGAGGCGCGACGGCTCCCTGCGCCAAAGCCAACGCGAGAGGGGTGAATCAACACGGGTTCGCATAACGTTCTCCGTTGCCCACGTAAAACGCTTATTTGTGTGATCTCTCAGGTTCGTGCATTGCCCTCGGCGTTCCTGTCAACCGTTGCGGAACAGGAAGCTGTAACCGTTCAGTGCCGGCACCCCGCCCAGGTGCGCATAGAGCACCTTCGAACCGGCGGGAAACTCGCCGAGCCGTACCTTGTCGATCATGCCTTGCATCGACTTGCCTTCGTAGACGGGATCGGTCAGCATGCCTTCGAGTTTCGCGCACAGACGGATGGCTTCCATCGTGCCTTCGTTCGGCAAGCCGTATTCCGGGCCGCCGTAGCGCTCGTCGAGCACGATATCCGCCGCGACGATGTCGCGGTTCAGCTCGACCTGCTCGGCTGTTTGCTTCGCAATCCGGAAGATCTGCTCGCGGGTCTTGGCAGGCTTGGCCGACGCATCGATGCCGATCACGCGGTCGGCGCGACCATCCGCGGCAAAGCCCACCACCATGCCTGCCTGCGTGCTGCCGGTCACCGAGCACACCACGACATAGTCGAACTTGAAGCCGAGTTCCGCTTCCTGTTGCCGGACTTCCTCCGCAAAGCCGACAAAGCCCAGGCCGCCCAACGGATGATCCGAACAGCCTGCCGGAATCGCATAAGGCTTTCCGCCTGCCGCGCGCACGCTTTCCAGCGCGTCTTCCCAGCTTTTGCGAAAGCCGATATCGAAGCCGTCGGAGACGAGCCGCACGTCGGCGCCCATGATGCGCGACATCTGGATGTTGCCCACGCGGTCATACACCGCGTCCGAGTAGTTCACCCAGTTTTCCTGCACGAGCACGCACTTCATGCCCAGGTGCGCGGCGACGGCCGCGACCTGACGCGTTTGATTGGACTGGATGCCGCCGATCGACACGAGCGTATCGCAGCCCTGCGCCAGGGCTTCAGGAATGAGGTATTCGAGCTTGCGCGTCTTGTTGCCGCCGAATGCGAGGCCGCTGTTGCAGTCTTCGCGCTTCGCATACAGCTCAACCTTGCCGCCCAGATGCTGGCTCAGGCGTCGCAAGGGTTGGATCGGCGTGGGGCCGAAGGTGAGCGAATGGCGAGGGAATTTCTTGAGGTTCATGCGCGGCTCCGGTGATGAAGAGAGTCCCAGCACCTCGTTACCCCGAGCGGCCGACACGCCTGGGCTCGTGGCCGATGCTGCGATGAAGAGTATGGTAAGAAAATATCGAAGAAATCGGGTTGCGAAGATATTGGCGAATTTGGGTTTTGAGTAGGTCGATGGTATTTTTGACCTTTATTTACTTCGCCGAGAGCGCCATGCCCGCAAGAAAATTTCGTGCATCTGCGCCGGAGTCCCAACCGGTAAGCCCGCAGATCGATCGCGTCGATCGGGCCATCCTGCGCCAGCTACAGCGCGACGCATCGATCTCGAACGTGGCGCTTGCGGCCAAGGTGAATCTCAGCGCGCCGGCCTGCCTGCGCCGGGTTGAGCGGCTCAGGGAAATGGGCCTGATACGCGGCGTGGTGGCGTTGCTCAATGCGAAGGCGCTCGAAGCCGGCATGCTGGTGATGATCGGCGTGGTGCTCGACCGCTCGACGCCGGACTCCTTCGCCGACTTCGAAAAGGCCGCGCAGAAGGTGTCCGGATGCATGGAGTGTCACGTCGTCACGGGAGAGTTCGATTACTTCATGCTGGTGCGTACGCGGGATAGCGACAGCTTTAACCGCTTGCACGCCGAGCAGTTGCTGTATCTGCCAGGGGTACGGCAGATCCGCAGTTTTGTGGTCCTGAAGGAAATTCTTTCGACCACAAGCATTCCGGTCTAGCGGCGGCCGGCGCCGCTTGCATCAAGATGCGCGTTCACTGCCAGTCCGTCGCGACGTCGTCTGGGTCCACCAGCGTCAGGCCGGAGGCCGGCAGCGGCAGCGCCGTCTTGTAGCGCACCTGTTTGAGCGCGAAGCTGGAGCGGATGTTGGACACGCCCGGTATTTTCGTCAGATGTTCGAGGATGAAGCGCTCGAGCGTCGGCATGTCCGGCATTACCACGCGCAGCAGATAGTCGGCATCGCCCGTCATCAGATAACACTCCATCACTTCGGGCCGCTCGGAGATGGCCTGCTCGAAGCGCTGCAGCGCGTCCTCGACCTGCTTTTCCAGGCTCACCTGAATAAACACGTTGATCCGCAGACCCAACGGCTCGGGATTGAGCAAGGTCACCTGCTGCTTGAAGAGGCCGAGCTTTTCGAGCGCGCGCACCCGGTTGAAGCAGGGCGTGGGCGACAGGTTGACCGCGCGCGCCAGCTCGGAATTGGTGATGCGGGCGTTTTGCTGCAACTGGCTGAGAATCCCGATGTCGATGCGGTCGAGCCGTTTCGGCGGCGTGGTCATAGATGAAAGATTCCGGAAATGGAGGTCTGTGCAGAATAAATACACTATCCGGAGCGGGAATGACAAGTAAATGAGAGGCCTATTTTGCAGCTTGATGGTTACCATGGTGTCCAGTGAGTTTGAACCGGATGCCTCCTTGCGGGAGTGGTGCCATGACGGATTTGTCGAGCGGTGCATTGCAGTTGGGCGCGCCTGAGCGCGGTCGGGAAGACACCGATCCCGAGGAAACAGCCGAGTGGCTGGATGCGTTCGATGCGGTCGTGGCGCACGTCGGCCGGGAACGCGCACAGTTTCTGTTCGACCGGCTCGCGGCTCATGCGCGCACGTCGGGCGTGGAGTTGTCCGACGCGCGCGTGACGCCATACGTCAACACCATCGGCTTCGATCAGCAGCCGCGCTATCCGGGCAATCTCGAACTCGAGGAGCGGCTTGCCGCGGCACTGCGCTGGAACGCGCTCGCCATGGTGGTGCGGGCCAACAAGGCATACGGCGAACTCGGCGGACATATTGCGAGCTATGCGTCAGCAGCGGATCTGTTCGAGGTGGGCTTCAATCACTTCTTCCGGGCGGCGGCGCCGGATGCAGGCGAGGGCGCCGGCGGCGATCTCGTCTACTTTCAGCCGCACTCGTCGCCGGGGGTGTATGCCCGGGCCTATCTGGAAGGATTCCTGAACGAAGCGCATCTGCAGCACTACCGCCGTGAAATCGCCGGGCCGGGCTTGTGTTCGTATCCGCATCCGTGGCTGATGCCGGACTTCTGGCAATTTCCGACTGGTTCGATGGGCATTGGGCCGATCAACTCGATCTACCAGGCGCGCTTCATGCGCTATCTGCAGAACCGCGGCCTGGCGCAAACGGATGGCCGCAAGGTGTGGGGCTTTTTCGGCGACGGCGAAATGGACGAGCCGGAGTCGATCGGCGCGTTGTCGCTGGCGGCGCGCGAAGGGCTCGACAATCTGGTGTTCGTGATCAACTGCAATTTGCAGCGGCTCGACGGCCCGGTGCGCAGCAACGGCCGCATCATCGACGAACTGGAGGCGCACTTCAGCGGCGCGGGCTGGAACGTGATCAAGGTGGTGTGGGGTTCGGACTGGGATGCGCTGTTTGCGCGCGATCGCACCGGCGCGTTGGCGCGTGCCTTCGCCCACACGGTGGACGGCCAGTTCCAGACCTTTTCGGCGAACGACGGCGCGTACAACCGCGAGCGCTTCTTCGGCCAGAACGCCGAACTGGCGGCGCTGGCCGCGCAACTGAGCGACGCGGAAATCGACCGCCTGCGCCGCGGCGGCCACGACGTGCGCAAACTGCACGCGGCCTATGCGAAAGCGCTGGCGCATCGCGGCCAGCCCACGATGATCCTGGCGAAGACCATGAAGGGCTTCGGCATGGGCACGTCGGGCCAGGGCAGGATGACGACCCACCAGCAAAAGAAGCTCGATTTCGACGATCTGAAGGCGTTCCGCGATCGCTTTCGCCTGCCGCTCTCGGACGAGGACATCGAGCAGGTCAAGTTTTACAAGCCAGCAGAACACAGCCCGGAAATGCAGTACCTGCATGCACGCCGGGCTGCCCTGGGAGGCTATCTGCCCAGAAGGCGGAGAGTCGCAGCGAAGGGACTGACCGTTCCCTCGCTGCACACCTGGGGGCAATTTGCGCTGGACGCGAACGGCCGGGAGATGTCCACGACGATGGCGCTGGTGCGCATGCTCACCGCGCTGTTGAAGGACGGCGAAATCGGCCAGCGGGTGGTGCCGATCGTCGCCGATGAGGCACGCACATTCGGCATGGCGAACATGTTCCGTCAGGTCGGCATCTATTCGCCGCATGGGCAGTTGTATGAGCCTGAAGATCTGGGTTCGATGCTGTATTACCGTGAGGATACCAAAGGGCAGATTCTCGAAGAAGGCATCTCGGAGGCGGGTGCGGTGTCGTCGTGGATTGCGGCGGCGACGTCGTATAGCGTGCATAACTTGCCGATGCTGCCGTTCTACATCTACTACTCGATGTTCGGCTTTCAACGGATCGGCGACATTATCTGGGCCGCCGCCGATCAACGCGCACGTGGCTTCCTGATCGGCGCGACCTCGGGCAAGACCACGCTCGGCGGCGAGGGCTTGCAGCATCAGGACGGCACGAGCCATCTCGCGGCATCGACGATTCCGAATTGCCGTGCCTACGATCCGGCGTTTGCCTATGAAGTGGCGGCGATCGTCGACGAGGGCATGCGGGAGATGGTCGAGCAGCAGCGCGACGTGTTCTATTACGTCACGGTGATGAACGAGAACTACGCACAGCCTTCTGTGCCCGAGGGCGATTTGCAGCGGGTGCGCGAAGGGATTCTGAAGGGGATGTATCCGCTGCCGTCGGGACCGGGTGGAGTGAATGTGGCTAAAGCCGTTGAAGCCACTGAGGGCGCTGAGACCGCTGAGACCGCGCGAGTGCAACTGCTCGGCGCCGGGGCGATTCTCGGCGAGGTCGTCGCCGCGCAGAAGATGCTGAAGGACGATTGGGGTATCGAGGCGGCTGTCTGGAGCGTGACGAGTTTTACCGAGTTGCAGCGTGATGGCATGGCGTCCGAGCGGATTGCGCGATTGGGTGGATCTGGTGCGGCGCCGTATGTGACCTCGGCGCTGGCGGCGTCGAAGGGCCCCGTGATTGCCGCGACGGACTACGTACGGGCGGTGCCGGAGCTGATTCGGGCATACGTGCCGCGCCGTTACGTGACGCTCGGCACGGATGGCTTCGGGCGCAGCGATACACGTGCCGCGCTGCGCGCATTCTTCGAGGTAGATCGGGCGTCGATTGCGATAGCTGCGTTGAAGGCGCTGATCGATGAGGGCGAACTTGACGCGGCCGTGCTCGGGGATGCGCTGACCAGGTATGGTAAAGGTGCCTACGATAGCGGGGCAGCCTGGGAGCGGTGAGGGCGACGGCGACGGCTCGTCATCCGAGCCCGGCCGCCTGAGCGAACAGGAGCAACCCCGACCCGACGACGATCGCGCCGATCGCTTGCGCCACGCGTTGACCCGCCGGCGCGAGACGTTCGGCGGTGACCGCTACGGTGACGGCCGCCATCGCGCGCAGGTCCATGACCCCCATGACGAGCAGGATGGCCGTCAGGCCGGCGCAGCAACAGCCGCAGTTCAGGCCGAGACGCAGACCGTATCGCCAGGCTGTACTAACGCTTGCCGGCAGCGTCAGGCTGCAGCCCGACACCTTGCGGCAGCAGGCAAGATGACGGGCCTTCCACGCCGTGAACTGCAGCGCGCCGGCGCCGAGGACGACCCCGGCGACCGCGAATGGAACAGTGCGCGACAGCGTCGGCCATTGCATCTCCAGCGCCGCCAGCGCGACGCCTAGCGCAAAGGCGATCAGGCCGAACGCGCTCCACACCAGGAAATACGCGAGACCCACCAGCGCGGTCAGCCGGCTGAGACGCGTTGCGCCTGCGCCGCCCAGGGACTCGCGATAGCGCCACAGCATGGGCGCGAGGGATGGCAGCATCATCGCCACCATCATCGCGACCCACATGCCGAGGAACGATGCCGCGAGGTCCAGCCATGTCTGTCCGCACATGCGCGTCCACGTCAGCGACATTGTCCAGCCGCCGGGCATCGGCATGCGGCCCATTGACGACATGGCCGCGCTCCAGACGATCGTCGCCGCTGCGCTGGCGGTGAACAGGAGCGCCGCAGCGCCGAAAAAGGCGCATCGGGAAGCTCGCTCTGCAACGCTGTGTCGTGACATCTCCCGTCTCCTTTGGGCGGTAACACTATCTGGCGCACTAGCCTCAGCGCTGCTCATACTCGTCATGACGGCGCCACCAGATGCCTGCCTCGTTACGTCCTTTGGGCGCGCGGTCGAGCCACTGATACATGCCCCAGATGCCGTCCACGCCACGCGCATAGGTGGAATAGGTGTGATAGACCACGCCATCCTCGAGCACGAACGCGCTCATGCCAGGCCGGTCGCGGGAGTATGTGAGCGCGTCGGTGCCGCAGGTGGCCGCGAACTCGACCACAGGTTTCGGCGAAGGCGTCGCGTCCATCGCATGACCGCCGCGCTGGTAGTTGTATTCGACGCTGCCCTCGCGCTGCTGCGCCTCGGTAAAGGCAATGTTGAAATCGAAGTTGAAATCGCTGCCTTGCGAGGACGCCCACGGAAACGTCCATCCCATGCGGCGCCGGTATGTCAGCAGTTTTTCGAGCGGCGCCCGCGATACCGCCAGCAGCGAGACGTCGTGATTCGCGAGGTGGACGACGACGCCGTCGAACGAATCCGCGATCGACGAACAGGACGGACACCCCGCCTGGTAGTCGGGGCCGAACATGAAGTGGTAGACAAGCAGTTGCGAGCGCCCCGCGAAGAGGTCGGCGAGCGTGGCAGTCCCTTGCTCGGTCTCGAAGCGATAGGTCTTGTCGACCCGGACCCACGGCAGCGCCTGACGTTGCCGCGCCACTTCGTCGCCGCGCCGGGTGAGCTCCTTCTCCGCCTTGAGCAGGTCGAGCCGGGCGGCAAGCCATGCTTCGCGTGTGCCGCTGAGGTGTGTCGTAGCCATGCTGTGCTCCTTAGGTGTCCTGCGTCGTTCGTTCAGTTGACGATGCGATGGACGGGTGGTTGGTCGTGATAGATTAGGTCCGGGGCCTCGAACGGTGGGAGTGACAAGTGTGGCGGGATTCAGATAAAGCATGGACTCGCTAGTCACGGCCGCGGCGCGCGCGCTCGCCGCAGGCGACCCACTCGGTGCGCTGCAGCGCGTCGCCTTGCGCGACGATCCGCCTGCGCTCGCGCTGCGGGGTATCGCCATGGCGCAGCTCGGCGATCTGGTGCGGGCGAAGACGCTGTTACGAAGCGCGGCGCGTGCCTTCGGATCGAAGGAGGCCGTGTCCCGCGCGCGGTGTGTCGTGGCCGAGGCCGAGATCGCGCTGGCCTCGCGCGACCTGAGCTGGCCGGCGAAGGCGCTCGAGTCGGCGCGGGCAACGCTGGAAGCCCACGGCGATCACGTGAACGCCGCACATGCGCGCTATCTCGAGGTCCGGCGTCAACTCCTGATCGGACGTCTCGACGAGACCGAGCGCACGCTCGCCGGGCTCGACCCCGCACTCATGCCACCCGCGTTGCGGGCGGCCCACGAGTTGGCCGTGGCGGGCGTCGCGCTGCGCCGCCTGCAGACAAAAGCTGCGCGCGCCGCGCTCGAGCGCGCCCGGCAGGCCGCACAGCACGCAGGCATTCCCGCGCTGGCGGCCGAAGTCGAAAATGCCGCCGTTGCCCTCAACACGCCCGCTGCACGCCTGATTGCACGTGGCGAGGCGCGGCTCCTGTTGCTCGACGAGATCGAGGCTTTGCTCGCGTCGAAGGTGCTGATTGTCGACGCTTGCCGTCTGGTAGTGCGCGATGCGCACAACGTGGTCTCGCTCGCCACGCGCCCGGTGCTGTTCGTGCTCGCTCGCGCGCTCGCCGAAGCGTGGCCGGCGGACGTGCCGAGGGACGCGCTCGTCGCGCGGGCATTTCGCGCGAAGCGCGCCGACGAATCGCATCGCGCGCGTCTGCGGGTCGAAGTGGGGCGGCTTCGTTCCGTGCTCGCGCCGCTCGCCGGTGTGGACGCGACCCCGCGCGGCTTCGTGCTGGTGCCGCGTGGCGCCGACGAGGTGGTGGCGCTGGAGCGGCCCGTCGAAGCGGAACATGCTGGGGTGCTGGCCTTGCTCGCCGACGGCGAGTCCTGGTCGAGTTCGGCGCTCGCGCTGGCGCTAGGCGCGAGCCAGCGCACCGTGCAGCGGGCGCTCGACTCGCTCGCGGAAGCCGGCAAGGTGCAGCCGTTCGGTCAGGGGCGGGCGCGCCGCTGGATGAGTTCGCCCGTGACGGGATTCGCGACGACCTTGTTACTCCCCGTTCCGCTGCCGGGTGAGTAGGATGGGGGCATGAACCGTCGATTGCCGGGGCGTGTCTGCCCGGCAGTTTCTTGAACTCGACCACCCAGGGTGGAAACATGAAGCGATCAGCCGCCGAAATCATTGGAGAATACGGACCCTTTCCGGGTGTCGACAGCGTGGGTGGCGTCACCTATGACGGTCAGCGAGTCTGGATCGCCGCCGGCGACAAGCTGAGCGCCTTCGATCCGGCGAGCGGCGAGACGCTGCAAACGATCGCGGTCGCGGCGGATGCCGGCACGGCCTTCGACGGAGAGCACCTGTTTCAGATCGCCGCCGAGCGGATCCAGAAGATCGATCCGAAGAGCGGCCGTGTGCTTGCCACGATTCCCGCACCGGGTGGCGGTCGCGATTCAGGGCTGACCTGGGCCGAAGGGTCGCTCTGGGTCGGGCAGTACCGGGACCGCAAGATTCATCGGATCGATCCCGAGACCGGGGCGATTCTGCGCACCATTGAGTCCAACCGCTTCGTCACGGGGGTCACGTGGATTGACGGAGAACTGTGGCACGGCACCTGGGAAAGCGAGCAGAGCGAATTGCGGCGAATCGATCCACAAAGCGGGGAGGTCCTGGAGCGGCTGGAGATGCCGCCGGGCGTCTGCGTGTCGGGGCTCGAGTCCGATGGCGCCGATCGCTTCTTCTGTGGCGGCGGAAACAGCAGCAAGGTGAGGACCGTGCGCCGACCCAGGCGGGATGCTGCCGCTGATACCGACGCCGAGCCTTCCACCCACTCCCAAACCAAGTAAGCGAAGTTGCCGCATCCGGGTGCGGGGCGCACGTCACGGCCTCGCCCATTCATCTCGCGCGCAGCGGCTTCATCTCACGCCTCCCCGGCGCATCTCGCGCCTCCCCGGCGCATCTCGCGCCTCCCCGGCGCATCTCGCGCCCGCTCCCGTCGTTTCGTCGCAAGCCGCTGGCTCCGCCCCGGCCCGTCGCGCCATGATGGCTGCGAGTGAACCGTCCTTCCCGCACGCTTGAAACAGCGGGGCTTCCCGCCCTGTCTTCGAGACCAGGACGCTTCACCGGACCGGTATTCATCCTTCGAGTTCGCAGCGGCTATTCCTTGGGACGGCTGTAACGGCGCTCGAACCCGACATCCGGTTCACGACGACCCATACCTTCCAATACCTGATCGGCTGGGGCGATGCGCTTCGAGCCTGGGATTCCAATGAAAGCACGTGTAAACCGCTACTTTGAGTATGTCCTGCTTGGCACGCTGCTGTGCGCCGGCACAGTCGACGCAATGGCCGACGACTCGAGCTCGCCGGCCGCCCCGGATACGGCGTCTCCCGACGCCTGGCATTTCACCGTCGGTGCCGGCCTCTTTAGCTTGCCTAAATATCCCGGCGCAAGCGACCGCAGATTCGAACCGCTTCCGCTGCTCGGCGCGAGCAACGGCCGCTATTTCATCGGCACGGTGCCCGATGCGGGCATTCCGCTGGGACTGGGCGCGTACCTGTACCGGGACTCGCATTGGCAGGTGGCCGCGTTGCTCTCGTACGATTTCATCCAGCCGCGCGATCAATCCGACGACGCGCGCCTGCAAGGCCTCGGCGATATTCCCCGAACCGGGCATGCGGGCCTGTTCGGCAGCTACACGCTCGACTGGTTCTCGGTGCACGGCAGCGTGTTGACCGACATCCTCGGCAAGCACGAGGGCACGGTGGCAACGCTGGGTGTGGAAGGCAAGTACCAACCTATCGACCGCCTCACGCTTAGCGCGGGGCCTGGACTCACGTGGGGCAGCAGCCAGTACAACCGCACCTTCTATGGCGTGGACGCCGGCCAGAGCGCTCGCTCCGGCCTGCCCGAATACGAACCGGACGCGGGTGTCGCCTCGGTCAATTTCTCCGTCAAGGCCAACTACCGCCTGTCGAACCGCTGGGGTGTCGGCGCGACGGTGGTGGCGTCCGAGCTGCGTGGCGACGTCGGAGGAAGTCCTATCGTCGAAAAGAAGACGCAGGTCACCTACGGCGTGTTTTCCAGCTACCGGTTCTAAGCGAAGCCGTTTGGGTCCATGGCGTGGGGGCAGCACGATGCATCCGTAGCGCGTTTCGGTGAGGGCGCTACACTAGCTGCCCACGCTTTCCTCCGTGCGTTCCATGGAAAACCTTCTCAAGAAGCTCGACCTCACCTCCTTGCGCCTGTTCGTCGCGGTCTGCCAGGAAAAGAACATCGCGCGCGCCGCGGAGCGCGAGTTCATCGCTTCCTCGGCAGTCAGCCGCCGCATTGCCGAGATCGAGGCCTTGATCGGGCTGCCGGTGATCCAGCGTCAGTCGCGCGGCATCACGGTGACGCCGGTCGGCGAAACCGTGCTGCGTTATGCCCAGACCATCATCGCCAACATCGAGCAGATGAGCGCGGAACTCTCGCGCTTCTCCTCCGGCGCGAAGGGCCAGGTGCGGGTGGTGGCGAACCTCTCGTCGATCGTGCAGTTCCTTCCCGAGGACGTGGCTGCGTTTAGCCGTGTATTCCCCGAGGTGTCGATCGAACTGGAGGAGGAGAACAGCGCGGACGTGTTGCGCATCGTCGAGGAACACGGCGCCGACTTCGGCATCTGCAATGCGGTGACGGGCGTCGAAGCCTTCGAGCAGGTCCCGTACCGCGCCGACCGGCTCGCGGTGCTGCTGCCCGCTGCGCATCGCCTCGCCGACGCACAGCGGCTGGCGTTCGCCGAACTGCTCGACGACAGCTTCGTCGGCCTGCGCAGCGAGAGCGCGCTTACCCAGCTTCTGACCCAGCAAGCCGCGCAGGCCGGTCGGCAACTGGACGTGAAAATCCGCGTGAGCAGTCTCGACGCGCTGTGCCGGATGGTGCATGCGGGACTCGGCGTCGCGGTGGTGCCGGAGCAGGTGGGGCGCCTGTATCTGAACGCGCTCGACGTGCGCTTGCTGCCGTTGCGCGACGACTGGGCGGTGCGCAGGCTGGTGCTGGTATTCAGGGCGCGCGAGCAGTTGAGTGCAAGTGCGGCTGCGCTGGTTGGGTTTCTTGGGCGGGAGGCCTAGGCGTTGGCCTAAGCTTAACCCTCTCCAATCGAGACTTCAGCCCTGCCGCATCAGCACTTCGTGCCACGGCGTGAGCCGCCGTATAGTTCCCGAAAGGAGAACTTATGGACGATGCCATCCGCCTCGACGGCCGCGTGCTGTATTTGTCGCAGAACCCCGCCGTCATCGCCGCCCAGCTCGCGGGCGAAGACTTCACTTGCGCCACGGCCGGCCCGTTGCGCGACAACGTCTCGACCGACGAGATCACGCCCGTCACCGTGATGCTCACCTACGACGAGCGCCTCGGACAATTTCCCTACGTGGGCTTCAAGGCGGGCGAGGTGCTGCCCATCGGCCGCGATGCGGTGAAGAACGGCGGCTTTCGCGTGACCGTGGCCGGCAAGCGCTACGGCAAGGGTTCGTCGCGGGAGTCGAGTCCGTTGGCGGAACTGTCGGCGGGTATCAGACTGATCGTCGCGGAAAGTTTCGAGCGCATCTATCAGCAGAATTGCGACAACATCGGCATTCTGACCACAACCGATTTCTCGGTGCTCGACCGTCTGGTCGCCGGCGAAACCGTGCCGATCGACGAATTCCTCAAAGGCCGCGACGCGCTCACCCAGCAGATCATTCGCAGCGGCGGCTTGCTTGCGTACAGCAAGTTCGCGGACTGGCCGGCACCACGCGTGCGCGATGCGACCCACGCGTCTGCGCCGCAGCCCAAAACCCTCGTCGAGAAGATCATCGAGCGGCATCTGCATCCGGGCGTCGCCGGTGCGCAGCGCGGCGACGGCGTGTTTATCGCCGCGGACTGGCGCTTTAGCCACGACTATTTCACCGGCATGTGCGCCCATCTGATGCATCGGGCGTTCGGCAAACCCGCGCCGTTGCAAGCGCCGGATCACATCATCGCGTTCCAGGATCATCTGGTGCTGGCCGCGCAAAGCATCCCGCACGTGCGCGACGGTTTGCTGCCCGGCGTGGCCAACCTGGCACAGGGACACACTGCGTTCTCGCGCGACTATCCGGTACGCTCGCATGGCGCGCTGGACGGCGTGCCGGGCTCCGAAGGCATCTGTCACGCGCTGATGGCCGAGCAATACGCGCTGCCGGGCCAGGTCGTGAGCGGCACAGACTCGCACACGCCACACTCCGGCGCACTGGGCTGCCTCGCATTCGGTGCGGGCGCAACGGAAATCGCCAATAGCTGGGTGACGGGCTACGTGCGCTGCAAGGTGCCGGAGACGTTGCGCATCGAAATCAACGGCACATTGCGCGACGGTGTGACGGCGAAAGACGTCGTGCTGCATCTGTTGCAGATGGAGGCGATCCGTTCGGGCGGCGCGATCGGTCTGGTGTTCGAATATGGTGGCGAGGCGGTCCGCGCGATGTCGATCGACGAGCGCGCGACGCTGACCAACATGGTCGCGGAGCTCGGCGGCTTTACCGGCATCGTCGAACCGGACGAGCGCACGGTAGCGTTTCTGAAGGAACGGCGCGGCGTGGACTTCGTGCTCGAAGGCTGGATGAAGAGCGACGCCGGCGCCAGCTATCGCGATACCGTCCGCATTGACGCCACCGCCTTGCAGCCGATGCTCGCCCGCCCCGGCGACCCGGGCAACGGTGTGCCGGCGCCGCAGCTCGAAGGCGAGGTGGCGATCGATATCGCCTATGGCGGCTCGTGTACCGCGGGCAAGCGCGAGGACTTCGATTTCTATCACGAGGTGCTGCGCTGGGGTGTCGAGCGCGGCATGGCGGTGGCGCCGGGTACGCGTCTTTATCTGCAGTTCGGCACCATGGCGGTACGGCGCTATTGCGAGGAACGCGGCTATTTGCCGGTGTTCGAGCAGGCCGGCGCGACGCTCGTGATGCCGGGCTGCGGCTCGTGTGCGAACTGCGGGCCGGGTCAGTCGGGGCGTGCAGAGGAGGTGACCATCAGCGCGATCAACCGCAATTTTCCGGGACGATCGGGACCGGGCAACGTCTGGCTGGCGAGTCCCTACACCGTCGCAGCGAGCGCGCTGGCCGGAAAAATTACGACCTTCGAACAATTGAAGGGCGCACGCGGCTAGAATGCTGGCCGGGCCTTGTGCCCGGCATTCCGCGGTCCAGCGCCTCGGCGGTCCCGATCGTTGGATACGGCCGCCGTCAGCGAACTGCGGCACCTTGGGCCACACGCACGCCACGGAGAGCCGGCTCAAGACCGGCCTCACACAGGAAGGAGACATCATGGCAACCCCCGAACAAGCCGGGTCCAGTACGCCTGCAGCCGGCGCGATCTCGGCGCCAGGCCCTTACGCCGCCGCGCCGCTCGACGCGGGCACGATTTCCGCGCGCCTCGACCGGCTGCCGGCGACACGCTCCATCTGGAAGCTCGTGGTTCTGCTGAGCCTTGGCTTTTTCTTCGAACTCTACGATCTGCTCTATACGGGCTACGTCGCGCCGGGTCTCGTCAAGAGCGGCCTGCTGACGGCGACCACGCACGGCCTGTTCGGCAGCACCGGCGTCGCGAGCTTCATTGCGGCGCTGTTCGCGGGGCTGTTTATTGGCACCATCGCCTGCGGTTTCCTTGCCGACCGCTTCGGGCGGCGTGCGGTCTTCACGTATTCGCTGCTGTGGTACACCGCGGCCAACGTCGTGATGGCGTTCCAGGAGAGCGCCACGGGCCTGAACTTCTGGCGCTTCCTCGCGGGCGTGGGGATCGGCGTCGAACTGGTGACGATCGGCACGTACATCTCGGAGCTGGTGCCCAAGCAGATTCGCGGCCGGGCGTTTGCGTGCGAGCAGGCAGTGGGCTTTACGGCGGTGCCGGTGGTGGCGTTTCTCTCTTACCTGCTGGTGCCTCGTGCGCCGTTCGGTCTCGACGGCTGGCGCTGGGTGGTGCTGATCGGTGCGCATGGTGCGCTGTTCGTGTGGTGGATTCGCCGCGCGCTGCCCGAGAGTCCGCGCTGGCTCGCGCAGCAGGGGCGGCTCGCCGAAGCCGACCGCGTGATGAGCGAGCTCGAAGCGAAGGTACGCAGCGAATACGGCCGCGACTTGCCGCCGCCCGCGCCGCCGATGCCGGTCGCGCCGCGCGGCAGCTTCCGCGATATGTGGGTGCCGCCGTACCGCAGCCGCACGCTGATGATGACGATCTTCAACGTGTTCCAGACGGTCGGCTTCTATGGCTTCGCGAACTGGGTGCCCACGCTGCTGATCAAACAGGGCATCACGATTACGACGAGCCTGATGTATTCGAGCGTGATCGCGCTGGCTGCGCCGCTCGGGCCGATCATCGGCCTCTTTATCGGCGATCGCTTCGAGCGCAAGACGGTGATCGTCGTGATGGCGGCGGCGAATATCGTCTGCGGGCTGTGGTTCAGCCAGGCGGCGGGCGCCGTGTTGCTGGTGAGTCTCGGCGTATGTCTGACGCTTGCCAGCAACATCATTTCGTACAGCTTTCACGCTTACCAGTCGGAGCTGTTTCCCACCAGCATCCGCGCGCGGGCCGTGGGCTTTGTCTATTCCTGGAGCCGGTTCTCCGCGATCTTCACGGCGTTCCTGATTGCTTCCGTGTTGAAGGAGTTCGGCACCCTTGGGGTGTTCGTCTTTATCGCCGGCGCGATGCTGGTCGTAATGCTGGCGATTGGCTTGATGGGTCCGCGCACCAAGGGTCTCGAGCTCGAAAAAATCTCAAACTAACGAACCTCTTCGATACGGGAGGAGGGTGTTCGACCATGCACTGCCCGGAACGACCCGGCATGCACTGCGAGCACGCACTGCGCCAAACGAGGCAGAGTAGCGGCTGACGAACCCTTGCGAAAGTCCCCCTTTACGCAAAACAATTGTGCGTAAAGGGGTTCATGCCATGTCGATCAGCCGGGAGTGTCGTGAGACCTACGGCGTTACGCGGTGCGAACGCGAGCCGCAGGCTCAGACGGCGTGGAGCACGTTGATGACGCGCTTCGCGAGCAGCGGGGCGGTATTGCGGGCGTATTCGGCCATATGCGCGGCGGCTGCGTGCGCGTGCAACGCTTCGGCGCTTTCCCAGCGTTCGACGACGGCGAACGTATCGTCGCCGAGCGGCGTCTGAAAGCCACCGAAACCGGGTACGTCGACCACCGCTTCGTAGCTGATGCAGCCGGTCTCCGCCAGCACCGCGGGACGGTTTTTGTTAAAGAGCGCGAGCACAGCTTCCCGTTGACCGGGTTGTGCGGTGACGGTGGCAAACACATGGATCATTCGGGCATTCTCCGACGATGGTTGAGCGGCACATTGCCGTCTGCCATCATAGCGGGGTTCGTTGGGGCTCGCTGTGCGGCTACCCTTTGAAAGCTCTGGAAAGATTGTGTAAGGACTTCGCGCCCCAGGGGGCTTATTCGTAGGTTCTAATGTCGCCGGCGTGAGGGACTATTGGCGTGCGGGTTCGTCTTGCGTGGGGCTTGGCGCCCATCACCGTCTCTCTTAAGGTTAACGGACGAAGTCAAAGATTCTTTACCCCGGTCGCCAAAAGTTTCGCTGGTGGGATGTCCGAAGTCCGCCGCGTAGTGGAACGATGGTTGAACCGAGGCGCGCGTCACCCGATCCGGAGCACGCCGCTTCCGACTGACAACGAAGAGGAATCGTTGAATACCTTGTTTGTAAGAACCATTTTGCTGTCGTTGCTCGTGCTGTTCTCGGTACATGCCGGCGTCATGCTGCTGGTTTCCGGGTCGACGGCGGGCAGCGACGAAAGCGCGCTGCAGACCGCCGTCGTCACCGAGCGCCCGTTTGCCGGCGACCCGCTGGAGACCGAGGTGGAGTCGCCTTCGACGGCGCCGGTGGGGCAGGTCTCGCTGGTGCCCGCGGCCATGAAGCTCGAGCTCGCCGCGCGGCCGAAGATCGTGGACCTGCATCCGGCCGTCTACGAAGTGCCGGCCACAGGCGTCTCCCTGAGCGACGTCGCGGCCCCTGCCATGCCGCGTTCGCCCGGCAGCCTGCGCGACGATTCGCCATGGTCCGACGAGGTTCAGGCATGGCCGCTCGATTCGCGCTTTGCTGTCGCGGAGTGGGCGGTATCGCTGGTGATCCTCATGCTCGCATTCTTCAGCCTCTGGCGCGTGCAGCGTCCGCTGCGCAACGTCACGCACGCGGCCCGCGAGACCGCCTGCGGCCGTCGCGTTGCCGCGTCCGTCCGCGAAGAAGGGCCGAGCGAATTGCGCCGGGTGGTGCGGGCCTTCAACGAGATGTCGCGGCGCCGCAATGAGGCGCTCGAGGCGCAGGCCGCCGCACTCGCGGGTCTCGCCGAGCATATGGAATACCAGGCGGCGCGACTGCGCACGCGCGCGCTCGAGGTCAACGAGTGGCACAAACGGGTCGCGTTTGTCGAAGACATCGATTCGTTTTCCGACATCGCGCAGCAATTGCTCGAAGTCGCGGGACGCGGCAACAGTGCGGAGCAGGTCGTCTCGGTGGATGGCTTTCTGCGCGACCGTTTCTCGATGATCGGCACGATGGACGGCGCATTGTTCGCCTGCGACCTGAAGGCGGGGCCGCAGTTCGTGATGTCGCGCCCGCTGCTCGAACGCCTGATGTCCAACCTGGTCGACAACGCGCTCGAACATGGCGAACCGCCGATCGAGATCCGCACCTCGCGCGATCAGGACGGCTGGCTCCTCAGCGTGCGCGATCATGGCACGGGCATCGAGGCGAACGACATGGCGAGTGCAACCAGGCCGTTCGTGCGTCTGAACGCCACGCAACGCACGACCCAGCATTGGGGGCTCGGCCTTTCGGTGGTCGCGAGGCTGGCGCGCAGTTGCGGTGCGAGCCTGAAGCTGGGCAATCATCCCGATGGCGGACTGTGGGTGCGCATCGTGTTGCCGGCGCGCTGAAAAATTCGTGACCTGGATCGGGTGGCGCATGTCGTTTTGCGCGCTTGTGATTCGTCGTAGGGTAAAGCAGACTTCCGGGCACGCGCTGTCCGGCTCGCTTTCCTTCCCGACCCAAGGTGACCGCGATGACATTGAAGCTTTACGCCCATCCCTTTTCCTCGTACTGCCAGAAGGTGCTGACCGCGCTCTACGAGAACCGGACCGCATTCGAGTACTGCCAGTTGTCCCACGACAATCCGCAGGCCATGACGGAACTCGCGGCGCTGTGGCCGTTCCGGAAGTTTCCGGTCCTCGTCGACGCCGGCCGTCCGGTCCCCGAGGCGACGGTCATCATCGAATACCTGGGCCTCTATTACCCGGGGCCAGTGTCGTTGCTGCCGGCCGAGCCGCGCGCCGCGCTCGAGGTCCGCAGCATGGACCGCTTTTTCGACAACTACATCTCGACCCCGCAGCAAAAGATCGTCGGCGATAGTCTGCGCGGCGCAGCGGAGCGCGACCCGCGCGGCGTCGCCGACGCCCGCGCGATGCTCGATACCGCGTACGCCTGGCTCGACAAGACCATGGCGGGCCGCGAGTGGGCAGCAGGCGATCGTTTCAGCCTCGCCGATTGCGCGGCCGCGCCGTTCCTGTTCTACGCGGACTGGACCCATCGCATCGACCCGTCGTTCGCGCAGGTGTGGGCGTATCGGCAGCGGCTGCTGGCGCGGCCATCGTTTGCCCGCGCGGTCGACGAGGCGCGGCCCTATCGTTCGTTTTTCCCGCTCGGTGCGCCGGATCGCGATTGAGCGCGATTGTTCGATATCTGAAAACTGTGATTTCACCCTATCGACATAGACTTTCAATAGGGATCCCCTACACTTGACTTCAATGAGGCGCTGCACCCGTTATTGCGCAGCGCTCCCGCGCGGCGGGCGTTCGGCGTGCTCACGGATTGGAGCATAGCGAGTTGCCCGCCGCGCCCGTTAACTGTTGCG
The DNA here is from genome assembly GCF_900142845.1 of Paraburkholderia phenazinium. NCBI lineage: Bacteria > Pseudomonadati > Pseudomonadota > Betaproteobacteria > Burkholderiales > Burkholderiaceae > Paraburkholderia > Paraburkholderia phenazinium. The sequence continues at coordinate 1,541,869 of NZ_FSRU01000001.1, forward strand.
AGAGTCGTCGCAAAGGCTTTTGCAACAAGCCGTCGAAAAATGAGGTGATGTCATGGTGCAGATACTTGAGGGCGTAGCCGTTCTTGGCGCTTTTACCCTCTACATGATTCCGTCGATCGAAGCGGATGCGCGCAATCGCGATGACGCGTTTGCCATCACGGTCGTCAACGTCCTGCTTGGCTGGACGGTGATCGGCTGGATTGCGGCATTTATGTGGGCGCGCCGTCCGGCGACCGAAAAGCGCTTGACCCATCTGGTCAGAAGGACGCGGCGCGCAGTGGCGCGCGTCACGATCGACAAGCTGGTCGCACACGCTGCACAGCGCGGCGCGTTGCAGCACCACCGCATGGTCGGCAAGCTGCGGGTGCGCTCGTCGCGTGCGGCGGTGGTGGCGGTGCGCCAGTCTTAGTCGGCGCTGGGCGGCGCATCCGCTGCGGAGGCGCTGGCGGGTCTGGCCGCGCCTTCGAGGAAACGCCGCGTGGCTTCGAACGACTGCAGCATCTGATCGGGCCACGGCGTTTGCAGCATCACGGCCTGATGGTTTTCGAACGCGCTGGATAGCAGCTTCGACAGCTCGGGAGATTGCAGGTGTCGAAGCAGCACGCTCACGGCGATCGCGGTGGCCTGGCTGGCGCCGGCCGTCTGCAGTTCGGAGGTGGTGAGCGCGGCGAGTTGTTTGTTGATGTCCATGGTTGCAAAGAGAAAGGGGACGGCGTTTCATTTGCCCTGGGTGCGTCGCCGTAGGCAGTCGGGACGAATCATACCGTCGGCATAGGGGGCGGACAACCCGCCATGGAGCGCATTGCACGGCCCGCCGGCCGACCGGATTGAGCCGACAATTAAAATCATGCAACGTCGAAACCATTTCAAGCGCATTTGAAAGCCGTTATTCATGATTGGCCGGATGTCTAAAAGGCCATTATGCAAAAACGATAGATTGCGCCCGTCTATTCAGTAAAATCCTCCGGTTTAATTCGCTTTTGACGGCATTGGGTATTGCCGCCGTCGGCGAACCCGGCGCTGGGCGCGCAAAGCGCCCGCGCCAGCGGGGCTAGCCCGTCTTCCGCACAATAAAAGCCCGGCACTACGCCAATAACGCGTTCATTGTTAAAAACGCCCGGCGCGCACGATTCGCTTGAGTTTCGAATCCTGACGCGTTAAATTCGCCTCGCACGCCGCCGGCGCTGCCAAACACATCCTGACGAAATACATACAGTTGCATGCCGTCGACCGGGTTCAGGGATCCGGCGCCGGTCATTTAAGGATCGCGATGTTGCCTCAGATGCAAAGCGACGAAGAAGCAACGCACCGCTATCCGGTTTCCGCCACGCGGATCGCCTCAGTCAGTCTGGTGCTGGCTCTGGTACTCGGCGCACTGCCGTTGATCAAGGGTGGCTGGTTCGATATCCGCTGGTGTGCCGCCCTGTCGAGCGCATGGCTCAACGTGTTTACCGTCGCGCTGGCGGCCGGGCTCGCCCATACCGGTGGGCGGCGCGTGTCCACGACATCCCATCAAACGCATGAACGGCATGAACCGCCTCAATCGTTAGGCCTGCGTGTCTGGCAGAGCGCATGGTGGCGCGCGTGCGGCGCAGCGTCGCTTGCTGCGCTGCGCGGCATCCGCTGGCAGCCCTGGGCCGTGCTGGTATGTGCGGCGTTGTCGGTGGCGGTGGCCTCGCTCGCCTGGCGGGCGCCGGTCCAGTTTGCGCTCGCTGCCGTGCTGCGGCCGCCCGGCGCCGCGCTGATCGCGGGTGTGGCGGCCTTCGCACTGGCATTCGGCACGCTGGTCGCCGAGCTGTTCTTTTCGATGCATGCCGAGCGCGGCCGCGCGTGGGCGTCGCTCGCCAACGTGCTGCGCGCGGCGCTGCTGAGCGCGCTGGTCGCGGCGGTCTGCGCCGTGTTGCTCGCCTATGCCGATGTCTCGCCCGTGTGGCCGGTACATGCACTGAGTGCCTTCGGCGCCGCGATCGCGCTCGAATTCGCCTTGCGCGCCGTGTTGTCGTGGTTCGCGCCGCCGCACATGCGCAGCGGCGACGCCAGCGTGCCCGATAGCCTCGTCGCGAGCCTGCTGCGTTTGCGTCCCTCGCCGCTCGCCCGCTTTAGCGCGCAACTGCGTCATCGGTACGGCATCGATCTGCGCCAGAACTGGGTCTTGCAAAGCGTGGTACGTCTGCTGCCGGCCGCGCTCGGCACGGTGGTCGTCTGTGCCTGGCTGCTGACGGGCGTCGTGATGCTGGGACCCGAGCAGCGCGCCGTGTACGAACGGTTCGGCGCGCCGGTCGCAGTGTGGCAGCCGGGTCTGCATGTGGCGCTGCCCTGGCCGTTCGGCAAGGCGCGTGCAATCGACAATGGCGCGGTCCATCAACTGGTCGTGTCCGGCTCGCCCGAAGAGAGCGTGGCCGCGTCGCCGCTGGTGCCCGCCGACGCCCAGACGCCCGAGCAGTTGAACCGCCTGTGGGACGTCGTGCATCAGGGCGAGACGAGCCAGGTGATTGCGGGCGGCAGCGGCGACCGGCAGAACTTCCAGATTGTCAGCGCGGACGTGCGGCTCGATTACCGCATCGGTCTATCGGATGCCGCCGCGCGGGCCTCGCTGTATCGCACCGACGACGTGCCGGCAACCGTGCGCGCGATTGCCAATCGCGAAGTGGTGCGCTACCTCGCGTCGCACACGCTGGACTCGCTGCTCGAAACGCGCCAGACCGTGATGGCCGACACCCTCCGGCACGCGGTGCAGGCGCAACTCGACCGCCTGTCGAGCGGCATCGACGTGGTGGCCGTGGTGATCGAAAGCGTGCATCCGCCGGCGGGGGCGTCGGGGGCATGGCATAGCGTGCAGGCCGCGCAGATTCGCGCCGAGGCGAGTGTGGCGGAGGCACGCGGACTCGCCGCGCAGTCGTTGGGCGACGCGCGGCAGCAGGCCGAGACCGCGGTCGCGCAAGCCGACGCGCAAGCGGCCGACATCACGTCGGCCGCCCAGGTCCAGCAAACCAGTTTCAGCGCCGACATGATCGCGGCCCAGGCGGGTGGTCCGGCGTTTGTGCTCGAGTACTACCTGCACAACCTGCAGAAGGGTTTGCAGAATGCGCACGTGACGGTGATCGACGACCGGCTCGTGGAAGGGAACCGCGCCACCATCGATCTGCGCTCGTACGGCGCGGGCGATGCAGCGGGCGCGCGGCGGATTTATTGATGAGACGGCATCGCTGCACACGCGGTACGGCATTGGACAGACGGCTTCGGGGGATAGGGTGAGTTTGAATCATTCGCACGCACACGCTCATGGGCAGGGTCACGCGCATCACCACCACCACGGCGGCGCGGCAGCAGGCGGCCCTGGTTTCTACTGGCGGGTAGCGCTGGCGGCGCTGTGCGTCGCGATCGCGTTCGCGGTGGCGAGCTTTATCCAGGTGCAGGCCGGCCAGGCGACGGTGGTGACGCGCTTCGGCGAACCGGTACGGGTACTGCTCGAGCCGGGCCTCGCGTGGCGGCTGCCGGCGCCGATCGAGGCGGCCGTGCCGGTGGACCTGCGTCTGCATACGACGTCCAGCGGTCTGCAGGACGTCGGCACGCGCGACGGCCTGCGCATCATCGTGCAGGCCTACGTGGCCTGGCGCGTGCCGGCCAATGCCAACGACGTCGGACGTTTCGTGCGCGCGGTGCGCAACGAGCCGGACGAAGCGGCGCGGCAGATTCGCTCGCTGCTCGGCTCGGCGTTGCAGACCACTTCCGCCGACTTCGATCTGGCCTCGCTGGTGAACACGGACCCGAGCCAGGTGCGCATCGGCGCGTTCGAGGACGAACTGCGCCGCCAGGTGGACTCGCAGCTTTATCAGGCGTATGGCGTGCATGTCGTGCAGGTGGGCATCGAACATCTGACGCTGCCGGCGGTGACGCTCTCGGCCACGGTCGAACGGATGCGCGCCGAGCGCGAGACGGTGGCCGCGCAACGCACCGCGGACGGCAAGCGGCAAGCCGCGCAGATCCGCTCGGACGCGGATCGCGACGCGCGCATCGCGGTGGCCGATGCCAACGTCAAGGCTGCGCAGATCGAAGCGCAATCGCGCCAGGATGCCGCGGCGATCTACGGCAAGAGCTACGCGGGCAATCCGCATCTCTACACGATGCTGCGTTCGCTCGACACGCTGAACACGGTGGTCAACACCAATACCAACCTGATCCTGCGCACGGATGCGGCGCCGTTCAACGTGCTGGTGCAAGGGCCTGCGGGACTCGGCGTGACGCAGGCGCCAGCGCAGAGTCAGACCCAGACTCAGGCCGCAGGCGCAACGCAGCCGACGGCGGCGAAAAAGGCCAGGCACATCCCATGAGCACGGCCGTGGAAACGCCAACGCCCTCGCTCGGACCCGGCGCGCAGGCTGTGCGCCTCGCGTTCTGGTTCGTGGTGGCGATCGCGCTGCTGGCGGCGGGCGTGTGGGCTACCTCGAACATCCGCCGCATCCCGGCGGACAGCCGGGCCGTGGTGATGCGCTTCGGCGCGTTCGTGCGCACCCAGGATGCTGGCTTGCTGGTGGCGTGGCCGCAGCCGTTCGAAACGGTGCTGCTGATTCCCGGCAGCGCACGCGTGCTGGAGGAGCGCATCAGCTCGCTCGACCGAGATCCGCGCGCGCGTGCCGCCGATCCGGCCGCCACCACCGAATCCAGCCAGACTCAGCAGTTGCCCTTGGGCGATGTGAGTTCATGGGGTTTCCAGTCCGACGGCTCGACGCCCGGGAACGCCGGCCCGACGCTGTCCGACGCACTGGCCGGTTCCGGCTACACGCTGACCGGCGACAACGGCGTCGTGCAGTTGAGCGCGACGCTGTACTACCGGGTGGTCGATCCGTATTCGTATGTACTGCAGAAGGAGCGTCTCGACTCGGCGCTGCAGCGTGTGGTGGCAGCGGCGGTGGTCGAGGTGACCGCGTCGCGCGATCTCGATTCGATTCTGGTGGCGCGTCCCGAACTGCTGTCGACCGATCAGCAGATGGCCGTCAAGCGCGAGCAGTTGCGCGGCGAGATGGCGCAGGCGGTGCAACGTCATCTGAATGCGCTGGCGGCAGCGCACGCGGGCCTCGGGATCGACGTCGCGCGCATGGACGTGCAGGCGCAGTTCCCGGCGGCGGCCGTCGATGCGTTCAACTCGGTGCTGACGTCGCTGCAAACCGCCGACCGCAATATCGCCGACGCGCGGACCGAGGCCGAGAACATCCGCCAGGGCGCGCAGCAGTCCGCCGACCAGATCCTGCAAAGCGCCCAGGCAAGCGCCACCGAGCGCGTCGCGACCGCGCAGGCCGAAACCACCACGATCTTGCAACTCGAAACGCCGCTCGACGCGAATAGCGATCCCGGTCTGCTCGCGCGTGCCTATCGCGACCGGATCCAGCAGATCCTCTCGAAGGCGGGGCGCGTGACGACGATCGATCCGCACGACGCATCGAGCTTGGTGCTGCCTGGGAAAATCCAATGAGCACGCACATCGAACCGGTTGAGCGGGCAGAGCCCGGTGGCGCGGTCGATCCGGCCCATGCCGCAGCGCATGGGGCTCATGGCGCTCATGATGCGCATGACGCCGGACATGAACATGAGCACGACCACGGCGCCGGATCGGACACCCACCATTCACACGACGACGGACCGACCATCGCGCTGTCCGCCACGGAACGGCGCATCGTCACGCGGCAGATTGCGCTCGCCTTGCTGGCGGGCGGCCTGCTGGCGTTGTCGCTCGCATGGCGCTATTTCGCGCCAGGCGGCGCGCAACTTGCCGAAGTGCTCGCCGGACTCGCGTCGCTACTGGTGGCGGGGCCGGTCTTCGCCGGCGCGTGGCACAGCCTGAAGTCGCCCAGCCTGCATGGCGTGACCGACCGCCTGATTGCGCTCGCGATGCTGGCGGCGTGGGCGATCGGCGACATGACGACGGCGGCGTTGCTGCCCATCGTGATGACCTTCGGACATGCGCTCGAAGAGCGCAGCGTGCTCGGCTCGCAGGAGGCGATTCGCGCGCTCGGCCGGCTGACCTCGGGCAACGTGCGGCGCGTGAAGGCCGACGGCACGCTCGAGGACGTGCCATATGAGTCAATTCGCGCCGGCGACACGGTCGAGGTGGCGCCCGGTTCGCGCATTCCCGCGGATGGCGTGGTGCGTCGCGGCCGCTCCAGCGTCGACAACGGACCGATCACCGGCGAGTCGTTGCCGCTCGACGTCGCTGAGGGCATCGCCGTGTTCGGCGGTGCGATGAATCTCGACGGCCCGCTGCGCATTGAGGTCACGCATGCGGGCGAGCAGTCGACGCTCGGCAAGATCATCGAGTTGCTGCAGCGCGCCGAGCAGGTCAAGCCGCCGATCACCCAGGTGCTCGAACGCTACATGGGCGCTTATCTGGCGCTGGTGCTGCTGATTGCGGCGATTGTGTGGTTCGCGTCGGCGAACTCATCGGCGATGCTGGCCGTGATCGTCGCCGCGTGTCCGTGCGCGCTGGTGCTCGCCGCGCCTTCCACGGCGATTGCCGGGATTGCGGTCGGCGCGCGCCACGGTGTGCTGTTTAGAAACGCGGCGTTCCTCGACCGGATTGCCGAGATCGACTCGCTCGTGATCGACAAGACCGGCACGCTCACGCACGGCGAACTGCGCGTCGCCGACGTGTTCACGCAACCGGGCGTAGCGCAAGCCGAAGCCGTTGCACTGGCGGCGCGGCTGGGGGCGGGCAGTGTGCATCCGGTGAGCCGGGCGCTGACGCGCCACGCTGCGGCAGCCGCGGGAGAGGAGGCAGCCCCGTTCGAACGCACGCGCGAACTGCGCGGTCTTGGGGTCGTCGCGGAAACGCCGGAAGGCACCGCGGTACTCGGGCGCGCCGAGTTGTTGCGCGAGCACGTCGCCGCGTTGCAAGCCGCGCCGGCCTCGATCGACGGTCCTTGCGTGGGCCTCGCGCTCAACGGTCAACTGCTGGCGTGGTTCGGTTTTGCGGACGCCTTGCGTGCCGAAGCAGCCGGTGCGCTTGCCGAACTGCGCGAGCTCGGTCTCGTGCGGCAGACCCTGCTGACAGGCGATCGCGACGCGGTAGCGCAAAAAGTGGCCGCCGAAGTCGGCATCGATACGGTCGTCTCCCAGGCGCTGCCGCACGACAAGCTCGACTACGTGATGCACGAACTCGAAGCCGGACATCATCCGCTGGTGGTCGGCGACGGCCTGAACGATGTGCTGGCCATCAAGGCGGGCGCGACCAGTATCGCGATGGGTGAACGGGGCATCGACATTGCGGTGGCGTCCGCGGATATCGTGCTGCTCGGCGACGACCTGCGGCGCATTCCGACCTGCATCCGCCTCGGCCGACGCTGCCGCCGTACCGCGACCATCAACGCGGCGATCGGCCTGTTGTGGACCGTCGAGATCATCGCGCTGGCCGCGCTCGGTTTGCTGGGGGCCGTGTGGGTGGCGATCCTGCACAACGTCGGCACGTTCATCGTGATCGCGAACGCGGGACGGCTGCTGCGCATCGACGAGGATGCTGCATCGCAACCACCCAGAAGAGGTTTGGATGCCGATCCGCCGCGACCCATGACGCCGCATTGAAAAGCGGCGCCCGACCGGCTTGAACGCTGCCGCGATGAGCGGTGCGTGGGTGAAGCGTCTCAGGTTTCGGCGACCGTCTTGCCGTGGAGAATAGCGGTGTCCAGTTCGTCGAGTTGCAGCAGCAAATCGTCGATTGAGCAGAGCTGGGTTTTGGTGACGTGATGGGTTTCGAGCAGGTCGTACAGGCGTTTGCGCCAGTACTCCGCAGGCAGGATGGGACCGCCGAAATCCCCGCACAACGACGGCTTCATCACGCGCGTGATGTGCGCGATGTCCTGATCGATCAGCGTAAGCATGTCCGCCCCCCGTGGTAGTTATACGTGGATTTGCGCCATCTTTTGTTTTGTCTAATTAATACTCTAGGTCAAATTCGTCGGATGACAAGCTGTCTGAATTGCGGGGGTATAGACCCTGATGGCCGTTGCAGGCGCGCGGTGGCCGGCAGCAACGCAGCGCGCCGTTATTAAGGAAAACCATGATGGCAAGCTGCTGCGGAAGGGTTAGACTGTAACCAAACGTAACTAAGTGTTGCTAATCATAAGTACGGGGATGTTCAAACGGGGCCGCGCCAGACTGGGCGCACTGATGAGAACGTGGTGGAGTGAAGCCGCGCAGATGGAAATGGCCGCAGAGCAATCTGCGGCCATTTTTTTATTCGCTGACGGGGGGTGAGCGAGGTATTGGCTCGCCGCAGGCTATGCTGCAGCCGAGCCCGCCGGCACACCGCGGGACGGGTGTGCCTGAGCGTGTGCCTTAATGGCAGCGCTTTTCCCAATGATGATGGACCTTCACCTTGTGGCAAACCGGATGGTGATGATCGTCGGCGTAGGCCGGGGTGATGACGCCAACGGTGACAGCGGCGAGCGTGAGCGCAAGCAAAATTTTCTTCATGGGGGCTTCCTCGGTCGGACTGACCTGGTTGATGAACGGTCCGCTATCTTAGCCCGAGTGCCGTGACAACACTGTCAAGGAAATGCAAAACGTGTGTGGTTAGCGACGCAGCGTAGCGAACTGCTCAGCTTGCCTGCTAGTGCCCGTGTCCGCCGCCACTGCTGCCGCCGCCCTGGAACGTGCCGCCGCCACCGCCACCGCCGCTATGACCGCCGTGTCCGCCACCGCCGTGCCAGCCGCCGTTGCCATGCCATCCATGGCCGCCGTGCCAATAGCCGCCGCCGTGCGGGTAGTAGCAGCAACCGCCGCCACCGCCGCCCCAGACGGTGACCGAGCCATAGGCCGGCGCATAGCCGTAGCCATATCCATAACCGTAGTCCGGATAGTACGGTTGATCGTAGTATGGATAGCCATAACCCGGCGCGACCGCACAACCGGCCAGAGCCGCCGCCACCCCGAGCGCCGCAATCAGGCGAAGCATGATGTTCTCCCTCGATATGCTTAAGAAAGAACTAGCCGCATCAAGTTCCAGCGTAATTGTGTCCTCCGTTTACCGAAACAGTGATTGATCGATACTTCTGACGTGAGCCGCGCGTCGTCATGCATAGCGGCGCTTCAGACGCGTTGCCGCTGAAACGCCTCCGCACGCTCGCAGCGGCGTTTTCGTTTCATCGCATCAAATGCATTCAGCACTCACGCTTCGAGCGCGAGCGTCGCGAAAGTGGCGAGCCAATGTTCGCCCATGTAGTCCCCGGCCACATGCGCAAGCGCGCTGTCGAGATGGACTTCGGCGGCTTCGTTGAGCAGTGCTTGGCGCGCGTCGTCGGCCGGCAGCGCGCGGGCGAGCGAACGTTGACACCAAGCGCGGCTCAGATTCAGGCCGTCGAGGTGGGCGATCTTGCCGTCGCTGCGATCGGCCACCGTCACCGGGACGAACAGCGTGGCCGGCTGGCGCGCGGCGAGCTGCGGCAGGAACGCGCCGAACCAGTCGACGAACTGCCCGGCCGGCAACACGCGGCGCATCAGTTCGGCTTCCATGAGCGAGGGCGAAAGGAATTCATCGCCCGCCGGCTCCCACGCCTGACAGGCCACGTCATTCAGAAACCAGCGCTGCGATGTCTCTACGACCAGCGCCGCCAGCGATTCGCGCGCTGTCTGCCGCGCGAAATCTAGCGTCAGGGCGAGCGCGAACGCCATGTTGAAATGCGTGCCCACGCGCAGCGGATAGGTGGCCTTCGGCAGGAACTCCTCGAAGCGCTCGACGAACGCATCTGTTAGCGGTGCGAAGGTTTTGCTCCAGCGAGCCGCTTGCGGTAGTGTCAGCGCATCGATTTGCGCCGAGAGCGCCAGCAGCCAGGCCCAGCCGTACGGCCGCTCGAAGCCGCGATTGTGCGGCAGGTCGAGATAGGCGCGCTCGCCGGCCACGTTGGCCTCGGTGAAGTGCTGGTCGACCACGGCGACGATGCGCGCGGCCTCGGGCAGATCGGGAAAGCGTTCGAGCAGATGGAGGATCAGCCAGTAGCCATGCACGCACGAATGCCAGTCGTAGCTGCCGTAAAAAATCGGATGCAGCGCACGCGGTCCCAGCACGTCTTGCGGACCGTCCAGCGAGTGAGTCAGCTTGTTCGGATACTCGCGTGTGAGGTGATCCAATGCCAGGCTGGCGAATTTCGATGCGATAGCGGAAGTGAGTTGAGCGGTCATCGGCGGCCTCGTCGGGAGCAGGTCAAAAGCGGAATACGAAGAGATACATCAGGACGGTGTTGACGATCAACAGCAGCAACGCGGTCGGCCATTGTGCCTTGATCACGCCATTCTGGTCTTTCAGTTCGAGCAGGGCGGCGGGCACGATGTTGAAGTTGGCCGCCATCGGCGTCATCAGCGTACCGCAGAAGCCGCACAACATGCCGATTGCGCCGAGGATCGCCGGATTGCCGTGGAACTGATGAACGATCAGCGGCAGGCCGATGCCCGCGGTCATCACCGGAAACGCGGCGAACGCGTTGCCCATGATCATGGTGAAGATGGCCATGCCGAAGGTGTAGGCGGCCACTACGGCGAAAGCCGAATCGAGCGGAATCCACGCTTTGACGAGTTCGGACACGACGTGGCCGACGCCCGCCACCGCGAACAGTGCGCCGAGCGCCGCGAGCATCTGCGGCAGAATCGCGGCCCAGCCGACGGTGTCCATCGTATGCCGTGCATCCTTGAGCGCATGGACCGGCGAATCGCGCAGCATCGCGAGCGCCGTGCCGAAGGCGACCAGCGTGCCGAGCACGAGTGCAATCAGCGTTACGCTCTTCGGATCGACGAACGGCACATATTTAAGCGTGAAGGTGCCGAGCAAGGTGACGAGCGGAATCAGCAGCGCCGGAACGAACAGCTTGTTGCCGAAGCGTTGTGCGTTCGCCTCGCGACGGGTGGCCGCCGCGGCGCTGGCGCTATCCGGATTGCCTTTGCCGAGCTTGCCCGAACCGGCAATCAGCGCGAGTGCGATGGCGAGGCAGCCGGTCACGAAGTGCGGCAACTCGGCGCCGAACATGAACGTGATGGCGTAGATGCCCCAGAACAGAAAGTTGACGACGCGGCGCGGATTCGAGCGGTCTTGCAGACTGAACAGCGCAAAGGCGGCGAACATCAGGCCGGCGAGGATGTACAGGGTCTCGAGCTTGATCATGGTGCGAGGCTCCGTCCATGGGCCTTCATCCGGTAGGACAGATTGCGGTCGAGCAGCATCAGGCGGGTGCAGTGGATGAGAAGTGCCGCCACCGCGGTCGGAATGGCCCACACGGAAATATGCAGCGGTTCGACCATCACGCCGTTCTGTTCGAGAAAGCCTTTGATCAGCAAAATGGACTGGATGGCGATGAAGATGTCTTCGCCGAAGAACACCGCGATGTTGTCGACGGCCGAGGCGTTGGCGCGAATCTGCTGGCGCACTTCATCGGGCAGCTCGCCGTAGCGGTTCGCGGCGGCGGCTTCCGCCATCGGCGCAATCAACGGACGCACCATCTGCGCGTGACCGCCCAGCGAGGTCAGTCCGAGCGCCGCGGTGATCTGGCGGATCACGAAGTACAGCATCAGCACGCGGCCAGTGGTGGCCGCCTGCAAGCGGGAGATCAGATGCCGCGCCTGTTCCTTCAAACCATTGCGTTCGAGCAGGGCGATCACCGGCAGCGTCAGCCAGATGAGGCCCATATAGCGGTTCTCGGCGAAGGCCTTGCCGAACGCGCTAATGATCTCGACCGTGTGGAGGCCGCCGGCCAGCCCGGTTGCAAGGCCCGCGATGGTTACGACCAGTAGCGCGTTAAAGCGCAGCGCGAAGCCGATCACGACGATCGGTATCCCTATCAGAACCAGCATGTTTCCTCCCGTGTCGCTGTGTGGCGGTGACGCGCGCCGGCGGGACGCGCATGGTGCGAAGCCGCCGGCTATGTGAATCGCATGAAACGCGGCGAGGCAATCTAACACGATAAATTATCGATAAATAGTCAATAAAGTGCGGTTTCAGGGTAAACGAGGGGGAGGTAGGGCGGTTCGGCATGTCGCGCGCCGGCATCCATATAAATACGACCTCGTCACACGGTCTTGCTGTTGCAATGGACTGGCGCCTCTTCTCTCTTGAGCGGGGCGCGTTCTGCGAAGGCGAATTTTTCCTTCTACATCGATAAGGATGGCGAAATGAATGTCGAACCAGCAACTGCAGTAACCGGCCTGCCGGAACCTGGCGCAGCGAGGATGGCAAACCAGGCGGCGATGGCAATGGAATTTCTTTTCCTGGCGCTAGATAAGCAAAGTTTGCGTTACTTCGCTACAGTACGTCTTGTCTCGTTGTCGGGCTGTTTATCCGGTAATCAGGGGAACGCACTTGAAAAGTGATTTACGGACCTTGGATTCTGCTTACGAAGAGATTACGCATTCCCGGTCGCGGCGCGCGGCGAAGGGTGCGCTCGCGCTCGTCGTCGCCACGTCCCTTGCGGCGTGTATGGTCGGACCGGACTATCGCAAGCCCGCGCTCCAGGTACCGGAGGGATTCAAGGAGGGCGTCGACTGGCAGCGCGCCGAGGTGAATCCGCAGGCTGCGATCTCGAGCACATGGTGGCGCATGTACGGCGACGACCAGCTCAACGGTCTCGTCGAACAGGCGTTGCGGGCCAACCAGTCAATCGCCTCGGCGGAAGCCGCCTACCGGGTCGCGCTCGCGACCGTGGAAAGCAGCCGGGCGAGTCTGTTCCCCGTCGTCACGGCCGGCCTCTCCGGTGCGCGTTCCGGCGGCAACCTCGCCGGGCTCGAGGGGAGCGGCACCAGCTCGACCTCGGTGCCGGCCTCCAACAGTGTGATTGCCAGTGGAACCGTGAGCTGGGAGCTGGACCTGTGGGGCGAGGTACGGCGCGAAGTCGAGGAAGCGAAAGCGAATGCCGAGGCGTCGGATGCGCAGCTTGCCGGCGAGCGCATTTCGATCGCGGCCAGCGTGGCGACCGACTACTTCCAGTTGAGACAGGCCGACTACGACATCCGCGCGCTGCAGGAACAGCAGGACATCTACGGCCGCATCCTCGTGATGACGCAGACCGGGCTCAAGGAAGGCTTCGCGTCGAACGACGACGTGCTCAACGCGCAGGAAAACCTGCAGACCGTGATCGCCGACCTGCAGACCACCGAAACCACACGCGAGCAGGATGAGCACGCCATCGCCGTGCTGACCGGCACGCCGCCGGAATCGTTCAGCATCGCACCCGATCCCGACTATCGCTTCCCTTCGCCCGACGTGCCGCCCGCGCTGCCTTCGCAACTGCTCGAGCGTCGCTATGACGTGGTCAGCGCCGAGCGCACGGCGGCGGGGGCCAATGCGAGCATCGGCGTGGCCGAAGCCGCGTACTTTCCAACGCTCACGCTCTCGGCCGAGGGCGGCTTTGCGCACAACACGTTCGCGCAACTGTTCACGGTGCCAAGCCGCTTCTGGACGCTCGGCCCTGCGCTCGCCGGGACGATTTTCGACGGCGGCGAGCGTACGGCCGCGGTGCACAAGGCGCGCGCGACCTACGACGAAGACGTCGCGACCTACCGCAATACCGTGCTGACGGCGTTCCAGAGCGTGGAGGACAGCCTGTCGTCGATGAACCATCTGCGGGCGCAGGAAGAGGCGTTCGCGAGGGTGCTCGACAGCAGCAGCCGGCTGTTCGCGAGCCAGCAGGCGCAGTTCAATGCCGGCGCGTCCAGCCAGCAGAACGTGCTGACGCAACGGTTGACGCTGATTCAGGCGCAAGAGAGCGTGCGGGATACGCAGGCGCTGCTCGCCGAAAGCAACGTCACGCTCGTCAAGAATCTTGGCGGTGGGTGGCAGGGCAATGACGCCGAGATGGCGTCGGCGCCGGCCGCCGCTTCATCGCCCGCTTCGAAAACGGCAACACAACCTGTCCCGGCGCGGTCAGCCGACTGACTCACACGCTGTTCCACAGGATCCGGCATACCGCCCAACCGCGCATGCCGGCCTCAAGCAAGAACGGAGTTCTCATGAAGTCACGTCCTCAGCGCGCGTCGCTGTCGTATCTGTGTCTGATCGTACTCGCCGCCTGCTCGAAACCCGCGGCGCCGCCTCCGCCACCGCAGGTCGCGGTGGTGACGGCGCATATGCAGTCGGTGCCGCTCGAGCGGCAATTCGCCGGCCGGCTTTCGCCTTACTACAGCGCGAATGTCACGGCCCGCGTGTCGGGCGTGCTGCTGCGGCGCAATTACACGGAAGGCTCGCCGGTTCGCGCGGGGCAACTGTTGTTCGAGATCGACCCGGTCGTGTACCGCGCGCAGCTCGATAGCGACGTTGCGCTGCTGGCCGAGGATCAGGCCACTTACGTCAACGATCACATCACGGCCGTGCGTAACCGCAAGCTGTTGCCGGTCGGTTCGGTCTCGCAGCAGACCGTCGACAATTCCGATGCTGCCGAACGCAGCGCCGCGGCCAAGGTCAAGGCCGACGAGGCGACCGTCGAGAGCGCACGGGTCTCGCTCAATTACACGCGCGTGACCGCGCCGATCAACGGTATCGCCGGACAACAGCAGGTGACGGCGGGTGCGGTGGTCGGCAGCAGCACGTCCGACACGGGCGGAAGCGGCACGCTGTTGACGACGGTCCAGCAGATCGACCCGATGTACGTAAACTTCACGATCAGCTCCGCCGATCTGGCCACGCTGCAGGATTCGCAGAGCGCCGGCTCGGTCGATCTGTCGCAGCAGAACCGCACCACGGTGCAGATCGCGCTGCCGAACCGGGCGGAGTACGGCACGGCGGGCACGCTCGATTTCTCCGACGTGACGGTGAACGCGGCAACCGGCTCGGTCAATCTGCGTGCGCTGGTTGCGAACCCGCAGCGGCGTCTTCTGCCGGGCATGTTTGTGACGCTGACCGTCAATTTCGGTCAACGAAACAATGTATTTCTGATTCCGCAGCAGGGCGTGCAGCGCGACACGGTCGGCGCATATGTGTTCGTGGTCGGCGCGGACAACAAGGTGGCGCGCAAGGACGTGGTGGCGAACGACAGCCTCGGCAGCAACTGGGTCGTGACGCAGGGGCTGGCAGATGGCGACCAGATCATCGTGACGGGTGTGCAGATGGCGCGGGAAGGGGCCGCGGTGAAGACCGTCGCGTGGCAGCCGCCTGCGGCAGCTTCGGGAGCGTCCGCAGCAGCGGCCGGGTCGGCAGCGTCCACGGCGCCGGCCGCGTCGAGCCCGGCGTCCGCGCCGGTTTCCACAGCGTCAGCGGCTTCGGCCGCCTCGGCGCAGTAGGAGACCGCACATGCCGAGTTTTTTCATCAACCGTCCCGTCTTCGCCTGGGTTATCGCGATCCTGATCTGCCTGTTCGGCATCATCTCGGTGCACAGCATGGGGATCGATTCGTACCCGGACATCGCGCCGCCGGAAGTGACCGTCACCGCGCAGTATCCGGGCGCGAGCGCCCAGACGATGGAATCGACGGTGACCCAGGTGATCGAGCAGCAGCTCACCGGCATCGACAATCTGCTGTATTTCAGTTCGACGTCGAGCTCGAATGGCCAGACGCAGATCACCCTCACGTTCGCGACCGGCACCAACCCGGACATCGCCCAGGTGCAGGTGCAGAACAAGGTCACGCTCGCCCAGCCGCTGCTGCCTTCGCAGGTCACGCAGCAAGGCGTGGTGGTGGCGAAGGCGAGCCCGGACATCCTGATGTTCGTCGCGCTGCAATCGGACAATGCGGCGATCGACGCCGGCCGTCTCTCCGATATTCTCGCTTCGCAGATCCAGCCTAACATCGGCCGTGTGAACGGCGTCGGCAATACCACGCTGCTGGGCTCGGAGTACGCGGTGCGCATCTGGCTCGACCCCAACAAGCTGCAGAGCTACGGGTTGTCGACGACCCAGGTGCTGAATGCCGTGACCTCGCAGAATGCGCAGTTCGCGGCCGGCTCGCTCGGTGCGGATCCGGCCGTGAAAGGCCAGGTGTTTACGGCGAACGTGACGGGCGACAGCCTCTTTTCGTCGCTCAAGCAGTTCCAGGACATCATTATCGTCGCCAACAACAACGGCACCACGGTCAAGCTCTCGGACGTCGCGCGTATTTCGTTCGGCTCGCAGACGTATGGTTTCGCGCCGGTCTATAACGGCAAGGCGGCGGGGGGGATGGCCGTGTTCCTGCTGCCGGGCGCCAATGCGCTCGCGGTCGCGAAGGCGGTCAAAGCCGAGATGGCGACGCTGGCGAAGGATCTGCCGGAAGGCGTGACATGGAGCGTGCCTTACGACACCACGCCGTTCATTACCGCGTCGATCGTCGACGTGATCCGCACGCTTGTCGAGGCGATCGTGCTGGTGTTCTTCGTAATGCTGATCTTTCTGCAGAATCTGCGGGCCACGATCATCCCGACGCTGGTGATTCCGGTTGCGCTGCTCGGAACCTTCATCGGCCTGTCGGCGCTGCATTACACGCTGAATCAGTTGACGCTGTTCGGCATGGTGCTGGCAATCGGCATCGTGGTGGACGATGCGATCGTCGTGATCGAAAACGTCGAACGCATCATGACCGAGGAGCATCTCGAGCCAAGGGCGGCGACCCGCAAGGCGATGGGCCAGATCACCGGCGCCATCATCGCGATTACGGTGGTGCTGTCCGCCGTCTTCATCCCGTCTGCGCTGCAGCCTGGCGCGACCGGCATCATCTATGCGCAGTTCGCGCTGACGATCGCGGTGTCGATGGGATTCTCCGCGTTTCTCGCGATGTCGTTCACCCCGTCGCTGTGCGCGGCGATCCTGAGGCCCGAGCACGCGAAGAAAAAGAACGCGTTCTACCGCTGGTTCGATCGTAGTTTCGAGTGGACATCGAGCAAGTATCTCGGCCACGCCGGCCGGGCCGTGACTCATGCGCCGCGCTGGATGATCGTATTCGTGCTGGTGGTGGTGCTGACGGGTTTCCTGTATACGAAGCTGCCGACCAGTTTCGTGCCGGACGAGGATCAGGGCTTCGTGCTTGCGCTGATCAATCTTCCGCCAGGCTCGACGCTGCAGAGCACCGATCATGTGATGGCCGAGGTGCGCGACAAGCTCGCGAACAGTCCGGTCGGCAAGGAAATCGTGGGGATTTTCCAGCCGGAGGGTTTCAGCTTTGTCGGCACGAGCGAAAACGTCGGCATGTCGTTTATCAAGCTGGCGGACTGGGACAAGCGTCACGACACCGCGATGACGATGATTCCGAAGATCAACCAGATCCTCCATAGCATTCCCGATGCGCAGATCTTTGCGGTGAACCTGCCGACCATTCGCGGTCTCAGCCAGTTCGGCGGTATCGACATGTACTTGCAGGCGCGTGAGGGCCAGTCGCGTGGTGAGCTTGCGCAGGCCACGGGCACGTTGCTCGCGGGGGCGACGAAGAGCCCGGTGCTGTTCGGGATCCGCCCCAACTCGCTGCCGAGCGCACCGCAACTGGACATCGCGGTGGACCGTACGCAGGCCGAAGCAATGGGCCTGTCGCTGACCGATGTCTACGACACGCTCCAGATGGAGCTCGCGCCGTTTTACATCGACCAGTTCACCTACGGCGGGCGCGTGAAGCGCGTCTATATCCAGGCGGATGCACCGTACCGGATGGGGATCGACGCGCTTCAGCATCTGTATACGCCGAGCCTGTTTACCAGCAGCGGCACGAGCGCGAGCTCCAGCTCCAGCCAGTCGTCGAGCAGTGCGAGCGCGTCGAACGGCTTCACGACGCCCGTCGACCCGTCGCCCGCGAATACCTCGATCAGCCCCTACAACATGGTGCCGCTCTCCAGCGTGGTGAATACCAAATGGAGTTTCGGGCCGACGGTGCTGCCGCGCTACAACGGCTACTCGGCAATCGAGATTGTCGGTAATTCCGCGCCGGGTTATTCGACCGGGCAGGCGATCGACGTGCTGCAGAACATCGTCGATCGCCAGTTGCCGACCGGTTTTGCGGCCGACTGGACCGGACAGTCGTTCCAGGAACTGCTGTCGGGTTCGTCGGCGGTGACGCTGCTGTTGCTGTCGATCGTGGTGGTGTTCCTGTGTCTCGCCGCGTTGTATGAA
Source organism: Paraburkholderia phenazinium (assembly GCF_900142845.1). Taxonomy (NCBI): domain Bacteria; kingdom Pseudomonadati; phylum Pseudomonadota; class Betaproteobacteria; order Burkholderiales; family Burkholderiaceae; genus Paraburkholderia; species Paraburkholderia phenazinium. The sequence continues at coordinate 1,559,900 of NZ_FSRU01000001.1, forward strand.
AGCTGGTCGATTCCGGCCGCGGTGCTGCTTGTCGTGCCGCTCGGCATGCTCGGCATGCTGGCGTTCTGTCTGTCGTTCGGTGTACCGAACGACATCTACTTCAAGATTGGTCTCGTGACGGTGATTGGCCTCGCGGCGAAAAACGCCATCCTGATCGTCGAGTTCGCGGTGGAAGGGCAGCAACGTGGCATGACGCTGCGCGACGCGGTCATGACCGCGGCACGGCTGAGACTGCGGCCGATTCTGATGACCTCGATGGCTTTTATTCTCGGCGTGTTCCCGCTCGTGATCTCGTCGGGTGCAGGCGCGGCTTCGCGTCACGAAATCGGCACCGGCGTGATCGGCGGCATGCTGTTCGCGACCTTCCTCGGCTTGCTGCTGATACCGGTGTTCTATGTGGTCGTACGCCGGCTGCTTGGCGACAAGCTCGACGAGGTATCGCACAAGATGCCGCATCACGATGAGGACGGCGACGGTGAGGGCGGTCATGGCGGCACACCTGGTGGCGGGGGCGGCCACGACGGCGGTGGCGCGGGCGGTGCGAATCCTGCAGGGGAGGGCACGCCAGCCTAGCGAATCGATGCGCGCCCGGCACGGCGCGCTTCAGTCAACCAGCCACCGGCGCAGCGAGCGATGAAACGGACACGGCAACAGGCGCTGGACACGCGCAACCAGATTCTCGACGCGGCCGAGTGGGTGTTCGCCGAGCGAGGCGTCGCCCGTGCCTCGCTGGAGGATGTCGCGGTGCGGGCCGGGTTCACGCGCGGCGCGATTTATGGACACTTCCGCAACAAGGGGGAACTGTTCGTTGCCATGACGAACCGCGTCACATTGCCGATGGAGATGCTGGTGGGGGCGTCGGTCGATGCCGGAGAGTCGGATCCGCTCGGCAAGATCCGCCAGCTCCTGGTGTTCTGCCTAAGTAAGGCCGTGGTGGAACCGCACAGCCGCCGCGTGTTCGAAGTGCTGTTCACTAAGTGCGAGCACACGCGCGATACGGACCTTGTGTTCGATCGACAGCGGAACGCTGCCCGCAACGGCAGAAAGCAGCTTGAGCTTGCGCTGCGAAATGCGATTGGACGAGGGCAGTTGCCGTCCGACCTGGATACGGTTCGCGCATCCGGTGTCGTGCATGCGTTTCTCGACGGCGTGTTGCGAGACTGGCTGCTGGAGCAGGATTCGATCGTCTTGCCGCGCGATGCCGAGTATCTGGTGGATGTGTGCATCGGCATGCTGCGGCATTCGGCTTCGTTGGGGCAAGGGGTTGGGGCGGTGCGGTCGGCAGGGTGACGTGGATGGGTCGTTCGTCGCGTGCCTGGCCGACGCCGCTCACCCTCAGAGGTGTCCCTCGTTGTAAGGGGTACTGGATGACGCAACGTGTGTGTGGCTGGGGGCGCTTGATGACGCAGCGGCTATCTCACTGGAGGCGCTCGATGACGCAACGGATATCGCAGCCTCTGTGAGTGGTACCCATCCGGCAGCGTCATCCTTGTATATGTCCGGTTCTTTGACCTGTTGGTACGATAAAACGGGGTATCTAAAATATAATTTGTCGGCTTGAATCGGGGTCTTGGTCGTTGCCGCATCCTCTTGCGCGTGATCAAGCTTAGGTTTCGGGACATCCTCAAACTTGACGCGAAGGAGAAATACTCTATCTATTGTTGTGCGCAGGAGTTTGACATATTTCTCGAAATGCTCTTTAACGCCTTTTTCAGTAAGAAAATAAACGCGTTCGCTCGTTATTTGTTCTTCGGAATCTTCGATAGTCTGTCTGATTTTTACTGCCAATTTAAATAAAAAATGATTCTGGTATTTCGAGGTGTCGCTCTGATTTAATTTTTCAATTTTCTTTAACTCCTGGCTCACGACATTATGGGCCTTGATCTTGTCGACTTTTGTTTGCTCGATAGGATTTCCCTTCAGTGCATTGCCAAAATGCGCCAAACATTCTGTCCTGAATACAGATGCATCGGTACTGGCTAAACTTGTCGATCCAAAACGCATCTGATCTATACCAAATTGAAATTCGATCTCCAGCACCATCCCATGATTCTGTCTCCAGTGTAACGAATCGATAAAATGAGAGTCTGTCTGGAATTCAAGAAGGTCTTGAAATGGATAGCCCTCGTTTACGAAATACTTCAAGTGTGCCTTAAAGGCGGTCCAGATGTCTTTCGACTCCTTGTTCCGCCTGGTTTCCTTCGTCACGCCATCCGCCCCGGTTGTCTTGCGCAGTATTTTCGGGACCAGACCGTTTTCCTTGATCAATTCGAGATTTTCCACTTTCGAAATATGATAAAGATATGGCACGATCGCTCTCCGTTATTTAAATAATAAGGTCATGGTTCATAGGCCCTCTTGCGCCCTTTACCCACGCCTGATCGAAACGCCCCTCCATCATGCCCGCTCCGACATGTAGCGTGCGGGCGGCGAGCCGAGGTTTTTGCGGAACATCGACACGAAGCTGCTTGCGCTCTCATAGCCAAGGTCGTCGGCAACCTGTTGTACCGATGCACCGGCGCCTAGCCATCTCACCGCCAGCATGAGATGAAGCTGCTGGCGCCAGCGGCCGAAGCTCATGCCCGTTTGACTGGCGAGCACACGCGCCAGCGTACGCTCGCTCATGCCCACTCTGCGCGCCCACGTCTCCATCGTGCCGCGATCGGCGGGACTGGCCGCAATCATTTCGACGATCTTGCGCAGCCGCGCATCCGTGGGCATCGGCAGATGAAGGTTGCCGATCGGCGCCGCCGCAATTTCATCCAGCAGCAGCGTGACCAGATGCGATTCGATGCCACCATCCGCATACAGCATCGGCAGGCTGGCAGAGCGGATCAGCAGTTCGCGCAGCAGCGGCGTCGTCGAAAGGGCGCAGCACGTCGACGGCAGGTTCGACTCGACACTCGGGTCAATGAAGGCGACATAGCACTCGAGCGTGCCGGTGGCGACGAACTTGTGCACGACGCCGCCCGGCACCCAGATCGCGCTCTGTGGCGGAACGATCCATAAGCCGCCCTCCACCTCGCAGGTCAGCACACCGCGCAGCGCAAGCAGCAGTTCGCCCTTGCGATGATGATGAAAATCCATTTCCTTCCGGTCCCGATACAAGGCAGCCGCTTTTTCATCGAGCGCTTTCATGTCGATGCCGGTCGCGCCAACCGTCACCACCGGACGAGGCACGTCGTCGGGATTCAGCCACTCGGCGGGATCGGACAGTTGACTGAGAACGGGCATGGCGGGGAACCGGGTGGGCGCGCAGGCCTGCGACGTGTCGATTGGCAGGAATTCCACATATTTTGGCTATGTTCCCTCATGTTGCCAAGCGCAAGCTTGTTTAGCATGCCAGTGGCACTAACGGATTGGTTGAACGGGACTGTCCCGGCATCCTCCGTCGACAATTTCCGAAACCCTTCAGGGCACACGAGACCATGGATTCATTGAGCACCGGGCGCGTCGCCCATACCTTGCAGCAGATGTTTGCAGAAGCGGAACAAGCCGATCGCGCGTTGATGGCACAGTTCAGCGAGACCGACCACCCCGAGCAACTGATTGCCGACACCATCGCCGAACATTTCGCCGAAGAACGCCGAGACCTGCGCGGCTTCTATCACGGCTACGCGGACAACTTCCTGAACGTGACGCCGGCATACGGGCAATTCCTCTACCAATGCGCACGCGCAAGCAAGGCAACGCGGATTGTCGAGTTCGGGACGTCGATGGGGGTGTCCACGGTCTATCTGGCGGCGGCACTGCGCGACATGGGCGGCGGCCATCTGATCGGCAGTGAGCTGGAACCCGGCAAAGCGGCGCGCGCGCGTGCCAACCTCGAAGCCGCGGGTCTTGCCGATCTGGTCGACATCCGCGTCGGCGATGCGCGCGAAACGCTCTCCGATGTGCATGGCGCAATCGATCTGGTCCTGCTCGACGGTGCGTTCAGCTTGTATCTGCCGGTGTTGAAGCTGCTCGAGCCGCATTTAAAGAGCGGCGCGCTGATCCTCGCGGAGAACGCGTTCGATCATGAGAACGACTACCTGGACTATGTCCGCGATCCAGCGAACAGCTACCTCTCGCAGTCGATTCCGATCAACCCGGGCCGGGGTAATGAGTTCAGCCTCGTGACGCGTTGATCTGGCGAGGAGGTTCAGTAGCCCTGATTAGTTCGTGCTTGCCCGAGCGCTCGAGATTTTCGCAGCAGCCGCGAACCGCGTTTCAGGAAGAAAGACCAGGCCAATCACAAACGTACAGGACGCGACCACGACCGGGTACCACAGTCCGTAGTAAATATCGCCTGTCGCGGCGACCATCGCGAAGGCGGTCGCCGGCAGGAAGCCCCCGAACCATCCATTGCCGATGTTGTATGGCAGTGATGTAGCGGTGTAGCGAATCTGCGGTGGGAAGAGTTCAACCAGCCATGCTGCGGCCGGGCTGTACACCATTGTCAGATAGACGATAAGGATGGTGATGAGCAGTACCAGCATCGGCCGATTGACGTCAGCCGGCACGGCGGTCGCTGGGTATCCGCTCGACGCCAGAGCGTGCGCCACTTGCGCATCGAACGCCGCTGTCTGTGCCGCGAACTGCGAGCGCGACAACCCCTTGCCGTCGACTGCTGAAATCACCTGCTCGCCTATGTGGATGGAGGCCACGGTGCCTGGCGGTTGTGCGACCGTACTGTATGGAACGGCGTTGCGCGCGAGCGCGGCTTTGGCCGAGTCGCAGGAACGGGTGAACGATGCGGTTCCAACGGGGTTGAACTGCAGTGAGCACTCTCCAGGCGGCGCATATACCGTAACCGGGGCCATGGTGTGCGCGTGTTCGAGCTGCGGATTCGCGTAGTGTGCGATTGACTTGTAGATTGGAAAATACGTCACCGCGGCCAGCAGACAGCCCGTCAGGATAACGGGCTTGCGTCCAATCCGGTCCGACAGCCATCCAAAGAAAACGTAGAACGGCAGACCAAGGACAAGCGCTATCGCAAGCACTTCGTTTGCAATCCGCCCGTCGACCTTGAGGGTTTGCAACAGGAAGAACTGAACGTAAAACTGACTCGTGTAAGCCACCACGCCCAAACCCGCGGTACAACCGAGTAGCGACAGGAGAACCGTCATGGCGTTGCGACGATTGCCGAAGGTGTCGCGCAACGGCGACTTTGAGCGGGTTCCCTGGACCTTCATCTTCTCGAACTCCGGACTCTCTTTGAGCTTGAGGCGAATCCACATCGACACGCCCAGAAGCGCAATGGAGAACAGGAACGGTATCCGCCAGCCCCACGATGCGAACTGCTCTTCGCCGGTCAGGGTGCGGACGCCGAGAATGACGAAAAGCGAAAGAAGAAGCCCGCCTGTGCCGGTGGTCTGAATCCACGACGTATTGAAACCGCGATTCGACGGCGTGGAATACTCGGCGACATACGTGACGGCGCCGCCATACTCTCCGCCGACCGCCAGTCCTTGCAGCAGTCGCAGCGCAATCAGTGCTATTGGCGCGGCCATGCCGATCGTCGCATACGACGGCAGCAGGCCCACTATGAACGTCGGCAATCCCATCAGGACAATGGTGATAAGGAACGTGTGCTTCCGTCCGCTCATGTCGCCGAGCCGCCCGAAGACCAGGGAACCGAAGGGCCGAACGATGAAACCGGCGGCGAATGCCAGCAAGGCGAATATGAACGATGCGGTCGGATTGACGCCCGAGAAAAACTGCTTCGCGATAACGGTCGGGACCGTGGCTGAAAGAGGCCGACTGGGTGCTGTCCTGCGTAGTGGGGACCCAATCGCTTGAGGTCGCGACGCAGTGCTTCGGGTACATGCGGCGCGGCGCCTCGTTCGCCGACTTTACGACCGCCGCGCCCGACCTGAAGCGGCAGGCAGCGGCCGTGGCGGGAAACCCGACGATGCGTGCTTGCGGCCGGTTTCGCACTCTTCGACGCAGGCCTGTATCCCACGCTCATTACCGATCTTACGGTTGGCTCGTCACTCGACAGATCGGGCCAGCTAGGGATCAAGCTCTGGACGCATCATTTCCGGCAGACCATCTCGAGAGCCGAAGTGCTCGCAGGGTTGCAGGCTTGACGCAGATTCATGGTGTCGCGCCGCTTGCATACTTGCGGATGCGACGGCTCAATTGCGGTCGGCCAGGACGAAGTCCGTGCCTGGCCGATCCCGTCTGCAACGTTAGCGAGATCGAGCGCTACAACAACTCCCGAATCCGGTGGTACAACATCCCGAGCTCGAGCGCAGGCCCACGCAACGCCGGCCCACCCGGAAAGCGCGCATGCCGCAGCTTCGCGAACAGATCGAATGCCGCCGTCTCTCCCGCCATAGCCTGCGCCACGACGCGCCCCGCGATCCCGGTCAGCGCCACGCCGTGCCCCGAAAACCCCTGCACGTAGAAGTAGTTCGGATCGATGGAGCCAAAATCCGGCGCACGATTACGCGTGACGTCCACAAAACCGCCCCACGCGAATTCGACCCGCGCATCGGCGACTTGCGGAAACACGCCAACCATCCGCTTGCGAATCTGCTCCGACAACTGCGCGGGCGACGCACCCGTCGAACTGGCGCGTCCACCGAACAGCACCCGGTGATCGGCGGACACGCGGAAGTAGTCGAGAAAGAAATTGTTATCGCAGACAGCAGCGCGTCCCGGTATCAACGCAGAGGCACGCGCTTCGCCAAGCGGCTCGGTAGCGACGATATACGAAGCGATCGGCGCGATACGTGCAGCAACGCCGGAAGGCAGCACGTTGCCGATGGTCGCGTTACCGCAGGCAGCGACAAAGCGGCAGCGCACTTCACCCGTAGCAGTCCGCACGACCGGCTGCGCGCCGCGCACGACTTCAAGCACCGGAGAGTGCGCGAACAGCCGCGCGCCTTCCTGTCTCGCCGCCTCGGCCAGGCCGAGACAATATTTGAGCGGATGCAGATGCCCGGAAAACGGATCGTAGACGCCGGCCAGATAGCGTTCCGAGGCGACGCGCGCACGGACTTCATCCGTATCGAGCCACGCGAGTTTCGGATAGCCCCAGCGCGATGATGCATCCTCCATCCACGAACGCAGGTCGGGCACGCGTTTCGGTTTGGTGGCGACGGTCAGATAGCCCGACGTGAAATCGCACTGGATGCCATACCGTTCGATGCGCTCGCGTACCAGCCTGACGCCTTCCACCGACATCGCCCAGGCCGCGCGCGCACCCTCGAGTCCGAGTTGCTTTTCGATGACCTCGTCTTTCGCGAAACCCACCAGCGTCTGGCCGCCATTGCGACCCGATGCGCCCCAGCCGGGACGATGCGCGTCGAGCACGATCACAGACAAACCACGCGCCCGGCATTCGAGCGCGACGGACAAGCCGGCGAAACCCGCGCCGATCACGCAGACGTCGGCCTCGAGCGTGCCCTCGAGCATCGGATCGTCGGCGAGCGGGCGCGTAACGCTGGCTTCGTAATAGGAGTTGCGGATCAACGCATCCGCGCGGCGGTCGAGACTGTCGGTCATCAAAGCAGGTCCTTCATTCGATACCAGGCCATCGCGAGCACGAGGGCAGGGGTGCGCAGTGTAGCGCCGCCCGGGAAATCGCGGTGGCGAATCTTGCCGAACAGGTCGAAACGCGCGGCCTGGCCGTGGATCGCTTCGGCAATCAGCTTGCCGGCGAGGCCCGTTGTGTTGACGCCATGGCCGGAGAAGCCTTGCGCGAAATACACGGTTGGCGAGAGACGGCCGAAATGCGGCGCGCGATTCATCGTGATATCCACAAAGCCGCCCCACGCATAATCCACCTTGACGTCGGCCAGTTGCGGGAACGTCTTCAGCATATCGCGGCGCATCGCTTCGCCCAGATTGCGCGGCGCAAACGTCGAGTAGCTGACCTTGCCGCCCCACAATACGCGATTGTCGGGGGCGGGCCGGAAATAGTCGAGCACGAAGCGGCTGTCACAGATCGCCGCCTGCGCGGGCATCAATGCCTGGGCACGGGCGGCGTCGAGCGGTTCGGTGGCGATCACATAGGTGCCCACCGGCATGATCTTGCGCGCCACGTCCGGCGCGAGCGCGCCGAGCCAGGTATTGCATGCGAGCGCAACGAACTGCGCCTGAACCTGGCCGCGCGCGGTTTCGATCACATGCCCGCTGCCTTCGCTGCGCATGTGGGTCACGCAACTGTCTTCGAAAATCTGTACGCCGGCGGCACGCGCGGCGCGCGCGAGGCCCAGCGTGTAATTCAATGGATGCAGGTGGCCGCTGTCCGGATCGAACAGGCCGCCCAGGTAGCGGGTGGACTGCACATAGTGGTCGAGCGACTCGCGCTCGATATAACGGAAACGGTCGTAACCGAAGCGTTGTTGTGCCTCGTCACGCCACTCGCGCAATGCCGCGACATCACGCGGTTTATTTGCCGCATGCAGATAGCCGAACTGGAGATCGCAGTCGATCTGGTGCTTCGCCACGCGCTCCCTGACGATATCCAGCGTCTCGAGTCCCATCGCCCACATGCGTTTGACGTCTTCTGCAGGCATGTGCTTCGCGAACGTATCCATATCGCACGCAAAGCCGCCGATCAACTGGCCGCCGTTGCGGCCGCTCGCCGCCCAGCCGACTTTGGACGCTTCCAGCACCGCGACCGAATAGCCGCGTTCAGCGAGGTTGAGCGCAGTCGAGATGCCGGTGAGGCCGGCGCCGATCACGCACACATCCACTTTCAAAGGGCCGTCGAGCGGAGCGTGACGGGTTGTATCGTTGAGCGTCGCGGCGTAGTACGACGCGGCGTGAGGCTGGTTCGCGAAACGGAGCATAGGCAGAACACATGAAAAGCCGAAACGCGTTGCCGCACAGCGAGGCGCCGCGCTTCGGCTGGACTGATTAGAACGAGTAGATGAACTGCGTCGCAAGGATGTCGTTGGACTTGCTGTACGAGCCGTCGTTGCGCAGGAACACATTCTGGCTGGCCCAGTCGTGCCGGTATTCCACCTTCACAGTAATCTGCTGGGTTGCGTAGAACAGCACGTCGAGCGCGACGTCCTGGTGGGTGGCGCCCTTGCACTCGAAGCCGTGGTTCGACGAGTTGGCGAGACAGTTCGCGCCAATGCCGAAGCCGTCGGCCGTATCCATGCCGTTCGAGTTCAGCGCAATGCCACCGCCGCCGCCGCCGTTCTTCTGGTCGACCAGCAGGTCGTAGCGCAGGGTCGCGCCCATGCGGCCCACCGTCGGCAAGGTGAACTTGCGGTGCGCGAGCAGCGACAGACCGTACCACTGTGCCTGGCCGCCGTTGTACGCGGCGTTCTGCTGCTGGCCATAGTCGAGCTCGGCGTTGTACTGCACGTCGGCGAGCGTGTAAGCCGCATCCGCTTCGGTGAAGAAGAACGTCCCGAAGGCGCTCGGCGCTGCACCGCCTACGCCATACACCGGCGTGCCATCGGAATTGATTCCGGAGGCGAGCGTCTGGCGGCCAATATTGAACGAACCGCCGATATCCAGCGCGCTAGACCACGTATAGTCGACGCGACCCGTGAACGTTGGGATCTTGTTGCTGCTGGTGATCGGATCGCCCAACGCGTTGGTGCCCGTCTGCACCACCGAGCCATAGGTGCGGTATTGTTCGTTGCCCAGCATGAACTTCCACGCCCAGTTGCTGCCGTCGCCCGTGTAGTTCACGCCGACACCCACGTAGCTGCCCGGATCCGAGAAGTCGTACAGCAGGTTGTGCGTGAGCGTCACCATCTGGTTCGACTGCTGCACCTCGTAGCCGCCGAAGCTGGGCATCAAGCCCGCCACGAAGGTGGTCGTCGCCGTCACCGGCACGGTCACCACCGCGGTGTTCAGGATGTTGTCGCTGATCGTGCCATGTTCGTTCTGCAGCAGCGTGATGCCGTTGCCGCGGTTCGGCATCAAGGTGATTTCAGCCGACGGCGCCATCGGGCCGACACCGAAGGTCTTCTTGATGTCGAGGTAGAGATCGCCGAAGGTGCTGTTGAAGTAGTTGTAGCTGCTTTCGTGGTTCGCGAACAGGAACGATGAGCTGCTCAGATCGCGGTTATACATGTAGGTGGGGTCGATATAACCCGTCACCGACAGACCCGCGATCGGCCCGGTGTTTTGCGCATCCACCAGCGAATCGACCTTCAGTTGCTGATTGGCGATCTGCTGCTTCATCGAGTCGACCTGGTCGTTGGTCAGCGTGGCCTGTGCCTTGCCGTAGTCCGGCGACGAGATATCCACCGGCGCCGCGGCCACGGCAGGAGCCGCAGCCGGTGCTGCCGCCGGTGCTGCCGCCGGTGCCGCCGCGACCGCTTTGGGCTTGGCCGCCACTTCCGCCCGCAACTGCTTCACTTCTTTTTGCAACGAGTTCAGTTGCGCCTGCAACGCCTTGATCTCATCGCTGGTGGCGTCTGCCATGGCCACACCAGGCAGACTCCCCGCCACTAGCAGGCAGATGAGTTTCTTTCTCATGCACATTCTCCTTGTTGGTCGTATTGCTAGAAACTGCTTGGGCTCAGGCGGTACCGAGCGATTTGCGCACGGTAGCGGGTTGCGGGGTAACGGGTGCGGCGTCGGCGGCCTCCGCCACGGCGAAGGCCATCTGCATGTCGCGGGTACGCTTGCGTTCGCGGACCTGCATCCAGCGGTTGACGGCAATCACCCCGACCGTCACCACGCTGATAAAGATCGTTGCGAGCGCATTCATTTCCGGATTCAGTCCGAGACGCACGCGCGAAAACACGACGAGCGGCAGCGTGGTGGAGCCGGGGCCCGAGAGGAACGCGGACAGCACGAGGTCGTCGAACGAAAGCGTGAACGACAGCAGCCAGCCGGACATCAACGCCTGCGAGATCAGCGGCAGGGTGATCAGGAAGAACACCTTGAACGGCGTTGCACCGAGATCGAGTGCGGCTTCTTCAAGCGACTTGTTCAGCTCCTTGACGCGCGACTGCACGATGATCGCCACATAGGACACGCACAGCATCACGTGACCGATCCAGATCGTCAGCAGGCCGCGGCCCTTCGGCCAGCCGAGCATCTGTTCGAGCGCCACGAACAGGAGCAGCAGCGAGATGCCCTGAATCACTTCAGGAATCACCAGCGGCGCGTTGATCATGCCGGCGAACAGCGTGAAACCGCGAAAGCGGCCGAAGCGCGCGAGCACGAAACCGGCCCACGTGCCGATCACGACGGACGCACAGGCGGTCAGCAGACCGATCTTGAGCGAGAGCCAGGCGGCGCTCAGCAATTCGTCGTCCTGCAGCAGCGCGCCATACCATTTCAGCGAGAAGCCGGACCATACGGTGACGAGCTTCGATTCGTTGAACGAATACACCACGAGGCTGATGATCGGGATATAGAGGAACAGAAACCCGAGCGTCAGGACGGTGTTGGACAGCTTCCTGTTTGGCTTGATCATTTCGCGCCCTCCAGTTCCTTGACCTGGTAGTACTGAAACACGGCCATCGGCACGAGCAGCAGCAGAACCATCGCGACCGTCACGGCGGATGCCATCGGCCAGTCCATATCGTTGAAGAACTCGTCCCACATGACGCGGCCGATCATCAGCGTGTCGGCGCCGCCGAGCAGTTCGGGAATCACGTACTCGCCCACCGCCGGGATGAACACCAGCAGGCTGCCGGCGATGATGCCGTTCTTCGACAACGGCAAGGTGATGCGGGTGAAGGCGGTCCACGGTTTGGCGCCGAGGTCGTAGGCGGCTTCGAGCAGCGTCAGGTCCATCTTCACCAGGTGGGCGTACAGCGGCATCACCATGAACGGCAGGTACGAATAAACCATGCCGATATAGACGCCGATATCGGTGTGGTATAGCCGCAACGGCGAATGGATCATGCCGATCGCCATCAGCGTGTGATTGAGCAGGCCGTCGTCCTTCAGGATGCCGATCCATGCGTACACGCGGATCAGGAACGACGTCCAGAACGGCAGCATCACGCCCATCATCAGCAGGTTGCGCTTGGCCGGTTCCGAGCGGGCGATGTAGTACGCCACCGGATAGCCGATCAACAGGCAGAAGAAGGTCGAAATGGCCGCCATCTTCAGCGAGCTGATGTAGGTCGCGATATACAGGTCGTCCTGCAGCAGAAACGCGTAGTGACCGAGCTGGATCGCGAAGTGCACGACCCCGTCCTTCATGCTGAGGAGGTCCGTGTACGGCGGAATGCCGAGCCGCAGATCGGCGAAGCTGATCTTCAGCACCAGCACGAATGGCAACGCGAAGAACAGCGTGAGCCACAGGAACGGCACGCCGATCACCGTCGTGCGGCCCGACGGCAGCAGGGCGCCGAGCCGTTTTTTCAGCGCGGCGAGCGCACCGCTCGCGTGCGGCGCATTCAGCGCCGGGGAGGTGGGGGCGGGCGTTCTCATTGCGTCACCACTACGCCGCTAGCGGGCGACCAGTAGACGAACACGTCGTCGTTATAGGCGGGCGCGCCTTCGCTCATCAGATGCGAGCTGGACAGGTTCGAAACGACCGTCTTGCCGCTCGGCAGGCGCACGTGATACAGCGAATAGCTGCCCATGTATGCGACGTCCGAGACCACGCCACGGGCCCAGTTATGCGGCGTGCCCGGCTTGTCGCGCGAGACCTTCACGCGTTCCGGACGCACCGAGATGCCCACCGGCATGCCGAGCGGCCCGGTAATGCCGTGGCTCACATACATGCGTGCTTCAAGGTCTTCGCTTTCGACGAAGATGTGGTCCGGTTCGTCCTCCACCACCACGCCTTCGAACATGTTGGTCGAGCCGATGAATTCGGCCGAGAAGCGGCTGTTCGGAAACTCGTAGACCTGCGAGGGCGTACCGATCTGCACGATGCGGCCTTCGCTCATCACGGCGAGCCGTCCGGCCATGGTCATGGCCTCTTCCTGATCGTGCGTCACCATCACGCAGGTCACGTCGACCTTCTCGATGATGTTGACCAGTTCGAGCTGCGTCTTCTGGCGAATCTTCTTGTCGAGCGCGGACATCGGCTCGTCGAGCAGCAGCAGCTTGGGGCGCTTGACGAGCGAGCGGGCGAGCGCCACGCGCTGCTGCTGGCCGCCGGAGAGCTGATGTGGCTTGCGGCCCGCGAACTTGCTCATCTGCACGAGGTGGAGCGCATCCGCGACGCGTTCCTTGATTTCGTTCTTCGGCGTGCCTTCCTGCTTGAGACCGAAGGCGATGTTCCCCTCGACGCTCATGTGCGGAAACAGCGCGTACGACTGGAACATCATGTTGACCGGGCGCTTGTACGGCGGCATGGCGGCGAGGTCCTCGCCGTCGACGAAGATGCGGCCCGAGGTGGCCGTCTCCAGGCCGGCGAGCATGCGCAGAAGCGTGGACTTGCCGCAGCCCGAACTGCCGAGCAGTGCGAACAGTTCGTTCTTCGCTATGGTCAGGTTGACATTGTCGACAGCGACGCTGTCGCCGAATTTCTTCACGACGTTTTCAATCCGGACGAATTCATCCGGTTTGCTTTTGGTCGTCACCGCGAGTTTGGCCGCTTGAGGTGTTGCCTGGGCGGCGTTATTTGAGGTCGTCGAGTTCATGGTGTAACCATTCCTTGCGGATCGCGGGCGTAAGCATCCCCGTGTGGGGCGCGCGAGGCGGCTCACAAAGGTCTGCTGCGATCGGGAAACATGGGACTGCGCTTGCAAGGCGCAGGCTGACTGCCTTATTGCCTGATTCAGGCGGAGAGGGATCGAGCGATCCCTGCTCCGCGATTAAATATGCTTATCGGCTATGAGTAAAAAATCAGTGGCCGGTTTTGAGCTGAGCCCAAAGACGGTTTTCAAGGCGCAGGATGTCGCTCGGCATCGGCTTCATCAGCGTCATCTTGCTCAGCACTTCGTCACCCGGATAGACGGTGGTGTCCTGAGCGACACCCGGCGTCACGAACTGACGGGCTGCCTTGTTGGCGGTCGGGTAGAACACTTCGTTGGTGATGGCGGCGTTGACCTTCGGATCTTCGATGTAGTTGATCCACTTGAGCGCGGCTTCAGGGTGCGGTGCATCCTTCGGGATCACCATCACGTCGAACCACAGCAGGCCGCCTTCCTTGACGTTGGAGAACTTGACCGTGTACGAGCGCTTCGCTTCAGCGGCGCGGCGGCTGGCGATGCCGACGTCGCCCGACCATGCCACGGCGACGCACACGTCGTTGTTGGCGAGGTCGTTGATGTAACCGGACGAGTTGAACTGGGTGATATACGGACGGACTTTCTTCAGCACTTCGAAGGCGGCCTGGTAGTCGGCCGGGTTCGTGCTGTTCGGGTCCTTGTGCATGTATTGCAGCACGGAGGCGAATACGTCGACGGCCTGGTCGAGGAACGACACGCCGCAACCCTTCAGCTTGGAGAGGTTGGCCGGATCGAACACGAGGGCCCAGCTATCCACCGGTGCATTGGCGCCGAGCGCTTTCTGCACCGCTTCCACGTTATAGCCGATACCGTCCGTCCCGTAGGCCCAGGGTACGCCGTACTGGTTACCCGGATCGGCGTCGGTGATCATCTTCATCAGAACCGGGTCGAGATTCGCCAGGTTCGGCAGCTTCGACTTGTCGAGCTTCTGGTACACGCCGGCCTGAATCTGCTTGGCCATGTAGTTCGAGGTCGGCACCACAATGTCGTAGCCCGAACTGCCGGCGAGCAGCTTGGCCTGCAGCGTGTCGTCGCTATCGTAGTTGTCGTACTTGACGTGGATGCCATCCTGCTTCTCGAAGTTCGGAATCGTGTCCTTGGCGATGTAATCCGACCAGTTGTACACGTTCAGATCGGTGTCGGCCGCAAGCGCCGGTGTGACCGACAGCGCCGCAAAGCTCGTGACGGCGAGAAGCGCGGCCCCCGCGACCGCATGACGAAGATGACGTCCAGTATGACTAGCGCTCATGACTTTTTTTCCCTTGAAGTTGAAGTCCCGGCATGAGCGCGTGTCGTGATGCGCCCACGCCGGAAAAGAACTGCCGTTACGAAATTCCGAGTTGTTGTGCGGTCGCGTCAATGGCCTTTTTCGCCTTCGACACGATCTCGTCGATCTCCTGCTTCGTGATCACGAGCGGCGGCGACAGCAGCATCCGGTCGCCGGTGGCGCGCATGATCAGGTTGCCGTTGAAGCAGAAGTCGCGGCAGATCGTGCCGACCTCGCCTCCATTGGCAAAACGCTTGCGCGTTTTCGGTTCCTGCGCGAGTTGCAGGCCGGCCACCAGCCCCACACCGGCGATATCGCCGACGATCGGATGGTTCGCAAAGGTGTCGCGCAGCTTCTTCTGGAAGTACGGGCCCGTATCGGTCTTGACGCGCTCGATGATTTTTTCGTCGCGCAGCAGCTTCAGGTTGGCGACCGCCACGGCTGCCGCGACCGGATGGCCGGAGTAGGTGAGGCCGTGATTGAAGTCGCCGTTCTCGATGATCGCGCGGGCGACGCGGTCGTGCAGACCCACTGCGCCCATCGGCACGTAGCCGCTCGTCAGACCCTTGGCGAGCGTGATGAGGTCGGGTTCGAAGCCGAAGTGCTGATGCGCGAACCATTCGCCGGTGCGGCCGAAACCGCCGATCACTTCATCGGCCACCAGCAGGATGTCGTACTTGCGGCAGATGCGCTGGATTTCAGGCCAGTAAGTGGACGGCGGGAAAATCACTCCGCCCGCTCCCTGGAAAGGCTCACCGATAAACGCGGCGACGTTCTCTGCACCGACCTCGAGGATCTTCGCTTCGAGTTGCTGCGCGCGGGCGAGGCCGAATTCTTCCGGCGTCAGGTTGCCCTCGGCTTCGCCGAAGAAATACGGCTGGTCGATGTGGACGATGTTCTCGACCTTCGAGGGCATCTGCTCATGCATGTAGCCCATGCCGCCGAGCGTACCGCCGGCAATCGTCGAACCGTGGTAACCGTTCTTGCGCGAGATCACCACTTTCTTCGCTGCCTTGCCTTGCGTCGCCCAGTATTGATGGACGATGCGCAGCACGGTGTCGTTGCCTTCCGAACCGCTGTTGCAATAGAAGAAGTGGTTGAAGGGCGCCGGCGCCAGTTCCGCGAGCAGCGCGGAGAGTTCGATCACCGGCGGATGCGTGGTCTTGAAGAAGGTGTTGTAGAAGGGCAGTTCCTGCATTTGCCGGTATGCCGCGTCCGCGAGTTCCTTGCGGCCGTAGCCGACGTTCACGCACCACAGGCCCGCCATGCCGTCGATGATCTGATTGCCTTCGGAGTCCCACAGGTACACACCCTTGGCCTTCACGATCACGCGGCTGCCGGCCTTGTTGAGCGAACCCATGTCCGAAAACGGATGGATGTGGTGCGCGGCGTCGAGCGCGCGATATTCGGCCGTGCTGCGTTGTTGCGAAACCTGCGCGGCTGCAGCCGGCTGGGCCGGTTGCACGTACGCGACTTCTTCTGTTCTGTAGCTCATGTTGCCTCCAGTTGTTCTGTTTGCTCAGGCGCGTCCTAGACGTGCAGCAGCAAATGCCGGCGTTCCCACGAACTGATCACGCGGAAGAACGCTTCGTATTCGGTTTCCTTCAATGCCAGGTAGGCCTTGACGAATTTCTCGCCGAGCACTTCGGCGATCGGTTCGCACGCGCCCATCAGCGTCAAACCCTCTTCGAGATTGCGCGGCAGTTGGTAGGGCAGTTCGTAGCCATCGCTGATCAGCGGTTCGGTGGGGCGCAGATTTTGCGTCATGCCGAGATAGCCGGCCGCGAGTGTGGCGGCAATCGCGAGGTACGGATTGCAGTCGACACCCGGAATGCGGTTTTCGATGCGGCGCGCAGCCGGGCCCGAATGCGGAATCCGGAAGCCCACCGTGCGGTTGTCGTAGCCCCACGCTACGTTGATCGGCGCTGCCATGAAGCGCGAGAGCCGGCGGTACGAGTTGATGTACGGTGCAAAAATCGGCATCAACGCCGGGGTGTACTTCTGCAGGCCGGCGATATAGCCGTCGAATAGCTGGGTGGGCTTGCCGTCGGCGCCGGTGAACAGGTTGTGGCCGCTTTCCTCGTCGACGAGACTCTGATGCATGTGCATCGCCGAGCCCGGTTCGTTTTCCATCGGCTTGGCCATGAACGTCGCATACATCTTGTGACGCAGCGCGGCCTCGCGCACCGTGCGCTTGAACAGGAACACGCTGTCCGCGAGCTTGAGCGGATCGCCGTGCATGAAGTTGATTTCCATCTGCGCCGCGCCGACTTCGTGAATCAGCGTGTCGACTTCCAGTTCCTGAATGTCGCAGTACTCATAGATGTCCTCGAAGAGCGGATCGAATTCGTTGACCGCTTCGATCGAGTACGCCTGACGGCCCGTCTCCGGACGCCCGGTCCGGCCGATCGGCGGTTGCAGCGGCAGATCCGGGTCCTTGTTCATGTCGACGAGGTAGAACTCGAGTTCCGGCGCGATCACCGGCTTCCAGCCCTTTGCCTTGTACAGTTCGAGCACCTGACGCAGCACCCGGCGCGGCGAGATCGCCACGGGCGTGCCGTCGAAGTGCACGCAGTCGTGAATCACCTGCGCGGTGGGGTCGACAGCCCACGGGATCAGGCGAATGGTCGATGCATCGGGAACGCAGACCATGTCCGGGTCGGTGACGCCGGTCAGGGATCCGTCTTCCGGATAGTCCCCCGTGACGGTCTGGATCATCACCGCTTGCGGCAGGCGCATGGATTCGCCGGATTCGAACTTGCTGCGCGGAATGATCTTGCCGCGCGCGATCCCGGCCATGTCGGGAATGATTGCTTCGATCTCGGTGATGCGGTGTTGCTTCAGAAATTCGTCGATGTCTTGCATGATTGTTCTCTCAGTTTTTGCGCGGACCGGCCTAGGCGTGCGTGGCGGCGGTGGATACCGCGCCGTGGCCGGCCCTGGTGCGCATTCGATCGCGGCATGCGTCGCCGAACGCCCGGAAGATCGCGGTGGACAGCGCGTCGCTCGCATGCTTCCACTCGGGGTGCCACTGCACACCCAGAGCGAAGGCGCGCGCATCCTTGACGCTCACCGCTTCGATCAATCCGTCCGGCGCAGTGGCTTCGGCCACAAGGCCGTTGCCCAGCCGCTCGACGCCCTGGCCGTGCAGGGAATTCACCCGCGCTTCGTTCGCCCCTGCCGCGAGGCGCTGCAACAAGCCGCCTCGCGTCAGTGCGATGGAATGCGACGGTGCGTATTGCACGTCCAGTTCGTCTTCCTTGTTCTCGCGGTGATCGTTCAAGCCGGTCACTGCGTGAACGCTTTGATGCAGCGTCCCGCCAAACACCACGTTCATTTCCTGAAAGCCGCGACAGACAGCAAGGACCGGCACACCGGCGTCGATGGCCGCGGCAAGCAGCGGCAGCGTCGTCGCATCGCGTGCGGCGTCGTGCAGCGTGCCCGGCGCACTGGCGTGGCCGCCGTAATGCTGCGGTTCCACATTCGAATAGCTGCCGGTAAACAGCAACCCGTCGACCGCCTCGAGAATCTCGGCGGCGGCCTGACGGTTGCCGAGCGCGGGCAGCAGCATCGCCAGCGCCTGTGAGCCGTCGACCACGGCAGCGATGTACTTCTCGCCCACCGTGTGCGACGGGTGCACTCCCATCATCGTTCTATCGGCGCTAATGCCGACCAGAGGTCTGGTTCGCATGACTAATTGAATGGACGTGTTGGTTCCCCGCGGGATGCGGCACGAACAACGTTAAAACAGGCGCGGCACGATTCCGCAGCCGTGCGCAGGGCGCAAAGCCACCAGAAGTCCAGGCGGGGGTCGTTAGCGGACCGCGCCGCGCGTTGCTATCAGGAAGACCGTTCGATTCAGCCCGTTATCCGGCGCGATCCGCAGAACATGCGCACACGGCAGGCGAAACAAGGCACGCATAAGCGCGGACGCCATCAAAGGCGCGCTCAGGCAAACAGGTGAACCGAACGGTAAGCGGGAGAGAGGCGCTACGGCAGCAGCGAAGCGACTTCGTCCGTGCGTACGGCGATGAAAGCGCGCGCAGAGACGGAATTGTGGCGTCGGACAGAACGGCGGGACAGGATCGTGAAGACGGACAGAAAGCGGCGAAACGCAAGGCTGCCGTTGCTGCCGTCGGCGATGGTGCCTTCAGGACGAAGACATCTCGCCTGACTGCGTTCCCACCTAACCAAAGGGCCTCGGACTCTCACGATTACACTCGACTAGCGACGTTGAAAGTATTGAACGCCTCGCTCCAGAAACGCACCGTGCGTTTAAAGAAACGTGACGCGGGATGATCGCCGGGTAGCCTCGCGAATCGGGATTACCCGCTTCGCTGCGCCGCAAAACACTGTGTTCAGCGTCTGTGACGTAGGCATGACGATCGCCTGTGAACCAGCATATACGAGCCAATATTGCCGTCAAATCATTTTTATAAAAGATTTATCAGGGCTTACCCGAGGCAATAGGCCTAAACCCGGGGGTTGGGTATGCTCGTTGCGTAAGTCAGTATTTCGAAATGCTTGCAGGGTTTTCCCCAGCAGCGGCGGCAATAAAGTGATTAGAATATTCAACACTCGCGCCGGTCGTGCATGACCCATGTGTGCCCAATGCGTGACCTGTGTCCGATTTCTGCCTGTTTCCTAAACCGGTTCATCCACTCTGAGAGTGCAGCGATGTCCATCGAAGTAGCGACCCGCTTGCAGTACATCCGTAAGAAGAATGGCCTGTCTCAGCGCGAGCTGGCCAAGCGGGCGGGGGTCACCAACGGCACCATTTCGTTGATCGAACAAAATCGCGTGAGCCCCTCGGTCGGTTCGTTGAAGAAGCTGCTCGAATCCATTCCGATGAGCCTCGCCGAGTTCTTTACGTTCGAAGTCGAAGCGGACTGCTCCGTGGTGTCGCGCCGCGTCGACATGCCGAATCTCGGCAACGAGTCGATTGAGTTCTATCTCGCCGGTGCGGGCGTAAAAGACCGCAACATGGGCATCCTGCGCGAGGTCTATCAGCCGCTCGCGGACACGGGGCCGGAAATGCTGGTGCATACAGGACACGAGGGCGGCGTGATCGTCAGCGGCCAGATCGAATTGACCGTGGACGGCGCCACATGGCTGCTCGACCCCGGCGACAGCTACTACTTCGAAAGCCGCCGGCCGCATCGTTTTCGCAATCCCAGCGCGGAACACGTCTGCGAAATCGTCTCGGCGAATTCACCGCCGAGCTTCTAGACATTCCGCGTCAACGTCGTTGCGACGCGCGTGATGGCTGCAAGGGCAACCCTCACGTTGAACGTCGAACGCATAACATTGAGGCATCCTGATGGAAAAGACTCTCGCTTACTGGCAAGACAAGGCCGCAACGCTTTCAATCGAAGGCCGCGCGTTTATCGACGGCGAATATCGCCATGCAGCCAGCGGGCGCACCTTCGATTGCCTGAGCCCGATCGACGGCAAGCTGCTCGTCAAGGTGGCCGATAGCGCCAGCGAAGACGTGAACGCAGCCGTGGCCGCGGCGCGGCGCGCCTTCGACTCGGGTGCCTGGTCCGGCCTGAATCCGCGCAAACGCAAAGCAATCCTGCTGCGTTGGGCCGGTCTATTGCGCGAGCATCTCGACGAGCTGTCGCTGCTCGAGACGCTCGATGCGGGCAAGCCGATCGGCGATACGACCTCGGTGGATGTGCCGGGCGCGGCGTATTGCGTCGAGTGGTTTGCCGAAGCGATCGACAAGATCGGCGGCGAAGTGGCCCCGGCCGACCATCATCTGGTCGGGCTCGTCACGCGTGAGCCGATCGGTGTGGTGGCCGCGGTGGTGCCGTGGAATTTCCCGATCCTGATGGCGTCGTGGAAGTTCGGCCCGGCTCTCGCCGCGGGCAACAGCGTCGTGCTGAAGCCCTCCGAAAAATCGCCGCTGACGGCCATTCGTATTGCGCAGCTCGCGCATGAGGCCGGCATTCCGGCGGGCGTGTTCAACGTCGTGCCGGGTGCGGGCGAGCCGGGCAAACTGCTGGCCTTGCATCCCGACGTCGATTGCCTGGCCTTCACCGGTTCGACCAACGTCGGCAAGCTGATCATGCAGTACGCCGGCCAATCGAATCTGAAGCGCGTGTGGCTCGAGCTCGGCGGCAAGTCGCCGAACATCGTGATGCCCGACTGTGCCGATCTCGACCGCGCCGCCAATGCGGCAGCGGGCGCGATCTTCTACAACATGGGCGAGATGTGCACGGCGGGTTCGCGCCTGCTCGTGCATCGCGACATCAAGGACGTGTTCCTCGACAAGCTGATCGCAGCGGCGCGCAGTTATACGCCGGGCAATCCGCTGGATCCGAAGACGTCGATGGGGGCGATCGTCGACCAGGTGCAACTGGACCGCGTGTTGAGCTATATCGAGGCCGGACGGGCGGAATCGAAGCTGCTGCTCGGCGGCGGCCGCGTGAAGCAGGAAAGCGGCGGCTACTATATCGAGCCGACCATCTTCGACACCAAGGCGGATGCTAAAATCGCCCGTGAAGAAATCTTCGGACCGGTGCTGTCGGTGATCACGTTCGATACGGCCGAAGAAGCCATCAGGATTGCCAACAATAGCGAATACGGTCTTGCCGCTGCGGTCTGGACCTCCAACCTCACCACCGCGCATGAAATGGCGCGCAGCCTGCGGGCCGGCACGGTGTGGGTCAACTGCTACGACGAAGGGGGCGATATGAACTTCCCGTTCGGCGGCTACAAACAATCGGGCAACGGCCGTGACAAGTCGTTGCACGCACTGGAGAAGTACACCGAGCTGAAGTCTACGCTGGTGCGGCTGCGCTAAAGGATTCGCAAGCCAGCGCGGCGGTGCGTCGTTCCGGCGCCGTCGCGTTCCCAATGAATCCGAAGCCGGGTGATACGCGCACAACCTCAGGAAAACCGCGTGTGTTGCCGGCATGTTTTATCAGGTCATCCCATGACTGAACTCCTCTATGGCGACGGTGCAATCCGCCGTCCGTCCCTCTACGGGTCCTCGATCGAAAATACCTATGCGGGCGTGCTGTCGTTCATGCGACGCAAGTACACGCGCGAACTGGCCGGGGCCGATGTGGTCGTTTCCGGCGTGCCGCTCGATCTGGCCACCACCTTCCGCTCCGGCGCGCGCCTCGGTCCCGCTGCGGTGCGGGCGGCGAGTGTGCAGTTGTCCGAGTTGCATCCCTATCCGTGGGGCTTCAATCCGTTCGACGATCTCGCCGTGACGGATTACGGCGACTGCTGGTTCGACGCGCACAACCCGATGACCGTCAAGCCGGCCATCGTCGAGCATGCCCGCACGATTCTGCGTTCGGATGCGAAGATGCTGACGTTGGGTGGCGATCACTACATCACCTATCCGTTGCTGATTGCGCATGCGGAGAAGTACGGCAAGCCCTTGTCGCTGATCCATTTCGACGCCCACTGCGATACCTGGGCCGACGATAGTCCGGACAGCCTGAATCACGGCTCGATGTTCTACAAGGCGGTGAAGGACGGCCTGATCGATCCGAAGACGTCGGTGCAGATCGGCATCCGCACGTGGAACGACGACTTCATGGGCATCAACATCCTCGATGCGGCGTGGGTGCATGAGCATGGCACGCGCGCTGCGGTGGAGCGGATCATGTCGATTGTCGGCGAGCGTCCCACGTATCTGACCTTCGATATCGACTGTCTCGATCCGGCTTTTGCACCGGGCACGGGCACGCCGGTAGCCGGCGGCTTGTCGTCGGCACAGGGGCTCGCCATCGTGCGGGGCCTGGGCGGCGTGAACCTGATTGGCGCGGACGTCGTCGAAGTGGCGCCCGCCTACGACCAGAGCGAGATCACCGCCATTGCCGCCGCGCACATTGCCTGCGACGTGCTGTGCCTGTGGCGGCAACGCAAGGTAGCGGGGCGTTGACGTTGTTGTAAGCAGTGCGGCCGGCGTCAGCTCGCGGAGGACGCTTCGCGAGGTTGGCGCCGGCCTTCCAGTAGACCGAGTGTGTATATGGCAAGCGCGCCGCTGGCGAGCGCGAGTTGCCACATCAGCATGTCGCTGCCTAGTGCCTTCATGGCGAAGCCGGCGAGCAACGGACCGGCAATCGAGCTGACCGTGAAGGTCAGCGAAACCAGCCGCATGTTGCGGGTCAAGGCGGCTTTATCGCCGCTTGCGGCGGCGAACATCCCTAGCGTGATAAAGGCGCTATTCATTCCACCCAGCAAGACTGCGCTCGCCGCCAGCAGCCCCGACGCAGGCGCGGCCAGGGCGAACGACACGACTGCGAGCGCGCTTGCTGCTGCACAGACGACGACCGCTGCGGCGAGACTGACGCGCTGGGCGAACCAGCCAACCGGAAACTGCAACGCCATCCCGCCGATACCGAAGCAGGTGAGCAGGGTAGCGGTTTGTGTCGCGCTGAGTCCGCGTCCGTCGGCGAAGAGCGGAAAGAGGCCGTAGAGCGCGCCGTCGCCGAGACCACCAAATGCCACGACCACCATGCCGAGACAGACGAGCGGGCCGATTGCCGTTGTTTGGGACCTGGCCTTGGCAGGTTCGGTTGCGACATGTGCGGGTAAGTGAGGTTGCAGTGCTAGCTCGCGGGTCTGCGGCGTTGTTGGCGCAGCGAGCGGATTCGCCGGACGTCCGCTTGAGCGCGCAGCGTTGGGACGGCGCGACTCGGCAGCGGTCAACCATAGCGGAATCGCCGCGGCAAACGTGAACAACGCCCCCGCACCAAAGGTGATGCGGCCATCGACGGCGCACCACGTTGCAAGAGCCGGCCCGATTACACCGGCCGCTGCGATCAGCGCTTCATGAATGCCGACCACCCGGCCACTGGCCCGCTCGGGCACTAGTCTGTACAGCCAGGTTTCATTGGCGATCCAGCGCAGGCCGATGCCGAGTCCGGTCAGCATGCCGGGAATTAGCCACCACGGCCACGCCAGCCAGCCTATCGTTGCGAATGCAACGATGCTCGCCGCAAGCCCCAGCGTAACGGTTGCCTTTGCACCGATTCGCTCCGCCAGATGCGGCGCCGCCAGCAGCCCCGCGACCATGCCGGCCCACTGGGCAGCGGAAAACAGCCCCGCGCGCGGTGCGTCGAGGCCGTGATGCGCCAGCCAGACCGGCAACACCATAAAACCGATCCCGAACTGACCGATCTGCGCCAGCGCCGACACGGCGGTCAGCGCGCCGATCGCACGCCAGCGCACCGGCGTCGCGGGATTCATGAGCCGCTCCGTTCGGGCATCGGCAAGCCCTGTTCGCGGCATTCGACCGGGCAACCTGCTGCGAGGCACGGACCGTCGTCGCATAGACGACACAACTGCATGGCATGCGCAGGGTCGCGCGTTTCATGCCAGAGAATCTTGATCAACAGGTCTTCGAACACGACCCGTTCGTCGTCATCGAGCCGGCTTACCACGCGCTGCAGCATGCGTTCGCGCGCTGTCTGCATGCGCTTCGCTTCGCGCCGGCCAGCAGTGGTCAGCGCCAGCGCCACCGCGCGTTTGTCGGCGCCTGGTTTCTTTTCGATCAGGCCGGCCTCGACCAGACCCGCCACCGCGCGGACGGCCGCCGGATGCGACAGATCGACCGCATCGCGCAGCACTTCAATGGAGGAATCCGGATACTGGCCCACCGCATTGAGGATGGCGCGCGCCGTGGGACCGGCGAGCGCGGCCACGGTGGTCTGCGCATTCATCTCGTCCGTCACCAGCAGGGCGAGCACCCCAAGCAGATTTTCTGTGCGCTGCGTCATGGCAATACCTCAATGTGTGCGGTCTGCATATATGCATGATGCACACATTGAGGAGGGAGCGCAAGTTTACTTTTGCGGTGGCGAGTCAGCCTGAAATCGCCGCTTAGGCCTGCTGCGTCCTCGTTGATGCGATCACATCGGCCACGCCCGTAGCGGTCGCAGCGGACAGCGTCCAGCCAAGATGCCCGTGTCCGGTGTTATAGAACACGCCGGGCAGGCGGCCTTTGCCGACCTTTGGCAACATGCTGGGCAGCATCGGACGCAAACCGGCCCATGGAATGACGCGCGACGTATTCACCTGCGGGAAGTAGCGACGGGTCCATTCGGTGAGCGGAGCAATGCGTTCGGCGCGGATATCGCGATTGAAGCCGTTGATTTCGGCTGTGCCGGCCACGCGGAAGCGGTCGGCGCCGAGACGGCTCGTGACGATCTTCGCGCTGTCGTCGAGCAGGCTGACCCAGGGCGCGCCTTGCTGGCTCGCGGCGTCGTCGAGGCACACGGTGATCGAATAGCCTTTGACCGGGTAGATGTTGACCCGGTCGCCGAGCATCGACGCGAATGCGCGGCTCTTCACGCCGGCACACACGACGATCTGCGCAAACGTCTGCTGAAACGGCTCGCCCGCCTGCTTCGCGGCGACGCTGAAGGCGCCGGCGGAATCGCGCGTGATCGACGCAATCTCCGTGTCGTAGCGGAATTCGACGCCATGACGCTCGCACGCTTGCGCGAGGCCGCGGGTGAACTTGTGGATGTCGCCGGTCGAATCTGAGGGCGTGAAGAAGCCGCCGTGGAAGGCGCCGTCGAGCGTCGGTTCAATGCGGCGAATGTCGGCCACGTTCACCGCGTTGCGCTCGAGGCCGCCTTCGTTGAGCAGCGCATTCACCTTCGCTGCTGCATCGAACTCCTTGCGGGTCTTGTAGACGTGCAGAATGCCGCGCTTTTCGAGGTCGAAATCGATCTGCTCGCGCGCCGCAATCGAAAACAGATGCTCACGCGCGGCGATCGCCAGCCGCACGGTTTCGATGGTGTTGGCACGGTAATGCGGAATCTGCCGCAGGAATTCGCCCATCCACGAGTACTTGTGCCAGCTCGGCAGCGGATTGAGCAACAGCGGGGCGTCGCGCGTCAGCATCCAGCGCAGGCCTTTGACGACCGTGGCGGTGCTGTTCCACACCTCGGCGTTGCTGACCGATAGCTGGCCGCCGTTGGCGAATGAGGTTTCCATCGCGGCGTAGCGGTGGCGTTCGAACACGGTTACGTTGAAGCCGCGTTGCGCGAGGGCGTAAGCGGTCGTGACGCCGGTAATGCCGGCGCCAATGATGGCGATGCGTGACATGTCATGGTCCAGAGTGAGTGAGCAGGGCCGTTGCCGGCTTCCATGCCCCATCTGTCCATGTACCTGAGAGTTTCTTTCCGCGCGCATCCCGTTGCCGGGCGGGCGGAAATCCCCTTCGGTGGGCGCGTTAAGCGCCGCTCTCCAGATGTTCCCGCTGGGCGGTCCTTGTGCCTGAGAGTTTCCGGGGCGGTTGCTCCGTCGGCGCCGTCACCGCATTTCTGCGTGACAGTCTCTCCCGCGACAGCGTGTAGAACGGCGTAACGGTAGCCGTTCGCAAATAATCCGGCAAGCGTTTTTTTGCGGTTGCGGTTTTCTGTCCGAGCGGGGCGGGTGGTTCGTATATTTGCGCCGGGTGCATCAATCGTATAGCCTTGGTCAGGTTCGCCAGCCTTGATCCAACCCAACTATCCTGCACCGTGAAGGACATCCTCGCCCTCAAGCTCTACACCCGCGTTGCGCGTCTCGGCAGTTTCTCGGCTGCGGCGCGTGAGTTCGGGCTGTCGCAATCGCAGGTGTCGCGCATCGTCGCCGAGCTGGAAGGCGACCTGGGCGCGCGTCTGCTCACGCGTACCACGCGGGCGGTCGTGCTGACCGACGCGGGCGCCGAGTTCCTGTCGCGTCTGGACCCGATCCTCATGGCGCTCGAGGACGCCGAGCAGAGCGTGCGCGAAGGCAGCGAGTTGCGCGGCATGTTGCGCATGAGCATGCCCAGCAGTGTCGCAATCCGCGAAGTCATTCCACGGCTCGCGCCGTTTCTCCAACGTCATCCGGAGCTGCGTCTGCAGATGTTGCTCGGCGACCGCCCGCAGGATCTCGTCAAGGACGCGGTGGATGTCGCCATCCGGCTCGGGCGTCTGGTGGATTCGAGCGCGACGGCCACGCTGATCACGCAGATTGCGCGGGTGATCGTCGCCTCGCCCGATTACCTCGAGCGCCATGGTGTGCCGGTGACGCCCGATCAACTGACGCAGCACCGCATCGTGGGTGGACCTGCGTCCGTGGTCCCGACGGGCTGGAAGTTCGCACGCGCAGGCGAGGAGGTGGCGCTCGACCTCGACGCGCATTTCTCGACCAACGAGAACGAGGGCGCCGTCGCTGCCGCGGCTGCCGGCATCGGCATTGCTTCGACCAGCGAATGGGCTTGCCGCCGCGAACTGGCCGATGGCTCGCTGGTCCGGCTGCTGGTCGACTGGAAGACGGCCGACATCCCGGTGCATGCGTACTTTCCGATGGGCCGCGCAACCCGCGCCGCCGGGCGCGCGGTCGTCGAACATCTCATGGCCGATTTCAGGCGCGAACAGCACGCCGCTGTTTTGTGAACCTCACGATTCCTGCGCCTTAGTGCCGGCTTGTCGCGGCGGCCTCCGGTCGCCTGGCGTATGACGTATGGGCCACCCGCCGCGTCGCCATCTATGCATCCCATACATAAGACATAGCAGAAACCGATGGCTACCGCCGGCGGCGGCGCGCGCTTATCTTCTCCATCATCCGCTTAGCCAATACCTGACTCACATGGGGCGGCGGCGATTCGATTCATTCACGTTCATCGAGACTGACATGAGCAAAACGACACCGGAGCAAAACAAGGCCCTCGTCCTGGAGGCATTCGATACGCTGTTCAACCAGCGCGACTATGAGGCGGCTGAACGCTTCTGGTCGGACCGCTACATTCAGCACAGTGCGCATATCGCGCCGGGACGCGAGGGTCTGTTTGCGCTGATCCGCACGCTGCCCGACACGCTGCGCTACGAGAATCAGTTGATCGTGGCCGAAGGCGACTACGTGATCGCGCACGGCCGTTTCTCCGGCAGCGGCAGACCGGCCGCGTGGATTGCTGCGGACGTCGTCCGCTTTGAGGACGGCAAGCTCGCCGAACACTGGGACGTGCTGCAAGACGAAGTCACTGCGGCGCAATCGGTCAGCGGCCTGCCGATGTTCGGCGACCGATTCCCCGGTTGAGCGCTGAAGTCACTATTGCGGCAGTCTCAACTTATCTGCGATATCCTTAAGGAGTCCATCATGAAACTCAGCGGCAACACGATCTTCATTACGGGCGGCGGTTCAGGCATTGGCCGTGGGCTGGCCGAGGCGCTGCATCGGCGCGGCAACAAGGTGATTATCGGCGGACGGCGGCGCAGCCATCTCGACGAGGTGGTGGCCGCGAACCCCGGCATGGCGGCAGTCGAGCTGGACATCACCGATGCGGCGGACATCGAGCGGGTGGCGGCGCAACTGATCAAGGCGTATCCCGCCCTCAACGTGCTGATCAACAACGCGGGTGTGATGCAAACGGATGCGGCGGCCGGCCGCATCGACGATGCGCTGATGGTCTCCACCATCACGACCAACCTGATGGGGCCGATCCGCATGACCTCCGCGCTGATCGACCATCTCAAGACGAAGAACGATGCCGTGGTCGCCTATACCAGTTCGGTGCTGGCGTTCGTGCCGCTAGCGGTGACGGCGGTGTATTCGTCGACCAAGGCGGCACTGCATTCGTATGTCATGTCGCAACGCTTCATGCTGCGCGATACCACGGTACGTGTGCTCGAAATCGCGCCGCCGTGGGTGCGCACCGATCTGATGAACAGCCGCGAGGCCGAACAGGCCATGCCGCTGGATGCGTTTATCGACGAAACGATTGCCGCTCTCGGCACCGACGCCAATGAGGTGCTGGTCGAGAACGCCAGGTTGTTCCGCGGTAACCCCGGGCCGGGCGAGCATGATCTTGTGAACGGCTTTAACGCGCAGATGGTTGAAGTGTTCTCGGGGTGAGGCGGGGTCTTTATGAAGCGCCATGCGTGCTCGGGCTACTTAACCTCAAACACGCTATAGACCGGGCCATCCGCAAACCGGTGGCCCGTTCCGATCGCAACCACCCGGTTCAGCCATTCATACTTGCCGGCAGGTGCTTCAAAGAGCGGATTGATGCGGAAGTAGTAGCTGGCCGGATCGACTTCCTCGCCTTTTTCCAGCCGCTGGATCACGTCGGCCGCGCCGTGGCGGATGCCGCGATAGGCCATCGTGATGTGAGCACCGTCGTCGGTTTCAAGGATCAGGCGCACGTCGAGCGTGGTGCTGCCGTCGCTGCGCACGGTCTGCCAGTCGCTGCCGCCGTCCAGCACCTTGCCGGATAGACGCTCGCCGGCGAAGGTGCCGGACGGCACGATACCGATGCGTCGAAACTGTCCCGGCGTCGCGCCGACCATCACGATCGGTTTGACGTCGAGGCGCATCACGAACAGCGGTCGTGTTTGCACACTCTGGAGCGGTGCGGGGAGCTCGTGGAAAGCGGGCGTGGACATCGTAATCACCTTGAGCGTTGAGCGCATGACGTTGCGTGTCATGTGGTTGAGTTTACCGGTTTTGATCGATCGTCGGGGCCGCTACTTCAGCGGCGAGAACTCCGTGGGACGCATTATTCTCTCCTGAAGCCACGGCACGCCTTGAGTCGGTGCTGCCGGTGATCGCTGCCGTAGAACGCATCAGCAATGACACAGAAGGCTCAATAAAAATAAACCGGATAACTAAACAAATACCGATTTATCCAGGCCGAACGAAACCTGCATGACAGACACTGCCGATCGTTACGCAGCGGTTCTTCCGCCATTGACCCTGAGAATTTCGCCGGTCATGAAGCTGGCCTTTTCCGACGCCACGAACACGATCGCCTCAGCGATTTCCTCCGGCGTTCCCGCACGCTTGAGCGGGACCGTCGCGAGCATGCCGGCCTTACGTTCCGCGCCGGCGGTGAGCCGGTTCAGCATCGCGGTTTCAACAGGACCGGGCGCGACGGCGTTGACCCGCACGCCGAATGCCGCGGCTTCGAGCGCCGCCGATTTGGTGAGTCCCTCTACGGCATGCTTGCTGGCGACATACAGCGAGAGGCCGGCCGCGCCTCGCAGGCCCATGGTCGACGAGATATTGACGATGCTGCCGCTGCCTTGCGCCGACATGACGCGCAGTTCGTGTTTCATCGCGAGCAGCGTGCCGAGCACGTTGGTGTCGAACACAGCCGTGTAGCGCTCGGGTGTCTGATCCAGCACCGGGATGGTTTCGCCCTCGGTACCTGCCGCGTTCACGGCGATGTCCAACCGGCCGAAGCGTGCGACGACGGCGTCCACCAGCTTGCTCACGTCGTCTTCGAAGCGCACGTCCGATTGCACGAACTCGGCTTGTGAGCCGGTGGAACGCAGTTCCTCGGCGAGTTGCCGGCCTTCTTCCACGCGCCGGCCTGAGACGACGACACGGGCCTTGTCACGCGCAAAAGCAAAAGCGGTGGCGCGACCGATGCCTGTGAGCGCGCCGGTGATGAGTACAACGGGTTGGGTGGTCATGGATAGTCCTTGATCGGGTGGCGCGAGCCGTCCTTGCGGCGGC
Source organism: Paraburkholderia phenazinium (assembly GCF_900142845.1). Classification (NCBI taxonomy): domain Bacteria; kingdom Pseudomonadati; phylum Pseudomonadota; class Betaproteobacteria; order Burkholderiales; family Burkholderiaceae; genus Paraburkholderia; species Paraburkholderia phenazinium. Next base: position 1,590,236 of record NZ_FSRU01000001.1, read on the forward strand.
TCGCTGCCGAGCTCAGTCCTGCACGTCGATGGCGTCGACGCGGTCGGGGTAGAAAGCGACGTGAGCCTTGATCTCTTCGACCGCCGCATACGGATTCTCATACGTCCAAACCGCATTCACCGAGCGCGCGCCGCCCGCTGGAATCGAGTAGTACGAGCAGTCGCCCTTGTAGGGGCAATACGTGGCATGCTCGGTGCGTTCCAGCAGGGTCATGTCCACGTCCTTTCGCGGGATGTACAGCACAGCGGGGTAGGCGGCCTCGCGCAGCGTCAGCGCCTCGCGCGTATCGGCGATCACCTTGCCGGCAAGCGTGACCACGACGCGCGCCGGGTTCGGCTCGATGGTGATCGGATGATCGGGGCCCGGTACCTTGACGGTCTTGCCTGACGGGTTGAGGTTGCTTGACATGGAAACACTCCTTGAGTTGATCGCCGTGCGCAAGAGCCAGGCGAGACCGGTGCTGCGGGCCGCTGCCGTTCAGGCGGCAGACGGCAGGAAGTCGAAATATGAACGTTCGTCGCCGCGTTGCAGGATGTCCTCGGCGCCTTCGCGGTCGAATCCACCTGCTGCCATGATGGGCCCTTTGAAGAATTTGCGCAGAAACGATGATGCGACCGGCGACTGACCCCGGCCCAGGCCGTTCAGGTTCATTTCGACATCCTGATTGATGGAAGCTGTCTCAGTTCTAAAAGCCAGCCTCTGTCAGCTCTTCACCGCGGCAATCAAAGCTTCGAACCGCCGTCGACGTGCAGCGTGTCGCCCGTCACCCAGCGTGCGTCGTCGGAGGCGAGGAAAGCGACGGCGCCGGCGATGTCGTCGGGTTGTGCGATGCGCTTGAGCGCCTGCATGCCCAACGTCATATCGCGGCCAGCATCGGTCTTGGTGAAGCTCGACATGTCGGTGGCGACTACGCCGGGTGCGACGGCGTTGACGCGAATGCCGCGTTCGCCGAGTGCAGCGGCAAAGTGCTTGACCAGCGTATCGACGGCGCCTTTCGTCGCTGCGTAAGCCGACAGCGCGCCGACTGCGGCATGCGCCGCCAGCGAGGACAGCAGCACAACGCTGCTGCCTTCGCCCAGCACCGGCAGCAACTGCTGTACGAGGAAATAGGGAGCCCGCACATTCACGGCGAACAGGTTGTCGAAGTCTTCGACGGTGGTGTCTTCGATGCTCGCGGCCTTCGCGATGCCGGCGTTGGCGACAAGCACATCCAGACGCGCGCCGACGATCTCGCGCACTTGCCTGGCAAGCGTCTGCGGACCGTCAGCCGCGCGCAGATCGGCGCCGACTTTCTGGGCCTTGCCGCCTGCCGCGCGGATTTCGGCGACCACCGCATCCGCTTCCTTTTCTCCACTGCTGTAGTGCACCAGTACTTCGGCGCCCTGTTTGGCGAGGGCTAGGGCGCTGGCGCGGCCAATGCCGCGGGAAGCGCCGGTGACGAGGGCGGTCTTGCCGTTCAGATTAGTCATGATCAAGCTCCTGTGAGGTTGAAAGCTGGTGTGCCTGCGGAGTGGGGATGCACGCCGCGTGACCTGCGAATCGGAGCAGCGGTGCGTGGCGTCATATCCGTTTGCGTCGCTGTCTTGGAAGCTAATTTAGTGGCGCGCGCGGCAAAGGAAAAAGACTTTGTGGGCTGGTGGCCATGCTTCGGGAGCATGCCTCAGTGGTGTCGCGCGCAATTGTTCGCGCTGTGCAGCCCAATAGGGCGTGATACGGCGGGATGTCGGAAGAATGAAAGCATGCGGGCGCATGCATGGCTGGGGGTGTGGTGCCGCGCGACGGCAGCGGAGGAGACTAATGGACCATCTACAAGGAGGCGGCGGAGGTGTCCGTTAAAGTGCGGCGGCGGGTCGGGATAAGCGCCACGGAGGGCCGGCGCGCGGCGGCTAGCGGGCCACCGCCCACCGTCCACCGCTCGCACCGAATCGCAGCTATACGCTCTTTCAGGCCGCCCCTTCCAGATACTCGATCGCTTCGGCCAGCACCATTTGCGCGGCATTGGCCGGACGTGCCGCCGTGCGGCCGGCCGGTCCATACACGGCGTCGCCGCGCACGATGCTGTTGCCCGTGAGCGCGCAGACGCCTTGCGAACGCGCGATGCGGCGAATCCACAACTGCTCGCAATAGTTGGCCGCAGTGGAGTCGCGCCAGGTAATCGATACGGACTTCGCGGTGAAACGCTCGACAAAAGTCACGACAGCGCTCTTCGCAAGCGCCGATGGCGCGCGTGCACGATCGGCCGCGGCGCCGCGGCGCACGCGCCCGGTGCATTCGCGCCCGGCGCGTTGCGCGGACTGGCGAAGGTCTTCGGTGGCTTTCCGCGCGGTTGCATTGACTTTCGATTCGCTTTCGCTCGCTTCGTTCGACACCGGCTCGGCGTCGTCCCCCACGTGCTTGGCGTCCTTCAGTCCGGCAATGACGAAAGCCCATGGGTCCGCAAGGCGGGCAGGCGTCAAGGTGGACACCATCGCCGGTCCGGCGGGCGGCGCCAAGGCCTCGCCGCCTGACGGGAAGGCACGTTCGGTGGCGTCGTGATGGTCGGCAGAGTCGGCCTTCAGGCGTCGATTGCGCGGCGCGGTCCGTTGATGCGTGGCCGCGAAGTCTGACCCGGTTCCTGTTCCGTTCACGTCGAATCCTTTGTTTGGCTCTATCCTCGCGGACAGAACGGACTGTAACGATGTGCTGCCTCGATGCACTTCGGCACCCCTGCCGCAGCGCGGCGAGAAGACGCCAATGCCCGTCGTGGCGGCGTGCGGCACAACGGGATATGAAGTGTGGATGCCCTTTACGACACCCTCGACGCATCATATCGGCTGCGTTGCAGCGGATAAATACGCGTTCCCTGAAAACTCCGTTTGCGTTCGGCTAACAATCGGCCATGGGTCGCGCGGGCGCCCTATGGCGGTCACACGGTCACGACGATCTTGCCGAACTGGCCGTTTTCCTCCAGATGGCAGTGGACGTCCAGGATATCGTCGAACTTGAAGGTACGATCGATCACCGGTTCGAGTGCGCCGCTCTCCAGGCCTTTGAGGACAAATTCCATTGCCGCTTCGCGGCGGATCTGATCGCCGCTCGGATGCTTCACGACCGCGTAGTCAGGCGCGGTGATGACTTCGCCGTAGGTCGAGTAGTGCGGTAGGGTTGCTAATTAAGATTGCTAATTAAATTGATTGACTAAAACTTCGATCTACCGTCGACGCATAACGTCTCGCCGGTGATCCAGCGCGCGTCATCCGAGGCCAGAAAAGTCACGATGCCGCCGATGTCCTCGGGCCGCGCGGTCCGCTTGAACGTCTGCATCGCGAGCTCGGCCTCGCGACCACCCCCGGTTGCCGCGAGCACCGGCATGCCACCGGCTGAGCGGATCTGCGCGACCACTTCGTTCGCCGCCTGGTCTTCGTGACAATAATGCACGAGCACCTGGGCGCCTGCGTGTGCAAGGGCCAGCGCGCTGGCGCGGCCAATGCCGCGCGAGGCGCCCGTGACGAGCGCGGTCTTGCCGCTGAGAGGGCTCATAGTCGGACTTGTCGCGTTTCAATGCTCACCGCTGATCACCACAACCGGTGTGCTCATGTCGGTTCTTCAACGGCATAGATGGAAGGCATGAGGCGCAGCCGCTACCGAACCCGATCGTGCTGATCGTGTTGCCGTCGCTTCCGCCTCTGCTGCTCAATCTAGCCGGGGCTTGCGCAAAGTGAAAAGACTTTGTAGGCTGGCCGGCATGCCTGTCAGGCATGGACCGCCACCGAGGGCCTATGGAGCTTCGCCATTTGCGGTATTTCATCGCCGTCGCCGAGACCGGCAGCTTGACGGTTGCAGCCGAACGCCGGCTGTTCACCTCGCAGCCGTCGCTGAGCCGCCAGATTCGCGATCTGGAAGAGGAGGTCGGTGCCGAACTGTTCAATCGCAGCGCGCGTGGCGTCGAGCTGACCGCGTCGGGCAAGGCGTTTCTCGATCATGCGCGGCTCGCGCTGTCGCAAGTCGATGCCGCCACCGAAGCCGCGCGGCGCGCCTCGCAGCCCACCAGGCAGGTCTTCGCGCTGGGCTTTCTGACGGGCGAGGAGATGACGTGGCTGCCGCGCGCGATGCAGGTGCTGCGCGACGAATTGCCGAAGATCGACGTTACCGTGTCGAGTCACTATTCACCGGATCTGGCCGACGGGCTGGCGCGCGGCAAGCTCGATCTCGCGTTTCTACGCGCCGAACCGGGTTTCGATCTCGACTATCGCGTGGTGAGCCGCGAGAAACTCATTGTGCTGATGCCGAGTGACCATCCGCTGACCGAGCGCACCAGCATCCGCCCCGAGGATTTCAGGGGCGAGCCCTTCATCATGGCGACGAACAAGGCGACGGTGCTGAATCAGGTGATCCTGGGGTATCTGCGCGAGAACGCGATCGATGTCGCGCCCGAACACGGGGTCGACAATCTCGCGATGGCTATGTCGCTGGTGGCGTCGACGCGTGGGCTCGCGCTATTGCCGGAGTACGCCAACAATCTGCTCCCGTGGTCGGTGGTAAGCCGTCCGCTCGAAGGCGAGGCTCCGACCATCGATCTGGTGATCGGTTATAGCAAGTCGAATACGTCTGCCGTGTTGAAGCTGTTTCTTTCCAGAGCGGACGAGTTGATGGGCGGACTGTATTCGACGACGAGTATCTGACCTGAGTTCGCCCTCAACGACCCGCCATGACACAGCCGGGATGTTGGAGGGTGCTCAACCATCAGGCGATGCCGCCCAGCTTCAAGGCATCGAGCGTCATGTGTGCGCCGAGCGTGACCAGAACGGCTCCCATCGCCCAGCGTTGCGCCAGCAGAAGTCCCGGCCGTCTCGCGAGGAACGTCGCCATGCTGCCGGAGCAGACGGCTACGAAGCCATTGACCGAAGCGAACGCAACAATCAACGACGAGCCAAGCACGAGCGATTGCCTGAGTACGCTGCCGTCCTGATAGTCGATGAATTGCGGCAGGAGCGACAGGAAGATCATCGCCAGCTTGGGATTCAGCAGACTGGTCGTGGCGCCCATCGCGAGGAGCCGGCGGGGCTGCTCACGAGGCAGTTCGCGAACTTCGAGGGGAGAGCGGCCACCCGGCTTCACCGCCTGCCACGCCAGATAGAACAGATACGCGGCACCCACCGCACCCAACGCGCTGGCTGCATAAGGCACGCTCAGGAACAACGCCGTGATGCCGAACGCTGCCGCGAACATATAGAAGAGGTATCCGAGCATGACGCCCGCTAGCGATATCAAGCCGGCCGTGCGTCCTTGCGCAATGGAGCGCGACATCACGTAGACCATGTTCGGGCCGGGCGTCACAGCCAGCATGCCACCCACCATCAGAAATCCGTAAATCGACCCTGTACCGTGCATTTCGCGGGCTCCCCCAAGTGCGCATGGGTCGTAGTATCGGTTTGACGCTTAATCTGGTAAAACGAATTAAATTGAATGAATTGATCAGATTTTCTGACGAACATGAAAAAACTCGATCTGGACGTGCTTGAAATGCTGGTCGCGGTTGCCGATACGGGATCGTTTGCTAGAGGTGCGGAGTCCGTGCATCGTTCGCCGTCGGCGGTGAGCATGCAGGTCAAGGCGCTTGAAGAAGCGCTGGGAAAGCCGCTCTTCGTGCGCAGCACGCGTAACGTGGCGATTACCGCAGAGGGCAAGACGCTGCTGGACTATGGCCGGCGAATGCTGGCGATGCGCGAGGAAGCGTGGGCGTCGGTCGTTCGCCCGGAGATGAAGGGCCGCGTCACGATTGGCGTGCCTGACGACTACGTTTCTTCGGTGCTGCCCCAGGTTCTGGGAAAGTTTGCCATGGCTCATCCACGTGTCGAGATTCGGGTCATCGGTCTGCCTAGCAGCGCGCTCGCGCCCTTGCTCAAAGACAACACGCTAGATCTCGCGTGTATGACGAAAACAAAGGGCGTCGCAGGCGATTTCATCCGTTTCGAGCCGATGGTGTGGGCCGGGTCGTCCGCAAGAAAGGTGTGGAAAGAGCGTCCGCTTCCGCTTGCCGTTTTCGCCGACGGCAGCACTGCGCGTGCTTATGCCGTCAGCGCGCTTCAGCGTGCAAATATCAAGTATCGGATGTCCTACGAAAGCCCGAGTTTGCTGGGCCTGATCAGCATGGTCGAAGCCGGGCTCGCGGTCGCGCCGCTCGCAAGATGCAGCGTGCCGGACCATCTGGTTCAGTTGTCGCAGAACGAAGGCTTGCCGCCCCTGGACGAGCTCGAAGTCATTCTTGCGCGCAGTGCCCGGTCTGCGCGACCGCCCTGCGATTTTCTCGCTGAGCAGATTCTGGCCGAGTTGAGGACCTGATGCGGTGGTTCTGCTTCGAGGGCGATGTGCGACAGAACGTAGTTAGCCTTCAAAGCCGTTCAATGATCGCCTTCGCCGCGGCCGGATTGCGCTCCTTGAAACCGCTGATCACGTAGAGATAAACATCGCGCCCGCCCTTGGCGGCGGCCTTCGCCTCCACCGGCTGCAGATCGTCAGGGACCGTGCCGGCGGCCAACTGACGGGCCCGCTCGGCCCATGCGTCGAGCGCCTTCTTCGAATAGCCTTGCGCCTGCGCGTCGGACGTCCCCATGATGCGCGCATACACGAACGGCGCGGTGATGTTGGCGATCTGCGGATAGTCGCTGTCGCCGGCGAGTACGATCGCCACGTCGTATTTGCGCGCCAACGTGACGAAGGTTTCAGTGCGGAAACTCTCGTGCCGCACTTCGACAGCATGCCTCAGCGTAAGGCCGTCCAGTTTCTTCGGCAGCAAGGCCAGAAATGCTTCGAAATCCTCTGCATCGAATTGCTTGGTGGTGGCGAACTGCCAGTTGATCGGGCCGAGTTTCTGTTTCAGATGCTCGAGGCCGCTGCCGAAGAAGCGCTCGATACTGTCGCCGGCTTCGGCCAGCACGCGCCGGTTCGTCGCGTAGCGCGGCGCCTTTAAGGCGAACGCGAAGTCGTCGGGCGTTTCGTCGTGCCACTTCATATAGCTCTCGGGCTTTTGCAAGCCGTAGAACGTGCCGTTGATTTCGATGGTGGTCAACTGGCGGCTCGCGTACTCGAGCTCGCGCTTTTGCGTGAGGTCGTCGGGATAAAACACGCCGCGCCATGGGGCATAGGTCCAGCCTCCAATGCCGACCCGAATGTGCGGTTTCGTGCGCGTTGCCATATGCAGTTTTCCTCGTTGTTCCGGTTTGCCTTCGGCGAGCGCCCAGCTTAACGCAGCCGCCGTGCCGTTGTCTCAGATCTGCCGCAAACACCTTCTCCTGCTGCCCGCAGGCCCTCATTGGCTATCTCAAAACGGGATAGTTGTTATCTGTTATATCGCGTTGCGCGATATGCCGGGTAGTCGGCACACTGGGGCCACAAATCAATCGCCGCAGCAAGGAGACAATCATGCGCACTCAAGTCGGCATCATCGGCGCCGGGCCGGCAGGCCTGCTTCTTTCCCATTTGCTTCATCTGCGTGGCATCGAGTCGGTCGTGCTCGAATCGCGTACGCGTGAGCAGATCGAATCCACCATTCGTGCAGGCGTGCTCGAACAGGGCACGATGGACTTGCTGAGCGAATCCGGCGTCGGCGCGCGCATGAAGGCGGAGGGTGCGCTGCATCACGGTTTCGAACTGGCCTACGAGGGCAAGCGTCGGCGTATCGATCTGACCGGACTGACGGGCCATGCCATCACCGTCTATGCGCAGCACGAGGTTATCAAGGACCTGGTCGCCGCGCGCGTGGAGGCGGGCGGCGCCTTGCTGTTCGGCGTCTCCGAGACGTCGATACACGGCATCGATACCGCCGCCCCATCGATCCGCTTCACACATCAAGGCGAGCCGTGCGAACTCCAGTGCGACTTCGTGATCGGCTGCGACGGCTCGCAAGGGGTGTCGCGTGCGTCGATCCCCGCGGCGTTGCGCAAGGACTATGAACGGGTCTATCCGTTCGGCTGGTTCGGGATTCTCTGCGAAGGACCGCCGTCGTCCGACGAACTGATCTATGCGCGCCATGAACGCGGTTTTGCACTCGTCAGCACCCGTTCGGCGAACGTGCAGCGGATGTATTTCCAGTGCGACCCGAAGGAGTCGGTGAACAACTGGTCCGACGATCGCATCTGGGCTGAGCTGCATGCACGGGTCGATTCCGCGGACGGTCAGAAGGTGGTGGACGGCAAGATATTCCAGAAGAATATTGTCGGCATGCGCAGTTTTGTTTCGACCACCATGCAGCATGGCCGGCTCTTTCTGGCCGGCGATGCGGCGCATATCGTGCCGCCTACCGGGGCGAAAGGCCTGAACCTTGCCGTGGCGGACGTGCGCGTGCTAACCGCTGCCTTGCGGGCGTTCTATGAAGAGAACCGCACGGATCTGCTCGATGGCTACAGCGCTACCGCGCTCAAACGCATCTGGCGTGCCGAGCATTTCTCGTACTGGATGACGCGCATGATGCACCGGCTCGACGATGCTTCGCCGTTCGAGCAGCAGCTTCAGGTCGCGGAACTGGAGCATGTCACGACCTCGCGTGCCGCGGCCACCGCGATGGCGGAGAACTACGTGGGTGTGGCGCCGGTATAGGCCAACGCGCTGGCCGGAAGATCGGATGCGCGAAGCGACGCGTTACGCACCATCCGCACCACCGACCTTCCGGCCGCGCCGCCCAGCCGGCGCGGCTGCGCTTGCCGCCCGCTGCGCCGCTTCGACCGTCTCGGCCGCTTCCAGGCGCCGGCTTGCTTCGCCCACCTCATGCCTGAATTGCACCAACGCGGCCAGCGCCGCATCGGGCGGCTGCAGGGCCGCCCATAACACTTCGATCAGACTGTCCGCGGTGGCTTCGATATCCGTGCGGCGGTTGGCGAGCGTCGCGTCCCACAAGACGTGCTCCATCGGCCCGAACACCATGGAACGCAAGAGCCGCAACGGCACATCCGCGCGCACCTGGCCGGTTTCCTGGCCGTGCGCCAGCACGCGCATCAGCGGGGCCGTATAGCGCCGCTGCATATCGGTCAGCGTTTCGCTGAGTTCGTGATGCCGCGCACGCCCCTCCGACAGCACCAGCGCGCACAGGTCCGTGCCGTTCACCAGCATCAATCGCAGATGCATCCGCACAATGAAGGCGAATTGTTGCCGCACGCTGCCGTCGCGCGGCAGGCCGGTTTCGATTGCCTCGATGATTTCGTCATACCAGTCGCCGATCACCCGCGCGCACAACTCGCGCTTGCCGCGAAAGTAGCTGAATACCGTTGCCTCGGAGATACCCAGGCGCTGCGCGATCTCCGCCGTGGTGGCGCGCTCGTAGCCCTTCTCGGAGAACACGTCGCGCCCGGCCTGAAGAATTTCCTTCACGCGCTGCTGCGATTTGCGGCCGGCCGGCTGGCGGCGCGATGCCGGCGCTTCGGCCCTGGTTACGGCCTTCGGTGCGGCCATCATATGAGTCCAGTTCAAGTTTCGATTCCGGACAATCCCGGTGCCGCCGAGTTTAGCACGCTGGAACATGGCTAAAACGTGCTTCCGGCATATCTGAGTATCACTCAAAAATACCTATTGACGTATACGTAAATCTAGCGTGAAATTCGGCTTGGGCGAGCGCGTGTGGCCGCCGCGTCCGCAAGCGCGGCTGAGCGCGCACGAATGCCGATGAATTCCTGGAGACACTGCAATGAGTAACCTGCCCGGTTTGCAATTCCCGCTTGGTGAAGAGATCGAAATGCTGCGCGACAGCCTCGCCGGTTTTGCGGCGAAGGAAATCGCGCCGCGCGCCGCGGAGATCGATCGCACCGACCAGTTCCCGATGGACCTGTGGAAGAAGTTCGGCGATCTGGGCGTGCTGGGCATGACCGTGTCGGAGGAGTATGGCGGCGCCAACATGGGCTACACGGCGCACATGATCGCCATGGAGGAGATCTCGCGGGCGTCGGCTTCGGTCGGCCTGTCGTATGGCGCGCATTCGAACCTGTGCGTGAACCAGATCCACCGCAACGGCACCGAGGCGCAAAAGCAGAAGTACTTGCCGAAGCTGGTGTCGGGCGAACACGTCGGCGCGCTCGCCATGAGCGAGCCGAACGCCGGCTCGGACGTGGTCAGCATGAAGCTGCGCGCGGACAAGAAGGGCGGCCACTACGTGCTGAACGGCACCAAGATGTGGATCACCAACGGCCCCGATTGCGACACGCTGGTGGTCTACGCAAAGACGGATCTCGAAGCCGGCCCGCGCGGCATCACGGCGTTTATTGTCGAAAAGGGCATGAAGGGTTTTTCGGTTGCGCAGAAACTCGACAAGCTCGGCATGCGCGGCTCGCATACGGGCGAACTGGTGTTCGAGAACGTCGAAGTGCCGGAAGAAAACATCCTCGGCCAGTTGAACGGCGGCGTGAAGGTACTCATGAGCGGGCTCGATTACGAGCGCGCGGTGCTCGCGGGCGGCCCCACCGGCATCATGGTCGCGGTGATGGACGCGGTGGTCCCGTACATTCACGACCGCAAGCAGTTCGGTCAGTCGATCGGCGAATTCCAGCTCATTCAAGGCAAGGTGGCCGATCTGTACACCACGCTGCAGGCATGCCGCGCGTATCTGTACGCGGTGGGCCGTCAGCTCGACACCATGGGCGCCGAGCACGTGCGTCAGATGCGCAAGGACTGCGCGGGCGTGATTCTCTATACCGCTGAAAAAGCCACGTGGATGGCCGGCGAAGCGATCCAGATTCTCGGCGGTAACGGTTACATCAACGAGTATCCGGTGGGACGTCTGTGGCGCGATGCGAAGCTCTATGAGATCGGCGCGGGCACCAGCGAGATCCGCCGCATGCTGATTGGCCGCGAACTGTTTGCGGAAACGGCTTGATCCCTGAGCAGGGCCACCCGGCCGCCCCGGTTTAACGGAGCGGCGAAGAGAACCACGGCGCACAGGAGAGCCACGCAATGCCGATCATCGAAACAAAGCTGAATCCGCGCTCGGACGATTTCCGCAACAACGCGGCCGCGCTCGAGGCACTGGTTGCCGATCTGCGCGCCAAGGTCGACAAGCTCGCGCTGGGCGGTGGCCAGGCCGCGCGCGACAAGCACGTGGGACGCGGCAAGCTGCTGCCGCGCGACCGGATCGCGCAACTGCTCGATCCGGGCACGCCATTCCTCGAACTGTCGCAACTGGCCGCGTTCGGCATGTATCACGACGACGCGCCGGGTGCCGGCGTGATCACCGGCATTGGCCGCATTGCCGGGCAGGAATGCGTGATCGTTTGCAACGACGCCACGGTGAAGGGCGGCACGTACTACCCGGTGACGGTGAAGAAGCACGTGCGTGCCCAGGAGATCGCAGCGGAGAACCACTTGCCATGCGTGTATCTGGTGGATTCCGGCGGCGCGAACCTGCCGAATCAGGACGATGTGTTCCCCGATCGCGATCACTTCGGGCGCATCTTCTTCAATCAGGCCAACCTGTCCGCGGCCGGCATTCCGCAGATCGCGGTGGTGATGGGCTCGTGCACGGCAGGCGGCGCGTATGTGCCGGCGATGAGCGACGAGTCGATCATCGTCAAGAATCAAGGGACGATTTTTCTGGGCGGCCCGCCTCTGGTGAAGGCCGCCACCGGCGAAGTGGTCAGCGCCGAAGATCTCGGCGGCGGCGACGTGCATACGCGTCTGTCCGGCGTGGTCGATCATCTCGCGCAGAACGACGCGCATGCGTTGGGGATTGCGCGCAGCATCGTCGGCAATCTGAATCGCACGAAGCAGGTGCCGGTGGCACTGCAGGAGCCGAAGCCGCCGCGCTACGACCCGAAGAGCCTGTACGGCGTGATTCCGGTCGATACGCGCAAGCCGTTCGATATTCGCGAGGTGATCGCGCGCATCGTCGACGATTCCGCCTTCGATGAATTCAAGGCCCGCTACGGCACCACGCTCGTCACCGGCTTCGCGCATATCTGGGGGCATCCGGTCGGCATCATCGCCAACAACGGCATCCTGTTTTCGGAGTCGGCGTTAAAGGGCGCGCACTTTATCGAACTGTGCTGCCAGCGCAAGATTCCGCTCGTGTTCCTGCAGAACATCACGGGCTTCATGGTAGGCCGCAAGTACGAAAACGAAGGTATTGCGCGCAACGGCGCCAAGATGGTGACGGCAGTGGCCACGGCCAAGGTGCCGAAGTTCACGGTGATCATCGGCGGCTCGTTCGGCGCGGGCAACTACGGCATGTGCGGTCGCGCCTATTCGCCGCGCTTCCTGTGGATGTGGCCGAACGCGCGCATCTCGGTGATGGGCGGCGAGCAGGCCGCTTCAGTGCTGGCGACCGTCAAACGCGACGGCATCGAAGGCAAGGGTGGCACGTGGACGGCCGAGCAGGAAGAGGCGTTCAAGCAGCCGATCCGCGAGCAATATGAACACCAGGGGCATCCGTATTACGCCAGCGCCCGCCTGTGGGACGACGGCGTGATCGACCCGGCGCAAACCCGCGATGTGCTCGGCCTCGGACTGTCCGCATCGATGAACGCACCGATCGAAGATACGCGCTTCGGCGTGTTCAGAATGTAAGGCCGGGCCTCGAGCGAAGGAGTCGATCGATATGCAATACGAAACTTTAAGCCTGACTGTCGCCGGCCAGGTGGCGACGGTCACGCTGAACCGCCCGGACGTGCGCAACGCGTTCAACGAAACGATGATCGCGGAACTGACCGCGGCGTTTGTCGCATTGAACGCGCGCGACGACATCAGGGCAGTCGTGCTGGCCGCCAACGGCAAGGCCTTTTGCGCGGGCGCGGATCTGAACTGGATGAAGAAGATGGCCGGTTATTCCGACGAGGAGAACCGCGCCGATGCCCTGCGTCTCGCGGCGATGCTTTCGGCAATCTACCGCTGCAACAAGCCGGTGATCGCGCGCGTCAATGGCGACGCCTACGCGGGCGGCATGGGTTTGATCTGCGCCTGCGACATCGTGGTGGCGCTGGACACGGCGCGCTTCTGTCTCTCCGAAGCGCGCCTCGGCCTGATCCCTGCGACGATCGCGCCATACGTGATTCGCGCCCTCGGCGAGCAGGCTTCGCGGCGTTACTTTACGACCGCCGAGCTGTTCGACTGCGCGACGGCGCTGCGTCTGGGCCTCGTCAGCGAAGCCGTGAGCGAAGACCGGCTCGACGCGACCGTGCAGCAACTGGCCGACACGCTCTGCGCCAACGGCCCGCAAGCGGTGCGTGCCTGCAAGCAGCTCGTGCAGGACATCGCGGGACGTGAGCTGAACGAAGCGTTGATCGAAGACACGGCCTCGCGCATCGCCCGTGTGCGCGCCGGCGCGGAAGGCCGCGAAGGGGTGGCGTCATTCCTCGAAAAGCGCGCGCCGGCATGGCGCAACTGACGCCTGCGCATGCCACGACAAACCGCAGAACTCCAGTCCTGAACGGGACACCTGAGCGAGACATCTCATGTTCAACAAGATTCTGATCGCCAACCGCGGCGAGATTGCCTGCCGGGTTGCCGCGACCTGCAAGCGTCTCGGCATCGCGAGCGTGGCGGTGTATTCCGATGCGGATGCCAACGCGAAGCACGTCGCGGCGTGCGACGAAGCGGTGCATATCGGCGGTTCGACCGCGGCTGAGAGTTATCTGCGCTACGAGCGCATCATCGCGGCGGCGCTCGCTACCGGCGCGCAGGCGGTACATCCGGGCTACGGATTTCTGTCGGAGAACGAAGCTTTTGCGCAGGCTTGCGAAGCGGCGGGCATTGTTTTTATCGGGCCGCCGGTCGAGGCGATCGCGGCAATGGGTTCGAAAGCGGCCGCCAAGGCGTTGATGCATGCAGCGGCCGTGCCGCTGGTGCCCGGCTATCACGGCGACGATCAGGACGCGCAATTGCTGCAGCGTGAAGCGGATGCGATGGGCTATCCGGTGCTGCTTAAGGCGAGCGCGGGTGGTGGTGGTAAAGGCATGCGGGGGGTCGAGCGCAGCGAAGACTTCGCGGCGGCGCTTGCTTCGTGCAAACGCGAGGCGGCCAGCAGCTTCGGCAACGACCGGGTGCTGATCGAGAAGTATCTGACGCGGCCGCGTCACGTCGAAGTGCAAGTATTTGCCGATCAGCATGGCGGCGCCGTGTATCTGTTCGATCGCGACTGCTCGGTGCAGCGCCGCCATCAGAAGGTACTGGAAGAAGCGCCGGCGCCGGGTCTGTCCGCCGAACTGCGCCGCGAGATGGGCGAGGCGGCGGTGGCGGCGGCACGCGCGGTGAACTACGTCGGCGCGGGCACGGTCGAGTTCATCATGACCGGCGCGAGCGATTTCTACTTCATGGAAATGAACACGCGCCTGCAGGTCGAGCATCCGGTGACCGAGATGGTGACGGGCCTCGATCTGGTCGAATGGCAATTGCGTGTCGCGTCCGGCGAGCCGTTGCCGCTCACGCAGGCGCAACTGAAACTCGACGGTCATGCCATCGAGGCGCGCATCTATGCAGAGCATCCGGCGCGCGGCTTCCTGCCGTCGACGGGCACGCTCAAGCATCTGCGCATGCCGGAAGGCGTGGAGTTCACGATCAGTCCGGCGGGTGCGCCCGGCTCACGCGCGGCCGTGCGGATCGACAGCGGCGTGCGCGAAGGCGATACGATCACGCCGTTCTACGATCCGATGATCGCCAAGCTGATCGTGCACGGCGCCACGCGCGCCGAAGCGCTCGCGCGGATGAGCCGCGCATTGCGGGCTTGCGAGGTGGTGGGCCCGCATACCAATGTCGAGTTCCTGCAGCGTATCGTTGCGAGCGAGCCGTTCTCTGGCGGCGATCTCGATACCGGCCTGATCGAGCGGCATCACGAGGCCCTGTTCGCGCCGGTGAAAAAGCCCTTCCGGGAAGCGCTGGCGCTGGCCTGTGCGGCGTTGCTCACGCGTGAGGGCGGTACCGCGCATGGCGCGTCGCCCTGGGATGCCTTGTCGCACTGGCGCCTGAACGGCGGCTATACGCAGACCTTCGCGTGGCGCGATATCGAAAGCGAAACCGCCTTTGCCGCGACTTTCGCGCGCGATAGCCGGGATAGCCACGACAGCGGCGGGCAGACGCTGGAATACGCGGGGCAGCGCGACAGCTTTACATGGTGGAGCGGCACGGGTGCGCACGAGTTCGGCGCGACGCTCGGCGACTCGCATGTCACGGGGCGCGTGTTTGTCGACGGCGACGTGTTTCATGTGTTCTGCCTCGGCGAGGCGCAGGCCTTCGAATGGCAGAACCTGCTTGCGCATGCCGCGGATGCCGAACACGGCGAAGGGCGTCTTACCGCGCCGATGCCAGGCAAGGTGATCGCGGTGTTAGTTGAACCGGGTACGGTGGTCGAGAAAGGCACACCGCTGATCGTGATGGAAGCCATGAAGATGGAGCATACGATCGGGGCGCCGGCGGCCGGCACGGTGTCGGAAGTGCTGTATGCGGTGGGCGATCAGGTGGCCGATGGGGCGCAGTTGCTGGTGCTTGAGGTGGGTTTATCCGGCGCGGCGTGATGTGACGTGCCGCAAGCGCCATTCGTGCTGCCGTAGTTACCGCAGCGGCAGTGGCAATGGCCGTCGTAGTTGAAGTCACACCGCCAGTTCAGGCGAGGCGCGCGTAGCCCAAAGCTTGCGCCTCGTTTTCCAGTTGCGTAATGCGGGCATAGTCGCTCAGCGGCAAGCTCGCAAATCCCTTCAGTCGCAGTCGTGCAGCACGTTCGGGCTGCGCCGCCACGGCTTCGTTCAGCGCCGCACGCAACGCCTCGATCACAGCCAACGGCACCGTGTTGGCGGCAATCAGCGGCAAACCCGGCGATGCAGCGGTCCAGCCGATTTCCCGCACCTGTCGTGCGAGTTCCGGCATGTCGTCGCGCACGAACGCAAAGGTCACGCAGTCGATGGCGGCGATATCCGCGCGGTCTTCCGCCACCGCTCGCAGCGAGCCGAGGTGAGACCCGGTGCGGTTCACCTCGCTAAAAAATTTCCCGCCTCGTGCCAGCGGCGCGACCGCGTGCCGCAACACATTCATGCCGCTATTCGAATCGTCCTGGTTGTACGCGGCGCGTGCGCCACTGCATGCCTCAAGCGTGTCGAACGGTGCGTCGGAGCGTGTGATCAGGACACTTGAATAATCCGCATCCGTGCAACCCGGTGCATCGAATAGCGGCGTCGCGATCAACTGGACGTGCTCATGCAGGCCGCTCATCAGCGGATAGCCGCAGGTCTGCGAAACCAGCAGGTCGGGGCGGCGCCACAGGGCGTGCAGATCGTCGCCGGGGTCCACGATGCGGGCGTGCGGGTCGACGGCTTGCAGGACGTCACCGAGCAAGGCGCGCCACTCGGCGGCGAGGGCGGGCGTGACGTTGTACATGGGGAGGGCGGCGATCCGGTTCATGGATGCGATTCTGGCATATCGCTCGCCCGATGGGGTACCGCCTGGCGTCTTACCTCGAGGCAGGAGCGGTGGCGGCGAGGGCATCCTGCGCGGCTTTGGGAAACAGCGATTGCGCCATGAAGTCGATCAGCACGCGGTTTTTCGGCAGCAGATGGCGGCTCGACGGCCACAGGACCCAGAAGGTACCGGTCACGCTGTAGTCGGTGAGGATTGCGCGCAGCGCGCCGCTGGCGAACGCTTCGCGAGCGACGAAATCGGGCAGGTAAGCGATGCCCGTGCCGCTGACGCAGGCCGACAACACGGCTTCGATGTTGTTCATCACGGCGGCCGGGGAGATTCTGGCCTGAACGACGCGATTCCCCGACTTTAATGTCCAGCTTTGCAATTTACCGTTTGACGGGAATTTGAAATAAATGCCGTCGAAAGCGGATAGCGCATCAAGCGAATCGGGTTCGCCATAGCGATTCAGAAAATCGGGCGAAGCATACAGATTAACGCGGTATTGGCCGAGCGGTTTCGACATCAGGCTGGAATCGGGCAGATCGCCGCTGCGGACCACGGCGTCGAAGCCTTCTTCGACCAGATCGACCATCCGGTCGCTGAAATCGAGTTCGAGTTCGATGTGCGGATAGAGGCGCCGGAAGGCGGGCAGGACAGGGGCGATCAGGCGGTAGCCGACCGCCGGAAAGCTGACCCGCACGCGGCCGCGCGGCTCGCCGACGTTCAGGCTCAGTTCGGCCTCGGCGTTCTCAAGGTCGCGCACGATGTCGCGGCAGCGGGCGAAGAATTGCGCCCCTTCCTGAGTCAGGCTGATCTGGCGGGTGTTGCGATGGAACAGACGGACGCCGAGTCGTTCTTCGAGGCGCGTAATGCTTTTACCGACTGCCGACGACGAAATGCCGAGGTTGCGGCCGGCAATCGTAAAGCTTTCGTGTTGAGCGGCCTGGACGAATACGGTGAGGCTGTTCAGATTATCCACGCGCCTCCCACTTTGGCCTATTTGTCCGATCAGCGCGGAGTTTATCACCTCAATTTGATTACGTTGCCGAACATATGATCGAGAGCAGCTACCACGGGTCATGCCATTAGTCGTTGCGTCGATGGCGCGTGGTTTTTAATTGAGGCGATTCAATTTCTATGCAAACAACATCATGAAGACTGATCAGATCGACATCCGGGTGGGACGACGTTCCGGCGCCCAGAAGCTGCTGGGGTTGTGCGCGGTGTGTCTGGCCGCGCTGTGCATGCCGCTTAGTTTCACCGGGCCGGCGGTCGCGCTGCCGGATATCGCCCGCGAACTCGGTGGCAGCCCGCTCGCGCTGAGCTGGATCACTAATGCCTTCATGCTCTGCTTCGGGGGCTTCCTGCTAGTGGCCGGCGCGTTGGCGGACCGCGTCGGCCGCAAGAAAGTGTTCCTCGCCGGCGTGGTGGTGTTCATCGCCGCCTCGTTCAGCCTGTCGCACGCATCGAGCATCGTTGCGCTCGACCTGCTGCGCGCGTTGCAGGGTCTGGCGGCCGCGGCCGCGCTGTCGGGTGGCGGCGCCGCCCTTGCGCAGGACTTCGAAGGCGCGGCCATGACGCGGGCCTTCAGTTGCCTCGGCAGCTCGTTCGGGGTCGGCCTGGCATTCGGCCCGATCCTTGCCGGTTTCCTGATCCAGCACAGCGGGTGGCGCAGTGTGTTTGCCGGCACCGCGGCGATCGGCATTGTTGCGCTCGTGCTGGCGACGCTCTGCATGCGCGATTCCCGCGACCGCGCCGCAACAGGTCTCGACTGGCCCGGCGCGGCGAGCTTTACGGCCGCGCTCGCACTGCTGACCTACGCCGTGCTGCGCGCTCCCGATAGCGGTTGGAGCAGCCCGTCGGTGCTCGGCCTGCTGGCGTGCGCCGTTGTGTTGTTCGGAGCGTTCGTGGCGATCGAGAACACGGTGCATCGCCCGCTGCTGGATCTGTCGCTGTTCCGCTACCGCCGCTTTATCGGCGTGCAGTTTCTTGCGGCCGCGCCGGCCTATTCGTACGTTGTACTACTGGTGTTGCTGCCGGTGCGGCTGATCAGTATCGAAGGCTACGGTTCGCTCGAAGCCGGTCAGATCATGTTCGCGATTTCCGCGCCGCTGCTCGTGTTGCCGATGGTGGCCGGGCTACTGACGCGCTGGTTCAGTGCGGGTTCGATCTGCGGCGTCGGCCTGGTGGTGGCCGCGGCTGGTTTGCTGTGGCTCGCGCAATGTCCGCCGGCTCACTCGGCGGTGGCGATCGTGCCGGCCATGTTCATCATCGGCGTGGGTGTGTCGTTGCCGTGGGGTTTGATGGACGGCCTCGCGGTCAGCGTGGTGCCGAAGGAGCGTGCTGGTATGGCGACCGGCGTGTTCAACACCACCCGGGTCGCCGGCGAAAGCATTGCGCTGGCGGTCGTCGCCGCCGTGCTCGCGGCGTTCGCCGAAACCGGCTTGCGCGACGCGACGGCCGGCGCGAGTTTGCCGCCGGCGTCGCAAGCGCTGTCGGAAGCTGCGCATTGGCTGTCGCTCGGGAGCGTCGGAGAAGTCTCGCGGCTGCTGCCGGGCCTCGATCATGCCGCGCTGCTGGCGAGCTACGGGCGTGCGTTCAGCGACCTCGTCTATGTGCTTGCCGCCATCACGCTGCTTTCCGCCGTGATGATCTTCAGCTTCCTGACGCGGGCTCGCCCGGCCGTTTCGACACACCTTGGCGGTGCCGATTCGGTCGCTGAGTAATCCGGGCGACGTGCGGCGTCCTGGCTCAGGTGAATGCGTTGCTCGAAGCGGCTGAGCCGGTTGCTTCGCCAGGCGCGAATGCGTAGCGTCGCAACCATTCGCTATAACCCTGGATTGTCGACGATCGGTTCGCGGCGATAATGACAATTGCCTTCGCGGAACACCCGTCTGGCTTTTCCATCAGCTTCGCATAGCTCGGACAGTTGAAGGCTCTTCCTGCCCTGAAGCATTTCCGCCAAACTGTGCGGAATCGATTTGTCAGCGTGGAATTACGGAGCCTCACATGCCCAAGATTAACATCGCCGACGTACCGGAACGTCAAGGTACAGGTTATCCGCCACCGTTCGATGCCCCCTGCGCCGACCGTATACGTCAGCGACTGGGCAACGCCGGCGGACTCAGTGACTTCGGGGTCAATCTTATGCGCTTGCCGCCGGGCAATTGGTCAAGCCAACGCCATTGGCACTCTGCCGAAGACGAATTTGTCTACGTGCTTGAAGGCGAGCTTACCTTGATCGAGGACGGCGGCGAAACGGTGCTCCAGGCCGGCGACTGTGCTGCCTTTCCAAAAAACACCGGAAACGGCCATCACATGATTAACAGGTCGAACGTGATGGCCGTTTACCTCGAAGTCGGTTCGCGGTCGCCTGCGGATGTCATTACCTGCTCCGACGTCGACATGATGAGCCCGAGTGTCGACGGCCGGTTCTTGCGTAAAGACGGTACCCCGTATTCCGATACTTGACGACCATGCAATATCCGGGATGACGACCTGAAGCCACGTTCTTATGGGGACGCCGCGTCCGTAAAGTAGTGGAACGCGGACCGTTATGCACCAATTATTTCCATCCAACCATGCCTGTCGACACTGAACGCAACCTGACGGAGCCGTGGAATGCGGCCACGATCCTGATGATGCTCATGGGTTGCGTTGTCCTTACCTACATCGCATGGCATACCTTTCAGACCGCTGCGTTCCTGCACCATGCGACCCGCGTCACGGGGGTGGTCGTCGATCCTGCAGGACACCCCAGGATACGGTTCAGTACTGCCGATGGTGTGCCGGTTGAATTCGTACAAAACGGTTTCATTTCGCGCCCGCGCGGCGCGGCGGTGCCGGTAGCTTACGACCCGCACAATCCCGCCATGACGGCGCAAGCGGCAACCTTCTGGGCAAACTGGGGCGAATCATTGTGGTTGCTGCCGATGGGACTGGGCTTTACTCTGCTGCCGCTGTTCGGCGCACGGGCGCGGTTTCGTCCGGGACGATATTGATCACGGCTCTTGAGGTTCTGTGTCATGTTCGATGCGCGAGAGGCGATGTTGGTGATTGGGGGCCGAACTGGATCGAGAATATCCAATAGGGACGCCGCTACGCACGCGGTATCGCAACGCCGCGTCGCACCCGGATCAGGCGAGTGCTGCTGCCGATACTTGCCTTGTTGGGCAGGTTGACTTGCATCTCATGCTGGCGCTCGACCCGACGTCAAGAGATGTGATGCTACTGACGGGCAAGGTTGGGGGTTACGCCTGATGCGCCACGCGTCCCTCCAGCTTGCCTGAAGGGAAAGCCTCGACTATAGGTCTAACTTATGTCTGGAATGGACCGACCTGTTTTCTATTCTCGGTCGGGGCTCGTATTGCCTGGGCCGACTGAGTAGTTCCGGGTTCGGCCAACTCCAGCCGTTCGGCCGCGCGCCAGGAAGGGCACTCGAACTCGGTTTTTGTGTTTCATTGCCTACCAACCAAATATGCGTTTTGCTATTGCCCAATTGTTAAATATCTCAATGTTTCGACTTCAATTGGTTTTAGTAGACAAATGAAAAATCCTATGCGAAAGTTTCATTGAGCGCTTACAAGAACTTACTTGCCTTGAGCTGCGACACGAAAAGTCGAATTCGACGCGAATGTTTTCCGGTCGTCAGATTGCGTAGTGCGCAAAATTTTGCCGAAATAGAAATGTGACGCTTGCAGCGCGGAATGAGCGTTTGCCCTGTCGCGCCGAGAACACGATGCAGTACCTCATTTAGGGGGGGCGGAAATTATGAGTATTCCGGACAAGACAATGCAAGGCAAACGTTTGGCAAGCCAACGATTGCGTTTAGACGTGCAATTAGCTCCTCGTCACACAGCTGACATCGATATGCCGTTGCCCTTCGGACCTTCATAAGCCAACGGTCCGCACCGCCGAGGTGCAAGAAAAATAGAAGTATTTTAACTACGTCTTATCTATACCCTCCTCACGTGGATTATCCGGGAAGGAGGATGGCGCACGTTTGTACTTAGGAAATCTAAGTATTGATGCCGGGTCCATAAAAATAGAGTTCCACAATAATCCAATGAAACGCCAACATTTTACTTTCATATTGATTGCGTAGTTATCCTTATGAAAGATTATAGGATAGTGTCAATAATATTAAAGAGGAAAAATGTGAACAAGATATATCGGTCGATCTGGAATAACGCGCTCGGCGCGTTTGTGGCTGTATCGGAGCTCGGAAAGTCGCGGGGTAAAGGGAAATCGGGCGCATCTGGTGTCGTATGTGACAGTCGCCATGAGGAGCAGGACGCGATCACCGCGCGGCATCGAACATCCAGGATTCTCCTCGGCCTTGCAATACCGTTGTGTCTTGGCCTGTCAGGCCAGAACGCCCACGCCCAGTACGACGCAGGCGGTGGCACGGCGACAGGCGGTAATTCAATTTCCATCGGCACTACCAGTACTGCGAGCGGACAGTATGCGACCGCCTTCGGAATTAGCTCGACAGCCTCTGGGACGAGCACCATTGCGATTGGTCCAGATTCAACGGCCTCCGTCTTGTACGGTGTGGCAATTGGCAATCTCGCACAGGCGACCAACGCGGGAGCGATAGCACTGGCCGCGGGCGCTGTCGCATCGGGAAATGAAGCGGTGGCCCTTGGCTTTAATGCAGCATCGAGCGGATCATCCAGCGTTGCGCTGGGATCTACAGCTGCCGCCAGCAGCACTAACGCCACGGCGCTCGGTGCCGGCGCTGTTGCCTCGGGGGATCATTCGACTGCGTTGAGCACGCAGTCGACCGCAGCAGGCGAATATTCAGTCGCTATTGGCTATGCGGCGATTACGACCACTACCGCCGCTGCCGGGGTAGCGCTGGGTTCAGGCGCCTCAGCCAGTGGCGCATCCGCCGTTTCGATAGGCGTCAACAGCGGCGCGTCCGGTACCGGTGCGGTAGCCATCGGGGTGGGCGGCACCGCCGGTGTCCCTGGTTCGGGTACGCAGGCAACTGGCGAAGAGGCGACCGCCATTGGCTTTAACAGTCTCGCCAGCGGGACATCCGCACAGGCATTCGGGACTACGTCGACGGCCAGCGGAACCAGTTCTATTGCCATGGGCGTGTCCGCCGTATCGTCCAGCCTGTTTGGCATCGCCCTGGGCGATCTGGCGGCGGCAAGCGGCACGTCCGCGGTCGCACTGGGTCCTGGGACCCACGCAACTGCCAATAACTCCACGGCTTTGGGCATCAACGCGACCGCGTCCGGCGCACAAAGCGCGGCACTGGGAGGATCGGCGACGGCCAGCAGCACCGGTACAACCGCCGTCGGCGGTCAGGCAATCGCCTCGGCGGCGGAGGCGACGGCGATAGGTGCAGATTCGCAGGCACTTGCCGCCTCGACCGTCGCTCTGGGCTACAGCAACACGGTGGCCGCGGCAGCGGGCACGGGCTCGATTGCGGGCGGCTACAACTCGCAGGTCACGAGCGGCACAGGAGCGGTGGCGCTCGGCGAAGGCCAGACAGCAAGCGGCAACGGTGCAGTGGCCATTGGCGATCCGAACACGGCCACGGGCAACGGCGCGGTCGCGATGGGTGCCGACAACACGGCCAACGGGCAGGGTGCGATTGCGTTGGGTAATCTCAATGCCGCGACGGGCCAGGGCTCGGTGGCACTGGGCAACAGTTCCACCGCCGCGGCCGCCGGCGGTGTTGCACTGGGCGACACGGCTCGCGCGCTGGCCGGCGACGGCGTGGCGTTAGGCTCAAACGCTGTGGCGACCAATGCAAACGACGTGGCGCTGGGAGCAGGCTCGAGCACGGCGGCAGCCGACACAGGTACCACTGCACTGTATGGCGGTACCGCAGCGGGCGTGGCGAAGACCGCCTCCGGAGTCGTCTCGGTAGGTAGCGCGGGCAACGAGCGCCAGATTCAGAACGTGGCGGCAGGCGTGATCTCCTCGAGCAGCACCGACGCGATCAACGGATCGCAACTGTTCTCCGTTGCAACCGGCGTCAACAACCTGGGCAGCGCGACGGCAAGCGCACTGGGCGGCGGAGCGACCTACAACAGTTCGACCGGAGCGATCAGTGCGCCAAGCTATACGGTCGACGGCAATACCTACACCAACGTGGGCAGTGCGCTGGAAAGCATCAATAACTCACTGACTGGCGGTGGGATCGAGTACTTCCATGCGAACTCGACGCTTGCGGATTCGACGGCGACCGGTACCAATAGCGTCGCAGTCGGTCCGGTTGCGGTCTCTACCGGAGCGTCTTCAGTGGCAATCGGCAATGGGGCGCAAGCCAGCAATGCGAACGATGTTGCTCTGGGCGCCGGGTCCACAACTGCGGCACCGCATACCGGGACGTTCGACATGACGGGCGGTACGGCCGAGGCAACCGCGCCCACTTCTGTCGTGTCGATCGGCGCGGCCGGATCGGAACGGCAGCTCCAGAACGTCGCAGCGGGCGTCTTGTCAGCGACGTCGACCGACGCCGTCAACGGCTCGCAACTGTTTTCTGTGGCAAGCGCGGGCAACGCGACCGGGACCACGGTCGCTTCGGCATTGGGCGGAGGTTCCGCATACACGCCGG
The DNA here is from genome assembly GCF_900142845.1 of Paraburkholderia phenazinium. Lineage (NCBI taxonomy): Bacteria > Pseudomonadati > Pseudomonadota > Betaproteobacteria > Burkholderiales > Burkholderiaceae > Paraburkholderia > Paraburkholderia phenazinium. Next base: position 1,614,153 of record NZ_FSRU01000001.1, read on the forward strand.
GCAGCGGCGTCTCGGCACCGAGCTACACCGTGCAAGGCAACACCTACAACAACGTCGGTGCTGCGCTTGGCGGGTTGAACACTGGTCTTACTAACATCGAGAACTCCCTCACTAACATTAACAACGGTGCGGGCATCGAGTACTTCCATGCTGACTCCACAGAAGCGGATAGTCAGGCAACGGGTACTAACAGCATCGCGGTTGGGCCTGAGGCGGTGGCCAGTGGCACGGCCAGCTTTGCGGCAGGCAACGGTGCGCAGGCGACGGCTGACAATGCGATGGCACTGGGAGCGCAGGCTACGGCTTCCGTCGCGGGCGCGATTGCCATAGGTTCAGGGTCCGTGTCTAGCCGTGCGATTGTTCCCGCGTCAGGTTCGCTTGCGACGGGCAGTAGTTACGTGATCCCCTATAACACCACCGATGAGACGCTGCTGGGCGCGGTGTCGTTTGGAACCACAAACGCGTATCGCCAGTTGACCAATGTTGCGGACGGCACGCAGCAGCAGGACGCGGTCACTGTCCGGCAACTTGCCGGCGCGTTGTCCTCGTTCGCAGTCACGTCCACCGAGTACTTTCACGCCAACTCAACCGCAGCAGACTCGCTGGCCGTAGGCAGCCAGTCGATTGCCGTCGGACCGACCACGGTGGTCAATGGCGACAGTGGCGTGGGTATTGGCAATGGCGCCATTGTCAATTCGAACGCGCCAGGTGGTGTCGCGATCGGCGAGGCGGCGAGTTCGAATCAGGCCGATGCGATCGCGCTGGGCAGCGGTGCTAACGCAAGTGGCGCCCAGTCTGTCGCGCAGGGCGCGAATGCCAGCGTCACGGCGGTGGGCGGTGTGGCGCTGGGTTCTGGTGCGCAAAGCAGTGCCACCGGCGCAGTAGCGCTAGGCGCCGGCGCTTCCGCGACCTATGCGAACAGTGTCGCGCTGGGAGCCGGGTCGGTGACGACGGTCGGGGCATTGTCGAACTACATTGCTTATGGTCTGAGCAGCCCGCAGTCCTCAGCAGGGGAGGTCAATATCGGCAACCGGCAGATCACAGGGGTTGCGGCGGGGAGTGTCGGGACCGACGCAGTCAACGTGAGTCAGCTCCAGGCAGTCCAGCAGCAGTTGACCACGCTGATCAACAACGAGAACGGCGGCGGTGGTGGTTTTCCGTCCACCTCGGGGACAACGACGCCGCCTGCGTCAACGGGATCCAATTCGGCGGCGGGCGGACAGGGGGCCGTTGCTTCGGGAACCAGTAGCACGGCTGTAGGCAACAACTCGCAGGCAACCGCCAACGGCTCGACGGCCCTCGGTCAGGGCGCGACGTCGACAGGATCCAGTTCCGTGGCCATCGGCGCCGGTAGTAACGACGAGGGTCGCAGTAACGTGGTGTCGGTAGGGTCAGCCGATTCGCCGCGGCAGGTCACCAATGTCGCCGCCGGTACTGCGCCCACCGATGCCGTCAACGTGCAGCAGTTAGGGAGCGCCGTCGCGCAGGCAAACGCATATACGGATAATCAGATTCAACAGTTGAAGCGTGACGCGGACGGGGGAATCGCGACTGCGATGGCGGTCGCAGGGTTGCCGCAACCCTCGGGGCCGGGAAGAAGCATGGTATCGGTCGCCGGCAGCGTCTATCGAGGCCAATCAGGGCAGGCGGTCGGAATTTCTACAATCTCGGATAACAATCACTGGATCTATAAGGCTGCGGTCTCGACCAATACGCAAGGCTACTATGGCGCGGTCGTGGGTGCAGGCTACCAGTGGTAGCCGGTGGAACGAAACTCCCAATGGGCGTCAGTCCGATAACCATGGGTGACGCCATTCCGTTTCTTGCTGCGGCCCGTCTCGCGCGCGGCTGCCTGTTCGATGAGAGATGCAAACATGAAAATGCAATGGAATCTTGCGCTGTCTATCACGTTACTTTCACTGATCGCGGGCTGCGTTGCCGATGGTCCGCCGAAGTTTCCGGATCCTCAATCTGCGACGCAGGCGGGTGGTACCTTCGTTAACCTGAATAGCCTGCGCAACGTGGGGCCAGGACTCACGAAGGACCAGATGTTCGATCTGCTCGGACCGCCTCATTTTCACGAATGGTTCGTGGGCGGGCACGTCTGGAACTACCTGTTCGATTTTCGCCGGGATGGGCAGATCGTTGCTTGCCAGTATCAGGTGCGATTCGACAAGCAGATGAAAGTGAGCGACACGTACTGGCGTGACCCTTCATGCGCGGCTTTTCTTTTGACAGCAGGGGGAACGCCGACGCCGGTTGAGCCTTGATCCGCGAAGGTTTATGTCGGGTCCCGCCTGCTGGGTCCCGACGGCCTATACGGAGCCTCACATGCCTAAGATTAACGTCGCCGAAGTACCGGAACGTCAAGGTACGGGTTATCCGCCACCGTTCGATGCGCGAAAGGCGCTGGGACAGAACCTGCCGAAGGCACAGTTGACGCCGCAAGAGGTCAAGAAAGCTATGTTGGTGATGGGGCCGAACTGGAGCGGGAATATCCAATAGGGACGCCGCTGCGCACGCGGTATTGCAACGCGGCGTTGCGCCCGGATCAGGCGAGTGCTGCCGATACTCGTTTGTTGGGCAGGTTGGCTTGCATCTCATGCTAGCGCTCGATCCGACTTCAAGAGATGTGATGCTACCGACGGTCGAGGTGCGAGTTATGCCTGATGCGCCACGCGTCCCCCAGCTTGTCTGAAGGGAAAGCCAGGTAGTCACAGTTTCGACAGGGGCGCGAAATGAGCCGGCTTTGGCGCTGTACACCGCTTTCGGGTGTCGCTTTACCCTTCCCAAGTTGCTGCCCAAGCCAATGCAGCGCGATCTGAAGGGTCGAATTTTTAGCGCGCTGCATTCAGCGCGCGTTTTCACATAACCTCGGCCAACAGCGGACCGTCGACACGGTAGCCCAGATCGCCGAAAATCAATGGCGTCCCGCAATTGAGAGAGAACAATGGACCACAAAGAACTCCTTCAGCTTTCTCGGCAGCTTTCACCAGCGGATGTATGTGCACAGCTGCTCGCCCTATGCGTTGTCGAATATAGCTATACGCCGAATTTAAGCATTGCTCTCGAACTCAATGACGCTGAAGGAAAGCTCACCGACACGGGCCGGGGAATGAGATTGACGCCGGATAAGGGCGACACGCTCGCACATGCCGAACGGGCACTTACCGGCTTCTATCCATGTCTTCCTTCAAGTCTGGCATTTGACGCAATTCTTCGCGAATTGGTCTGGGGCGAACACGGTTCCCTAGGGCCGTCGGTCGCCAACTTTGCGTGCCGATCATTGAAGTTCACCAGCATGAGAGATGGCGAGGTTTGGTCGCAGAGTTATAGCTATGGAGCACCTTCCGGCCCTGCGGTGATGATCGGCTCGACGGGAAAAACCGGTACTGTCATTGATTTCAAAACCACCGCGCCAATCAATCATGCCGTTGTCACGACGCTCGTAGAGGCGCTGCGTTCTCGCGTCCAAGGGCTTTCCATAGTTCTTCGATCTCATGGCAGGAGTCAGTAGCCGGCCAGTTTGAGGCGCTCGAGGCCATCGCTTAGACTGTTGACAATCATTGCTCATGACACGAACAAAATGATGACCGAAATTGAACTCTTGAGGCCTACGACTGCATTGCTGCCAAGCTACGTTTCTGCCCTTGAGGCAGGATGGTCCCCTGACAATGTTCGGAAGAAGGTCGCTGCGCGCGAACAGTTGCACGCTATCGAATTAAACGCGGAGGCATTTGTCAACAGCCTGGATGATCCGACCGCATCGGGCGGCCCGATTCCTTTGCCAGACGGATCGACCGTCGCCCGTCTGCCGAGCATTGTTCGATGGATTTGGGACGGCGATGTTAGCGGCGCAATCGGATTTCGTTGGCAGGCTGGAACTGCCGAATTACCTCCGTATGTACTCGGGCATATCGGCTTCTCAGTCGTGCCGTGGAAGAGAGGCAACGGCTACGCCAAGCAGGCGCTCAATTTGATGCTGGGCGAAGCGAGGCTACAAGGCTTGTCCTACGTCGAGCTAACGGTTGATCCTGAAAATATAGCCTCACAGCGGGTAATCGCAGCATGCAGTGGTGTCCTGGTCGAACGGTTCAAAAAAGCGGCCGCCTATGGATTCGCTGAAACTCTTCGCTATCGCATTGTGCTAGACGACTGAAAAGACTGTCGGACCTAGTTCGGCCACTTTCTGTCGGTCATATTGGACCGCTAGATCATCGACACCCGCTGCTTTGGCAACTGTCAATTCACGAGTTCTTTCGCTCGTTCCTGTAAAAGGTCGAGACGTGTGTGGAAGCGGTCGTCAAGCCAACTCGGCAAGCAGTGGACGAAACGATTCGGCAGACTCATTCACAAGCTGCGCAGCCGACTGCCCCAGTTGGTCGATTCCTCGCCCGACAATGCTGTAACCGATGCTATAGCCTGCGAAAAGCGGAAGCAGATTTGCGTCCTTGCCAAAAAACCAAAGCCCTTGATCATGGGGCGTTTCGCCCCAACGATCCGCTGCGAGACGAGCCACTCGCGCCAGTTCAGTTGCTGCCAACGCCCGAGCGTAGAACGGCGCCGCTCCGCCCCGGAAATGGGATTTGAAATGACACGCCAATCCTTCAGAGACCAATGCTTCACCAACCGCGCTGCCATATCCCACACCTTGCATGCGAACCGCATGATGACACTCGTGAGCAAACGCTGAGACAAATTCAATCGCCAAATTGCGGTGAAATGCTGGGTTCTCAGGGTCAAGCGCAAGCGAGATACGAAATGGGCTTTCCGTGTATGCGCCGATCCCGACCTCCGGAATGGTGGCCTCCGGGTCATAGTAAACGGAGCAATCCACCCTATCGATAGGCAGATAAGATTCGACTTCGGCTACGGCGAGCCGAAACAGTTCGCCAAGCTGGTCATGCAACGCAGGGAGTCGACCTTGAGCGTCCAGGATATGCAATTCGCAAGCCATAGTATTGTGTTTTCTCTCTCTGTGGAGTTGCAGGATATTCTAGCGATTGCCAAATATCTTTGGCGAGTGAGCGCTATGGGGAAAGCCGAAGGTTCCTTGTGGGTCGAGTACGGATGCTCAGCGTCGGACCGGGTTCGGCCAGGAGCGCTCAGTCGACGTATGCGTCCAGATCGCCGACAATCGGACGGACATTGACAGGTTCAGAAAAGGGGCAAGCGTGAAATCTCGATTCATTTTTTTAATGGTGGCGCTCTATAGCTGCGCCGCGTTTGCCGCGCCAGTTGATAACCCCGCCCCCAATGACCGAGTAGAGGTAACCGGCACGATACCCGACGATGTCGAAGCCGTTCTTGTCGAAGATTGGTACACCACAACGGACTCGATGTTCTGTCAACACATGGTTGGAGAGGCTGGCTTCATGCCCAGCCATTTCGCGAAGCGTGCAACACAGACGTCCGCGTCGAATGGACAGCGATCTTGGCTTGTCTGGCGAGACGACGTAAAGCCAGGACACTGTGGCTGGACGTTGAAGCAAGTTGTGCTCTTCCTTGACTCCAAGGCGTCCGGGAAGGATCCTGTTCGGGCGTCCACCGTTCCCGTCCGGGTTGCTTACGTCTGTCGGACCGGAGAGAACTGCCAGAACACGTGGGCCTCAAACGACGATAGTGAAAAACCAACCTTTCACCGTTGCGACTTTGCTTCTGTCAGTCAGTTGGCACCAGGAAACTCAGCCAACCCATGCGCCTTTTTTGATGAAAACGCGAGAGGGACTGACTTGGGGAAGTATGAACATATCCTTCGGCCTTACCAACACACAGTTCGATTCGTCATAACCGAAGTGGGAAAACAACATCCCTAACCACTGTCGAACGGCTGCTTTTTAACAACGCCACCGTCCGCTCCGGGTCGACAAGGGAAATTCGCGTCGAGGTTGGGTAGGTCTCTGACGCGAGGTAGACGAACTTCCGCGTTCGGCCATGAAGCGACGGTCGCCCCGCGCGTCTACCTGACATTTAGAGGGCGGCTCTATACTGCAAACGGCCGTTGGTATTGCCTCACGCTTGGCATCGGCCGTGCCCCGAGATGAGAGGGCAAGTTCGTTTAACGTATCCGGTTTTGGCCAGATGTGAGCCACGCCGCAAAAAAAGGGCAATCGTTTACCAATTTTCACGACTTGCATATTAAAATCGTCTCGGCTTCGCAGACAGAGTTTCTGCCATGTAATCGTGGCACTTGACAACAAAGTGAGGACCTATGCTGCTCCTCGGCTACTACGCCTGACGGAACTTTCCGTTCATATGATCGATCGCGTTGGAGTGTCTGCGAGGCCCTCCCAATACATATGTCTTCAGAAAAAACGATATTACAGTTGTTCCAAGCCGCAACCTCTCGATCTGACGTTGCCGCGCTTCTGGATATCAAGGTTAAAGACTTGACCTACCTTCTTTATGTGATGAAGGCAGAGGACAAGTATAAAACGTTCGATATCCCGAAGCGATCAGGCGGCATGCGGAAAATAAACGCCCCTATCAAAAAAGTTAAGTCGCTACAGCGAAAACTTGCCGACCGCCTAGAGCAGTGTCTAACTTTAATTGAAGGCACCACCGGACTAACAAACCCGTCCTCGCATGGTTTCCGACGGGGAAAGAGCATACTCACGAACGCGGCAACGCATCGCAACCGGCGCTTTGTGTTTAACGTTGACCTTCAAGATTTCTTTCCGTCAATTACAGGCAGAAGAATCCGCGGCTTGCTTATCAAGGATAGGAAGTTTGGATTTCACAAAGACGTAGCTACGACGATCGCTCATATTGCCTGTCACAACGGGGAATTGCCGCAAGGAGGCCCATGCTCACCGGTGATCTCGAATATGATCGCATCCGTACTGGACTTTCACTTGTCTAGGCTCGCGCGAGACAATGGATGCGCTTATACCCGATACGCTGATGACATCACATTCTCTACTAACAAAAAAACCTTTCCGTCCGCCATTGCCGTGTGTGACGAGGCGAGCGGCCATAATTGGAAATTGGGTAATCAGCTCGCTGGACTGATTAAGAAGTCCGGCTTTTCGGTCAACGAAAAGAAGACTAGGATGCAATACAGGACGTCGCGCCAACAGGTCACGGGGCTGGTAGTAAACAAAAGAGTCAATGTAACAAACGAGTACAAACGACTCGTGCGTGCATATCTCTTCTCGCTTATCAATCACAACAAATTCACGATCAAGAAAGTTGAGCCCTCAGAACTAGGCGACAAAGTTTCCTTGATCGATGGCACGCGAGAACAGCTTCACGGTATGTTAGGGTTCGTTCATTCAGTGGACAGCGTTTTTCGTACCAATGTAAAACAGCACCCCCAGAATTATCCGGGAATGCAAACGGATATAAAGAAAGATACCAAGAAGCCCACTGGAACCTTAGAACTCTATCGACGATTTCTGTTTTTCACTCGGTTTTTCTCAAATACGCTTCCCTTGATCGTCTGCGAGGGCAAGACTGATATTGTCTATCTGAGTAACGCTGTTCATCAATCGAAACTCGCGTTTCCGAAACTTATAACAAAAAATTCCGGAGGCGCTGACGTATTGAACTTTCGATTCTTGAAGTACGCACGCAAACACAAGCGCAAAAAGAACGTTTACTTACCAAACTTTTCCACTGTACAGATACTCGGCGCAGGGAGTGGCGGAGGACCAAATTTAGGAAATTTGATTTTAAACTATCAATCGGAATTTCCTAAATTTCGCGCACCAAAAGGCAAATATCCTGTCATTTTCGTCGTCGATAATGACAGCGGGGGAAAAGACGTCTTCAATAAAGTTAAGAATATTGTGAAGATAACAGGCCATGAATCTTTCGTTCGTCTGTTTGGAAATCTTTATATCGTTCCGCTTCCCCTCAATGGTGCAGCAGAAAAAAGCATTGAAGATCTTTTTTCTCCCGCTGACATAGCCAAAGGAATGGACGGGAAACCGTTCGATTTCACCAAAGACAGCAGCGACGCAACTTCTATCGGAAAGGCGGGTTTTGCCTACGATTTTGTGGCAAAACAGGCCGAAGACCTTGAATGGAGCGGATTTCATCCGCTGCTGCAGAACATCTGCGCGGCGCTAGATGATTACGCTGCACTGGCAGCCACTCCCTAATGGCAGACCGGTCCAAAGAGGACGCGCGCTCGCGTGCGGGGCCGCCCACGAGTGGCTGCAATGCCTCAGACAGCCGCCTTCACGACTGCACCGGCTGGACGGACAGCAATGGGTCGAACTGAGACGGTCGTCATCGGGCTCAGTTCGACCACGCGCGGCCCGTCGACTGCTCCATCAAAATCAACGACAATCCGGAAGAGTCGTCAATCTCAGCATATTCGGGGAGAGTCCAATGCCGGTTTCCATGTCCAGGTTGATACTTTACGTCCGTGATGTCGAGTTGCTGAAGTCGTTCTATCAGACCCATTTCGGGTTTCCGGTCACCGAAGAAATCGAAAGCGAATGGGCTGTGCTGAAAGCCGGTGAGATTGAGATTGCTTTCCACAGAGTTGGTGAGCCCTATCGCGAACGACCACATCACCCCAACACTTCGAACGCAAAAATTGTCTTTTCGGTGGAGTCAGGGCTATCGGAGTTGCGCGAGAAACTGTTGAGTAGGGGTGTCCGGATGCGTGACTTGAAACGCTACGATGGCTTCGCGCAATTGATGTGCGACGGAGAAGACCCCGAGGGAAACGTCTTTCAACTTTCCCAAGCTGATTAGATGACGCACTGGTCTCAAGTGACTCGTCCGTCCCGCGCGGTAGCAGCCTCTACAAGGGAAGGTATATGACTGGAAAAGCTGATGTATCGCAGGCTGCTAGCTTAATGCCGGTCGCAGCGGGTCTCATGGTGATATCCGCCGCGATCGTGGCGATCCACGGCGATGGATTCGAAAGAGTCTGCGGCGCGGCAATCGCGATAGGGTCCGCCCTGATCCTCGGTGGTTACCTGATGTCTCGGTTCGGAAGCGATAAAACGTAAGCGAGACTGAAACGGAGATCGTTGAAGGACAGAAGCTCTATCTGGATGAGTGTCGGCCGAAAGCGCGGCGACGGTTGTCGTAGACAACTCAGACCTCGCAGCTCCTATCATTCGACTGCGACCGTGAAGCCGTTGGAACTGGATCTGGAATTGCATGAGACGGTGTTCGGCCATGAAGAGTCCTTCGATGAGATCTTGGAGGAGGGGTCTAATCGCTATCGTCGTCGCCCGGCCAGATTCGATCGATGTTTTCTGCATAAAATGCGATCGCTCTCTTGTAAGCGACCACTTCTGCGTCGCCGCTGGTATCCGCGATAAGCAGCAGGAGAAGTCTCATTGCCTCCGTGTGCTCACCCACATTGTGCAGCGTCATTGCGAGGAAGACGTCGAAGGATCGATGTGACGGAAATTTGCCACGACCGCACATCAGCACCCGTCTCGCATTTTCGTAGTCCCCAAGTGTGCGATACGTGCTACCGAGCCCCAGATAGGCGTTGGCTTCGTCCTCCGGGTCGCTCAAGCCGAGTGCCAGGGATTTTTCGTAGTAAGGCACTGCTGCCTTTTCGAGCCCTAATCGATCGTGAATGGCGGCCGCTTGATACTGCACAAAGGCGCTCTCGGGTCTTTCGCCGGCCAATTCAATCATGAGGGTGAGGACCGCCTCATATTCACCAGATGCACGAAGGTTCATCGCTCGCGTCAGGCGTTCTTCGAAGGTGTCTTTCAATCCTGATCTCTCATTGGTTCGCACTGTAGCGTATTTGGCGACCGTATCTTATATCTCCGTGGCGTGAAAAAATAGCTGCGATGCCGCTGCTAGTGATTGTTGCGCTAGCGTGGCGGCCACTACTTCGATTCCCGGGGCGGCGCAGTTTCGCGGATCGACGTGAGGGCGGGGCGGTCGAAGCAAACCCGTCTGGAACTGAAGCGGGCACAACCCTCTGCCATGCAGGGTTGTGCCCGGTCTGGTAAGCACTACTGTGCACGGATCTCCAGTGCATTCTTCACCGACGTCACGCCCGCTACTCCTTGAGCGGTTTGCGTAGCTATGTCGCTTTGCGCTTGCTCACTCACCCGACCTTCCAACGTCACTGCACCGTCGCGTGCACGGACTGTGATGTTGTCAGCGGTCAAGCCCTTCGCCCTGGCCAGTGCCTTAAGCACCTTGCGTTGCAGAGCGCGGTTGGCCGCCCTGGTTGCCTTGGCGCTCGGGGCAGCTGTCGTGGCGGGTGCAGCCGTCGCATCGCTGCTTTGCGCATACGCGTTGAGCGAAGCCATTACGATGAGCGCGCCACTGATGGCCTTGATTGCCTGGGATGCTTTCATTTATGTCTCTCCTATTATCATGGTTCGTCGTGGTTCCTCTCGGGTCTTATATTGACACTGTTCGATTAGAACGAGTGTTCGATACCTGCGTACACGCCAGTCTGGCTGTGGCCCGGAAGCGGGTTGTCCGCTTGCGGGTTTCCCGGAGTGCTCGGCAGGTTGGCCTCGAGGCTGAAGGTAGCATTGCTGCTGTTACGCACGCTAGCGACCTGGATGTCAAGCAAAGTGCGCTTGGAGAGGTTGTACGAACCGCCAATCGTGTACATGGTTGCGTTCCCTGCGCCATTGTTCGCATTGACGTGGTACACGGCGGCAATCAACTGCGCGGCCGGCGTAGCATGCCAGGTCACACCGCCGTATTCCTGGTTTGCTGTCGTCGCAACGCCAGTCGCGGCGCCGTTCACCCCCGAGCTACGCAAGCCGTCATACATGGCGTTCAGCGTGAATGGCCCCAGGATCAGGTTGCCGCCAGCCATATATTCGCGTGAGGAAGCCCATACACCGTCCGTTGCGTCGCCAAGGCCGCCGTTCACATTGCGGACTTCGTCATAGACAGCGCGAAGCTGGACAAGACTGTTGTTGTACTTGAGTTCCACAGCGTCTGAACGGCCTTCATTGTTAAATTGACCGCCGTTGCCCGTAGCGCCATTGTTAAAGTTCGTGGTGTTACCCAGTGAGTATTGGACGCGCGCTGCGAAGCCGCCGAAGGTTTGCGAGTCGTAATTGATGTTGTTGCTCGAGGCCTGCCAGTTGCGGCCACGTACCAGCGATGCTGATGACCACGAGGACTGGGCGAACGGGTCATATGCCCAAAGGTCCTCGCCATCAAGGGTCAGCTCGCGACCCAAGGTCAGGGTACCGTACGTGGTGTCCGAGAGCCCAACCAATGCATAACGATTGAAGAGTTCGCCGCCGCCGGGTAGGGCACCCGTCGCTGTGCTGAAAGAACCTTCCAGGTGGAACACGGTGGACAAGCCACCGCCCAGGTCTTCCACGCCCTTCATACCCCAGAGGCTGGTACCCCAGTCACCGCTTTCCAGTTTTACGCGAGACGTGGAGCCCGACCCAGTCGTGCTAGGTATTCCACTCATGTATTCAACACCCGCATCCAGGCGGCCGAACAGCGTCACGCTGCTTTGAGCGTGCGCAATGACGCCAGCTGACATCAGCGCAGCGGCGAGTAAAGCTTTTTTCATCGTCTCCTCCATATCCTGTTAAAAAGAAAAACCAGAAGTACTACTAATGGTGTTCGGGCACCACGGGCGCCTGAACAGACATCTCATACCAGGGAGGCAGTTAGACCGACCGGGATGTGTTGTCGTGACCATGTGGCCTGAGGCTATCTTTGCGTCACGTGGATCGCTCGTCGGCCGCCATCGCCCCTGGTTGCGTAGTCAAACTACTTTCAAATAACTTTCTTTTCGTACTTTGCCTACTGACTGGTTGAGAGAATACCCGAGAGTCGGACAAAAAAATCGATATCAGATGGACTGGTGTGGCGAAATTGCAATATTGATCCGTGTAAGCGGATCGTCGTGAAGTTCTAGAGCCTCGTATAACAAGGGAATTAAAGTTACCTGGGTGTAGAGCCAAGGATTGTCACTATTGACACTCAAAATCGATGAGAGTAGCGCGTGGCGCGATAGACATTTACCAGGAGATTTATGCGGCTGATGGATTGTCAGTGAAGGTATTTATGCGGATGACGGCGATAGTGCATGGTCATGTAAATTTCAGTAATAAACTGGAAATATAAATAATGTTTTAATTTTCTGATGCTCATATTTAGGCGTCGCTATACCGTTAACCACATTTCGGGCCGCAGTTCGATGCAACTCAGCGTCTACCGTCCGGCGGCAAGCGGCGTGGAAGCCTATGTACAAAGGGGTTAGGGTTTCCTGGGAAAAGGGGCACGGTTCGCCAGGCGTGCCGCCAAAGATTGTTATTGTTGTTGGCAAAAATCGATTAAAAAATCACGCGTCTTTATATGTTTTATGCAAGAGTTCGCGAGACCAGGGACGATTGCATGCGAACAAGTAAAACCATGCAACAGACCGGTAATATAGGTGGTGGTCGATTTGCTGTAGCATGCGCGTTGATGCGTCGCGATGCACATTTCGAGTTGCGTTTCATGATTGTGCGCGGTTGGTTAACGACCCGGCCGAAAGCGAAATTACATGCGAAAATTGAAATTGAGAATTTCAGTTAAACCGCAACCCGGTAATCCTGGAGGCTGATTGGTGTAAGACAATACCCGTGCAGCAGAGATATTGCTGCGTTGCTGGTATTAGTGTTTGCTCCAGTTTCCGCGGGCGGCATAAAGCCGGGCGGTTGCATCGGCCGGCGAGCGGAACGGGCCTGTTCAGTAGCGTCCACAACACAACGAAGCCCCTGGTCATCGAAGGGCCGGCACGCCAGCCGACGATGGGTCGGGCAAACACGTTGATCACGAACGCCACACAGAGGCTGCCCTCCCACGTCTAGAGGTACGTGAAATCCGCAACTCACAACTGGTTCGGCCCGTCAGCCGTGAACTGACGGTTGACTCGGTCCAGCGGACGTGGGGCCGAAACTTCGGGGATGGTCGTGCTTACTCGGTTGCCGTGAATCACGCCGCGCAAACCCTGTTGGGGAAATCTTCAATACCTTGCAGATCGGCTTCTTGAGTCGATCGCGTTCCGACGTGGTTACGCCCTCGCACTCGACGCTATCGACTTCGTCTCGTTTGACCACCCCAGCAATGTCCGGCTCGCGCCCGGGTGGAAAAAATGCCATCTCAACGCTGGCAAATGACAACGGAGTGAGACTCGATGTCTACTGGTGTGAAAAGTAACGCTGTGCCGAGTGCAGGCCAGCACGTCGACGGACCGAGGCTGCTAGGCGAGATCGGCGACACCAACGCGCGCTTTGCGCTGGAGACAGGACCGGGGGAGATTTTTCAGGTGCAGGAATATCCCTGCGCCGACTATCCGGGGATCGCCGAAGTCATCAGGAAGTACCTGAAAGACATGCAGATTGGCCGCGTGAATCACGGGGCGATTGCAATTGCAAACCCGCTCGACGACGACCGGATCAGCATGACCAACCCCGACTGGACCTTTTCGATCGAGGCGACGCGCCGCGCGCTGGGCTTCGGCACGTTGCTGGTCGTCAACGACTTCACGGCGCTGGCGATGGCATTGCCGGGCCTGACGGATTCGCAACGCGTGCAGGTGGGCGGCGGCGCACGGCGGCCTAACAGCGTGATCGGGCTGCTGAACCCTGGTACGGGTCTCGGCGTCGGCGGCCTGATCCCCGCCGCCGACCGCTGGATTGCCCTGGACAGTGAAGGCGGCCACACCACCTTCGCACCGGCCGATGAGCGCGAAGATCTGGTGCTGCAATATGCGCGCAACAAGTGGTCGCATGTATCGTTTGAGCGCGTGTCAGCAGGCTCAGGCATCGAAGTCATTTATCGGGCGCTGGCAGCGCGCGACAAGAAATGCGTAACCTTCGACACGTCCGACGTGGTCAAGCGCGCGCTCGATGGCGAGCCGCTGGCGGCGGAATCGGTTGAGGTGTTCTGCAGCATCCTCGGCACCTTCGCCGGCAACATTGCGGTGACGCTGGGGTCGCTGGGCGGCATCTACATTGGCGGCGGCGTGGTGCCGCGGCTGGGCGAGTTCCTTGAGCGTTCGTCGTTCCGCGAGCGCTTCGAAGCGAAAGGCCGCTTCGAGTCGTATCTGAAGAACGTGCCGACCTACGTGATCACCGCCGAGTATCCGGCGTTGCTTGGCGTCTCGGCGATTCTGGCGGAGCAGTTGTCGAATCGCGCGGGCGGGAATTCGACGGCGGTGTTCGAACGCATCCGTCAGATGCGTGACGCGTTGACGTCGGCAGAGCGGCGCGTGGCGGATCTGGCGTTGAATCATCCGCGATCGATCATCAACGATCCGATCATCGACATTGCACGCAAGGCCGAAGTAGGCACGTCGACGGTGATCCGTTTCTGCCGCTCGCTGGGCTGGCCGAGATTGTCCGATCTCAAGCTGAAGCTGGCGACCGGGTTGACCGGGACGATTCCGGTGAGTCACAGCCAGGTGCACCCGGGCGACATGGCGACGGACTTTGGCGCGAAGGTGCTCGACAACACGATCTCGGCGATTCTGCAATTGCGTGAGCATTTGAACTTCGAGCATGTCGAGCGGGCGATCGAACTGTTGAACGGCGCTCGCCGGATTGAGTTCTACGGGCTCGGCAATTCGAATGTCATCGTGCAGGATGCGCACTACAAGTTCTTCCGCTTTGGGATCCCTACGATTGCTTATGGCGACCCCTACATGCAGGCTGCGTCGGCCGCGCTGCTTGGGGTGGGCGATGTGATTGTTGCCGTGTCGAGGTCAGGGTGTGCGCCGGAGTTGCTGCGTGTGCTGGACGTGGCCATGCAGGCTGGAGCGCAGGTGATTGCTATTACGTCTAGCAATACTCCGTTGGCTAAACGCGCTACGGTGGCGCTGGGGAAGGATCATATTGAGATTCGTGAGTCCCAGCTTTCCATGATTTCGCGGATCCTGCATCTGGTCATGATTGATATTCTTGCCGTTGGCGTGGCTATTCGGCGCGCTGTGCCCGGCGAGGATGTGGCTGAGGCTATCGCCAGGTTGCGCGGCAGTGCGGATGATGATGTCACTGCTGCGCTCGATTGGCTTAGTCATGGGGCGGCTGGTGCCGCGACGGGTTCCCGTAAGAAGTCGGTCTTGCAGAATGGCGTGAAACAAGACGTGGGGCTGGAACGGGCATGGCCCACCCATCGCGCGCCTTAGGAGCCGATTGCGCCCCAGTGAATCCCCCGTCCGGAGGGGTTTCCCAAGATTGTTGTTGTTCGAATAATTGTATATTCAAATTATCAACATAAAAATCCAATAGTAAGTGTATACACTGACTGCCATGTTGCTGTAACGCGAAGTTGTGGTTCCTTCTGCAGCCTCTTGGCAAAGCCGAAACTCTCTATTGGAGGTACGTCATGAATACCAAATTCATCGCCGCTGTCCTGATCGCGGCTTCGACCGCCATCGCGGCCCCTGCTTTCGCAGCGGGCGGGAGCGGTGGCGGCGGAACCGGCCCCGCTGGACCGGTCGGGTACGACTGGGGCGCTACGCCACAAGGTCAGCAGGTACAAAAAGTCTGGGCTGAACGGGCTGAACGTCAAGGCGCCGACCGCAATGCGAACACGGCTTACGGCGGCAGCGACAGCACGGGGTCGCAATCGGGCGCACCGTCGTCCGTCGGCGCAAGTCACTGACCGCGAGGGGGTACCCGCGTTGCTCGTTCTGGCCAAATTCGGCTGGTGCGTGTGACCGTTCCGGAGAATCCTGAGTACCCCCTATGGGTCGGCTTTTGCCGCTCTCGAACACCGTGCGCCACGCAATTCCCTCGTTCGCGAGCGCGCCGAGCACCACCGGACGGAACGCGCAACGTTCGTCTACCATCGACAGCGGCAGCGGCCGCTTCTGCCACGCATCGCTGCCGCGTCCCTTCACCCACACCAGCGGTTCGACGCGAATAACTTCGCCTTCGGCTTCGCTCCCGACGTATTCGACCAGCGACACGTCCACGCGACCGCTATTCACCGCCTCGTTCAATTCAGGCGACGCTGCGCACACCAATGAAATCTCCACGTGCGGATAGGCTTCGGCGAATGCCTTCAGCGCGGGCGCAAGCGGCGTTACGAGATCGTAGGGCACGCCGACGCGCAGGCGGCCGCGCAGCAGCTGGCCGGTCATATCGGCCCAGATTTCGTCGTTCAGCCGCAGCAGTTGGCGCGCCTTGACGAGAAACTGCTCGCCTTGATGCGACAGTTCCAGCTTGCGCGTCTTGCGCACGAATAGAAGACAGTCCAGCACGTCTTCGAGGCGTTTCACCTGCTGGCTGACGGCGCCCTGCGTCATGTGCAGAAGATTTGCGGCGACAGTCATGCTGCCGCTATCGACTACGGCGACGAAGGTGCGGATCAGATCGAGATCGAGGTTTCGTGTCATCGACACATTATGTCTTGTAATGGATTGCATCAACATTATTGCCTTTGACGATGCGTCGGCGATCCGTACAGTGCTAGTCTCGTTCACCCGGATGCGCAACGATCCCCCCGATTCTGCCGCTTATTCTGTTCGCGGCCGCCCCGGGACTTCGTAGCATGCTGCTCGCCGCATCCGTCATTCCGACCTGGAGATAATCATGGCTGTTTACCCCTTCGCCGAATCATTCGACCTCGAATCCGCGTTCGGCGACGTGTCCGACTATTGGTCGCCCAAAGTCGTCGCGCAGGTCAACGATCAATACGTGAAGATCGCAAAAGTGCGCGGCCAACTCGTGTGGCACGACCACGCGCATGAGGACGAATTGTTCTTTGTCGTGCGCGGGCATCTGAAGATCGAATACGAAGGCGGCCGCGTTGTCGATTTGCCAGCAGGTTCGATGCATGTGGTGCCGCGCGGTACGCGGCACAACCCGGTCGCCGATGAGGAATGCTGGATCGTGCTGATCGAGCCCATGCAGACGAAACACACGGGCGACGTGGAATCGCCGCTGACGAGGACAATTGACGAACAATTGCGTTGATCACGCTGAGTTCATCTCTTCACACGGCGGCTAACCCTCCAGGTTCGGACATTGAGCGACATTGCTCGGACTGGCCGTTGAGGGTCGGCATGTGCCGTAGCCAGCGACACTCAATTTTCGAAATGAATCGGCGGTGCGCGAAGCGGGACACGCAGCGCGTTGACGCGCCGGTGCGTGTGCTCCCCAGCGTAGGGGGTAATGTGGGCGGCCTCGAGCACGGCCGTTGCGTCGCATTGGGTGATGGCGCAACGACCGGCGTAGGCGTCCAGCAAGGCCTCGCGAAAATCTTTCTGGCCCCATGCAGTGCCTCCACCCACTCTGAGAAGCCGGTATATTGCGATGCGAGACATCCCTCTCAGAGATAGATAAAGGCTTGTATGCTCGACGGCGTATCCCTCGACCAGCTTAGAACATTCATCGCCGCGGTGGACGAAGGAAGCTTCTCCGCGGCGGCTCGACGCTTGAACCGCGTGCAGTCCGCAGTCAGCGGCTGGGTGAGTGCTTTGGAGGAGCAGATCGGCATCACACTATTCGACAGGTCAGGGCGTTTCCCAAAACTAACGCCTGAAGGCGTGCTCCTTCTTGCGGATGCGCGGGCCATCGTGTCGGGTGTTGACACCCTCAAAGCTCGGGCAAAGCTCATGGCCTCGGGGGTCGAGGCCGAGCTCTCCGTGGTGTTCGATGTCTTCTTTCCCACTGCCGCCATCAGCGAGGCAGCCAGAGCGTTCACCAAGCGCTTCCCGTTGACGCCGTTACGGATCTTCGTGGAGGGTTTGGGTGCTGGGTATCAGCCGGTACTGGAGGGGCGCTGCACGTTGGGAATCCTCGCCTCACTCCCAATCGACTTCCCGTCGCTGGCTGTCGACCGCCTCGGCACCGTCCCGTTGGTGATGGTTGCTGCGCGTGGCCACCCGCTTGCAAAATTCGAGGGCCATATTCCCAAGAAGGAACTCTCTAAGCACGTGCAACTGGTCTTGACCGATCGTTCACAGCTGCTCGCTGGCCGCGACTACGGGGTCCTATCGTCTACGACCTGGCGCCTGGCCGATCTGTCCACGAAATATGCGTTGCTCAAGGACTGTGTCGGCTGGGGAGGGATGCCTCTTCACATGGTGGAGAAAGACATTGCCTCCGGTGACCTGGTCGCCCTTGACGTCGATGGTGTCCCGCGCGCCGGAGCCATGCTGACCATTTCTGCCGTCTACCCAGCCGCAACGCCTCCTGGTCCAGCTGGCCGCTGGCTCGTTGAGCATCTGAAAGACTGGTCGAGCGCAAGAGAGTCGCCTGCACCCGCAAAACTCTAGCGCTAGGCAGCGGCCTTAACCGAAAGTCATTCGACCTCGCGAGCCAGAAGGTAGACCACAAAGCCCGTCTTGGCCATTCAACGCCCCGACGATGCAAGTGACTTCCGTACGACCTGTACTACTCACGAATTCGGCGCGTGGAACCTGCGGATCGCATCAAGTTGTTTGCACCCAGTGGCGAGCTCGACATTAAGTGGGCGGCTGGACTCGTTAGGGCTTCACAAACCGATAGGCGAAGCGATCGGTCTTACCCTTGATCGAGGGGTCAAACACCTTGCCCGAGTGCGGATCGTTCTTGTTGGCGAGAACGGTGCTTTCCGCGTCCAGTACGAAGCCTGCCGCTTCCACCTCCTCGCGCACGGACGCAGGGTCAATCCGATGCAGCGACTGGGCGTTGCTCATGCCCACTCCGACGGCGGTGGCGTGATCGACGATGACATAGTACCCACCGGACTTCAGTCGCTCGTAGACGGCTCGGTTGAACTCCGCCGCCGTCGCGCCTTTGGCCTGCATAAGCGCAGTGTGGAGGTCGTGGTAGAACAGGTGCAGCCACAGGACATCAGCTGGTCGAGTGGCCTGCGGCATCGCTACGAGGTCCGCGGAAACGACCTCGACGTTCTCTCGGCCCGGCTCCTTCGCAAGCGTCCGCATGAGGCCGACCGGATCGTTCTTGAAGTGGGCAACTTCGGCCGGCACGAAGCTGTAGACCCGTCCTTCGGGTCCCACGACGTCTGAAAAGAGACGGGTCCAGTCGCCGTCGCCCGGGTAAACGTCGATGACGGTGGCGCCCGCATCGACGCGTGAGAAACGGATCAACTCCGCCAGCTTGGATTGGTCGTACATGGGATGTCCTTCACGGTAGAGAATTCGACGAGCGTATGACGTGCAAGGCATCGGCCCACGGCTCATTCGCCATAGACCGCGAAGAATGCCGCTAAGGCCAGCGCCTGCGTGTCAATGTACTCCGGGTCAGCCCTGCGCCATGCCCCCATCGACGGGAAGATCGATACCGGTGATGTAAGAACTTTCATCAGAGGCGAGGAACGTGACTGCTGCAGCGATTTCCTCGGGCATGCCCCTGCGGCCCATCGGGATCTGCGTGGTGAACTGTGCGACTGCTTGCTCGGCCTGTTCAGCGGTAAGGCCCGTCGTAGTCGCCAAGGCCGGGGTGTCGATTGCTCCGGGGCTCATACAATTCACGCGGATCTTGCGGTCTTTCAATTCCAAGGCCCAGCCGCGCGCGAAGTTGCGCACAGCGGCCTTACTCGCGGCGTAAGCAGTAAATCCTGGAAGCCCGAGCACGTTCGAGACCGAAGAGTTCAGGATAATCGAACCGCCGTCTTTGAAGAGGGGAAGGGCCTTCTGCACCGTAAAGAACATTCCCTTCACGTTCACGTCGAAGGTCTGGTCAAAATGGGCCTCACTAGCTACCGCGAGCGGTGCGATTGTCCCCGCGCCCGCGTTCGCGAAGAGAATGTCGATGTGACCATGTTTCTCTTTCACGACAGCAAAGAGGCGATCCAGATCGTCTAGGCGCGACACATCGCCCACGACCGTCGTAATGTTTCTCTCGATGGCGGCGGCGGCCTCTTTCAGCTCTTTCTCTCGGCGCCCAGTGATTACGACATGCGCACCTTCATCCACGAAGCGCTTGGCTGTGGCCAAGCCAATCCCACTGCTTCCGCCCGTGACGACTGCAATCTTGCCTTCTAGGTTTCTCATGATCTTTCATCCTTTCGTAACTGAAAAGCGGGGTTCCGCGACTGGCGGAGCCGAAGTCCAGCAACGGGACGACGACCCAAGCTCCTCGCTACAAGCGCGAGAGCTTGCAGATCGGCCCGCTGGCCGAACACGAATGGTAGGAGCGCACCGGCCTCCTGAGAAGACGACATATTGAGATGCAATCCATCTCTTCCGTAGATGGACGCCACTTACGGGCTCGATAAACTTCATGCGCTGACTATGACGGCGGCTCTGCGGACGAGACCGCAACGAACGGCAAGTGATCTCTCTCGCGTTGTCGACGGCAAGGATATCTGCCGAGCGGGCAATTTGCGTTCGCACCGACGATCCTTTGGTAACCGATGACATTGTCGAGAAGGTGTTGCGACGCATGGTCGGACGGACATATGATTGATGAGCTTATCGAACGGTCTCTGGGCCCTTACACCGATCGCAGGGGTAACAACCGGCCATCAAGCGACGGTCGACTGAGGCTTCAGAATGGGCGACAATTCCCAGTCTCGTAGGCGCGCCGCGTATCCGGTAGAAAAATCCAACCAGTTCGAAACGAATTTGAGAGTCGCATGTGCCCTTATCGAAAACTGGCGTTATATAGTGATCAAGACTTTCCAGCTAATGAAGAAATGGATGCGCGTCTTCTACGGTTGATCGGACGACCGCAGCCGAAGATTGGATATATCCCCGCGACAAGCGATCCAGAGCGCATTTACTTCCGGCGTAAAGCTGACTACTACGCTGGGATTGGCGCGAATTTGGTAGTGTATGTAGACCCTAGTCAAGACACATCGGAAGCGGAATGGTCGACTCTGCTGTCGTGCGATGCGATCCACCTATCTGGCGGGAATACGTTTTCGTTCTTGTCGTGGCTGCAGCGACGCAGCGTACTGCCGCTCCTGACTCGGTACGTATCCGAAGGAGGGGTGCTGATCGGTGTAAGCGCGGGCGCTATCTTGATGACACCCAGCGTGGATTCAGCATTACTGTGCGGCGATGTTCGGGACGAACAGTTGATGGATGACGCAGGACTCGGCCTTGTAGATTTCCACTTTTGGCCACACTTCAATTCTGAAAGCGTTACCGGAGATCAGTCGAAATTGTCCTCTACTATCCCGGACCTCTACGCGTGTCCCGACGGTTCGGGGATTGTCATTGACGGCAAGGAAGTCGAGTTATTCGGACGGGTTCATCGATACGCTTCAGAAGCGATTCGTCCTACTCCTCTTGAGGATTGAAGTCGTCCCGTTCTTTGGCAGCAACTGTGCTGATGGTCCATCTTCGGTTCGTGAACGTCCGCTTCGTAGAAAGCCGAACGTTACATGCGAGTCGATCTGGGTCAGCATTCGTCCGGCCCAATGCGGCCGAGGCTGTGTAAAAACGCGCGTCATCGTCTAGACTAAATCAACCTGTTGATGCGCGAGACGAAGATGGGGCGATATGTTGAGGGTGCAGACCGCAATCAAACAACACTGCTGCCGGAATGTCTTGACGACTTCATCGCCGAGGATAACCCAATAAGAGTAGTCGACGTGTTCGTAGGCGAACTTGACCTGGCTTCACTGGGATTCGATGGAGCCACGCCAGCAAGCACAGGGCGTCCGTCTTATCATCCCGCCGTCTTGCTGAAAGTCTACATCTACGGCTATCTCAACCGCGTACAGTCGAGCCGTCGCCTGGAGCGGGAATGCCAGCGCAATGTTGAGCTGATGTGGCTGACCGGCCGTCTTGCGCCAGACTTCAAGACGATAGCCGAGTTCAGGCGATGCAATGGAGAAGGCATTCGCAATGCATGCCGACGTTTCGTGAACATATGCCGCAATCTAAAGCTCTTCACGCACGCCTTGGTGGCCATCGACGGCAGCAAATTCAAAGCTGTGAATAGCCGTGACCAGAACTTCACACCGAACAAGATTGAGAGGCGACAGGAGCAGATCGAAAAAAGCATCAAGCGCTACATGGATGCGCTGGAAACAGCAGATCGGACCCAGCCGGCTGAAGTTGAGGCAAAGACCAGTCATCTGCGAGAGAAGATCGACAGGCTGCGCGAACAGGTGCGCGATCTGGATTACGCAGCGAAGCTTCTGAACGATCTTCCAGAAAAGCAGATCTCCCTTACCGATCCCGATTCGCGCTCGATGCTCTCGCAAGCCAAGGGCACAGGCGTGGTTGGCTACAACGTTCAGGTGGCTGTCGACACCCGTCACCACCTTATCGTGACCCACGAAGTCACAAACGTCGGCAACGACCGCACTCAGTTGAGCCCGATGGCGAAAGCCGCGCGCGATGCCATGGGGAGAAAGACGCTTAGGGTACTCGCGGACCGGGGATACTACAGTGCACCGGAGATCAAGGCTTGTGACGACGCCGGTATTGCCGCGTTCGTGCCCAAATCACAGACATCTGGCGCCAAGGCTGACGGGCGGTTCGATCGAGCTGACTTTATCTATATCGCGACCGACGATGAGTACCAATGTCCGGCGGGACAGCGAGCGACTTACCGGTTCAGCTCCGTTGAGCGCGACAACCCGATGACGTTGCGAACCTACTGGAGCCGTGCATGTCCACGCTGCCCGATCAAAAGCCAGTGCACGCCGTCTGATTACCGGCGTATCCGCCGATGGGAGCACGAAGAAGTCCTTGAGGCCGTGCAACGCAGGCTCGATCGTCAGCTTGATGCGATGACAATTCGCCGTCGCACGGTCGAACATGTGTTCGGCACTCTCAAGCACTGGATGGGTTCAACTCACTTCCAGACTCGCAGGCTCGGTAACGTCGCCGCCGAAATGAGCTTGCATGTGTTGGCGTACAACATCAAACGAATCATCAGTATCCTCGGATTCGCAGACGCAATGCGGGCAATGAAGATGGCTGGCGCGTGATCTGCGCTCGCCTGTCTTACACTTCAGCGCAGCAAATTCTGATCGCTCTCGAAATCTGGTGTCACGAAAGCGTGCACCTGCTGAGACACGATATTTTAGCCAATCGGTAGCCGCGTTTTTACACAGCCTCGGCCAGGAACGGACCTTCGACAAGTGGACGTAGATCGCCGACAATCGGACCTGCAACAACGGACCGCTCACACAGCAGGAGCGCGGAATCTAAGCGGCATATTCTTGAGAAGCTGCTTGTCTGTGCACAAATTGGCGAACTCAGACTAGGGCACCGAGATGGAAGACGGTCGATACGCGGTATCCATTAAGGGAGTGGTTTTCAATGAACCAGATAGAGTGATTCTGCTGCTCAACGAGCGACAGGAGTGGGAGCTGCCCGGTGGCCGTATTGAACGCGGAGAGAGCCCGGCCGAATGCGTAGTGCGCGAATTCAAAGAAGAACTGGACATCGCCATCAGTCCCGCTGTTCTTCTCGACACCTATCTATTCGAAGTGATTCCGCGAAAGCACGTATTTATCGTTACATACGGTTGCCAGCTGGCCGGAGTGTTCTGCCCGAAGATCAGCGAAGAACATCTACAAGCCTGCACCTTCGACGTCAATGTGCTTCCTGTGAACCTACCGGAGGGATATCGCAATTCAATCCTGACCTGGCACAGTCGACGCACGCGGGCTTAACGCAGTCAGCTTCGCTGCGAAGGCGGCAGGAGGTCCGCTAGATGATTTTCAATCGAACGGCACAATGCATCAGGGGACACTGCGCTATTACCATGGAAGCTACAGTCAAACTCCCCTTGACCGTTCATCTCGCCACGGCTGGACAGCACAGACCATGAATCAACAGATCAACTTACGCGCTGCATCTCAGGACGACGAGCCATTTCTCCTGCAACTCCGCAAGCTAACGATGACGGAACATCTGGAACGAGTCGCTATACCCGTCGACGATGAAGCGCACTACCAGCGCATCAGATCAAACTTCGAAGACGCGCAGATTATTTGCGAGGGAAATCGAAGCATAGGGCTAATCAAGTTGAGCCGCATGACCGACGAATGGCACGTACATCAAATCCAGGTGACACCGTCCCACCAGGGAAGAGGTGTCGGCAAAACCGTTTTGACTGCCGTGTTGAACGAAGCGAAGCGCGTAGGTGTACCAGTCACTCTGAGCGTGCTGCATGGCAACCCGGCACGTCGCCTGTATGATCAGCTCGGTTTCCAATTCGTCGCAGAACTACCCAAGAGCACGAAGCTCATTTGGCATCCGTAGTCTCAAGTGTCCCAACGGCATCTTACGTAAAGATCAGTCACGCTTCCGACCAGCGTCGTTCATTGATCGCTTACGGTCAATCAGTCCACCCCATGAGCGGCAGCAATGCGGATGGAAACGGCCGTACCGGGTCGGCGCACGCCTTTCGCATATCTGCGCGATTAGCGATCGATTGAGGTCTGTGTCGGACCGCGTTCGGCCAGGAGCGGACCATCGACCCTAAGGCGAGGATCGTCGGCAATCGTGTCACCATGGACCAACCGGTCGGCGCGATTAAGGCAACTCTGGGCGGCTATTTTTGAGTGGAAATACTCGTACGAATGCAGGCACATTCAACTTGGGCTGTCGTCTACTCCGGGAAGGAACCGATGGTTTGGCCCTTCCCTGGGCCGCGTTGAGCGAGTGAAAAAGCGGGCGCCCTATGCAATTGTCCGAACGACACCGCCGTCGACACGCAAGGAAGTGCCTGTTGTCGCCGACGCCTGCTCCGAGCAGACATAGACGACCAGGTTTGCGACTTCTTCGGTTGTCGCGAAGCGATTGAGGAGCGTGGTCGGGCGATTCGTTTTCAGGAACTGCTGCTCGGCTTCCTCACGCGTAATGCCTTGCGCATCTGCGTTCGCCTGCGCCCAACCACCCATGATCTCCGAATTCGTCGGACCAGGGAGAACCGAATTAACGGTGACGCCCGTTCCGCCGACCACCTCTGCCAAGCCCCTCGCAATGGCGAGCTGAGCGGTCTTGGTCGTGGCGTAGTCGATCATGTCTTTAGGGATGGCAAGCGCGGACTCGCTACTGATGAAGACGACGCGCCCCCAGCCGCGCTTCGTCATGTTTGGCACATAGTGGCGGGAGGCGCGAATACCGCTCATGACGTTAAGTTCGAAGAGATCGATCCACTCGCTGTCCTCAATTTCGAAGAAGGACTTCGGACGCCCAGTACCCACATTGTTGACGAGAATGTCCGCATCCGGCGCCTGCGCGAACAAGTCCGCCGCGCCTTTCGGAGTCGCAAGATCTGCGATGACGCCGGTAAACTCCGCCTTTGGCAAGAGTTCGCGAAGCTCCCGAAGCGCCGTGGAGACGCGCTTCTCTGTGCGGCCGTTGATCACGACCGCGGCGCCTGCGCGCCCCAGCCCTTCTGCAATGGCTCGGCCGATACCTGCTGTGGACCCAGTAACGACGGCCTTGCGGCCAGTGAGATCAATATTCATGACACCATTCCTTCAGCTGTGAAGAGAGCTGCATTGTGAGTGATGTCGGAACCAATGATAATAGCTTGATTTGCCATAACATTAATTCCCAGGAGGAATGGAAGTGGATCGATTCCACGAATTAAACGCCTTCATAGCCGTGGTTGAAGCCGGCGGTTTTACAGCTGCCGCGCATCGAACCGGCGATTCACAGTCGGCAATCAGTAAGGCTAGCGCTGGGCCATTCGAACGACTTCCCCGGTTTACTTAACGGTCGTTGACTGACCGGCAGTGCATCGGTGCACCTGCAATCCCCGTGAAAAGTTCGACAAGAATTCAGACACTTCTAGCATCTTGAAAGGGAGAACCTCAGACTCCCTATTCAGGGCTTTAATTCTCGGCTAAGCTCTGGAAGCCTTGCGCGTATTGGGTTCTATTTCGGCTTAAGGCGGCCCCACTGAAATTTGGAGGTTGGATATGAAAGATATTGACACCACACCGTCAGGCAACTTTCTAAATTTTTCTATGCATTGGGACCATGACCAATCTCGAATCCGATTGTTTAAAGAAACTAGGCTTTAACGAACACTTTTCTTTACAGGTCGCGCCTTACGGTATCGGCCAACCCTATCGCGTTACCGAGGATTTCGGTTTGCGCTTTGTGGTGTCGGGTGACGCCCAAGGGCGGCTTCAACAATTCAATTTGACCTTTTCGAGAAAGAGCGAACAAGTACCGATCATCGGCGACTGGGTACTTGGCATCTTGAACGCAACGGGTGAAGTGGAATTTATCGACATCCTTCAACGCGCCAATTGTTTCCAGCGCAGTACCGACGATGGCCGCGTGCAAGCTTTGGCGGCCAACATAGACAAACTGTTTATCGTTACCTCCTGTACCGAAGAATTTAATTTGTCGCGGCTCGAACGCTATCTGCTGCTAGCACGCGCTAACCGCATCGCGCCCACCGTGGTTCTCAACAAGGCGGATCTAGTTGACGACAAAAGTGCTTATCTTGAGCAGCTTGCCGAACTCGGATCGGATATTCCGGTGTGTATGCTGAGCACCGTCAACGAACCTAGCGTCACGCGACTCAAAGACTTGATTGCAAAGGATGAAACCTGCGTGTTCGTCGGCTCATCGGGGGTTGGAAAGAGTTCGATTGTGAACGCGTTAACCGGTTCGCATCAGCAGCTAACGCTGGGCGTCAGCACAAAGGGGGCACGTGGCTCGCACACCACTACCAGCCGATCGTTATTTGTACTGCCAGAGCGTGGCGTCATTATCGATACGCCCGGCATTCGTAGTGTCGGCGTAACAGCCAGTGCCGACAGTTTAAGCGACACCTTCGAAGATGTGACACTACTGATGAGTCAGTGCGCATTTCGAAATTGCGGGCATAACGGGGAGCGTGGATGCGCGATTGCACAAGCACTTGACGATGGACGCCTGACGCTCAGACGGCTAAATTCGTTTAGAAAATTGGAGCGAGAAGCCAAATTCTTTGACGACAAGAATACTGCGCTACGGCAGCAGCGCAACGAAGCAAAGCAGCGGGCCGCGCGGCGCGGAAGCCGCGAAAGGTTTGAGCGGGAGCCAAGATGACAAACTAGGTTATCGAAGGTATGGATAGGGCACGCGGCTCGTCGGCTTGATTCGATGGGCTGCATGGCTAGTGACTGATGTACGTTCAGTGCTCGGACGCTCAGGCGTCGGCTATGCACTCGGAAGCGGCCATTCATATTGTGTCTGGTCGAATGGCCGAGTTGGGTGGCAAGGGAAATTCGCGCCGAGGTTGGGTAGGTCTCTGACGCGCGGTAGACGAACTTCC
Source organism: Paraburkholderia phenazinium (assembly GCF_900142845.1). NCBI lineage: Bacteria > Pseudomonadati > Pseudomonadota > Betaproteobacteria > Burkholderiales > Burkholderiaceae > Paraburkholderia > Paraburkholderia phenazinium. The sequence goes on from NZ_FSRU01000001.1 coordinate 1,641,272, forward strand.
GCGTTCGGCCAGGGGCGGACGGTCGGCACGGGGGTAGATTGATCACAAGACAGGTCTACATCGCGAACAATTTGAGTACGTACGATAGCCGATGCGACACTCGTTCAGCGCCTACTCTGCGAGTAGAGTCAGGTCTTCCCAGACATCCTCGTAGTCGGCCACGACCACTTGAGCGCAATGCTCGAAAAATTCGTTCGCGGGATTTCGGTAGACTGGTTTCATACTACGCTTTGTACACGAGGTATCAATGATGTTGCTCTCAATCACTTCCATCAATAGGCTGCGTAATCTCGGGTTGCAGTTGGCCGACGAACCGTTCTTTTCGCACGATCACACAGCGTACCCTTCGGGTTACCTGGTTATGAAGCCCACCAGTGTCCAGGGGAACTCGCTTCCCAGCCTTCGTAAAGGCTACGAAGATGGTCATACACTCAATGACACGGACGCTCCAGTCCCAGTAATCTGGAATGCCTCTGGTCGTTGGCACGTGTCTGTTTGGGATTGGGCGCCTGGCCCTGGACCGGGCGACTTCGTGAAGGAGTTCGTTGACGAGGCAACTGCGATTCACTTCATCATCCAATATTTTTTCGACGAGACCCCCGAATTTTCAGCGCGCCGCGCTCACGAGCGTCAACGTCGGTCGATATAGAACTGGATTCAACGTGCGGTTTGGGCGCGATTCTGCACCACGATCCAGCAACTGTGCTATCGATGAACCCGCCGCGGTAACTTATCGATGGGTGTGGTTCAGCAATTCGGCATACGAGGCGCTTACATCGCCTCTGACGATGGATACACATGAACGACCGCTGTCGGGCGAATCGAAGGTCGCTTCAGGGTCGAGTGCGGAAGTTCACCGTAGAGCAGCGGGGCGGCCAGTTACAGTCATTCGATCCGTGAACGTGAATCGTCGACAAACCACCCGGCGCGTGGCGGAGTGAATGCTATCGTCAAGGCACACGCCGATTGACGAGGCGGGTGTGAAGCGAAGGACAGTTGTCAAGACGGCTTGTAGACGTCCGGTCGCAAAACCTCCATGAAACGCCTTGCGTTCCCGAGTTCGGTGAAGCCGAACTGCGCATAGAGCGAATGCGCGTCCGATGTCAGCAGCAGGAGACGACGAAGACCCGAAAGATCCGGGTGTTGCGTCACTTCGTGCATCAGCCATTTCGACAAACCTTTGCCCCGGTGCGCCTCTAGAATGAACACATCGGCGACGAGTGCAAACGTTGCCCTGTCGGTGACGACGCGAGCCAAACCGACCTGCGCCGCCGCATCATAGACGCCGAAGCACAGCGAATTTGCAATCGACTTTTCGACGACCGCTCGAGGTATACCAGCGGCCCAATACGAATCTTCCGACAGAAACCTGAAAATCATTTCGTGGTCGAGACGCGTTGCATCAGTCGAAATTTCGTATCCAGCGATAGTCATAGTCACGGTGTCGTTCTCGTGCAGTTGGCGATGGGTGGCGAGTTTCGTCAGGTAAGTCAAGCCGCATCGATAGGTGCGCCATCGCCTGTTAGTGACGCCTCCACCCTGAGTCAACCTGACTCCAGGCTCAATGGGTCTATCGAACATTCTGAAGGCGAACTCCTTCGCCGCTTCGAGCCACATCGCCCAGTTGCGCTCGAGAACCTGATAGCGCGCCGCGGCGAGCCGCGCGCTTGCAATTGGACGTACCACGCTATGGCGACTTATGAAGACGTGGGCGTCTCCAGGTTCGCACGTTGGATCGCGTCCTGCAGGTAATGACGCATAAGGCCATCCAGTTCGTCCATGACAGCTTTACGACTGGCTATGGAGGTATCGCCATTAACCGCGACGGCCGCCTTCATGATCTGCTGGATCACGGCGGCACGGACGGCGATCTCTGCCGGTGCCAGATGCGGGGCCACTTCAGCCAGCACGGATTCGATCTCTCTACGCAGACTTTCGCGGATGTTCATGGTGCGCGGCAGAGCGTAACTGTAGGTCTCGACCAGGACCGCAAACGCCGGATGGCTCGCGCGGAACTTCACGAACGTCCTCGTCAACCGGCTCGCAAGCAGCGATACGTCCAGAGACGGCGCAGCCTCGCGCAGCTTGTGGAACGTCTCTGCGAGTATGTCCAGATAGCTTTCGAGCAACGCACCCGCGATCCGGTCCTTGGTGGGGAAAAATTGATACAGCGAGCCAATCGACGCGCCCGCGCGGGAGGCGATCGCCGTCATGGTTGCTGCGTCGTATCCCTTGTCTGCGAATTCGGTACCTGCTGCCTCCAGCAGCGCTGCGACCCGTGCGTGACCGCGTGCGCGCTGTGGGGCTTTCGCTTGTCCGCTTTCGGCACGCAATGTTGTGGTTGACTTTTGTGAGGGCATGCTCATAAAATAGAAATGTGAGACGAGCCTCACAATACACCTTTGGCTCACTAACTTCAACGGAAGGCAAAAGATGTTGCAGAAACTTGACTCCAAGACTACGGCACTCGTTCTTATCGACCTCCAGCAGGGCATCCTTGGTTTTGGGAAGGCCCCTCGCAGCGCCGAGTCCGTGCTGACGGCCTCAGCGAAGCTCGCGAAGCGCTTTCGGGAACTCAGTGCGCCAGTCGTGCTGGTGCGCGTAGGCTGGAGCGACGATTTCGGCGACGCGCTGAAGCAACCCGTCGACCAACCCATGGCGCTTCCTGCCGGCGGACTTCCGTCGACGTGGTGGGACTTCCCCGAAGCGCTCGAAGCCGCCGAGCATGATCTCAAGATCACGAAGCGGCAGTGGAACGCATTTCACGGCACGGAACTCGATCTGCAATTGCGCCGCCGCGGCATCAAGACCATTGTGCTCGGCGGAATTTCGACGAATATCGGTGTGGAGTCGACGGCACGTGCTGCCTATGAACTTGGCTACACACTCGTGCTCGCCGAGGATACGATGAGTTGCGCCACGGCTGAGCATCATCACGCGTCGGTTAATTACATTTTTCCGAGACTCGGCCTCGTGCGTCAGTCCGAGGACGTGATCCAGGCACTCGCGGACTAACAAGGGTCCACGAAGGGGCACGAGGGCCAGAATGCGCAGCCGCTGACAGGCCGGAAAGCGTGTCGGTCGGTACGCCGACCGATCGGATCGAGTCGACTCGCGGATTTGTACATCAACCTGTCCGCACACGCGAGAGGGCAGCAGCAGAGTACGAAGATTCAGTGCAGGAGTTCCGGGATGTCGAAATCAAGTTCCGACGAACAATCAGTTGTCCGTATAACCGACGCTTCGCCGACGCAAAAAAGTCGTTACGGGGTTGTCGGATCGGCCGTGTCGCGTATCGAGGCTGCTATCGATAGCAAGGCGCTTGTTCGCACGTTGACGGCCCTTTTCCCGTTAGTCGTCCTCGCGCTGGTTTCCGGTCAGACAAAGTGGTTGCTCGTTTCGCTGGTGACGGTGTCGACCGCTATCGCAGTGGATCGCTCGCATCTCGCTCCGCTCGGGGTCATTTCCCACGGGATAGCCATCGGAGCGGGCTTCCTGGTATTGATGGCCTCGCTTGCGTATCCACCACTGTTTGTCGTAGCCACCGCCTTAATGGCAATGGGGTCGATTTTGGTGACCGCACGGGGAAGCGAGTTGCGCTCACTCGGCAGCTATACGTTCATTCCGGTGCTTTATCTCGCCTGCGAGAGCGCCGAAGGAGTGAGGCAATCGGCACTCATTCATCGCGGGTTCGAGCTTCTTCCCTTCGTCTTGGCGGCTTTCTTGCCGGTTTTGCTGATTTCCTCGATCAATCATTACCGCGAACGCCGTCCAGAGGTTTCATATTTCGCGCACTATGCGAAATGGTCGAAGCGTTCTGAGCGTGGCGATCGTGTTCCGTACGTCGAAGCGATGATCGCAATAGCACTCGCCGTAGGCCTCGCAGCAGCGCTTGTGGAGTGGAGGCATATCGAGCGCGGACAATGGATAATCTGGTCTGCGGCGAGCGTGGTGACGGGCAGTGCGGCGAGCGCCCGAGTCAAGTTCCGGAATCGTATCGCGGGGGCCATTGTAGGCGTGCCGGCCGGTATCTTCGTCGGGTTGTTGGTCCCCCACGACTATTTCGTGCGAGACCTGGTTATCCTCGCTGCGTTGCTGACACTCGTCTGCATTCGGCCCTACGTTATGGCATTCGGCACGCGTTGCGCCTGCGCCGCGATGGCATTCGTGGTTGCCGGGCAGTCGTGGACTTTCGCTAGCGAGCGTCTGATCAACGTAGCGGTCGGCAGTGCGACCGGTCTCTTGATTACGCTGGCTGTGCACGTTATCGCGAGGCGCATCGAATGCTCGCGCAAACCGGCCTCATTTCGATGATCGGCAAGATTCCGGTCGCGCCTGTTGACGGGGCCGATGCTACGTCGCGCGCCTCAAAGCGCCGAAACCTTCCGCGCTGCAAGCGGAGCCTATACGACTCGCCGCGTGGTTTGGCGTTCAGCAGTAGCGGGTAGATGAGCTTCACGGAGTTCCCGTTGGCGGATAACTACCATGCGTTTTACCCGCAATTTACCCACAAAACTGTCGGAAGCAGAGGGATTCCCGTGGAGGTTGCCGGACAGATCGTCATGCGCCGGATGCGCAACTGGAGCGAACGCGTAAAGCTTCAACCATTCGCTATAACCCTGCACGAGAAAGCCGCCTGAGCGCGCCACGTACTCCTGGCGCGACGCCTTATAGACACCCCGCAGCGCAAACCAGGGGACATGAGGCAAATCATGGTGTACTAAATGATAGTTATTGTTCAAAAACAGCAGACGCCAGAACCACGCCGCTTCATTGAGCACCGTACGGTGTTCGACGGCGTCGGCCAAGCGATGCTCGTGAAACGAGCGGACCGAGCTGATCGACAGCGCACCGTAGCCGATGCCCAGCACATACAGCCACGCGGGTATCCCGCAGGCGGTATGCAGCCACCACGCAAGCGCGCTCACGGCGACGCCCTGAGCGATCCACAGCGGCACGTCGCGCCAGTCGCCGCGCGCGGCCTTGCGAACGGCGTCGATCGCGGTCGCGGCAATCGCGAAAGCCGGCCCAACCAGCAGCCGTCCCACGAAGGTATTGCGCAGCGTCAGCAGCGCATGCGAAACGGCGCCGGCGCCGTGCCATGTCTGACCCGAGACGAAGTAGCTTTCCGGATCGTGTTCGGGGCGGGTCAGGTTGGTATCGTCGTGATGCCGCAGATGCGACTCGCGATAGATGCCATACGGGAACCAGACGGCGAGCGGCGCGAAGCCGAGTAGCGCGTTGATCAACGGCGAGCGGGTGGGGTGGCCATGCAGCAATTCGTGCTGCAGGGACATATACCAGGCGCTCAACAATGCGAGCAGGCCGGTGGTGAGCGGCAGTCCAAGATTGCGCGCATGGGTCGCGACGCCGAACCAGCCCCCGTAGATCGTGACGATCAGTACCCATGTCGGCCACTCCGTGCGCCAGGTCCAGCTCGCGCTCAGGCGGGCCAGGGCTTTGCGTTGCGTGTCGTCGAGATAGATCGCCATCGGCAGGACAGGTAGGGCCGGATAAGGGTGTCATAAGGCGTCAGCAGACGCGTTAAGGCTGATCCTACTGAGGGTCCTGTTCGCGACGAACCATTTTGTTGCGCAAAGCATCTGCGAAAAAGCGCTTAGGGCGTGCCGGCGCGCTATCCCGCCATGTCGTTAGCGGTTAATATCAGAGCACGAACGTTAATCTTCGAATGCTGATATCCATGCGCAAACCACCCACGACACCAGACCCGCAAGATGTGCCCCGTGTCGGCGAGGGCAAACGTGGCGAGGAAGGCCATATCGGCTATCTGCTGCGCCAGGCGGGCGCGGCAAACCGCTTGCGCATGGAGCGCGCGCTGGCCGGCCTCAACGTGACGCCGCCGCAATTCATGGTGCTGACCATGCTGGTGGCGTATCCGGGTCTCTCCAATGCGGACGTCGCCCGTCTCGCGATGCTCACGCCGCAGACGGTCAGCGTGATCGTCGCCAACCTCTTGCGTAGCGGCACCATCGCCCGGCGGCCGCATGCGGTGCATGGCCGCATCCAGCATATCGACGTCACCGACGAGGGCAAGGCGCTCCTCAAGCAATGCCGCGCACGCGTGAAGACCATCGAGCAGCAGATGCTCGCGGGCTTCGACACGCAGGAGGAAAGCGTGATTCGCCGCTGGCTCGTGAGTCTAGCCGTCGAGGGCGGAGGCGGCGTGAGCGAGGCCGAATAGGCGCGACGGGACGCTACCCGACGTTACTGGGTGTCGGCCAGCTTGCAGGCATGATCGAGCAGGCCTTCTGCGGTGCCCGTGCCGTTGTCGACGTCGAGGCCGCTGTTGAGCACGAGCCAGCCGTCCTGATCGACGGAAGGACCGGCGCCGGTCACGAGGATGGTCTGCGTCGCCATGGCTTGCGGGTCCCGATGATCGTGCGCGACGATCCGGAATGGATCGTTGTCCTGCGTCAGGCTGGTGACGCGCATGATCCGGTAACGCACCCCGCCGAGCGTCTCCCAGCGCCATTGACCCGGTTGATCGTGGCGGTAGGCGGCGAGGGCGTCGATGACGTCCGTGCGCATGCAGTCCATATGAATATGCAGCTGCTGCTGCGAGCGGCGGAATTCAGAATTGATTTCGAGTCCGAACTGATTGGCGGCGAGCGGCGCCTTCAGCGTCGCCTCCACCACCTTGCGCGAGCTCCAGCCATCCGCCCAGTAGTCCGGCGCGTCGGCGTCGAGAATGCTCGGGCTTTCGATGCCGGTGACGCGCTCGGTCGGAATCAGCAGGTGCTGCGTGCGTCCGAAGATGTCTTTCAGAATCGCGTAGTGCCCGGCGAGATCCACGCTCGTGCATTGGCCTGGCCGGCCGCTGGCCTGTGCCTCGGGCACGCATTGTCCGCCGACGATTTTCCACAGCGCGTCGGGATCCGCGGCTGCGATTTCCGCGCAACTGCTGGTCACGACGGCGACGGCGACAAGGGCGGTCACGCGAGTCATCATGCGACGCGCGCGGCGGTGAATGTGCATGTCAGTCATCCTATGCATTGCAGGCTATGCGGTGTGGTGTGCGATCAGCAAGCGCAGGGCGCGCAGTGAACGCCATGAGCGGCGGCCGGCCTCTGCCGGTAAAACCTTGTGGGTTTTCATCAAAGGGTAGGCGCAGGCAACGCGCCGAGCACCTGTTCAAAGGCTACGCCGATGGCAAGAAGCCGCCGGTCGCTGCCGAGCGGGCCGTCCAGTTCGAGCCCCACCGGCAAGCCTTCCGAGGTCAGGCCGGCCGGTAGCGACAGGCCCGGAATGCCGGCATTGCTGGCCGGATCGGTGTTGCGCAGATAGGCGCTCAGTTCGTCGATGGGCGCGCTGCCGTTGATCGTCACCGCCGACGAGCCGGCCAGATCGTCGATCGGCACGGCGGCCAGGCGCGTCGTGGGGAACAGCAGCGCATCGAGCCGGTGCGCGGCAAAGGTCTGCGCATACAGTTCCTGAAGCTGCGGCCGCCATACGGTCAGTGCAGTCTGATACTGCTGGGCGAGCGGGTCCGCGAGGATCGCGTCGTAGATGCTGCGCACATCCGGGCTGGCAATGCGCGCGGCCACCTCGGCGAGCGTCTTGACCGGCGCATCGTTGGCGACCAGCCACGCGGGCACGTCGTCGTGCGCCTCATGGATGGCGACAGGCGAGGCGACCTTGTCGTTCAGCTCCAGCAACGCATCCATCTCAACGGGCACGAAGATGACGCCTGCGGCCTCCAGCAGGGGCAGCGCAGCGCGTACGACGTCTTCCAGCGCGTACTCCAGGTCCTCCCACAGCGGCTCAGGCAGGCCGATGCGCAAGCCGTTCAGCGTGATCGCGGGCAACGGCCCGGCGCCCGTCACGACCTCGTCCAGCAGCGCGAGATCGGCGACGTTGCGCGCCATCGGGCCGACGGTGTCGCGCGTATGGCTGATCGGCACCACGGCGTTGGGATCGTGATAGCGGCGCTCGGCGCCGCCGTTGCCGACCGACGGACGGAACCCGGCCGTGCCGGTCAGGGCGGCTGGGATGCGGGTGGAGCCGCCGGTGTCGGTGCCGAGACCGGCCGGCACGATACGCGCGGCGATCGCGACCGCGGTGCCGCCCGACGAGCCGCCCGGAATCAGCCCCGGGTCGTACGGATTGCGCACGGGCCCGGCGTGGGCGGCGAGGTTGGTGCTGGTAATGCCGAAGGCCAGCTCATGCATGTTGGCCTTGCCAAGCACGATTGCGCCGGCGTCGAGCAGACGCTGCACCGTGGGCGCGTTCTCGCGCGGCACGAAGCTCTCCAGCGCGGGCGTGCCCGCCGAGGTCATGAGCCCCTGGGTGTTGATGTTGTCTTTCACGACGATGGGCAAGCCCGCCAGCGGCAAGGCTGCGCGTGCTTCGGGCGTCAGCGCGTCGAGCCGTTGCGCGGCGGCCAGCGCCCCTTCCATGTTGAGCGCGGTCAGGGCGTTGAGCGTCGACAACGCGGCGGCGCGAGCGAGCAGCGTGGCGATGTATTCCGTGGTTTTCAGCCGGCCGCTCTGGATTGCAGCCACGGCTTGCGTGGCCGTCAGGGCCAACTGTTCGTCGACGGTCCATGTCATGCGTGAGATCTCCAGGTGTGCCCGGGACGATCTTCGGCGGCATCTGCATCGATCAACGTATCGGACATGGCGAGTGCAACAGGGCGGGACGTGCCGCCTATTCTGTCACAGCCATTTAAACCGCGTCGTCAGGTGAGCAGGGCGCCCGCCTATTGATGGCTGTCGACCCACATGCGTCCCCAGCGGAACGCATACGCCACCGCGTGCTCTTCATCGAAGAAATAATCGAGCGCGTCGAACGAGTAAGCACGGTTGTGCTCCGGTGTGGCTTTCCCGATGGTCAGATTCGCCGCGAACAGGCCGTTGGGCAGTCGCTGCGCGACGGGGGCAACCTCGTAACCTTTGTATTGGATAGCTTGTCGATTCATATGGATGGCGATGGTTCTGCCCGCGTGCGTTGCAAAGGAAGCTCAACGCACTGTGCCGACCGGATGGTGGGCGGGCAGGAACAAGCGTAGGCCGGGCGGCCTCGCGAGTGAACCAATGATTCGTCGCAAGCAAATCACGGTGGACCTGGAACGGTCTTCGTGGATTCGACTGAGGCGGCCCCGGATGCGTTGATGCCACTATCCGGCGCGCCGTACCGCCTGTCTGTTACTTGGCACACGCATTGTGCCGCGCGAGTGCGGCAAACACGGCGCGCTGCGTGCGCCGCTGCACGTTGGATGCGCGGCGCCGCGGCCGCGCCAGGCTCAGTTGGCGAGCGTCAGTACCTTGGCCGTGCGAGCTTCGGTCGCGCCGAGATGCGCCGGCGCGTGGTGCGCGCTGAACGCGAGCGCGAACTGCGCGGCCTGCTGGCCGACTGTGGCGAGCTGGTCGACCACTTTCGGGTCGGAGCAGCTATCGACGGATTCGAAACGCGTCTCGAGCGTGTTGATGCCGGCGCCAAACGGCGTGGGCCAGCCGCGCAAGGCGTGGACGATCGAGCGCAGCGAGGTGAGTACGGAACCGGCGGCCTGCCAGCCGTAGGCGGTGACGATACAACCCACCGCGCGGCCATCGAGGTAGGGGCGTTCGTCGGCACGCAATTCTTCCAGCGTGTCGAGCGCGTTCTTCACGAGGCCGGACACGCCGCCGTGATAGCCGGGTGTGGCAATGATCAGCGCGTCGGCCTGGCGCACGGCTTCGATCAGCTCGAGCTGGGCGTCGGTACGTTGCGGGTCTTCGGGTGCGTAGTGCGGCAGGCTATGCAGGAAGGTGCCGCCGAACAGGCGGGTGCGGGCGCCGGCGGCTTCCGCGCCGCGCAGTGCGAAACCGAGGGCACGCTCGGTCGACGACGCCGCACGCGTCGTGCCGCCGATGCCGATGACGAGCGGCCGGCGATTTTGATCGAAACTGGTCAACGAAATGCTCCTTCGGTAGCGGCTGTCGGGGCCTCGCACGGGGCTGCGTGCGGACTTGCCGAGGCAAACTGGACTTAAACCGCCATGTTAGTGACCGATGGTAGCAGCACGAAGCGACTTTTCGTTCTAACGATATACGCTGGGAGGGTTATCCACGTAGGGCTGCGGTGAAATGCACCTGAAGCGGGCGCCGATAAGCAAAGCGCAAACGCTTGGTTGGAGACGCCCCTTGCCTGCGGCTATGATCGGCTTGTCTCCTCCATGACTACTCCTTGACATGGGACTAGGCCCTGCCGTCGCAAGATGGTGGGGCCATTTTTTTTGCCTTGCGCCGGCGTTGCGCTGGTTTGTTTTGTGTCGACTTGCCTTTGCCTTTGCTCAGGCTTATCCAGGCTCATTCACTCGCTCGCCGAGGCTGGACCACGGCGTCGGGCGGCTGCTTTGCGCAAAACGCACGAGACGCTTGTGCACCTCGTGCATGGCGTTGACCGACGCCTGTTGCAACTGCTCGTCGTGCAGCGTCAGCAGTTGTTCCAGCACGAGCGCTTCTGCGTCGTCGAGCCGCCAGATGTTTTCCGCCGTGGCGCGGGCCGCGCTGCGCTCGAGCGCCTGCTCTGCCTGCGCATAGAGCGCGGCGCCGGCCACGCCGAAACCCGCTTCCTGCAGATACCAGGCAACGTACAGGACGTGAATCAGTTCGCTCAGCAGATGGCCGTTGCCGGAGCCCACGCGCAACGCTTCGAGTGCGAGATGGCCGCGCAGCGACTGGGCGCGGATCGACTGGGCCGTGGGCGGCAGCAGCCTGGCTTTTGCCGCTGATTTTCCGCCGGAACTTCGCCTGACGGCATGTTTCCTCTTATTCATTTTGGGTAAAACTCGCAAGACCTGCCGGATTTTGAGTCGCGATTTTATATGCGCTTACCGGTCAGACGATTTAATTTTTCGATTTTTAAAAAATGACGGGACAATGACCTCTGGATTTCATGGTATTTAAAGCAGGGAGATGCGCGCTGGGTTGATGCGGCGCGATTATCTATCACGCCGAAACGGCTCGACACGTCCGGCTGGGCGGCGGTTTGAGCGATTGAAAGATAATCGTCACATGCGCCATGCATTTACTGGGATTGTGCATTGCGAACGCTTCCCGGAGTGGGCGCGCAGACTGAAACATCAGGCGTATCGGCGGCTTGTCATAAAATCGACCAGGCAATATGCATCGCTTTTGGAACCGGAAGATTCGCTGAAGGCGGGTTAAACACCGCTCGAATCCGGCGGCATGGCCCGCGCGCCGAGCGCCGTGGACGCATCCTGCCGCAACGGTCCGGCCGTGCGCGAGGCCGCCAGAATTCCTGCGAGGCATTCGACGCGTTGTCACATCCATCTGATACATGGAGAGGGACACCCTGCACAGGAGAGCAATGTGAGCAACCGAGTCCCCGATTTGCGCCCCGCGATTGCAGCGAAACACCCGTTCGAGAGTTGCTTCGTGGACCTGGGCAACCACTCGGCCGACAAGGCGCTCAACGCGTTGACGCACGCCGTGCACGCCGAGCAGCGCGATATGAACGCCTACGACTGGATCACCCAGGCGCTGCCCGGTGCGACGCTCAAGCCGGCACTGGCATTCGGCACCGTCGGCGAACTGTACCGGTCCTATACCCGGCCTGCCGAGTTCGGCAGATTGAAGCAGATCTGGCGTCTATGAGGAGACATTGTCGCGGCGTTGCGCCCGCTCAGCGGCTCGACTTCGAGAGCCGATGGCCGAGGCCCAGATTGGTCGCGATTTGCCACGTGTAGACCCGCGAGTACTGGACGCCGAAGCGCGCCTCGATCAATTCGCGCAGGCGCGCGTTGGTCCATGCATCGCTGGGGAAGCCGTGCGCTTGCGCGGAGCCTTGCAGCGCGGCCGCGATCCAGTCCAGCGCCGCGGCGTCGAGCGCGGACGAACGGCCGCCGACACTCATTTTCTTCAGCGCATCGAGGCCGCCGTCGTCGAGGATGGTCTTATAGCGTTTGACCGTGGCCATGGACAGATGCAGGGCCTTGGCGACCGCGCTCACCGAGGAGCCTGCCAGCAGCATCTGCGCCGCGCTCATGCGCCGGGTAACGGTGGGAAGCTCTTCGGTTCGGGAGCGCATAGGATTGACCGTCCATCAAGGTCCGGGGCAAACAACTGGGGCGCCGCTCGTCTCTGCAATCATTCTTCTCCTGGACGCGGGGCCCGTACCTCAGGTCTCGGCCGGATGGGTGTCCGGCGCCGCGGCGGATACCACTACTAATAAATGATTTTTTATTGAATGTGTTGAAATGAAATGAAAATAACTGGACTTGCGGTTTAATCCGTTCTTGCTATGGAGTCTCGATATACTGCTTTCCGGCATCTTTTATTGAAACAATCGCGCTCATCGTTACAGATTCCAGCATCACTATATTGGTGCTTGATGTTCATTAAAACGTTTGCTAGCATCCAGTAATATTCTTTTACCTCTGACGATTTGCGCAGACACCGGTTTCGCGCACAGTTCAAGGTGCGCCTGCTGCGTCTCGGCGAGGAGCCTTGTATGGCCCGTCCCGGCTGCATTACGCATTGTTTTAATGTGTGAAATGGCTTCAGCCTGCGCAGTCTTATTTTAAAATAATTCCGCCCTGTCACATTCATCAGTTGTTATCCCCGGTGAAACGGGGAGGTTTGATTTTCCGCGCAAACCGTTATACGTGCGGCATATCGATTGCCGCTAAATCCGCATCGCCTGGGCCGGATCGGATGTCAGCGGCTTTTTGAATGCCAGCATGGTTGAATGCTCGGTGAATGCAACGTTTCAGTGATTTAGGAGAGCATAGTGAATCTGTTCATTTCACGTCAGGGCGGCGAGAGCGCCTTGCAGGTCAGGCGCTTCGTCCTGATAGGCTCCGCGCTGGCCGCCATGGCCGGCGCATCGGTCGCGCTGGCCCAGGCGCCGGCGTCCGGAAGCGACGAACCGGCGCAGGCGCAAGCGGAAATGCAACCGCAGGCCGTCGATGCCCTGAACAAGCTCGGCAACTATCTGCGCAGCCTGAAGAGCTTCCGTATCCAGGCGGACAGCGTGACCGACGCCGTCCTGACCACCGGGCAGAACGTCGGCTTTCTGCATCGCACGGAGATGTCGGTGCAGCGTCCGAACAAGGTCCGGGTCGTGGTCACGGGCAGTCGTGCGCCGAAGGGCCTGATCTACGACGGCCGCACCTTCGTGCTGTTCAACGACACGCATCACTTCTACAGCAAGGTGCCGGCGCCGCCCACCATCCGCCAGTTGATTACCGACGCCGATGAGAAGTACGGCGTCCAGCTTCCGCTCGTCGACCTGTTTTACTGGGGCGAGCAATCGGACGACGAAAAGTCGCTGACAAGCGCGCTGTTTATCGGGCTCGACAAGGTCGACGGCAAGTGGTGCAACCACTACGCGTATCAACAGCCGGGGCTCGACTGGGAACTGTGGATCCAGAGCGGTTCGCGGCCTCTGCCATGCCGGTTTGTCGTCACCGATACCACTCAGCCGTCGCGGCCGCAGCATGCCGTCAATTATCAATGGACGCTGAATCCCACGTTCGAGGCGGGCACCTTCACGTTCCGTCCCGGCCCGGACGCGCGGCAGATTCCGATGCGGCCGCCTGCAATATCGGACGACCAACAGGGAGACGCGCAATGAAACCACTGACGCGACTGACCGCTATTGGGCTCGCCCTTGCGTTTTCGGCGACATCGGCCACCACCTTCGCCTTTGGGATCCGCGGAGGGGCGCGCACCAGCATTCATGGAGGAGGCGGTGGGGGCTTTCACGGCGGTGGAGGCGGTGGCTTCCAGGGCGCTGGAGGGGGAGGCGGCTTTCAGGGAGGCGGGGGCGGTTCTCACGGCGGCGGCAATTTCGCCGGCGCGCCTGGCGGTGGACCGTCCCATGGCGGCGGCGGTCAGCCGTCGCACGGCGTGGGCCAGTCGTCCAATGGCGGCGGCGGTGGGTCGAACTCGCATGGCGGAGGCGGCGGGAGCGGTGGCGGAGGAGGCGGGCAAAACAACTCGCACGGCGGCAGTAATGGTGGCGGCGGAGGCGGCAACCAGAACTCGCACGGCGGCGGCAGCAATGGCGGCGGCAGCGACCACCATGACAATGGCGGCAGCGATCATCACGACAACGGCGGCAGCGACCATCACGACAATGGCGGTAGCGACCACCATGACGACGGTCACCACGACGACGATCACGACCACCATGACGATGACCACCATCACCACGACGACGGCTGGTATGTCGATCCGGTGGCAGTGGGCGTAGCCGTGGGCGTGACGACGGCAATCGTGGTGGGGACGACGGTGGCAGCCCTGCCGCCGAGTTGCAACAACGTCATGATCGCGGGCGTGGTGTACGAGCAGTGCGGCCCGAACTGGTACCAGCCCCAGTACGTGGGCGCAACGGTGAAGTACGTGGTCGTGACGCCGCCGAGGTAAGCGCGGCGTCAGGCGCCGGGTGCCGGCTTGCGAAACCGCTAGCGGAGTGTCGCGCCGGCACGCAGGTGCAACGTATGAAGTCACTAGCATCGAAGGCGCAAACGGGTGCGGGGAAGCCGCGCGTCGGCTAGGTCCTGGCTGCGCGCCGCAGGGGTTCCTGTTCGCGCGCGCGGCAATGACAAGGACGGATATGGATATCGAACTCGAGGCGCGAATCGCCCAGTTGCTTCTAAGGGCAGCGCGGCGCAGGAAGCTCGTTCCGTACGGCAGCTTCCACGCAATCTTTCCCCCGGATTTACCGCTGAACCGTCGCTATAAGGTGCTGGAGAAGGCGACGTCGTCCATCTGCGACCTGCAGCTTGCGGATTATGGCGCGCTTCTCAGTACCGACTCCGGTCTGCCGGGACCGGACTTCTATGCGCGCTTCAAGCGCATGCATGCCGAGCGCTATTACGCGGTGCTCGGTGCGGACCGCTTCCGCAAGCTCAGGCTCGTCGAAAAGCAGCGCTTCGCGCTCGAGGCGCGCGAAGCGGTGTATCGGCATGCCCGTGCCGTCAACGCAGCGTCTTCCGCGGACGCAGCTGCAGACGCACCAGGGCCGGTCGAGGCCGGCGTGGCAGGCTTCTCAGCGCGCCCGGTTTGCAGCGCCGTGCTGGGCGTCGTGCTGGTGGCGGGTGGATTGCTCGGCTCAGCGGGCGCCGAGGCTCAGGAGTTTTCGCTATTCGGCGGAGGGTCGAGGGCAGCCAACACCAACACCTACAGTTGGGCTTTCAACTATCAGGAAGGACTCGGACAGTACTTCGCGGGCAGCTTTTCGTGGCTGAACGAAGGACACATTCCCGACCACCATCGCGACGGCCAATTGCTGCAGCTATGGGGGCGCATTCCGGTCGGTAATCCTAAGTTTATCCTGCAGGCGGGTATCGGTCCTTATCGCTACTTCGACACGACCACGGCCGACCAGGGCGGAAGCTACTCCGATACCCACGGCTGGGGCGTGGTCTACAGCGTGCGTGCTGCGTATTACGCGTCGAACCGCTGGATTACCCAATTGCAACTGAATCGCGTGCACGTGCAGCGCGGACCGGATGCGACCAGCGTGATATTCGGCGTGGGCTATCAGCTCGATGCGCCGGACACGCCTGGGCCGCGTGACTGGGCGGCCAGCAGTGCGACAAAGGTGACGAACAACGAAGTGGCCGTGTATCTGGGCAAAACCATCGTCAATTCCACGAGCTCGCCGTCGGCGCTGGGCGGCGCCGTCGAATACCGACGTGGCCTTGCAAAGTATCTCGACGTGACGCTCGGTTATCTGCACGAAGGCAGCAGCAAGGTGGCGCGCCGGGACGGCATCACCAGCCAGCTATGGGCCACCCGTGCGTTTCTCAACGACAAGGTGACGCTCGCGGTGGGCGCCGGGGCGTACTACGCGATCAATGAAAACGAAAACAGTGAATCGCCGGGGCCGGGAGCCGGCAAAGTCTCCGGTCTTGTCACGATTGCAGGTTCATACCGGTTGACCCAGCATTGGGATGCGCGGCTCGAATGGAACCGGGTGGTGACGCGCTACGACCGCGATACCGATGTGATCTTTGCAGGAGCGGGCTACCGGTTCTGAGAGCGCGATATCAAGGAGGTCCCCATGACCACCACAAGTCACGGCATCGCCGCGCTGTGCCTGGCGACATGCTGCATGTGTACGGCGAATGCGTATGAAGATGCCGGTGCGGTCGCGGAGCGGATTCAGTCGGCCGGGCGTGGCGCGCACCTTGGGCACGAGCTGTGCGGTTATACGTCCGCGCAGGTCGCGCGGTACAAGGAGAGACTGCGGCGCTCGCTGTCGGGGCCGGCCGGCTTCGATACGGAATGGGACTATGGCTGGAAACGGGCCGAGCCGATGCTGCTGCAGTATCAGTCGCTGCGCACGGGCGATCCGCAGGACTACGAAGCGCGCGTTCGCCGCGTCTGCGCAACGCTGCGAGGCCTTGCGAAGCGCCTGCCCAAGCCCGCTAGCCAGGCCGTTCCGCCGTCGCAATAGACGCGTGACCGGTTGCGTTGGCGGATATCGTGCCGAGCGCTTCGAGGTCGACCGTAATGCGCAGCGCGAGACGCCGGGCGTCCTGCTGGCGGGCGCGTTGCAGCGCTTCGTCGAGCAGCGGCCGGACAGCGTGCGTGGACTCGCCGTTGGCGAGCTGCACCATGGCCGACAGGCGCAGCAGTTCCGGCACATACCAGAGCTCGCCGGTGCGCTCGCTGCGCGTCACCGCGCCGAGCAGTGTGGCCGCCAGCGACGCCGTGAGTTCCGGCTCGTCCTGCAAGGCAATGCGCGGCAGCAGCGTGGCGATGAAGGCGACGTCGAGCAGGTAGATGTGTTCGCGGCCGATCCGCTTGAGCGCGTTGCCGATCACGCGCTTTGCGGCCTGCTGATCGCCGCGGCGGGCGTCGAGCCAGAGCCGGAAATCGAGCCCGGCGCGCAACCAGCGCCGCACGCCGGCCACGCGGGCGCGAGTGACGAGCGCGGCGGCACACGATTCGGCCAGCGCGATATCGTCGTCGAGCGCGGCGAGCGCGCAGGCAAGGCCGAGCGCGATGCAGCACGCCACCGGTTCGCTTTCGTCAATGGGGTCGCGAAACGTGCTCCGCAACGGCGCCGCCACATTGGGCTCGCCGGCGAGCCACTGGGTGACGGCCAGCACAGCGCGCGCAACCAGATGCAGCGAGAGGCCATAGCCCGTCGCCATTGCGTTGGCTTCGTGGCAGGCGTCGTCGTCGAACGTGTCGTCGGTTGCATCGTCGCTTAGACCGGCTACCGGCGACAGCAGGCGAATCGCTTCCTCGTACTCGCCCGCATAGGCCCTCATGACCCCTTCGATACGCCGCGCGTTGATGCTGACCGCCGGCCACCGCGTGGCCGCGGCGATTTCGCCGAACGCCTGGCTTAGCTCGCGGCAGCGCAGCACTTCGCCGGCTTCGAGCGCGCCCATCGCCAGGCTGAACAGCGCGCGCAAGCGGTACGGCGTGTCGGCGCAAATATTCGCCAGTTCATAGGTACGCTGCCAGCTCGCGACGATCTCCCCCGAAGCGCTGCGCTGTAGCGTCAGGGCACGCGCCAGTACCGCGCGCAGGCGCATCTCGTCGCGGATGCGCCGCATCGAGCCGCTATCCACGCGGGCCAGCGCAGCGCGTGCCCAGCCGACGTATTCGTCGACGAGCGACAGCGTGGTCCACACGGGCGCAGTGTTGTCGAGCAGGTCCGCGCACAGTTCGGCCTTGTCGGCCGAGACCGCCCATTCGAGGGCGGCGCGCAAGGCGTCGATGTCGTGGCGGCTGTGCAGCGCGCCGCTCGTGAGACCGGCGCCGAAGCGGCGCGCCATGTCGCGCGCCACGAAATGCGCGTGATGGGCAGCCGCATCGGTGCTTTCGCGGGTCCGCTCGAGCGCGTCCAGCGCAAAGCGGCGCACCGCCTGCGGCAGGCGCAGGCGCAGCGCGCCGTCGCAATCCACTTCGTTGATGAGGCCCGCGTCCACCAGCGAGCGCAACTGGATTTCGAGCGCGCCGGCTTCGGGCGGTCCCGATTCGTAGTCGGGATCGAACGCGCCCAGCACGGCGAGCGCGGCTTCCTGGGCAAACGCGTTGGCGAACACGCCGAGGCGGCGCAAGGTGGTGCGGGTGGGCGCGTCGAGCGCCGCATACGAGAGATCGAGCATGGCCTGGACCATCATCGCGCGCGGCAGCACGATGCGGCGTGCGCCGGTGCGGCGGGTCATCACCGCGTCGAGTTCCGCGGCAAAGGTGGCGAGCGCGGTCTCGACCGGCGCACCCGCACGCACCTGGGCGGCGACCGTCGCGGCGGCGAGTTCCACCGCGTAGGGCACACCGTCGATGCGCCGGCACAGCAGCGATGCGGCGGCGAGCGCGTCCGGCGCGAGCTGTTGCGGGTCGAGCGACGCCGCGCCGCCGCCGGCGGTTTTCAGACCATGTGCGAGCCGCATGAGCAGCAACTGCAGCGCGTCGTAGTCGAGCATCGACGCGGCATGCGGTGCGCCGTTGAGCGGCTCGGGCGGTACACGTAAAGGTGCGACCGCCACCGTCGACTCGCCCGCGATAAAGAGCGGCGTCTCGCAGGTGGCGATCACATGCAGTCCACGCGTGGCGGCGACGAGGGCTTCGATCGTCGCGCCCGCGGCTTCGCTCAGAGGGTCGCAATGATCGACGATCAGCAGCATGCGCCGGGCGCCGATCAGCGCGGCGAGGCGGGCCGGTTCCGCGAGTCCTTCCGCTTCGGCGGGGCGCGCGTTCGGCTCCTGACCGACCGCCGCGGCAATCGCATTGATCACCCGGTCGGGCTGTGCCAGCGACGCCAGTGCCGCGCACACCGCGCCGTCCGGGAAGTGCGAGGCGAGCCGGCTGGCGGCCTCGGTGGCAAGCCGCGTTTTGCCGATGCCGGAGGCGCCGGTCAGCGTGACGATGCGGCGTGTGGGCACAAGCGCGAGCAACTCGGACAGCTCTGCATGACGACCGACGAACGGCGACGGGTCGATCGAATGCGAGCGCAGCGAGGCGACGGCACTGGTCGGCACCGGTGCCGTCGGGACCGACGCGGCGAGTTCGCTGCCGGGCCGCGCGCCGCGCAGAAAGGTTGAGCGCACCGTGCCGAACGGCGGCGCCGATGCGAGGCTGACCGCCGGCCCGAACGCGGCGGCAGCAGGCAAGCCGGCGGTGGCGCCGCCCGGAGCGCCGGCGGGCATGAACGAGGTGGCGAGCGATGCCGCGATGCTGCCGGCCCCAACGGTACCCGGTTCGAGTCCGGTATCCGGCGATTCGACGAGGCGTATCTCGCCGGCGAAGCGGTAGCCGCGCCCGGGTACGGTGACGATCAGATCGCGCTCGTCGTTGAGCGCGCGGCGGATCGCCGAGATCTGCGCCTGCACCGTATTCGCGTCGATATGCGTGCCGGGCCAGACGATCTCGCGCAGCTCCGCCGTCGACAGCACGCGGCCGCGCGCATCGAGCAAGGCGGCCAGCACGGCGAACGGGCGCGTGCCCAACTCGATCACGGCGCCGTCGGCGATCAGAAGGCCGACCTCGCGCGCGAGCCAGAAGCGCGAAAAAGCGATCATCTGTCCCGTTAGCCGCGGTAACGACATCAAGGGATCTCCGGCGTTGTTTGTTGTGTGGTCGGTCAGCCGGCGAGGGTGGCCGCCGGGGAAGCATCGCGACGCGCCGCGATGCGGCTTTCGTCAGACCTTTGCATTATCGCCTGAGAGTTGAACAATTGCTTGAATCTGGAACACTTCTTCATCTATCGGGACGGCAGGGCGTTTGCTGCGGTGCGGGGTTTATGCGTTTTCGAGGCTCCATTGAAGTGTCGTGCGCAACCAGGCGACGCCCTCGTTGGGCGGCTCGGGCAAGGTGGGCGCCGGGCGCGTGCGGGCGTACAGGTAGCTGTTGTCGGCCAGCAGGCCGCGGTTGGGGCGCGGTTCGTGATTCATCAGGAGTGCTTCCTGAACGAAGCCGAGCCGCTCCATGCTGCTGTGCGCGGCGCCGTCGACGGCGCAGCATGCGAACAGCCGGTAGACGCCCGGCTGTTCGATCAGCCAGTCGAGCAGATCCTGCAGCGCGAGCACGCCCGCGCGCCGCCGCCGCGCACCGCCGAGCCGGCTGATGACGACACCCACCTCGATACGCGGCAACGCCGGTTTCAGTTCGATCAGCGCGGTGAGCCGGCCGGTCTCCTTGCATTCGAGCGCATAGCGGATCAGCGTGCCGTCCTGCCAGCCGCGCAGCGCTTCGTCGATAAATGCAGCGGTTTGTTCGACGTTGCGATGGCGGGGCACCGGCAAATCGCGCATCGTGCCGATGTCGCCGAGCATCTCGTCGAAGAGGGCGGGCGCATCGGCCGGCGCGAGTGGGCGCAACACCAGATACGGCGTTTCCATTCTGTCGAGCGGGACGAAGCGCATGATTCAGGTCCGGTTAACGAGGCTGCCCCGTAGTGTGCCGCGATGCCGTGTCCGCCGGATGGCGCTTTGCGAAACGGCGAGCGGGGGTGCGAAGCGGACGCGCGAAGCGGGGCCTTCGACGTGTGGCTTCGTTCCGGATGACGCGGTTTCGCGCCGCGCCAGGCGTGTGCGGATGCGCCGCAGTATGGTCGGACGGGATGCGTGTCGTATTGTCCTCGCGCGCGGCCGGTTGCACTTCGGCCATACGCGGTCCAACCAGGAGCCTGCACCATGACGAAATCTCCGTCGATCGGCGGTCACAGCGGCGTTGCGCCGCTTGCGGATGTTGCCACGCCGTCTTCCGCACCGGTGGGGGGCGGCAAAATCGCCGAGGCCGGCGCGCAGGCCGGCCCGCAAGGCGGCGCCGTTCTGAATGGCCTGAACGCGCTGAAGAGCGGCGGTGCGGCTCCGGGTGGCGGCGCGCGGGCGTCGTTCGCTGCGAAGCCCTCGACTGCCGAGCGCGGCGGCACGCCCTATACGCCCGGTGGTCCCGGCGCGAAAGTGAGCGTGGGCGGGCGTATCGGCAACCTGCTGCATGACGCGTCGGCGCGGCTCAACACGGCGGGCGGTGGACGTCTCGGCGGCTTGCTGCAGGATGCCTCGGCGTTGACGGGGGGCGTCGGCGGCCTGGCGCAGGCGGGCGCCGGACTTGTGTCGGCTGGCATGAGCGTGGTCGGTTCGATCATGCAAGTCGAGGAAGCGGAGGCCAGCGAGATTGCCAAGATCGCGGAGCAGGGCGCACAGAATGTCGAAAACGCCGCCAAGGGCGGTTGAGCGCTCAACCGCGGTTAAGCGCTCAAGCGCTCAAGCTCTAGTCAAGCCCTCAGCCAGAAGAACTCGCCGGACGCGACCCCTTCGAACATTTCGTCGCTCGATTCCACGATGTTTTGCCGCCAGTAGCGGCCGTGTTCGGCGTAGTGCGCGAGCAGATCGGCGAGCGCCTCGCCGTTGAGCTCGTCCGCGAACGGCAGGCGCAGGACCAGCACGACGCCGCCGGTGTCGGTGTCGAGTCCCAGTTGCGCCTGATCCTGCGCATAGATCAGCAGATTGGCTTCGAGCATCAGGCGGAACACGACGAGCGTGCGCCCGGCCGTCACCGTGCCGAAGTGGAAATTCGCGTACATCGCGTCGATGTCGCGCTCGAAGTAATCGAGCCGCACGTCGAAGCCTTCGACTTCGATCGAACGCGTGCGCAGCACGTGGTCGGCGTCGCCGAGACCGACGGTCGCGCACAGATCGACAATCAGGTTGGTATAGCGCTCACTGCTCATGCCTCGACCTCAATAACGCAGTGACAGGCAGCCGATGCGTGCACGGGACACGCACCGGCCGCGACGGCGGCGCGCCACCGTGCGCAAGCGCGCGGCGACGGCCGGCCGGGCTAAGGCCGCTTAGCTGCCTTGCGCGGCGCTCTTGACGTTGCTGGCACCGCTCTTCGCGATGTCGGATACCGATGCATACATGCTCTGCTCGACTTGCATCTGAGCCGACATCTCGGTCATCTGATCCATCTCGCTGGTGAGACCTTGCATCATCGAGCCTGCGCTTCCTACGGACATGAGAACCTCCAGTGGGTGTGGAACGAAAGGAGTGGCCTACATCGAGACCTGCTGCTGCGCCGGCTGCTTTGATGGCATACCGGCGCGGCTAGCGCGTTGACCGGGCGAGGCACGAACGGTCGGTGCCCCGCGCCGGCAGGGCGCGGCGTCAAGCCAGCGCGGCGCCCTGTTTTTCCTGAAGCCGCGCGAGCACGCGCGACGCGGCCAGAAAGCCGCGATACAGCTTCGCGAGATTGTTGCGGTCGAGGTCGTTGGCGCCCTGCGTTTCGCTGATCTGCTGCGCCGTCTTGTCGAGCGCATGGCGGATTGCTTCGATGCGCGGGGCGCCCGCGGGGTCGGCCAGGGTCTTCGGCAGATCGTTGAAGTCGCTGCCGTAAGGTTCGAGTTGCTCGTACATGTCGATCTCCTGAGTTGAGGATGGCGCGCTGGAAGGTTCGGTCAAAGGTTCGCCGGGTTGCCTGCGTCAGCCGGCGGGACCGCGCTGCCGCTGGGGCGGCGGTGCGGCGGCCGGCAAGGTGGCGGGGTCGGGCAGCGGCACGCCGGCGTCGGCGCTGCGGCTGATGGTGTCGTTGTCGACGGGACTGGTTGTGCTGGCGGCGTGCGTCACGCCGGTGGCGGCGGCGCTGCCGTTGGCATTCGCGCTGCCGCTCGGGGTGGCGTTCGGGCCGGCCGCGTTGGTGGCGCTGGCGGCGGTGGTGGCATTGGCCGCTCCGCTATCCGAGGCGCCGGCGGGCGGATCGACCGCGTAGATATGTTTGACCCCGTCAGGCGTTTCGGCGTATTTGACGTCGTCCGAGGAAATCATTTCGGAGTACGACGCTTCATTGGGTGCGTCCACGGTGCCGGCGCTTTCGGACGCCTGCACCACGATGCCCTTGACATTGCCATCCAGGTCGGCCCGCACGCGCGCCAATGCGGCGTCGAGATCGGTGCGGCTGCTGACCTTGCCGGTCACGGCAAAGGTGCCGCCGCCCTGATATTCGACGTGCGCGCCCGCAATCCCCAGCGAGTCCTCGATACTGCGCGCGTCGTTTTGCGCGACGTCGTAGTTGCGCGAGATGCCGTTCTCCGAAATGCGGTCGAGCAGGGTCCGCACGGCCTGGTCGTCGGCGGGCGTCGCCACCATGCCCGTCACCACCACGGTGTTGCCGAGCGCATGCGCGTGCAGGCCGCTCACATGGGCAGCGGCGAGCGCTTCGCCGACCCGTTGCGCGCGGTCGTCGGCATTGTGCGGCAGGGCCGCACGGCTCATCTGCGTGGTGGTCAGGAGCGACACGGCGACAATCACCGCCCCGAGCGCGAAGCAGGCTGCGACCGCGCCCACATAGCGGTGGCGCTTCTTGCGCTCGGCCGCGAAACGGGCCTCGGCGGGGCGGGTGAGGAGCGTCGACAGCAGGTCGAGGTCGGAGGGCCATGCCGCATCGTCGGCGCCGACGCACAGGATCGTATCGTCGAACTGCATGGGCACGAAATCGACCAGCAACACCACTTCTTCCTGAGCGGCCGGACTGCGGGGCGCGCCGGATGCTTGCTGTGCATCTTCTGCGTGTCGAGTCTCCTGCGCGGCGCCGTAGCCCGGCGCGAGGCGCTGCGCGCTCACCACGCCGCTCGCATCGACATGCAGCAGCGTATCCGCACCGCGCCAGTCGGCGAGGCGGATGTCGGCATCGTCGTCCGCGCCGATGCGGTGCGTCCCCGGCGTGAGCTGCAATTGCGCTCCCGCGTGGACGCCCGTCAGTATCCGCAGCAGTTTCATCGTGCTCGCACAGGGTGATGGGAAGGGTTCCGGACTCGCCGGCTCGATCGTCCCTAATGTAGGCGTTTGAAAGCAGGCGTTCGCGCAGGGATGCGAAGGCGGCGCGTGCGATGCGAAGCCGCGCGGTTCCCCCGCAGCACGGCATGGCGCGCCATTCGAGCTAGTGTTCTACGGATTTGCCCCCATCTATCGGTCCCGGATCGCATCGTCGCGGCTACCATGCACGTTTGCGCGCCGCTTGCGGTGCGTCTCCATCACTGGGTTTTCTTGCGCATGAGTCTGCTACTTCGTTTGTTGTGTCTGGTTTTGACAAGTCCCCGCCGCAGCCGGCTGCACGTGCTCGATACCTGCGTCACGCCGTTTCGCGTCTGGTTGAACGACCTCGACGTGTTGTTCCATATGAACAACGGCCGTTACCTGACGATCCTCGATCTGGCGCGCGTCGATCTGATGATGCGCAGCGGCCTGTGGAAGCACCTGAAGGCACAACGCTGGTATCCCGTCGTCACGCTGGAAACGATCCGCTTTCACCGCTCGCTTGAGCTCGGCAATCGTTATAACGTCGAAACCCGTGTTATCGGATGGGACGAAAAGCACATCTTCATCGAACAAGGTTTCGTGCGCGGCGAGACGCAAGTGGCGTTGGCTGTGGTCCGCGCCCGCTTTCTGAAGCGAAGTGGCGGCGTTGTGACGACCGCCGAGTTGATCGGGCTGGCAGGAATCGAGCAGCCGTCGCCGGTGTTGCCCGAATGGGTCGCACGCTGGAGCGAGGCGGAAGGCGGTATGGCGTTTCCGTCGTCGTCTTCTTCGGATAGAGAGAACGAGACTGTCGTAGAGCAGTGAGTGCGGGGCCGCCGGCCGGCGCATGGCACTGTCATGCGCCGGCCGCGATTTCTTCAGGCCGTCGCAGCAGTTTGCGGCACCGTCAGAAGACGCTCCACGGCCTCGCCATTGTCGCGGAAAAGATGCACGTGGCGCAGCGCGAAGCCGGCATCCACCGCTTGCCCGTCGGTTGTGGTCGACTCTCCTGAGCCCTTCACCTGAATCACGGCGCCGCCTTCGAGGCTCACGTGCAGCAAGGTCTCGCCGCCGAGATGCTCGACCACCATCACCGTGCCCGATAGCTTCCCCTGCACGTCGTTCACCACCGTTTCGGACAGATGCTCCGGGCGAATGCCGAGGGTCAGCGCGTCGCCTGCCGTCACGCCCGCTGCGCTGAACGGCAACGTAATCGGAGCGCCGCCAGGCAAGCCGATGGTCAGACCTTCCGCGTCGGCGCGCTGCACCTTCACGGGCAGAAAATTCATCTTCGGCGAGCCGATGAATCCCGCCACGAAACGGTTCCTGGGTGTCCGGTATAACTCGAGCGGCGAGCCGATCTGCTCGACCTTGCCGTTGTTCAACACGACGATGCGATCCGCCATGGTCATGGCTTCTGTCTGATCGTGCGTGACGTAGATCATGGTTGCATTGAGCTGCTTGTGCAGCTTGATCAACTCGAGCCGCATCTGCACACGCAATGCGGCGTCGAGATTGGACAGGGGTTCGTCGAACAGAAACACCTTGGGTTCGCGCACGATTGAACGCCCGATTGCAACGCGCTGGCGTTGCCCGCCGGATAGCGCCCGGGGTTTGCGCTCGAGCAGTTGCTCGATCTGCAGGATCTGCGCTGCACGCTGCACGCGCTCCTTGATCTGCGCTTCAGGCAGCTTGATCATTCGCAGTCCGAACGCAATGTTCTCGTAGACCGACATATGCGGATACAGCGCATAAGACTGGAATACCATCGCCACGCCGCGTTGCGACGGTTCGAGTTCGGTGACGTCTTCGTCGCCGATCAGGACTTGCCCCGAATCGCTGCGTTCCAGTCCGGCAATGGTGCGAAGCAGCGTGGATTTGCCGCAGCCCGACGGGCCGACGAACACCATGAATTCACGATCGGTCACCGAGATGCCGATGCTCTTCAACACCTCCGTTCCGGCAAACGTCTTGCGGATCTGCTGCAACTGAACTGCACTCATGCTTGTCTCCAGCTGAGGCTCGTGCCTTCGCTCGACGCGAGCCAGGTAACGGGTTTTGTGCGCAACTTCGCCTTGCAACGCAGCATGCACCCTTTATCGAATTTGTTCTTGACAACCAGTTCGGGTCCAAATATACAATTGTAATTGCCGAATTACAAGTGAAACGAAGCTGGTCGGTGCGGGTGAAATACGAAGCAGGGGTGTGCAAGGAGCCGGCAGCCGGTCGGGTCCGTCTGCACGCTTGAACGGCTCAGCCGGCCGCGTCCGCTGTGAGCCCCTTTAAGAAGAAATGCTTAGGAGACAGGCATGAAGAAGCACTACGCGCAGGCCGCGGCGTTCGCGCTGCTGGGCGTCACCGCATCATTCCTTTCGGTGTCCAATGCGTCCGCCTGGACGCTCAAGGAGGCCGCCGCGCCGTATTCGGGCACCACCATCAGCGCCATCTTTCTCGACCGGCCAGGCTACAAGGCTGCCTCGGCGCTCATCCCGCAGTTCGAGAAAGAGACCGGCATCAAGGTGCACACGGAAGTGGTCCCCTACGAGAACACCCGTGAGAAGGAGGTGCTCAACTTCGTAGGCGGCGGCGCCCAGGACATCGTGCTGGTAGACGTGGTGTGGATTGGCGAGTTTGCGAGCAACAAGTGGCTCGTTCCCATCAAGACCTTTACCGACAACCCGAAACTGGCCGACCCCAATCTCAATCTGGGGGACTTTTTCCCGATCCTGCTCGATTCGTTCGGCACGTGGGACAAGACTACCTACGGTCTGCCGTTCGATAACTACTCGGGCCTGATGTTCTACAACAAGTGCATGTTGAAGGACGCAGGTTTCGACCAGCCGCCGAAGACCTGGGACGAGTTGCTCAACGTCTACGCACCGAAGCTCACCAAGCCCGACAAGAACCAGTTCGCGTTCGCGCTGCAGTCGCGCCGTGGCGAAACGCAATCGGCTGACAGCTTCATGCGCATGCTGTGGCCCAACGGCGGCTCCTTGCTCGATGCGAAGTTCAAGTCGAACCTGATGTCGCCGCAATCGCAGGCCGGGCTCGAATATCGGCAGAAGCTGATGAAGTACATGCCGCCGGGCATCGTCGATTACGACCACGCCGAGGCCGTGAATGCGCTGGCGCAGGGGCAGGTCGCGATGATCACCGAGTGGTCCGCGTTCTATCCGACGCTGACCGATCCGAGCAAGTCGAAGATCGGCAACTGTCTCGCCATCTCCACCGAACCGAAGGGTCCCGCCGGACTCAAGCCCGCGCTGGGTGGTTTCTCGCTGGCGGTGAATGCCAAGTCGGACGCGAAGAAGCAGGCGGCGTCGTGGCTCTTTATTCAGTGGATCACCTCGCAAGCCATGGCAAAGCCGTATCTGGAGGCAGGTGGCGTGAGCGGGCGCATGTCGGTCTACAAGGACCCGGCGATTCAGAGCAAGTATCCGTTCGTGAAGCCGATGGTGGAGTCGTGGCAGGACGGTGTGCCCGACTATCGGCCGCGTTTCCCGGAATGGCCGGCAGTGTCTGAAGTGATCGGCGAGTGGGGTAGCAAGATCATGCTCGGTCAGGTCTCCGTGAAGGACGGTGCGCAGACCATCGGCACCAAGACGGAAGAAATCCTGCAGAAAGCGGGCTATTACGATGGCAAGAAACCTTTGCTGAAGTAAACCCGCGTGGGTGAGGCAGCCCGTGTGCTGCCTCGCTCGTTGAAGTCGAAGTTGGAGTTGACGTCGAAGTTGAAGTAAGCCCCCCGCGGAGACGATTCATGCTGAACACCACGGTACCACCGGCGAGCGGCGCAATGCGCCCGCGGCGGCCCAAGCGCTCTCGCTTCGTGCCGCGCTCGCCCGCGTTCTGGTTCCTGTTTCCCGCTGTCGCGGCGCTGGCGATCATCGGCATCTACCCGTTGCTGCTCGCGCTTTATAACTCGTTCCATCTGTACAAGCTCGCGGACGTCGCAGCGGGTACGCCGTTTGTCGGCTTCGACAACTACATCGCCACGCTGTCCGATCCGTCGTTTTGGGGGGCGCTCGGTCGTACCGTGTGCTTCCTCTGCCTGACCTTGCCGATTGAAATTGCTTTGGGGCTGTTTGCCGCCTTGATGTTGCATCGTACGGCGCTGCCATGGCTGCGTGTCGCGGCGCGCGTCGGTCTCGTGATTCCGATGGCGACCACCTACGCTGTGGTCGGCTTGATCGGACGCCTGATCTTCAACCGCCAGTTCGGTGTGGTCAACTATCTGCTGGGCCTGTTCGGTATTCCGCCGCTCGACTGGCTCGCCGACCCCACGCTCGCGTTCGTGTCCGTGATGATCATGGACATCTGGCAATGGACACCGTTCTGCGCGCTGATCCTGCTCGCGGGTCTGGCGATGGTGCCGAAGGAAGCGGAAGAAGCCGCTCGGCTCGAAACGCCGAAGTGGAGCAAGATTCTCTGGCATCTGCAGCGTCCCTACCTGCTGCCGGGGCTTACCGCGATCCTGATTCTGCGTTCGGCCGACATGCTCAAGATGTTCGACGCCGTATTCACCATGACACGCGGCGGACCCGGCACGGCGACCGAGTTCATCAGCATCTACATCCAGCGCATCGCGTTCCGCCTGTTCGATCAGGGCATGGCGTCGGCCCAGGCGGTCTTGCTGCTGATCCTGACCATTGTGCTGTCGCGGCTCTATATTCGTTTTGTCTATCGGGAGGCCGTGTGAGCACGACAACGGACACCAGCATGCAAGCTTTGCCGCTATCGCCGCGCGCTCGCCGTGCGAAGAACGCGCGGCGCCGCGCGACGGTGTGGCATGCGATCGGCTTGCTGATCGTATTTCTTTCTTCGGTGTTTCCGTTCTACTGGATGGTGACGACGAGCCTGAAGAGCCAGGCCGACGCGCTCGCCATGCCGCCGGTCTGGTTCTTCACACCGACGCTCGCGCACTACACCGACGCGCTGTTCCAGCACGACGTGGCGCAAAGCCTGTTGAACTCACTGATCGTGGCAAGTAGCACGACGTTTCTGGCGATCCTGCTCGGCACACCGGCAGCCTATGCGCTCGCGCGTTTCGAGTTTCGCGGCAAGGAAGACCTGTGGTTCTGGTTCATCTCGAACCGCATGGTCAGCCCCGTCGTGCTGGCCGTGCCGTTCTTCCTGATCGCAACGAAGCTCGACATCGTGGATACGCATACCG
This sequence comes from Paraburkholderia phenazinium, assembly GCF_900142845.1. NCBI lineage: Bacteria > Pseudomonadati > Pseudomonadota > Betaproteobacteria > Burkholderiales > Burkholderiaceae > Paraburkholderia > Paraburkholderia phenazinium. The sequence continues at coordinate 1,670,173 of NZ_FSRU01000001.1, forward strand.
TGCTGATCCTGCTGTACCTGACGTTTTCGCTGCCCATTGTCGTCTGGATCTGCACCGATCAGTTCCGCAACATTCCGGTCGAACTCGACGAGGCCGCGCGTCTGGACGGCGCCTCCGCGTGGCGTGTGTTCTGGCGCATCAACCTGCCGCTGGCGATGCCGGGAATCGTTGTGTCCGCAATCTTTGCATTTATCTTTTCGTGGAACGACCTGCTGTACGCGCTGGTGCTGACCCGCACCGACGCCATTACGTCACCGGTCGCCGCAACCAGTTACATGAGCGGCTATGAGTTACCCTGGGGCGAAATCATGGCCACCGGCACGCTGATTGTGTTGCCGATGGTGGTGTTCGCGCTGGCTGTCTCGGGCCGGCTGGTCCAGGGGCTCACGATGGGCGCAGTGAAATGAAAGGTGGAGCACGGGGTGGTGAACTACTATCGGGTTGTGCACATTCAAACCCATCATACATATGAATAAATCCATGCCATCCGCTGCCACGTCGCTTGCCGAATCCTCGGTCGACACCGAAGAGGAGTTGCAGGCGCGCGTCGCATGGCATTACTACATAGGCAATCTGACGCAACAGGAAATTGCCCAGCTGATCGGCAGCAATCGGGTGCGGGTCAACCGGCTGCTCGCCGCGAGTCGCGAATCGGGGATGGTGCAGATCACTATCAATAGCCGTCTCACGCCCTGTGTCGCATTGGAAGAGACACTGGTCAAACGTTTTGGGCTCGAGGCCGCGGTTGTGGTGCCGTCGGGCGCGGACACGGACGCCAACATGGCCGCGATCGGCATTGGCGCGGCAAATTACCTGGCAGGACAGATCGAAACGGGACAGACCATCGGACTCGGTTGGGGGCGTACGATTCGCGCCGTGCTGCGCGCCTTGCCGCAACGATCGTATGGCTCGCTTTCGGCGGTGTCGTTGCAAGGCGGCCTCTCGCATTGCCCGAGCATCAACACGTTCGACATTGTGTCCGACTTTGCCAACCTGTGTCAGGCGGACGGTTTCCTGTTTCCCGCACCGATCTATGTGAGCAGTCAGGCGGTGCGCGACGTCCTGCTGCAGGAAGACGCCGTGCGCGAGACCTATGAGCGGGCGCGTCAATCGGACCTGGTGCTGCTGACCTGCGGCGACCTGACCGAGTCGCTGGTGGTGACTTATGGCATCAACGATCCGGAACAGGTGAAAGCATTGCAGAAGGCGGGGGCGGTAGGCGACATGCTCGGTCACTTCATGGACGCGGACGGCGAGGCGATCGACCATCCCCTGAATCGCCGCACGGTTGCGATTTCGCTCGAAGATCTGCGCACGATTCAGCGGGTGATTCTGGTGAGCGGCGGCGCCAAAAAGTTTGCAGTGACGCGAGCGGCATTGCGCGGACGTTATCCGTCGGTACTCGTGACCGACGAAGACACCGCTCGCCGTCTCTGCGAAGAACCTTGATGAAACGATGATCCCTGGAGTGGAATCGCGACGACTCGAACTTCTCTAACGGTGTAAGCCTTGCAGCATACGGCGGTTTTCAGGCCGACCGATTTCATTCCGTTTATCCCCTAGCAGAGGGCTTCAATCATGGAAGCACTGGTTCTCGAAGAAGCGCGCCGTATCAGCTTGCGCCCGTTCACCTTGCCGCAGGTGGTGGGTGCGCGCGACGTGCGCATTCGCATCAACACGGTCGGTATTTGCGGCAGCGACATTCATTATTATCAGCATGGCCGCATTGGGCCGTTCGTCGTCAATGAGCCGATGGTGCTCGGTCACGAAGCGGCCGGCACGGTGATCCAGGTCGGCGAGGAAGTGACGCACCTGAAGGTGGGCGATCGTGTCTGCATGGAGCCGGGCGTACCGGACATGGCGTCGCGGGCGTCGCGCGAGGGCATGTATAACCTGGACCCGAGCGTGCGCTTCTGGGCGACGCCGCCGGTGCATGGATGCCTCACGCCGTTCGTCGTGCATCCCGCTGCGTTCACTTTCAAGCTGCCGGACAACGTCAGCTTCGCGGAGGGCGCGATTGTCGAGCCTTTGGCGATCGGCATGCAGGCCGCAACGAAGGCGAAGATAAAACCGGGGGACGTAGCCGTCATTCTGGGCGCGGGGACGATCGGCATGATGTGCGCGCTTGCGGCGCTCGCCGGTGGGTGCAGCCGCGCGATCGTCTGTGACATGGTGCCGGAGAAGCTTGAACTGATCGGCAACGTGCAGGGCGTGACGGCGGTCAATATCCGTGATCGGAAACCGAAGGACGTGGTTGCCGAGCTGACGGAAGGGTGGGGCGCGAACGTTGTCTTCGAAGCGAGTGGCAACGAAAAAGCATTCGAGGGCATCGTCGATCTGCTGTGTCCGGGTGGCTGCCTCGTGCTGGTGGGCATGCCGCAACACGCGGTGCCGATCGATATTGTCGCGGTTCAGATCAAGGAGGTGCGGATCGAGTCGGTGTTCCGCTATGCCAACATGTTCCCGCGTGCGATCCAGTTGATCGCGTCGGGACGGCTCGATATCAAGCCGTTCATTTCACGCTCGTTCGCGTTCGCGGATGGGATCAAGGCTTTCGAGGAAGCGGCCAGCGGCAAGCCTACGGACGTGAAGGTGCAGATCATTATGGAGTGAGTGAGGGGTGTGCGCGTGCCGTGGGGTTCGTGTTGGAGGGCGGTTGAACACCGAGGCACGCGTCGGTGATGCGGCTTAAATTACGCAAACTGGCTAGGTCGCCTTTTTCACTCGCGCTGGCTTCGCCTTCGCCTTTGACTTCGCCGCGACAGCGGATGCATTCAGATCAATCGCCGCGCGGACAAGCGTCTTGAAAGCTCTCGCATCGACTTCCTCGCCTTCATGAATGTCGATCGCACGCCGTGTATTCCCGTCGAGGCTCGAGTTGAATAGCTTCGACGGGTCCTTCAGCGAAGCGCCTTTGGCGAAAGTCAGCTTTACCACTGCTTTATACGACTCGCCGGTGCAGATGATCCCATCGTGCGACCACACGGGCGTGCCCATCCATTTCCACTCTTCCACGACGTCGGGGTCCGCGTCCTTGATGAGCTCGCGCATCCGGCTCAAGGTTGCGCCGCGCCAGTCGGCGAGATCGGCGATGCGTTGATCGATCAGTTCGGATGCCGACCGATTCTCGTTCGAAGCGGACTTGTTCATGTTCTCCTCCTGAAACTTCCCGACGTTTTTTTGATTTCGCAACGAGCCTTTCGTGCTGCCCGCGAGCGGGCAACTTGCTTCGCCGCGCGCCGAAACTCAAAGCCCAAACTGCTTCGTATACTCGTCGTTCAACCGCGGCCAGCCGAATTTCATGGCTTCACCACCGACGATACGCCCGATTGGCTCGTCTGCCACGAACCGCTCGAGCACATCGAGACAGATGTGCCAGCCGGCGGCGCCCATGGCAATGAAACCGCGATCGATGTTGTGCCACAGCGTGAGCCGCGTGCCGTCACCGAGCGGCTCAAGTTGCCAGCGCATATCGTTGTCACCCCAACGATATTCGAGCAGCTTCGGCGCCTCGGCGCGCGTGACCTGGGTAGCCGAAATCTGTGGCGCCGGCGTGCCGACCGTTGAAAGCCTCACGGGGCCAACCGAAGCGAGGCTGCGGTCGGCATCGAACGGTGCCCATTCGCGCAGGCTGGCCGGATCGGTCAACGCTTGCCACACCTTCTCCGGCGGATGGCGCAACTCGCGCACGATCACGAGTGTCCACCTTTCGCCGGCCTTTTGGACTTCGGCGCCGGCGGCCGGGCCCGGCAGGTATTCGTCGCGCTTGCTCATCGCTTTCTTCCCTTTCGTTGCGGTACAGGATCCATCTGATCGAGGTGCCGTTCGAGAGCATCGAGGTGCACCGACCAGAACTGGCGGAACGGGGCGAGCCACGCGTCGATTTCCATCAACGGCTCCGGCCTGATCCGGTAGAGACGTCGCTGTGCATCGACGCGCGACTCCACGAATCCGGCCTCCCGAAGGACCCGAAGATGTTTTGAAACCGAGGGCTGCGAAAGGCTTAACTGCTCCTCGATATCACCCACGGACCGCTCGGCAGAGGCGAGCAGGCTCAGGATGGCGCGGCGGTTCGGCTCGGCGATGATCGCGAAGGTCGATTCCATTGTTCTTATATACCTGATGAGGCATATACGTGTCAAGCGAGGAGCATGCACGCGGTGCCGCTGCGCGTTCGGTTTTCACGGCTCGTCAAACTTGCGGGAGGGTAGGCGCCTGATTACGGCACGAACATAAGAAGCGATGCTTTTAACGCCGGCCGCCGGGAAACGCCTGGCGGGGCGCGAGCGCGGCTTGCGGCGCGGGTCCATCCGCCGCGTTTGGCCGCGCGGCGGATCCATGCGACGAGGACATGGCCGCCGTCGCGGTTCCGTCGGCGCCGGCCGCAGTACCAGCCAAGGCCCGGCTCACCACACCGCTACGTACCGAACCCAGCGTATCGAGCGCACGCGCTCGTTGCGATCCCGTGTACGGCATATCCGCATGCAGCCACAACAAGGGAAACAGCAGATTGAAGCGTTGCACCCGCTCAGGCGGCGGCAGCCGCGTCACGCCGGCGCCGGCAGCGCTGGAACTGCGATCGCGCAACGAGGCGAGCCCAAGCGCCGGCAAGCGGCCGAAGCGCTGTTGCGCGCCGAGCAGATCCATGGAATGTTCAAGCACGTTCGCGGCAAAGTGCATGTGTGGATTGGCGGCCAACTGATCGCGCAGATCCAGCATCGCGCCGCACCACGCGTCGCGCAGCGCCGCATTGCGCGCGGCTTCCTGGCCTGGTTGCGCGTACTGTGCGGCGATCGCGTCGAGCTGGCCGGCAGGCGGCGGCACCACGGCGCTGTCCTTGCGCACCTTCATGGCGGGCGCGGCGGACGAATCGTGCTCGTCCGCATGGTCGTCGTGCGATTGCCCACCACCACCGCGTCCGCGACCGTCGCGGTTCACGCTATGGCTGTCGGCGTGGTGGGCGTCGGCGTCGTCGGGACCGTCGTCATCGGATCCTACGCCGCCGCCACGTTGCTTCTTGGCCGCGCGGCGCTTGCGTGCGAGTTGATCCGCCATTTTTTTGGCGCGCACCGAACTGACCGACGGGCCGCGCTGCGCGTCCTGCCCGTAAGTGAAGTTGGTCGCGCCGCGATACAGTGCGGCAAATTGCGCACCGTTGCGGGCGCCCTGCGCATTGGCGCTTTTCTGCTGGGCGTCGGCGGTGTGCTGCGCATTGGCTGCAGCGGTTTCGTTGCCGTTCGAGTGGGAGACGCGGTTCATGACGATGGCTTCGATAGATTCCTGTGGCTCGCGCGCCGCGTCACAGCGGGACCGCTGCCTGCAGGATTTCGTTGGCGAAGTGCAGGACCGCCGCGCAAGACAGCGGCGCGGCAATCACGATGGCGACCGTCACCGCAATCAGCTTGACGGCATGCGAGAGCGTCTGGTCCTGCATCGAGGTGATCGCCTGCAGGAACGACACACCAAGGCCGACCACCGCCGCGACGATCACCGGCGGCAGCGAGACGGTCAGACATAGCAGCATGCCCTCGGTGGTGTAGCGGATCAGCGAATCGATATCCATGGTGCGCGCCTCGCTATTTGTAGGTCATGACGAGGCCGTGAATCAACGTCGACCAGCCGTCCATCACGACGAACAGCAGCAGCTTGAACGGAATCGCCACGTTGGTGGGCGTGACCTGGTTCAGGCCCATCGCAAGCAGTACGTTGGCGATGATCAGATCGACCACGATAAACGCGATGTACAGCAGAAAGCCGATCTTGAACGCGTCGGTCATCTCGGTCAGCGTGAAGGCGGGCGCGAGTACGATCAGATCGTCTTCCTTCAGTTCCGCAGCCTGCTCCTTCGGCCATACCACGCCGGCCGAGCGCAGGAAGAAGCGCTTTTCGCGCTCCTGTGTATGCTTGACGAGGAACGCACGAAACGGCTCGCGCGCGGCGCCGAAGGCCTGGATCAGCGCCTGCGATGGCTGCGAGGCGAGTTGCTGGCCTTCGAGCGACTTCGCCGCCAGCATGCCGATCGGCGCCATGACGTACACCGAAACGAGGATCGCGATGCCGTTGAGCACCATGTTGGGCGGCACCTGCTGCACGCCGAGCGCATTGCGCAGCAGGCCGAGCACGACGACGATCTTGGCGTACGAGGTCACCACCATGGCGACGAAGGGCAGCAGGCTGATCGCAACGACGACGAGCAGCAGCCCGGTGATATCACTGAACTGGACCATGCCTGTGCGCCATGCGAATGATGCGAATGCCAAGATGCTCGCCGACTGTCACAAGCTCGCCGTAGCCGATTGTTTGTCCGTGTGCGACGAGGCGCAGTTGCGCGTCCGCGACCGGTACCGGCAGTTCGACCACATAGCCCGGCCCCAACGCCGACAACTGGGCGAGCGGCAGGGCGACCGTGTCGATTTCGAACTGCACGGGCAGCTCGAGTTCGCCGATACGGATCGGGTCCTCGGGCTGGTCGATGGCGAGCCCGGCGTCGGCGTTCGCCGGGTCCAGCTCTTCTGACATGTTCGGCTCCTTGACGATGACGAGCGATTGCCCGTCGAGTTCCACAGCGGCGCACAGACGCGTGAGCCCAGGGGTGCCCCACGCGGCGACGGCGCGTAGCCGTGACCGGGGCAGGGAGGGGTCATCGTCCGTTGCGAACAGCGTCGCGTCGAACGACGGAAACAGGGCGCGCAGCAGCACATCGCCGGTATCGAGCGCGTTGAGCGTCTCGACGGGCAGCGGTTTCATGCCGACGACCAGGCGGCCCGGAATCGCGAGGTCGGGCTGCGGCAGCGGCGCGGGAATGACGCTGGTCTCCGTGCCCGTCTGCGCATGCAGCAGCGTGTCGAGCAGGTCGTAGCAGCGCGAGTCGGCACGGATGGCCAGGTCGAAGCGTCGGGTCTCATGCATGAACGACAACGCTACAACGGGCGTTTGGGTAGGCGAATCGCGATGCAGTGCTTGCGTGGGTTCGTGACGGGACTCGCGTGGCATGCTGCGTGGCCCTTCGCTCAAACGCCGCCGCCGCACAGCTATCACGCGTGGGTCCTTGACGCCGAAGCGAAGCAGTTGCGCGAGCAACGGTTCCAGCACCACGCCAGCCACCGCATTGCGGAGTGCGACATCCGCCGAGCTGCTTGTCATCATGGGCGCCGCCGGGGCGCCTGCAGATTGCCCATTGCCTTGCGGCGGCACATCGCGTTCGGGCCACGCGGCGATGGCGAGCGCCGGATACGCCTGCAGATCCAGCGCCACTTGTAACGCCGCACTCGCTGTGCCGACCGGCAGCGCAACCGAGAGTTCGACCACGGCCGGGTCGGCGTAAGCTGAATCCACTGACTGCGCGTCCGTTACCTCAACGCGTAACGCTGTGACCGCGCACAGTGCGGTGGCGCGCATCGCAAGCCGTGTATCGCAGACACTGCGCGTGATGCGGGCGGCCGCGCGTTCGATGGCACGCGGCCGCAGCGGCGCGATGCCTTGCTCAATCGCAGACGGCCCAGACGGCCCCGGCCGGGCCGCTCGATTCGACGCTTCGCTGTGCCGCTGCAAACCGTCGTCCTGCACACGCTTTGCACTAGCGGCTGCGAGCCGTCCACCGATCGGATTCACAGCGTGACCCGTGCCAGCATCCGTCCCCTCCGGCACGCCATGCGCAGCGCGTCCCTGCGCATCGGTGCGCACGGCGTCAGCGGTCCTCGGTTCGGCTAGCGGATGGGCCATGCGTTGGGAGTCAGTCACCAGACAGTGAGTTCGATTTCGCGGGCTTCGCCCCACGCGCGCAGCATCGTGTCGAGCTCTCTCTCGAGCAAGCTGCTATGGTCCAAGAGTAATTGTCGCGCCGCCGTATCCGGTGCGTCGAACCGAAGCTGGAGCCTGAAACGCGAAAGCGACAGATACAAGGTGGTCTGCGGCAGCAGCTTCTGATCGAGCGGTAACTGCACTTCCCAGTTGCCTGCGTCGGCAATCGCGCGCTCGCTGCAGAACGCGCCAATCTCGCGCGCAAGCGAACCCAGCAACTGGATGCAGCGTTGCTGCTGCTGGTACACCGCCGACACGACCGGCATCGCCGCACCGGCGACGCGTGCGCGCAGTGCCTGACGCTCGGCGGATTCGCCGGCGTCATCGGCTGCATGGGCGGACGTGCGGGCCGAAGCGTGGCTATTCCCGCTGTCCCATGGCGTGTCGTGATCCGCGCCGGGTTCCCGTTCGAACGGGCAGGGTGCCTGGGGTGTCCCTGTGCCTGCGTCATCCGGAGAGGGTTTGTCACCGTCAGCGCCAGCGCCGGCGTCGCCGTCGGCTTGCGCATGCGCGCCGGCATGGGTGTTGGCGCCACTGCTCAGACGATGCGGCGCACGGCGTCGTCCCAGCAGCGACGCGTAGTCAAACTGACGTCCACGGCCGCTGCCCGCCGGTGCCGCTGTGTCATCGGACGCGTCCTCATAGCCCTCGCCCTGGCCTGGAATGATGCGGAGATGGCGTGCCTCGATATGCGTCATGGTCGCCTCGGCCTTAGATCGACACGCGGCCGAGGGGCCGCAGTTCGACGTGCTCGCCGAGTTCCTGGTACGAATAGACAGCGAGCCAGCCCAGCCGTGCTTCGATCATCCGGCGCACATAGCGGCGGATATCCATCGAGGTCACCAGCGCTACACCGTCGCGCGGCGCCATGCCGACGAACGACTGGATCTTGTCGATCAGCAGCGTCGCTTCGTCCGGCGGCAGCGCGAGAAAATTGCCGGTAGGCGTTTGCTTTATGGCCTGGCGAATATGCTGCTCGACCGGCATGTCGAACAGGACAGCGGAAAGCGTGCGCTCGCCACGCGCGGCGCGATGCGCCAGAAAGCGCGACAGGTCGCCGCGCACGTACTCGGTGAGCATCAGCATGTCCTTTTCTTTAGGACCCCAAGTAATCAGGCTTTCCATGATGGTGCGGACGTTGCGAATCGAGATCTGTTCTTCGAGCAGACGGCGCAGCACGTCGGCAATCCGTTGCGGCGGCAGTACCTTCTGCACCTCGGCGACGAGGCCGGGGTAGTCGCTCGCGAGCTGGTCGAGAATCCACTGCACTTCCTGGATGCCCAGAAAGAGCGGCGCGTGCCGGCGCATCAGCGCGACCGATGCATGCGCAATCACCTGTTCGGCACGCCATACCGGCGTTTTCGCGGGTACGGCGCGTTCTTCGAGCCAATGTGTGGGCGCCCCGCTGGCGTCGATGGGCGCGCGTTCCTCGCTTTGTGCGAGCAGCGCCGCGAGCGCGGTGTTGTCCTCGTTCGTGACGGCGGCTGCCGCCGCGCTTGATTGCCCCATCCGCGCCGCCTCGGGCAGCATCACCTTGCCGACGGGCAATTCAATAGCAAGCTGCGGCACGTCATGCACGAGGATCTCGCAGGTCGCAGCCGGCAAGGCGGCATAGCTCCACATCGTGATGCCGGGGAACGGCAGCCCAAGCTCTTCCTGCAGGCGCGCCCGTTCGGTTTCGAACGACTTGTCGAGCGCGGGCATGGTGAGCCGCGCCACCAGGTCCGGTGCAATGCGCACGCCAAGCGGGCAGGTGAACTGCGGCGCGCGGGCGAGGATGGCGGGCACGTCGATCTTCGAGCCCGAGCGCTGCATGGCGTGCAGCGACTCGCGTTCGTGGCTTTGCTGCTGCGGTTTTTTGGCGTTCAACCGGTAGGCGGTAAAGGCGAGGGTGCCGGACAGCAGCACGAACAGCGCGGCCGGGAAGCCCGGTACCGCAGCGAAGCCCAGCAGCAACACCGCCGCGAAATAGAGCGCGCGCGAACTGGAACCGAGCTGCCGGCCGATTTCGTCGCCGAGCGAGCCTTGTTTGGTCTGGCGCTCGTCCGCGACACGGGTGATCATCACGCCGGCCGCCACCGACAGCAGCAGCGAGGGAATCTGCGACACCATCGCGTCGCCGACCGAGAGGATCGAGAAGCGGTTGGCCGCGTCGCCTGCGCTCATGCCGTGATAGGCGACGCCCACGGCGATGCCCGCCACGATATTGATCATCGTGATGATGAGACCCGCGACCGCGTCGCCCTTGACGAACTTCATTGCACCGTCCATGCCGCCGTGCAACTGGCTTTCCACCGCGAGCGTGGCGCGCTTGCGGCGCGCTTCTTCGGCGGTCAGCAGATTGGCGCGCAGATCGGCGTCGATACTCATCTGCTTGCCGGGCAACGCGTCGAGCGTAAAGCGTGCGCCGACTTCGGCCACCCGCTCCGAGCCCTTCGCAATCACGATGAACTGCACCGTCGTGATGATCACGAACACCACGAGGCCCACCACGAGATTGCCGCCCACCACCAGTTCGCCGAAACTTTCGATGATATGACCGGCCTCGGCATGCAGCAGAATCGACTTGGTGGAGGCGATGTTCAGCGACAGCCGGTACAGCGTCGTGAACAGCAGCAGCGAGGGGAAAGCGGACAGCGAGACCACGTCGGGCACATACATGGTCACCATCAGCAAGGTCACGCTAATGGTGATGTTCACGCCGAGCAGAATATCGATCAGCGCAGGCGGCAGCGGCAGGATCATCAGCGAGATGATCGCGACGATCAGCGCCACGATCCCGACTTCACCGCCTGCGGGGAGTTTCAGCGTCTTGAGCATGGGTCGGTTCTCATGTCGGAGTGCCTGGTTAAACGGGTCAATGCGCGAAACAACGCGCGAATCAATGCGCGAAACAATGCGAGTCGAAAGACCACGCTAATGGAGCATCTGCGGCGGATCGTACGGTTGCTCAGAAGCGACGCCGTCATCGCGCCGCGCGCCAATCGCCTCCACCCAGCGCAGAATCGCGGCGACCGTCTCGAACAGTTCCTCGGGAATCGGCTGATCGACGCCGACCTTATAAAGCGCGCGAGCCACCGGCGGATTGCCGATGATCGGCACACCGGCGTCGCGCGCCGCGTGCCGCAAATGCGCCGCCTGCTCGTCCATGCCCTTGGCGATCACGCGAGGCAGCGGATGCTCGTCAGGCGCATAGCGCACGGCGACCGCATAGTGCGTCGGGTTGACCACCATCATGTTCGCCATGCCCACCTTCGCCTGCGGCGGTGCGGTGGCGAGTTCGCGGGCGAGCCGGCGCCGTTCGCCCTTGATGCGCGGGTCGCCCTCCTGGTTCTTGTGCTCGCGTTTGACTTCGTCCTTGCTCATCTTCATCTTCTTGAGGAACATGAAGCTCTGCAGCTTGACGTCGGCCGCGCCGACCAGCACGAACACCGCTGCCGCCACCATGAACAGCTTGAGCAGGATGTCCCAGAACATCCGCACGAGACCCGGTAACGGCTGGTAAAGCGAGCCGACGATCAGCGGGAACAGCCATTTGATCGACTCCCACATCACGCAAAAAATGATCGCCGCCTTGACGACCATCTTTGCGCACTCGATCAAGGTGCGTACCGAGAAGATGCGCTTCAGGCCCGCGGCCGGACTGACGGCCTTCGGATCGGGCGTGACCGGCTTGGTGGCGATCTGGATGCCCACCTGGCCCAGCGAGCCTGCGACCGCGGCCAGTGCGGCCACGCAAACGCACGGCACGATGGCGGAGAGCGCCACGCCGCCGAGCCGGTAGAGCTGCGTATTCATGTTGGTGAGCGAATGGTCGCCGTCGACAAAGCCCATGGCCGTGTTCACGACGGCACGCATCGCATCGCTGAAGCGGCTGGCGCCGCCCACCAGCAGGACAACCACCGCCAGCATCGAGATCGAGTCGGTCAGGTCGCTACTGCGCGAGACCTGGCCTTCCTTGCGCGCGTCCTTGAGCTTTTTGTCTGTGGGTTCTTCGGTCTTTTCGTCGCTCATGCGTCGGCTCGGCTGGAAGGGGCGGCAGGGGGCGGGGACTTCTGCACTGAGGCACTGAAGCACTAAGGCACTGCGCAAACGCAACGCTCGCCCGACGATAGCGCTCACGCTCGCGCCGCATGAGGCTCGAAGCGAAGCTGTCGCATGCCTTGCGAAGCCCGCGAGGCAGGCAGACGCCCGAAGACGCTTACCGTTGGTGGCGCTATGGGCCCGCTGTGCAAGCGCCGCTGCGGCTTCGCTTGCGGTGCGCTTGCTTCGCATCGCACAGCGTATGCCGTGGCGCCTGTTGCTATGTTTGACGCATCCTTCGTGACCGGCCGCGCGTGGCGCGGCCGTTTTCAACGTCTCTCCCCAGGAGTGAGTCGCCATGACCGTCAGCACGCCGGAATACATGAATTGCAGCCCCAATGTCATCGGCGGGCTGATCGAAACCGTCTCGACCGCCTTGCTCAGCAACTTCCCGAAAGTCTCGGCCGATCCCTACGACATCGAACTGGTGCTCGACGCGCTGCGCGTGCTGCGTCCGCGCGTGACCGAGATCGATACGCTCGACGGCATCCTGCATATGGTGCGCGGCCATTGGGACGACGCCATTCACGTGCTGCGCCAGGTGGGCGAGAATGCGCCGCGCTTCGGTTACGCCAAGGCGCTGCTGGCGTTCTGCCTCTCCGCGAAGGGCGATCCGGACTGGAAGCAGTGCGCTACCGAAGCCATGGAAATCAATCCCAGCCGCGATACCCAGGCCCTTGTGCGTGCACTCGAAGCGCGTGAAGACCTGCTCAACGCCATGCGCGTCAAGCGTAACGGTGGCCAGTTCGTGACGCCGGCTTCATGCGAGGCGCTGGCCGAATTCAACGCGGAAACCGAGAGCGCCGAGCCAGCCGTGGCACTCGCGCCGGCGCCGGTGGCTGCGCCGATTCCGCACGCGTCGTTTCTGCGCGCCTGAGGCGCTGCACGTTTTTCCACTCGTCACGGAGTCGCACATGACCGTCAACGTCAACGCGTCGGCGCTACAAGCCTCGCTCGAACAGATGTCGCAAGGGGCGGCGGCGCCTGGCGCACAAGCGCCCACGCAACTGGCCGACAAGTTCCAGTCGCTGATGCAGAAGGCGCCGATGAGCGCGCCCGCGGCGCCGCAGGACGACGGCACGGCGGTCGCCTCGAAGCTGGTTGCTTCGCAGGACGCGGAATTGCAGCAGACGGTGAACGATGCGCTCGACCTCGCACAGCGCGCGCCGACGCTGACAATGAACGAGATGAGCGCGGGCACCATCCGCATGACGCTTGAGCTCGCCAGCACGCAGCTCGATCTGGAAGCGAAGATGGGCGTGGTCGATTCGTCGAAGTCGGCCATCGAAACGCTGATGAAGAACCAATAAGGTTGTCGTTACCCAACGACCGTTGTCAGGGACGCCGCGCCGGTGTCCTTCATGCGATGAATCGCGAGGCTTAGCCATGTCAGACCGAACGCCGATTCGCCGCCGCAGCGCACCTTTGCTGTGCGTGCTGGCGCTATGCGTGCTGCTCGCCGGCTGCAAGAAAGAGCTATACGGCAATCTGTCCGAACAGGACGTCAACGAAATGGTGGTGGCGCTGCTCGAGCGCGGCGTCGACGCGACCAAAGACACGTCGGACGCCGGCAAGACCTGGTCGCTCGATGTGGACGACAGCCAGCTTGTGCGCGCCATGGAAGTGCTGCGCGCGCGTGGCCTGCCGCATAACAAGTTCGACGATCTCGGCGACCTGTTCAAGAAGGACGGCCTCGTCTCGACGCCGACCGAGGAGCGCGTGCGCTTCATCTACGGGATGTCGCAGGAGCTTTCGTCGACCCTGTCGAAGATCGACGGCGTGCTGGTGGCGCGTGTACAGATCGTACTGCCGAATAACGACCCGCTGGCGCAGACCATCAAGCCTTCGTCGGCGGCTGTGTTTATCAAGCACCGTCCGGACTCCGATATCGGCGCGCTGGTGCCGCAGATCAAGACGCTGGTCATGCATAGCGTCGAAGGGCTCACCTACGACGAGGTCAGTGTGACTGCGGTCGCCGCGGATCCGGTGGAATTGTCGCAACTGCCGCAGTCGAACGGCATGCCGGGATGGCTGTTGGGTGTACTGGCCGGCGCCACAGTGCTGGTGGCTACCGCGCTGCTGGTGTTGGCGAAGCGCGGTGTGTTGGCGGGACGGGTGCAAAGCGGCGCGACGAGCGGTGCGGATGGTGAGGCCGAGACGGGCCGCTTCGGTGGGCTGCTCGCGCGCTTGCGACGCTTGCGTCCGGCCAGTTGAGTCTTCATGCACTGCCGATGAACGCCCCCGTCGATTTACCGTTTATACGTGCGGCCGCTGCGCTAGACGCGTATCGCCGCAATCTCGCTCAAGCAGTTCACTGGGCCGATCCGTCGTGGAGTGCGGCGCTGCTTGGCGCCGACGACACGCAGCTCGCCGGTTGGCGTGCGGCGCTTGCACGGGCGAGTGCATCAGCGCTGGAAACCGGCTCGCGAGCGCTCGTGCTTGCTGCCGGCGTGCGCATGCCGGGGCTGGACATCTTGACGCAATCAGCCATGTTCGGTGCTTCAGCGTCACCGGCTTCGTCAATCGTATCAGCGGCATCCACTGCGTCGGTCCCAACGCTGCAGCCGAACGCTGCCTTGCTTGATGTGCTGCCGGCACAAACGGGCTTGCAAGTGCTGCGCATGCGTGCGCTGTCGTTCCGGCGCGCCGAAGCGCGGCGCCTGATCGACAAGCGTAGCCGCTCGCAGCTTTCCGAATGGGCGGGCGTCGGCATCGACCGTCTGACCCAGGACGCGCATCTGGCCGACGCGCCCGACACGGCACGTCTCGCCGCGCGTGCCGCGATGCCGCCGCTGGCGGCGCTCGACGCCGAAGCGCTCGCCATCGAAGGCTGCGTGTTGCTCCTGCGCGATCTTGCGACGTATGGACACAGCGGCTCGCGCATGCCGTTTCCGTTGCTCAGGCTCGCTTTGCCGCGCGTGCTGCCGACGCCGCCCTGGCTGGCCGCCGTGCCGCCGCAGCTCGACGCGCCGGGCACGGCGCGGCTCTTCGTGCGGCTATCCGAACTGCTACCGGAGTGGGCATGGCTATTTGGTTGAAAAGCGCCCGGTCGGCGCCCGGTGAGATGGACATCAACGGTCTGGTGGCGCGCGTCGGCGCGGCGCGCGATGTGATCCCGCGCGAGACCTTCGGCACGCTGGTCTCGATCGACGCGGCCTACACGGCACTCGCGGCAGACCGCGAAGCGCTGCTCGCCGCCGCGCGCGAGGAAGCGGCCGAGATCGTGGCGGCAGGCCAGGCACAGGCGGGGCAGATTATCGAAGAGGCGCAACGCGAATACGACACGGCTGCCGAGCAGGGCTATCGCGACGGTTGCGACCGCGCGCTCGCCGACTGGATGGAGCGCCTTGCCGATGTCGCCGACGCCCAGAGCCAGTTGCAGATTCGCATGCGCGAGCGGCTGGCGGGGATTGTCGCGTCGGCGGTGGAGCAGATCGTGCGCGTCGAGCGTCATGAGGCGCTGTTCGAGCGAGCCTTGGCGACGGTCGACCGGATCGTTGACGGCGCAACCTATCTGCGGGTCGCCGTTCATCCCGACGACTACGACGAAGCGAAGGCGACGTTCGACCGGCTCGCCGCGCGCTGGCTCGAACTGGGACGGCCGATTCCGCTGTCGGTCGTCGCCGACAAGCGCCTCGGCCCCGGCAGTTGCGTGTGCGAATCGGACTTCGGCACGGTGGACGCGAGCCTCGACACGCAGCTTCGCGCGATGCGCAGTGCGGTGTCGCGCGCGTTGAAACGGTCGGTAGAGGAGGCTGAGGCGGACGAGGCCGTGCAAGCTGAAGCAGAAGGCGACGAAGCAGAAGCGACGGCAGCGGACCTCGGCTATGGCGCAGATGAAGGTCACTCCCCCCATCTGGACTACTCGCAATCAGCCACAGAAGGAACCGCATGAGCACGCCATGGCTGACCCGCACGCTCGATTTCGAGCGGCTGACCGACGCCATCGAGCGCGAGATTCTCGCTGTGCCGGGTGTCGCGCGCACCGGCAAGGTCCTCGAAGTGATCGGCACGCTGATCAAGGTGGCCGGTCTCGACGTGTCGCTTGGCGAACTGTGCGAATTGCGCGCGCCGAACGGCACGCTGCTGCAGCATGCCGAGGTAATTGGTTTTACCCGCGACGTCGCGCTGCTGTCGCCGTTCTCGCGCCTCGAAAACATCTCGCGTTCCACCCAGGTGATCGGACTGGGCCGGCCGCTCGCGGTCAAGGTGGGCGACATGCTGCTCGGCCGCGTGATCGACAGTCTCGGCGAACCGGTAGACGGTGGCCCGCCCATCGAGTCCGACACCATGCGGCCGATCTTCGCCTCGCCGCCCGACCCCATGAATCGCCGCATGATCGACGCGCCGCTTGCCACCGGCGTACGCGTCGTGGACGCCATGATGACGCTCGCCGAAGGCCAGCGGATGGGTATTTTCGCGCCGGCCGGCGTCGGCAAGAGCACCTTGCTCGGCATGTTCGCGCGCGGCGCCTCATGCGACGTCAACGTGATCGCGTTGATCGGCGAGCGCGGCCGCGAAGTGCGCGAGTTCGTCGAACTGATACTTGGCCCGGAAGGGATGGCGCGTTCGGTGGTGGTGTGCGCCACCTCGGACCGCTCGTCGATGGAGCGCGCCAAGGCCGCCTATGTGGCGACCGCGATCGCCGAATACTTCCGCGATCGCGGCCAGCGCGTGCTGCTGATGATGGACTCGCTCACGCGTTTCGCGCGGGCCGGCCGCGAGATCGGTCTCGCGGCGGGCGAGCCGCCGGCGCGGCGCGGTTTCCCGCCGTCGATCTTCGCGGAGTTGCCGCGCCTGCTCGAACGCGCCGGCATGGGCGCGACCGGTTCGATCACCGCGTTGTACACGGTGCTCGCGGAAGACGACAGCGGCAGCGATCCGATTGCCGAAGAAGTGCGCGGGATTCTCGACGGCCATATGATTCTGTCGCGCGAGATCGCGGCGAAAAACCAGTACCCCGCTATCGATGTGCTGGCGAGCCTGTCGCGCGTCATGCCGCAGGTGGTGCCGGAGCAATATGTGCAGGCGGCGGCGCGGATTCGCGAACTGATGGCCAAGCATCGCGAGGTGGAGATGTTGTTGCAGATCGGCGAATATCAGCCCGGCACCAATGCGCTTGCCGACGAGGCCATCGCCAAGCTCGATTCGATCAAGGCGTTTCTCTCGCAGCGGACCGCCGATTATGCGGCGCCGGCCGACACGGAAGCGCAGTTGTACGCCCTGAGCGGACTCGGCTGATGGCGGCGGCAAAGGGAGCGAGCGGTTCGCGGGACCGCCGGATTATCGCGCTCGACCGTTCGTGCACACGGCGGCGGCGTCTCGACGACACGCTGCGCGCCACGCTCGCCGCGCAGCGCAACGCGCATGTGTCGCTCGAGGCCGCGCGTGATGCCAAGGCCGCCCAGGTCGAGCATGAGGCCGGCATCCAGCGCTTCTATCAGCATCGCATCGATGCGATGATGACCGGCACGGAAGCCTTCTCGCTCGAGGACATGAACGGCTGCCGCCGCTATCTGGAGATCGTCGGTGAACGGCTGCGTGCGCTCGAAGGCGAACTCGTTCACGCCGAAGCGGCAGTGCAAAACAGCCTGGCGGCGCAGGACAAGACCCGGCGCGATATCGCACTGAACCAGGGGCGCATCGATCTGTGCGGCGAGCGGATTCAGCAGATTCGCCGCCAGCACGACGAGGCGGCAGACAACGCGAGCGACGAGGAAGCGGAAGAGACCGCGCTCGCGCGCCGCTTCCAGCAGCAGAGGGCACGCGCGTGAACGATATTTTCTCGGCGCTGCCGCAGCTTGGCGAACTGCTGGTCGGCTATATCACCTTGATCGGGGTCTGCTCGCTGCGCCTCTTTATCGTGATGTTTATCTTTCCGCCCACGGCCGATGGTCTGCTGCAGGGCGTGGTGCGCAATGCCATCGTGCTGCTGTTCAGCTCGTATGTCGCGTATGGGCAGCCCGCGTCGTTTATCGAGTCGCTGCATGGCATCGCGCTGCTCGAAATCGGTCTGCGTGAAGGGATGATCGGTCTGGTGATCGGCTTTGCGGCATCGATCGTGTTCTGGGTCGCCGAGAGCGCCGGCACCTATATCGACGACCTGACCGGCTACAACAACGTGCAGATCACCAACCCGACGCGCCAGGAGCAATCCACGCCCACCGCGACCCTGCTCGGCCAGGTGGCCACGGTGGCGTTCTGGGCGCTGGGCGGCATGACGTTTCTGCTCGGCACGTTGTACGAGTCGTATAGCTGGTGGCCGATTACCTCCGCAGGACCGAACGTCTCGAACATGCTCGAATCGTTTGTCCTGCAGCAGACCGATACGCTGATGCAGACCGTCGCCAAGCTCGCCGCGCCGATGATGCTGATTCTGTTGCTGGTCGACTTCGCCTTTGGTTTTGCATCGAAGTCGGCATCGAAGCTCGATCTGATGACCTTGAGCCAGCCGGTGAAGGGCGCGGTGACGGTGCTGATGCTGGCGCTCTTCGTGGGCATCTTCGTGGACCAGGTGCGCGAGCAGGTGACGGTCGCCGGTCTCGCCGCGGAATTTCGTGAGCTATCGCATACCGCCGGCAAGCCTTGAGTTTTGCTTGAGAAACTGAGGTCTCGGCACGCGTACGGGGCGTGCCGGCGTGCAACACTCAACACTTCTCAAATACGCGGAAAAGGTCAGATTTATTGAAAGTTCAGCGCGAGCGTTTGGCTACATTGACTCCATCCGATGACGTGCGCGCTCAGCGTGCGACGCGGTCCGCAATCAGAGGAGTCGAATCATGTTCTCGATGCTGTACTTCCCCGTTGTCGCCGCTCTCGCCACACCTACGCCCACTGCCGAGCCGGCGCTTGCCAACCGTTACCTCGATGCCCTGCTCAACGGCAAGCTGAGCGCTGCGCGCCAGCAGGTGAGCCGTTGGGCCGAAGAGGCCGGCGCTGCGGAACACGCGCCGCATGGCCTGCAATTGCATGCGGATATGCAACTGATGCTGGGTATCGAAGTGGAGGCTGAAGAAAACTATCGCCGCTCGCAGAAGCTGATTCGTTCATCGAAGCATGCCATCCGCATTGCTTCGTGCAGGAACGCCGCGTGGCAGGCCTTTTTCCGTCACCGGCTCGGCACCGCGCTGGCGTGCTTCTCGCGCGTCGCGGACGAACCCGAGATCGAGCCGGCGCGCGCGGCCGAAGCGCACTTCGGCATGGTCTGCGTGTTGCAGGAACTCGGCCGCACGGGCGAGGCGAGCGAGGCGCTCGAGAGCCTGACGGCGCTGGTGGAGCGCGATATCGACGACCGCCACGGTCATTGGCACGACGTGCTGGCCACCTTGCGCTTCGATCTCGCGGTGCAGAGCGAGGTGCGTAGCGCGAGCGCGCTAGGCGATCACGTGTACTGGCAGTCGGCGTTGTCGAGCGACCGCGTGCTGCGCCTGGCACACGCCGCCGATACGACCGTCGACAGCTTGCGCGAGGCCGTGTCCGGCGTGCGCACGCCGCTGCTGCGCGGCCGCATCGACTATCTGAAGCGCCTGCGCCTTGCGGCCTGTGCGGACCGCGATGCGATGGGCGGCCTGCACGACTATCTGAACTGGGCGCGCGAGCAAGGCCTCACCGATTATCAGCGCACGCTGCGGCTGGAGATCGCGCTGGCCACGCTGGCCGGCGCGGCGCCTCATCTCGCGCATGCCGTGCTCGAACCGCTGCATCAGATAGGCCGTAACGGCACCACGGGTCACCGCCAGCTCGAGTATCTGTATTGCACGGCCAAGACGCGTCAGGCGCAAGGACGCGCGCAGGAGTCGCTGCAACTCTATAGCCGCTATGCGCTGGTCGCGATGCAGTGTCTGCGCGAGGACTCGCATGTGCGTGCACCGTCGCTCAATCGCGCGGCCAAGCCGTCGCCGCAACTCGATGACGTCAGCGCCCGATTGCCGGCCAAGTATCGCCGTGCCTACGGCTATGTGCTCGACAACCTGGACCGGCGCGACCTCTCGGTGCGCGAAGTCGCCGCGGAAATCGGCGTGACGGAGCGTGCTTTGCAGAGCGCGTTCAAGAACTTCCTGGGACTCTCGCCGACCGAGCTGATCCGGCGTCAACGCATGGAACGCATTCGCGCGGAACTGACGGAAGGCTCGTATGCGAGCGAGCGCGGTGTACTGAGCGCGGCGAGCAAATGGGGCGTGCAGAACCGCTCGACGCTCGTCAACGGTTACCGCAAGCAGTTCCATGAAGCGCCCTCCGAGACGCTCGAACGATAAGACGTTGCAGCATGGCGGCCCGCAGCGCGTTGCCATTTTTATTCACCTCACCCACACGACTCCATGAAATCGAAGAGGCTACTTTGCGCCGCGTGGCTCGCGGC
This sequence comes from Paraburkholderia phenazinium, assembly GCF_900142845.1. Classification (NCBI taxonomy): domain Bacteria; kingdom Pseudomonadati; phylum Pseudomonadota; class Betaproteobacteria; order Burkholderiales; family Burkholderiaceae; genus Paraburkholderia; species Paraburkholderia phenazinium. Next base: position 1,690,415 of record NZ_FSRU01000001.1, read on the forward strand.
GTCCCTCGCATGCGCTGCGGTCGATCCGGCCGATGCCGCGCCGGTGCGCTGGCGCAGTTCGACGGTGCATATCGCTGTAGAGGGCAAGGATCTGAAAGACGTATTGCGCGACTTCACGGCGAGCCAGGGGGTGGCCGCTTCGATCGCGGGCAACGTGCAGGGCTCGGTGACGGGGCACTTCGATACGTCGCCGCAACGCTTCCTCGACACGCTTGCGTCGACCTTCGGCTTCGTCTGGTTCTATGACGGCAGCGTGCTGTCGATCAGCAGCGCCAACGACATCACGCATCAGGTGATCAAGCTCGATCATGCCTCGCCCGCGGATCTGCGCGCGGCGCTGCAAACCATGAGCATCGACGATACGCGTTTTCCGATTGCCTATGACGAGGCGGCCGGCACCGCGCTCGTCAACGGACCGCCGCAGTATGTGCAACTGGTGATGGAAGTGGCGCAGCGTCTGGACGACAACGCAAGCCGTCGCGGCGGTTCGGTGATCCGCGTCTTCAAGCTGAAAAACGCCTGGGCCGCGGATCACAAGGTAAAGATCGACGACAACACGATCACGGTGCCGGGTGTCGCCACCGTGCTGTCGAATATGTACCACGCGAAGCAGGAGCAGGGCGGCGGCAGCGGCGGCAATGCACAGAACTCGGTCTCGCCTAACATGCAGCGCCTGCAACCGATGAACGACGTGGGCGGCAACGGTTCCGGCGGTGGCTTGCAGACGTTGTTGCCGCCGCTGCCGTCCAACATGCCGCAGGGGCAGGACGCTTCGCTCGGCGGTCTGGTGGGCAACTCGGCGCCGCCGAACTTTGCGAACGGCGGCAACGTCGGCTACGGCAGCGTGCCGGGCCGCTCGCAGGGCGGCGGGATCGCCAGCGGCGGCGATCTGAGCTTGCCGATCATGCAGGCCGATCCCACCACCAACTCGGTGCTGATCCGCGACACGCCGCAACGCATCGACCAGTACGCGTCGCTGATCGACAAGCTCGATACGCGGCCGAAGCTGATTGAGATCGAGGCGCATATCATCGAAATCGATGACGACGTCCTCGCGCAAATCGGCGTCGACTGGCGCGCGCATAACAGCCATGTGGATTTGCAGACCGGCAACGGCGCGCAGCCGCAGAACAGCTTCTCCAACGGTCAGGTCAACCCGACCTTCGGCACCACGACGCTCTCGGACGGCACGACGGTGGTCGATTCGACGCCGCTCGGCGGCTCGATTACCGCGGTGATCGGCGGTGCGGGGCGTTATCTGATGGCGCGCATCAATGCGCTGCAGAGCGACTCGAAGGCGAAGATCGATGCATCGCCGAAGGTCGCGACGCTCGATAACGTTGAAGCGGTGATGGACAACACCACGAAGTTCTTTGTGCGCGTTTCGGGGTACACGTCGGCGGATCTGTATAGCGTGTCGACTGGCGTGTCGCTGCGTGTGCTGCCGATGGTCGTGACGGACAACGGCCAGACCCGCATCAAGCTCGACGTGCATATCGAGGACGGCCAGTTGACGGGACAGCAGGTGGACAGCATTCCGGTGATCACGAGTAGCGAGATCAACACCCAGGCGTTTGTCGGCGAGGGCGACAGCCTGCTGATCGCCGGCTATAGCACCGACAATAACTCCAATGGTGTGACCGGCGTGCCGGGGCTCTCGAAGATACCGCTGATCGGTGCGCTGTTTCGCTACAACAACGACCAGCATACGCATATGGAGCGGGTCTTCCTGTTGACGCCGCGAGTGCTGAGCTTGTGATGGAGGATGAGGGCGCCCTGGCCTGATAGGCGCCCTCATGTCGACGACCTGTCTAGCCGGGGTTCTCGTTCTGGCTTTAGCCGCGCCGCGGCATGCACACGCAAGCTAGCGTTTCGGACACGGAGTAGAGCGGCAGCACCGCGCCCTGCCATGACGACGCGATGGCCCAGGGCAGGCGAGCGCCGACGGCCTGTGCTTCATCAATCGTATCAGCCGTATCGGCAGCCGCTTCGGCGTCCCCATCCCCATCCGCATCTGCGCTTGAAGACGCGTTCGGTTGCGCGTCGCCGTCGCCGGCACTGCCGGTCAGCTCGATGCGGTAACCATGCCCATAGCGCGTACGCAGATGCACACCGGCGGCTCCGTTCAGATCTAGCTTCTTGCGCAGCTTGTAGATATGCTGCTCGAGCGTGCGGCCGACAATATCCTCGGTGCCGCCCCAGATCGCAGCGGCCATCTGCCTGCGGCTCACGTACTCGCCGGCCCGCGAAAACAGCAGCCACGCAATCGCGAACTCGCGCACGGTGAGGCGCACGCTGTGCGCGTCGATATGCACGGCGCTGGCGCGCCGGTCGAGCCGATAGCGGCCGAAGCTCAAGAAGTCGTCCGCGTGCGGGGGCGTGGCCGACTGGATGCGGCGTAACGCAAGACGAGTTCGCGCGGCCAGTTCGCCGGGATTGAACGGCGCGAGGACGACGTCGTCCGCCCCTTCGCTGAACGCACGTTCGATGCTGCTTCGATCGGCAAACTCGCCCACCACAATCAGCGCGGCGCGCCGGTCGTCATAACAGGCGCGATGCGCGACTACCGCATGGGTCGAGTCGATACCGTTCGACGCATCGACGAAAATCGCGTCGTAGTTGTCGCGGGTAATCGCTCGCGACAACGCGATATCGTCGCGAAAGCGCCGGTATTCGATGGCGTTGTCGCTGAAGTCGCTAAAGGACTGGCAAATCCGATTGAACAGATTGCCGTCGGTGGTCAACACGGCGAATTTCAACATGTTCTCCGGAGGTCGTGCGAGGGGCACGCTACGCCGCGGCTGTTGCGAGTGGGCGTAGGGATCGCGCCGTGCAACCGGCCAGCGGATCGACCGGTTGCACGGCAGAGGGAGCGGGCCGCGAGGCGCTTACTTGACCTGTTCGACCTGGCCGCGAATTTCGCCGCCCGGGTTCTTCGCGGTATGCACGTTGAAATACCAGTTGCCGGCGAGCAGGTCGCTTTCCTGCGCGGGGGTGAGTGTGGCCTGGCCTTCGATCGGGCTGGGCAGCTTGTCCATCGGAATCGGAATCACGACAGGCGCGTTCTTGCCTGCGGGTGCCGGGCCATGAAAGTGCGCCATGCTGGCCGGGCCGGTGAGGTCCGCGTAGGTGACCTTCCACTGCAGCACTTTCGTCGACGTGTCGTAGGTGGCCGTCAGGTCGCCATGTCCGTCGCTGGCTTTGGGCGGCACTTCGGTCGAGGCAAGCAGGTTGGCTTTCAGGTTCAGCGTGTCGGCAACCGCGAGCGCAGGTGCCGCGAGACTCAGCGACAAGACCATAGCCGTGAGCATTCGATTGATTTTCATAGACGTCTCGTGGAATGGAAAGAGGATAACCTGCGACGCACGCGCGCCTTCGGGCGATGTGTGGCGACGCTGGTTACTCTATTGAACGCCTGGTGTCGGCGGCTTATTCCGTGACGCGACGGTCTTTTTTTGCACCCATGCACGGGATGAAACGGGCATGGTCACGCGCCTGCGACGCGCGCCGGCAGCGGCAGAGGACGGGCGCGGGACGCCCGCTTCGGAGGGAGCGTGTGCGGCCTCTAGCGGCGCTGTCGTGTGCCGTTGCGCAGCAAGGCGGCGGGGATGGAAAGCGAGGCGTACGTGCTGCTGTCGCTGCCCGCATGGGCGGTTTCCGTGGCGACGAAGTTCGCCACGAGGCTCGCGGAACCCGGAGCGCCGAGGTTCCAGAACGCCGCATATTGCCCCCACGGCTGGGCGGTGCGGGCGGCTTCGCTGTCGCGCGGATGAACGTCCAGAGCGCGGCAGGCGCGAGCGGCGAGCGTTGCTTCGGCGTCGATCTCCACCGTCGAATCGCAGAGCTCGATCCGGTAGCCGTGCGCATACATGGTCCGCAATTGCACGCCCGAACTGCCGTTCAATTCCAGCTTCTTGCGCAGCTTGTAGATATGCTGTTCGAGCGTGCGGCCGACGATGTCCTCCGTGCTGCTCCAGATTGCGCCGGCAATCTGCCGCCGGCTCACATACTCGCCCGCTCGCGAGAACAGCAGCCACGCAATCGCAAACTCGCGCACCGTGAGACGCACGATGCGGTCGTTGACGAGCACCACGCCCGCACGCCGGTCGAGCTTGTAGGGACCCAGTGCGGCCGATTCTTCGGTGGGCGCGGCGGGCGTCGACTGGAAGCGGCGCAGTGCGAGAAAGGTACGCACGGCCAGTTCGCTGCGATCCACCGGCGACAGCACCACATCGTCGGCGCCCGCCTCGAAGGCGCGCTCGATGCTGTCGCGATCGGCGAAGGAGCCCACCACGATCAAGGGTGCTCGCCGGTCGCCATAACAGGCACGGCGGGCGAACACGGCGCGGGTCGAATCGATGCCGGTGGCCGCGTCGACGAGGATCGCGTGATAGTCCTCGCGATAGATCGCTCGCGACAACGCCACGTCGTCATGAAAACGGCAGCACTCGATCGTGTCGTCTCCAAAGCACTGGCATATCAGATTGAACAGATTGCTGTTGGTGGTCATCACGGCGAATTTCAACATGCCCTCCAGGACGGATACCAACGGTTGTGCTCCGAATGACGAACTGCACGACCCGAAAATTAAGACCCTTAAAATATCAGGGCTGTAACGAATTGTTTCCCCTTGAGGGTTGGCGGTTTACAGGTAAACATCGGTGTTTGAAGTCGCCTGAATTGTTACGACGAATAACGACGCAGATACCGGAAAGATGTCGTAAGTTATGTGCCTAAGCGGGCGCCCGGTATCAATTGCTGGCTTTCGCTCAAGGCCAGGTAAAAAGGCCGGAAATGGCCGTCAACACTCGGCGATGTATAGGTTCGCGCCACCTTTCAATGTCGCAAGGCGGATTAAGCTTTGTTGAGGATCGACTAAACAAATCGCAAGGCGCGGCTTCGCGTTTGCATGAGCTTTGTTGAATCTATGCGTGAAGGGCCTCTTTAAACTCGCTTTAAATCCCGCTTGATTCCCTTCACGCCTGACGATCCTGCTCTGAGCTGCCCATGTCCTTCCTGTTGAATGCGTGGTATGTCGCTGCCTTTGCGCACGAGGTGCGCGCCGATGCGCCGTTTGCGCGCACGCTGCTCGGGCGGCCGGTGGTGTTGTATCGCGATGCCGCGCAACGCGCGATCGCGCTCGACGATCGTTGCGCGCATCGCTTCGCGCCGCTTTCCAAAGGGCGCGTCGTTGACGGTGCGCTCGAATGTCCGTATCACGGCCTGCGCTTCGGCGCGTCCGGACAGTGCGTGCACAATCCGCACGGCGATGGGCGCGTGCCGGCCGGCGCACATGTGCGGACCTATCCGGCTATCGAGCGTTACGGCGCGGTCTGGTTCTGGCCGGGCGATCCGCAACGTGCCGATGCGTCGCTGCTGCCGTCGTTTCCATTTGTAGATCCCGACACGGCGCTTATGCAGGATGGCTATCTGCTCACGCGTGCTCACTACCAGTTGAGTGCCGACAACCTGCTCGATCTGAGTCACTTCCAGTTTCTGCATCCCGATACGTTGGGCAGCGAAGCGATTGCGCGCGGCGAGGTGCAGTCCGGCAGTCTCGGCGATACGGTCTGGGTGCGCCGGCTTGCGCACGACGAAGTGTTGCCGCCGTTCGTCGCGAATGGCTTTGGCATTCCGCCCGGCACGCGAGTCGACCGCTGGATGGATGTGCGCTGGACCCCACCTGGTCTGCTGTCGATCATGGTGGGCGTCACGCCGGCGGGCATGCCTCGCGAGGCGGGGCTGATCGCGCCGTCGGCGCATTGGCTCACGCCCGAGACCGAGCGGACCACGCACTATTTCTTTGCCTTCGGCTTGCCCAAGGAGATGGGCGAGGCGGGCCGCGAGCTGGTGCGGTATGCGGTGGATGGCTTGATGAAACCGTTCGAGCAGGAAGACCTGCCGATGCTCGAAGCGCAGCAACGCAATCTGGGCGACAACGATTTCTGGGCGCTGCAACCGGCCTTGCTGCCGCTCGACGCGGGCGCGATTCGCGCTCGCCGGGTGATGGAGCGATTGCTGGCGGAGGAGCGTGCGGCTGGTGTAGCCGGTGTGGCGCAGGGGCCGGTTAGTCAAATGCCTGGGCAGACGCCCGCGAGTGAGACAGCGGCGACGCAGACGGTGCCGGTCGAATCGCTGCGCCGTTCTTCGTGCGCGGCGGCGTAGTGGCGGCCGTCCTCGAGTCGCGCGTCGCGGCCGGATCGCTGAACGCGGTATGGGTGGAGGGTATTGCCGATGCGCTCAGCGCGGCGGGCGTGCGCCATGCCGTGCTGTGTCCAGGCGGACGGGCGAGCGCGATGTGCCTTGCTCTCGACGCGCATGCCGGCATCGCGGTCGAGCTGGTCAGCACCGACGAGCGCAGCGGCGCCTTCGCGGCGCTCGGCATGGCGAAGGCCACCGGCACGCCGGTGGCGATCGTCACGACTTCCGGTTCAGCAATGGCGAATGTTTTGCCGGCGCTGATCGAAGCCGATGCGTGCGATATTCCGCTCGTCGTGCTGACCTGCGACCGGCCGCGTGCTTTGCGCGGCGCAGGCTTCGGACAGATGGCCGATCATCTCGGCGCAACGCGTGCCTTCGTGCGGGCGCAGGCCGATCTCGACGATCCCTTTGATTCTGCGGCTGCGTTTGAGGCTGCACGTACGCTGTTAAACCGCGCGCTGGCCGCAATGCATGGCGTGTGCCGAAGCGATGTGGCGGTGCTGGCTTTACGCCCTTTACGCGTCGACGAGCATCCGTCTCCTGTGCGTGCGGCGCCTGGCCCGGTGCATGTGAATGTGCCGCTTGCCGGGGTCTACGACGCCACCGAAACTCATCCCGTCTCCGCCGATACGGTGATAGTCGCGCGCGAGCAGCGCGCGTTCGGGATTCCCGCAGCAGCGCTGCGCGAAGCTCAGGCGACGCCTGCTTCGATCGTCGGGCGTGTGATGGCGAGCGTGCGGGGCAGGCGGCGCGAGCGATCGATTGACGCTGGACTCGACGGTCTGATCGTCGTGGGACCGGAGCCGGGCGTATCGCTCGAGGCGATCTTCAGGTTCGCTACGGCGACGGGATTTCCGGTCCTCGCGGATGCCGGCAGCGGCCTGCGCGCGGGACCCGCGGCGCTGGCGCCGGCGCAGGCCGCTCGTGGTGCGCCGGGGGCGTTGATCGTCAATGCATTCGACGTGCTGGGCGGCAGTGCGCGTATGGCCGATGCTCGGCCGGACCTGATCGTCCGCTTTGGCCTCGCGCCGGTGCTGCCTTTGCTGCATACGTATCTCGAAGCGCTGGCCGATGTGCCCGCGATCAAGATCGCGCCGCATCGTGTGGCGCATGATTATCTGCATCAGGCGCTCGATCCGCGCGATGTGCTGGTTGCGCCCACAACGGTCGAGTTGGGTGAGATGGCGCGTGCGCTGGGTGACGCGGTGCGCGGGCATTTGACCGGTGCAGCAGCGGCGTCCGCTACGGTAGATGTATCGTGCCCGGTCGCTTTCGCGTGGCGCGACCGGTGGGCCAGCGTCGCCAGCTATGGTGCACGCGAGCGGCGCGCCTGTGTCGCGAAGCTCGGCTGGGGCGAAGTAGCGGCGGCTCATCAACTCTTCGCTGCAACGGGCTTTGGGTTTGTGCATATCGGCAACTCGATGTCGATGCGGCACGCCGATATCGGCTATGACGTCCGCGCTGAACCGCAGGACGTCTATGTCAATCGCGGCGTGAGCGGCATCGACGGCACGCTGTCCACGTTTATCGGCGAAGCGCTCGTGCGGCGCGATGCAGGTTTGCTTGTGCTAGGCGATCAGGCGGTGATTCACGATCTGTCGGCGTTAGCCAGTGCGCAACGGGTGACGACGCCCGCCTGCGTATGCGTGGTCGATAACGGTGGCGGGGCGATTTTCGACTTTTTGCCGATTGCGCAGTCGCCGGCGTATGGACGGACGATTCGCAATCCTTACCGGATCGATATTGCTGCGTTGGCGCAGGGTTTTGGATTGACGCATCGGCGTGTTGCAAGCCGTGAAGCGCTGCGCGACGCACTCGAAGCATCGCGCCAACACGCGGGCGTGACGATTGTCGAAATCGCCGTCGACGCTTTTTCCGGCATGGAGCAAATGCAGTTGCTCGCGCAAGCATTGGGAGCGGACTGATGTGGGAGATGGCTGAGGACCACGATCCGCTGCGCCGTTCGCTTGCCGCGCTGCAACGCTACGCTAGCGCGGCGGCGCCGGATGAAGTCTTCCTCGACGATATGCAGCAGCGGATCGATGCTTCGGCCAATTCGCAAGGGCACGGGCCCGTCCCAACCCACGCGCCACGCCTGCGCATTCTCCTGCTCGGCTACAGCGGCGCGGGCAACACTGGCGCCGATCTGCGCACCATCGAAACGATCGCACAACTGCAGCGCCTGCTGGCGCCACGCGAGCCCGACATCACGCTATTTGCGTTAGGCGACTGCTTCGACCATCCCGTACTGGCGACCACGCCAAAGCTCACGCCCGCGTTGCCCTACCTGCCGGATGCGCTCGACGCCGCGATTCGCGATGCCGATCTCGTCCTGAACGTCGAAGGCTCCACGTACACATCGAAGTTTTCCGATTCGCTTGCCGGCATCCTGATTGGCGGTGTGGCGCTGGCCGACGCGCATGGCCGGCCGGCCATCGCCTACGGCGTCGATAGCGGGACGATGAGCGCGGCGCTCACGCGCTTCGTCACGCGCAACGCGGCGCGCGGCCAGATCCTCTGCCGCAATGAGACCGCTCGCGCGCACCTCGCGCCCCTTGACGTGCAGGCGCAGCTCGGCGCAGACACCGCATGGACCTATCGCGCGCCCCACAGCGCGCGTGCAGCCGCACGCGGTTCGCGCATCGCTGCGCTATGCCCTAACAACCCGTTCTGGTGGCCGGTCGTCGCGGATGCGGCGCGCGCGCGCCTGCTCGATGCGCGGCGCGAAGTCTCGCCGTTTCGCTACGGGCCGTTGCATTTCCACAGTTGGGATGACACGCGCACCGCAGCGTACGACGCCTACCTCGCGCGTTTCGCCGACATCGCCGAAGGGCTGCGGCAGCAGGGCTACACCCCTGTGCTGGTCGGCATGGAACAGCTCGATCGTGCAGCGTGCGCCGATCTGGCGGCACGTTTGCCGTTCCCGGTAGAGATTGTCGCGCGGGGCGCCGAGCGGCTAGACGAAGTTGCGGCTACGGTCGCCCAGGCGGCCTGCGTCGTGACGACGCGATATCATGCCGCCGTGCTGGCGATGTCGCATGGTGTGCCGGTGTTCGGCCTGTCGATGGATCCGCGGATCGACCGCCTGTTAGCCGAGGCGGGATGTGCTCAATGGCGCGCGGCCTGCGATGCGGAAGACAGCACGCAAGCGGCGCTGGCGCAACTTGGCATGCTTGAGGCGCCGCACGTTCGGGCTGAGCTGATCGCATGTTACGACCGCTATGCCGACGCGCAGCGGTCGCGTTTCGAGGAGATGGGCCGACAGGTTTTGGGGGCGCTGGGGCTTTGAGCGTTGCCGCCGTGGCTCCGTTTCGGTCGTAGGGCGCCGTCCCGACGTGAAGTCAATGCAACTCGGGCACGACTCAAACCCGTCCTCACCACGCCAGCATCGTTTCCCGCTGTGCTTCGGCTTTGCGCGCCTGCGTAGCCGCCTCGCCAGCAAACACCGGCATCACCTTCTCCGCAAACCTGCGCATCGACGCCATCACCTGTTCATGCGGCAACGCGCCGAACCAGAAGCTCGCGCTGAAATAATCGCAGCCCAGTCCGTTCTGAATGCGTCGCAACTGGTGGATGCATTCATCTGCCGTACCCACCACCAGAAAATCGTCCCGCAGCGCCTGTTCCGACGGTTCATCGGCAAACGGTTGAGCCGGCACCACGCCGTCGACGACATCACCCATGTCATGCCGCAAGCGCAGCGTGGCGCGGCCGTTCCAGCGCGCCTGCTCCACCGCTTCACTGGCCTCGGCCTCGCTTTGCGCGACATACACCGGCCGCTGCGTGCCGATGCGCACCGAGGCCAGCGCCTGCGCCAGATCTGGATACTGACGGCGCACATTAGTCAGCTTCGAGATCGGTTCGAGCACGCCCGTAAACAGATTCGCACGCCGCTGCACGGCCTTCTCAACCGAGGCGCGGCGGCTCGAATTGACCACCAGCCAGAGCGGCATGGCGGCCTGCAGCGGCTGCGGCACGAGCGCAGTGCGTGCAATCCTGAAGTGTTCGCCGCTGTACGAGAACACCGGTTCGCGCAGCGCCTGCAGCAGCACGTCGATGGCTTCGTCGTCACGCGTGGGCGTTTTGCCCTTGACGAGCTGAAAGCGCTCGTACTGATAAGCCTGATAGCCGCTGCCGAGACCGACTTCGACGCGCCCGCCGCTCAGCACGTCGAGTGTCGCGAGTTCTTCGGCGACCACGAGCGGGTGATGCAGCGGCACCGGAATGATCGCCGGCCCAAGCCGCAGATGCTGCGTGCGAGCGGCAATGTGCGTCAACAGCAGTAGCGGCCGCGACGAGTGCGAATAGTTGGTGAAATGATGTTCGGCGAGCCACAGGTGGCTGTAGCCGAGGCGGTCGGCGGCTTCGGCCATCTCGAGCGCGCGCCGGTACGACTCGGCAGCGGGTCGTGGTTCGGGCGCGGGCATGGTGAGGAACAGGCCGAACTGCATCGGTTGCATCGTCGACTCCTGTGGGGAAGGCCTGATCAAAGCCCGGTCGAATCCGTCGACGAAGCGATCGGCGCCACGCCCTTGGGACGGTAGAACATATAGGTGGCCGCATACGGCACCAGCAGCCGCGAACCCTCGAGTTCGCAGCCCGGTTGCGGCGGCAGGCCGCCCGACGTGTCGATGCGCTGAATCGAACTGATGTCCGCGAAACGGCCCGAGCCGGGACGCGGCGCGGCGTCGTAGCCCGCCGTGTAGCGCGCCCAGGTCAGCGCATTGGCGCCCACCTGGCTCTCGGCCGAGGTGGCGGCCTTCACATAGCTGCCGTCATAGGAGAGAAAGTAGTGCCCCGGCGCGACCGTGCCGACGCTTTCGCCGCCGGCATCCACGAGGATCGCTTCGGAGCCGAAGGGCGCCCAGAGCAACTGGGTCGGATCGCTACGCACGCCGGATGTCGTGGCGCGGGAGGTTTTCGCCGCGCTCAGCGCACCGAGCGGGTCCGCCGGGACCGGCGTCCTGCGGCAGATGTAGGTCTCGTCGCCGTGGGTGGTCATGACTTCCTGCAGCACCTCGTCCTGGCTCGCGCGCAACGCGACGGGCAGCGCTTCGTTGGCGGTCGGCGGCGGTTTGGGCGGCGTGGCGCAGCCGCCGAGCATCAGCAGAGCGCCAATACCCAGCACGGCGGTGAGCTCGCAAAGCAATCGGACGGGGCGCAGCGGAAGACCTGTCATCGGCGTATCGAAGGTAGCAAAAGTGAAGCGGGGACGGACGATGTTGCAATCACACCCGATCTTCGACTGCGTGCCTCCGCACAACCCGAAAGGCTGCACGGGAAAACGCACGAACCGGCCATGGTTCGCGTTCGCATGCCTGCGTTCGCAGATGGGTGGGCGAGGGCAGCCGCGCAGCGGATACTGTCCGTGGTCCGCTGGCGATACATCCGGCACCGCCCACCTTCGATGCGCATCACACGCTCGGTTTGCAGGCGGCAAGCGTCTGCGACGTAGCGCGCCACTTCCTTACCATGGCCTCGCGGCTCTGCAACCGTCGATGGAACCGAACCTGACCGACTCCGCATCCCTGATCGATCCTGAGCGGCGCGACATAGCGCCCTTGGGTCGCACCGATCTCTCGTCCACATGGCTCGCGCTGATCCGCAAGTACATTCGCGGCGAGCCTGACGACGGCGCATTCACCGGGGCTCACACGCCCAACGTCACTCCGGTTACGGCAGCGGAATGCGCGGCCCGTCTGGCCGATGCAGACCGCGTGTTTGCCCAGTGGCTCGCGCCGTTGGGGCGCTCGGCGGCGCAGGTGGCGGGCATCGAGCCGGCGCGGATTGCGGTAGCGCTCAATCACATGCATCACGAGTCGCGCCGGCTGACGATGTGCGACGACGCCTTGCTCGACAACGTGGTTACGCTGGCGCGCGAGGTGATCGAGCGCCGCGTGCCGGGCGACTTTATCGAAGCGGGCGCATGGCGCGGCGGCGTGACGATCCTCATGCGCGCCGCCTTGACGGCTTTCGGCGACCTGCATCGCACGGTATGGGTGGCCGATTCGTTTGCCGGCCTGCCCGCGCCGGATCCGGCCAGCGATTTGCGCGATGCGATCTGGCATCACGTGATGCGCGCGGTCGGGTTGCTGCAGAGCGATCTCGATGGGGTACGCAGCGCATTTGCCCGCGCGGGCCTGCTCGACCGGCGCGTGCGTTTCCTGCCCGGCTGGTTCGCGGATACCTTGCCGGCCGCGCCGATCGAACGGCTCGCGCTGATGCGGCTCGACGGCGACTGGTACGACTCGACGCGCGATGCGCTGGAGGCGCTGTATCCGCGCTTGTCGCCGGGCGGCTTTGTGATTGTCGACGACTATGGCTTGCCCACCGGATGCGCGCGAGCCGTCGACGAATACCGCGAGCAACACGGCATCGACGCGCCGCTGGAGTGGGCCAATCAGCAGGCCGTGTATTGGCGTAAGCCGTTGTGAACGCGCCATCGCTGTCCCAGCTTGCCGCGCGGCTCGCCGAGCATTACGTGGCGCCGCCGCGAGCCGCGGTGCTCGACCTGATCGTCAGCGACGATGCTCAGGCCAGCCGCCGCTTTGTGCTTGGGCCGTCTATAGACATGAGCGCGTTGCCGGAGGACGGCGGCAAAAGCGCAGCGGCGGCGCGCATCACAGTCAGCGCCGCCATGCTTGCCGCGATCCTCTCGGATCCAACGGATTTCGACATCCGCAGTGCCGCGTCGCTCGCGCTGGGCGGTGTGCGGATCGAAGGCGCGCCGCAACTCGCGGCGTACTGGCTGCAATTGCTCAAGCGTCCGTCGCAGGAGGGGCGCGCCGCGCTGGCGCGTGCCCGTGAACGTGCGCCGCAGTGGCTCGACGCGGTGCCGGTGTTGGACGCGCGGCATGGTCACGATCGCTCGCTCGCTCGACTCATCGCCAGTGTCCTCGACAGCAGCATCCCGCTGCATTTGCGCCGCGTGCTGCGCTGGCCCGAGACCGCCTGGACGCTCGCCGATTGGCGTCAGCGTGAAGCGTCGACGGTGTTGCGCACGAATCCGGCGAACGGACGCCCGCAATGCATCGGCGAGTTTATCGACGCGCTCGACTCGCCCGCATCCCACGCCGTTACCGATTCGCCCTATACCGAAGGCTGCTTGCTGCCCGCCGGCTGGGAGGCGCGCTTTACGATGCCGGTGTTGCCCGCGTCCATGTTCGGTGCGGCGCAACTCTGGTTCGGCCGCCGTCGCGATCACGCGCTGGTCACGCGCCTGCATTGCGATCTGGCGAACTCGTTCCTCGCCCAGGTGCATGGCCGCAAGCGCGTCCGTCTATACAGCCCGTCGCAGGATGAAGCCGTCTATGCGCTCGATGCGTTCAATACGTACCGTCCGTGCCGCGTCGATGCAGCCGCGCCGGATCTCGCGCGTTTTCCGCTGTTTGCCAGGGCGCGTGGCGTCGATGTGACTCTTGAACCCGGCGATCTGCTGGTGATCCCCACCGGCTGGTTCCACTGTGTCTGGGCGCTCGATCACGTGCTGTCGATCAGCCGCTTCGTCAGCGACGCGCACGCGGCCGCGCTCGCTTCGCATGCGCACAACGCTGGCTTTCATCAGGCGAATCCGGGTAAGCTCGCGGATGTCTCGATCGTCCACCCGAACGACGTGAAAGGGTTGACCCAGTTCGGAGCGGCGATACAACAGGGCGGCCCACCGTCCGGCGGAGACGGCGTGCTGGAATGACACGCGCGGGGTCTGGTCCAGTCCATCTCATGCAAAGGATTGAATGAACGAGTCACGCACCCGCGGCGCTTATCCGCGCCCATTTCTGTTCCGCCCGGCGGCCGCGCTTGCCGTCCTGAGCTCGTTGACGTGCGCGACGCTCCCTGCGATAGCGCATGCCCAGGCGCCGGCTTCCGTGGCCAGCATCTGCGCCTCGCGCGCGAACAATGCGAAGCTGATTGCGCAGGACCGCGACGCCGGTGTCAGCGAAGCGCAGGAACGGCGCAAGACACAGGCCGTGGTCGAGGCGCTGCCGCCTGGGCGACAGGCTTATGCGCTGGCGGAGACGTCGTCGTTTATCGACGGCCTGTATGGCCGCTATGCGAAGCTTCCGCCGCAGGAGGTGTATACGAAGTATCTGGCTTACTGCGAAGGACAATCTTCGAATGGCGGGGCGGCTAAAACGCCGTGAGGCGGTGGCTTGATCTGGAGTCGGGACGAAGCAGCCATGCATGCCGTGTGCGTGCGATCCAACCTTCGCGCCCACACGGCCCGCCACGTCACATTCAGTTAGCCGCCAGCATCGAGATACCGGCGTCACCGTACAGCGTCTGCACGTTGTCGCCGGAAATATGTTTGGCCAGCGCCGACAGATCGGTTCCTTCGGGTTTGCCGATCAGCGCATAGCTGAGCTCGGCGTGCCGCCAGGTCACGACATTCATGCTGTCGATGTGCTGCTCGGCCACCGCGGCGTCGGGCTTGGCGTCCTTCATCACACATAGCGCGATCGGGGCACCTTGCTCGGGCAGATAGACGATCTGTACCAGTGGCTTGTCGTTAAAGCGCAACCGTTGCACGCGCTTGAAGGTCAACCCCGCCGCACTCAGATCGGGAATCCGCACATCCAGGCCGTCCTGATGCTGGATGGCGTCGACCGTTTGCGACGTGACCTCGGCATTGACCGGCACCTGCGCGATGGTATCGCGCGAATAGAGCTGCTGATAACCGGCTGCCGCCGCGACCCAGCTCGACGCATGAGGGTCGGCCGCCGCCAGCGTCGCTGTGGGCGTGGCGTTCGAACCCGCGCCCTGGCCCGGCAGGAACCGCATGCCGACGCCGTAGCAGAACACGCCCGCCACGAACGCCACCGCGAGCCACTGCGGGGCAATCCGCAGACGTGAGCGCACGGGAGCGGAGGGTGGGGCAAAGGCGCCGTGCGCGATGCTGGCGTCGTTGGCGCCTGGCGTGGCCGTGCGCTGCACATGGGCGCGCGCCATCGCCGCGACGGCCTCGGTCAGGCTGTCCGGCACCGGCGGCAATTTTTGTTGCGCGAAGGCTTCCGCGTAGGGCAAGCGCGCAGTCTGCAACTGCGCGACGAATTCTGCGGCATCGGGCGACACGGCGATCTCCTTTTCGACCTCGAGGCATTCCTCGGCGGATAGTTCGCCGTCCACGTATGCCATGAGCAGGATAGAGTCCATCTTCATGAGACCGGGTCCTTACTAGCAACTGCTACTTTCGTTCTCTGCGTGTCGCGCACCCCGAACAGCGCGCCGATGGTCTGGCGTGCGCGCGACAGGCGGCTCATCACGGTGCCGATCGGCACCTCGAGCACTTCGGCGGCTTCGATATAGCTGAGTCCTTCGACGGCCACCAGCAGCATCACCAGACGCTGCGCTTCCGGCAGCCGGCCGACCGCGCTGACAATCTGGTTATTGATCGCATTCTCTTCCGGCGTGCGCATGGCCGGATCGGCGACGGTTTCGAGCATGTCGTCGTCCCACTCCGTGCTCGAACGGTTGCGCCGGCTGCGGGCGCGCAACTCGTTGATCCAGGTGGAATGCACGATGGCAAACATCCAGCTCAATGCCGAGGTGTCGGGCTGCAGTTGATGCGCGCGTTCGAGCGCGCGCACGCAGGCCCGCTGCACCAGGTCTTCGGCATCGTGCCGGTCGCCCGAAATGCGCAAGGCGAACGCCCACAATCGCGGCAGCATGGCCGGGAGCAGGCTGGGTAAATCCGAACCGGTCATCGACATGGTTCCTTGCTGGGTGTCCGGTGTCTTTGGGGCGCCGCACGCAGCGCGGCTGGCGCTCTGGCGTGCGGTCCGCCGGATGGTGGCCGGCGTGGTGGCCCGGGTTAGCCTGGGCGGAGACCGGCAGATTCAGGCCGGCCCGCTTGCCTCGCCGCGGGCTAAATGGAATGCTCGCGCCAGGGCAATCTGCAGATTTTAGCGGCAAACCGCGGCTTGCGCTCCAACCCGCCGGAACCCGGGCACTTGCGGATTTCCCGTCGCCGGTCGAAGCGGTTAAAGTCCCGATGACGACTTCGCTATTCACGACGGGGGGACGGGTGACGCATCGAGTGCTTTCCTTGCGTCGGCGCTGGCGCAAAACCCGGCGCAAGTACGGCGCGGCGATTACGCAAATGGTCGGCAGCCATCCGATCCTCGCCGGCATGGCGGGGACCGCGGTGGCGGTGGCCATGGCAAGCCTGACCTTTGTGACGCTCTACGATGGCCGGGCCGACGCGCTCAGGCACGCGCACGAGACCTCGGAGAACCTGGTGTCGCTGATCTCCAGCGACCTGGCGCGCAACGTCGAGATCTACGACCTGTCGCTGCAGTCGATGGTCGACAGCGCGCAAAATCCGGCCACCTGGCGCCTGCCGGGCGACCTGCGCCAATCGGTCCTGTTCGACCGGGCGACCACCGCCGCCTTTCTGGGCGGCGCCTATGTGCTTGACGTCCACGGCCAGGTGCTGGCGTCCCAGAACGGCGAACTCAATCCCGCCGTGCGGCTCGACGACCGCGACTATTTCGTCGTGCAACAGCGCAATCCTTCCGTCGGCCTGTTCGTGTCGCATCCGTTTCGCTCGCGGCTGCGCGAGGGCAACGTCTCGATCGGTCTGACCCGGCGCATCAATACGCCGGCCGGCGACTTCGCAGGCGTCGCGCTGCTGGCGATCCGGATGGAGTATTTTCAGCGCCTGCTCGACAGGATCAATATCGGCAACGAGGGGTCCGTTTTCATTGCCCTCGACGACGGCACGTTGCTCGCCCGCAAGCCGTTCTCGCCCGAGGCGATCGGCACGAGCATCGCGAAGTCGCCAACCTTCATGATCATGGCGTCGCATGCCGAAGGGGCGTATTCGGCGAACTCCGCCGTCGACGGCGTGCCGCGCATCTTCACCTATGCCCACGTGCCGTCCACGCCGTTGATCGCCGTGGTGGCGCCGGCGGTTAGCGATGTGTTCGCCGAATGGCGGCGGCGCAGCCTCGTGGCCGGCGGCCTGACGCTGGCGTTGGGCACCGTGTTTGTCGTGGTGGCGTGGCTGCTTGCCTTCACGCTGCAGGACAAGGTGGCGGCCCAGGCGGAACTGGTCCGGCTCGCCGCGACGGACCCGCTGACCGGCCTGAGCAATCGCCGCATTCTGGACAGCCGGCTCGACGAAGAGTGGCTGCGCGCGCGGCGCAACGGCAGCCCGATGTCGGTGCTGTTCGTGGACGTCGATTACTTCAAGGGCTTTAACGACACCTACGGCCACGCCGCCGGCGACGAAGTACTGGCGGCGGTTGCCGAGTGTATCGACTCGGTGGTGAGGCGGCCGGTGGATCTGGTTGCGCGCTACGGCGGCGAGGAGTTCGCCGTGGTGTTGCCCGATACTGCGGCGGACGGGGCTGCGGCGGTCGCCGAAAAGATCCGCAGAAAGGTACAGGGCATGAGCCTGTTTTATGGCGAGAGCGAACACGGCAGCGTGACGGTCAGCGTGGGCTGTGCCACCTGCTTGCCGGTGCAGGGCGGCAGTGCGTCGGAGTTGATGGCGGCGGCGGATGCGCAGCTCTATGCGGCGAAATCGGCGGGGCGGAACCGGGTGAAGTCGGCGGTGTGAGGGGGATGGGGCGGATGCCGTGTGTTTGCGCACGGGAGACCCATGGGATCGGCAGGCGGCACTGCCAGATCGAGTTGCGTCCGCCTTTCTCAAGTCCGTCGGGTATCCGGCCGATAAACGGCAAAGAGACGAACGACCGTCACGCCGCAACGCGCATATGCATGCTGTATGCGTATTGACTGACCACCCACACTCATCGACCCCAATCCATGCGCTTTCTGGACCGCTTTCGCAAACCATCCGAGCAGAAATTTGCCGAGCTGTTCATCACAGGCTTACGCGCGTCAGGCGATACGCGCTCGTGGGCGTACGACAAGAGCCAGAACCGGCTCGTGCCGACGACGTCCGGCAACGGCGAAGGCTTCAACTTCATCAATCTGCCCAACATGTACCGGGAGTATCTGCAGGCGAGGCCGGCAGAGCGCAAGGACGTCCTCAAGCGTCAAACCGGCGGCATGATCCGGCATGCCATGCCCGCGCTGTTTGCCGACGCGCGGGCTCGCCTGCGGCCGGTGATCCGCAGCGCCACCGAGCGCGGCGTGACCTACCTGCAGACCCAGGGCAGTTCATCGCGGTTCGACATTGCGTTCCGGCCGCTGTGCGAGAACCTGGAAATCGGCGTGGCCTACGACGGCGATTTGAACATCATGAGGCTCACGCAAGCCAAACTGAGGGAGTGGAACACGACGTTCGACGAGGCTTACGACATCGCGCTCGACAATCTGCGGGGCGAATCGTCGAAGCCGTTCGTGGCATTGAGAGACGGTGTCCTCGCTTCCCAATTCGGCGACCACTACGACGCCGCGCGTCTGTTGCTGCCCGATCTGCTGCACAGACAGAATATTTCCGGGGCGCCGGTGGTGATGGCGCCGAACCGCACCGTCCTGCTTTTGACCGGCGACCGGAACACCGCGGGCCTCGCCACGATGGTGCAGATCGCGGAGGAGGCGCTTGCCCAGCCTCGCGCCCTGCCACCGTTGATGCTGCGATGGGACGGAGCCGTATGGCAACGCTTCGCGCCCGCGGAGCTCGAGCCGAAACTCAGCGAGCTTCGATTCAACGAGCTGGCCGGCGACTACCACGATCAGCAGAAGCTCCTGAACGACATGCATAGCCGGACGGGCCTCGATATTTTTGTCGCCCAGTACACCGTGGTTAAACGGCACGCCGGCGGGATATTCAGTCTCTGCGTATGGACCCAGGGTGTGCACGCGTTGCTGCCGGCGACGGACACGGTCGTGCTGTTCCGCCAGGAGCCGAAGCAGACCGCCTACGTGCCATGGTCCGAACTGGTCAAGGAGTGTGGGCATCTGCTGAAGCCCACTGACGATCTGCCCGTGCGCTATGAGGTCACGGCATTTCCCGACGAGCGGCTGTTCCGGTCGTGGTGTACGCGGTTCAGTCAGGCTTAGGCTGTCACACAGCCTCCAGGGATTCCCCTGACGCGCGGCGCTGTTCGCTTCGTTCGATCCGCATTTGTTATCGCACCTTCCAATACTCGAATTGTTCAGGTATCGGCCACGCCGTATATTGGCTGACACCAACACAACCATTACCGTGACGCGGCGCGAGCCCAGTCATGGAAGCGAGACAAGCGATGAACCGAATCGATCTGGAGGGACGTGCCGTTGTCATTACCGGCGGCGCGCGCGGCATTGGCTATGCAGTGGCGCAACGCGCGCTGAACTCGGGCGCCTCGGTCGCGCTCTGGGATGTCGACGCAGAGCGCCTCGAGCGCAGCCAGCGCGAGCTGGTGGAACTGGGCAAGGTGTCGTCGGCGATCGTCGAACTGACGGATGAAACTTCGGTGGCCGATGCGGTCGCGCAAACCCTCGCCGCGCACGGCACGATCGACGTGCTGATCAACTGCGCGGGCATCACCGGCGGCAACGGCACCACGTGGGAACTGGAGCCGGACGTGTGGCGGCGCGTGATCGACGTGAATCTGATCGGGCCGTATCTGACCTGCCGCGCGGTCGTGCCGCAGATGCTCAAGCAGGGCTATGGCCGGATCGTCAATATCGCTTCGGTGGCCGGCAAGGAGGGCAATCCGAATGCGTCGCACTACAGCGCATCGAAGGCCGGCCTGATTGGGCTCACCAAATCGCTCGGCAAAGAACTCGCCACCAAAAACATCCTTGTCAATGCGGTGACGCCTGCGGCGGCTAAAACCGAGATCTTCGATTCGATGTCGCAGCAGCATATCGACTACATGCTCTCGAAGATTCCCATGAACCGTTTCCTGTTGCCCGAAGAGGCGGCCTCGCTGATCTTGTGGCTGGCGTCGGAAGACTGTGCGTTCAGCACGGGGTCGGTGTTCGATCTGTCCGGTGGGCGCGCGACTTACTGAGGCGGACATCAGCACAGACGGTCGGCAAAGGAGACGCCATGAATCCGGATTCGCCCGCTTCCCTCGAGGCGATCAACAGCAAGGTGATGCGGCGGCTATTGCCGTTTCTCCTGCTGATGTACGTGCTGGCCTTTCTCGATCGCGCCAATATCGGCTTCGCGCAAAAAGCGCTGCAGCACGATACCGGGTTGTCGAATGCCGCGTTTGCCTTCGGCGCCGGCGTGTTTTTCATTGGCTATGCATTGTTCGAAGTGCCAAGCAATCTGCTGCTGCATCGGGTCGGCGCCCGTGCGTGGATGTGCCGGATCATGGTGACGTGGGGGCTGGTGTCGGCTTCCCTGTGCTTTGCCCACACGCCCACGGCGTTCTACTCAGTGCGCTTTCTGCTCGGCGTCGCGGAAGCCGGTTTCTTTCCGGGCGTGATCTATTACCTCACCCACTGGTTTCCGCAGTCGGCCCGTGCGCGTGCGGTCGGTGTGTTCTATTTCGGCGCGCCGCTCGCGTTTATCTTCGGCAGTCCGCTCTCGGGTCTGCTGCTCGAATTGCACGGGACGGCGGGTCTGGCCGGCTGGCAGTGGCTGTTCCTGATCGAAGGCGGCATGGCGACCGCGGTCGGCGTGTGGGCCTTCTGGTATCTGGACAACCGTCCCGAAGACGCGCGCTGGCTCGATGACGCGCAACGCACCACCTTGCGCGCGGCACTCGACGCCAACGCCCGCGATGCCTCCGCCCACGGACCCCGCAACACGCTGGCTGCGCTGCTCGATCGCCGCGTGCTGGGTCTGTCGGCGATCTATCTGCTGATCCAGATGAGCGTGTACGGCGTGATCTTCTATCTGCCGCAACAGGTCGCCGCGTTGCTAGGCACCGCCGTGGGCCTGCGCGTCGGACTCGTCGCGGCCTTGCCGTGGCTGTGCGCGCTCGTGGTGACCTGGATCGTGCCGCGCCGCGCGGATCGTACCGGCGGGCATCGTCGCTGGGCCGTCGCGCTGCTGGTGCTCGCCGGACTCGGCATCGGCGTCTCCGGTCTCGCCCACAGTCCATTGCTGGGGCTCGCTGCGCTCTGTTGTGCCGCGAGCGGATTTATCGCCGCACAGCCGCTGTTCTGGACGTTTCCCACCCGCTATCTGACGGGCGCAGCGGCTGCGGGCGGCATTGCGCTGATCAACTCGCTCGGCGGCCTGGGCGGCTTTATCGCGCCGTCGCTGCGTACCGCGGCCGAACACACGTTTGCTTCGACCTCGGCGGGTCTGCTGGTGCTCGGCGCAGCGAGCCTGCTGGCGGCGCTGCTGATCGGCACGCTGTTTCGCCACGAGCGCGTCATCGCGGCGGACGCACTGACGCCGCTCATCCATCACTGAGACACCGCGCCCGCCACGCATCGACGGCCGCGCTTTACTGCACTAAAAACGGAGCCTTTCTTATGGCGATGCCTACTATCAAGCACGTGCGTGCCTTTATCGTCCGTGGCGGCGGCGCGGATTATCACGACCAGCCCGACGGTCACTGGATCGACGATCACATCTCGACGCCGATGGCGCGCTACCCGGAATACCGGCAAAGCCGCCAGTCGTTCGGCATCAATGTGCTGGGCACACTGGTGGTCGAGATCGAAGCGAGCGACGGCACCGTCGGCTTCGCGGTGACGACCGGCGGCGAGATCGGCGCGTTTATCGTCGAGAAGCATCTGGCGCGATTCCTCGAAGGCCAGCTCGTCACCGACATCGAGAAGATGTGGGATCAGATGTATTTCTCCACGCTCTATTATGGCCGCAAGGGCGTGGTGCTGAATACGATCTCCGGGGTCGATCTCGCCCTGTGGGATCTGCTCGCCAAGGTCCGCAAGGAGCCCGTGTATCAACT
Source organism: Paraburkholderia phenazinium (assembly GCF_900142845.1). Lineage (NCBI taxonomy): Bacteria > Pseudomonadati > Pseudomonadota > Betaproteobacteria > Burkholderiales > Burkholderiaceae > Paraburkholderia > Paraburkholderia phenazinium. The sequence goes on from NZ_FSRU01000001.1 coordinate 1,712,389, forward strand.
GCTGGGCGGTCCGGTGCGCGACGAACTGGTGTTCTACGCGACCGGCGCGCGGCCCGATCTGGCCAGGGAAATGGGCTTTATCGGCGGCAAGCTGCCTTTGCAACACGGCCCGGCTGAAGGAGAGGCGGGGCTCAAGAAGAACCTCGAGCGTCTCGCCGAGATGCGCAGCCGCGTCGGCGACGACTTCTGGCTGATGTACGACTGCTGGATGAGTCTCGACGTGCCGTATGCGACGCGTCTCGCGCAAGCGGCGCACGAGTACGGCCTGAAATGGATCGAAGAGGCGCTGCCGCCGGACGACTACTGGGGTTACGCCGAACTGCGCCGCAACGTGCCGCGCGGCATGATGGTCTCGACGGGTGAACACGAAGCGACGCGCTGGGGCTTTCGCATGCTGCTGGAAATGAACTGCTGCGATCTGATCCAGCCGGACGTTGGCTGGTGCGGCGGCATCACCGAACTGATCAAGATTTCCGCGCTGGCCGATGCGCACAATGTGATGGTGGTGCCGCACGGCTCGTCGGTGTACAGCTATCACTTCGTCGTCACGCGTCACAACTCGCCGTTCGCGGAGTTTCTGATGATGGCGCCGAAGGCCGATGAAGTGGTGCCGATGTTCACGCCTTTGCTGCTCGACGAACCGGTGCCAGTCAACGGCCGGATGAAGGTGCCGGACACACCGGGCTTCGGCGTGCGACTCAATCCGGAATGTGCGCTGGTGCGGCCGTATCCGCGTTAAGCGGTGAACTGAAGAGCGCGATGGCTCAATCGATCAAGGAGAAACAAGTGCTGCTCAAGGACAAGGTCGTGATCGTGACAGGCGGCTCGCGCGGCATTGGCCGGGCCATCGCCGTGGCTTGCGCACGCGACGGCGCCGACGTGGCGATCAACTACTGGGGCGATAACGACGCATCGTACGGACGCCGCTCCGCCGTCGAAGAAGTGCTGGCTGAAATCGAAGGGCTCGGGCGGCGGGCGATAGCGGTGGAAGGCAACGTCGCGGCGCGCGAGACCGGTGCGGAACTGGTGAAGCGTACGGTGGAGGCCTTCGGCAAGGTCGACGTGCTGGCGAGCAATGCAGGCATCTGTCCGTTCCATGCGTTTCTCGACATGCCACCCGAGGTGCTGGAGACGACTGTCGCGGTGAACCTGAACGGCGCCTTCTTCGTGACCCAGGCCGCGGCGCAGCAGATGAAAGCGCAAGGAACAGGCGGGGCGATTGTCGCGACCAGTTCGATTAGCGCGCTGGTGGGCGGCGGCATGCAGACGCATTACACGCCCACCAAGGCCGGTGTGCATTCGCTGATGCAATCGTGCGCGGTGGCGCTGGGGCCGTACGGGATTCGCTGCAACTCGGTGATGCCGGGCACCATCGCGACGGATCTGAACGCCGAGGATCTCGCCGACGAAGCGAAGAAAGCCTACTTCGAAAAACGCATTCCGTTAGGACGCCTGGGACGTCCCGAGGATGTCGCGGACTGCGTAGTATTCCTCGCCTCGGACCGGGCCCGCTATGTGACGGGCGCGGCGTTGCTGGTGGACGGCGGCCTGTTCGTCAACCTGCAGTGAACACGCGCGGCGCGGTGCGTGGATCGATGCGCGGCTCAATGAGCGGCTTAATGAGCCGAAAGTGGCACGGCATCGCCGGTGGCCGCGGCATGCGGTTGGACGGTGGCATCGCGGGCAAGCTGGTGCGAGACGCTGCGCAGCAGGTCGATGAAATGCAGCGCCGGTTCGGCGAGCGGTTCTTCCTTGCGCGTGAGGATGCCGAAACCCGCGAGGCTCTTGCCGATTTCGACCGGCAGCGCCACCAGCAGTTTGCCGCGCACGTGATCGCGCACCACGGACTCGGGCAGCATCGCCACGGCATCGTAGTTTTCAAGCAATTGCAGGGTCGCGAAGATCGACGCGCATTCGGTCAGGTTGACCGGCGTCGCGAGTCCCGCGCGGGCCAGTTCTTCTTCGAACAGCACGCGCGCCGGACTGGTAAGCGGTTGCGCGACCCAGGGCCAGTCGATCAGTTCGCGCAACGTGATGGAGGTGCGCTGCGCCAGCGGATGAGCGGTGCGCACCACCAGCAGCAAGGTCTCGCGCGCCAGCGGCTCGAAGCTGAAATCGTTGTGCTGGAGAGGATGGGTGAGCCGGCCGAGCGCCAGATCCACTTCGCGGCGGTGCAGCAACTGGACGACCTGATCGCTGGTTTCGCCGAGGATGCGCACATTCAGCAGCGGCCGCTCGGTCTTCAACGTCGCGACCGCCATGGCCAGCAGGTCGGGCGCGGCGCCCATGATGGCGCCGACGGTCAACTGGCCGTGTCCGCCCTTGCGCTTGACGTCGAGGTCTTCGGCGAAGCGGGTCAGTTCCGCCAGCGCGCGCCGCGCATAGGCGAGGGTGACGACACCGAGCGGCGTGGGCGTCATGCCGCGCGCATTGCGCTCGAAGAGCAGGAAGCCGAACGCTTCTTCGATATCTCCCAGCATGCGGGATGCGCTGGGCTGGGCGACGTTGACGGCGTCGGCGGCTTGATGAAGGTTGCGTGCATCGTCGAGCGCGACCAGCAGCGCCAGGTGCTTGAATTTGAGCCGGTTGACGAGGGCGACGGTAGCGGCGTTCTGGCTCATGGGGCTGATGCGGTGGGAAGGGCGGGTTGGCACGTGCGGTGGCCGATGCGAAGGCGGTCGTGCGATTCGGTTTCTGGATCGCCCAATCCCAACAACGGATTGAGATGCTATCGATCCAGGAATTATAGTCCGATCAGGCGCTTCACCCAGAAAGCGCTCCGACATACGAATCACAAGGACTGGAGACAGGCCGCCATGGAGACAATCGCTTTCCGGATGGTGCTCAACCCCGGCATGCGCGAGGAATACGAGCGCCGGCATCAGCAGATCTGGCCCGAGCTGGTTGATGCGCTGCATCAGGCCGGCGTGCGCGATTACCGCATCTTCTTCGACGCCGGGACCCATCACCTGTTCGCCATCCTGACGCGCACCGGCGATCATCACATGGACCGTTTGCCCGAGCTCGACGTCATGCGCAAATGGTGGGATTACATGGCCGACATCATGCAGACCGCCCCGGATCATACGCCGTTGCAGGAGGCGCTGGAGCCGGTGTTTCGTTTGCACGCGCCGGCTTGATCCGATCGACGCGAGGCTCATTGAAGCTGCACTGTGGTTGATTGAGGCTGATGCAAGGAGACATGCCCCATGCAAGTTATCGACCCGCACATTCATCTGTGGGATCTGAAGACACATCACTACCCGTGGCTCGCGAATCCGGGCGTGTCGTTCGTCGGTGACGCGCGCGAGTTGAAGCACGACTATCTGCTGGCCGATCTGCTGGGCGAAGCCGGCGCGATCGAGATTCTGAAGGTGGTGCATGTCGAGGCGAATCACGATCCGGCCGATCCGGTTGAAGAGACGCGCTGGTTGCAGCAGCTTGCGAGCGAAGCGGGTTCGCGCGGCATGCCGAACGGCATCGTCGCGGCGGCGGATCTCGCGGCGCCCAATGCCGCGCAGGTGCTCGAAGCGCACGCGGCCTTTGCGAATACGCGCGGCATTCGCCAGATTCTGAACGTGCATGAGAAGAAGCTGTTCGATTACATCGGGCGCCATCTGATGCGCGATTCCGTGTGGCGCGAGAATTTCGGCTTGCTGCGCCGCTATAACCTGTCGTTCGATCTGCAACTGTATCCGTCGCAGATGGAAGAGGCCGTCGCGCTGGCCCGCGCTCATGCCGATACGCAGTTCATCGTCAATCACGCGGGCATGTTCGTGGACCGCAACAGCGTGGCGGGCTATCGCGCGTGGCGCGAGGGCATGCGGCAACTGGCCGGCTGTGCCAACGTGGCCGTGAAAATCAGTGGGTTGGCGATGTTCGATCACAAGTGGTCGGTCGAAAGCCTGCGTCCTTACGTGCTGGAGACGCTCGACACGTTCGGCGTCGAGCGCGCTATGTTTGCGTCGAACTTCCCGGTCGATCGTTTGTTCGGGACGTATGAGGAGTTGTGGCGTGCCTATGCTTCGATTGTCGCGGACGCGAGCGACGCCGAGAAAGACGCGCTGTTTTGCCGGAACGCGGAACGGATCTATCGGATCTGAGAAAGCATCCCCGATAAAACGCGGCGCGCTTGCGACGCCGCACGATGGAGGAGACAGGTAGTGCAGGAACAGACAACCGCTGCGCCCCGGCTTGAACTGCGGCATGCGAGCAAATCGTTCGGCAGGGTCCGTGCGTTATCCGATGGCGACCTCACGCTGTGGCCGGGCGAAGTGCATGCGCTGCTCGGCGAGAACGGCGCGGGCAAATCGACGCTCGTGAAGATCCTCGCCGGCGTGCATCAGCCCGACACCGGCGAGATTCTGGTCGACGGTGAGGCGCGCCGTTTTGCGACGCCTGCCGAGGCACGCGATGCGGGTCTTGCGGTGATCTATCAGGAACCGACGCTGTTCTTCGATCTCTCGATTGCCGAGAACATCTTTATGGGCCGGCAGCCGGTGGACCGCATCGGGCGTATCCAGTACGACGCGATGCGCAGCGAGGTGGATGGCCTGCTGGCATCGCTCGGCGTCGATCTGCAGGCGGATCAACTGGTGCGCGGTCTGTCCATTGCGGATCAGCAGGTGATCGAGATTGCCAAGGCGCTCTCGCTGAACGCGAACGTGCTGATCATGGACGAGCCGACTGCGGCGCTGTCCCTGACCGAGGTGGAGCGGCTCTTTGCCATCGTGCGCAAGCTGCGTGAACGCGATGTGGCGATCCTGTTCATCACCCATCGTCTCGACGAAGTGTTTGCGCTGACGCAGCACGTCACCATCATGCGCGACGGCGCGAAGGTATTCGATGCGCCCACAACCGATTTGACGACCGCCGCGATCGTCGCGAAGATGGTCGGGCGCGATCTGGAGAGCTTCTATCCGAAGGCGGATGTGACGCCGGGTGAAGTGCGTTTGTCGGTGCGCGGCTTGACGCGGCTTGGCGTGTTCAAGGACATTTCGTTCGACGTGCGCGCCGGCGAGATCGTCGCGCTGGCGGGTCTGGTGGGCGCCGGGCGCAGCGAAGTGGCGCGGGCGATCTTCGGCATCGATCCGCTCGATGCGGGCGAAGTCCGGATCGCCGGCAAGCCGCTCGCCACCGGGCGGCCTGCGGCCGCGGTGCGGGCCGGGCTGGCGCTGGTGCCGGAAGATCGCCGCCAGCAGGGCCTCGCGCTCGAGCTGAGCATTGCGCGCAATGCGTCGATGACGGTGCTGGGACGTCTCGTCAAACACGGGCTCATCTCCACGCGTAGCGAAACGCAACTCGCGGCGCAGTGGGGTACGCGGCTGCGGTTGAAGTCGGGCGACCCCAACGCGCCGGTCGGCACGCTGTCCGGCGGCAATCAGCAGAAGGTGGTGCTCGGCAAGTGGCTCGCCACCGACCCCAAGGTCTTGATCATCGACGAACCCACGCGCGGTATCGACGTGGGCGCCAAAGCGGAGGTGTACAGCGCGCTGGCGGAACTGGTCACGGGCGGCATGGCGGTGCTGATGATCTCGAGCGAACTGCCGGAAGTGCTCGGCATGGCCGACCGCGTGCTGGTGATGCACGAAGGACGGATCAGCGCCGAGATCGCCCGCGCCGACGCGAACGAAGAACGGATCATGGGCGCCGCGCTCGGCCAGCCTGTGTCCCCACTAGGGCACGCCGCATGATGCGCCACTCTCATACTCATCCCCATCCGGCGCCGGTGCGGCCTCCCGTAGTCGGAAGTTCCGCCGCGAAAACCGGTGGCCTCGTCGCCACGGTTGCGAAGAGCCGCGAGACCACGCTGTTTATCGTGCTGATCCTGCTGATCGTAGGCACGGCACTCGCACGGCCGCAGTTTTTGAATCTGCAGAATCTGCGTGACGTGCTGCTGAATGTGTCGATCATCAGCTTGCTGACGGCCGGCATGACGGTGGTGATCCTGATGCGGCATATCGACCTCTCGGTTGGCTCGACGGTCGGTGTCAGCGCGTATGCGGTCGGCAGCCTGTATGTCGCGTTTCCCCATATGCCGGTGCTCGTGGCGCTCGCGGCGGGACTCGCAATCGGTCTGGTGGCGGGCGGCATCAACGCATTGCTGGTGGCGGTGGGACGGGTGCCGTCGCTGGTTGCCACGTTGTCGACGCTCTACATTTTCCGCGGCGCGGACTACGCCTGGGTGCATGGCGGACAGATCAACGCCACCAGCTTGCCCGATGCGTATTCGCGGCTGGCGACCGGGGTGATCCTCGGCGTACCGACGCTCGCGTTGATCGCGATTGTGGTGCTGATCGGCCTGTCGATCTACCTCAAGCAGTTCCGCGCCGGCCGCGAGCACTATGCGATCGGCTCGAATCCGGAGGCCGCGCGTCTGGCCGGCGTGAATGTGGAGCGGCGCGTGATGTCGGGCTTTCTGCTCTCCGGTGCGATTGCGGGCTTCGCGGGCGCGCTGTGGCTGGCGCGCTTCGGTACCGTCGACGCGAGCACGGCCAAAGGCATCGAATTGCAGGTCGTGGCCGCGGCGGTGGTCGGCAGCGTGGCGATTACCGGCGGCGTCGGCACCATTCTCGGTGCGACGCTCGGTGCGCTGGTGCTCGGCGTCATCAGTATTGCGCTGGTGGTGCTGCGCGTCTCGCCGTTCTGGGAACAGGCCATTCAGGGCGCGTTGATCGTCGCGGCGATTGCCGCCGATACCTTGCTGGCCCGCTCCGTCGCCAAACGCATGATGAGGAAACGCGATCATGGCTAAACCCGATTCCGCGCTGTTGACCCGCAAACGCGAGACGCCGCTGCGCTGGGAAATCCTGCTGGTCGTCGTGCTGGCGTTGTCGCTGGTGCTGGGCCGGGTGCTCTCGCCGGTGTTTCTGACCGGTGCCAATATCAGCAACATCCTCGCCGATCTGACCGAGATCGCGCTGATGGCCTTGCCGATGACCTTGATCATCGTGGCCGCCGAAATCGATCTGTCGGTGGCGTCGGTGCTGGGGGCATCGAGTGCGCTGATGGGCGTGCTCTGGCATATGGGCTTGCCGATGCCCGTGGTGATCGTGCTGGTGCTGATTGTCGGCGCCTTGGCCGGGCTGCTGAACGGCCTCGTGATCGTCAAGCTGAACCTGCCTTCGCTCGCCGTCACGATCGGCACGCTCGCGCTGTTTCGCGGGCTCGCCTATGTGCTGCTCGGCGATCAGGCCGTCGCGGATTTTCCGGCGGGCTATACGGCGTTCGGCATGAACAATCTCGGCGCAAGCTTTATTCCGCTGCCGTTTGTGATTGTGATCGTCGGCGCCGTGGTGTTTACGGTGCTGCTGCAGGCCACCGCGTTTGGCCGCAGCCTCTATGGGATCGGCGCGAACCCGACGGCCGCCACCTTCTCCGGCATCGAAGTGGCGAAGATCCGTTTGCGGCTGTTTGTTCTGTCCGGCGCGATGAGCGCTCTCGCCGGTGTGGTCTACACACTGCGCTTTACCAGCGCGCGTGGCGACAACGGTGAAGGCTTCGAGTTGTCGGTGATCGCGGCGGTGCTGTTCGGTGGCGTGAGCATTTTCGGTGGACGCGGCTCGATGGTCGGCGTGTTGCTGTCGTTGCTGATCATCGGCGTGCTGAAAAATGCCCTCACGCTCGATGACGTCTCGAGCGAAACGCTCACGATCGTGACTGGCGTGCTGCTGCTCGCTTCCGTGCTGATTCCGAATCTGGTGGCCCGCTGGCGCGCGATGCGCGACCGGCGCTTTATCGCGAAGTCTGCTGCTTCATAGCCGTACGGAGTCCGTACGGTATGCCGTTCCTGATATCAACAACCCGGACGCTTTAACGTCCGATTATTCAGCCAGGAGACACTTCATGTTCAAACCCCTACGTCAGGCCGGAGCGGTCGCGCTCTGCGTGGCCCTATTGGGCATCAGTTGCGCGGCGGGCGCAGCCGATATCAAAAGCGGCCTGAAGATCGCCTTCATCCCGAAGCAGATCAATAACCCGTATGAAGTGATCGCCGATAACGGTGGCCTTGCCGCGATCAAGGAATTCGGCGGCGTCGGCAAGGTGGTGGGTCCGTCGGATGCGGGCGCATCGTCGCAGGTGCAGTACATCAACACGCTGATCACGCAGCGCCAGGATGCGATCGTGATTGCCGCCAACGACGCGAATGCGGTCGTGCCGTACCTGAAAAAGGCCATGTCGCAAGGCATCAAGGTCGTGACCTTCGATTCGGACACGGCGCCCGATGGACGGCAACTGTTCGTCAACCAGGCCAACGCGGAAGGCATTGGCCGCGGGCAGGTCCAACTGGTCGCAAAGTTGATGGGCGGCGAGGGCGAGTTTGCGATTCTCTCGGCGACGCCGAATGCGACCAACCAGAACACCTGGATCAAGTGGATGCAGGAGGAGCTGAAGAAGCCTGAATACGCGAAGATCAAGCTGGTGAAAATCGCCTACGGTAACGACGACGACCAGAAGTCGTTTGTCGAGACGCAGGGCCTGTTGCAGGCCTATCCGAATCTGAAGGCGATCGTTGCGCCGACCACGGTGGGGATTGCGGCGGCCGCGCGCTATATCTCGACGTCGTCGAGCAAAGGCAAGGTGGATGTGACGGGTCTGGGCACACCGAACCAGATGCGCGCCTTCGTCAAGAACGGCACCGTGAAGGCGTTCCAGTTGTGGGATCCGAACCAGCTGGGGTATCTGGCAGCTTATGCAGCGGCGGCGCTCGCGTCGGGGACGATTACCGGCAAGGAAGGCGAGTCGTTCGATGCCGGCAAGCTCGGCAAGCGCACGATCGGGCCGCAAGGCGAAATCATCCTTGGACCGCCGACTACGTTCGATTCGAGCAATATCGACAACTTCAATTTCTGAGCGTGAACGCGGCGTGTAGCGCGAGAGAAAATGTGCCTTGCAAAGACGCCCTTCGGGGCGTTTTTGCTATTTGGAGTACCGGTGCGTGCGGCCTGCTCGTACCCGCTTTTTCTTTCTTGAACGCCTGGTTTCGGCGCTATACGCTTGGATGGCTTGCCTCTCTCAAGGAGCCGGTCATGAAAGGCGCTGCGGTGGATGTGCATTTCGATGCACGCTTTATGGTGCTGGATCTGGCCGACGGCCGGGTGGCCCAGTTTCCTCTGGCCCAGTTTCCTGCCCTGGCGTCGGCTACGCCGATGGAGCGGGACTGCTTTGCGATTTCGCTCGACAAGCAGCAGCTCTATTGGCCGGCGTTGCAGCAGGACGTGAGCGTGACGGCGTTGCTGTTGCCGCTGGACGAAAACACGCTGCATTGAGTCGTCGGCCTGTCTGGTCTCTGCGCGCGGCTCGCTCGCTTGCTGGCGATGCCGCTATCCCCGGCTGTCTGGATTCTTCCTTCCTGCCGCGCATCGCTGCCAGCGGTGGCGCGCGCTTCCTCGCCTGAGACGTCCGTGTCTTCAACACCGGCAAGTTGTATGGCAAAAGCTTGTTCAGGGTATACGCCTATGACTCTGGTTTTTCGCGTACTGTACGGAAATTCTCGTAAATTCAGCCATATATCACGCAAATCCAACCTCATCTAGTTTTCGCAATTGTCTGTCAATTCAATGTTGCTTGACAACTATTCCTCCGCTTGATTATCTTGGCGCCCATGGTGCGCACCCTACAACACGGCACGTCAGCGCACGGCGGCATATTGGATGGAGGAGCAAATGGGCAAGGTTAGAGGCATGCGCTGGTGGATGATCGGACTCGTCACATCGGGCCTGATCGTCAATTACATTGCGCGCAATTCGCTGGCGGTCGCCGCTCCGGAAATGAACCGGCTGCTGAGCATCTCGACCGCGCAGTACTCCTATATCGTCGCTTCGTTTCAGGCCGCTTATATGGTGATGCAGCCGATCGCGGGCTATGTGCTCGACGTGGTCGGCACCAAGATCGGCTTCGCGATTTTTGCCATTGCATGGTCGGGCGCGTGCATGCTGCACGGCACGGCCAACGGCTGGATTTCGCTCGCGGTGTTCCGCGGCATGCTGGGCCTCACCGAAGCCGCAGGCATTCCCTCCGGCCTGAAGGCCACCTCCGAATGGTTTCCCGCCAAAGAGCGTTCCATTGCCACCGGCTGGTTCAACATCGGTTCGTCGATTGGCGCCGTGATCGCGCCGCCGCTGGTGGTCTGGTGGGTGCTGCATGGCAACTGGCGCATGGCGTTCGTGTCGATCGGCGTGCTTGGGCTTGTCTGGAGCATCCTGTGGCTGCTGTTGTATCGCGCGCCGAAAGACCAGCCGCGCCTGTCCGATACCGAGCGCGACTACATCCTCGCCGGGCAGGAGGCGCAGTACAAAACGGCTGGCGCCGTACGTCCTTCGTGGCGCGCCATCATCAAGCGCCGCGCCTTCTGGGGCATTGCGATTCCGCGCTTTCTGGCCGAGCCGGCATGGCAGACCTTCAACTTCTGGATTCCGCTCTACATGGTGAGCGTGCGTCATATGAACCTGAAGGAAATCGCCATGTTCGCGTGGCTGCCGTTTCTCGCGGCCGACATAGGCTGCGTGCTGGGCGGTTATCTCGCGCCGTGGTATCAGAAGCGCTTCAAGACCTCGCTGATCACCTCGCGCAAGCTGGTGGTGGTCACGGGTTCGCTCTGCATGATCGGACCGGCGTGCATCGGTCTTGCCACCAGCCCGTATATGGCGATTGCGCTGTTCTGCATTGGCGGCTTTGCCCACCAGACGCTCTCGGGTGCGCTCTATACGCTCGCCTCCGATGTGTTCGGCAAGAACGACGTCGCCACCGCGACCGGCCTGACCGGGATGGCAGGCTATGCGGGCGCCACGCTGTTTTCGCTGGCGGTGGGTGTGGTGGTGGCGCTGGTCGGTTACGACCCGTTGTTCGTGGCGCTGGCCTGTTTTGACCTGGTCGGGGCCGTGGTGGTGTGGTTTGTTTTGAAGGAACCGGGTGAGCCGCAGCAGCGTGCCGCCGATGTCGTCCCGCACGTTGCCGACGCAGCGCGCGCATAACGCAGTCGATGGCTGGTCCGGCCACGCGGCAATGCTCTAAACGCAGCAACGTGGTAACGCGCTGATGACGCGCTGAACGGCAGCAGCAAGAACGGAGAAGCAGCAAGGATGAGCAAGCAGGAATCGATGGGCAAGCCGTTTCGACGGCTGTTGCTGACCGGCGCGGCCGGCAATCTCGGCCGCCAGTTGCGCAGCGCGCTGGCGCAATGGGCGGATGTGGTGCGGCTGTCGGATATCACGCCGATCGGCGACGCGGCCGCGCATGAAGAGCATGTGGTGCTGGATCTCGCCGACCGCGCGGGCGTGGATGCGCTGCTAGAAGGTGTCGACGCCGTGGTGCACCTGGGCGGCATTTCCGTCGATGCGCCGTTCGACGATCTGCTCGAGGCAAATATTCGCGGCGTGTACAACCTGTACGCGGCGGCGCAGAAGCATGGCGTGAAGCGTGTGCTGTTCGCGAGCTCCAATCACGCAATCGGTTTTCATCCGACCACCACGGTGATCGATGCCGATGCGCCTTTGCGTCCCGACAGTCTCTATGGGGTGACGAAGTGCTTCGGCGAATCGTTGTCGCGCTATTATTTCGACCGCTTCGGTCTGGAGACGGTCTGTCTGCGGATTGGTTCGTCGTTCGAAGTACCGAAGACCGCGCGCATGCTGGTGACGTATCTGAGCTATCGCGACTTTGTCGAACTGGTGCGCTGCTCGCTGTTCACGAACCGCGTGGGACATGCGATCGTGTATGGTGTGTCGAACAATCGGGTGGCATGGTGGGACAACACCAAGGCCGCGTTCCTCGGCTATCGGCCGCAGGACAGTTCAGCGCAGTTCGATGGGATGTTTCCGGTTCAGGCGCCGACCGTCGAGTTCGACGACCCGGCCCGGCAGTTTCAGGGCGGCCCCTTCGTGGTGGCGTTGCCGCAGTCCTGAGTCGGCCAGTCGCAGACGAACATCAGCCCTTCGCTCACACCCGCTCCGGCTCAGCGCCTCCCCGCGAGGCGCGCCGGATCACTTGCGGCGGCTGCCCGAACGCGCGCAGAAACGCGCGACGCATCCGCTCGCGATCGCCGAAACCCGTATCGCGCGCCACGACTTCAATCGGATGCAGGCCCGATTCGAGCATCAGACGCGCAGCCTCGATACGCAGATGCTCGACCGCCTTCGCCGGCGATTGGCCGGTCTCCGCCCGGAACGCGCGGCTGAATTGCCGCGGACTCAAATGCGCCGCATCGGCCAACTGCTCGACCGACAGTTCGGTATGAAGATTCTGCTTCGCATAGGCGAGCGCCGTCTGGATGCGATCCGAGCGCGGCTCCAGTTCGAGCAGCGCTGAGAACTGCGACTGTCCGCCGGCCCGCCGGTGATAGACCACCAGCTTCCGCGCCACCAGCCGCGCGATCTCGGCGCCCGAGTCCTTTTCGACCAATGCCAATGCGAGGTCGATGCACGCCGTCATGCCTGCAGAAGTCCACACCGGTCCGTCGATGATAAAGATGCGGTCTTCCTCCAGCTTCACCTCCGGGTGCTCATGGCGCAGGCGTGCCGCGAAAAACCAGTGAGTGGTGGCGCGCCGGCCATCGAGCAAGCCGGCCTGCGCCAGATTGAACGCCCCAGTGCAAGTGGAACCGATGCGCCGCGAGGTCTGCGCGGCGCGCTGCAAAAAGGCGATCAGGGCCGGGCCGGGTTCGATCACCTCGTTGTCGCCGACTACCAGCACCGTATCGAAACGGCTGTCGTCGAACGCCTGGGTTTCGACCGCGAAGCCGGCCGAGGTCTGCACCGGTCCACCATGCTCCGAGAGCAGAACGACCTCATAGACGGCCTTGCCGGCCGTCATGTTGGCGAATTCGAAGACCGTCGTGATGGCCAGGTTGATGACCTGGAAGCCGCGGTACAGCACGATTCCGATACGTAGCATGGGCGTGTCCTTGGGCTGTCGTCAGGGTGTCGCAGCGGATGTCCTGAAAAGTGGCATCTATGACATTGGAGACATCCGATTATGAGCCTAATCTCCTTTCCATGCAGGCCGACACGGGTCGGCGCTCATGAAACCAAGGAGAAATTCGATGAACGACACAGCACACAAGGGCACGGCTCTCATCACCGGCGCCTCTTCAGGAATCGGCGCCATTTACGCGGATCGCCTGGCTCGCCGCGGCTATGACCTGATTCTGGTCGCGCGCAATCGCGAACGGCTCGACCAGTTGGCCGATCGCCTGACGACGGCGACCGGCCGCTCGATCGAAGTGGTCGCCGCGGATCTCGGCAACAAGGCCGACGTGCGCCGCATCGAAGAGATTCTGCGCACCGATTCGAGCATCACGATGCTGGTGAACAATGCCGGCGTTGGCGGTGCGGGTCCGCTGCTGGTGTCCAATGTGGACACGATGGAAGCGATGATCGATCTGAACGTGACCGCGCTCACGCGGCTGACGTATGCGATCGCGCCGGCCTTTGTGGCGCGCGGCGCCGGCACGATCGTCAATATCGCTTCGATCGTGGCCGTGGCGCCGGAAGTTCTGAATGGCGTGTACGGTGGCACCAAGGCCTTTGTGCTGGCGCTTAGCCAGTCGCTGCATCATGAGCTTGCGTCGAAGGGTATCCGCGTGCAAGCCGTGTTGCCGGGCGCGACGCGCACCGAGTTCTGGGACATTGCCGGACATCCGGTCGAAAATCTGCCGCAAGGCATTGTGATGAGCGCTGACGATCTGGTCGACGCCGCGCTCGCCGGACTGGACCTGGGCGAACTGGCTACGGTGCCGTCGCTGCCGGATGCGGCCGACTGGGCGGCGTTTGAAGCGGCGCGTGCCGCGCTCGGGCCCAATCTGTCGCGCAGTGAGCCGGCGGCGCGTTATGGTGTGCGCCAGTAAGGCTCGGTGAGCCGCTGCCAGGGCGACACCCTGGCGATGCGGTCAGCGCAGGATTTTCGAAAACAGCAGATGCTTGAAGCGCACCACCGGCTGCGGGCTGCGCTGTGCCTTGGCGAGCAGGATGGAGCCTTGCAGCGACGCGACGATAAAACCGGCGACGTCGTTGCAATCGAAATCCGCGGGCAGTTCGCCCGCCTTGGCCGCCGACGCCAGGCAGTATTCGAAGCTCTGCTGCAACTCCGCGAAAATCTCCACCACGCGATGGCGAATGGCGTCGCTATGGTCGCTCGCCTCGAGTGCGAAGTTGCCGAGCAGGCAACCGTTGCGCGTCTGATTCACGCAGAGGCGCGAAATGCTCCAGTCGATATAGTCGCCAAGGCGCTTGAGCGGCGGCAACGCGTCGTTGCGCAACGTGTCGCGCAGGATGTCGCGGGTGTTGGCGAAGTAGAGCTCGAGGACTTCGAGACCGAACGCTTCCTTCGAGGCGAAGTGGTTCGTGAACGACCCTTGCGGCACCCCCGCGGCCTGGACGATGTCGCGCACGCTGGCACCCGCAAAGCCGCGTTCATGAACGACCTTGAGGCCTTCGGCGAGGATCTTTCCGCGATGTGAGGGTCTGGGCATAGTGGCTAAATTGTACGGTCGTCCATATTGGGGCGTCAACGCTGAACGCCGTCCCGGCGCTGGAAACAGTGGCCTTGGTAGGACCAGGGGAATCCTTGACTTCGTGGGACGCTTCCATTTTAATACGGACAGTCGTATTGGTTGGCGGGAAATGAGCGTATTGCGTGTGTCACGCAGGCTGCGCACTGCCGCAGGCCACGCAACAAGCACCGCCCGGGCCGCCGGGCAAACCTGAAACGCTCAAAGGGATGGGTATATGGACCGGCTGCAAGCAATGAAAGTGTTCACGCGGGTGGTGGAGACGAACAGCTTTTCCCGCGCCGCTGATACGCTGGATCTGCCGCGTGCGTCGGTCACGACCATCATCCAGAATCTCGAAGCGCATCTGAAGGTCCGGCTGTTGCAGCGCACGACGCGGCGTCTGAGCCTCACGCCGGATGGCGCGGCTTATTACGAACGCTGCGTGCGCATTCTGGCGGACATCGAGGAGACGGAAAGCTCCTTGTCCCATGCGCGGCGGGCGCCGCGCGGCAGACTGCGCGTCGATATGCCGAGCGCGCTCGGCAAGCTGGTGGTGATGCCCAAGATCGACGAGTTTCACGAGCGCTATCCGGACATCGAGCTGATGGTCGGCTTCGGCGACAAACCCGTCGACCTGATCCAGGAGGGCGTGGACTGCGTTATCCGCATCGGCACGCTGCAGGATTCGAGTCTGGTCGCACGGCGGATTGGGGTCTTCCAGCGTGTGACGGTGGCGAGCCCGCTTTATCTGGAACAACACGGCACACCGGAGACGATCGAGGCGTTGCAGGATCACGTGGCTGTCAATTACTTCATGAGCCGCACCGGGCGCGTGGTGGATTTGACCTTCGGGGTCGACGATCAGACCGTCGAAGTGAAGATGCGCGGCAACATTGCCGTGAACGACGCTGAGGCCTATGTCGCGAGCGGCCTGAAGGGCGTGGGTTTGCTGCAGGCGCCGCGGTTTATGGCCTTGCCGCATCTGCGTTCCGGCGAACTGGTCGAGGTGCTGTCGCAATGGAAGCCTTCGCCGCTGCCGATCTCGGCGGTATATCCGCACAACCGGCATCTGTCGCCCACGGTGCGGGTGTTCGTCGACTGGGTGGCGGAACTGTTCGGCCGTTGCCCGCTGTTCTCCGGTCAGGAAGACGCCGAACAGCGTTGCCTGCCGACGATGGCGCCGGCGGCAGTGCCCGCGTCCGCGCCGGCCATCCGGCGCAGTGCGCCTGCGCCGGCTGTGTCGGTGGATAACGCGGCATTGGCGGTCTGAGCAGGCCGTATCCGTAGATATCCTAAGCAGACCGGGCAGGGTGCTGATGCTGTAGCGGATTATTCGGTATCCCGAGATTGTGTTTCGGTTCCACAGGGCTTTATCCCGCGCCTCTTGAGCACCACAATAGCCGTCATCGCAAACAAGGAGGACGGCGCGCGCGCGCCCGACGGTAGACATGGTGTCGACGCTGGATCTTGGACTTTGTATCGAGGATGTTCGCATCACGGGGCATGCGCAGCCCATTACGCTGCGCAGCTACCGGCCGGCATCGAATGGCTTGATTTTGCCGGTGGTCGTGTATTTCCACGGCGGCGCTTTTATCGGCGGCACGCTCGACGATGCGGATACGGCGGCGCGCTATATTGCTCGCGCTACGCCGGCGTGGGTCGTATCGGTCGGCTATTCGCTCGCACCGCAGTTTCCGTTTCCCGCGGCGCCTGAAGACGGCTACCGCGCCTTGCAATGGGCCGTATGCCATGCCCGCGCGCAACGCGCCGATCCTCGCCGGCTTGGCATTGCGGGCCACGATGCGGGCGGCAATCTCGCGACCTGCGTCGCGGCCGTTGCGCGCGACCGGGCCGAGGTGACGGTGTCAGCCCAGGCCCTGCTGGCGCCGTTGCTCGATCCGAGCATGACCCGCATCGCCCATCACAGCAAAACCCCAGCGACCCTCGATCTTTATCAGTGCGCGCGCTGCTATCGGGAGTATCTGCCGAATGCGACGCAGCGGCTGCATCCTTATGCGGCGCCGCTCGATTCCTGGCGGCTCGCGGGGCTGCCGCCCGCGCTGATCGCCAGCGCGCAGCACGACTCGTTGCGCGTGGAGGCCGAGACCTATGCGGCCGCGCTGACCCGTGCCGGGGTTCTCACCGAAGTGCGACGCTATACGGAGACGTCACGCGACGATCTGGCCACGCATGCCGAGGCCCTGGCCGACCTCGTCGCATTCCTGCAGAGGCAGTTGCGCGAGCCTCAGCCCGTTTGACCCGGGGCCAAGACGTGCCGCCGCTGCACACGTGCCCATAATTTCAGCGGCGTGTTCGCAACGGACTCCAACCGAAACGAAACGCTTTCCCTGCTTGCCCAGCCCACCCCACTATGCGGTAATCTGCGGACGCTCAGTCTCACATTCGATCATGCGAACGTGCCAGCGTGCGGACGTGCGGCGCCATCCGGCAACCGCTCACTCACTCGCGAGCCCACCACAAGGTGCCTTATGGATTATCTGGAGAGTCTGCGGGTCTTCCGCGCGGTCGTCGAAGCGAGGAGCTTTACGCGCGCTGCGGATATGCTCGGCCTGACCACGCCGATCGTGTCGCGCTCCATTTCCGGACTCGAACGCCGTCTCGGCAGCCGGCTGTTCAATCGCACCACGCGGCAGGTCTCGCTCACCGAGGCGGCGGAACATTTCTACGAAGGCTGCGCGCGGATCCTCGACGATCTCGAAGTGCTCGAAGCCGAGGCCTCGGCGCAGACCCGCGAACCGAGCGGCGTGCTGCGTCTCGTCGCGCACACGACGGCCACCGTCAACCGGCTCGTGCCGCTGATCTCCACCTTCAAGCACAAGCATCCCAAAGTCAGTCTCGACGTGACGCTGACGGAGCGGCCGGTCGATCTGGTTGCGGACGGCTATGACCTCGGCATCGTGCTGCCTTTCATGCTGAGTACCGATACCGTGGTGACGCGCCTGCTCGAACGCATGAACTTCGCTATCCTGGCGACGCCGGAGTATCTGAAACAGCATTCGCGACCCACGCATCCATCCGAGCTCGTCGACCATACGTTTGTGGCGCTTTCGCCGGCGTTTCGCAAACCGCAGTTGACGTTCCGGCTCGGGCCGGAGGATCTGCTGATCCCGCTCAGATACGACATTGCTTCGAATAACGCCGTGTTCAATCGCGAGATGGTGCTGCAGGGGTTCGGCATCGGTGTGTTGCCCGCAACGCTGGCCCAGGCCGAACTGGCCAGCGGCAGACTGGTGGCCATTCTCGAAGAATTCGAAGTGATCGACCAGTCGGTCGATCTGCGGATCGCCTACAACACGCGCACGCTGTTGCCGGCCAAGGTGAAAGCGTTCGTCGAGCACGCTGCGGAGTTCTTTGCCGACGTGTCGGCTATCCCCGTGTCATCCGATCTCAAGATCAGACCATAGGTCTGACGATAGGGCCATTGACCGATGAAGCCGGCGCCACGGCGCCCGGTTAACGGCCATCGTCGGCCTGACTCTTGTCGCCGTCACAACAATCAGATGCCCCCGCGAGATTGATCCGCACGAGCGGCATCACTACTCTGTGCACATGCACACCAACTCACCCGAAAACGACGACTGCTTCGCGATTCGTCAGGCCGCCCGGCATATTTCCCAGCTTTACGAGCGGCATTTGTCTGAAGCAGAGGTCACGCCTACTCAATTCAGCATTCTCACCGTGCTGCGCCGCGGCGCGCCGCTGACGATGCTCGAACTGGCACAGGTGATGGTGATGGATCGAACCACGCTGGTGCGCGCGCTCAGGCCCTTGCTGCGCAACGGACTGATCGCCGGCGAACCGGACGGGCAGGGCACGCGGCGCTTGCAGCTGGTTCTGACGCAAAGCGGCCGCGCGAGGCTCGATCAGGCCATGACGCATTGGCTTGCGGCGCAGGACGAGTTTGAGCGCAAGTTCGGACCGCAACAGGCGGCCCTGCTCCGACGCGAACTGTTCCGCCTGACACGCGACGTTTCGAAAACCTAAAGAAGATTGGGCCGCTGGCCCCGGTAGCAATTGCAGTTTTCCATTCAATGTAGTGCATATACACAGGTGAAATCATGTCAAGTCCTTCAACTCCTGCTTCTGTCGTTCCCAAGCCGTCCGCCGAGGCGGCCAAGGCCGGGCGTATTCCGTGGATGCGGCTTGCCTACGGGGCGGTGGCGCTGGTGCTGGCCGCGGCGGCGGGCTACTGGTTCTTCGTCCTGCGCTTCGAGCAATCTACCGACGACGCCTACGTCGGCGGCAACGTGACGGTGATGGCGCCGAAGGTCAACGGCTTCGTCACCGACATCCTCGTGCAGGACAACCAGCATGTTGCCGCGAACCAGGTGCTGATCCGGCTCGATGCGCGCGACTACGACGCGAAACTCGCGCAGGCCACCGCCGAGGTGGATAGCGCCCGCGCGGCGGTCGCGGAGTTACAGGCGAAGCAGGTTTTGCAGGCCGCGGTGATCAATCAGCATCAGGCGGAAGTTCGGGCCTCGTCGGCTGAATTGACGCGCAGCGCGGAGGACCAGACGCGTTATCGCGAGCTGGTCAAGGACGATGCGGTGTCCAACCAGATCGTCGAGCGCGCCGACGCCGATTTCTCCAAGGCACAGGCCTCGGTGCAGAGCAGCGGCGCCGCGGTGCTTGCCGCGCAGCGCGAACTGGATGTGCTCGGTGCGCAGATCGCCGACGCGCAGGCTCGCGTCAACACGGCGCTGGCGGAGCAGCGGGTGGCGCAACTGAACGTCGACTACACGACGATCCGCTCGCCGGTCGACGGGTATATCGGCAATCGCACGGCGCGGGTCGGCATGCTTGCCAATATCGGCGCGCCGCTTCTGACCGTGGTGCCTTCTACGGACCTCTGGGTCGACGCGAACTTCAAGGAAGACCAGCTCAAGAAGATGCAGATCGGCGACAAGGCCGACGTCGCGCTCGACGCTTCGAGCCTGCCGCTGCACGGCTATGTCGAAAGCCTTGCGCCTGCGACGGGCGCCACCTTCAGCGTGTTGCCGCCTGAAAACGCCACCGGCAACTTCACGAAGATCGTGCAGCGCGTGCCGGTGCGGATTCGCCTGAATGTGCCGCGGGGGATGGAGAGCGTGTTGCGTCCCGGCCTGTCGGCGACCGTCGAAGTGCATCTGGCCGACGGCTCGCAAGCGTCGAGCAGTCACTAAGCGAACCGGACCTCCATCATGACAAGCGCTCCTTCGCTCGATCCCGCATCCCAGCCCATGCGGCAACGCGTATTTGCATTCGCGCTCATGTGCCTGGGATTTTTTATGGCAACCCTGGATATCCAGATCGTCGCATCCTCGCTGAGGGATATCGGCGGCGGACTGTCTGCGAGTCAGGACGAGTTGTCATGGGTGCAGACCGCCTATCTGATTGCGGAAATTCTCGTGATCCCGATGTCGGGCTGGCTCTCCAAAGTGTTCTCGACGCGCTGGCTGTTCGTTGCCTCCGCGGTGGGATTTACCGTTACCAGCATGCTGTGCGGCATTGCCTGGGACATCAACTCGATGATCCTGTTTCGCGGCCTGCAGGGCGCCATGGGCGCCGCGATGATCCCGACGGTGTTCACCACCGCTTTTGTGCTGTTCCCGGGCAAGCAGCGTCTGGTGGCGTCCACCACGATTGGCGCGTTGGCTTCGCTCGCACCGGCGATCGGCCCGGTAATCGGCGGCTGGATCACCGACCAGTGGTCGTGGCACTGGCTGTTCTATCTGAACGTCGTGCCGGGCGTGGCGGTGGCTGCTCTGGTGCCGAAGTATGTGAATATCGACAAGCCCGATCTGCCGCTGCTGAAAAAAGGCGATTACCTGGGAATCCTGCTGATGAGCGGCTTTCTCGGCTGCCTCGAATATGTGCTGGAAGAAGGGCCGCGCAAGAACTGGTTCGGCGATCACATCATCATCGCCTGTACATGGATCTCGGCGATCTGCGGCTTTCTCTTCATCGTCCATGCGTTGACTACCGAGGACCCCATCGTGGATCTGCGCGCGCTGGTGGTGAGAAATTTCGGCATCGGCAGCTTGCTGTCGTTCATCACGGGGATCGGAATTTTTGTGGCGGTGTTTCTCACGCCGGAGTTTCTCGGTCAGGTGCGTGGCTTCAGTTCATTGCAGATCGGTACCGCGTTGCTGTCGGTGGGCGTGTTCCAGTTGTTCGCGCTGGCGGTCTATGCGTGGGTGGCGCGGTTTGTCGATATGCGTCTGTTGTTGCTGTTCGGCCTGATCTGCTTCGGCCTCGGCTGTTACCTGTATGTACCGCTGACGCACGATTGGGGCTGGCAGCAACTGCTGTTGCCGCAGGCGTTGCGCGGTATCGGCCAGCAGTTTGCGATACCGCCGATCGTCACGATGGCACTGGGATCGCTGCCGCAGTCGCGCCTGAAGTCGGCCAGCGGGCTGTTCAATCTGATGCGCAACCTGGGCGGTGCGATCGGCATTGCGGTCAGCGCGACCATGCTCAACGACCGTCTCAACTTCCACTATCTGCGGCTCAACGAAAGCGTCACCGTGGGCCGTCCGGAAGTGGAGTCCACATTCACGGAACAGAGCGCGCATTGGTCGTCCGTGGCCGGCGACGTCCTCAATACGACCCAGTCCGGGCTTGCCGATCTTCATGCGCTGGTGTTGCGCGAAGCGTTGGTGCTGACCTACTCGGACACCTTCTATGTGCTGTCGCTGTGCTTCATTGTCGCGATAGCCAGTCTGGTGTTTTCCAAACCTTTCTCTAACGGTGCGCCGCCGCCGGACGCACATTGAGGCCTATCATGAAGAAGCTCATCGTAGAAATTCTGGCTTGTCTTTCGGTGGCCGCGTGTGCGGTCCAGCCGGCCACTCACGCGGATCTGCCGGCCACCGTCAAAACGACCGCGCCGCTCAACTGGAGCGTCGAGGCGCCGCAGGATGCGGTGGACGCGAAGACCTGGTGGTCGCAATTCGGCGACCCCGTGCTCGACCAACTGGTGGACTCCGTGCTCACCGGCAACCTCGATCTGCAGGCCGCCGTGGAACGCGTCAAACAGGCGCAAGCCATCACCACGCAAAAGCATGCGGTGCTGCTGCCGGAACTCGATGCGACGGCTACCGCCGCGGATAGCCGCATCAACGCGCCGCCGCCGCTAGGCTATGTGCGCCAGGGCGGCGTGGGTCTTGCGCTGAACTGGTCGCCGGACGTGTTCGGCGGCGAGCGGCTCGATCTGCTGGCCGCGCAGGCGCAACTCGTTGGGCAACAACATGCGGAGGACGCACTGAGGCTCGCGCTCGCGGCCAATACCGCATCGGCCTATGTGGATCTGCGCTGGGCGCAGTCGGAACTGCAGATTCTTCAGGATAACCAGGTCATCCGTCAGCGCGCTTTGCAACTGACTCAGGAGCGTCTCAAGTATGGCTTGTCGACGCAACTCGATGTCGCCCGCGCGCAAAACCAGCTCGATGAATTGCAGGCGCGGATCCCGCGTGCTCAATCGACGATCGAGCACGAACTGAGCCTGATTGCCGTGTATTCGGGCCGCACGCCGGAATCCGTGGACAAGCTGGTGCTGGCCACGCCCGGCCCGATTCCCAACCCGGAAGGCGCGGCGCCGACAACCCTGCCGTCCGAAGCGTTGCTGCGCCGTCCCGATGTGCTGGTTGCCTATGCGGCCGTCGAGCAGCGTGCAGCCGAAGTCGGGGTATCGAAGGCGGAACGTTATCCGAAGTTCAATCTGAATCTGAGCGATGGCTTGCTGGCGGCTTCGTATCTCGGGCTGCCGACATTGACCGACAACCTGTTCAGCGCGGCATTGAATGCCACCAGCCCGATTTTCAACGCTGGACGGATCACGGCGGATATCCAGGAGAGCGAAAGCAAGATGCGCGAATCGCAATTGAATCTGCAGCAGACCATGCTGCAGGCGCTCAGGGAAGTGGAAGACACTCGCAGCGATCTGGTGAGTACGACGGCGTCGACGCAAAAGCTGACCGACGCATTGGGGGCTTCGGATCAATCGCTCAAGCTGGCGAACCAGTTGTACAAGGGTGGTGCAACCGACTTCCTTGATGTGCTGTCGGCGCAGCAGACCTATCTGCAGGACTCCGATTCGCTGAATCAGGCGAGGCGCGAGCATGCGCTGGCTGCTGTCGCGCTGTACCGCTCGCTTGGGGGCGGGTGGAGTCAGGCGGGTGAGCCTGCACTGGTTGCAAACGGCCATGCGACGGGCGGCTGAATGCTTTGCACTTTGCGAGCCGATGAATTAGATTGACCATGGACCGCGTGCCGCACGCCCTGCGTCTGTTTTCGCCGTGGCGAGGCACGCGAACTTGCAGTCAGCAGAGGAGAAGAACGTGAAGACAGTCGGAATCTTGAGCGCGTTATGTCTGACAGTAGCCGTTGCCATGCCGGTGGCCGCTTATGCGCAGGCAAGCGATGCGATGGCCGGAATGGACAACGGTTCCATGCCGAGTGGTAAAAAGGCCGCCTCCAAGGCCGACCGTGCGCTTGCGCGGGCCGTGCGCCGCGCGCTGACGAAAGCCCAGGGCTTTAATGTCTCGAACGTGTATGTGCGAGCGCGCAGCGGGGCGGTGACCCTGTCCGGCACCGTCGATACCGGCGATCAGATCGCGCAGGCAGAGCAGGTTGCGCATACGGTGTCAGGGGTGACGTCGGTTTCGAACAAGCTCACGCTGTTTCATGGTGGGAATGGGTAGGGAGGGGCTGAACACACCCACCTTCCAAAACGCGACATCGGCAAACGAGCCATGGCGCATCGCATCATCTCCTCAAACGCCCGCCCGGCAAGGCGATCCGCCTGCCGCTAACGCCCGTGCTTTTTTCCCCGTGTCGTATTTGCGCAAGCGTCTGTCGCAATTAGTCGGCCTGTCGGGGTTTTTTCTGGCAACTATGTGGGTACACAGTGCGGGCCGGCGCCTGCACCACGAGGAGATGGATTCAATGAATTCCCCAAAGGTCGTGGTCGAAGGTTTATGTAAGGTTTTCGGGGCTAATCCCAAGCTGGCGCTCGATATGCTGGCCAGCGGCTCCACGAAGGACGAAGTGCATGCGAAAACCGGCCACGTGGTCGGCGTTCATAACGTCTCCTTCGACGTTCAGGAAGGCGAGATCTTCGTCTTGATGGGCCTGTCGGGTTCCGGCAAGTCGACGCTGATCCGCTTGATCAACCGCCTCGTCGAGCCGACGGCCGGCAAGGTGCTGGTGGATGGCCGCGACATTGCCGCCGTGCGCCGCTCCGAGTTGACCTCGCTGCGCCGTACCGACATGAGCATGGTGTTCCAGTCGTTTGCGCTGATGCCGCAACGCACGGTGCTCTCGAATGCGGCGTTCGGCCTCGAAGTGGCCGGCGTGGGCCGCAAGGAACGCGAAAAGCGCGCGCTCGGTGTGCTCGAACAGGTTGGCCTCGCAACCTTCGCGCAGAAGCTGCCCGCCGAATTGTCCGGCGGCATGCAGCAACGAGTGGGTCTGGCGCGTGCGCTGGCCGTCAATCCGTCGCTGATGATCATGGACGAAGCGTTCTCCGCGCTCGATCCGCTCAAGCGCAAGGAAATGCAGAACGTGCTGCTGGAACTGCAAAAGAACCAGCGCCGCACGATCATGTTCGTCTCGCACGATCTCGAAGAGGCGCTGCGCATCGGCAACCGCATTGCGATTATGGAAGGCGGCCGTGTGGTGCAGATCGGCACGCCGCAGGAAATCATCAGCAACCCGGCGGACGACTACGTTCGCGCGTTTTTCGAAGGCGTGGATACGAGCCGCTATCTGACCGCCGGCGATCTGATGCAGACCAACGATATCCCGCTGGTGCGCAATCTGGATGTATCGAGCGTCGCGGCTTCGTTGAACGGCAGCGCCGAATACGCCTTCGTGCTCGATGCCGAACGCCGCATTCGCGGTTTCGTCACGCGCGATGCGATCGGCAACGCCGCGCCGCATCTGCGCAAGGTCGAATGCATTTCGCGCGGTGCGTCATTGGAGCATGTGGTCTCGCGCGTCTGTGCCAACGCCACCGCGCTGCCGGTTGTCGACGACGAAGACCGCTATTGCGGCTCCGTCAATCAAGCCGCCGTCCTGAAGATTCTTACGCGCAATCGAGGTTCTCATGTCTGAGATCATCCCGCTCGGCCGCTGGGTCGACGATTCCGTTCACTATCTGCTCGACCACGACGCGAATACGTTCGACGCGATCGGCAAGGCCATCGAGAGCTTCGCCGCGCTGATCGAGCATAGCCTGCAGGCGATTCCGATGTGGGCGCTGATGGCGTTCTTTATCGGCATCGGCCTGTGGCGGGTGGGCTGGCGCTTCGCGTTCTTTACCACGCTCGCGCTATTGCTGATCTATGCGACGGGCTTCTGGGACGAAACCGTCATTACGCTCGGACTGACGCTGTCGTCGACCCTGATCAGCTTGCTGTTCGGTATTCCGCTCGGCATCTGGACGGCCAAGAACAAGCATGTGGCGATGGTGGTGCGGCCGATTCTCGACCTGATGCAGACCATGCCGGCCTTCGTCTACCTGATTCCGGCTGCGATGCTGTTCGGCCTTGGCCGCGTGCCGGGGATTCTCTCGACGGTGATCTTCGCCATGCCGCCCGCCGTGCGCCTGACGAGTCTCGGCATCCGCCATGTGAACCGCGAGATCGTCGAAGCGGGTCAGGCCTTCGGTTGCACGCCGTGGCAACTGCTCTACAAGGTGCAATTTCCTAACGCGCTGCCTTCGATCATGCAGGGCGTCAATCAGACCATCATGATGGCCTTGTCGATGGTGATTATCGCTTCGATGGTCGGCGCAGGCGGTCTCGGCAACGACGTACTGGCGAGTATCCAGCGGCTCGACATTGGACTCGGCTTCGAAAGCGGCCTGTCGGTCGTGCTGCTGGCGATCATTCTGGACCGTATCACCGAGAGCTTCGGCCGCTCGCCGGGCGCGGCGAATGTGCCGCGTTTTGCAGGCTTGCGCCAGGTGATGCGGGTACGGCGCGACCAGCCGGCCGTGCAAAGCTGATTTCGGCAAGCGGCAGTTCAAGGCCGGGCTAAGCCAAACCCAGCCCGGCCAGGTAAAACCAAACTCAACTCAGGCATCGCGAAGGCCTTCGGGCCTTCGCGATGGACAAACTCACCCTGTGCATCATGGAGCGCGACGTGACGTCTGCTACGACTGAATCGGCCCGCCTCAACGCGCCGTTGTCGAGTCTTGCGCATTTCGGTTTTTTGACGCTGCCCAGTTTTTCGATGATCGCCTTTACCAGTGCGATCGAAGTCTTGCGGATGGCTAACTATGTCGGCCGTGCGCAGCATTACCGCTGGTCGGTGCTGACCCCGGACGGCGTCCCCGCGCGGGCCAGCAACGGCATCACCGTGAAGCCGACCCGCACGCTCGAAGAGGCCGGCATGCCCGATGTGCTGATCGTCTGCGGCGGCACGCAGATCCGCAGCGCCGTCGATTCGGACGTCAAGGCGTTGCTGGGCGATGTGGCGGAGCAGGGTGTGCCGCTGGGTGGCATTTGCACGGGGGCGTATGCGCTGATGTCGGCGGGTTTGCTCGACGACTATCGTTGCACCGTGCATTGGGAGGATCTGTCCACGCTGCACAAGGAGTTTCCGCGCGTGCATTTCGCCGATGAGCTGTTTGTCATCGACCGCGACCGTCTGACCTGCACCGGCGGCACCGCGCCGCTCGATCTGATGCTGAATCTGGTGGAAAGCCGCCTCGGACAAAGCCTCGCTGCTCAGGTATCCGAACAATTTATTCTCGAACGTATTCGGAGCTCGAGCGACCCGCAGCCGATTCCGGTCGACGCCCGGGTGGGTTTTTCCCGTGCCGAACTGATCGAAGTGGTGCGGTTGATGGAAGCGAATATCGAAGAGCCGCTCTCGCTCGAGGAACTGGCGCGTCTCGTGCAGCTTTCGCAGCGCCATCTGCAGCGCATGTTCAAGGTCTATCTGAGCGTATCGCCGACGCATTATTACCTGACGTTGCGTCTGCGCCGCGCCCGCGATCTGTTGCGCACGACCGATGCCTCGATCGCACGCGTCACGACCGTGTGCGGTTTTCACTCACCCTGTCATTTCAGCAAGGCATACCGGGCGCAATTCGGCCATGCGCCGAGCGTCGAGCGTCGCCAACCCAATTAAATCAACAGCAAGCAAGTCAACAACAAGCGTGGAGAGAAAGAAGATGAATAGAAAGCTGATGGCCGCAGCCTGCGTACTGGGGCTGGCAAGTGCAATGGCCCATGCGGCCGATCCGGCCGTATGCCGCGACGTGCGTTTCGCCGACGTGGGCTGGACCGATATCGCGGCGACCACCGGTCTTGCCTCGACGGTATTCGAAGGTCTGGGGTATCACCCGACCAAAACCATCGCCTCGGTGCCGATTACGTTTGCCGGGATCAAGAGCAAGCAGATCGATGTGTTCCTCGGCTATTGGGCGCCCACCATGGACCCGATCATCACGCCGTTCGTCAAGGCGGGCACGATCAAGGTACTGGCGACGCCGAACCTGACCGGCGCGAAATACACGCTGGCAGTGCCGGACTATGTGTATAACGGCGGCCTGAAGAACTTCAACGATATCCAGAAGTACGCCGACAAGCTCAACGGCAAGGTCTACGGGATCGAACCGGGTAACGACGGCAATGCGCTGATCAAGAAGATGATCGACGGCAATCAGTTCGGCCTCGGCAAATTCAAGCTGGTCGAATCGAGCGAAGCGGGCATGCTGGTCGAAGTGAACCGGGCGATTCGCGAGAAGCAATGGATCGTGTTCCTCGGCTGGGAACCGCATCCGATGAATGTGCAGATGAAGATCGATTATCTGGCCGGCGGCGACGATGTGTTCGGGCCGAACTACGGCGAAGCGAAGGTGTTCACGGCGACGCCGCCGGACTACGCCGCGCGCTGTCCGAATGCGGCGAAGCTGGTGTCGAATCTGCAGTTCACCACGGCCATCGAAAACCATGTGATGGTGCCGATCATGAACAAGACCGACGCGAATCAGGCCGCGCTGAGCTGGCTCAAGGCGAATCCGCAGGTGCTGGATCAGTGGCTGGCGGGCGTGACGACAATCGACGGAAAGCCGGGCTTGCCGGCCGTGAAGTCGTATATCGCCGCGCACTGAGCTGCAACGAAGTCTCCATGTAGCGGGGCGTGAGTTGGGCCGGCGGGTTCGGCACACGCCCCGTGCTTTTTTGCTGCGTAGTTATCTGCGATCCGTCCTCTATCATGCGGCGCGATTGCCCTGATCACGCGCGGATCTCGAATCCGTTCGCATACTCCTGGGGATCGCTGCCGTCCCACACGCGGCCGTCTATCAGAACCTGCGAGGCGGTCTCAGCCGGAATCGCAATGCCGATACTGTGCGCCGCTTCACGATACAACTGCGTTTGATTGATGGCTGCCGCGATCTCCCGATAGTCGTCGCGGCGCGCGATCATTCCCCAACGCTCGTATTGCGTCAGAAACCAGACACCGTCGGCCGCGCGCGGATAGTTGACCGTGCCGTCTTCGAAGAAGCGCACGGGCAACCTGTTGGACTCCGGCGACACGCTGTCGCGCGTGAGCCGTCGCGCGATCAACGCTTCATCGATGCCGATAAATTCCGGCCGCACCAGCCAGCGTGCAATTTCGTTGCGATGTCCAGGACCATCCAGCCAGCGGCAGGCTTCAAGCAGTGTTTGGACCAGTGCCCGCGCCGTATTGGGGTGCCGGCTCACAAAATCGCGCCGGCAGGCGAGCACTTTCTCCGGATGATCGGGCCATATTTCGCTGCTGTAGGCAATCGTGCGGCCGACGCCGCGCGCTTCGGCGGCGGCGTTCCACGGTTCGCCTACGCAGAGTCCGTCCAGCCGGTCTTCTGCAAGCGCGGGCACCATCTGCGGTGGCGGTATCACCACGCTTTCGATGTCGCGCAACGGATGCACGCCTTGCGAAGCGAGCCAGTAGTACAGCCACATGGCATGCGTGCCGGTCGGGAAGGTCTGCGCGAAGACCGGCTTGCGGCCGAGTGTGGCGAGGGCTTGCGGCAGCGTGCGCTGTTCGGCCAGAGCGTCGGCAAGACGGTTCGATAGCGTGATGGCCTGGCCGTTGCGGTTGAGCACCATCAGGACGGCCATATCCGTTTGCGGACCGCCGAGGCCTAGCTGTACGCCATAGGGCAGGCCGTATAGCGCATGAGCGGCATCCAGTTCGCCGGCTAGCAGTTTGTCGCGCAGCGCGGCCCATGAAGGTTGACGCGAGAGCTCGAGTGTCAGGCCGTGGGCATGCCCGAACTCGAGCAGCTTCGCGGCCACGAGCGGCGCCGCGTCGGCAAGCGACACAAAACCGAGCCGCAGATGCGTCTTCTCGAGCCGCGTGGGCGCGGAGGGTGGGGTAAGGGGAGCAGGTTGGTTCATGAGCCACGCTTCATTTGGGCAGGTCCGCAGCCTCGACGATCTGGCGCGCGATCTCGGCGAGCTTGACGCCCTGGTTCATTGCACGCTTGCGCAGGCTCGCATAAGCGGCGTGTTCGGCCAATTTTTGCTGATCCATCAGGAGACGTTTGGCGCGGTCGATCAGCTTGCGCTCGGCCAGTTCGTTTTCGACTTCGGCGAGCCGCTCGCGCAACTGGCTTTCCTGTGCGAAACGGGCGAGCGCCACTTCGAGAATTGGCGCGAGCTTCTCGGTGGCCAGGCCTTCGACGAGATAGGCCGTGACACCGGCGCTCACGGCATCGCGAATCAGTTGCTGGTTGGCATCGTTGCTGAACATCAGCACGGGGCGCGGCGCGGTCGCCTTCATGACCGCCAGTTGTTCGAGCGTGTCGCGCGATGGCGATTCCGTGTCGATGATGATCACGTCCGGCCGCTCGCTTTCGACCCGCCGATGCAACGCCTGCGAGGTCGTCGTGCCGGCCAGCATGTCGTAGCCGAGCCGCGCGAGGGCATCGCGCAGATCGCCAATCGGCTTGTCGGTATCGGTTACGAGTAATACACGCAGCATGGTTCGAATCGGGTCAGCGACATCAAGGATTCAGCTTGGGTTTTAGCAGTTTTGCGCGGTTCCGGCTGGCGATGGCTGCAGCCTGGCGCGGCGCGGCTGCGCTTGTTGGACGACAGCCGTGCGGGACGCCGTGGAGGGGAGTGGCTATGAGGCCTGGTGCTGCGGTTCATGAAGGTTCCGTCGTCGAATCGCCATCCGGTCTGATGGGGACCGGATGCGATGAACGTCGAACGTCATTGCCCGACTTCAAATACGAAGCGGCGTCTTTCTGGCTGGTAAAGAAGGGGCCGGGGAAGACGCTGTTGTGCCTGGTGGAGCCGGTGACGGTGGCCTTGCGCCGTACGCCGTGCGGTTTCCACTCATGTCCTACCGCGCCTTTGCGGAGGACCGTGAGGTTTAAGCAAGCGGTATGCCATCTGTGGGGATGGGCGGGGAGGATTGCCTGAGCGGAGTGGAGGAGCGGGGGGCGTGCACGATGACGGTGCGAGGTACGCGATGCGCACTGAACTGGCGCGTGTTCGGCATGCGTCGTATCGCGGAGCTGGTCGCGATACGACGCACGGCGTGCGGGTGTCAGGCGGTATTCGACTCCGCTTCCGGCCAGAGTCGTGGGAAAAGATAGCGGAACAGCCTGATCGGCAGCGCGAGTTCGACCGGCCCTTTGGGCGTTCTCGAGCGGACAATGCCCAGCTTGAACAGATCCGCGAGGGCACGATCGGCCGTTCGCGTGGGCAGGCCCATCATCCCTTTGAATCTCGCCCGGTCCATTGACTTCACGGTTCCGAGATAAGCAAGCGGTTGTGCCGCTTCGGTTCTCAGGTATCGGTAGTCGTCTTTGGTTGCTTCGGCCGCGAGCATCTGCGCCAGCCGGGCTTCGAATGCCTGCATCTGCAACATGCCGTCCATAAACCTGATTTGATCGAGGCAGATATTCATGGCAAAGGAGATGAATTTCACCAGACCGCTTTCGCTCAATACACCTCTGCCATCGTAGTCGCCTTTGCGGCGTGCGTCGGCCGCCGCCAGATGTTCATAGTAAGCCGTGTGTTCGCGCGCAAGGCCTCGCATTGGCGACCAGAGTCCTTGCGTCAAACCCAGCGCCGATAGTCCGATATGCGTATGCAACCGTGCAGTACGGCCATTGCCGTCCAAAAACGGGTGAATCCACGCCAGCCTATGGTGTGCCGCCATCAAGGCGATCACGGCGGTTTCTCCCGCCCGGGCATAACGGTATGCCCGATGCCATTCTTCGACAAAGTTCGCCACGGTGGCCGGATCGGGAGGGATATGCGTGCCGACCTTGACGCCCCTGTCTCGCCACACTCCCGGCGTAATTTTCTCCTCATTGCCGTCGTCGTCCATCTGCACGAGGTCGTCCGGCGACAGCTGATCATGCAGATGGCGATGAATGGCTTGAGGGACCTTGCCCTCGAAGAGCGTAGTGGAGTCCCAGGCCGGGAATGTTTCCTCTCCCCACCTTTCCGTAGCGATATGAGCCACCGCGATGCGTTGCTTGCGTGCTTCCGCGGGCTTGCTGGAAAAATCCTTCTGGAGTGCCTGCTCGATCAGTAGAGGCTCAGTGTGCTGGCCTTCTATTTTGTTGGTGTAGTACGAATTCATGGGACGCAGCGCTTCACGCAATAAATCGCGCAGATGCGGCATTCCATGAGCGGCCAGATCTTTGGCTTGCCCGATTACCTCGGCGGCCACCGGGCGCAAGCTATTGAGTTTCGGGTCCGAGGGAAGCAGTGGATGCATCTGATGGACCGCGTGGTACGGATATTTTGATTCAATGCTATCCATGGCAACTTTCTTGGCGGATCTCGTGGTAGATCTTACAAAAAAATTATAGCACAAAAAATCCTTTTATTACAAATACATACACGGTTTGTGGTTGATGTCGTGGTCGATCTTCTGGTAGATATTCAGGCGGTCTTTGCCACGCGCCGGTGGCGACGTATTCATCCCCTACGCCCTTATCCACTCGGGGGTAACCCCTATTCCCACTCCGTGACCACGAGGACTACGATCCGCCTCATCGAATTATAGAACGTCATTCTGTCAGATAGAACGACATTCAAAGGACTCAAAAAGGCTCGTCATGATTTCCCTTCCGCTTTCCGGCATCCGCGTGCTGGATCTGTCCAATGTGCTGTCCGGTCCGTTTTGCACCTACCAGCTTGCGCTGCTCGGCGCCGCTGTCCTCAAGATCGAGAACCCCACCGGCGGCGACCTGGCCCGGCGTCTGGGCGCGGACCCGCAAGCCTCGGCGCGCAATATGGGGGCGTCGTTCGTGGCCGTGAACGCGGGCAAGGAGTCGATGACGCTCAACCTCAAGCACGAGGCCGGCAAGGACATCCTGCGCAAGCTCGTGGCCGACGCGGACGTGCTGGTCGAAAACTTCCGCCCGGGCGTCATGGACCGGCTGGGTCTGGGCGCGAAATCGTTGCTCGAACTGAATCCGCGTCTTGTCTACTGCGCCATTTCCGGGTTCGGCAACGACGGTCCGCTGGCCCACCGTCCGGCTTACGACCAGATCATCCAGGGCATGTCGGGCGCGATGAGCGTCACGGGCGACGCCGAAAGCGCACCGCTGCGCGTCGGCTATCCGGTCTCGGATACGGTGGGCGGCATGAACGCCGCGCTGGCGATCTGCGCCGCGGTGCTGGCCGCGCAACGCACCGGCGAGGGCAGGATCATCGATGTCTCGATGCTTGAGGCGACGCTCTCCAGCATGGGCTGGGTCGTGTCCAACTATTTGAACGCCGGCGTGACCCCCGCACCAATGGGCAATGAAAACTTCACAGCGGCCCCGTCCGGAACCTTCGTCTGCGGCGACGGCATGCTGAATATCGCCGCCAACGAGACCAAGCAGTTTGTTGCGTTATGCGAACTGATCGGCCGCCCCGATCTGCCGCACGATGCGCGCTTTAGCGAGCGCAATACACGCAAGCGTTATCGCGCGGAGTTGAAGCAGGAGATCGAAGCCGCGCTCGCCCTCGACACCGCCGGCAACTGGGAGCAGCGCATGACCGCGGCGGGCGTGCCGGCTGGGCTCGTTCTGAGCGTGCCGGAGGCGATCGGCCAGCCGCAACTGGCCGGCCGCGGTTTCGTACATGAACTGCAGGACGGCGACACCGTGCAGCGGGTGACCCGCGCGGGCTTTCGCTTTGCCGATGGTCATGGCGAGTTGTCGAGCGGCGCACCCGTCTCGCGCGCGCCGCATCTGTCCGAACATACGGATGCGCATTTGCAGCGTCTCGGTTTTGATGCCGGCGCGATTGCGCGCTTAAGAGAAGACGGCGCTATCTAACGTCGCACCGCGAAGAGATCTGATTGGAGGAGACCATGAGACAAGCATCGAATGCCGTGGCGCGCGCCGGATTGGCGAACGCGGTAGAGCACAACGCCGATCAGGAGTCCCAGGCGCGCGGCATTGTCGCGCGGCTGGACCGCCTGCCCGCCACGCGGCATATCTGGAAGATCGTGTTTCTGCTGTCGCTGGGCGGCTGTTTCGAGTTCTACGACCTGTTTATGACCGGCTATATCGCGCCGGGGCTGATCGTGAGCGGTCTGTTCGTCAAGACGTCCACCTCGATCTTTGCCATGAACAGTATCGCGGCCTTTGTCGCCGCGACGTTTCTTGGCCTCTTTATCGGCACCATGGGACTCGGCTTTCTCGCCGACCGTTACGGCCGCCGCCGCATCTTCGTGGTGGCCTTGCTGGCCTATACGCTCGCGAGCATTCTGATGGCGTTTCAGCAAAGCGCGCTTGGCGTGAATGTGTTCCGCCTGCTCGCGGGGATCGGACTCGGCGTCGAGATGGTGACCATCAACACCTATGTGGCCGAACTGATGCCGAAGGATCTGCGTGGCCGAGCGTTTGCCATCACGCAGATCGTGCCGTATTGCGCGGTGCCGGTGGTGGCGCTGATGTCATGGTGGCTGGTGCCGCAGCAGCCCTTCGGTCTCGACGGCTGGCGCTGGGTGGTACTCGCAAGCGCGGCCGGTGCGGCGATTGTATGGGTGATCCGGCTCGGTATCCCCGAAAGCCCGCGCTGGCTCGTGACGCGTGGGCGCCTCGATGAAGCGGCGCGGGTCACGCAGGACATCGAGCGCGTCGTCGAACGTCAATACGGACAGCCGTTGCCGTCGCCCGTGCCGCATACGCACAGCGCGCCCACGGTCGAACGGCGGTTTCGCGACATCCTGAAGGCGCCGTATCTGAAGCGCACGATCATGATGTCGGTCTATAACGCGGTTTCTGTAATCGGCTTTTACGGCTTCAGCAACTGGATTCCTTCGCTGCTCACCAGCAAGGGCATCAATCTGGTTCACAGTCTGCAATACTCGTTTCTGATGTCGATTGCGCTGCCGCTCGGGCCGGCGTTGTTTTTCTACTTCGCCGACAAGATCGAACGCAAGTGGAGCCTGGTGGGCGCGTCGGGTGCGATTGCCGTATTCGGGCTGGCCTTTGCGCAGCAAACCGGATCGTTCGGCCTGATCGTGTTCGGCTTCTGCATGAACCTCGCGCTGACCATCATGACGTACTCGTTTCAGACCTATCAGTCGGAGTTGTACCCCACCGAGATCCGCGCACGGGCAATTGGCTTCGTCTACTCATGGAGCCGTCTGAGCGCGATTTTCTCGGGCTTTCTGGTTGCGTTCTTTCTGCGCGATTTCGGCGCGAACGGCGTGTTCGTCATGATCAGCAGTTGCATGGTGTTTGTGATGCTGCTGATCGGCATCATGGGACCGGCCACCAAAGGTCTCGCACTCGAAGATATCAACCGTTGAAATGACCGCCATGAACAGTACACCTATCGATCCCGCCGCCCTCGCCGCCGATTACTGGAGCACGTCGATCATCGACATTCACCCGGGCTCGATCCAGGTGCGCGGCTATCCGATTCAGGAGCTGATCGGCGCGATCAGCTTTCCGCAGATGATCTGGCTGATGCTGCGCGGCGAATTGCCGGGCGCGGGCGAAGCGCGTCTGCTCGAGGCGGCGCTGGTGGCGTCGGTGGATCACGGTCCGCATGCGCCTTCGATTGCGATTTCGCGCATGGCCGTGAGTTGCGGCTTGCCGCTGAACGGCGCGATGGCTTCGGCGTTGAATACGCTCGACGATGTCCACGGCGGCGCCGGGCAGCAGACCGTCGAGCTGTTTCACATCGTCGAACGGGCGCAGGCGGACGGGGCATCGCTGGAAGCAGCGGTCGAGTCGTCCATTGACGCCTTTATCGTCGCGCATGGCAAATATCTGCCGGGCTTCGGACATCGGTTCCATCCCGTGGATCCGCGTGCGGGCCGCCTGCTGGCGATGGTCGACGAAGCCGCCGCCGAAGGCGTGGTCTCCGGCCGATACGCCGCGATTGCACGCGCCATCGAAGCCCTGCTCAAAGGGCGCAAATCGAAGCCGATTCCGATGAACATCGACGGCGCCACCGCCGTGATCTACGCCGAACTCGGCTTCGCGCCGGAACTGGCGCGCGGCGTCTTCTGCCTGTCACGCGCGGTCGGCATTCTGTCGCATGCGTGGGAGCAGCGCGGGCGCGGCGAGCGCAACAAGGGGCCCATGCCCCGGCAGATGCCGTATCGCTATACGGGGCATGCCACGCGGCATGTCGAGGAGGAAGGGCAATGAACTGGAATCCAACTCCACCCGTCGTCGGGACCGCGGTTCATACAGCCATGCCGCAGACGCTGCGCCGACACGAGGTGACGGAGTGGTCGCGTGCCAACAAGGGCGGGGCAGTGGTGGATTCGTTTATCGAAGGGCCGTGTTTCGACCGCGAGAGCAATCTGTATATCGTCGATATTCCGCACGGACGGATCATGCGGATTTCGCCGGCGCTCGAATGGAGCGTGGTGGCCGAATACGACGGCGAGCCGAACGGACTGGCATGGCATCCCGACGGCCGCGTGCTGATTGCGGACTACAAGAACGGCATTCTCGCGCTCGATCCCGCCAGTGGGGCCATTACGCCGGTGATCGCACGGCGCAACAGCGAACGCTTCAAAGGGCCGAACGATCTGATCGTCGCGAGCAACGGCGATCTCTACTTTACCGATCAAGGCCAGACGGGCTTGCACGATCCCACTGGGCGCGTCTACCGGCTGCGTCCCGATGGCCGCCTCGACTGCCTGATCTCGAATGGCCCAAGCCCGAACGGACTGGTGCTGAGTCCCGACGAAAAGGTCCTGTTTGTCGCCATGACGCGCGATAACTCGGTGTGGCGCCTGCCGCTGCTGGCGGACGGCAGCACCAGCAAGGTGGGCCGCTTTGCGCAGTTCTATGGCGTGAGCGGGCCGGACGGCCTGACGATGGACCGCGACGGCAATCTGTTTGTGGCGCATGCGTCGCTCGGCGCGGTGTTCGTGCTCAATCCGCATGGCGAGGGCATCGCCAGGATCGAATCGTGCGCGGGCCGCACGATCACCAACGTGACGTTTGGCGGCGCGCACCACAGCACCTTGTTCATCACGGATTCGAGCAGCGGGTCGGTCTTGACGACGCAGTGGAATACGCCGGGCCTGGGCGGGTAAAATGATGTTCTGTCAGGCATAACACAGCACTAATGGCCTCTTCCCGTTCTTCCAGCGCCTCCAGTCCCGCCTCTGCTGACGATGCGCAAGCCGTCTCGGGGCCGTCGAGCGCCCCCGATGGCGTCGCCGCGCTCGATCGCGCCTTCGCCATCCTGTTCGCCTTTCGCCCGGACGACAAAGGGGTGTCGCTCGCCGAACTGGCCGCCCGTACCGGGCTCTACAAAAGCACGATCCTGCGGTTGATCGCGTCGCTCGCGCATCACCGCATGCTGCTGCGCTCGGACGACGGTCTTTACTTCGTCGGCCCGGCCACGCTGCAACTCGGCGCGCTATACCAGCGCAGCCTGCAACTCGGGGATGTCGTCCTGCCGTTGATGCGCCGTCTGCGCGACGCCAGCGGCGAAAGCGTGTCGTTCTACGTGCGGCAGAAGGACCTGCGGGTCTGTTTGCATCGGGTCGATTCGACGCATGCGATCCGCGATCACGTCCGCGAAGGCGACGTCCTGCCAATGGACAAAGGCTCGGGTGGACGCGTGCTGAGCGCGTTCGGCGACGGGCGGGGAGAGTTGTGCGAACGAATCCGCCACGACGGCTATTACATGTCGGTGGGGGAGCGGGATGCGGAAACGGCGGGCATTTCGGCGCCGGTGTTTTCGGCGGCACAACCGCTTGCCGGCACGTTCACGCTGGCTGGGCCGCGTTCGCGTGTCGACGAAGCATTGATGCTGCGGATGCGTCAGCTGATGCTGGAGACCGCAATCGAGGCCAGCGAACAGCTCGGCGGCGATGCGACCCCGCTGCGCGCCGCTCTGGCATTGCTCAAGCCGGAGAAGGCGCGCGAAAAGCTCCGCTAGCGGTAGGGCCGTAAGCGGGCCGTCAACGCGACGGCAAACGTGCCGCCGCTTTTAACGACGACGGAACTGCGTATTGCGGGCGCCGCCGCCACCGGAGGCGCGTTCGTCCTTGTGACGGAAGTTGATCCGTCCTTTGGTCAGATCGTAGACCGACAGCTCGAGCGTCACGCGGTCGCCCGCGAGAATACGAATGTGATTCTTGCGCATGCGTCCGGACGCATAAGCGCCAACCACGACGCCGTTGTCGAGCGTCACGCGGTAACGGCTATCCGGAAGTACTTCGTCGACAATACCGTCAAGTTCAAGCAGTTCTTCTTTCGCCATGCATAACTCCTGGTCGATGGGGTAAGGGCGCTTTGCTTAACGGCAAAGCTTGTGATGCGGTAGCGCGGGCAGCCGGGCGGCGCACCCGCGAAGAATGGCGCGGCGCAGCGCTCAGGGCGCGCGCGGCGAAGGTGGAGCTGCCGATCAAAGATCGGCGACCGACTGGCCGTCTACGCGGCCGTCGATCAACTGTTCGGCGTGCGCCATGCACGCGATGCGGGCCTTGCCCGTGCCTTCGAACGGCCACAGATACGGCAGGCGGAACACCCGGCCGTCGGCTGCCGGATTGGCGCCGACGCGGCAGATGCGCACCGAGGCGTCGTAGCCTGCGTCCGGATTGCGGCTGGTCGTGCCGTCAGCGGGGCGGCGCGGGTACACGAGCGGATGGATTTCGTAGCCCTTGTAGGTCTTGACAACTGAATTCATTAAGTCCTTGTCCTGTAATACGTGGCTGGCGTGTCACGCGTGTTACGCGCGGCACAACAGGCCCGGCAGCGCTGCGCCTTGGGGCGCGCCGCCATGGAAAATGAGTGGCACAGGCCCGATGGCAGGGGGCTTGAGCGCAGCCGCGCAAAATCGCGGATTCGATGGAGAAGAAACGCGCTAATGTCGCGCAGACATCAGGCGCATGAAAAACTGCACAACTCGCGACGGCGAATGCGTGCTGCGCATTGCCGGAGTGACGGGATCGCCGACGGGCGGCGGT
This sequence comes from Paraburkholderia phenazinium, assembly GCF_900142845.1. Taxonomy (NCBI): domain Bacteria; kingdom Pseudomonadati; phylum Pseudomonadota; class Betaproteobacteria; order Burkholderiales; family Burkholderiaceae; genus Paraburkholderia; species Paraburkholderia phenazinium. The sequence continues at coordinate 1,750,298 of NZ_FSRU01000001.1, forward strand.
CGAACTGTCGGGGGTGGTGCGGAGATGCTAAATGCTGCTGCTGATACTGCAGATGCGGCGGAATACAGCTATTTCAATATGATGCACTAAATGGGCCAGGTTGGATAGCAAAAACTGCCGGGCGGACGCCGGCGGGCGGAAAAACGTTGCCGAAAAGGGCGCCGCCGCCCGTGCCGGGCACAGCGAACGCCTTGTGGGACGGGCCCCAGCGAGGGCTGGCGGGCCCGGGTGGAGGTTTCGGGTTAGCGGGTCGTTTCCGCGACGCGTTTCTTCAGTTCGCGCGAGGCGGCAAGCGGAATGCGCGCGTCGTCCCAGACCGCGAGCCATTCGACTTCCTTCGAGGTAAAAATCTGGCCGTGATTGCGCAGCGTGTATTGCAGTGAATCGATGATGTGATTGCGGATGATTTCGGGCGTGCCTTCATCGTCAAGCACGGCGCGAAACGCTTCTAGCGTGGCCATCTGTTGCTCCGTGGAATAGGTTCTTCTTTTATCGCACGAAAAAATTCTGCCCGCCAGGCGAACAAAAATGCACGCGTGTCCGCTAGTCCACAGGTGCATGCAAGACCGCCTCTCTCGCGGATGCGGCGCGGCTCGCGTACGATGCGCGTTTTCCCGCGCTGTATTTCCCTCAACCGTGATCCAAAGGAGCGCGACCGTGCGCTATCAGCATTACAAAGGCGGCATCTACGAACTGATCTGCGAGGCGACGCTCGAGTCGGATCCGAGCGTCACGATGATTGTCTATCGGGCCGCGAATGGTACGATCTGGACACGTCCGGCTTCGGTATTTTTCGAGCTGGTCGAACTTGAAGGCGGCAAGGTACCGCGCTTCGCTCCAATCAACTGATCCCGGCGCCACGCGTGGGCGGGTCAGCCGGATCTCATGAGGACATCTGCATGCGCCTGTTGCTTGCCATCATCCTGCCGTGGCTCCAGTTCTTTACGATCGGCCGTCCGTTCGCGGGGATCATCTGCCTGATTTTGCAGATCACGCTGATTGGCTGGATTCCGGCGGCAATCTGGTCGGTGTACGCGCTGAGCCAGTACAAGACCGATCAGAAAATCGAACGCGCGCTCGGGGCGCGCCGGTAAATCCCTGGCGGATTTTCCCTGGCGGACCTGAACGCAACCGCTCTTACGTTTTTACTCGCCGCCGGTGATCTGACCGGTGATGGGATGCACGCGGCGCGCGAATCCGATCAGCGCGAGTATGCCGAGCGGTGACAGGATAAAAAATGCGAGCAGCATGATGGCATTCGCGATGATGGAGTGCTGTGAGTGTAGTCCGTTGTCCGGATTAGAAAATCACCCCAAAAGACAACACAGTGTTCAGCTTGTGTGAATGAACTAGTCTGGTTTCTATCGCCCATTCAGTTCGGGCCGGCCTGGCGCGTCTTCCAGAAGGGCTGTTTGAAATTTTCCGTAAAGGATGACTTTTTTTTCAGCGACGGAAAATGGAAGCGCAAACGTTAAAGTTGGACCGAAACAGACTGGACGCGATTCCATGGACGCAAACGACGGATTGACGACTGCCGACCTGCCACCGGTTGTCTGGATGACGGGCTTGCCTGGCGCCGGCAAGAGTACCATCGCGCAGGCGCTGCACGCCGCCATGCAGAGCGAGGGCGCGAAAGTGGTGGTGCTCGACGGCGACACCCTGCGCGAGGGGCTGTGTTCGGATCTGGGGTTTTCGGATGCGGACCGCATCGAAAACGTGCGCCGGATCGCTCATGTCGCCAGACTGTTCCAGCAGACCGGACATGTGGTGGTGGTCGCCACGATCTCGCCGCTTGCGATCCAGCGCGAGATGGCCCGCGCGATTGTAGGCGACGGCTTTCTGGAAACCTTTATTTCGGCGTCGGCGGATCTGTGTTCGCAGCGCGATCCGAAGGGCATGTATGCGCAGGCGCGGATCGGCAAGATCGCGCAGTTTACCGGCGTGTCGTCGCCCTACGAGGTGCCGGTCAACCCGGATCTGGTCATCGAGACTTCGCGTTGCCGGGTCGAGAGCGCCGTCGCCACCATCATCCTGCGGCTGGGAAAAAGCGTTCGAACGGGCGGCGTCAAGAGCACCGGCAGGCGGGTGACATCGTGACCCGGATCAAGGTCTGAGGCGAATGCTCAGGAAAGGACTCTTGCAGCGGGGGCGGTTAATCTGAAGAGCAGAAGCCGCTAAATTAGCGTTGCGTGCTGGAAGTCCGCTGCGCGTGAGAGAGTTGCCCCGGTTGCCTGAACAGGCGACTGGGGGTTTTTTGTGTGCGGTGCCTGGGCGAGCGTCTCAGGCGACGGCCGCGTGCTGTTTGATCACGGCGAGCTTTAAGCAGGTGGACCAATCTCCGCCGCATCGGGCACCTCGATCACCAGATCCGACGCGGCCACCGCCACGCAGGGCAGGATAAACCCCTCCGCTTTCTCCTCCCGCGACACGCCTGGCCACTCGATGGTGTAGGACACCGTCCCGCTGACCAACCGGCACAGACATGTGCGGCACGTCCCGTTGCGGCACGAACGCGGCAGACGCAGATTGGCGAAGCCGGCGGCTTCGAGCACGGTCAGCGAGTCGGGGGCTTCGAACGTGCGTCCGAGCGGCTCGACGCGCACCGAAAAGGGGGGCTTGGTGTCGGACATGGCTTCAAACGGGAGTCAGCCCGCCACGATACCGCAGACTCGTCGTGCCGGCGCGCGCCGCAGCGGCGGCGTCATGAAATCGACACCCCGAGCAGCCTCCCGACGCCGAACGTAAACGCCGCCGCAATCAGGCCGATCACGATCTGCCGGAATGCCGAGAAGAGCGCCCCGCGGCCATTGAATAGCGAGGTGAACACACCCACCGCCGCCAGCCCGGCGCCGCTCAAGGCGACACATTGCAGGATCGCCTGCAGGCCATGGGCCCACAGGAACGGCAGCACCGGAAAAATCGCGCCCAGAGAAAACAGACAGAACGAAACCCCCGCCGCCGACCACGGATTGCCGCCGAGTTCGGCCGGATCGATCCCTAGTTCCTCGCGCGTCAGCGTATCCAGCGCCTTGTCCTTGTCGCGCATGATCTGGCTGGCGATGCGGCGCGCTTCGCCCGCTTCGATCCCCTTCGCCTGATAGATCAGCGCCAGTTCGTGGCGTTCGGCGTCGGGCGTATGTTCGATCTCGTCGGCTTCCTTGGCGATCTGCGTGCGGGCCAGTTCGCGCGCGTTCGTCACCGAGAGCCATTCGCCGAGCGCCATCGAGCACGCCCCCGCAATCAGGCCGGCAAACCCGGTCAGGAGGATTGCCTTGTTGCCGGTGCCCGCGCCGGCGACGCCCATGATCAGGCAGAAGTTCGACACGAGGCCGTCGTTCGCGCCGAGTACCGCCGCGCGCAAGTCGTTGCCGGACCGCACGCCCTTGTGCCACGACTCCGCGTTGGCGATCTGCGCGCCTTTCGATTCGGCGTTGGAGGCGCCGTTTCGGGCCGCGTCGACGACCGCCTGCACCACGTCCGCGTGATGCTGCTCTTCGGCGGAAAGACGCGCGGCGTCCGGCTGGTTCGCGTACTTGTTGCGGTCGGCGGTTTCGATGGCGGCGATCGCCGGCAGTACGAACGATGGGCCGAAGGTATGCACGAGTGCGCGCATCAGATGCGTTTTCACGCTACGCCGCGGCAGCCGTGCTTCGATACCGTTGGCGTGCAGCTTGTCGAGCCATACCTGAGCGTGTTCGCGCTCCGAATCGGCGAGCTGCTGAAACACGTCGCGGCGCGCCGTATCTTTCTCGACATGCGCGAGCGTTTCGTACAGCGCGGCGCTGTCGAGTTCGTCGGCGAGGTTGGTGCGGTAGCGTTTGAGTTCGTGTTGGGAGGCCATGGATGACAGATGCGCGCGGGGTCAGCGTCGAAGCTTAACCCGGCGCGGCGTATCGGATGGCGAAGTCCCCAAGACGCAGTTTGACTGCGAATGCCAATGCTTCTAATTGCGCTAACAGGGCCAACGATGCTATCGATCGCCGCCGGCGCTCGCGTCAATGCGTCTGGCCGCGACGCAGATACCGGTACACGGTATTGCGCGCAAGGCCGAGTTCGCGCGCGGCGGCCGAGACGTTGCCGCCATGGCGCGAGAGCGTCTGCGCGATCAGCGTGGTTTGCCAGTCTTCCATGCGTGCCGGCGAAGCTTGTGTGTGCGGAGCGGTTTCGTGGTCATGCTGGCCGGCCACGCTGTTTCCTTGCGCCGACGAGTGTGCCGGTGAGGCGAGCGTGTCTCCGGGGTTTGCTTGCTGAGAGCGGTTCGCCTGCTGAGTGCCGGTCGCGCCGTCCATGGCGTCGCAGTCGTGCAGGAAATCGTCGGGCAGATGCTCGACTTCGATCTGCTGCGCGCCCTCGGCCATGATGCCGGCTGTGCGCAGGACGTTCGCGAGTTGCCGCAGATTGCCCGGCCAGCGGCAACGCCTGAAACGCTCGAGTACGGTCGCGGAGACGCGCACAGGCACCCGTTCTCCCTCGCGCTGCGATTCGAGGATGTAGGAGACCAGTTCCGGCAGATCCGTTCGCTCGCCTAGCTCAGGCAAGGTCACGACGAGTCCGTTGATACGGTAGTACAGGTCTTCGCGGAATGTGCCGGCTTCGATCATGGCGCGCAGATCGCGGTGGGTCGCGCAGACGATCCGCAGATCGACCGCAATCGCCCGCGTGCTGCCGAGCGGCGTCACCGTGCGCTCCTGCAGCACCCGCATCAGCCGCACCTGCTGGGCCAGCGGCATATCGCCGATTTCGTCGAGAAACAGCGTGCCGCCGTCGGCCTGCACGATCTTGCCGACGCTGCCGCGCTTCTTCGCGCCGGTAAACGCGCCGTCCTCATAGCCGAACAGCTCGGCTTCGATCAGCGTGTCGGGCAGCGATGCGCAGTTGAGCGCGACAAACGGCGCCGTGCGGCGCGGCGAATCGTGATGGATCGCGCGTGCGAGCCACTCCTTGCCGGTGCCGGTCTTGCCCAGCACGAGGATGGGAATGTCGCGGCCGCGAACTTTTTCGACCCGGCGCAGGATGGCGGCCATCTGTGCGTCGCCGGTGTCGAGCGCGGCGAGCGTCATCACCGGTACCGGCACGGCTGCGCGTGCAGCGGGACGTATTGCGACGGCGATGCCTGCGTCTGCGCCGAGGCCGGCGGCCGGCAACAACTGGCGAGGCGCGGCAAATTCGCCGCGGGCGATCACGCGTACTCCGCTTGGCAGCGTCAGCGTCATGCATTCGCCCGGCGCGCAGAGCGCCTGCTGCAGCAAGGCGGGAAACGCCATGCCGAACAGTTCGTCGAACGATTGCCGTTGCAGCTCCGCAAGCGGCCGCCCCAACTGGAACAGCGCGCTGCGGTTCGCCGACAGAAACGTCCCGTCAGGCGCAAACGCCGCCAGCCCTTCAACCAGGGTGCCGATGAACTCGGCGCGCGCATGGAAATGAATGCGCACGGCGTCGGCAAACTGGTTGGAGAACAGATGATTCTCGATCATCTGCGCGGACATCCGCACCAACGCCAGCGTGTGCTTATGGAAACCGCGCGTGTCGCCGCTTACGTCGAGTGCGCCGATGACACGGCCGTAGGGATCGGCGATGGGCGCACACGAGCAGGTGAGGATGCGATTCGCGTGCAGGAAGTGTTCGTCGGCGTGCACGACTGTCGGTTGACGCTCGACCAGCGCCGTGCCGATTGCGTTGGTGCCGCGATCCGCCTCGGCCCACGACACGCCCGGACATAACGCGACGCGGTTGGCCTTTTCGATAAAGTCGCTGTCGCCGAGGCTATGCAGGATCACGCCGTGATCGTCGGTGAGCAACACCATGCTTTGCGTATCGACGATCTGCGCGTGCAGCGTCTCCATGACCGGCAGCGCGTGCGTATAGAGCGAATGATTGCGCCCGACCAGATCGCGCAGCGCCGGTTCGCGCAACGGGTGGAAATCGGGCGTCTCTGAGGCGCGCAGTCCCACTTGAAGCGAGCGCGCGTGCGCCTGCGCAATCACGTCGGGCTGGCCCGTCAAGGGGCGGGCAGCCATAGGCGCCGTAGGGGGCGTGCCAGGGCGATGGGTCACTGCTCGTCTCCGGTTGGATTTCGACGCAGGGGGTACGTTGCCCGCCTGTTGCCATCCCGCAGCGCAGCATGCCGCGCGGCCGAAGATTTCATCTTACAGGATTGAGGCGCGCGGCTGCGCCAGATCACCTTATCCAGAAGAAAACTTGCGGCGCGCCGGAACTCGTCTAAAGTGAATGAAATCAACCGTGACTGGCGTGCGTGCACACCTATTTGCGGTTGCTTGTAGCCCGCGCCTCGACCACGGAGGGAGGCAACGAAAAAGGCGTGCGCGGCCCCCGAGCGATCCACCCGTCAAACCAAGGCGAATCCCATGCAGATCATTTTCCCGAACGAAACCCCTGAATATTCGGGGCGCGAACTTACCCTGGCGTTCCCGGCAATGGTCGACGGTGAAAGGGTGGAGTGCATGATCACCGCCGAGGCGCTCGAAGACCACTATGGCGCCGCCTCACCGCGTCTCGAAGACATGGTGGGCGCTTTCGCCGAGCATCGTACCCGCATCGAAGCGGCGACGCGCCGCCTGCTGTCGGAAACCCGCGCGCAATGTCTCGTTCTGCGCAGCGGCTATGTGCGCTTCTACGAAGCGAACTGGCGCAACTAAAGCGCCGTTCGCAGTCGTTAAGGGCAACTAAAGGTGGCGCGGCGCTCGCCGCGTCAGATCATGCGCCGCAGTGTGCGATCCTTCAGCAGCACGTGATGGCCGATTGCGGCCAGCGCGTGCAGGCCGATCACCCAATAAAACGCATTGCCGATCCACACATGCGCAGTCTTGAGCAGCGGCCGTGCGGCCGGGTCGGCGCCGACCAGCGTCAGATTCAGGTTCAGCCCCGCGAGCGTTACCGGATGGCCACCGGTATTCACCATCAGAATCCCGAGCAGCGGCTGCGCAAAGATAAACAGGTAGAGCGCGAGATGCGCCAGCCGCGCGAGAAACGCCAGCAGCCGGTTGGCATCGATCTCGGGCGGCGCCGGTGTCCATAGACGCCAGCCAAGGCGCGCGACAGCCAGCGTCAGCACCAGCGTGCCGGCCCAGAAGTGCACGCTGGTCCAGACGGCGCGGCTCTCGGTGCCTTTCGGGCCGCGCACTTCAATGGCCAGATACGCGAGCGCCACCAGCAGAAAAATCGCCCAATGAAAGAAAATGGCCGGTTGCGAATAGCGATCCGGGCCGCGTTGCAAGGACATGTGGACTCCTGTGGTCGGGTGGGGCTGTTGTTGTAATGGTCGGATGATAATCAACGGCGCCGGAAACGAGAACTGGCCGAACGGCTAATGTTGATCCAGACCGCAAACGGCGATAATTCAATCCTCAGCGCGGGCCGGTCTTGCCGGCGCTGAGGCGAGGCGGCTTACTCCGCGCCGAGATAGAAGTAGCGGAACAGGAAAATCGCCGCGATGATCCACACCACCAGCTTGACCTGGCGCGCGCGGCCGGTCAGCAGCTTCAGTCCGGCGTACGAAATAAAGCCGAACGCCACGCCGTTGGCGATGGAATAGGTGAACGGCATGAGCAGCGCCGTGAGGGCGGCAGGGACGACTTCGGTGGCGTCGTCCCACGGCAGGTCGACCATTTCGCGCAGCATCAGGCACGACACGTAGAGCAGGGCCGGCGCGGTCGCGTAGCCGGGCACTACGCCCGCGAGCGGAGCGAAGAACAGGGCGGCCAGAAACAGCACGGCCACGGTGATGGCGGTGACGCCGGTGCGGCCGCCTGCCTGCACGCCCGAGGCGCTTTCGATGTACGCGGTGGTCGACGAGGTGCCCAGCAGGGAACCCGCGAGGATGGCGGTGCTGTCGGCCAGCAGCGCCTTGTTCAGACGGTGCATCTTGCCTTCCACCAGCAGGCCGGCGCGGTTGGCGACGCCCATCAGGGTGCCGGTCGCGTCGAACAGCTCGACGAGGAAGAACACCAGGATGACGTTGAGCACGCCGGTCGAGAGGGCGGCGCGAATGTCGAGGTGAAACAGCGTCGCGTCGATGGACGGTGGCGCCGAGACGATGCCGTGAAACTGGTTGCCGCCGAAGAAAAAGCTCAGCACCGTCACGCCCACAATGCCGATCAGGATCGCGCCGCGCACCCGCAGAAAGTCGAGCGTGACGATGGCGAAGAAGCCGATCACCGCGAGAATCACGTGCGGATCGTGCAGATTGCCGAGGGTCACGAGCGTTGCCGGATTGCCGACCACCACGCCGGCCGTCTTCAGCGAAATGATTGCCAGAAAGAGACCGATGCCGGCCGTAATGGCGATGCGGATGGAATGCGGAATGCCGTTGACGATCACCTCGCGCACCCGGAACAGCGTGACGATCATGAACAGGCAGCCGGAGATGAACACGGCGCCCAGCGCGGCCTGCCACGTGAAGCCCATGCCCTTGACCACTGTGTAGGCGAAGTAGGCGTTCAGGCCCATGCCCGGCGCGCAGGCAATCGGATAGTTGGCGTACAGGCCCATGATCATCGAGCCTAGCGCCGCCACAAGACAGGTCGCCACGAACACGGCGTCTTTGGGGATGCCCGCGTCGCCGAGAATGGCCGGATTGACGAAGATGATGTAAGCCATCGTCAGGAAGGTGGTCAGTCCCGCGAGCAGTTCGGTACGCAGGTTGGTGCCAGCTTCGTCGAAGCCGAAGTATCGTTTTACGAAGTCCATGAGGCGAGTCTCGGGTCGGGGTGACGTGGTGTGTTGTGGTGGTCGAAAGGCGCGGCCGCTTCACAGGGAGGCAGGCGCTCGCAAAGCGCTACGGGCGGATTGTAGTCACGATTGGCGGTGAAGTACCGTACCGGGACGGTAGGCGTGGAGCCGATGCAACAGTTGCGCGCGGTAAACAGGCTTATTCCCGGGGGGCGTTTAGCCGTAGCCGCGCGGATTCCGCGCGTCGGCGTCTACCCGTATCGGTATGGTGTCGGCGTGCGGTATCGAAGGGGCGAGATGATACCTTGCCGGCGCGCGAGGCGGCGCGGCAAGTCCGTTGCCGATAGCGCAGTCAATGGCTGCCGGCGTTATGGCGGTCGCGTTGCCGGGCGGCGCATGAGGCGCATGAGGCGCATGAGGCACGAAAGCCGCCTGAAGCGAGAGGGGGACGAAAGCCGCGCCGGACGCACCACCCACCGCCACCCGCCTACTGCGCGCAGCCGCCCATACTTCCCGTCGCCGCACGCTGTTGCGCGACGATACGGCCCGCGCGTTGAGCGTTGTCCGGATAGTTGATCCAGTCAAGCGGTTCGTAGCCCGCTGCGCGCCATTGGACGAGATCCGCCTTGACTTCGGCGCGGGTTTTGGCCGCGTACGGATTGCACGACCCTTGAGCGGTCTGGGCAAACGCCGTTGCCGCGCAGCACGCGGCGAGCAGCGTCCCCAGGGTAATACGGGAAAGGGTTTTCATAACAGGCTCCTGTGGAGCAATCAGGACCAACCTACGATGCTGACGGCTTGCCGAACCGGTCCAGCACCGCACTGAGCAAATCGATCGGCAACGGAAATACGATGGTCGAGTTCTTGTCCGCGGCAATCGTCGTGAGGGTCTGCAGGTAGCGCAACTGCATCGCCTGCGGTTGCTGCGCCAGCGTCTGCGCCGCTTCCAGCAGATGCTGCGAGGCCTGCAATTCGCCTTCCGCGTGAATCACCTTGGCGCGCCGCTCGCGTTCGGCTTCCGCCTGGCGGGCAATCGCGCGGATCATCGTTTCGTTGATATCCACGTGCTTGATTTCGACGATCGCCACCTTGATGCCCCACGCATCGGTTTGCGCGTCGAGCACCTTCTGGATATCGGCGTTGAGCTGTTCGCGCTCGGCCAGCAGTTCGTCGAGTTCGTGTTTGCCGAGCACCGCGCGCAGGGTGGTCTGCGACAACTGACTGGTGGCCTCGAAGTATTTCGCCACCTGAATTACCGCCCGCTCCGGATCGACGACGCGGAAATACACCACCGCGTTGACCTTGACCGAGACGTTGTCGCGCGTAATCACGTCCTGCGGCGGCACGTCGAATACGACGGTGCGCAGATCCATCCGCACCACCTGCTGGACGATCGGAATGATCAGCACGAGGCCCGGCCCCTTGACCTTCCAGAAGCGTCCGAGCATGAAGACGACACCGCGCTCGTACTCGCGAAAGATGCGGATCGACGAAGCAATCAGAATGGCGATCAGTACGATCAGAATGCTGCTGAAGCCGAATGTGAATCCAATCATGAGCGTTCCCCTTGTTATGGTTTTTCCGCCGGCACCACCGTGAGCGTGAGCCCACGTCGAGCCGTGACGCGTACCGCGTGGCCGGGCGCGAGCGGCGCCGCGCTGCGCACCTGCCAGCGCTCGCCATGGACCTGGGCCCAGCCTTCGCCGGTGCCTGTGATGCCGTGCGGCACGAGGCCCTCGCCAAGCACGACGCCAAGACTGCCGATCAGCGCTTCCGAACCGGTCACGACCGGCCGGCGCCGGGCGCGCAGCGCGACGCTAGACACGGTGAAGACGAACAGCGCGCTGAATGCGGTGACGGCGGCGATTACCGGCAATGGGATGCCGTAACCCGGCACATCCGTATCGATCAGCATCAGCGCGCCGACCACGAACGCAACGATGCCGCCGAAGCCCAGCGCACCGAAGGTCGGCAGAAACGCCTCGGCAATCAGGAAGGCAATGCCCAGAAAGATCAGGCTGAGCCCCACATAGCTGATGGGCAGCATCTGCATCGCAAACAGGCCGACCAGCAGGCTGATGGCCCCGACCACGCCGGGCAGCACGAAGCCGGGATTGGCGAACTCGAAGAACAGGCCATACATGCCGATCATCAGGAGAATCAGCGCCACGTTCGGGTCGGTGATCACCGCGAGGAAATGGCTGCGCCAGTCGGGTTCGAGCGTGACGATGGGCGCATTGGCTGTGTTCAGCCGCTGGTCGCCTGCCACGGTATTGACCGTGCGGCCGTCGAGTTTGCGCAGCAGGTCGGGCACGTCGCGCGCGGTCAGGTCGATGACATGCTGCGTGAGCGCTTCGTTGGCCGACAGGCTCACGGCTTCCCGCACCGCGCGTTCGGCCCAGTCGGCGTTGCGGCCGCGCAGTTGCGCGAGGCCGCGGATATAGGCGGCCGCGTCGTGGACCTGCTTGCGCAGTTCGGTCGATTGGCTGTCGAGAGGCACCGCGGTTGCAGGGGCGTTGGCATCGCCGGCAGCCGCGTTCGAGGTTGCCGCTGCGCGGGATGGGCCTGTTGCCACGGACGCGCTTGCAGCAGCAGAGGCTCCGGCGCTGTCCGCCGCCCCTTGTCCGCCCGGACGCAAATCCGGCAAGCCCGGTGCGCCCTGTCCCGGTGGCTCGCCACCGCCGCCCAAGCCGAGCTGTACCGGCGTCGCCGCACCGAGATTGGTGCCGGGCGCCATCGCCGCGATGTGGCTGGCATAGACGATATAGGTGCCGGCGCTCGCCGCCCGCGCGCCGCTCGGACCGACGAAAGCGGCCACCGGCACGGGCGAGCCCAGAATCGCCTTGATGATCTGCCGCATCGACGTGTCGAGCCCGCCGGGCGTATCGAGTTGCAGCACCGCCAGTTGCGCCCGGTCCTGCGCCGCGCGTTGCAGGCTGCGCCCGATGAAGTCGGCGCTCGCAGGGCCGATCGCGCCATTGACGGGAATCACGACGACCCCGCCCGGCGCCGCGGCGGCTTCGATGCCGATGGGGAGGGCGCCGGCGAACGCCAGCACGAATCCCAGCGCGGTGAGGCCGCGCAGGAACCGGACCGCTACACCGCCAGGGATACGCCGGCGGCGCGGGCCGGATTGCCGAAACGGGAGAAACCGGTACGTTCTCATCGCGAACGGCCGAGGGCGCCGCCACGAACATCAAACGGACTCAGGCGGCGCGGGCCGAAAAAAGGGCAGGCCTGCTGCTTACAGCTTAGAGCGTGTTAGGAGCTTTGCCTAATAGGTCCTGCATGAACGAGCCTGGCGGAAACGACGAAGTGCAGGTCTGCGAAGGTTTCGGACAGGCGTTCGCAGTCGCGTGCCACCCGCTTCGATACATCCGGGTCAACTGTCTGATCTGTCAGGTTGATGAATGTAAATTGAAAGTTTATTGTAATGTATTCGTATGGATTTGTCGTTAATCGTATTGAACACCATATTAAATACGCATGAAAGGAGACACCTTCCATTGAACCGATCGAATTGAGGTGGAAAGATGAAAAAGTGCTCTCCTTTTTCGCTGGGCGCGACGCTTTACATGCCCGCAACCAGAACGGATCTGTTAGACGTCGTCCTGAAGAAAAAGGTGACTGACCTGCGCTCCCTGGTCGTCTGTCTTGAGGATTCGGTAGCGGAGTCAGACGTTGAAATCGCTCTGCGCGGCCTTGGAGAATTGCTGGCCGGCATTGACATACAGGGTGGGCGTCCCGAGGGGGGACCGCTGTTGTTCGTTCGACCGCGCAATGCGGAGATGTCGGCGATGCTTAACGATTGGCTGTTGATCCGTCACGTCGACGGTTTCGTCATTCCGAAGCTTCGCCTCGAGAATACGGTGGACTGGGTGTCGTCCGTTGCCAACCCGGATCTGCTGGTGATGCCGACGCTGGAGACCGCGGAGGCGTTCAATCCCAGCACCGCCGCTGAACTTGGGCAGGCGCTCAAGGCGGGTTTCGACGAGCGCATTCTTGCGTTGCGCATCGGCGCGAACGATCTGCTCGGCTGCCTGGGCTTGCGGCGACATCGGATGTTCACGCTGTACGACACGCCGATGGGCTACGTGATCCCCATGCTTGCCGGCATCATGGGCGCGCAGGGTTTCGCGCTGACCGCCCCTGTCTTCGAGCAGATCGCCATGCCCGAGCTGCTCGAGAAAGAGTTGAGGCTGGACATCTCGCATGGACTCGTCGGCAAGACGGCGATTCATCCGGCGCAGATCAAACCGATCAACGATGCGTTCCGGGTCAGCTCGAACGATCTGGACTGTGCCCGGCTGATCGTGGAGCAAGGCGCGCCCGCCGTGTTCAAGTTCAACGACGCGATGTGCGAGCCGGCAACGCACTATCGCTGGGCCTCCAACATCATCGACCGGGCGAAGTGGTACGGCGTAAGGGCGCACGCCGTGGCGGCGTGAAGCGCTGACAACCTCAGGATGCGCGCCGGCCATCGGGTCGGACCGCGCTCGCCGGGCGGCCGCGCGACACATGTGCGGCCGTCCCTTGCCGCTTTCTTTTCGAGCCCGGCTTTCCACGATGATGCGAACTTCCTCCCAATCGGGGCTACTGTGGGTCGTAGCCGCCGGCTTCTTCATGCAGGCGCTGGACACCACGATCGTCAACACCGCACTGCCGTCGATCGCGCAGGCGTTCGGCGAAGACGCGCTGGCAATGCGCTCGGTCGTGATTGCCTACACGCTGACGATGGCGATGCTCACGCCGCTCTCGGGTTGGCTGTCGGACCGGTACAGCACGCGCTCGGTGTACTTTGCCGCGATCCTCGTGTTCGCGCTCGGCTCGCTCGCCTGTGCGGCATCGCAGACCTCGTCCCAACTCGTGGTCGCGCGCATCGTGCAGGGCATCGGCGGCTCGATGCTGCTGCCGGTCGGCCGGCTCGCGGTGCTGCGCAGCGTACCGGGGGAGGCGTACGTTACCGCGCTGGCGTTCATCTCCATCGCGAGCCAGGTCGGCCCGCTCGTCGGGCCGACGCTTGGCGGCTGGTTCGCGCAGACGTGGTCGTGGCGCTGGATATTTCTGGTCAACGTGCCGATTTGCGCGGTTGGGTTGCTTGCATCGCTGCGCTATTTGCCGTCGGACCGGCTGGGCGAGCGGCACCCATTCGACTACCGGGGCTGTGCATTGCTGTCGCTCGCCATGCTCGCGAGTTCGCTGGCGATCGATGTGACGGCAGGGACGAATCATCTGACATGGACGCTCATCGCGGGGCTCGGCGCGGCTGCCGCTGTGTCAGCTTACGTCGTGCACGCGCGACGGCATGCGAGGCCGCTGTTCCGCCTGGATCTGTTTGCCGAACGGAACTTCCGCACCGGGCTGATCGGCAACCTGGTCTGCCGGATCGGCACGAGCGCGGTGCCTTTTCTGTTGCCCTTGCAGATGCAACTCGGGTTCGGCTATTCACCGTTGCATGCAGGTCTCGTCATGTTGCCGGCGGCGTTCGCGGGTGTGCTGGCGAAGCGCTGGATTGCACCATTGATCCGCCGTTTCGGCTATGTGTCGTTCCTGAAGATCAACACGCTGGTTGTCGGCGCGACCATCTTCGGATTCGCGGCCATCTCGCCGGATACGCCATTGCTCGTCGACCTTGCACTACTGGCGGCATTCGGCGCCGCCAATTCGATGCAGTTCGCGGCAATGAACAGCGTCACGTTAAAAGATCTGTCCAGCCACGATGCCAGCAGCGGCAATAGCCTGTTTTCGATGGTGCAGATGCTGGCTATCGGTCTGGGCATTTCGGTCGGCGGTGGATTCGCGAGCCTGTTCGAGCAGCGGTTCGGCGCCGCGGCGCTCGGGATTCAGTTGAGCTTTTTGATTGTGGGAGCGGTCACGATTGCATCTGCTTTCGTGTTCGGCAAGCTGGCGGCGACGCGCGTTATCGGGCCGGTGCCTGCGAGAGTGGGCCGGCCGCTGTCGAGCGATGAAAAGTTATCTGAAAAGTGATTGGCCTTGCTCCTATTCCGCGACTCCTCGCGCGAGCCGGTAATCGGTTGGCCGCATGCCGGTCCATTTGCGAAAGGCGCGATGGAACGCGCTCGGTTCGGCGAATCCCACCCGGGTGGCGATCTCGGCGATGCTGCGCCGGCTGTCCTGCAGTTCCGCAATGGCGATGTCGCGCCGCAGATCGTCCTTGATGGACTGGTAGGTATAACCCTCCTGCTTGAGATGCCGCCGCATGGTCGCCTCGGCGACGTGCAGGCGCAGCGCCATCTGATCGGCGGCGGGCCAGCCGGCCATCGGCAGTGTGCGCAGCAGCTTGCGCACCCGTGCGGCGAGCGAGCCGGGATTGCGGTACTTGACGATAAAGTTGCCGGGCGCGTCGCGCAGAAACGGCTTGATCGTCTGGGTCGTCTGGATCACCGGTAACTCGAGAAATTCCGGCGGCAGGTCGACGTACGAGGCTTCCTGGCCGAAGCGCATGTCGTCGCAGAACATCAGCCGGTATTCCTGCGCGGCGGCCGGCTCGGCGCAGCGAAAGCGCGCGGCCAGCAAGGGAATGCGCCGGCCCACGAGCCAGCACACCAGCCCGTACACCAGGATGAAGTAGGTCGCGTAGGCGAACATGGTCGGCTGCGGCGTGCCTTCGCGATGGCTGAAGGTGATCCGCACGCGGTTCGGCTCCGGGCTGAGGTGTGCGCTCAGATCGTCGAGTACGAGGCGCATGAAGCCGAGCGCGCGTGACAGGGCCTGGGTGCCGTTGCGTGCCGTCAAGGCGCACTGGGTCATGGCGATAAAGCTGCCGGAGCGCATCGGATGCGAGTCCTGGCCGAAAAACTCGTCGTCGAGCGCCCGCGCGATGCCGGCCCAGAGCGCGCCGTATTGCGCCGACGACACCCGGCTTTTCGGCGCGGCCAGTATTTGCGGCGCAATGCCTGCCGCTTCGACGAGCGGACGCACATCGAGGCCGCGGGCGCGGGCGAGCGCCAGCGTCTCTTCGACGAGGCTCAGCGAGATCGTCCCTTTGTCGTGTTTCGGCGTCATTGAATCGAATCGGGTTGCATGGTTTGGACCGGGTAACCTGCTTCAAACACGGGGCCGGCGAATACGAGGCGGGCAAATGCGCGGCAGACACGCGGCAAACGCTGGGCTGGCAAACGCGCTCAGCGATCCGCGTGCCGGCTGATGCCGGCCGCATGAATCCGCGCCCGCCGGGCTTGCACGATTATGCCGGTATGGCAAATTCGCTCACGCAGAATGATCGGGCAGAGCATCGAACCTGTCCAGCAGCTTGCCTACACTGGTCTTTACATTGACGCAGAGGCGAGGCCCCATCATGGACGACTTTTACACCGACGATCAACGGATGATCCGCGACGCGGCGCGCGACTTTTCGGTCGAACGCCTCGCGCCGCACGCGGCGCAGTGGGACCGCGACGCGCAACTGCCGGACGAGGTCGTCAAACAGATGGGCGAGCTCGGCTTCCTCGGCATGATCGTGCCGTCCGATTGGGGCGGCTCGTACACCGACTACATCGCCTATGCGCTGGCGCTCGAAGAAATCGCCGCCGGTTGCGCTTCGTGCGCAACCTTGATGAGCGTGCACAACTCGGTCGGCTGCGGTCCGATCCTGAACTTCGGCACCCAGGCGCAGAAAGACGCGTACCTGGAAGATCTCGCCACGGGACGCCGGATCGGCGCATTCTGCCTGACCGAACCGCAGGCCGGCTCGGAGGCCAACAATCTGCGCACGCGCGCGGAGCTGCGCGACGGCAAGTGGATTCTCAACGGCAACAAGCAGTTCGTGACCAACGGCGCGCGGGCGAACATTGCCATCGTGTTCGCCGTCACCGATCCCGAACTGGGCAAGCGGGGCATCTCCGCGTTTATCGTCCCCACGGATACGCCCGGCTTCAACGTCGGGCCGCCGGAACACAAGATGGGTATTCGCGCCTCGGATACCTGTCCGATCGCGTTCGACGACTGCGCCGTGCCCGAAGCGAATCTGCTCGGCCAGCGCGGCGAGGGGTTGCGCATTGCCTTGTCGAACCTCGAAGGCGGACGGATCGGCATTGCGGCGCAAGCGCTGGGGATCGCGCGGGCGGCTTTCGATGCGGCGCGTCTCTATGCCAGCGAGCGCGTCCAGTTCGGCAAGACCTTGAGGGAGCATCAGAGCGTCGCCAATATGCTGGCGGATATGACCACGCGCCTGAACGCGGCGCGCCTGCTGGTGCATCACGCGGCGCGGTTGCGCAGCGCGGGCAAGCCGTGTCTGTCCGAAGCGTCGCAGGCCAAGCTTTATGCCTCGGAGATGGCCGAGGAAGTCTGTTCGAAGGCGATCCAGATTCACGGCGGGTATGGGTATCTGGAGGACTACGCGGTCGAGCGCCACTATCGCGATGCGCGCATTACGCAGATCTACGAGGGGACCAGCGAAGTACAAAGAATGGTGATTGCGCGGAGCGTTTGAGCGCAGAATAAACCGCCAATTGAGCGCAAGAAAAGAGACTGGAGTAAGCGCTGAAGCGCTTACTCCGATCGATTGCGATAAGACTGCATGGGACCAGAGTAAGCGCTGAAGCGCTAACTCTGGTCGACAGGAGACAACGATGACCGAGCGGACCACTTCAACGCAAAGCTTTCTCGCGGCGCGCGACCTGCTACTGCGCCATCGTACCGACTACGAAACCGCCTATCGCGAGTTCGCCTGGCCCGCGCTCGACGAATTCAACTGGGCGCTCGACTATTTCGACGTCATCGCGCAAGGCAACGACCACCCCGCACTGTGGATCGTCGACGAGCCGGCCGGCGCGGGCACGAAGTACTCGTTCGCCCAGATGTCCGAGCGCTCGGCGCGCATGGCGAACTTCCTGCGCGGTGTCGGCGTGGGGCGTGGCGACCGTCTGCTGTCGATGCTGCCGAATCGCGTCGAACTCTGGGACGTGATGCTGGCGGCGATGAAACTCGGTGCGATCGTGTTGCCCGCCACTACCCAGCTTTCCTCTGACGATGTGCGCGACCGCGTGCAGATCGGCGAAGCGACATTCGTGGTGGTGGACGGCGCCGAACTGGCGAAATTCGAAGGCCTCGAGATTCCGTTGACGCGCCTGTCGGTGGGCACGCCGCGCGACGGCTGGATCGATCTTGCCGCGGCTTACGAGGCCGAGCCGCAGTTCAGGCCCGACGGCCCCACGCGCGCCACCGATCCGCTCCTGCTGTACTTCACCTCGGGCACGACCTCGAAGCCCAAGCTCGTCGAGCATACGCATCAGAGCTATCCGGTCGGCCATCTGTCGACGATGTACTGGATCGGCCTGCAACCCGGCGACATCCACTGGAACATCAGTTCACCGGGCTGGGCCAAGCACGCGTGGAGCTGCTTCTACGCGCCGTGGAACGCGCAGGCCTGCGTGTTCGTGTTCAACTACGCGCGCTTCGTGCCGAAGGAAACGCTCGACGTGCTGGTGCGCTGCCGGGTCACCACGCTGTGCGCGCCGCCCACGGTCTGGCGCATGCTGGTGCAGGAGCCGCTCGCGGAATATCCGGTCAAGCTGCGCGAGATCGTCGGCGCGGGCGAGCCGCTGAATCCGGAGGTCATCGAGCGCGTCCGGCACGCCTGGGACGTGACGATCCGCGATGGGTTCGGCCAGACGGAGACCACCTGCCAGGTCGGCAATTCGCCGGGTCAACCGGTGGTGGCGGGTTCAATGGGACGACCCCTGCCGGGCTACCGGATCGAACTGGTCGACGCGGACGATCATCTCGTCAGCGAAGGCGAAATCGCCTTGCCGCTGGCGCAGCGTCCGCTCGGCCTGATGACGGGCTACGCGAACAATCTCAACGCCACCGTGCAGGCAATGCGCAACGGCTACTACCACACGTCCGACGTCGCCCTGCGCCGCGACGATGGCTACTACGTGTATGTGGGCCGCGCCGACGACGTGTTCAAATCGTCCGACTACCGGCTAAGTCCATTCGAACTCGAAAGCGTGCTGATCGAACACGAAGCCATTGCCGAAGCCGCCGTGGTGCCGAGCGCCGACGCTTTGCGCCTGTCCGTGCCCAAAGCGTTTGTGACGGTGCGTCACGGCTACGAAGCCGGTCCCGAACTCGCGCGCAGCGTGTTCCAGTTTTCGCGCGAAAAACTCGCCCCGTACAAGCGGATCCGGCGGCTGCAGTTCAGCGAACTGCCCAAGACCATCTCCGGCAAGATCCGCCGCGTCGAGTTGCGGCGCCGCGAACTGGAGCGCGAGACCGAACCCGCGCGCCTGCCTGGCGAGTACTGGGAAGAGGACTTCCCGGATCTGTCGGGCGCGAACAGTAAATAGACCGAACGGAGAAGCACGATGATCGAACTCGACTACGCCAACGACGGCGCCATTGCACTGCTCACCCTCAAGCGGCCGCCCGCGAATGCCTTTACACCGGACGGCTTGCTGCAACTGCAGCACACCGTCGAGCGCCTGAACGGCGAGGCGCGCGTGCGGGCAATCGTCATCACCGGCGACGGCCCGAAATTCTTCAGCGCCGGCGCCGATCTGAACACCTTCGCCGACGGCAATCGCGACGTGGCGCGCACGGCGGCCACGCGCTTCGGCGCGGCCTTCGAGACGCTGCAAAACGCGCGTGCCGTGGTGATTGCCGCCATCAACGGCTATGCGATGGGCGGCGGACTCGAATGCGCGCTGTCGTGCGATATCCGCATTGCCGAGCAACATGCGCAGCTTGCCTTGCCGGAGACGGCGGTGGGCCTGCTGCCCTGCGGCTGCGGCACGCAGACGCTGCCCTGGCTCGTCGGCGAGGGCTGGGCGAAGCGGATGATTCTGACCGGCGAGCGCGTCGATGCCGCGACGGCCTTGCGCATCGGTCTCGTCGAGGAGGTGGTGGAAAAGGGCGCTGCGCGCGAGGCCGCATTGACGATGGCGACCCGCGTCACCACGCTGAGCCCGCAAGCAGTCTCGTTCAGCAAGAGCCTGATTCATCAGGCGCGTCATGGCGTGCCGCGCTCGGCGGCGCTGGCGGTAGAACGCGAGCGCTTCGTGGATCTGTTCGACGGGCCGGATCAGCGCGAAGGCGTCAACGCATTCCTCGAAAAACGTGCGCCGCAATGGCAGGTGACGCAGGGAACGCGCGCAGGGGACCCGTCATGAATGCCGTGGTGAACCCACGTAGCGCTACCGCCGTGATGGCCGATGGCTCGGCGGAACAGGCGGCCGAACCGGCCATCCTGTTTCGCGTGCTCAACCGCGTCGCGATCATCACGCTGAACCGGCCGACCGCGCTGAACGCGCTATCGCACCCCATGGTGCGCGAACTCGCGGCGCTGCTCGAGCGTTGCCGGACGGACGACGCCATCCTCGCCGTGGTGCTGCGCGGCGCGGGCGAAAAGGGCTTCTGCGCGGGCGGCGACGTGCGCGAACTGTACCGTATGAAAATGCGCGGCGAGACCGGCTGGCAAGCGTTCTTTATCGACGAATACCGGCTCGATTACGCGCTGCATACTTTTCCGAAGCCGATCGTGGCGCTGCTCGACGGCATCACGATGGGCGGCGGCATGGGGCTGGGTCAGGC
The DNA here is from genome assembly GCF_900142845.1 of Paraburkholderia phenazinium. NCBI lineage: Bacteria > Pseudomonadati > Pseudomonadota > Betaproteobacteria > Burkholderiales > Burkholderiaceae > Paraburkholderia > Paraburkholderia phenazinium. Next base: position 1,770,539 of record NZ_FSRU01000001.1, read on the forward strand.
GGCGAGGCTGCGCGTCGTCACCGAGCGCACGAAGATTGCGATGCCCGAGACGCGCATCGGTTTCCTGCCCGATGTCGGCGCCACGCATTTCCTCGCCGTGATGCCGGTGGAAGTCGAGTTGTATGTCGGGTTGACCGGTGTGACGCTGTCCGGCGCGGATGCCGTGCGTCTGCAACTGGCCGATCTGTGCGTCCCCGCCGAATGGCTCGCCAGCTTCGAGGAGCGGCTGCAACGCATGTCCACAGACGGCGAGCTACTGCCCGCGCTGCGCGCAGTGTTCGAACCGCCGTGCAACATCGTGCCGCATGCCGTGCTCGGACCGTTCACGCAACTGATCCTGCGGCATTTCGATCGGCGCTCGAGTGTCGAGCGGACCGTGGCTACGCTACGTCACGATCTGGAGCGCGAGCCGCCGCGCGAAGTGCGCCAATGGCTGCAGGCCACCTTCGATGCGCTAATGAGCCATTCGCCGACCATGCTCCACGTGACCCGCGAGGCGTTGCTGCGCGGCCGCCAGATGACGCTGGCCGAATGCTTCCGGATGGAGTTGGGCATCGTTAGCCGCGTGATCGAAGAGGGGGATTTCTGCGAGGGGGTGCGGGCGCATCTGGTCGACAAGGACCGTCAGCCGCGCTGGGCGCCCATGACGTTGGCGGAAGTGCGCAGCGAGCGCGTGCGGCATTTCCTGGCGTCGCCGTGGCGCAGTGAGGCCCATCCGCTGGCTGCGCTTGGCGGGACAGGATTGGTTGATTAGGAATGCTGGACAGGTGCCCTCGCTTTGCGTCGAGGGCACCTGTCTGCGCGGTTTTGGCTTTGGCTTTGCATAGCGCTATGCAGCGCAGCGCAACGCTACGCTACGGCAAGGCCTGCTCAAACCTCGCCAAGCGGCTCCGGACCGAGTTCCGCGGCGCCGGCCGCCGGCGCCTTATCCGCGGCAGCCTTCACGCGACCGACCCACAACACCGCGACCAACGTCACCGCCACCGCGACCCAGCCGACCGTGCCGTAACCGGCGATCTGCCCGCTCGGCGTATTGGTCAGCATCAGGCCGCCAAACCATGCGCCACAGCCGGTCCCGAGCGCCTGCAACGCGCTGTTGGCGCTGAGAAACGCGCCGCGCCGCTGCGGTTCGGGAACCGTGGTCAGCAAGGCCTGCATCGGCACCATCCGCCCGGACATCGCCACCATGAAGAACGGGAAGAACAGCACGACCGCCACGAACGGCAGATCGGGCAGGTGGGTCACGAACAGGACGGGCAGCGTCGACAGCAGGGCGGCGATGCGAAACACCCGGTGCTTGCCGTAGCGGTCAGCCAAACGACCGATTGCGCGCGACGTGAAGAACGTCGCGAAGCCGCCGCCCATATAGATCCACGACAGATGCGCGGGCGGCACGCCATGGTTGAGCACCAGCATAGGCGCGATAAACGGAATCACCAGCATATGCGAGACCATGATCATGAAGGTGAGCGCAAACGCATTCAGGTGACGCGGATTGCCGAGCAGGCGCATGAGGTCGGGCAACACCTGACGCAACGGCGGCGGCCGGCGGCTCAAATGCTCGGCGAGCGACGGCACGATCAGCGAGCCGCCGAACCAGATCAGCACGGAGAGCACGACCAGCAGCACGAACGGCGCTGCCCAGTTGAAGTGCGCCCCGAGCATCACGCCGGCCGGCACGCCGGCAATCGCGGCCAGCGAGAACGCGGTCATGATGGTGCCGGTGGCCGCACCGCGCCGCTGCACCGGGATCACGTCGCCGACGATCGCCATGATCACCGAGCCCAGTACGCCGCCGGTGATGCCGGCAAACGCGCGTGCCACGAGCAGTAGCGGAAAGCTGCCGGCGAGCGCGCAGCCCAGGTTCGACACCGCGAACAGCGCATAGATGGTCAGCAGAAGCTTGCGCCGGTCGAAGCGGTCGATATAGGTGGCGGCGAACAGGCCCGAGAGTCCCGAACACCACGAATAGGCCGACACCGCTGTCGCGAAGGCGGCCGGCGTGATGCCGAAGTTGTGCATGATCTGCGGGCCCAACGGCATCATGATCATGAAGTCCATGATGATGGTGAACTGCGTCAGCGCGAGCAGCCACAGAAGGCGGCGTTCGTGCCTGGTGCTGATGGAATACATCGGCAGGGTCCTTGACAAGATAAAGCCAGCCGGATGGCTGGCGGTCGGCACTGCGTGGTTTAGTCGTCGAGGTTTTCGTGGACCGCTTCGGCGCCCTGTTTCCAGTAGCTCGCCGCGCGGATGCGCGATTTGTCGACACCGCGTTCAGTGCATAGGTGATAGCGCACCGCGCGCATGGTCGCGGATTCGCCCGCGGCCCAGACATAGCCCTCGCCGTCCGGCAGATAGGTCTCGCGTACCGCTTGCAGCAGCGCGTCGCCGCGATACGGCGATTCGCTGCGATAGCGCCACACGGTATGCAGCTCGGCTTCGGTGTCGAACTCGAGGCGCGCCGACGGGTCGGCGACTTCGAGTACGGCTGCCACGCGCGTGCCGGCAGGCAGTTCCTGCAGACGGCGAGCGATGGCCGGCAGCGCGGTTTCGTCGCCGATCAGCAGATGCCAGTCGAAGCCCGTCGGAATCACCAGCGAGCCGCGCGGGCCGCCGATACCCAGATACTGCCCGACCTTGGCCTGGGCGGCCCAGGTCGCGGCCGGGCCTGCCTCGTGCATGGCGAATTCGATATCCAGCTCGAGCGCCGCGCGGTCGTAGCGGCGCGGCGTGAAATCGCGCGCCACCGGCCGCGGCTGACCTTCCGGGAACACCGGGCCGTTCGGGCCTGCGCTCGGTAGCGCCGGCTTGTCGGCGCCCGGCGCCGGGAAGAAAACCTTGACGTGATCGTCGAACGACGCCGATTCGAAGTCGTGCAGATCGTCGCCGGTCAGGGTGACCCGAATCAGGTGAGGCGTCAGCGGTTCGACCCGCTTGACTTGCAGCAGACGGAATTTCAGGGAGTGACGGACGCGGGTAACCGCGAGATCGGACCTGGTCAGCATAAGTGTTCTCTCCAGTGTTGTCGGGTAGCGCTCGGGATGGCGGCCACGCGGGCTCAGAGCGCGTCCGCGCCTGCGTCGGCGCCGCTCGCGGCGCCCGGGTTGCCTTCGATTTCGGCCGTGGCGCGCGCGAGGATCGCGGCGATGCGGCGCTGTTCGTCGGCCGGTACGTTGTCGCGGCGAATCAACGCATGCTTGAGCGCGCGACGGGCTTCGATCAGCTCCGGCAGCCAACCGCCTTCGTTCGGATCGAGCGCCTCTTCGCCAGCGAAGGCGCGGCGTACCGAATCCATCTTGCGGGCAATGTGGTTCAGCTTGGCGAACATCAGTTCGACACGCTCGCGGTTGTCCGCGAGGTATTGGCGGCCGGGTTCGGCGAGCTCGTAGCGCTTGCGGTTGCCTTCCAGTTGCACGGTCACATGACCGATTTCTTCGAGGTAGGTCAGCGCCGGGTAGACCATGCCGGGGCTTGGGCTATAGAAGCCGTTCGAGCGCGTTTCAAGCGCCTTGATCAGCTCGTAGCCGTGGCTCGGCTGGGCGTCCAGCAGGGCCAGCAACAGCAGTTGGAGGTCGTCCGAGCTGAATTTGCGGCCGCGCGGGAAACCGTCGCCGTCGCCGCCGCCGAAGCCGCCAGGACCGCCGTAGCCGCCTCCAAAACCACCGCCGAAGCGGCCGCTGCGGTCACTGCCACGGTCGCCGCCACGATGATGGCGGCCGATGGCGTGCCACAGCGCGTGCAGCGAGAAAGCGTGGGTGGAATGCAGGCCGTCGGTGTCGTGGTGACGGCGCGAATGATGGGAGTGACGCATCTGTGTGCTCCGTTGTGTCTTAAGATGTGTCGTAAGATATATATCTAAAGATAGCTTGTCAAAGAGAAAATGTGGGGCCGGATGGATGTGGGGTGGGGAACGCGAGTTCTCGGCTTGTCATTGGATCACCGTGGGTGGGAGGCTTTAAATGACACAAGATCATTAAAGTTATGACACTGATGCTCTCGCGAAATGGCTGTGACGCGACCAGAATGCCTCTCAACGCGGCATCGGGCCGTTTTCACCGGAGAGATGAAATGTTTGCAATTACTGGCGTGACGGGAAAGGTCGGGGGCGCCGCGGCGCGTGCATTGCTGGATGCGGGCCACGCAGTGCGGGCTGTGTTGCGCGACAAGGCGAAAGCGGCCGCCTGGGTCGAGCAGGGCGCGGAGGTGGCGATTGCCGACATGGAAGACACGGCGGCGCTGCAAGCCGCGTTCGCGGGCACCGAGGGAGTCTTCGTGATGGTGCCGCCCAACTTTGCGCCGCAGGCGGGTTATCCGGAGGCGCGCGCCGCGGCGGCGTCGTTGGCGCGTGCGCTTGCTGAGGCTGCGCCGCAGCGGGTGGTGGCGTTGTCGTCGATCGGCGGTCAGCGTGAGTCAGGGTTGGGTCTGATTACGCAAGTGCATATTCTCGAGGAGGCGCTTGCTGCGTCGCCCATCCCAAGCGCGATTTTGCGTCCGACATGGTTCATGGAAAACTCGCTGTGGGATGTCGCTCCGGCACGCGAGACCGGGACGATGGCGAGTTTCCTGCAGCCGCTCGATCGGGCGTATTCGATGGTCGCAACGGCGGATATTGGCCGCGTGATCGCCGATACGCTTGTGCAGCAGTGGCAGGGCCGGCGCGTGATCGAAATTGAAGGGCCGCGGCGTTATACGCAGCATGAAATTGCGGCGTTGCTGGGTGCAGCCGTGGGACGTGAGGTTCAGGCGCAGGCCGTGCCGCGTGAGCAGTGGGAGGCGCTGTTTCAGTCGCAAGGGACGGCGAGGCCGATGCCGCGGATCGAGATGATCGATGGGTTCAATAGCGGATGGATCGAGTTTGAAGAGGCAGGCGTCAATGAACGGGTGATTGGCACGACACCTTATGAAGTCGTGTTTGGGGAGCTGGTTAAGCAGGTGGGGTGAGTGTCTCGGGTTTGCCGCGGATGAGCGGGGCGCGTGGATATGACGCGCCCCGCTCAAATCATTCGTGGCGGCCCGGACGCGCACGTCGGCGTCAACCGCACGTTTCACTGTAACCAGAAGATCGATTCCAGGAGTGAAGCGTCCGTTGCTCAGGAGACCGCGCCGGAACCGTATTTGCCCACCAGCAGCGCGCCGCTGGCGAACCGCTCCAGTGCATAGGGTGCGAGTGAAACGTCGGTGGGCTGACCGAGCGCGTGCTGGGCGAGAATCTTGCCGATGCCCGGCGAGAGTTTGAAGCCGTGCCCGGAGAAGCCGAAGCCGACCACGAGTCCCTCGATATCGGCGACCTTGCCCAACACCGGATTCCAGTCGGGCGTCACGTCATAGACGCCGGTCCACGACGAAGCGAGCCCCGCCGCTTCATAAGCGGGGAAGCGTTCGGCGACCTGAGCGCCGACTTCGGCGACATAGTCGAGCGAGATCTCCCCCTGTTCCGTTTCCGGCGAGCTCAGCGTTTCGCCGACCACGCCCTCCGACACGAGCATCTGGCTGCCGCCATAGCTGCGGTAATAGAGCATGCCGGCCGAGCCCAGGTCCTTGAACGCCGGCATCCTGAACGAGTAGGCGGCGCCCTCGCATTCGAGGGCGAGTACCGTGTGGCGCTCCGGCTTGACCGGCAACGGCACGCCGATCCAGCCGGCAAGTTCCGGCGTCCAGATGTTCTGCGTGCTGATCAGGGTGCCGCAACCAAAGCGGCCGGCGCTCGTCTCGATACCGGTGATCCGGCGTCCTTCGCGGATGAGGCCCGTCACCGTCACGCCTTCCATGATCTTGACGCCGCGCCGGCGCGCGGAACGGGCGAAGCCGGTGGCGACCAGATAGGCGTCGGCAAAGCCTGCTTCCGGTTCATAGCCGATCAGCGCGGCGTCGTCGAAGCTGGCGATCGGCAGGCGCTCGTGCGCTTGCGCCCTGTCGAGTAACTGCACTTCGATGCCCATGTCGCGCTGCGCGGCGAGCGAGGCGCGCAGCGGCTCAAGCTTGTCGCCCTCGGGCGAGCAGATCAGATAGCCGCATTTGACGAGGCCGCAGGACGCTTCGTCGTCGCCGACGTATTCGGCGAAGTTGTTGAACGCCCACCATGACGAGCGCGCAAGTTCCACATTCTGGCGGACCGAATAATGCGTGCGCAGCAGGCCCGACGACTGGGAGGTGGTGCCCGCGCCGATCGTGCCCTGCTCGATCACCAGCACGCTCTGCGCGCCGTGTGCGGCGAGATGATGGGCGACCGACGCGCCGATGACGCCAGCGCCGATCACGATGAAATCGTAGTGGCTCATGTGGAGTGGACCTCTGTGCGGGCAATGAGGCGAATTCTAGGAAAACGCCGGGTGCGCCAATTTTGTATCAGGCAAACTTATGGCGACCTATTGCAATTTCTCATCCTGAACACCGGCCCTGCACACAACGGCACCATGCTTTCGTGCCGCGCAGGATGACCGGCCCGTCACCCACGCGAGCGGAACATGCCATGAGACGAACCCCGCCTCCGATCGATCTGCGCGCGCTGCAGGCGTTCGTCGCCGTATGCGAGAGCGGCTCGATGACAGGCGCCGCGAAACAGCTCGGCGTGAGCCAGAGCGCGGTCAGCCAGTCGATTGCCGCGTTGGAGCGCGACCAGGGCCTGACGCTGTTCGACCGCGAGAGCCGGCCGCCGCGGCCCAACGTGGCGGGGCGCGCGCTGCTCGAACTGGCCGATCCGTTGATCGAGCACGCGAAGATGGTCGCCGCCCGCATCGGCGATGCGTCGCATACGGGCAAGATGCCGGTGCGGCTCGGCTGCGTCGACTCGTTCGCGGCGACCGTCGGCCCCGAACTGATCCGCGCGGTGTCGAATTCGGAGCGGCAGATTTCGATGTGGTCCGGTCTGACGCCGGGCCTGAGCAAGCAACTGCACGACCGGGAACTGGATATCGCGATCTGCACGCAGACCACGCTAAGCGATGCGCGGATCGTCGAAGTGCCGCTGTTTTCCGAGGCGTTCGTCATGGTGGTGGCGCGTAGCCATCTGAGCGGACGACGCACGGTCGACTGGCGCACGCTCGCGCTGGAAATGCCGCTGATCCGCTACACGGCGCGCTCGGTGATCGGCCAGCAGATCGAGCGGTTCGCGCGGCATCTGGGTATCGACAGCGCGCGCCGTTACGAGTTCGACGCGACCGATCCGCTGCTGAGTCTGGTGGCCGCACGCGTGGGTTTCGCGATTTCGACGCCCTTATGTCTGTGGCAGGCACGTCACTACCTCGACGATATCGCGGTGATGCCATTGCCGCCGAGCCGCCTCGGGCGGCGCGATTTCTTTCTGCTGCACCGGCAGGGCGAATGGGATCAGTTCGCCGGCGACATCGCCATGCTGACGCGCGGCGTGCTGGACAACGCCATTCAGCCGTCACTGGCGCGCGCGTTGCCCGATCTGCCCGAGGATGCGTTGCGCTGAGGCTGAGGGAAATCTCTCGCTTTGTATAAGTATTGCTTTTGACGCTGCGTAACCACGCACCTCGTTCTTGTGCAAAGTCGCACCAGTCGCAACAAGGATGTGCACCGCAGTCGAGCCAGCGCGCGCTTCAGCCTGGTTGCCGACACGGCGTCATTGCGCCCAGGGCGTTTATCCAAGGGAATTTTTGATTCACCGAGATAAAAATGGCATAAACGTTGCATTGCTTTGTGCACCGGCGGTGACCGGACACAGCGCGAGATCAGTCGGCGCCCGATTGCGGGTACATAAAGATCGACAGGAATTGAATGGGCGTCTTGATCAGACGTTCAGGACCGTGGGGGACTTCACCCTGGAAGGTGAGGGTGTCACCGGGATGCAGGATGTAGGTTTGCTGTCCGTGGCGATATTCGATGACGCCCTTGAGCATGTGGATGAATTCGGTGCCCGGATGCTGGAACACGGGAAAGCGCTCGGCTTCGTCCTCCATCGTGATCAGGAAGGGTTCGAAGAGTTTGCGCGGCCCCTGGTCGTAAGCGAGCAGGTGATAGGTGTGGCCGCGTTTGGTGCCTTTGCGGACCACCTCCATGCCGGCGCCTTTTTTGACGAGCTGTGCACCGCCTTGCGGCACGTCGAAATTGCGGAACAGCGTGGAGAGCGAAACACCGAGCGCCTGGGCGATGCGGTTGAGCACATCGAGGCCGGCGGAGGTCTGCGCGTTCTCGATCTTCGAGAGCATGCCGCGGCTGATGCCGGCCTGCGCGGAGACCTGGGCGATGGTCAGGCCGTGGCGCTGGCGTAGCTCGCGAATGGTGATACCCAGGTAGCGTTCGAGCGGCGTGTTGTTGTCTTCACCGGTTTGCATGTAGGCCTCGGGAAAAAGGAAAGCGTAGCAGATCGTCGTACCTGGCTTGCGCGTGGAGAGTTTCACTGAGGGAATCTTAGTTTATCGCCAATAAAGTACCCGTCCGATTGAAGACGGGGTTGCAGCGCAAGGCAACCGGCGTTCGAAAGCGCGCTGCATAGCCTCGCCACATGCATTGCGTGTGGCTTGTCCAACCCACCAACACTGTTGTTGCAAGGAGTGGCGATGAACCTGAACGATGCGACCACGCTGCCGGTCAACGAACTCGGATGCGTGCCCCGGTTCGGCTCGGCGGAAGAGGCGCAGGCTTATCTGACGCAGCAGGGCGTGAAGTACGTGCTGGCGCAGTTTGTCGATATTCACGGGGTGGCCAAGGCGAAGTCGGTGCCGGTCAGTCATCTGAAGAGCGTGTTGACAGCGGGTGCCGGTTTCGCGGGGTTTGCGATCTGGGGCGTCGGCATCGAGCCGAACGGTCCCGACTACATGGCCGTCGGCGATCTGGCAACGCTCACGCCGGTGCCGTGGCAGCCGGGTCTGGCACGGATCGTCTGCGACGGTCACGTGGCCGGCGAGGCGTGGCAATACGATTCGCGCGTGACGCTGAAGAAGGCGGTTGCGAGGATGACCGAGCGCAACTGGACCCTCTTCACCGGTCTGGAGCCGGAATTTTCGCTGCTGCGCCGTTCGGCGTCCGGCACGCTGGAGCCGTGCGATCCGAGCGATACGCTCGCCAAGCCGTGCTACGACTACAAGGGTCTCTCGCGTACGCGTGTCTTCCTGGAAAAGCTCACCGAATCGATGCGCGCGGTAGGCATCGACGTCTATCAGATCGATCACGAAGACGCCAACGGGCAGTTCGAAATCAACTACACGTACACCGATTGCCTGACCTCCTGCGACCACTACGTGTTCTTCAAGATGGCGGCCTCGGAGATCGCCAACGAGCTCGGCATGATCTGCTCGTTCATGCCGAAGCCGTTTGCGAACCGCCCAGGCAATGGCATGCATATGCATATGTCGATCGGCGACGGCGAGCGCAACCTGTTCGCCGATCCGGCGGACACACTCGGCATGGGACTTTCTGCGCTCGGCTATCAGTTCACGGCCGGCCTGCTCGCGCATGCGCCGGCGCTGACCGCGCTGTGCAATCCGACCGTGAATTCGTATAAGCGTCTCGTGGTGGGACGCTCGTTGACGGGCGCCACGTGGGCGCCGGCTTACGTCAGCTACGGCGACAACAACCGCTCGACGATGGTGCGCATGCCTGGCGAGCGCATCGAACTGCGGCTGCCCGACGGCTCATGCAATCCCTATCTTGCGACCGCGGCGGTGATTGCGGCGGGACTCGACGGCATCGACCGCGGCCTGTCGCCGGGCGAGCCGGCTAACGAAAACCTCTACGAGTGGTCGTCCGCGCGGCTCGCGGAACACGGCATCGGCGTGCTGCCGCAAAACCTCGAACAGGCGCTCGACGCACTGGAGTCCGACCGCGTGATCTGCGATGCGCTCGGCCCGGTTGCCGACGAATTCCTCAAGCTTAAGCGGATGGAGTGGCTCGAATACATGCGCCACGTGTCGGACTGGGAACTGAAGACCTACCTCGAATTTTTCTAAGGAGAACTGCAATGTGCGGAATTGTCGGCTTGCTGGTGAAGACGCCTGCACTGCGCGAGCGGCTGGGCGTTCTGATGGTGCCGATGCTGATCGGCATGACCGAGCGCGGACCGGACTCGGCGGGCCTCGCGGTGTTCGGCAAGCCGGTCGATGCGAGCCAGCGCAAGCTGAGCCTCTACGCGGGCTTCACCGAAGAAGGCGCGGATTTCGCATGGCAGCCGCTGGTGGAAGCGCTGAACGCGGCGATGGACGTCACCGCGCGCGTCGACTCCAAAGGCAATCATGCCGTGATGACGGTGCAAGGCGACGTCGAGCGGGTGAAGACATGGCTGCGCGAAAAATATCCGAAGCTGTATCTGCTCTCGAGCGGCCGCTCGATCGATCTGTACAAGGATATCGGCTCACCGTCGCAAGTCGCGGGGCGCTATGACTTTGCGAACCTGAAGGGCTCGCATCTGGTCGGCCACACACGTATGGCGACCGAGTCGGCCGTGACGCCCGACCGCGCCCATCCGTTCACCGCCGGCGACGACTTCTGTCTGGTCCACAACGGTTCGCTGTCGAACGCGCATGGCGTGCGCCGCAAGCTCGAACCGCAAGGCATTCACTTCGATACCGACAACGACACCGAAGCCGCCTGCCGCTTTCTCGAATGGCGGCTGCGCGAAGGCGACACGCTGCCGGTCGCACTGCAGAAAGGCTTCGAAGAACTCGACGGCTTCTACACGTTCCTGATGGGCACCTCGACCGAACTCGCGCTGATTCGCGATCCGTTCGCTTGCAAGCCGGCGGTGGTCGCGGAAAACGACGACTACGTCGCGATCGCTTCCGAGTTCCGTTCGCTCGCGCATCTGCCCGATATCAAGAACGCCAGGGTCTTCGAACCGGCACCCGAGGAGATGTACGTATGGAAAGCCTGACTTTCGATCTGGAGCGCACGACGGTCCGCGAGTTGAACCAGTTCCTGCACAAGCCCGCGAGCGAACTGGAAGGCCAGGCGGTGACGGTCGTCGCACCGAACGGCGCGCACAACCTCGCTGTGGGTGTGGATGCGGCGGTGCGGGTCACCATCGCCGGTCACGCCGGCTATTACGCGGGCGGCATGAACCAGCACGCGACGATCGAGATCGACGGCAGCGCGGGCACCGGCGTCGCCGAAAACATGATGAGCGGCAAGGTGCATGTGAAGGGTTTCGCGTCGAACGGCGCAGGCGCTTCGGCGCATGGTGGGCTGCTGGTGATCGACGGCGATGCGGGCCTGCGTTGCGGCATTTCGCTGAAGGGCGGCGACATCGTGGTGGGGGGATCGGTGGGCAGCTTTTCTGCGTTTATGGCGCAGGCCGGACGCATGGTGATCTGCGGCGATGCGGGCGATGCGCTCGGCGACTCGCTTTACGAAGCGGTGCTGTACGTGCGCGGCGAAGTGAAATCGCTCGGTGCGGACGCGCAATACGAGCCGATGACGCAGGCCGATCTCGACGCCGTACGCGCACTGCTCGCCGCCGCCGGCATGGACCACGACCCGGCGTCGTTCAAACGGATCGGTTCCGCTCGCACGCTCTATCACTGGAACGCCGACGCGAACCAGGAATATTGAACACACGCTCTCGAAGAAGGTCGCCATGGAAGCCAAACCCGTTCACTTCGCCCGCTTGCAGCAGGAAGAGTCGCAAGGCTACGACCGCAAGACGATCGACTATATCCACGCCGCCGCGCAACGCGGTCTCTATGAAATTCGCGGTCTGGGCGCGAAACGACGCGTGCCGCATTTCGACGATCTGCTGTTTCTCGGCGCCTCCCTGTCGCGCTATCCGCTCGAGGGGTATCGCGAGAAATGCGCGACGGGGACCGTGCTCGGCACACGCTTCGCCAAAAAGCCGCTGGTGCTCGACATTCCGATCACGGTGGCCGGCATGAGCTTCGGCGCGCTGTCCGCGAACGTGAAAGAAGCGCTCGGCCAGGCCGCAACGGCGATGGGCACCTCGACCACCACCGGCGATGGCGGCATGACGCAGGAGGAACGCCGCTCGTCGAAGATGCTGGTTTATCAGTGCCTGCCGTCGCGTTATGGCTTCAATCCCGACGACGTGCGCCGTGCCGACGCGATAGAAATCGTGATCGGTCAGGGTGCGAAACCGGGCGGCGGCGGCATGCTGCTCGGGCAGAAGGTGAATCCGCGCGTCGCGTCGATGCGCACGTTGCCGGCCGGCGTCGATCAGCGTTCGGCGAGCCGTCATCCGGATTGGACCGGCCCGGACGATCTGACGATCAAGATTCAGGAGTTGCGCGAAATCACCGATTGGGAGAAGCCGATCTACGTGAAGGTCGGCGCCACCCGTACGTTCAACGACGTCAAGCTCGCGGTGCATGCGGGCGCGGACGTGGTCGTGATCGACGGGATGCAGGGCGGCACGGCGGCGACGCAAACCTGCTTCATCGAGAACGTCGGCATTCCGACGCTGGCGGCGGTTCGCCAGGCGGTGGACGCGCTTGAAGACCTGAACATGAAAGGCCAGGTACAACTGATCGTCTCGGGCGGGATCCGTACCGGCGCCGATGTGGCGAAGGCCCTGGCGCTTGGCGCAGACGCGGTGGCGATCGGGCAGGGCATGCTGATGGCGCTCGGTTGCAACAGCGATACGTATTTTCAGAACGGCGCGCTGCATTCGGCGGCGGCGGAGTACGCGGCGCTCAACACGTCGCCGGGGTACTGCCATCACTGCCACACCGGCAAGTGTCCGGTGGGCGTCACCACCCAGGACGCGGTGCTCGAACAGCGTGTCCAGCCCGATGAAGGGTCGCGCCGCGTGCGCAACTACCTGAAGACGCTGAACATGGAACTGACGACGATTGCGCGTGCGTGCGGCAAGCAGAACGTGCATCACCTGGAGCCCGAGGATCTCGTCGCGCTGACCGTGGAAGCCGCGGCAATGGCGCGCATTCCGCTCGCGGGTACCTCGTGGATCCCCGGATGGAACACATGAATTGAGTTGTTTCCAGATTTTTGACTATGGAAAAGTTGAGCGCACGCAACGTTGATTCACCCATCTATCAGGAGCCCTACATGAGCACTCCGCAAAGCAGTACGCAAGCAGCGCCGGTATCGTCCGGCGGACTACGTGCCGGCACTTTGGGTTTCCCCGAGGTCATTGGCCAATCCATCGCGAACCTTTCTCCAACCTTCACGCCGTCGATCAATGTGACCGCCATCGCGGCGCTGGCCGGCGCGGGGACCTGGTTGATTTATGGTCTTTCGACGCTCGGGTTGCTGCTGGTGAGCATGAGCATCATTGCGCTCTCGAGCCGGATCGCGTCGGCCGGGTCGTTCTTTATCTATATCTCACGCGCACTTGGACCGATGGCAGGTGGCATTGCCGGCTGGGGCCTGATTGCGGCTTACGTGGGTACGGCGATGGGGGTGGGGGCGGCAGGCGTGGTGTTCGTGCAGAATGCCTTTTCGGCCTGGAACATGGCGATTCCGTCGTGGGCTATTTACACGATCTTTATCGGCCTCGCCTGGTTCTTCTCGGCACGTGACGTGAAGCTGTCTTCGCGCCTGTCGCTGGCGATCGAAGGTGCTTCGGTGGTGATTGTGGGCGGTGTGCTGATTTATGTGCTCGCACTGCACCCGGACCATATCGTCGACCATACGCAACTGGGGCTGCAGGGTGTAAGCGGTAAGGGCATGGCACAGGGCATGGTGCTCGGCATCTTCTCGTACGTGGGGTTCGAGAGCGCGGCCTCGCTCGGTCAGGAAACCAGGAATCCGCTGCGCGTGATTCCGCGTGCGGTGGTCTGGTGCGTGATCCTGTCGGGGCTGTTCTTCATGTTTGTGGCCTATTCGATGACGATCGCCTACCACGACGACGTAGCCAAGCTCGGCGGCGATTCGGCCGTGCTCAGCACGCTGCTCACGAGTGTCGGCGCCTCGCCGCTCGGTCCGGTGTTTTATCTGATCGCCTCGGTCAGCGCGTTCTCGTGCGTCCTCGCGTGTATCAACTCGGCGAGCCGCCTGCTGTATTCGATGGGCCGCTATCAGTTCGTGCACCGCTCGATGGGCATGGTGCACCGTACGCACCAGACACCGTATCTGGCCGTTGCGTTTTCCTCGATCGTGACCTTCGTGGTGTGCATTGCGATGCTCGGCACGGGGCCGCTCAACACGTTCGGCTATACGAGCACGTTTGCGACTTTCGGCTTCCTGGTCGTGTACTTCCTGGTCGCAATCGCGGCACCGGTTTATCTGAAGAAGCAGGGCGAGCTCAAATCGATCAACGTGGTGTGGGGCGTGCTCGGCGCACTGGCGATGGTCGGCGCGGTGATCGGCAGCGTGTATCCGGTGCCCGATTATCCGTATAACATCCTCCCTTATCTGTTCGTCGCGTATATGCTGGTTGGCGCAGTCTGGTTGATGATGCTCAAGAAGCGCTCGCCGCAGGTGCTCGAGAAGATCGAGCACGATCTGGAAACAAGCGACGTGATGACTCACGGCAAAAAGTAAATGAATGAACCCTTCTCCCCGGATAGCTTGTCCGCACCGAACACGGGCCGGACGCCGGACGATCCGGAGGGAAGGGCAGTTAGCCGTCGCGGCATGGGCGGCCAGGAAATCGACCTGCAGTTGCGGGCGGAGCGCGGCGAGTGCGCCGCGCTCGAGGTCGGTTGTGTCTCTTGCCCTGCCCGCGGACGCGGGCAGGATCACATCAACGAAGACTACGTCGGCGTGATGCTTGGCGATCTGGCGGCGCGCGTGGCGCGCGGCAGTGTGATTGCTCTCGCCGATGGCGTGAGCGGCAGCAAGGGCGGGCGGGTGGCGGCCGAACTCTCGGTGCGGACCTTTATCGACGCTTACTACGGACTCCCCGACACCTTGCAGCCTGGCGTGGCCGCTGCGCGCGCGCTTGAGGCAATCCACGGCTGGCTGCATCAGATGGGGCGCGTCGATCCCGCGCTGACGCAGATGGCCGCATCCTTTGCGGCGTTGATCGTGCGCCGCGCGACCGCGTATCTGGTGGCGGCCGGCGATGTGCGGCTCTATCTGCTGCGCGATGGTCAACTGATCCAGGTCGGCGACGACGATGTCGTGCCGGTCGCCTTCGGTTCTTATGTGGCGCATGCGGTCGGCATGCTGCCGGCGCTGGTGACGCGCATCGAAACCCTCGAGCTGCGCGAGGGCGACCGTCTGCTGATGTGTTCCGACGGGCTCTATCGCCGCGTGCCGATGCGCGAGTTGCAGACGGTGCTGGCGGCGCGCGGTAGCGCACTCGACACGGCACGCCGGCTTGGTGCGCTGGCGGTGACGCGAGGCTCGCATGACGACGTGACGAGCGCGGTGCTCGATGTGGGCGCTCTGCCTTCGCTCGATGTTGGGTACCTTGAGCGAGTGGTGGGTGTCTTGCCGATTCCGGCCGTGCCCGACGCCGGCGATGTGGTCGATGGATATCTGCTCACGAGCGTGTTGAACGATGGTGTCTATTCGCGGATTTTCGCCGGCTACGATCTGGCCGATCCGAACACGCAACTGGCGCTCAAGTTTCCCAAGCCGCGCGTTGGGGAGGACGAGAACGTGCGCCAGTCAATCGTGCGCGAGCGCTGGCTGGCAGGCAAGATCGACGACGAAGGCGTGCTCGCGCCGATGCCGGTCGATGCCGACCGGCAAACCCGGCTCTATGTAGTGATGCCGCTCGGCGCAGGCATCACGCTCGAAAAACTGCTGGCGGCGCCTCAGCCCATATCGCTGCCGCGTGCGCTTGGGATCGCCCAGCAACTGGGCCGTTCGATCGCCGCGCTAAACCGCCGCAATATCTTCCATCGCGATATCAAACCCGAGAACGTGCTCGTAATGCGGGGCGATAGCACGCGCCTGCTCGATCTCGGTTTCGGTTATATGCCGGGCATGCAGTTGCCGGGGCCCGACGTCGCACCGGGTTCGCCCGCTTATATGGCGCCTGAGTTGATGAAGGGCGCGCAGGGCGATGCGCGTTCCGAGGTGTTCGCGTTTGGCGTGACGCTGTACCGGCTGTTCAGCGGCGGCAAATTGCCTTACGGCTTTAATGGCCGCGTGCCGCTTTATCAGTATCGGCTCGACGCGCCGCAATGGCTCGACCTGGTGCTCGAAAAAGCGCTACAGCCCGATCCGGCGCGCAGGTATCAGGACGTGCTCGAAGTCTGCGCCGATCTCGAGCGCTTTTCGAGCGGTCGAGATGCGCTTGCGCCGATTCGGCGCAAGCCTTTGCTCGAGAGCGATCCGGTGCTGTTCTGGCAGGGGGTTGTGGTGGTGTTGCTGGCGCTGTTGTTGTGGTCGTTGATGCGGCGGTGAGGGGGGCGATTTCGGCTGGACATCTTCTACGGGTAAGCCATTTACCCATTGCGAAAACATGTATCGGTAGGCAGATCGCCAGATTAAACCCGGCCAGCACGGTCCCGCAGACCATGACGCGCCGGCCGTCACTGCGTTTCGCTGTCGTCAGTGTCTGCATCGGTGGTGACCGCTTCCTGGTTCATGGCGGCGGCCGCCAATGTCGTTGCAAGCTTTGGGTGCGCTTCCTTCCGTTCACTGTAGCGATCGGTCAGGTAGTCCGAGCGGTCACGTACCAGCAGCGTGAACTTGTATAACTCTTCCATCACATCGACGACGCGATCGTAATATGCCGAGGGTTTCATCCGGCCGTTTGCGTCGAACTCCTGCCAGGCCTTCGCCACCGACGACTGATTCGGGATGGTCACCATGCGCATCCACCGGCCGAGAATGCGTAGCGCGTTCACAGCGTTGAACGATTGCGATCCGCCGCACACCTGCATCACCGCGAGCGTGCGACCTTGCGTCGGGCGAACGCCGCCGGTTTCAAGCGGTAGCCAGTCGATCTGGTTCTTGAATACTGCCGTCAGGGTTCCGTGACGTTCTGGGCTGCACCATACGTGCCCTTCCGACCACTCCGAGAGTTGGCGCAGTTCGACCACCTTGGGATGGTCGGCCGGCACGCTGTCCACCAGCGGCAAGCCGTGCGGATCGAAAACCCGCGTTTCCGCGCCGAAATGGCGCAGGATGCGTGCGGCTTCCAAGGTGAGAAGCCGGCTGTATGAGGTGGGGCGCAACGAGCCGAACAGCAAGAGGATTCGCGGAGCGTGTTGCGAAACCGTGCGCGGCTCGAGCTTCTGCAGATCCGGTACGTCGAGGTGCGGGGTGCTGACGTTGGGAATGTCCTGCGTCATTAGAGAAACCTCCTTCCTTCGCCATCGACGACCTGTTCCCCGTCCTCTTTCGTGAATGCCCCCTTCTGCCCAGCAGGAAGGATGTCGAGAACGGCCTCGGAGGGCCGGCACAGGCGCACGCCTAGCGGCGTGACGACAAACGGACGGTTAATCAGGATTGGATGTTCCATCATGGCATCCAGCAACTGCTCATCGCTTAAGGACGTGTCGCTCAGACCCCGCTCGGCGTAGAGCGTACCCTTTTCACGCAGCGCAGCGCGTACCGTCAAGCCGGCGCGAGCAATCAGGTCCTTCAGTATCTCCCGGTCAGGCGGGGTTCTCAGATACTCGATTATTTCCGGCTCTATTCCGGCATTGCGGATCATGGCCAGCGTGTTGCGCGACGTGCCGCAATCGGGATTGTGATAAATCGTGACGCTCATAGCGGTTACCCCTTGATGCTGCGTTTCGTTTCGTACCAGTGCTGCGAGCGGTTGACCATGCCGACGACGAACAGCATCACCGGCACTTCGATCAGCACGCCGACCACCGTGGCCAGAGCCGCGCCCGAATGAAAGCCGAACAGACTGATTGCGGTGGCGACTGCCAGCTCAAAGAAATTGCTGGCACCGATCAGACTGGACGGCCCCGCAACACAGTGCGCAACGCCGAGCCGCCGATTCAACAGGTACGCAAGGCCCGAGTTGAACAACACCTGTATCAGGATCGGTATCGCGAGCATGGCGATAACGAGCGGTTCCTTGACGATTGCCTGGCCCTGAAAGGCAAATAGCAGGACGAGTGTCGCGAGCAGTGCGCTGATTGAATACGGACCGAGACTTGCGACCGTCTGCTGGAAATAGGCTTTGCCCTTGGCCAGCAGATGCCGACGCAGCAACTGGGCAAGGATGACGGGAATGACGATGTACAGCCCAACCGAAATGATCAGCGTATCCCACGGTACCGTGATGGCCGACAGCCCGAGCAGGAGCGCAACGAGCGGTGCAAATGCCACGATCATGATGGAATCGTTGAGTGCTACTTGCGAGAGCGTGAAATACGGATCGCCTTTGCACAGCTGCGACCAGACGAACACCATCGCCGTGCAGGGCGCGGCGGCCAGTAGAATCAGGCCGGCGATATAGCTGTCGAGCTGATCGGCCGGAAGCCACGGCGCAAACACATGACGGATGAAGATCCACCCGAGCAGTGCCATCGAAAAGGGTTTGACGAACCAGTTCACGAAAAGGGTTACGCCGATGCCTCGCCACTGGCTCTTTACCTGGGTCATCGCGCCAAAATCGATCTTGACGAGCATAGGGATGATCATCACCCAGATCAGCACGCCGACCGGGAGATTGACCTGTGCAACTTCCATACGGCTGATCGCCTGGAAAAGCAGGGGTAGTGCTTGCCCGAGCAAGATGCCGCTCACGATGCAGAGGGCAACCCAGATCGTCAGATAACGTTCGAAAAACCCGATCGCCGGCCGTGCGGCGCCGATCGTTGCATCACTGCTGCTCATTTGATTCCTCTGCGGGCCTCGTACCGATTGTGTCGTAACCCAGCGCTTCGCGGCGCTCAATGGCAAACGGGTTCACTGTGCCGGATGCGCTCCGCGTTACCGAACATGGCGCGATAAAACCGGATGCTGTCGCCCAGGTTTTCGACCGCAATATGGATGTGCATGCGCTTCATGGTTTGTCTGCGCAGCAGTTTGGGAGATCGCTCGCGGCACACGTCGCGCCGGCGCAGCAGTTCTCCGTCAGGAAACCGATCAGGTCCGTCATGGCGTCGAAGTTCGCCGTGTAGATGATGAAACGCCCGTCCTGTCGCGGCGTTACCAGGTCTGCATGAGACAGATCCTTCAGGTGGAACGAGAGGCTGGAAGGCGAAACATCAAGCTTCTGTGCAATATCACCAGCAGCCATGCCGTCCGGACCGGCCACAACCAGCAGGCGAAAGATGGCAAGGCGCGATTCGTGGGCGAGCGCGCTCAGGGCGCGTACAACGAGGTTTGAGTCCATGCCGGAACAATAGACCATTCATTTCTATATTTCAAGTATTGTTGAAATGACGGTGATGTTAAAGCAGATACGGGTGGAAAGCTGCGCCAAGCGGCCGACTCGCGCGTGGAGTCAAATGCGAATCCCCCACGCGCAAGTCGAGCACGCTCTCACCCGAAAGTGCTGGATCAGTGATGAGCGAAGATTGATTGAGCACCTGTGAGGTTCGTGGGTGTACCCGCCTGCGAGGAGCCGATCGATACTCCGCCGACTGACGTATCGCTCTGCGTCGTCGCGTCCTGCGCTGCGAGACGCGCGTCCGCTGCCTGAATCTCGGCCGGATAGTGCACATCGTTGACGTTCGGGTGATACCCGGCCTGTTCGACACGCACCAGGTCCGCCTGCACTTCGGCACGTGTGATCGGGGTTGTAGTTTCCTGTGCAAAGGAAAGCACCGGGGCGGCCAGTGCGCCGGCAACCAGCGCTGCGTAGATTAGGGTCTTCATGGCGAACTGCCTCCTGAACTGAACTGTGGTCGGCGTCACTCACGATGAATGAAGCCTCGGGACTCACCGCCAAACCTTGAGGAGATGAGTTACGTTCATTGTGTGCGGAGGGGCGTTTCGCGATACTGACACCTGGATTACGTTTATGTCATGTTTGGAGAGTGATTGCTGTTCGCTGTGGGTCGTTGAGCATTACTCCAAAATGCAGATGAACAAGGGCAGAGTAATAGTTGCCGGTTCGCCGACAGTGCGCACTTTCAGGAAAACCGGAATCTATGCTGGCTGGATTAATCCCGCAGCTTCTTGCCCCAACTCCTTGACCTTCGTGCAGAATACCGTCCCAGCCCATCAGTGTTCGCCAGCAATATCGATCGCGGCGGCTAGATGTGCAAAGCAACACTCGGGGCCGTGCGAACCACCCATTAAAACTTTTACTCCAAATATGAGCAGCCTACCTCAGACTATTCAGCCAGAACTCATCGTGCGTGGCAGTCGCTTTGCAATGCCGCTTCTGGTCGTCGTTATGCTAATAATTGCAGTGTGCTATTTCGTTTTCGCGCAATCGGACCCGTTTTTAAGCTTCGGCGATATTTTTATGCTTTTTGTAGCCCCTTTTGGCGCGCTAATAAGCATGAATTTCATGACGCGTGCGATATTTTTTGACGATCGTTGTCAGGTGAGTCGCACGGTGATTCTTTATCAGAACATTGTTAGCGTAGAGCGAGGGCGGTTTCTCTTGACTATCCGCTACTACCGTCCGAATGACTCGCGCGCCAAACCGCGAAGCGCCAAACTGTCCTTCTATGAAATGCGGCGAGCCGAACAGGAAAAGTGTCTGGATATCTTGCGAACACGTCTACCAGCAAAGGCTGTGTCAAGTCTTTAAATGCCGAAGCGTGCAGCGACTCCGCATCGATTCGCGAGAGTCGCGACATCTTCTTCGCGCGCGCTGTCGCTATCCCTTGAACGGTAGCGTGCTGGAGAACGCATCCATTTCCATCGCGCGCGCGGCCAGTCGGGCAAGCTTGGGAAAGGCCGCGGCATGAACGACATCGGGCATGAATGCCAATGATGCGGATTGCCAACTGATCACGACCATCACATCGGCTTGAGACAACGCATCGCCCACCAGCCAGCCAGTACCGGTCCTCGACTCTATCATCTGAAATCCCGCCAATGCCTGCTGGCGGTGCGATTCGACGATCCTGGCGATTTGATGCTCGGGCGGGCGGATCGACTCGTCGTACATATCGCTGAGCTTTCCGTAGATGGCGGACGCGATGCCAATGAACTGCAACGCATCGCGTCGATTCTTGCCGGAGGGCGCGAGCAATGCGCGTTCCGGTCCGACCTCTTCATGCAGATAGTCGATGATGGCGGCGCTATCGAAGAGAACCGTGCCGTCGTCGAGCGCGAGCGCCGGCACCTTCACCATCGGGCTGAACGGACGGATAAGTTCCTGCTCCTCATAGGCGTGATAGGGCAGATGCTCGAACGGCATGCCGAGCAGCTTTAGCGTGATGCCGACCCGACGGGTATAGCCGGAAAACCATGGACCGATAAGCTTCATTGCTGACTCCTCGAAATTGACTGGGTTGGGATGCGCGATCGTTTAGAACGCTTCCTTGAACGGGCGCAGATCGAGCTCGTGCGTCCAGGCCGAACGGTGCTGGCGGTGAAGCAACCAGAATGCATCGGCGATGGCGTCGATATCGAGCAGGCCGTCGAGGCCTTTCTGTTCGACATGCTCGGTGAAGCGCGTATGCACCCGTTCCCCGTCGATACCGCCGTCGATCACGACATGGGCCACGTGCAGGCCGAGCGGGCCGAATTCGCGGGCCATGCTTTGAGCGAGCATGCGCAAGCCGGCCTTGCTCGACGCGAAGTGGGCAAAGTTCGGCATGCCTCGAAGCGCGCCTGTCGCCCCGCTGAAAAGCAGCGACCCTCGGCCGAGAGGCGCAAAGCGCCGGGCGGCCTCGCGACCCACGAGGAACCCGCCAAAACAGTTGAGCCGCCAGAACGATTCGAAGACGTCCGCTTCCATCGTCCGCAGATCGAGAGGCTGGTTGTTGCCGGTGTTGTAGGCAATGAGATCGGCGCTGTCGCCGTGTTCGTCGGCCTGCATCGCGATATCGAACAAGCGGATCACATCCGCTTCGCGGGTCGCGTCCATGACGACCGTGCTTGCCGAGCCGCCCGCCTCGACAATCCGCTCGCGTACCCGTTCGATCTTCGCTTCGGTGCGCCCCGCGATGACCACATGACGCCCCTCGGCCGCGAATCGGCGAGACAGGCCCGCGCCTAGTCCTTGCTCCGGTCCCACTCCGATGACGACGGCCTTCGGGCGATCCGCGACCGGGACCTCTTCATTGATAGACATGAATACTTTCCTTTCCTAAATAAACTTCGGCGCGGCAGCGCAAGCGGTACGAATGAGCCCGTGACCGGTTCGAAGCGCCGTCGAAGTTCGTCAACGATTGCGATGAGTGAACGTTACCGGATACGCACAGCGGGATAAATCGTTGCTACGATTCCACATTGTTTCTTCAGTGAAACAATCGGGCAGACCGTATGGAACAGCGAGGAGTCAGACCGTGGACAAGTTTCAGGCCATGCAGGCGTTCATTCGAGTGGTCGAAAGCGGGACCTTTACCAAGGCTGCGCAGGTGCTCGATTTACCGAAGACGGCCGTCAGCCGCCTGATCGCGTCGCTCGAAGTCGAACTGGGCACAAAGCTGCTGAACCGCACAACGCGCAAGGTCTCGACGACAGCGGACGGCGCCGCCTACTACGAACGCGCGCAGCAGTTGATGAGCGATCTCGCGGAACTTGAGGGCACGATGTCGCGCGCGAAGACCAACCCGCGAGGACGGTTGCGCGTCGATCTGCCCGTGCCGTTAGGTTTATCGGTGATACTTCCCGCGCTACCGGCGTTTGTCGAGCGTTATCCGGATATCGAGCTCGAGTTCGGGATCAGCGACCGTCCGGTCGACCTCATTGCGGAGAATGTCGACTGTGTGGTGCGCGCGGGGGAGATATTCGATCAATCGCTCGTCGCGCGACAGATCGGTGCCGTCAGACAAATCCTGTGTGCGACGCCGGCCTACCTGGACAAGCACGGGCGGCCTTCGCATCCTGCGGACCTTGAGCATGGTCACGTCGTCATCCGAACCATCGCCTCGCGCACCAATCGACCTTTCCCGATCGTGGTGACGAAAGAACGTGAACGCGTGGAAGTGCAGAATCGGCGCGGACTGACCGCCAACGACATCATGGCATGTCTGACCATGGGCCTGGCCGGTCTCGGCGTCGTCCATGCGTTGACGTTTTCCGCCGCAACGCACGTTCAAAGCGGCGCACTCGAAACCGTCCTGAGCGACTGGGTATCGGATCCGGTTCCCGTTTTTGTTGCCTATCAGCCAAATCGACACCTGAGTGCGAAAACCCGCGTCTTCATCGACTGGCTCGCCGAACTGTTCGCGAGCAACGAGTCGACTGCGAAGCGTTAGCTCTAGTGCGATGCGATGGCCCATTAATGACTAACTGTCATTTTATAATTGCCATTCGTGTCATTCAGTTTCTCCTCGCGTTTCCCCACAATGCATCCCAACGGTACGTTTCGATGGACTTTTTCCGCCCATCGTTCATCAAGGGATTCATATCAAAGGGTTCGCTATGGAATACAGCACACTCGGCAGGTCAGGCCTGCGCATTTCCCGCCTTTCTCTGGGCGCCATGACCTTTGGTTCCGGTACCGGCATCTGGGGTGAAATTGCCGGCCTCGACCGTGCCCAGGCCACCCGGCTTGTCGCGATGGCCGTCGAGCGCGGTATCAACCTGATCGATACGGCTGACGCCTATTCGCAAGGGCAGTCGGAAGCGGTGGTCGGTCAGGCGTTGGCCGACCTTGGACTCGACGAGTCGCGCATGCTGGTCGCGACCAAGGTTCGACTGCGCACAGGAGCCGGCCCGAACGACGTCGGGCTCGGCCGCTCGCACATCATGCGGTCGGTGGAGACGAGTCTTCGGCGTATCGGCCGCGATCATATCGACCTGTTCCAGTTGCACGACCGCGATGAACTCGTTCCGCTGGAAGAAACGCTGCGTGCTCTCGACGACCTCGTGAGGCAGGGCAAGGTGCGGCACGTCGGGGTCTGCAATTTCAGCGCGGGCGATCTGGAGCGTGCGCAAGGGATTACCGCCCGCACGGACTGGACCCGCGTCGTCAGCAATCAGGTTCACTATGCGCTGACGAGCCGCGACGTCGAGCATGAGATCGCGCCGGTGGCAAAAGCGAATGAGGTTGCGCTACTGGTGTGGAGTCCGCTCGCGGGCGGGTACCTGAGCGGCAAGTACACGCAGGGAAGCAGCGGTGAAACCGGGCGTCGAACCAGGCTGAATTTTCCACCGATCGATCCGGCAAAGGCGGATCCCGTCGTGCGCGTAGTGTGCGACATCGCCGCGGAACTGGACGCCTCGCCGGCTCAGGTGGCATTGGCCTGGATTCTGGCACGCCGCGAAGTCTGTTCGGTCATTGTCGGCGCGCGCACGCCCGATCAACTGGCTGCGAACCTCGACGCCCAGAAAATCGCGTTGAGCGCGACGCAGACCGAACGTTTGAATCAGGTCTCGCAGCCGCAGATGCCTTATCCGTACTGGATGCAGCAGTTCCATGACAAGGATCGAGTCGTGGTCTGATTTCGGGGTGTCTGCGCGAGGGCGATCAAAAAATCGATCGCCCGGTCTGCGTCGTCAGCCACTCCAGCGCCATGACGCCCGCCAGCGAATTGCCATTGCTGTCCAGCCCCGGCGACCACACGCAGACCGCCATTTCACCCGGCAATACCGCGACGATGCCGCCGCCCACGCCGCTCTTGGCGGGCAATCCCACGCGGTACACAAAATCCCCGGCCGCATCATAGGTGCCGCACGTTAGCATGAGAGCCGACAGCCGCTTGGCCGAACTGCTATCCAGAATGCGCTCGCCGGTGGACGGCACGACACCGCCATTGCTGAGAAACAGCGCCGCCTTCGCCAGCTCGACGCAGCTCATCGAGATCGCGCATTGCCGGCAATACGCCTCGACCACTGCGTGGACGGGCATCTCCATGTTGCCGAAGCTCGCAATGAAATGCGCCATGGCCTGGTTGCGGTCCGCATGTTGCAGCTCCGACTGCGCGACGCGCGAATCGTAGTCGATCGTCACGTCGCCGGTTAGCCGACGCATAAACTCGACCAGCGCGGTCTCGGCCCGCACGAAACGGCGGCACAGCACATCCGTGACGACCAGCGCCCCGGCGTTGATGAACGGATTGCGCGGCTTGCCTTGCTCCGCTTCGAGCTGCACCAGCGAATTGAACGGCGTGCCCGACGGCTCGCGGCCGACGCGCTGCCACAGTTCATCGCCGAGCAGCCGGAAAGCCATGGTGCAGGCGAATAGCTTGGAGATACTCTGGATCGAGAAGCGGGTATCCGCCTGACCGGTGCGGAAGACCTTGCCGGCCGGCGTGACGATGGCCATGCCGAAGCTCCTGGCCGGGACGTTCGCCAGCTCGGGAATGTAGTCGGCAACGCGGCCGGTTCCCAGGTAGGGCTGCAGATCCTGGTGAATCTGTTCGAGGATGCCTTGGTAGTTCATGAGCAGGGATGAGCGTGGATGCGCCGCGATTTTACTGGCTAGCCACGACACATGGCCAGCCGGGCGGGGCGCGCTTGTACCGCGCGCCCCCACCGTTCACACGCTCAATGCGCCCCGGCCGCATCCGCTCCGCCGCCGCCCTTGGAGGGCCGCGTGATCCAGATCAGCGGAATGATCAGGATAAAGATGATCGCCGAGATGAAGAAGATGTCGTTCAGCCCCATCATCGCGGCCTGCGTGTTGACCGTGAAGTCGAACAGCGCATTGGCGGACTGGTTGTTCATATGCAGCAACGACTGGGTCGAATCGATCTGCTGGTTAAACAGCGGATTGTCGATCGAGGCGCGTTCGGTCAGCCGTGCGTGGTGCAGCACGGTGCGGTTATTCCACTCGTTGCCGGCAATCGATGTGCCCACCGCGCCGCAAAACACCCGCGCGAAATTCGACAGGCCCGCGGCCGCCGGGATTTTATTCGGCGGCTGCCCGGACAGGATGATCGCCGTCAGCGGCACGAAGAACAGCGCCATCGGAATGCCCTGCAGCAGCGTGGGCAGCACCAGATGCCACGTGTCGATTTCAATCACGTATTTGGAGCGCATGTAAAACACGATCGCAAAGCCGACAAAGGCCAGCGTGGCGATGACGCGCGCATCGGAGCGCGGCAGCACGCGGCCCATCACCGGCGCGAGCAGCACCGCGAAGATGCCGAGCGGCGCGGTCACGAGGCCGGCGTCGACGGAGCGGTAATTGAGGTATTCCTGCATCCATTGCGGTAGCAGCACAAGATTGCCGAAGAACACGCCGTAGGCCACCGAAATGGCAATCGTGCCGCCCAGGAAGTTACGCTGCGTGAACAGCCGCAGATCGACGATGGGGTTGTCCTCGGTCAGCTCCCAGACGAGGAAGAACGCGAAGCTGATGATCGCCGTGATACCGAGGATGACGATCACCGGCGACGAGAACCAGTCGAGGTCCTTGCCCTTGTCGAGCATCACCTGCAGCGAGGCAACCCAGGTGATCAGCAGACCGAGCCCCACTACATCGATAGGCGGCTTGCGGGTGGCCGTTTCGCGGGTACGGTAGATCATCCACGTGACCCCGGCCGCGAAAATACCCACCGGGATATTGATGTAGAAGATCCACGACCAGCTATAGCTATCGGTGATCCAGCCGCCCAGCGCCGGTCCGGCAATCGGGCCGACGGTGGCGGTCATGGCCCATAGCGCGAGCGCCGTCGAGGACTTCTCCTTCGGATACGAGCCGAGCAGAATGGCTTGCGAGAGCGGGATCAGCGGGCCGGCCACCGCGCCTTGCAGCACCCGTGCAACCAGCAGGATGGGCAGCGTCGGCGCGATGCCGCACAGCCATGAGGACAGCACGAACATCAGGATGGCGCCGACGAACAGCTTGACCTGACCGATGCGCTGCGTGAGCCAGCCGGTCAGCGGAATCGAGACGGCGTTGGCGGCGGCGAACACGGTGATCACCCAGGTGCCTTCGTCCACCGATACGCCGAGATTGCCCGAGATGGTCGGAATCGCGACGTTCGCGATCGACGTGTCCAGCACGTTCATGAAGGTGGCGAGCGCAACGGCGATCGTCGCGAGGACGAGTTGCCCGCCCTTGAGCGGCGGCGGTGGCGGCGGGGGCGATGCGGGCGCAGGGGTGGGCTGGCTCAATCGTTTCTCCGGAGCAAAAAATAATCGGGGATGATGCCGCGCCGGGGCGAATGCCCTGCGGCGTGTCTGGGCGTGCAAGTTGCAAGCGGCCCACAGGCCGTGCGCGCAAGGCAGCGGGAGCGAAGGCGCAAGACGGCGGTGGAACGGCTGCTAAAAGCATACCTGCATTCCCGCAGAAGGGTCATTGGCGCGGGCAGGCGCTAGCCGGGCAAAGGCGGCAAAAAGATAAGTGAAAGCGTATGCTCGCGGCTGTGAGCTGCGCGTCGAAGCATCGCGGTGCCTTCGCTGCGCGGGCAAAAAGCGAAACAGAAGCGGATACAGATCCGGAATCGGAAGGGAGAGGAATCGCAATGGCCTGGGAACAATTCGAACATGGCTGGCGCCGCGCGCCGCTTGGTGCGCCGCACGATGCGCCGGCTCGCGCGCTGGTGATCCTGCTGCATGGCGTCGGTAGCAATGCGCAAGACCTGCTGCCGCTCGCCGATGCCTGGAGCAACACGCTGCCCGAGGTCGCCTTTGCGTCGCTCGACGGCAGCGAGCGTTTCGACGGTGGCTTCGGCGGCCGGCAATGGTTCAGCCTGCGCGACGTGAACGAGGCTAATCGCATCGGCCGCGTCGCCGACGCCTATCCCGCGCTGCGCCGCATGCTGGACGCCGAGCTGGCGCATTGGCAGCTTCCTTTCGGTAAGCTTGCGCTGGTGGGCTTTTCGCAAGGCTCGATGATGGCGCTCCATCACGCCGCCACGAGCGACGACGCGCCGGCGGCGGTCGTGGCGTATTCGGGCCGGCTCGCGTCGCCCATCACCACCCGGGCCCGCACGCCCTTGACGCTGGTGCATGGCGTCGAAGACCCGGTGATTCCGGTGCTCGAACTCGAGCGCGCGGCCAATGCGTTTAGCGACGCGGGCTTCGCAGTGGGTGCGTTTGCATTGCCTGGTATTGGTCATACGATTTCAGGCGACGGCGTCGTGCTGGGACGCGATGCGCTGGTGCGCGCACTGGGCACGCCGCGCGCCTGAAAAATGCGGAAATAAATCAAGTCGGCCTAAAGAATTTGATCTGCTTGCCGTTAATGGTTCATTAGCGTGAAAATCACGCGCGCCGCAATGATGTCTTGCCATGCCCCCAGGGGAGGCGGGATGTCAGCGGTACGGGGAATCACCGCAACGCCCCAAAAGGGCGATAACGACATACGCAGAGCCTATCTATGGCCAGACCGAAGCCGCACCATCCGTTGTTCAGGGGTCTGTTCCGTCACACGGTGGCGGTCGACCTTGGCACGGCCAATACGCTGATCTACACCGACGACGGCGGCATCGTGCTGAATCAGCCGTCCGTGGTGTGTTTTCAGAAGCATCAGCAGGCGGGGCAGAAGCGAGTGGCGGCGGTCGGCAGCGAGGCCAAGCAACTGCTCGGCCGGGCGCCCAACAATCTTGAGACGGTACGACCCATGCGGCATGGCGTGATCGCCAATTTTTCCGCCGCGGAACACATGATCCGGCAGTTCGTCGATATGGCGCGGCCGCGGCCGTTTTTCGGCCGCCGGGCGGCGTTCACGATCTGCGTGCCGGCCGGGGCGACCCAGGTCGAACGCCGCGCCATCAAGGAAGCCGCAGTGGCCGCGGGCGCATGGAAGGTGAGCCTGATCGGCGAGTCGCTGGCATCGGCGGTGGGTGCGGGTTTGCCGGTTTCGTCGGCCACCGGCTCGATGGTGGTCGATATTGGCGGCGGCACGACGGAAGTCGGCGTGATCGCCTTGGGCGGCATGGCCTATAACGGCTCGATTCGGGTCGGCGGCGACCAGTTCGACTCGGCCATCGTCAACTATGTCCGTAATGTGTACGGCGTGCTGCTCGGCGAGCAAACCGCCGAACACGTCAAAAAGACCATCGGTTCGGCGATGCGCGACGTGCCGCTGGAGCGCATGAATGCGACTGGCCGCAGCGTCGACGACGGGCTGCCGCGCACGGTCGAGATCAACAATCACGATATCGCCGATGCGATCGACGGGCCGCTGCGGCACGTGATCGGCGCGGTGAAGACGGCGCTCGAAAGCGCGCCGGCCGAACTGGTGACGGATATCGCCAACACGGGGATCGTGCTGACCGGCGGCGGCGCGCTGCTCGCCAACCTCGGCCGGCGTCTGACCGCTGAGCTCGGCCTCGCGGTGCGCATCGCGGACGAGCCGCTCACCTGCGCGGTGCGCGGTGCGGGCGCGGCAGCGGAAGCCGGCTTGCTGGACGATCTCGTGTACGAATAACCCGCACGGCGCCGGCGGTATTTGCACGTCAGGCGTGCGGGCGTCATGACTGTGTGACAATACTGCCTTGTTTCGCCGACCCTGCGGCCTGAACGGTCCCGCAGGCGCAATCCGTTCCACTCCACTTTTGAAAAACCAGCACGCCCGACGGGCGCTCGCTGCGTTGTCCCCGAATCGACCCGTGACTCATCCTGATCCCGTTTCATCCCCATCGTTTATCGAATTATCGAGCGGCTTGCGCATGCCTTATGTTGTCGAAGGCGAGGGCGAACTGCTGCTGTTCGTGCATGGTTCGTTGTGCGATTACCGCTACTGGCAACCGCAACTCGCGGGGATGGCGAAGCATTATCGCTGCGTCGCCGTGAGCCTCACGCATTACTGGCCGGTGACCGATACGCCGCCCGACATGCCGTTTAGCTGGAGCGACCACGCCGACGAAGTGGCCGAATTCATCGAGCGCCTGGGCGAAGGGCCGGCCCACGTCGTGGGTCATTCGCGCGGTGGCTGCGTGGCGTATTACTTTGCGCAGCGCCATCCGCAGCATGTGCGTACCTTGACGCTCGCCGACCCGGGCGGGCCTTTGCAGATCGCCGGCAGGCCGGCTGCCCGCTTGCCGGAAACGGTCAACACGCTGCGTGCACGCGCCGCGCAACTGATCGAAGAGGGGCAGGTGGATGCGGGCTTGCAACTGTTCGTGGATTCGGTGAGCCGTCCGGGGTTCTGGGCCAGAAGCACCGAGTCGTTCCGCACGATGGCGACCGACAACGCCCACACGCTGGCGCGTCAATTCCGCGATCCGCTGCCGGCCTATGCGCCGGAAGAGGCCGCGCAAGTGCGCTGCCCGGTCTTGCTGATCGACGGCGAAAAGAGTCCCGACATGTTCCGGCGCACCGCGACGGCGCTCGCCTCGTGGCTGCCGGATGCGCGGCGCGAGACGGTGCGCGGCGCATCGCATGGGATGAATCTGGCGCACCCCGCGGCGTTCAATCGCTATATCGACGAATTTATTCGCGGCGTGGGCGCGGCCGATCAGGGCTGATTCGAGGACTGATCCGGCGTGACGCGCCTGCTTACCGCCGCAGGCCACGCCTGCCCTCCAACGGGGGCGCGGCGTGGCTGCGGTCTGGCTGTTAAGCCTTGCGATGCGCGTCGGCGTCGAGCGCGAGTTCGGCGGCTTCGCCGACGAGGCCGTGATAGTACAGATGCACGCCGATCGCGAGCGAGTCGTTGCGGATTTCCTGGAAGGCCTTCCATGCCTTCACCGGTTCCTTGAATATGAGGTAGTGCGCTTCATTGGCGACCAGTCCGGCGACTTTGTGCAGGCCACTGCCGTGCAGCTTGGCGACGAGTGCATCGAGGCTGCTGTGCGTGCGCGCGTCGGTACGCGGATACAACATGTGCAGCACAGCGACGTTTTGCGTCTTCAGTGCCGCCGACAACGCCACCACGATGTCCTGATGGTTCAGTGCGGTGACGATGCTGTCTTCGGTGTGGTTGAGGTCCGGAAACAGCGTTTCGAGCGAGGCGTTCATCTGATGGTCCTGTTCTTCTGACTGGATAAAAAGGCCCGCCGCGAACGGCGGGCCAAAGACAGCGATGTGTTTTGCAGGGGAAGCATCACACGCAACGAGTATCTCAGAGGACGCGCACTCGTGCTGCATGCCCGTTGCAAAACATTGTTGCGTTCTCAACGTTGTCTTTCAGTTGGCTGGCTGATTTTATCTGACCAATATTCATGAGCCGTGCAATGGTTTCAGCGCAATTTATAGTGAATGTTGCTGAGGTCGAGATGGATTGTTGCGGTCAATCGCCGCAATGAATTGACTCTGTAGCCGTAAAATGCAAAGCCTGAGCCGGAGCATGGCGAGCAACGACAGCACCCGTAGTCCGGCACGTGTGCGATGTGATAGCAAAAGGAAAGCGTAGATGAACGACTCTAAGACACACGCAACGCTGAAGTTTTCTGACAGCGACCAGACCATCGATCTGCCGATTTACAAGGGCACGCTTGGCCCCGACGTGATCGACATCCGCAAGCTGTACGGCCAGACCGGCAGGTTCACGTACGACCCGGGCTTTATGTCGACGGCGGCGTGTAACTCGGCCATTACCTATATCGACGGTGACAAGGGCGAGCTGCTGTACCGCGGTTATCCGATCGACAATCTCGCGCAGAATGCCGACTTCCTCGAATCCTGCTATTTGCTGCTGAAGGGCGAACTGCCCAACGCGAAGCAAAAGGAAGAGTTCGTCGCCTCGGTCAAACAGCACACGATGGTGCATGAGCAGATGCACTTCTTCTTCCGCGGCTTCCGTCGCGACGCGCACCCGATGGCGATTCTGGTGGCTGCAGTCGGCGCGCTGTCGGCGTTCTATCACGACTCGCTCGACATCACGAACGCACAGCACCGCGAGATCTCGGCGACACGCATGATCGCGAAGCTGCCGACGCTGGTGGCGATGGCGTACAAGTACAGCATCGGCCAGCCGTTCGTCTATCCGAAGAACGAACTGTCGTATAGCGCGAACTTCATGCACATGATGTTCTCGAACCCGTGCGAAGAATACAAGGTCAACGACGTGCTGGTGCGCGCACTCGACCGTATCCTGATCCTGCACGCGGACCACGAACAGAACGCGTCGACTTCGACGGTGCGTCTGGCCGGCTCGTCGGGTGCGAATCCGTTTGCATGTATCGCAGCCGGTATCGCCTGCCTGTGGGGCCCGGCGCATGGTGGCGCGAACGAAGCAGCACTGAACATGCTGGAAGAGATCGGCTCGGTCGACAACATCCCTGAGTTCATCCAGCAGGTGAAGGACAAGAACTCGGGCGTGAAGCTGATGGGCTTCGGTCACCGCGTCTACAAGAACTACGATCCGCGTGCGAAGCTGATGCGCGAAACCTGCCACGAAGTGCTGGAAGAGCTCGGTCTGCATGACGACCCGCTGTTCAAGCTGGCCATGGCGCTGGAAAAGATCGCGCTGGAAGACGAGTACTTCGTGTCGCGCAAGCTGTACCCGAACGTCGACTTCTACTCGGGCATCGTGCAGCGCGCGCTGGGCATCCCGACCTCGATGTTCACGTGCATCTTTGCGATGGCGCGTACGGTGGGCTGGATTGCACAGTGGAACGAAATGATTGCCGATCCGGAACAGAAGATTGGCCGTCCGCGTCAGCTGTTCGTTGGCGATACTGCACGCGAGGCGAAGCCGATTGCGCAACGCTGATTGATTGATCGGTGGGTGTTGCACGGGCTTGAGCGTGATTCAAGCACACGCACACGCGCAAGCAAGCGGGCGCTGCTTCCGGAATGGAGCCGCGCCCGCGGTCCGTTTACGGAATGCTACGAGGGATCCAACCCGCGCCGCATGCCGGATCAAAACTGCATGACGCGTGCCAATTGCCCCCACACAACGGCACGGGCGACTGCCGTAGCGTTTTGTTACGCCTTCAACGTGGCCCGCTTGCGCAAATCCACCACACTCCTGTGTTAAGTTCGTTCGGCGGGCGCAGACCCTCTACAATCGGAACGAAGCCCATAGCACAGGAGCAAGCTGATGCAGGATCCAGAAGCACTCGGCGGACTGACGCACTCAGGCGGTGCGGACCGCGCGGAACATGAACCGGACACGGCGTTCATCCCACCAGAAAACCTCAACGTCGCCAGCGCCAACCAGTATGTGTTGAAGTCGGGCGATACGTTTATCGTCAACGACGCGCTGGGCGACATCACCGGTCACGACGACGGCCTGTTCGTCAACGACACGCGCGTGTTGTCGCAACTGCGCCTGACCTTCGGCGGTCGCGCGCCGTCGCTGCTGTCGGGCAGCGTCAGCAGCGACAATGCGGCATTTACGGCGCATCTGACCAACCGTCCGTTGCCGCCGCTCGGCGGCGACAGCACGCCGGAGGGCGTGATCCACGTCGAGCGCGTGCGCGTGTTGTCGGGCACCGTGCTCAACGAAGCCATCGAGCTGACCAACTACGGTACGAAAGATGCGGTCGTGCCGCTTTCCATTTCTTTCGCCAGCGACTTCAGCGACATGTTTGAAGTGCGCGGCCTGAAACGCGACAAGAAGGGCAATGTCGAACCGGCGCGTGTCGAGAATGGCGAAGTGCTGCTCGGCTACGTGGGGCTCGATAACGTCGAACGTGACGTGCAGATTGCCTTTTCGCCGACGCCGGACAAGCTGTTCGCCAATCGCGCGGATTACACCGTGCAACTGCCGGCGCAAGCCTGCGTATCGATCTATCTCGCCGTCGCGGTGAAGCTGCGGGCCGACAAGCCGGTGGTCAGCGCGGGCGTGTCGGTGCCGGTCCACGCGCAGAGCGGGTCGCACGTGTCGCAGATCCATGCGGAGCGTCCGCGGGTCGGACGCGCGGCGGTGCGCGCAGCGCTGGTCGAGGCCCACCTTGTGATGCGCGAACGGCGCCGTGCTACCGCGCGGGTGCGTTCGAGCAATCCGCTCTTTAACGCATGGATCGACCGTTCGCTCGCCGATCTCGGCCTGCTGACCACCGATCTGGAGACCGGTCCTTATCCGTACGCCGGCATTCCCTGGTTTTCGACCCCGTTTGGCCGCGACGCGCTGATTACCTCATTGCAGACCTTGTGGCTGCAGCCGGGCCTCGCGCGCGGCGTGCTGCGTTTTCTTGCCGAGCATCAGGCGCTCGAGAACTCGGCCTTCCGCGACGCTGCGGTCGGCAAGATCATGCATGAAATGCGCAAGAGCGAAATGGCCGCCACCGGCGAAGTGCCGTTTGCGCTCTATTACGGCGGCGTCGACAGCACGCCCTTGTTTATCGTGCTGGCCGGCGCCTATGTGGCGCGTACCGGCGACGTGGACCTGATCGACGAGTTGTGGCCGGCGCTGCAACGCGCGGCGAACTGGGTCTCGGGTGTGTGCGACAAGAACCGCTTCGGCCTGCTCGACTATCAGCGCGAATCGGATGGCGGGCTGGCGAATCAGGGCTGGAAAGACAGTCACGATTCGGTCTTTCACGCCGACGGCCGCTTCCCGGATGGGCCGATCGCGCTGGTGGAAGTGCAGGCCTACGCGAGCGCCGCGTTCGACACCATGGCGCACTTCTCGACGCTGCGCGGCCTGTCCGAGGACGCTGCCGGATATAGCCGGCGCGCCAGGGCGATCCGCGAATGCGTCGAAGAGAAGTACTGGATGGAAGAGTCCGGCTTCTACGGCATCGCCCTCGACGGCCATGGCGAACTGTGCCGCGTGCTGGCCTCGAATGCCGGCCATCTGCTCGCCTTCGGCTTGCCGTCGCGCGAGCGCGGCGAAGCGGTCGTGCGCGGTCTGGAATCGACGCTGTTCCATACCGGCTGGGGCGTGCGCACGCTGGCGGCGGGCCAGGCGCGCTTCAATCCGATGGCGTATCACAACGGGTCCGTCTGGCCGCACGACAACGCGCTGTGCGCGCGAGGCGTGGCGCGCTACGGCGGCAAGGCAACCGCGGTGAAGTTGCTGCAGGCGCTGTTCCAGGCCGCGGTCAATTTCGACATGCGTCTGCCGGAGCTCTTCTGTGGCTTCCCGCGGCGGCGCGGCGAACCGCCGACGGCTTACCCGGTGGCCTGCCTGCCGCAGGCTTGGGCAGCGGGCTCGCCGTTCATGATGCTGGAAGCGTGCCTGGGCGTGACCGTCGACGCAGCGAAGCGCGAGGTGCTGATCGAACAGCCGATGCTGCCCGAAGGCATCGACTGGCTCGAAATCGGCGATATGCGCGTCGGCGATTCCACGGTGACGATCACTTTCCGGCGGGTCGCGGGCAAGGTGGTGGCGTCGGCCGAGCAGGGCGACGTGCGGGTCGTGGCCTTGCTGTAGAAGGGCGCGGCATGCGTGGTGCCGGGTGGTAACATTTGTTGTCAACTTACTTCCCGGTCCACCGCATGCCCGACAGTTTCGACCAGCTCGCCGCCCTGATCCGGGCGCGCTTCTCAGAACTGAGTCCGCAATTCCAGATGGGGGCCGCGTTCCTGCTGGATCATCCCGACGAAGTCGCGGTTTCCTCCATGCGCAAGGTCGCCGAACGGGCTCAGGTGCAACCGGCATCGCTGGTGCGGTTGTCGCAACAACTCGGTTTTCCCGGCTGGAACGAGTTGCGCAATCTGTTTGTGGCGCGCGTGCGCACGCGGCCGGAGCCGCTCGCGAGCCGCGCCCGGACGCTCGTCAAGGCCAATGCCAAAGACGCACTGGCGCACGATCTGCTGATCGCTCAACAACATAATCTCGATGTCACCGCGGCGCATAGCGCGCGGGCCGTCGTCGAAACGG
This sequence comes from Paraburkholderia phenazinium, assembly GCF_900142845.1. Taxonomy (NCBI): domain Bacteria; kingdom Pseudomonadati; phylum Pseudomonadota; class Betaproteobacteria; order Burkholderiales; family Burkholderiaceae; genus Paraburkholderia; species Paraburkholderia phenazinium. The sequence continues at coordinate 1,806,021 of NZ_FSRU01000001.1, forward strand.
CGCGGCTATTGCGCCGCGCACCGCATGTGCATGTGGCCGGTTTTCGCTCCTGCTATGCGGTGGCGTTCGGTCTGGTGTACGGCTACCGGTTGTTTCGTTCAACGGTGTCGCTGTTGACAGGCGAAGCCGGCACGCTGGAAATGCAACTGCGCACGATCGCACGCGATAGCGCCACCGTCGTCATCAGCTTCGCGCCTTATTCGGTGGAGGCGGCTCGCGTGGCCGAAGCGGCTCTGGAGAAGGGCAGCAAGCTCATCGCCATCACGGACAGTGCGGTGTCGCCGATTGCGTTGAATGCCGACAAGGTGCTGATCTTTTCACACGAAAGTCCTTCCTTCTTTCCTTCGCTAGTGGCGGCTACGGCGCTTGCGGAGTCGCTGGTGGCGCATCTGCTGGCGCTCGAAGGCGCCGATGCGGTCGAGCAACTCGAGATTGCCGAGCGGTCGATGCACGCGAAGGGTGTCTACGTGCCTTGAACGAGGCGTGCGCGGTGCGAGGTGCCGCGCACTTCGCAGACCGCGCAAGTGCCGCCACGCCGGGCGCAGCAATGGTGCGTCGCAACCTCAACCATGTTGAGTGATTCGCTTCATTCAGTGCATGCTCGCCTCGATTGACAACATATGTTGTTGAGAGGTATAAATTAGGATCGAATGTTGAATCGATGCCATGGTTGCTGACGGCATCCTTTCACTTTGCCGCACAGGCGAGTGGGCGATGGTTGCCATGCCGATGCGGCGCGACGATCAACAAGGTTTGAGCGAGGCATAACCGTCGATGCAGGAATGGACTCTTTCCCGTGTAACCGGCCGGCCGGATGACATCGGCTACCAGCTGGGCGAACTGGCGCGGCCGGTCATGGCGGCCTACATGGAGCAAAGCGCCGCCTGGCAACAGGTCAGCCGTTGGCGCGGCCACCGGTTCGTGGAGGCGCTGCGCCGCGCGGCGCAAGCGCATTTCCCCGCGCTGCTCGCCGAGCTGGAGGGCATGGCGGCGGGCCTTGGCTGGCCAGTGGAAGACGTGTTTCTGTGGAATTGCCGTGGCGAGCTGATCCATAACGCGCCGGACGGCTGCACGACACTGGCGGCCGTTTCCGGCAACGCGCGTTTCATCGCGCACAACGAGGATGGCGATCCGTACCTGCGCGAGCGGTGCTTCCTCGTGGACGTCCAGCCTGCCGGCAAGCCCGGCTTCGTGAGTTTCTACTATCCGGGCTCGTTGCCCGGCCATACTTTCGCCGCCAACCGCGCGGGCGTCGTGCAGGCCATCAACAATCTGCGCATCCGGACACCGGCTGCGGGCGTGCCGCGCATGATCCTCGCACGTGCCGTGCTCGATACGCGTTCGCTCGACGAAGCCGCCAGGCTGTTGAGCGATGCACCGCGAGCCAGTGGGTTTCATCACACGCTTGGCTGTGTGGGCGACGCGCGCCTGTTGAGTATCGAAGCCACTGTCCAGCGCTGTTCGGTCATGGCCGATACGCCGCGGTTCGGTCATGCGAATCACCTGATTCACGATGGCTGCGAGGGCGAAGCGCAAATCGTGACCGATTCTTCGCGCGACCGCCAGGCACGCGTCGACGCTTTGCTGCCGACGCTGCGCACGCCGCTTGCAGACGACGGGCTGCTACGCGTGCTGCGTGACCAGGCGCCCGCTGGCTTGCCCATTTACCGTGACGACCCGCGCGATCCCGACGACGAAAACACCTTGGCTACCGCGCTGTTTCGCATCGAAACGGACGGTGTTGCGATGCAGGTCTATCGGCAAGGGCACTGCGCCTTCGACACCTTCATTCCCCTGGCGGCGCGTTCGAATACCGCCTTCTGACCGCGATCACGCGATAAGGAATCCTATGTCCACCGTGTTTCACCGTGCCCCGAAACAAACGCTGCCGGTTGCCGTCGCGGGCGACGGCATCGAGATGATCGACTCCACCGGCAAGCGCTATATCGATGCATCCGGCGGGGCCGCCGTCTCGTGCCTCGGCCATAGCAACCAGCGCGTGATCGATGCGATCAAGCGCCAGTCCCAGCAATTGCCCTACGCGCACACCTCGTTCTTTACGACGCAAGCGGCCGAGGAACTCGCGGACCGGCTGGTGGCGAGCGCGCCGCAAGGTCTGGATCACGTGTATTTTGTGTCGGGCGGCTCGGAGGCGATCGAAGCGGCATTGAAGCTGGCACGCCAGTATTTCGTCGAGAAGGGCGAGCCGCAGCGCCGTCATTTCATCGCCCGTCGTCAGAGCTATCACGGCAATACACTGGGCGCGCTGGCGATTGGCGGTAATGCATGGCGCCGCGAGCCGTTCCTGCCGATCCTGATCGAAGCGCATCACGTGAGCCCGTGCTACGCATATCGCGAGCAACGTGCTGACGAAACCGAAGAAGTCTTTGCACAACGGCTTGCCGATGAGCTGGAACAGAAGATCCTCGAACTCGGCGCCGACACGGTGGCGGCCTTTGTCGCGGAGACGGTGGTCGGCGCAACCGCCGGCGCTGTACCACCGGTGCGCGAGTATTTTCGTAAGATTCGCGCGGTCTGCGACCGTTATGGTGTCCTGTTGATTCTCGATGAGATCATGTCGGGGATGGGACGTACCGGTTATCTGTACGCGTGTGAAGAGGACGGCGTGGCCCCCGATCTGCTGACCATCGCGAAAGGTCTTGGGGCTGGCTATCAGCCCATCGGCGCAACGCTGGTCAGCCGGCGCATTTACGACACGATCGTCGGCGGCTCGGGATTTTTCCAGCACGGCCATACGTATATCGGACATGCAACGGCATGCGCCGCCGCGCTCGAAGTGCAACGCGTGATCGCCGAAGACAAGCTGCTCGATAACGTTCAGGCGCGCGGCGAACAGTTGCGTGCGCAACTTCGCGAGCACTATGCGCAGCATCCGTATATCGGCGATGTGCGCGGGCGCGGCTTGTTTGTAGGCGTCGAGCTGGTTCAGGATCGCGCCACCAGGGTGCCCTTCGACGCGAAGCTCAAACTGCACGCGGCGATCAAGCGTGAGGCGTTTGCGCGCGGCCTGATGGTGTATCCGATGGGTGGAACCGTCGACGGTCAGCGCGGCGATCATGTGCTGCTTGCGCCGCCGTTTATCTGCACGGCGCAGGACATCGATCAGATTGTCAGCCGCCTCACCGACGCGATCGACGGTGCGCTGCTTGCCACCGGCGTACGCGCTGCCGCGTAGCCGGCGGCGGCTACTTCATCATTTGTGGGAGTTTTCATGACTGAGCGTTTGCCGCGTTTTGACGCATCGACTGCGACGCCCGAACAGAAGGCCGTCCTCGACGAGATCCTGTCCGGTCCGCGTGGCAACCTGAACGGGCCGTTCCTCGGCTGGATTCACAGTCCGGAGCTCGCGCAGCAGGCGCAACGGCTGGGTGCGTTTTGCCGCTACCGGACCGGCTTGCCTCTGCGCCTCTCGGAACTGGCGATCCTGGTGACGGCGGCGCGCTGGCAGGCTCAGGCTGAGTGGTATATCCACTATCCGATCGCACTCGAAGCGGGTGTTGTGCAGGCCGATGCCGAAGCGATCCGTTCAGGCCAGCAGCCGTCGTTCGCGGACCCCGACGACGCGCTGATCTATGCTTTTGCCAGCGAGCTGTACGACACGAAGCGCGTGTCCGATGCGACTTACGCGGCCGCGGTGGCGCGCTTTGGGCATGAGGTCACCATCAATCTGGTCGGCTTGCTCGGTTATTACGCGCTTGTGGCGATGACGTTGAATGTGTTCGGAATGCGGGCGGAAGGTCAGGTGACGTTGCCGTTTGCGCAGTGAGGGAGGGGGAGGCCGATACACGCTGTCCGACGCCGCCCCCAGGAAGCGCCTATCATGAAGTCCGGTCTACGCCCGCGCCTGTCGCGCTGCGTGGCACGCTCGACCTACGCCGATGCCGCAAGAACCTGGGCGCGACCGTTGCGGCAGGCGTCATGGTCGAATGCACAGCAGCGCCGGCAGGGCTACCCATTGGAGAGAACGATGAAGCGCAAGGCATCAGCGGTCTGGCAAGGCGGCCTGCAGGACGGTAAGGGCACGATTTCTACTGATAGCGGGGTTCTGAAGGACACCCAGTATTCGTTTGCAACGCGTTTCGAGGACGGTATCGGCACCAATCCGGAAGAGCTGATCGCGGCGGCGCATGCCGGGTGCTTCTCCATGGCGCTTTCGGCCGAACTCGGCAAGGTGGGCATCAAGCCCGAACGCATCGGCACCACGGCCACCCTGACGCTCGACAAGGCCGACGGCGGGTTCGCCATTACCGCCGTGCACCTCGACGTCAAGGTGAAAATTCCCGGCGGCGACCGGGCTGCGTTCGAAAAAGCCACGGCGGACGCGAAGGCGGGTTGCCCGGTTTCGAAAGTGCTAAAGGCCACCATCACCATGGATGCGACGCTCGAAACCTGAGCGGCATCCAGGCATCCTCCGAGCGAAGCATCGCTACGTCTGAGGCGGCCTTGCATTGCCGCCTCAGGCGAAAACAAAAATGGCCCGGATCGCCCCGGGCCATTCATCAAACAGCAACAACCTGCCGGTGGTTACATCGGCGGCGCGACGCCATCCTTTTCGACCACGACCCGCTGCGCCACAAACGCGCCCTGCGCCGCAGGCGTCGCCACCACGAATACCTTTTTGCCCGGCGTGAGGTCGGTGCGCGCTGCCGGCGTGAAGGTCACGATAGGCACATTCGCCGGTACCGTCACCACATTGTCGCCACCCTTGTACGACAGCTTCAGATCGCGGCCGCTGGTGCCCTCGACGACCGTGTCGACGTTCGCATTCGTCATCGAGCTATTCGGACCCAGGTCCCACGCATAGTGACCTTCGCCAGTGCCGCGCGCCGATTCGGGAAACACCACCACTTCGGTGGCGGTCAGCTTGCCGTCGGTGCCAGTGGTGGCCGCCGTGCCGATGAACGAGCCGGGCTTGATATCGGACAGTTGCATCGCCTTGACCGCCGAGATGCCGACGGTGGGCGCCACGTTGATCGCGACCGTGTCGCCGCTGCGGCGATGCACCTGCAGGACGTCGCCGTTGAGCGAGACGATCTCGCCGCGAATGCGCGAGGGTTTGACAGCCGGCGTCTGCGCCAGCGCGACGCCCGCGAAGGCGAGCGTAGCAAGCGTAACGCCGAGTTTCAGGCGGATAGACATGGAATCTCCGTGCAGTGTTGTCGGGTTGAAAATGGGGATGCTGCTCAGGAACCGCCGAACCAGTTGTAGCCCTGGTTCTCCCAGTAACCACCGGGGTAATCGTTCGTCACGGTAATCGCGACGATGTGTTTGGGATTCTTGTAGCCGAGCTTGGTGGGCATGCGCAGCTTCATCGGAAAGCCGTACTTCGGCGGCAGCACCTGGCCGTCGTAGGTCAGCGTGAGAAGCGTCTGCGCATGCAGCGCGGTGGGCATGTCGATGCTCGTCCAGTAGTTGTCCGCACAATGCAACGACACGTAGCGTGCCGTCGTATCCGCGCCGGCGCGCTTCAGGAAATCGGCAAAGCGCACGCCGCCCCAGCGGCCGATCGCGCTCCATCCTTCAATGCAGATATGGCGGGTGATCTGGTCCTGCTGCGGCAGCGCGCGCAGCTCGTCGAGCGTCCAGACACGTTTGCCATGCGCAAGACCGCCTACCTGAAGCCGGTACGAGGCCGGGTCGACTTCCGGCACGTCGTCGATATCGTAGAACGCGTTAAACGGAAACGGCCGCGTGATCATCGACTCGGGATAGGTCGGCGCCATCTTGTGCGGATCGAACAGCAGGGCCTGTACGTCGTCGTTGAAGAACGAGATCCTGCGCAGCATCGTGTTGACCGATTTGTCGTTGCTCAGATCGCAGCCGGACAACATCGCCAGGCCGCCGAGCGAGAGAATCCGCTTGCCGAGCAGACGGCGCGCGGGATTTTTCAATTCCCGCTGGGCATCCTTGATGATGGCGTCGGCGTGTGACGATAGCGTCGTGCCGGGTTCGCCGCTGCGTTTGCGAGTTACCATGTCTACCGTCCTCGAAGCATCAGAAGCAGGGAGCGCGGCACCAGCGCGACCATCGCGACATGCACGAAGAAGAAGGCCACCAGCACGCTCATGCAGACGAAGTGCACGACACGCGCGTTGTCATAGCCGCCCATCAAGGTGCGCAGCAGCGGAAACTGCACCGACTTCCACACGGCCAGCCCGGAAAGCACCAGCAGCACGATGTCGACGATAACGGTCAGATAGGCCAGCTTCTGGATGGCGTTGTAGCGGCTCAGGTCGCCGTGCGTGAGGCGGCCGCGCAGGGCGGCGAGCGTATCGGCGGCAAGCGACCTGGCACTGAGCGGCAGCAGCTTGCGGCGCAGCCGTCCTGAAGCGAGATTGAGCCCAAGGTAGACGAGGAAATTCGCCACCAGCAGCCACATGACCGCGAAGTGCCACAGCAAGGCGCCGCCGAGCCAACCGCCCAAGGTGACGGCGGCCGGAAACTGCAGGGCCGGAAAAATGGGCGAGGCGTCGTAGATCTGCCAGCCGCTCATTGCCATCAGGACGACAGCGAGCGCATTAATCCAGTGTGTGACGCGAACCCAGACAGGTTGAATCGTGGTGTGACTCACAGCGATCTCATCGTTGGTGGCAATTCACGCGGGCCAGGGCGATCAGGCGCGAGCCGTGGTTCGCGAGCCTGAGCAGCAGCCATGCATGCGCCGCGGCGAGCACGGCATGAGAGGGTGAACACCGTCTTTCCGGCGTTATTCCGCGGCGGCGAAAAAAAGATTTATTACCGAATGTTTGCGGCGGAGGAGGTGGGGATGGGCGGGCGTGAGACGGGGGATGCGCGAAAGCGGGATGACGCTCAAGCCTGGCAGCGCTCTATTGCGCGCCGCCACCTGGCTTATCGTGCGTCCTGCTGGGCCATGCGAATCAGCGCCGACCGGTTGCCGACGCCGAGCTTCTGAAAGCTGCGGTCCACATGCGTGCGCACGGTGGTGTACGAGATGCCGAGCCGCTCAGCGATCTGCTTGTCGAGGAGTCCTTCCATGATGAGCGACACGACTTCCCGTTCGCGCGCCGTCAGCGACTTGAGCACACGCTCTGAAATCAGGCGCGTATGCGGCGTTCCCGCTTCGGTCATGCCGGCGGTTCTGCGGGCGCGGGCGAGTCCCGACGTGAAGGCCGGGCGAATCAGTTCGGCGAGGGCGAGGTCATGGTCCGAGAAATTGTCCCGCTGCTTGCCGCGCCAGATGCGCAGGTCGCCGATGTTCGTCTCGCCGGACCACGCAAAGACGTCCATGCCCCAATGCAGGCCGTCGCGGCGCAGAAAGTCGTTGAACAGTTCGGTGCGCACGAGTTCGGCCTGGGGAAGGACGTCCGTCACGCGAACTGCTTGCCGGCAGTTCTGCAGCAACGGTGTGACCGTGTCGTGGTACTGGTAATACTGTTCGTACTCGGCGAGGTTGTCGTCCGACATATTGAGCGCGACCCGATTCACAAACGCCTTCTTCGTCGCATCCCACACGTACGAGCCCAGATAATCCGCGCGCAGCAGATCCAGCATCCTTACGCCGATTTCCCGGCGCATCAGGTCCTCGGGTAAGGCATCGGCCAGCACGGCGAAGATGTCAGAGACCAGCGCAGTCTCACGGTTCGTCAAATACATGGTGTTCCGGACTGCCTGCGAGTAAGTTTTGCTCCTTCGGCCAGGGGCCTCAGGTCTGTAAGAAAGTGTTACCGGCGAGCTTACACGGCCAAAGTAAATGGTTCAAGCGGGACGCAAAAATGCCGTTAAGCCGTGTGGTGTTATCCCCACCGGGCTGCCGGGAACATGAGTGAAACCCGCTGCCCGCACGCTGCACGTTTATCTTTAGCCCACGAGGAGAAGCATGCCGTTCATTCCGAATCTTCGCCGACGCTTACGCCCTTCGCCTCTCGCCGGCGAATTCGGCGCGACAGAGCGCCAGAGCCCGAGTTTTGGCTACATCGATACGCTGTTCGACTATGGCTCCTACCTGGCCGGCTCGCCCGATGCCCTGGGACGTGTGCCGCCCGCGGCTGCGAACGCCACGATTGCGATTATCGGTGCCGGCATTGCCGGTCTCGTCGCCGCGTACGAACTGCTGCGCGCCGGCGCGGCCAATGTGGTGCTCTTCGAGGCCTCGGATCGCATCGGCGGCCGCGCATGGAGCTCGACCTTTACGGAGTCCGCGCCCGAGTTTCTTGCGGAGCTGGGGGCGATGCGCTTTCCGCCCAGCGAATACAGTCTCTTCCACTATCTTGACCGCTTCGGCATCAAGGCAACGTCGAGCTTTCCCGACCCCGGCGCCGTGCTAACTAATTTGGGGTACCAGGGAAAAACTTATGTGTGGCCCGCACACGGTAATCCACCGGATATGTTCGCGACCGTCAACACCGGTTGGAATGCCTTTATCAGCGAGGGCTTTACGCCGGAAACCGGGCCCGCACTGATCGCGCCGGTGGCGATCACCCAGTTGCTGCGCAGCGGACAAACCGCGGCAGCACGCAATGCGTGGCAGGCGTACATCAATGTCTTCGGCAACGAGAGTTTCTACAGCGCCCTGTGCCGTATCTTTGGCAGCGCCAACCCGCCGGGCGGCACGCGTTGGCGCTACCCGGACGACTATGAGCTGTTCGGCGCGCTCGGCGTCGGTTCAGGCGGTCTGGGGCCGATGTATCCGGTCGCCTTTCTCGAGATCGTGCGCCTCATGGTGGACGAGCTCGAAACCGACCAGTTGTTCATTCCAGCTGGCATCGAATCGCTCGCCCGGGCGTTCTCGACGCAGGTCTTCGAGCGGCGCTCGATCGCGCAACGCGTGATCAGGACGCCGGTTGCGCGGGTCACGCGCGAAGCGGCGGGCGTGAAGCTCTGGCTGGAGGACGGGACGACGCAGTTTGCAGACCGGGTCATTGTGACTGCGAGCACGCGGGCCATGCAGATCGACATGGCGCTGAATGGGCCCGGCACCTCGCTCTCGCCGCAACAGTGCACGGCGATCGACGACGTGCATCTGACGAGTTCGTCAAAGGTGTTCGTGATGACGCAACGCAAGTTCTGGCTCGACGAGAACCTGCCCGCCAACATTCAGACCGACACGTTGGTGCGAGGCGTCTACTGTCTCGACTATGCGCCGCAGAACCCCAACTCGCCGGGTGTCGTGCTGCTGAGTTACGCCTGGGAAGACGACGCGATCAAGCAACTGGCGCTGGGCGACAACCGTCGGCGCGTGCAACGGCTGGTGGCGGATCTGGCGCAGACGAACGCGGCGTTTGCCCGCCATGTCGTGCCGATCGGTAACGATTACGACCGGTATGTGCGCGTGGTCGACTGGGATCTGGAACGCGGCTACTACGGCGCCTTCAAGCTGAATTTTGCCGGCGGCGATGGCTATAGCCAGCAACTCTTCTTCCAGTTTCAGGCGAGCCGCAATCCGTCGACGGATCCCTCCATTTACCTTGCAGGCGATAGCTGCTCGTTTACCGGTGGGTGGGTCGAAGGGGCGTTGCAGACCGGCGTCAACGCGGTATGCGCGGTAATCCGCAGTCTTGGCGGCGAACTGTTTGGTCCGGCCAATCCGCTCGATAACATGACGCCGCAATACGATTATGGCGGACGTGCCACAAGCCTCGCGGTGCCGGTTGAGTCGTAGCAATCGTTTGCGCCAGAGATTTTTTGCAAAAAAAGACCCGCGCAAGGCGGGTCTCATCTCTCAGGTTTAGCGGCGCCCTATGTCTTAAGTACTGTGTGCAGGTTTCGCCGGGTCCGGTATCTACAATGGATCCGGGACTCCAATCGAATATACCCGATGCATATTCAAGCTTCATCCTCATTTCTGAGGACAAAAAAACGCCAGCTTGCGCTGGCGTGAAAAGTTCTGGCTATTCCGAGGGCCGCCAGAACCTGAGAGAGGGGATGTAACGACAGACGGCTCAGCCCCGGTATGAGCCCGCCTGTCACAAAGGCTGTCAAAGCTATTGAACGAACCGCGATGCCGCCAATAATACTGCTAAATCGTCATCATCACTTTTATTTTGTGTTCGTTTGGAGGCGAGCACAAGCGCGGCGCGCGACGGCAGTGAGAAATCCGCAAGCTGTCAGACCTCACAGCTATGTGCCCCGTTCAATAGATATTATAAATAGACTGCGCGCGTCGGTCGGGACGCAGCACCGGGATAGCCGCTGTGTGTCCCTTGCCAGTCCGTTATACGTCTTGCGCCTCCTGCGCCGGTCAGTGCCGGGCCTTCTATGCGAGGGCGGCTAGATCAGCCCGGTTGCGATCGCTTTCACGACCGCCTGTACCTTATTGGTCGCCGCCAGCTTCGACAACACGTTGTTGACATGAAAATTGACTGTACGCTCGGAGATGCTGAGGATTTTCCCGATTTCGTAAGAGGTCTTTCCCTCGCCGGTCCAGCGCAGCACTTCGCGCTCGCGGGCGGTCAGCGTGATGCCAGTTTCGGGTGCGAGCTTGCCTTGAAGGAACTGGCCCATCCGCATGTGGCAAAGATTCGCGAGCCAGTTTGCGGGCAGCTGCAATTCCTCGACTTCGGCAGACGTCAAGGTGTCCGCGTTGCGCGACATGGTCAGGAGTCCAAACGTACCGTGCGCCGTCCAGCTCGAATGGGCAACGCCGACCTTGATGCCGAAGTCGCGCGCATCGGACCACAGGCGCGGTGCTTCGTCGGACATTGCGCGCGGCCAGGCAATCAGATCGGTGCGACGCATGCCCGCCCGGACAATGGGGTCGATCTCGAGAAAGCCGTTGGCGCGATAGTGGGTCATCCACCCGGGTGGATAGGTATCGAAAATCTTGACCACCGGGTTCGAAACCGGCAAAGGCATGCGAATTCCGTAGCAGCAATATTCGAATCCAAGACGTTCTGCGAAAGCCGTTATTTGCTTAAATAGCTCATATTCGTCGCTCGCAGCGAAAAACTGCTGATAAGCATCCTGAAAGTACGATTCCATTGCGCCCCCGGTTTAACGTCTTATATAGAAGCAAGCCCGTCCAGCTATAACGAAAGGTACAGGCCCGATGACACTCTCCCCATTGCTCTTTCATTCCCCATCGTCCGATGGCTATGTTCGTGTTCCCGAATTCATGCTGGCCCGGTTGACACTGGTCCACGTTTCCTCGGGCATCGACGAGGGCCTGCTGGCGGATCTACGCGCCGATGCGATCGACGCCCTCGATGCTGGCTATACCGAGTGGCAAGGTACGCTCCACCCATTGACCTCGCAGGTAACCGTTGGCTGGGATTGGTATATAGAAGGCACGTCAGGCGCGTTTCTGATCGCCTGGGGCGACGTGAGAAGCAATCTCATGGGTGTTGATGGCTTGGGTACCGACCTTGGAATGGTTTGCACCACAAGGGCGCTCGTACATCGGCTCATGCGCTTGAACTGGTCGCAACCGGTTGCGGCCAACGTCGCGTTCGCCTTGAGAGGGCGGCATCACATGCTTTCCTCGTTTCAACGACACTAGACGTTGCAGCGGCAATGCAAACATTTCAAACGTCTCACCGCTCATTTATAAGCAAAAGGTGTTCGCTTTGCAATCGTAAATTGATGTCAGGGCTGAATATATCAACGAATGAAAATATTCCGCCATAAAGCCCTGTCAACTCTACCAGTTACTGCGCAACCCTGTGCGCGCTCTAATGCGCTCGATAAAAAGCGACCAGGGGTGCATGATGCGGACTTTCATTCACGACGATGGACGGTTACCTGAGGGTGTAGGTAACGCGCTTGCGCAGTACCGGCACGAGATTTTCGTTAAGCAGCTGGGCTGGCGCTTGCCAATGGCCGACGAGCGATTCGAGCGCGACCAGTATGACCGTGACGACACGGTCTATGTGCTCGGGCGCGATGAGGACGGCTCGATTTGCGGTTGCGCGAGGCTCTTGCCGACTACGCAACCCTATCTTCTGCAAGAGTTGTTTCCGTTTTTGCTTGCTGAGGGCATGCCGCCGCCCGAATCATCTGAGGTATGGGAACTCTCCCGCTTCGCGGCCAGCCCGATTGCCGGCGACCAGGCCGAGGGCGGCAATCTCACGTGGTACTTTCGCCCCATGCTGGCTTCGGTCGTGCGCTGCGCCGCGCGCCTCGGCGCACGCCAGATCATTGGCGTGACTTACCTCAGTATGGAGCGGCTATTCCGGCGCATCGGCGTGCATGCACACCGGGCCGGACCGGCGCAATGCATCGACGGCAGAATGGTGGTGGCGTGCTGGATCGATATCGACAGTCAAACGCTATCGGCGCTCGGTATCGAGGCCACGCATGACGCGGCACCGGCACAGATCGTGATGAACGTCGCGCACGAGAAGAGGGCGGCGCATCTTGCCGGAGAACATGAGCCTGCCTGAGCCTGTCTGAACCTGTCCAGGCCCGCTTGAAACCTGCTTGCAACCTGCTGGATCCATCGCAATGAATCCAGCAGGTGCGACGCTGCTTACCCGATGATCTCTCGCGAGATCAACCGGTCACGCCACCGTGATGTACGGGTCCCACCAGTAATAGCCGAACAGTTCCTGGTCCTGGCCATTGGCGGCTAGCGTATACAGGCCGAACGCGAGGCCAAATCCTTCCCGGCCGCTGCTCCTGACTTTCGATTCGAACACGGAGAAGTTCGTCTGCTTCTTAACCGGCGGCAGGCCGTTGCGGCTCGGCGAATCGGCGTTCGGTTGAACCGCGCCATTGCGGATAATCAGGTCTGCACTGAACTGATTGAATACCTGATCGCCCGAAAAGTGCTTGACGTCATACACGATCACGGCGTCATCGGAGTTGTCGTAAATCGACACGCCGGTGAACGCCACGTCGTCGCCGACGTTCGCCCTGAATTCCAGGTCTCCCGTGCCTTGTCCGGAGATGATGCCTCGCGAACCCGTGCACAGCATGTACTGATGGTTGTGATCGATACCGGTAGGATTGTTTTGATCCTTGCTCGGATTGGGATACGTTCTTTTCACGTATTCCGTGTCGATGACTACGAGCACGTTGATGTCTTGTCCGCTCGCTGTTAACACAGTTCCAGCCATGATGAATCCTCCTGTTTCTGCGTTTATCGGTGACTGCGTGGTGACACGTGTTTCACGTGTCACGTGCAATGTCCTCCTATTTTTTAGTTAGCACACCTAGTAAAGTAAACAGGACTGCCGGAGTTCGAAGCAGCACAGCGTGCGAGGCCAAACCCTATGCTATGTCATGATTTTTTGCGCGCGACGTTTTATATAACTGTCACACTGAAGTGATAGGCGTAGTAGCCGAAGAGCGTCTGGTTCTCGCCGTCGTCGGCGAGCGTGTAAAGAGCGAAGGCGAACGTCAGAGGGGCAACGCCAGGCGCTTTGGCGGTCACGGAGAAGTTCGAGAAGTTCGCTTCTTTGCTGACGGGCGGCAAGCCGTTTCGGTCCGGCGAGTCGGGGTTAGGTTCGACAGCGCCCGCCCTTGCGTAGAAGGCCGCTTGAGAGGGTGTGAAGATGTGGCCGTCTGCGGGAGGCGCGAGACTGTAGACGATCACGGCGTCTTGCGAGTTGGCGGAACCGGAGGTGCCCGTGATCGAAACGACATCGTGCACACGCGCGTTGAAGCTTAGCTTGCCGGTTCCCTGGCCGTGGACCTTGCTGCGTGCGTCGGTGCACATCGTAATCGTGTCGTCGTGGCTTAGTGCCTTCGCCAGCGACGGGTCGCGGTTCGGTCCATAGGTCGCGATGATGGTATCGGTATCCACGACGATCAACACGTTGATGTGTTGCTGGACCCGTTGTATTGAAGTGTCGTGTTCCATATACGCTCGATCCGTTCGTTTTCGCCGCGGCGTGGGCAACGCCCCCGTAAAGGGGTGCTTTGATTCTCCTCTCGCGGCTTCCTTTGGATACCTGTCAGAGTCGTCAGGGTGAGCTGGCGCAAGCACGCATCCGTGTTGCATTCTCATTGACCGGGCATCGCGCGTAACAACTGTGCATAACGGTCGAATTAGATTTTTTTTGAAAAAACTTGAATTGTTCTTTATCGACATATTAGTATCACACCCTAACGCGACACTCATCTCGTCCGGACAGACCGGATGAGGCGAAGCAGCCGAATTACTTTCTTGTTGTAAACATAAAAAGACAATAAACGAGGCGTCGAATGCCCGATTGCCGTCGCGCAGTGCCAGCGCGCCGGGCAGTCGGGGGATCGCATCACACGGTGTGTGAAGCGAGCTTCGATGGCGCGGTGGCCGTCATGGATCGAACTTGCCGGGGGGCAAGCGTTACGGGCCCGATCCCATGGCTGTACGGCCCCAAAGCGTCCGCTCAGGCGGGCGCGGTATCAGTGCGCATTTGCTCTTGCAAGTGCACGGGATACGCTCATGCCCATCGAAAAGCTGGTTGTTCCACTGCCGACAGGCTGCAAGGTCTACGTTGAACGTCACGTGTTCAATCCGGACTTTGAAAGTGTCATTCTGATCAACGGCGCACTAGCGACAACTGCGTCGTTTGGACAGACAATCAAATATCTCGGCGAACGCTATAACGCAATTTGCTTCGATTTGCCCTACGCCGGGCAATCCAAAGCGTATAACGCAGGCGAATTCGTCCTGACCAAGGACGATGAAGTCGACATTCTGCTGCACCTGATTGCCGTATTCGAGCCGAGCTTTCTGCTGTCGGTCTCGTGGGGCGGGGTGGCCTCGCTGCTGGCGCTGGCGCGCCGGCAAACCAGCGTGCGAAGGGCGGTGATCGCCTCGTTCTCGCCGCTGCTTAACCGAGCCATGACCGACTACGTGACCTGTGCGCGCGACTACATCGCCGCCGGCGAAAACCTCAAAGCGGCGCAACTGCTGAACGATACCGTGGGCCGCCATTTGCCGCGGATCATGAAGCTGTACAACTACCGCTACCTGTCGACGCTGCCGCGCCGGGAACAGGATCAGGTCGCCTTTCACGTGGACCAGATCCTCGCCATTCGTCCCGAGCAATACCTGCACGAATTCCGCAACATCGACTGCGATCTCAAGTTCATCAACGGCGAGCTGGACGAATACACCACGTCCGCCGACGTGCGAACGCTGGCTGCGCATCTCGCGCGGGCCGAGTTCGCCACGATCGAACAGGCCGGCCATTTCCTCGATCTGGAAGGACGTCATCCGTTGCGCCAGGTTCGCACGGCGATCTTCGACTTCTTCGGCGAGGCGGCGTGTAGCGAGGCGGGCGATGGCTTCGGTTCGTTCGAGGTAGCCGAGCGCTTCGCCGGCGCCCAGGCGGTTACGTAGACGTATCACTCATTCATAACAGGCTGAGCTACCGTGAATATCATTCAAAGCATGGCGATCGTGATTCCGTGGACACTGTGGCTCGTCTACTGGATCGCGACGTCGAAGCAGGTCAAACAGACCGCGCAGCGCGAAACATCGAACTCGCGCACGCTGCAGTCGATCCCGCTGATTGCCGGCGGCGCGCTGATCATTGTGCCGGACCTGACATCGGCGGCATGGGTGCCCGACTGGCAACAACTGCAGGGCCCGCAGTTCGCCGGTTTCGCGGTCCTGCTGGCAGGCCTCGCGTTCTCGGTATGGGCACGCCTGCACCTTGGCACGAACTGGAGTGTCTCGGTCACGCTCAAGGAGGGGCACGAGCTGGTGCGCAGCGGTCCTTACGGTCTGGTTCGTCATCCTATCTATACGGGTTGCCTGATCGCGCTGGCAGGGGCGGTGCTGATCGGCGAGCAATGGCGCTGCGTGGCCGGCCTGCTGCTGATCTTCGCCTCGCTCGCCTACAAGGTGCGCGTCGAGGAAAGCTGGTTGACGCGCTATTTCGGCCCTGCCTACACGCAGTATCGCCGCGAAGTGGCGGCGCTGATTCCCGGCCTTTACTGACGCGCGCCGGATACAGCGCAATGGCCAAAGTCATCATTACCGCGATCGGCTCCGCCGGCGACGTGCATCCGCTGATCGGTATCGGCGCTTCGCTGGCGGCGCGTGGGCACCGGATCGTATTCTGCACGCACGCGCCGTTTGCGGAGCTGGCGGAGCGGCGCGGCTTCCAGTTCGTGCCCATCGGCACGCGTGAAGAATATGCCGCCGCGATGGCCGATCCGGCGCTGTGGCATCCGCGCACCTCGTTTCGAACCTTGTGGAACGTAATCGCACCGACGTTGCGGCCGCATTTCGACACGCTCGCTTCGCTCACCGATGCCGATACGGTGCTGGTCGGCACGCTATGGGCGTTTTCGGCGCGTCTGATGCAGGAGATCCACGGCGTGCCGTTTGTCTCGGTGCAGGTGTCGCCTTCCACGCTGCTGTCGGCTCATGCGCCGCCCACCCATAAGCGCCTGACGATCCCGCGACGCCTGCCGCTCGCGCTCAAGACCGGCTTGTTGAGCATGGTGGAGCATCACGTTCTCGACAAGGTATGCGGGCCGGCCTTGAACGTGCTGCGCCGGGAACTGGGTCTGTTGCCTGCCCGACGCATCATGGGAGAGTGGTTGCATTCGACCGACGGCATCCTGTGCCTCTTCCCCGAGTGGTTTGCGCAACCGCAGCCCGACTGGCCGAAACCTCATCTGCTGGGCGGCTTTCCGCTGTTCAACGACATCGGCACGCAAGCGCCCGATAGCGGCCTCGACGCCTTCCTTGCGGCGGGCGAGCGGCCGCTGGTCTTTACAGCGGGTTCGACGCTGATCGACAACAAGCGTTATGCCAGCACGGTAGAAGAGTCGCTGCGCGAGACCGGGCTGCGCGGCATTCTGCTCACACCGGATGCCGGCACCGCAGATGCGCACGATGCTCAAAGCACGCTGCTCAAACGCCGCTATGTGCCGATGGGGACGCTGTTGCCACGATGCCGCGCGCTGGTTCACCACGGCGGCATCGGTACGGCGGCGCTGGCCTATGCGGCGGGGATTGCGCAGATCGTGACGCCTTTTGCGCATGACCAGTTCGATAACGCCCAGCGCGTTGCCGATAGCGGTTGCGGCATCCGTATCGATGCGCCGGTGAATGGCCGAACGCTCGCGCGTGCGATCGAAAAGGTGCTGGGCAGTCCGTCGATCGCGATTCAATGCGGCCGCATCCAGGACCGTTTGTCGGGCGCCGTGGATGGCTGCGACGCGGCTGCACGATACATCGAGCGTTTCGCGGCGCCGCGTGCGCAGCCCGCGCATGCAACGAGCGCACGCGTCGAACTGGGCGAGGTGCAGCGGGCATGAGCTCATCCTCCACGTCGACGTTGGCAAGCGCAGCGGGCGAGGGCGGCCATCCGTCCGGCGGTGCGTTGCCGGCCATGCGTGGCGCGCGGCTCGCTCTGCTGACCTTTGCGTTATCGCTCGCTACCTTCATCGAGGTATTGGACTCGACGGTCACCAATGTCGCGGTCCCGGCAATCTCGGGCGGTCTCGGCGTGTCGAACAGTCAGGGCACGTGGGTCATCAGTTCCTACTCGGTGGCGGCCGCCATTGCGGTGCCCCTGACCGGCTGGTTGTCGAGGCGGGTAGGCGAAACACGCCTGTTCGTGAGCGCCGTGATCCTGTTCACGTTGACGTCGCTTTTGTGCGGCGTGGCAGGCGACTTCCACCTGCTGGTGATCTGCCGCACGCTGCAAGGCCTGTGTTCCGGGCCGATGGTGCCGCTCTCGCAGACCATCCTGCTGCGCACCTTCCCACCCGACAAGCGGGTCGTGGCCCTCGCCCTGTGGGCGATGACGGTCTTGCTGGCGCCGATCTTCGGGCCGGTTGTCGGCGGCTGGATCATCGACAATTTCTCGTGGCCGTGGATTTTCCTGATCAACCTGCCGATCGGCCTGTTTTCGTTTGCGGTCTGCACGGCGCTATTGCGTCCGACCGGCCGGCCGTCGACGCGCGAGCCGATCGATCTGGTGGGCATCGTGCTGCTCGTAGTCGGCGTCGGCTCGCTGCAGGCCATGCTCGATCTGGGCCATGACGCGGGGTGGTTCGATTCCTCGCTGATTCTTGGCTTGGCGATCGCGGCTGCGCTCGCGATCGGCTCCCTGCTGATCTGGGAGGCGGGCGAGGCGCACCCGGTTGTCGATCTGAGCCTGTTCCGGGATCGAACCTTTTCGTTCTGCGTACTGATCATCTCGCTGGGCATGATGAGTTTTTCGGTCGTGGGCGTGATTTTTCCGCTCTGGTTGCAGGCGGTGATGGGCTACACCGCCTATCACGCGGGACTGGCCACCGCGCCGCTCGGCATTCTGGCGCTGGTGTTTTCGATTCTGGTGGGGCTGTTCTCGGCACGCTTCGATGCGCGCGTCCTGGCAACTTCTGGATTTCTCGTATTCGCGGGCGTGCTGTGGTGGGATGCACATTTCACGCTGACGATGACGTTCACGCAGATCATTACGCCAGGACTGATTCAGGGCATCGGCCTGCCGTGCTTCTTCATTCCACTCACGGCCGCGACGCTGTCGCGCGTGCCGGACGAGAAACTGGCGGCGGCCTCGAGCCTGTCGAACTTCCTGCGCACGCTATCGGCGGCATTCGGGACCGCGATGAGCGTGACCTTGTGGGACAACCGGGCGAGTTACCACTACGACACGGTTGCGCAATCGGTCACTCAGGCATCCGCCAATACGCAGCGCTTTGTGCAGGCGCTGCATGGGATGGGCGTGAGCGGCACGCGCGAACTCACGACGCTGCATCAGATCGTGCAGCAGCAGGCGTACATGATGGCCACGGGCGACATGTTCTTCATGGCGAGCGTCACGTGCCTGGTGCTGGCCGCGATGATGTGGTTGACACGTCCCAGACGCGGCGCGGCCGCGACGCTGGGTCACTGAGCCGACGATGGAGCGAATGCGATGACGACCCTTGGCGCACTGGTGGTTCTGTTTCATCCGACGGCCGACGAACTCGCGCGGGTGGTCGCCTTGCGCGAGCGTTGCGACGGCCTTACGGTGGTCGATAACTCGCCGCAAGTGAATCCGGCGGTCGCCGCGCAACTGGCGGCGCACGACATCACGCTGCTGTACAACGGCAATCGCAACGGCATCGCGGGTGCGCTCAATGGTGGACTAGCCAGCCAGTTCGAGCAGGGCATGGATGCGGTGGCCCTGTTCGATCAGGACTCCGTGGTGCCGGCCGGCTATTTTCCGGCGATGCGCGACACGTGCGCCGCGCTCGGCACGGGGGCATTCATGGCCGGACCGCGCATCTTCGATGAAAACGATCAGCGCTTCCTGCCCGAACTGGCGAGCGACGGTCTCACGGTGCAACGTCTCAAGCTGCACGAAGGCGTCGCACCGCAACGCTGCGCCTTTCTGATTTCTTCGGGCTGCCTGGTTTCGCGCAAGGCCTTCGAGACGCTGGGCCGCTTCGACGAAGCGTTGTTTATCGATCACGTCGATACTGAATACTGCTTGCGCGCCCTGGCGCGTAACGTCCCGCTATACGTCGTACCGTCGTTGATCCTCTCGCACAGGATCGGCGAGCGACGTCGCCATAAGCTGGGTCCGTTCCATATGACCGCGACGCATCATCCGTGGTATCGGCGCTATTACAGCGCCCGCAATGCGATGCAGCTCGGACTGCAGTACGGCATGCGCTTCCCGGTCGCGATCGTGCCGAACCTGCTGACACTTTGGCAGATCGTGCAGGTCCTCCTGCTCGAAGAGGACAAGCTCGCCAAGCTCAACGGCATCCTCCTCGGTGTGTCGGATGGTCTGTTCGGACGTCTCGGTCCGCTGGAGCGCACGCGGCCCGCGCTTGCCGCACGCTTTGCACACTCGGCATCCGCTCACAGGACGCAGTACGAATGAGGCACGCTCTTTTAACACGGCTGCTGTGGCCGGTTCCCGCGCTGCTGGTCGCATATACGCTCGCCGGCTGCGTCGACGACGCCGGTTTGCATGCAAGCGTCAAACCGTTGACGCCCGCTGTCGATGCGCTGGTCGCGACGACCGGCACCCAAAACAACGGCACATGGCCCGCGCCCGGCTGGGTCGAGCAGTATCGCGATCCGCAACTCAACCAACTGGTGAGCGAAGCGTTGCAGCAGAATCCGGATATGCAGATCGCCAAGGCCAGAATCGGCGTGGCGCAGTCGCAACTGGAGCAGTTTGCTTCGCTGACGGGCCTCACGGGAACGGCCGGCGCCACGGTGACCAAGGCGCGCTTGCCGCAGCCGCCCAACGTCGCGAATGTGTCGGTCGACGGCCAGACCTTTCCGGTACAGTTGTTCAGCGATCCGACCGCCTCGCCGTCCGCGCTGTTCGCAGGACTGAGCTATCAGTTGGACCTGTGGGGCAAGAATGCCGCCTTGACGCGCGGACTGATATCCGAGCGCGACGCCGAGCGCGTGGACGCGGAAGAGGCGCGGCTCTCGCTGACCGTCGCACTGGTGACGCTGTATTTCGAGCTCGACCGCGCCTTCGCGATGCAGGACAACCTGCGCGAGAAGCAACATGCGAGCGACTACGTCAGCGAGGTGACGCGCGAACGTTTCGCACGCGGTCTCGACAACGCCTACGACGCCGCCGACACAGCACTCAAGCAAAACCGGCTGCTCGCGCAGACCGAGCTCAACGACGAGCGCATCAAGCTCACGCAATTGCAGATCGGGGTGCTGACGGGCCGCGGCGCGGAACGAGGATTGTCGATCCGGCGGCCGCAACTCGCCGACGTCGACGATGCGGCGCTACCTGCACGCCTGCCGGTGGATCTGTTGGGGCGGCGGCCGGATATCGTGGCGGCCCGGCTGCGCGCCGAGGCGGCCGTGGCGAATGTCGATGCGACGCGCGCGCAGTTCTATCCGGACGTCAATCTCGTCGCATTTGCGGGTCTGACGGCGCTCACGCCGGCCTCGCTGTTTACCCGCTCGGCGTTGACCGGCTCGGTCGGGCCGGCAATCTCACTGCCGATCTTCGACCGCAGCCGCCTGCGCGCGAAGTTGGGCGGCGATTTTGCCAGTGTCGATTCGGCTGTTAGTCTGTACAACAAAACAATCGAAGGGGCACTGGGCGAAGTGGCGCAACGCCTGACCTCGCTGCGTACCGTGGATAAGCTGGTGCAGCAGCAGGCGCAGGCCGTCGACGCGGCGACGCGTATCGTGTCGATCGCCGACGAGCGACACCAGCGCGGCATGGTGATGCAAAAGGACGTGATGCTGGCCGACCTGACGCTGCTGGACGAGCGCGCCGAGCAGGTCGACTTGCAGACGCAGCGCCGCGCGTTGCAGGTTGCGTTGATTGGCGCGCTAGGCGGCGGCTTCGACGAGCAGACGCTCGCCGGGCCGCCGATTTCCCATTTCCAGGCTGCTTTTCCATCACACGGCCGCATCACGGATACGCACTTCGACTGAATGTATAACGACATCAAAGAACATACTCAGGCCAGCGAAACCGAGGCTGCCGCCGCGAAGCAAGCCGCCAGACGTGCGACTCGCCGACGGCGGCTCGCGCTTTTTTTAGGGGCTGCGGCAGTAGCGGCGTTGATCGCGCTTGCGTGGTGGGGCTTCACCGCGCGCTTTTACGAGGAAACCGACGACGCCTATGTGGCCGGCAATATCGTGCAGATCGCCGCGCAGATTCCGGGCACGGTGACGGACATCCTCGTATCCAACACGCAGCGCGTGCGGGCTGGACAGAGCCTCGCGAAGCTCGACGATACCGAGGCGGCGGTGGCGTACACCCAGGCCCAGGCGCAGCTTGCGCTCGCGGTGCGGCAGGTCGCCAACGCGACGCTCTCGCGCGGCTCGTACGTGGAGGCGATCAAGGCTCGCCGCGCGGAACTGGCGCTCGCGCAACAGGCATTGGCGGCGCGTGACCACTCCGCGATCGAGATCGTCTCGCCCGAGGAACTGGCGCACGCTCGCGAAACGGTGGCGGTCGCCGAGGCGAATCTCGCTGCGGCGCAGTCGCAGCTCGATGCGGCCCGTGTGCTGGGCGGCGGGCAAGCGCTCGAGGCCAATCCGACGGTGCTCCAGGCCGCCGCGCAACTGCGGCTTGCGTTCCGCAATCTGCAGCGTTCGACGATCGTGTCGCCGGTGGACGGCACAGTGGGGCAGCGCTCGGTGCAAATCGGGCAGCAGGTGGGCCCGGGCGTGCCGCTCATGTCGATCATCCCGCTCGAGCGGTTATGGGTTGAAGCCAATTTCAAGGAAGGGCAGATCCGCCATATGCGGGTCGGCCAGCCGGTGCGCATCGTGTCGGATGTGTATGGATCGCAGGTGGTGTATCGCGGCCGGGTGGAAGGGTTTTCGGCGGGGACGGGTAGCGCGTTTTCGATGCTGCCTTCGCAGAACGCGGCGGGCAACTGGATCAAGGTGGTGCAGCGGGTGCCGATTGTGATTTCTCTCGATGCGGACGAGCTGGCTGCGCATCCGTTGAGATTGGGACTCTCGATGCAGGTGTCGGTGGATACGCATGTGCGCACGGGGGCGCTGATTGGCAATGACGTGCCGCCGCCGGTTCAGCGTACGCGAGTGTATGACGAAGGGGCGGCGGAGGCCGAGGCGGTGATTGCGCGGGTGATTCGGGAGAATGAGGGGAAATAAGCCGGCCCCATCCGGTTTCCGCAGCCGTTACGCCCTCTCCAATACCCCCACCCTCGCCAGGCTTGATTTGTTGAACGGATAGTCATAATATCCATTCCCATGACGCCACCCGCCATTTCGAAGAAGTCCCGCACCGCCAATGCCCGAGGCCGCCCGCGCGAGTTCGACACGCCCACCGTACTCGCGCACGCAAGCGAGGTGTTCTGGCGCCACGGCTACCACGCGACTTCGATCGACGACCTCTGCAAGGCAACCGGCCTGTTGCGCGGCAGCCTGTACGGTGTGTTCGGCGACAAGCACGGCATCATGCTGGCCGCCCTCGATCACTACGCGGACGGTTCGATTGCCCGGCTTGCCGAACGTCTGAACGCGCCGCTGCCGCCCATGGAGGCGCTGCATAGCGCCATTCTGCACTACGCCAAGGCGGCCGCCGCGCTGTCCACGCAACGCAGTTGCCTGATTACCAACACCGCACTGGAAATGCAGTCGGACGACGAGGCGCTGCGCGAGCGCATCGGCTCGATCCAGCGCCGCATGGCCACGCTGCTTGCCGCGGCCGTGATTCGCGGCCAGGCGAGCGGGGCGTTCAGTTCGACGCTCGACGAAAAAGCGGTCAGCAATTTTCTGCTGTGCATTATCCAGGGCCTGCGTGTGCTCGGCCGGGTCGCTCACGAGGAGCGCGAGTTGACCGCCATCGTGGATATCGCGATGCGCGCGCTCGTCTAAATTTTTTTTGCCTAATTGTTGAACAAATAGTCATGAATAGTGAGTGCGCCAAATCCACGCCGGCGGCCTTCGCTGCGCCTGGCCGGGCGACGTCCCACGCCCCACGCCTATGCCCATGCCCATGCCCATGCCTTCCAGTACAGCCTCGCTATTAATGCGCTATTGATGCTGATATGCATCGGACCAAGCATCCTGTTGGTGCGGCATCAGCAACTCGCGGTGCGGCGTGCCAGCTAAATCGTGATAACCCCGCACCATTCCCGGTATTGCACTGCACCGCATTAATGCAGCGCTCCCGCAGTACTGGAAATTCATGGGTGATTGGGCTGTTTATGGATGGTTTTGGCAATAATTGATCAGATAAAAACCATTCAAAGATTCAAATGGATTTCAATGTCTGACAAATTATCCTCCGGCATCTTTTACGCTGGGATATTAGCCGTCGCGTAAATTGTTCCCGCGTCAGGCGTCTGGGAGCGGGCCTGAAACCCCATGAAGCATAGGGGTTTCGCCGTATGAGCATTGTTTCACCCAGTGAGCCGATGACCGAATTCCGATTCCCGTCTGCATGAAAACGGTATCAATAAAAATCGCTTGCAGACCGTAAATTCGATTGTTAATCTTGGCAAACTTTAAAATCTTTTGCCAGCCACCTGTCTGAGACAATGGGTTAAAACACGCCAAGGCCACTTCAACGCTTTAGTCCCGGGGATTGATATGCTGACCGCCACCCTCGATACATTCGATACACCAATCGCGCCGCTGAATGTCGGCGATGTGGTTACGCTCAAGTCGGGCGGCCCGCGCATGACGGTCACCTACTTTGGGCCCGTTGCGTTGACGGCGGGTGACTGGGTGGTTTGCCAATGGTTCGACGAGCATGGCGAACTGCGCCAGGAGATGTTCGAGCAGGAGCACGTCCGGCTCGAACCGCGCTCCATCCCGCCAGGCTCAGTCCACGTGGGCCGTTTCGCGCGCGTTGCCCGTCCCGGCTGACATGCGCCGTTCATTCAGCCGCTCGTGCTCGTGCGGCTCACCCGCTTGAGGTCTCACGCCGCCGGGGGCGCGTCTACGGCTTTGGCCATTTCGGTGGTCGGTGCCCAGCCGAGTCCCGCGTAAAGCGGCCGCCCCTTCTCCGTGGCGTGCAGGATCGCATACGGCAAACCCCGCTCGCTAAACGCCGCCTCCGCCCGATCCATCAGCGCGCGTGCTATGCCGCGCTGCCGGTGGCTCGGCTCCACATACACGTTCAGCACGTAGCCACGCCGGTCCTGTTCCGGGTGCAGCGGATGCGGCGGCCAGTCGATTGCCATCAGGCCGATGCCGGCCACCGGCGTGTCGCCGTCGAGCGTGATAAAGCCGAAATACGAACCGTCGGCGAGGCGCGGCTGCAGCCAGCTCCGAAAGGCCGGCGTCATCTGGTCGAGGACGGCCGGCTCGCGACCGGCCTCACGGAACATCTCATAGCGGTGGCGGCAAATCAGGTCGAGGTCGCCGGCCAGCAGTGGGCGCGTGTGCAGCGTGCCCATGCTTACCGCCGCGCTTCGGTGGCCATGCGCACGGCGAGGCCGGCGAGCACGGTGCCCATCAGCCAGCGCTGCACGAGGATCCACGCGGGCCGCCTGGCGAGAAACACCGCAATCGAACCGGCCATGAGCGCGACCATCGAGTTGACGGTCAGGCTGAGCGCAATCTGCAGCGTCCCCAGCACCAGCGACTGCTCCAGCACATGACCGTGTTGCGGATCGATGAACTGCGGCAGCAGCGACAGATACAGCACCGCAATTTTCGGGTTCAGCAGGTTCGTGACGAAACCCATGGCAAACAGTTTGCGCGGGCTATCGGCCGGCAGGTCGCGCACCTGAAACGGCGAGCGGCCGCCCGGTTTGACGGCTTGCCACGCGAGCCACAGCATATAGAGCGCGCCGCCGAAGCGCAGCGCGTCGTATGCGAACGGCACGGCGAGCAGCAGGGCGGTGATGCCGAGCGCGGCGCTCAACATATAGAAGACGAAGCCGAGCGCCACGCCGCCGAGCGAAATCAGGCCCGCGGTGCGGCCCTGGCAGATCGAGCGCGAGACGAGGTAGAGCATGTTCGGGCCGGGCGTCAGCGCCATTCCGAGCGAGACGAGACCGAAGGTGAGCAGCTTGGCGAGTTCAGGCATGGCGGGGCTCCTTGGAGATTGATGCGGCCGATGTGGCTAAGACAACTGAGGCAGCAATACCCAGGCGCGCGGCGGTTCGCGAGATTGATGTCGCGGTCCGCGTTTCCCGATGGTGATCCATCTTCAAGCGCCAGTTGCGCGGACCGGACGATTATTCCACGCCCGGCGCGAAGCGGGCAAATCGAAGCGCTCATGGGCGACGCCTGCGCGTGCCGCGCGCTTGACGCGCCAGCCGCGCTTACCGGTCGCTCTTGTTGCGGTTCGCGCGGTTCTGCACGCGCTGGATCAGCATCACGGAAAAGCTGCGCATGCGGACCACGCGGCGCGTTTGCTCCACCTCGCTCGCGACGTCCTTCGGTGGGTTGGGCTGCAGCGCCCAATAGAGCGCCGCGAGCCAGCCGAAGCCGGTCCAGCCGAGGCATGCGTTGAACAGGGCGAGCGTCAGCAGATCATGACGTTTGCGCCGGTCGGCGAGAATGGCCGGCAGGAAGTACAACCCCAATGCAATGACTGCGGCTACGGCTTGAACGACCGTGCTGGCGCCCATCGCGGTTCCTCCAAGCGTAAGCGGATTCTTTCAATTGTCGCTCGAATGAGCAATTTGCGCAGTAATGGATGTGCTTTGGATAGGCTTTATTGCGAATCCCAACAGGGTGGACGCCACGCATGGCCTCGGCAGCGCAATGCTGCAGCGCCGCGCGACGGCTTGGCCGAATGGGGGACTTCAGGCCGGCACTGTTGAGGTCTATCATGTGCGTTTTGACCGACCGACCGGACAGCCAACATGATTTCCGACGACACCACCCAGCAAGCCAGGCAGATCAACCACGACACGCTACGCGAGTTTGTCGAGCGCAAGTGGAACGACGAGATCGTGCCGGCGCTGACGGACTATATTGCCGTGCCGGCCAAAAGCCCGGGCTTCGACGCGGACTGGGCCAGGCACGGCTTTATCGACCGCGTGGTGACGGACGCCGCGCAGTGGGCGGAGCAACAGCCGGTCAAAGGCCTGAAGCTGGAAGTAATTCGCCTGCCGGGCCGCACGCCGGTCATCTTCTTCGAGACACCGGCTACGCGCTCGGGCAGTACCGAGACCATCGTGCTGTACGGCCACCTCGACAAGCAGCCTGAATTCGACGGCTGGCGCAACGACCTCGGCCCGTGGACCCCCAAACTCGAAGACGGCAAGCTGTACGGCCGCGGCGGCGCGGATGACGGCTACGCCATCTACGCGAGCCTCACGGCCCTCGCCGCGCTCGACGCACAAGGTGCGGAACGTCCGCGCTGTGTCGGCCTGATCGAAACCTGCGAGGAGTCGGGCAGCTACGATCTGCTGCCGTATGTCGACGCGCTGCGCGAGCGGCTCGGCAAAGTGGGGCTGGTGGTGTGCCTCGACTCGGGCGCGGGCAATTACGACCAGTTGTGGCTGACCACCTCGCTGCGCGGTCTGGTGTCGGGCGACCTCGAAGTGCATGTGCTCGATGAAGGCATTCACTCGGGCGGTTATGGCGGCATCACGCCGTCGAGCTTCCGCATCATGCGGCAACTGTTCGACCGTCTTGAAGACGCGTCGAACGGTAATCTGCTGCCAAAGGGTTTCCATGCTCCGATCCCGGCCGACCGTCTGCGCGAAGCAGAGGCGACCGCCCATATTCTGGGTGACGACGTCTGGAAGAAAATCCCCTGGGCATGCGGCCAGGACGGCCGTCAGGTGCTGCCCACCACCACCGATCCGAAAGAGGCGCTGCTCAACTCGACGTGGCGTCCGTCGCTATCGGTGACGGGCGCGGCCGGTTTGCCGGCTATCGCCGATGCCGGCAATGTGCTGCGTCCGCGTACCGCGTTCAAGCTGTCGTTGCGCCTGCCGCCGCTTCTCGATGCAGTCAAGGCGGTTGCGGAGCTGAAAGCGTTGCTCGAGTTCGATCCGCCGTACAACGCCAAGGTCACCTTCAAGCCGGACGCCGGCGCGGCCACCGGCTGGAGTGCGCCGGAGCTGGCGCCGTGGCTCGCAACGGCTCTCAACGACGCATCGCGTCAGCATTACGGCGCGGACTGTGCGTACATGGGGCAGGGCGGCACGATCCCGCTGATGAATGTGCTCAAGGAGGGTTTCCCGCATTCGCAGTTTATGGTGTGCGGCGTGCTTGGACCGAAGTCGAACGCGCACGGCCCGAACGAGTTCCTGCACGTGCCGTATGGCAAGAAGCTGACGGCGGCGGTTGCCGACGTGATCGCCGCGGCGCCTTGAACGGAAGGCGGTGCCGAACCTCAACCTGCTTGCTCACCGATACTGCGAATGAACGAACCTCGCGCTGCCTATCCGTCGCCGCTCAGCATTCCATCCGCAACGCTGCACGATTATGTGCGGGCCATCTGGGAGCAAGCCGGCAGTGCGCCGCGCGAGGCCGAACTGGTCGCCGATCATCTGGTGGCCGCAAATCTCACCGGGCACGATTCGCATGGCGTCGGGATGATTCCGCGCTATGTGGCCTCGCTGCGCGATAACGAACTCAAGCTCAACCTGCATGCGCAGGTGGCGCGCGATGCGGGCGCCGTGCTGAGCATCGACGGCGGCAAAGGCTTCGGCCAGGTGGTCGCCTATGAGGCGATGGAGCACGGCATCGAGCGTGCGAAACGGCTCGGCATCTGCGCGGTCGGGTTGCGCGGCGCGCATCACATTGGCCGCATCGGTCATTGGGCCGAGCAATGCGCGCGTGCCGGGCTCGTTTCGTTTCACTTCGTCAATGTGGCGGGCGATCCGCTCGTGGCGCCTTTTGGCGGCACCGATCGCCGTATCGGCACCAATCCGTTCTGCGCTGCGTTTCCGCGCAGCGGCAAGCCGCCGCTGGTGCTCGACTTCGCCACCAGCGCCGTGGCGTTCGGCAAGGTTCGGGTGGCGTATAACCAGGGCAAGCAGGTTCCGCCCGGCGCGCTCATCGATCACGACGGGCAGGCCACGCTCGAACCGAAAGCCATGATCGAGGCGCCCTTCGGGTCGTTGCTGCCGTTCGGCGGCCACAAGGGCTTCGGGCTGGCGGCGATGTGCGAGATTTTCGGCGGCGCATTGTCGGGTGGCTATACGACGCATGCGGAGACGCTGGGCACCAACCACGCGATCGTTAACTGCATGCTGTCGGTGATCATCAATCCCGCCGCCTTCGATGCACCGAACGCCGAGGCCGAAGCCGATGCGTTTGTCGAATGGGTCAAGGCTTCGCCGCTTGCCGCGGGCACTGAATCTATCCAGGCGCCCGGCGAACCGGAGCGTGCCATGCGGGCCAGGCGCGAGGCCCAGGGCGTGCCGGTCGATCCGGCGACATGGCGGCAGATCGGCGACGCAGCGCTTGCGGTCGGCATGCCGGCCGAGCAGGTCGATCGCTGGTCGCAGCATTTGCAATAACAGCAACGCAGTGCCCCGCATCCCGCCCGCCGCCTCAAACCGCTTCGAAGCAGTCATCCCGCATAACGGTAATTAATTACCGCCGCATTCCGCGGCGGCAATTAATTCCGTATCCAAGCGCACATCGTTCTGACATCGCGCTTTGACACAAGCCTTTTCTTGCGCTTATTTCGGTGTGCTTTCCATGCGCTCCGTATGCATCCAGCACCCCCATTCCTTTTGAACGTCCCCGCTCACCCGCTTGCCACGGGTTTGCAAGGACTACTTGTGTTTGTCCGTTAGCAAACCCGCTCCCACCTTATTCAGGTCTGCTTTAGGCTCGACTTGCATTACCGCCGTTTAACCTTAAAGGACCGTTCAAAATGAATCTTCACAATCATCACGCCTGCCGTCCCTTCCTCGAAGCGGGTAATTTGTCGCAGATTTCGGCCTATTATGAAGAAGGGCGCAATGTCATGTGGATGATGTTGCGGGCACAACCCCGTCCCTGTTTCAACCTCGAACTGGTGCACGATATTCTTGGCCTTGCTCAGGCCGCACGCGATTCGCGTCTGCCGATCGATTTCTGGGTGACCGGCTCGTTGATCCCGGCAATCTACAACGTCGGCGGCGATCTCGACTTCTTCGCGGAGACGATCCGCGCCGGCAAGCGTCAGTCGTTGCTGTCGTATGCGCGGGCCTGTGTCGATTGCGTGCATGCGGCCGCGCGCGGTTTCGATACCGGCGCCATCTCAATCGCCATGGTGGAAGGGACCGCGCTCGGAGGCGGTTTCGAAGCGGCGCTCGCGCATCATTTCCTGCTCGCGCAGAACGATGCCCGCATGGGTTTTCCGGAGATCGCCTTCAATCTGTTCCCGGGCATGGGCGGCTATTCGCTGGTCGCACGCAAGGCCGGCATGCGTCTCGCGGAAGAGCTGATCGGCATCGGCGAGTCGCATACGGCAGAGTGGTATGCGGGCAAGGGACTCGTCGACCAGTTGTTCGAGCCGGGCGAAGCCTATGTCGCCACGCGTACCTTTATCGACACGCTGCGTCCGAAAATGAACGGCATTCGCGCCATGTTGCGGGCGCGTCAGCGGGTCCTGAAGATCTCGCGTGCCGAGTTGATGGAGATCACCGAGGACTGGGTGGAGGCCGCGTTCACCATCGAAGAGAAAGACCTGGCTTTTATGGAGCGGCTGGTGATGCTGCAGAACCGCCGCACTTCGAACACCCTGCGCCAGAATAGCGCGAGCATCGCCTGAAACGTCCGGAAGCTCAGGCGATTAACCTGAGCTTCTGCCTGTCGCGCAGCCACTGTTCGAATTCCGCGGCCGGCATCGGCTGGCCGTACAGAAAGCCCTGTACGTAGTCCACGCCAAGCCCCTTCATGAAGGCTTCTTCCGCTTCCGTTTCGATCCCTTCCGCCACCACCTTGAAATTCAGCTCCTGGGCCACCGCGACCATCGAGCGCACCAGTGCCTGCGCTTTCGTATTCTCGTTGATCGAGCGCACGAAGCTGCGATCCAGCTTGATGACATCGAGCGGAATCCGCCCGAGTTGCGACAGCGACGAATAGCCGGTGCCGAAGTCGTCGAGATGCACCTGCGCCCCGAGTTGACGAAACTGCGTAATCAGCTCAATGGCGGCGGCTTCGTCTTCGATCAGGCAGCTTTCGGTGAGCTCGAGATCGATCAGGCACGGGTCGAGCCCCGCTTGCTGAAGCGCTTCGGCAAAATGCCGGACCACGGCGGTATCCACCAGTTGCCGTGCGGAGACGTTGATCGCCACGCGCAGATTGAAGCCCGCGGCCTTCCAGCGGGCGGCCTGCAGGGCGGCGGTCTGCATGACCCAGCGGCCGAGGTGGCCGATCAGTCCCGATTCTTCTGCATACCGAATGAACTCGGTGGGCAGGATCAGCCCGCGCTCCGGCGAATTCCAGCGTATCAGCGCTTCGACGCCGAGCACCACACCGGTCGAAAGCGACAGCTTGGGCTGATAGAAGAGCGTGAACTGGCCTTCGTCGATGCCGCGGCGCAGGTTGGTGTCGAGCCACATATACTCGGCCACCTTGCGGTCCATTTCCTGCGAGAACACGCGGTAGGTGCGCTTGCCTTCGTCCTTGGCGACGTACATGGCGGTGTCTGCCGAGCGGATCAGCGATTCGAGGCTGTCGCCGTGTTCGGGACTCAGCGCAATGCCGATCGAACAGCCGGTGTAGACCTCGACGAGCCCCAGGCTGAACGGCGTGCGCATGCGCTCCAGAATGCGTTGCGCGGTGGCTTCGAGCGAGGCGAGCGTGCCGGTGGCGGCCAGCACGATAAACTCGTCGCCGCCCAGCCGCGCGAGCGTATCGCCTTGGTTCAGGCAGGTGCTGATGGCTGCCGACACGTCTTTGATCAGCCGGTCGCCGAACACGTGGCCGTAGTGATCGTTGACCTTCTTGAAGTTGTCGAGGTCGAGGAACAGAATGCCGACCGACTCGTCGAGCGCCGCGCTCGCAATCGCGGCGCGGATCTTGTCCTGAATCGCGTTGCGATTGGCGAGGCCGGTCAGGGAGTCGGTGTTGGCGAGTTCGGTCAGACGTTCCTGCGCGCGGCGTTCCTCGGTAATGTCCGTGCCCGAGCAGATCAGGAACTGCTCGTCGACGCCGCTGCCGCTCTGTACGAACTTGTTGCGAAACAGGAAGAGCCGCTCGCCGTGGACGGTTTTCACGAGCCGTTCGACTTCGTACGAGACGCCGCGGTTGAAGAAGCCGGCAATGTTCTGGCTCGACGCCGCACCGGCTTCGGACGACATGAACAACGCCCACACGCTCCGGCCGACGATGTCTTCCTCTTTCATGCCGGTGAGTTCTTCGGCGAGGCGATTGAAACGCTGGATGCGACCGTTGCGGTCGACGATCACCACCACCGAATTGACCTCCGAGACCACCTGCTCGGCAAACGACAGGCCGTGGACGAGGTCGCGCGCCACCGATTCGGTATCTTCGTACGCCGAAGCGGTGCCTGCCCACAGATTGGCGCTCAGCTTCTTGCCGACCAGATGCAGCCGCAGGGGCGCGCCGGACAGGCGGACGTCGAGAATCAGATGGGCGGTGATGCCGGTGAGGCGGCGGATTTGCGCGGCTTGCTGCGGGTTCAGGGGGATGGCGGCATTGGCAGGCATGTCGCCGGTGACCGGCGTCAGCTCGAGCGCGTTGCTGTCTTTGGACAGACGCCAGCAAGGGCTGCTTGTGCCGAACTGGGCATAGAGCACCTGGTCGTGTTGGTCGTCGTTCATAGGCTTCCCCGGACAAGGCGAGCTTGCGGGCCGACAGCGTGAACAGGTGGCTGGCGGGTGACAGTCAGTCTACATCAGATGAAACCGCAACTTCATTGTATCCGGGCAATCTGCACTCGCGGACATAAAGGTTGAACGGTGAACCCACCTTGAATCTTTAGACACCCTAACATCTCAGTGACGCTCAGTGGCGACGGACCAGCAGCGTGCGCATCTGTTCGCGCATTGCGCCGTCTTCATTCGTCAGATAAATAAACTCGCCCGCCACCAGCTTCGCGACAGCCACGCCGTCCCGATACAGCACGCGATTGCCGACGACCGCCGGCACCTTGTCGCCTGGCAGCAGGGTGCCGACGAGGTTCAGGGGATCGGTGCCCGCGACGCAGACAAAGGCGCCGTCGCCGGTATGGCGGCGCACTTCGCGCAGGAGCGGAATGGCCTCCGGCAGCGCGAACTGCTCGCCCGCCAGACCGTTGATAAAGCGTCCGCCGCGCACGACGCCGCGCGCTTCGAGACGCTGCAGTACGCGCAACAGATCGCGCCACGGCGGCAGCCATTCGGCTTCGCGTGCGAGCAGACGCCAGCACACCACGCCATAGCGGCGCAGCAAGGTCATCGCCAGATGTTCGAGCACTTCAGGTTCGAGCCGCGGGGCACGGCCCGCGGGCGGCGCCGAGGGTGCGCTTTCGCTTGCCGCAGGCGCGCTGCGGCGCCGGACCAGCGCCCAGCGGCCGGCGTCGTCCATGCCGCCGATCAATGCGCCGCCGCGTGGCCGTCGGCTGCTGTGATGCGCCTGACGTTTCGCGACGGGTTTCAGTAACGCGCGCAAGCCGGCGAAGCTGTCGGAGTTCGCAAGCCCCGCTGCGACCAGTTCGCCCAGCGCATTTTCCAGTTCGATACCCAGCAGGCGGGTATCGCCCAGCAGCTCGTCGAAGAACATGGCGCCGTGTTGCAGCAGCGCGTCATAAACGCTTTGCGCGCGTGGCGACAATTCGGGCGCTTCGGATTGATCGATCAGCGCGCTCCATACGCCGATATCGCGGCGCGGCAGCAAAACGACTGGCGTGCTGCGCACGGGCGCAGCGGTTGCGCGTGCGCGTTCGGTCAGACGCGTCCAGACCAGCTTGCCGGAGCGGCACAGTTCGTCGAGCGAAGTAATCGAATAGTCCTTGAGCCGCGCCGGCAGGATGTCTTCTTCCCAGGCGCCGGCGGCCGCTTCGAAACCTGCCATCTGATCGAGCACACCCGCGAGGGCATCGCGTCCTTCGCCGCGTGTGCCGGGCGTCAGGTGTTGCCATTCGAACAGGAAGCGCATGAAATCGTGCCGCTCGACCGGTTCGATCTCGCGCCGCAAGCGTCGCACGGTATAGCGGTGAATCCGCGCCAGCAGGTGACGCTCGCACCATTCCTCGACGGTTGCGCGCGGTGTGAAGCGGCCACGCATCACATAGCCTTGCGCTTCGAGCGTCGTCAACGCGCGCTCCACGGCCGCAGCCGGAAGCGCCAACTCAGCGGCGATGGTCGCCACCGGTAGCGGACCGAATCCTGTGAGCCGGGCACGAATCACGTCGACGAGCGCCTCGTCGTCGCTCCATGCTTCCGTGAAGCCTTTGGGGGCGGCGATGGCCGGCTCGAACGACGCATCCGGGTAAATGGCGCGCAGGCAGGTCAGGCGTTCGGCCGGAAGCCAGAGCGCGGCGCCGCTCGCGCTGCGCAACCGGGTAGCGCGGCCCGCCTCGGCGAGCGCCGCAAGCCATGCCGGCCAGTCCGCGTTGTGCTGGGCCTCGGTCTCGCTGATGCAGGCGAGGCCGGTCAGCGCCTCGTGCATTTCATCGAGGCTGCGCGGTTGCGGCCAGGCTTCCTCGCGCACGCCGGCAATCGCGTCCGCGTCGAGCGCGCCGAGATCGTCGGCGGAGGCGGGATCGGACCAACGGCGGTTGAGCACGGCCTGGGTGCGGCGTTCTTCGATCGGCGCGTCGTCGAGATACGCGTAGGGCTTGGCAGTGAGAATCTCGGCTGCGAGCGGCGAGGGCGCCGGCAACTCGCGCGTCACCAGTTTGACCTCGCCCTGTTCGATTCGACGCAGCAGGCTCAGCCATCCTTCGGTGTCCATTGCTTCGTGCAGGCAGTCGTCGATGGTCTGATCGACCAGTGGGTGATGCGGCAGTTCACGCTCGCCGACGATGTTCTCCAGGCACGCCACCTGATCGGGAAACACCGCCGCCAGCAAATCCTCGCTGCGCATGCGCTGCAGTTGCGGCGCGGTTTTGCGGCCGCCGCTGTAGCGCGGCAGCGCCAGCGAGGTGGTCGCGTTCCAGCGCCAGCGCACGCCGAACAGCGGCGCGTCGAGCAGGGCCTGGATCAGCAGATGTTCGGCGCTGTTCGAGTGCAGGTAGCGCCACACTTCATCCAGCGCGAAGCTGTGGCTGCCGGTCAGCGAGAGGATGATGGCGTCTTCCGTCGCGGCGGCCTGCAATTCGAAATTGAAGGTGCGGCAAAAGCGCTTGCGCAGCGCGAGGCCCCACGCGCGATTGACGCGGCTGCCGAACGGCGCGTGAATCACGAGCTGCGTACCGCCCGATTCGTCGAAGAAACGCTCCATCACGAGGGTGGTTTGTGTCGGCAGCGTGGTCAGGGCGGCACGGGCGCGCGCGAGGTAATCGACGATCTGGCGCGCGGCGGCTTCGTCGAGGCCGAGCGTGGCGGTCATCCAGCGGATAGCGCGTTCGATACGTGGGGCGTTGCTGGCCGGGGTCACGGGCGTGGACGCATCGCCGTTGGCGATTTTCAGCACGATGTCAGCGTCGCCGAGCAACTGATCGATCTGCGCCCGCAACCGCGCGACGCCGAACGACAGCTCATCGCTGCGCCCCGGCGCCTCGCCGAGCCAGAACGGAATATTCGGCGGCTGGCCTTGCGCATCCTCCACGCGCACACGGCCCGCTTCCACGCGCAGGATGCGGTACGACGCATTGCCGAGTTGGAAGACGTCGCCGGCCAGACTCTCGACGGCAAAATCTTCGTTGACCGTACCAATGTTGACCGCCTGCGGTTCGAGGATCACCGCGTAGTCCGCGTTCTCGGGAATCGTGCCGCCTGAAGTCACCGCGACCAGCTTGCCGCCGCGCCGGCCGCGCAGCGTGCCGCTGACGGCGTCGCGATGCAGATAAGCGCCGCGCGGACCGTGGCGGCTCGTATAGCCTTCCGCGAGCATGCGCAGCACGGCGTCGTATTGATCGCGCGCCAGCTCGGCGTACGGAGCGGCGCCGCGCATCAGCTCGAACAGGGCGTCTTCGCTCCACTCGGCGCTCGAGACCTCCGCGACGATCTGCTGGGCCAGCACGTCGAGCGGCGCGCGCGGGATCTGCAGCGCGTCGAGTTCGCCGCGCCGCACGCAATCGAGCAGGGCCGCACATTCGATCAGGTCGTCGCGCGAGGCGGGGAACAGGCGCCCCTTCGGCATGCCGCCCACGTGATGCCCGGAGCGCCCGACGCGTTGCAGGAACGGCGCGATCGCGCGCGGCGAACCCATCTGGCAGACCAGATCGACGTCGCCGATATCGATGCCCAGTTCCAGCGAAGCCGTGGCGATCAGCACGCGCAGTTCGCCGCGCTTGAGCCGCTGCTCCGCGTCGAAGCGATGTTCCCTGGCGAGGCTGCCATGGTGCGCGGCGACCGCTTCCTTGCCCAGGCGCTCGGTGAGATGGCGCGCGGCGCGCTCGGCCATGCGCCGCGTGTTGACGAAGATCAGCGTGGTGCGATGCTGGGCGATCAGTTCGGCGAGCCGGTTGTAGACCAGCTCCCAGACCTCGTTGGCCATCACCGCTTCGAGCGGGACCGGCGGAATCTCCAGCGCGAGGTCGCGGGCGCGTATATGGCCGACGTCGACGATGGCGCAGTCGGCGGGCGTTGCGCTCGCGACGCTCGCACCGCCCACCAGAAAACGCGCCACGGCTTCGATCGGCTTTTGCGTCGCGGACAGGCCGATGCGCGGCAGGCGCCGGCCGCAGAGCGCGTCGAGCCGTTCGAGACTGAGCGCCAGATGGCTGCCGCGCTTGCTGCCCGCGAGCGCATGAATTTCATCGACGATCACGGTGCGCGTGGTGCCCAGCATGCGCCGGCCCGAATCCGAGCCGAGCAGGACATAGAGCGACTCTGGCGTCGTCACGAGAATGTGCGGCGCGCGCTTTTTCAGCGCGTTGCGCTCCTGCTGCGTGGTGTCGCCGGTGCGCACGGCCGTGCGGATATCGAGCGGCGGCAGGCCGCGCTGCGCGAGTTCGGCGGCGATGCCTTCGAGCGGCACCTGCAGGTTCAGACGGATGTCGTTGGAAAGCGCCTTGAGCGGCGATACGTAGACCACCAGCGTTTCGTCCGGCAGCTCGCCGCCGGTGGCGAGGCCCTGCTGGACGAGGTCGTCGAGCGCGGACAGAAACGCGGTCAGGGTCTTGCCGGAACCGGTGGGCGCGGCGACCAGCGTCGAGCGTCCGCTACGGATGCACGGCCAAGCGGCGAGCTGGGCGTCGGTAGGCGCCGGAAACGTTTTCTGGAACCAGCCGGCAACCGCCGGATGAAAGCCGTCCAGCACGCCGCTCGCGGAAGAGGCGGGAGTCATGCTGCCGTAGATGGGGGCGCGACGGGCCATATCCAGAGGGGCGGTGGACGCCGTTAGGTTGGTCGAGACAGAGGCCCAGTCTCGCAGGTTTTGGACAGGTGTGCCAGGAACGTGTATGAGCGCCACAGCAGCATTTTTTGCCGTGTTTCAAGGGGTGCCGGCCGGTACGACCTACCAGCTCCAGCGCACGCCTGCGTTGCCCGTCACCGTACGTTGGTGGGATCCGCCGAGGTTGGTCAGCCAGCTCGCGGCGGCATACACACTGCCCGACTTGCTCACCTTCGCCGTGACGCCTGCGCCGATCTGTCCCGCGGTCTGCCCGACGTTCGTGCCGATGTCGGTCGCGCCGCCAAACGTCGTGTTGTCGTTCGAACCGAACGAGCGCAGCACGTTCAGCCGCAGCCACGGTTGCCAACTGGTGCCGAGTGTGTCGAAACGCCCTTGCAGCCGGACGCCGAAGCGGCCGAGAAAGGTGTTGCCGCTATTGAAGCTCACACTGGAGACGCCGTCGTTCAGATCGTCGATCGACAGATGTTGCCAGATCAACTGCGCTTGCGGCTCGATGGTGAGGACGCTGCCAAGCGGAATCGGCAGGCCGCCTTCGAGCGATCCGCTCACCGCGTCGCCATGTGTCGTTGCGCCGACGTTGTCGCGCGACAGCGGATCGACGGTGAGGGCGCTGCCCATCAGGACGGCATCGGTGTACCAGCCGCCTGGCCCGATATGGGTCCAGTAGCCGCCGAGACTGTAGGCGTTGATCGCGAGATGCCCGGCATCGAGGCTGGGCGTGCCGAGCGCAAAGCCGTCGACATCGCCGGTGGCGCGCGCGAAGCCCACCAGCAGGCCGTAGTGGTTGCGCTGGCCGCTGGCGCTCGTGTCGGCATAAATATCCTGGCCGGCCTGCATGCCGTAGATGGAACCGTCGAACTCCGGGCTGACGGTGCCGTCCTGACTCAGCACGCTGTGGCTGCCCCATACGCGCCCCCACGCCGCCGGCAAGGTGCCGTTGTCGGTCAGCAGGGACTGGTCGCCGAGGCGCTCGTGGAAGGTGTCGATCTGCATGATGCCGATCTGCCGCGCGACGCTCGGAATCTCCGCGTAGACAGGGACTTCGACGCGATAGAGCGGAATCGGCCCGGAGCCTGCCGCGCCCGGCGCCGGCAGCGCGGGCGTGCCCGCCGCGGCAATCGGCTCGCCCGACAGGTTCGAGGACGGCGTGCCTTCCGGCGAGGTGCTGGTGGGCGTCGAAGGCAAGGGCGCGACGGTGTTGCGCAAATACCAGTTGTCGGACGTCCCGGCGCTCACGCCGCCTTTCGCCAGATAGTAGGAATAGGCGCCAGCCTTGACCGGCGCGGCGAGCGTGAAGGCACTGGCCTCGGTCGTCGCGCCGTTGGCCGCCTGGATCACTTCGATGCCGTTCGCGACCGTTTCGGCCCCTTGACCGCCGACATTCGTGATCTTCAGCGCGGTCGAGCCGCTCCCGGTTCCTCCGCTGATCACGAGCCGGTCTGACGCCGCGCCGTCGCCGGCCACTTGCGTGTTCAGGCCGAGCAGGCCGTTCTGGCCGACGTAATTGCCGGCTACCGTCAACTGATTGCCCACCCCCGTGCCGCCGATCTGCACAAGGCCCGCGTTGAACAGCGCTCCGTTGATCGTGAAGCCGCCGTTCGCCTCGGCACTGAAAGACGGCAGCGCATTGGCGGCCTCAATCGTGCCGTTGTTGGTGACCGTACCGCTGACGCTGCCATAGCCGCCGAGCGTCGCACCGGCGGCCACCGTCGCACCGCCTCCACCCGCCAGCGAGGCGCTGGCATGCGCGGCGTCGCCCACCGCGAGCGTGCCGGCGGCGACGGTGGTTGCGCCGCTATAGGTGCTGGCGCCTGTCATCAACAGGCTGCCGGTGCCGTCCTTCGTCAGCGCGCCTGCACCGGTAACCGGTTGCGCCAGGGTCGAAGAAAAGGACTGCGTATCGATTGTGCCGCCGCCCGCATTCAATGTGACCGCGCGCGTGCTGGCGAGATCCACGCTCTGGGTCAATTGCAGGGTGCCGCCGTTGAACGTGAGACTGCCGGTATTCGCGCCCAGCGCACTGTCCGCGCCGATCGCGACGGTACCCGCCGTCAAGGTGGTGCCGCCCGAGTAGGTGTTGCCGCCGGCGGCGCCGGGCGCCAGCGTCAAGCTGCCGGCGCCGGTTTTTTCGACCGCGCCGCTGCCCGAGATCAGTCCCGCGTAGGTGCCGTCGCTGGTTTGCGCGAAGCGCACGAGGCCGTTGTCCGTGACCGTTTGCGGCAGACTCTGCGCAGTGGCCTGCAAGGTTGCGCCGCTGTCGACGAGGCCCGCGGCGCTCGCGCCCAGCGTGCCGGTGAGGTTGAGCGTGCCGCTTTGCACATGGGCGAGTGTAAAGGTGCCGCTGCCGCTCCAGTTCCACAGCGTGCCCTGCATCAGCAAGGTCTGGAAGTTCGTAAACGCATTCGATGCCGTGCCGGTGCCCTGCAACGTCACGGTGTTCGTTCCGGCGCCGCCGTCCGCGGTGCCGTTGATGACGGAACCGGTTTGCAGGATCAGCGAATCGTTGCCGTTGCCCATTGAAATCGCCGTGCCGGCTCCGCTCTGCACGAGTCCGGCGTTGATGACCGTCGTGTTGCCGTTGAGCGTGCGAATGCCCGCCGCGCTCTGGCTGATGATCTGGCCGCCGGCAAGATTCTGAATGGTGGCCGTGAAGCTCGACCCGGCCGTATTCGAAAACACCGCGTCGGAGCCGCTGCCGCTTGCGGTGATCGAACCGGTATTGATCAGGACGTCGTTGTTGCCTTGCAGATAGGCGGTGGTACTGGACGTACCCGTGGTCGACAACGTGCCGCTGTTGTTGATCGTGCCGCTGCCGCCAAGAATCGAGGCCGCGCGCGCGTTGCTGCCAGAGGTCGTCACCGTACCGGTGTTGACCAGGGTGTTATTCAGTTGACCGGAATTTGTTTGTCCCCATGCCGCGGTCATGCCATACGCGTTGGGGCCCGCGGTCGTAATCGATCCGTTGTTGGTCAGGGTATTGCCGCTGCCATTCGCGGCCATGCCGTCGTTATACGCACCGGTGGTATTGATGACGCCGCCGGCCGCGTTGGTCACGCTGTTGTTATTGCCGGTGCCGAGCAACACGGCACCGCGCGCGGTGCCGCTGCCGCCTCCGCCCGTGAGCGAAAGATTGCCGCTGTTGCTGATCGTGCTGGACGTATCGACGCTGAAGGCCACGGGATTCGTCGTGCGAAGGAAATTGCCGGTGGCCGTCGAATCCAGCGTGATCGAGACGCCCGTGCTGCCGGTCTGGGCGATGACGCCAGGCACGCCCGCGCCGGAGCAGGTGACGGCAGTGCCGCTCGGCGGCGCGGTGTTGCTACAGGCCGCCAGCGCCGATGGGGTCAGCGCTCGCGACAGCAGTACGACGCCTCCAATGCCAATGCCGATCTTTTTCTTCATGGGTATCGCCCTATTGTTGCGAATAGGATGTACACACCAGAGTCGGCTGATTTATAGCACTCCTTGCAATGGATTAACAAACCTTTCACGATGTGTTCTGTAAATTCGTTGCACAACTCATACGTATTTGCGCAATGCAGTATGCTGATTGGATTCCTCACCCAGTGGGAGTTTCGCGATGCGTTATAACCAGCTAGGCCGCACCGGCCTGTTTGTTTCTGAACTCTGTCTCGGCACCATGACCTTC
Organism: Paraburkholderia phenazinium; assembly: GCF_900142845.1. Taxonomy (NCBI): domain Bacteria; kingdom Pseudomonadati; phylum Pseudomonadota; class Betaproteobacteria; order Burkholderiales; family Burkholderiaceae; genus Paraburkholderia; species Paraburkholderia phenazinium. Next base: position 1,846,385 of record NZ_FSRU01000001.1, read on the forward strand.
GGCGGCGGCGAAGGCATCTGGCGGCAGATCGGCGATCTGCAGCAAGCGGATGCCGAGCGACTCGTCGGCCGCGCGCTCGACGCCGGCATCAATTTCATCGACACCGCCGATGTCTACGCGCAGGGCCTGTCCGAGCAGATCACCGGCCTCGCGCTGAGAAACCTCAAGGTGCCGCGCGATCAGGTGGTGGTCGCCACCAAGGTGTTCGGCGCGACGACGGAGTCCGCCAATACGCGCGGCGCCTCGCGCTATCACATCATGGACGGCATCAAGGCGAGCCTCAAACGCCTGCAGCTGGACCACATCGACCTGTACCAGATTCACGGTTTCGATCCCGCCACGCCGATCGAAGAAACGGTGCGCGCGCTCGATACGCTCGTCCAGCATGGCCATGTCCGCTACGTCGGGGTTTCGAACTGGGCGGCATGGCAGATCGTCAAGGCGCTCGGTATTGCCGAGCGGCAGGGCCTTGCGCGCTTCGAAACGCTGCAGGCTTACTACACGCTGGCGGGCCGCGATCTCGAACGCGAACTGGTGCCGATGCTGCACAGCGAAGGCCTCGGGCTGATGGTCTGGAGCCCGCTGGCCGGCGGCCTGTTGAGCGGCAAGTACGGCCGCGAGCAGCAGGGCGAGAGCGGCAGCCGGCGCAATACGTTCGATTTCCCGCCGGTGAACCGCGAGCGCGCCTACGACTGTATCGATACGATGCGCGGCATTGCCGAGGCGAAAGGCGTGTCGGTGGCGCAAATCGCGCTGGCGTGGCTGCTGCATCAGCGTGCGGTGACGACGGTGATTGTCGGCGCGAAGAAAGTCGAACAGCTCGACGACAACATCGCGGCCACGAAGGTGGAGCTGAGCGCGGACGAACTGGCGAAGCTCGACGCGGTCAGCGCATTGCCATCCGAGTATCCGGGGTGGATGCTGGAGCGTCAGTGCGAGCCGCGCCGAAACCAGCTGGAACAGAGCCGCCGTGGCCTGGTGAAATAAGGCGGCTGCAGTAGGGCTGGCGCTTTAACCCCGTTCACGCGCCAGCGGGCGAAGCCGGACTTCGTGCCGGCTTACGTCTTGCCGAACCAGCGCTGCTCGACGACGCGAATCAGCGCGCACACCAGCAGCGCGCTGACCGTGCCGAGCGTGACCTCGCCGAGGCGCACCAGCGCGACTTCCCATGCCGGGCCGATGCGCGGCACCAGCAGCATGATGGTGGCGGTGATGCCGCCGAGGCGCGCCGCGCTGCCGATATTCGTCACCCAGCAGATGATGATGGCGATCGCGACCGTCACCATATAGGCGAGGAAATGGCCGCCGCCCAGCACGGCGCCGGCGAGTCCGCACACGCCGCCGACCATCGCGCCGATGAACTGGTCGCGCGACAGTTTGCGCGTGTCGACATAGCTGTGCTGACTCACCGCGATGGCCGTGATCGCAGCCCAGAACGGCTGCTCGGCGCGGAGGTGGCTGGCGAGCGTAAACGCAATGCTGGCGCCCCCAACCGCCTGCAGTGCCATGACGCAGCCTTCGATCAGGCGGTCGGAGAGCGGCAGCGATTTCAGGAACGCGAATAGCGAATTCGCGGCGCTCGTCTGCGCGGCGCGGCGGGCGTGGGAGGAGTCCGTCATGGTGGGTCGAGGGCGTTCTGGCGTGATGAAGCTCGGAAGAGGGTGACGTATTCTATCGGCTCGTGCGCGAGCGCGGCATGAACGGCGCGAGCGAGGCGAATGAGCGGGGATGCCCGAGGCATGAGCGGCGCGCCTTCAACGGCGCCGATGCCGCCCGCGGTGATACCAGTTCATCAACGGCGTCGCCGAGACGCCGTGCACCACCACCGAGGCCGTGACGACCGCCAGCGCGAGCGGCAGCAGCGGCAGAATCGTGGTGGCGGGCCCGTGTTCGAGTGCGTAGGCGAGGTAGTAAAACGAGCCGATGCCGCGAATGCCGAACCAGCTCATCAGACGCCGTTGCGCGTTCGACGCCTGCGAGCCGAGCAACGAAAGCTCGACTGCAGCGGGCCTGATCAGCAGGAACAGCACCACGATCAGCGCGGCGCTCGACCACGTAAAAAGCGGCCCGCGCAGATTGGCGAGCACGTTGCCGATCATCGCCATGATGGCGACTTCGGCGATCCGCTCCAGCTCGATCGTGAAGCCCAGCACCGATTCGGTCATATACGCGTGGGCCTTGTCCGGATCCGCGGCGGTCGCGCTCACGTCTTCCGAATCGACGCTGCCGATCGTACTGCGCGGCGAGCGTTCGCCGCTCGCCTGGTGTTCGACGCGCCGCATGGCGACGCCGGCCGCGAACACGGCGAGGAAGCCGTAGGTATGGGCGAGTTGCGCGCAGCCGAACGACAGCACAATGAGTCCCAACGCGAAGAAGCCTTCGAGACCGAGCGCCTGCGCATGATGCGTGCGCAGCCAGGTGACCGCGTGCGTCGTGGCCCAACCCAGCAGGGCGCCGATTGCGACGGCGCCGGCTATGCCCCACAGCGCGCCGCCGGCGAAACGCCACGTCAGTCCTGCAGCCGGCGAGGCGAGCGGCACGGCGCAAAGCGCGAGGCCGAGCACCGCAAACGGCAGCGCGATGCCGTCGTTCAGGCCGCCTTCGCCGGACAGCGCAAAACGCAATACGTCGCGGTCGCCGGGATCGTGGACCTGGACATCGTGGGCGAGGACGGGATCGGTGGGCGCGAGAATCGCCGCGAGCAGCAGAGCCGGTCCCCAGCCGAGCCGCAGTCCGTAGACGCCGAACAGCGTCAGCAAGGCGATCGTCAGCAGCATGGCCGGTACCCCGAGCCTTAGCGGCAGCCACCACAGCGCGTCGAACACCGGCACGCGCAGCCGCAGGCCGATGGCGAACAGCGAGACCAGCAAGGCGATCTCCGTCACGATGCGCAGCAGATGCGCGTCGGCGGCGAGATCCAGATGCAACAGGTTTACCCCGGCGGGACCGAGTCCGTAGCCGATTGCCAGATAGAACATGGCGGCGCTGACGGGCAGCCGCCTGAAGGTGGTCGCCGCGATGCCCATGAAGACGAGCACGCTGCCGACGATGAGGAACCAGAGGGTTTCGGTGTCGTGCATGAGTGGGCAAGCGCGCGCGGGCCGCGGCTACGGCGCGCGGCCGAACGATGGATGTCCACTGGTGACAGCAATGGGCATTCCTTCCACCACGCGGCGTCCGAGCGACGGCTTCCGGGTGCTGGGCATGCTGCGTCGCGTCCAATCCGCTGTCGCGTCCGTGTGACCCGTGCCGCCTCGCACGGCAAAGCGCGTAAAAAGCGTCCGAACGATTGCAATTCTTGCGCGCTGCTGACTCCGCGACCGGGCGTGCGGGGCTTAACGGCCCTTAACGGCCCTGTCCCCACGGCCTGACGGTGGACTTATTCAAGCGCCTGCGAATTCGGCCCAATTCTTGCTGCGTTGCGCCGGTGGACGTCCGTCCGCTGCTCGCACGCGCTGCTGCGAACCCATCTTGAGGATGCCTCCGTGGCGCTCCGCTGGATTCGGGTTCGGAGCGCAACCGGCGAGCGGTGGCGGTAGCCCACGAGAACTCCCCGCATTTCTATCGGAATCAGCATGACCGCGGAACGACTCAACTCGCGCGCCCCCTCGCGTCACGGCCCCGCGCCGGGCCGCGGCGTCGGCGCGCAACCGCCGACCGTTCGCACCGTAGCGCCCGGGCCGGCAGCTTCGCAGGAAGTGAATACGTCGCAGTCGCACGCGCAGCAGATCAGCGCCACGCAGATCCTGATCGCGCTGCTGCTGGCGCCGCTCGCGTGGCTCGCCCAGGTGAGTATCGCGGAAATGGTCCTCGGCGGATCGTGCGCGGCGGGCGGCCCGCTGTTCGTCGTGCATACGATGCCGTGGACGCCGGCCACCGTTGTTGTCGCGAGCGTCGTCTGCCTGATCTTCGGCGGCGTCGGCGCCTATGTGGCATGGCGCAATCTGTGGCGCACGGCGCGCATTCCCTGGCGCTTCCCGTCGGCGCTCAGAGGCACACGCGCCGAGCGTGACTGGCTCCTGTCGCGGATCTGCGCGATGTCCAGCACCATGTTCATCCTCGGCCTGGTGGCGACCGATATCGCGATGCTGGTTATCGCGCCGTGCAGTCCCTGGTAGGCACGCAGCGCCGGTCAGGAATCGGCGACCGCGCACGGGACCCGCTACGGACGTGCGGCGACCTCGTCGAGATGCAGCAACAGGTCAGCCGGATCCTCATAGACGCGCAGGGCGCCGGCGCGTTCGAGTTCATCCTGGCCGTAACCGCCGGATAGCAGACCGACGCCCAGGGCACGGCAGCGCTGCGCGGCGAGCATGTCCCAGATGCTGTCGCCGACCACCACGCTCTGTTCGATCGGCGCACCGAGGCGATGGGCCGCGGCAATGAACAGATCGGGATCGGGCTTCGCATACTTCACATCATCGCGCGTCACCACGACCGCTTTCTCCGGATCGACCCCGAGTGCGGCGAGATTGACCGCGGCGGTTTCCATCCGGCCGCTCGTGGCGATGGCCCAGCGGGTGCCGCTCTCGCTGAGCGCGGCGAGCAGTTCGCGCGCGCCGGGCAACGGCCGCACCTGGCTGCCCAGGCGCCGATAGGCCTCGGCATGCGCCTGCCGCAACCGCTCGATGCGCTCGGCGCTCATCTCGCTGCGGGTCTCGCGGAGCAACTGATTGGTGAACAGACCGCCGCTCATGCCGATCTTGCGATGGATGCGCCACACCGATAGCTCGATTCCTTCCTGATCCAGCGCCTGCTTCCACGCGAGGACGTGCTGATACACGCTGTCGACCAGCGTGCCGTCGAGGTCGAAAAGGAAGGCGGTTTCAATGCGCATGGTGTTCCTCCGGGAATGGGTGGTGGTGCTGCGAAAGCCTGGAAAGCGGGAAAGCGGCGAATGGCTATGGTGCGCCTTTGTGGGTGAGCGTGCGCGTCGCGTTTCGGTCAGGGGTGAGGGCGTTTTGCGTTGGAGGGTTTCCGCGTGCAGCGCCTCGCGTTCTGGCTGCCTTTCGCATTTTTCGCGATTTGATAAGGAATGCTGTGATTTTATCGTCGCTCGCAGGATGTGCTGCGTCCGCCGACGGCGACGCCAATCTCGCAGCCGGCGCGCACATCGAACCGGACCGCGTCGACGAGCCGTTTTAACCCGACGATCCGGATGTGGAGTCCGGCTGATTTTGCACGGGCATAGGTCTTGCTCGTTAGCTCCTTGAACGGGGCCGAAAGCGAGTTCGAGGCGATGCCCGGCGCCGCGCAAGTGAAGTCGCTTGCACGCTCGCCACGCAAGCGGAACAGCCGGAGGCGCAGGGTCGCTGCGGCTCTATAAACAGGGAGAAAGTGCATGAAATTCCGGTATTCCATACACGCCGAACTGCACCTGAAGACATTCGGGCCGGCCGCATCATGAACGCGATTCTGCCGCGCCCGGCCTATGAGGACGCCACCATGCGCATTACTTTTCCTGACGACGAACCGGGCTTCAACGGTTCGAGCCTGACCGTGCAGTTCATGGCGCAGGTCGACGGCGAACCGGTGATGTGCGCGATCACGGCCGAGGCGCTCGAGGATCACTTCGGCGCGTCCTCGGCGCGTGAAGACGTCCTGCTCAAGGCATTCGAACAGGGTCGTGGCCGAATCCGTTCGGTGTGTGCCGAGGAACTCGACCGCAACGACGGCGGTGGAGTAGTGTTGCATAGTGGACTGTTCCGGGTCGAAGGCATGGAGCCGGGTCGCCGCTAGTGATGGATGTGTACACCATTCTCTTCCGCGATGAAAGGAGGTCATATGTCACTGATCGTCGCTGCGCGTTTTACCACATTTCCCGCGGCCGAAAGCGCCGCACAACGACTGTTCAATAGCGGTTTCGTCGAGGAGGACGTGACGCTGTTCTTCGTCAATCCGGTTGGACAACATGCGCGTTATCCGATCGGCGGCGATATCGGCACCGATGCGGGCGCTGCCGAGGCGCCCAAAGGCGCGGGCAAAGGTGTAACGATTGGCGCCGTGGTGGGCGCGGCGGTCGGCGTCGGCATCTTTACGCTGTTTGCGGCGCCGGTGCTGGTGTCGGTCATTGCCGCAGGGGTGGGCGCGTATATCGGCTCGCTGGTCGGCGCCATGTCGCACACGCGCGAAGGCGGCAGGCTGGGACGACACACTCCGCGGCATGACGAAACGCGCGACTCGGGCGTGTTGCTGGCGGTGCACGTTTCGCCGGACAGTCAGTACGACGCCGCGCGCCTTTTGCGCGATGCGGGCGGTACGGCTATCGAGCGCGCCACCGGCCGCTGGCAGAAAGGCCGTTGGGCCGATTTCGACCCAACCCGGCCGCCGGATACCATGCCCGAGTTAAACGAAAAGCACGCCTGAGCGCGTGTTAGATAGTTGCCCCGCCTTCGTTATACCCAGATGCGCGGGGCCGACTGTTGCGGATGCGTCGCGCCGTCGTCAACGGGATGCTCGCTGCGCATGGCAGCGCAGGCCGCCGGCGCGAGGCCCTGATGCGGGGTTTCGCAGGACAGTGTCTGGACGGCGTCCTGCGGCGCGGTCTTCAAGACGTATTCGCGGATCTGCATGACCGCAGCGGACGTGACAATCGCCACGGCCAATAGAAATTCTGCTCTCCTGATTTTCATGAGGTTCTCCCTATGTCGGTGTTGCGTGCCCATTGCTTTTCGATTGGGGCGCGTCCGGCTGATCAACGAGCGGGTCGCGCGAGGGTGGGCAGCACTAGCACAGCAACATCCATGCCATTGGTTGGAAACCCGGCGCGAAAGCTGCGGAGGCTCATGCCAAGCGGGCTTGGCGAGGCGTGAGGGAGCGGGACGCGCCTGCGGTCTGCGCCAACATTTACCTTCGCTGGGTAACTTTGCAAACGCGTTTGCAAACGCGTTTGCAAACGCGTATGCCGATGTGTTTGCCAACGCGTTTGCGCAGCCGCGCCGGCACGCCGTTGCAGCGTGCGCTCCAGGCATGCGGCATGCGGGGTAAGTGGAGAGCCGTTGCCACCGGCAGCGGATCCGATGAACCACGAAACCCCGGAGGAATGCAATGTCTACCAACGTGACGAGTGTATTGAACGATCTGGTCGAAACATCGAAGGACGGCGAGCGTGGCTTTCGCAAGGCTGCCGAAGATACGCACGATGCGCAGCTCAAGACGCTCTTCGTATCACGAGCCGAAGACTGCTCGCGCGGCGCGCGTGAACTGCAGGACGTGGTCCAACGGCTGGGCGGCAAGCCGGAAACCGGCGGTACGGTGAGTGGCGCACTGCATCGCGGCTGGACCGATGTCAAAGCGGCTGTCGCCGGGCGTACCGACTACGCGATTCTCGAAGACTGCGAAAAGGGTGAGGACGTGGCGAAGAAGCGCTATCACGATGCGCTCGAGAAGGAACTGCCCGCCGATGTCCGTATTGTCGTCGAGCAGCAGTTTCAGGGTGTGCTGCAAAACCATGACCGGATTCGCGATCTGCGGGATCAGTTCAAGGCCGCCAGGCACTAGGCGGGCAGGCGGGCACTAACCTGGACTCGGTGAGCCGGCGTCTTGCCGGATCACCGGAACCATCCAGCACAAAGGGCCGTCCGCAATGCGGACGGCCCTTTGTTTGATTCCGGCATCGACAGCATAGCCGATGCCGTCAAGCGTGCTTCCGGTTTAGTCGGCCACCACCTTCAGGTGGTTCTTGACGCTTTGCACGCCGTTCACGTTTTGCGTCACTTCTGCCGCCGCTGCCTTGTCGTCCGAGCTCGGCACCGTGCCCGTCAGCCACACCACGCCGTGACGGGTCTTGACGTGAATATGGGTCGATTTCACGTTGCTGGCGCCGAGCAGATCGGCCTTCACCTTGGTGGTGATCGTGCCGTCGTCGATGTGCTGGCCCATCGTTTCCGAAGCAGCGGGCGGCGCCGAGCTGCTCGTTTGAGCGGTAGCGTTCAGGGCGAAAGCGACACAGGCGATGCTGCCGGCTGCCTTGATGAAATTGAGGGTCTTCATAGGTCGAGCTCCTTTGTGTTGTTGATAAAAAATGCGGTCCTGTTAATCGTCCACATGGCTTCGAAGCGCAAGGAGCGTTCCCGGTAAGGCTATCGCGTGGTCCGGACGCGGCAAATGCCGTTGCGGCAAGGGACTCACGCGCTGTGCGGTGCAACACAAGCCGTTGCTGCGCGGCCTTGGCGGCCTGGTCGGCCGGTTGTGGTTCTTTGTAAACATTTTTCCGGCGGATTGTAAAAGTTGGGGCTCGAATGGCCTGCGCGGCCTCGGCGAAAAAACTAAAGCTGAGAAAAAACAGCAGTTTGCGAGAGCTGGTACGGCAGTTGCTCTGCATAGGCCACACGATGTTTTCGAACTGTTCACAGGACCTGACTACAATGCCGCCTTCAATCGAACTACGCACGAGGCAGTCGCTCGCACTGACACCGCGGTTGCAACAGTCAGTGCGGCTATTGCAGTTGTCGTCCCTCGAATTCCAGCAGGAGTTGCGGACTGCCCTCGACACGAATCCGTTTCTCGAATACGACGCCACCGATACCGAAGACGTTGCGCTCGCAACTTCTTCGACGGGCGGTGACGGCGTCGAGGCCGTCGCCGGCGAAACCGCTACGGTGAGCGAACGCGAGACGACGCTCGACACCGCGGTGGCCGACACGCGCGAGAGCGTGTCTCAGGATGAAGCGTCCAGCGACTACTCGAGCGATTCCAGCGACTCGAACGACTACGCCAGCGAATACTCCGGCGATTCGTTCAGCCGCAGTTCGTCGCGCCAGAACGGCGATTCCGAAGGCAGCGATCCGGCCGACTGGGCCCGTTCCCAACCCACGCTGCGTGAACAGTTGCACGACGCGTTGCGGCTGTACCGGCTCGACCAGCGCGATCGGGAAGTCGCACGTTTCGTGATCGAAGCGCTCGACGACGACGGCTATCTGCGTCAGGACCTGGCCGATCTGGCCGCGATCGTCGACCTCGAGCCCGTATTGACCGAAGACGAATTGCTGGTGGCATTGCGCCTCGTGCAGGCGCTTGACCGTCCGGGCGTCGGCGCGCGCACGCTCTCCGAGTGCCTCGCGCTGCAACTCCACGCCATGCCCGACGACGTGCCCGGGCGCGATGTCGCGCTGCAGATCGTCGAGCATCACCTTGAACGGCTCGCACGCCGCGAGCAGGCGGAATTGCAAAAGCAGATCGGCTGCTCGGCGGAAGAATTGCGCGTGGCCTGTGCGCTGGTGCGCAAGCTCGACCCGAAGCCCGGTAATTTCTATGGCCGCACCGAAGACAACTATGTCGTGCCGGACGTGATCGTGCGCCAGGTGCGCAACAAGTGGATCGTCAATATCAACCCGGCGGTGCAGCCGCGTGCGCGGATTCATCGTATGTACGCTGAGCTGTTTGCGCAATCCGCCGGCGCGAGCCGTTCGCCGCTCGCGCAGCAACTGCAGGAAGCGCGCTGGCTGATCCGCAATGCGCAGCAGCGTTTCGATACGATTCAGCGCGTGGCCGAATGCATCGTCGCGCATCAGAAGGCCTTCTTCCAGTACGGCGAGATCGCGCTCAAGCCGATGGTGCTGCGCGACGTCGCCGAAGAACTCGGCCTGCATGAGTCCACGATCTCGCGCGCTACGGGCAACAAGTACATGGCGACGCCGCGCGGCATTTTCGAATTCAAGCATTTCTTCCCGCGCGAACTGGGCACCGAAAGCGGCGGTACCTGTTCCGCCGCGGCCGTGCGCGCGTTGCTCAAGGAAATGATCGCCGCGGAGAACACCAGCGATCCGCTCTCGGACGTCTCGCTCGCGCGCATGCTGGCCGAGCAGGGCGTGCTGGTTGCGCGGCGCACCGTGGCGAAGTACCGGCACTTGATGAAGGTGCCGCCGGCTGAACTGCGTCGCCAGATCTAGGCCTTCAGATGCGCGGCGTTCGCCCCTTGAACGCCGTCGCCCGCATTGAGTTTTCCACGCCTCCTCCAGGTTTATCCGCAAAACGTCGTTCGTAAGGATGGACGTTTTGCCCGCGCCCCATTACATTGATGGCCGGACCGCGCGTCGCATACGCGCGGTTGCAGTGCGCGCGCGTGTGGCCCGCAGAGGGCCGTCCTCGTCGCGGCGCTGCAACGTGTCTATGGGAACTGTCTGGAACATCGCGTGCCGGTGCATCCGGCATGCTGCTACGACGAGGCGGGACAGGGGGCGCTGGCCCACTCTGCCTGCATCGCGAGGAGTGCGTGGATGAAGTATTCAAGTCTGGTCGAGCGCCTGCAAGGCAAGCGTACGTCCGCGTGGGAGATTCACCATGCCGCGCAACAGGCGCGCGCAAGAGGCGAAGATGTGATCGTGCTGAGCGTGGGCGATCCCGACTTCGCGACGCCGGAGGCGATCGTCGAGCGGGCAGTCGACGCATTGCGCGGTGGCGATACGCACTACACCACGGTGGTGGGGCGCGAGCCCTTGCGTGCCGCGATTGCGCGTGAGCACACGCGCACTACCGGCCGTGCCGTGAGTACGGAAAACGTGATGCTGTGCGCCGGTGCGCAGAACGGCATCTTCGCCACGTCGCTTTGCCTGTGCGAGGCCGGCGACGAAGTCATCGTGCCGGAGCCGCTGTATCTGACCTACGAAGCCTGCGTGCGGGCCTCGGGCGCCACGCTGGTGCCCGTGCCGGTCGATCCGGCGCGCGGTTTCCATCTGGATTGCGATGCGCTCGAAGCGGCCATCACACCGCGCACCAAAGCGATTTTCTTCGCCACGCCGTGCAACCCCACTGGCGTCGTGATGCCGCGTGCCGATCTGGAACGCATCGCGCAACTGGCTCGCCAGCATGACTTGTGGGTGCTGTCCGACGAGGTCTATGCCGACCTGACGTTCGAACGCGAGCACGTCAGCATTGTGTCGCTCGAGGGCATGGCCGAGCGGACCGTGACCATTGCCAGCCTGTCGAAATCGCATGCCATGGCGGGCTGGCGAGTGGGCTGGGCTGTCGGACCCAAGGAGCTGATCGGTCATCTGGGCCGACTGGCGCTGTGCATGCTGTATGGGTTGCCTGGGTTTATCCAGGAGGCCGCGCTCACCGCGTTCGAGCAAAAGGCGCAGATCGTCGCCGAGATGCGCGAGGTGTATCGGCGCCGCCGCGACGTCGTCTATGAGCGCTTGAGCCAGGTGAAGGGACTGCGCTGCCTGTTGCCCGAAGCGGGCATGTTCATGATGGTGGACGTCAGCGGCTGCGGCCTCGATACCGTCGATTTCACCTGGCAACTGTTTCGGGCCCAGGGCGTCTCGCTGCTCGATGCGAGCGCCTTCGGCGAGACCGCCAACGGTTTCGTGCGGCTCGGCTTCGTGGTCGACGAGGTCCGGCTTGCCGAGGCCTGCGAGCGTATCGCTGCGTTTGTCGCGAGCCTGCAGGTGAGCGCGCCGGCCTTGAACGCGGACTAAGCCGAGGAAAGCGCACTAAAGCGGGTTCCACGCGGCGCGTCAGGCGCTGCGATCTTGATACGGCGTTTACGTCGGGCGGACGGGTTTTTGTTCGCCCGATATGCCATTCCCGTTACTGTTCATCGCACGCTAATAACCAGCGGGCGATATGCAGAACAAGCAAACGAACAGGGGAAGGGACGGCCGCGCCACGCGAGCCACACGCTGGATGCGACTGGCGGTGGGCATGCTGGCGCTGTCATTTGCGAGTGCGATGCAGGCGGCCGAAGCGCCGCTGATCACGGATGCGCCGGGCGTCGACACGCCGGGCCTGGCTGCACCGGCAGTGGCCGTACCCGTCATGGCCAACCAGCCGGCGAGCGACGGCAACGCATCGGCACTCGTTGAAATCGCAACCATCTTGTCAGGGCAATTCCGTGTGGCGCGCGGAGAGTCGACTGCCATTGCGCATGCGGTGCTCGACGCGGCGGATCGCTTTGCGATGTCGCCGGTGTTGCTGCTTGGCGTGATCGCCACGGAATCGGGCTTCAACCGGCGTGCTGTCAGCTCAGCGGGAGCGCAAGGGCTGATGCAGGTGTTGCCTTCGGCGCACCCGCAACTGGTCTCGGGCGGCAAGGATCTCTCCGATCCGGTCGTCAACGTGACCATCGGCTCGTCGATCTTGCGCGGCTATCTCGACGCCGCGGGCGGCAATGTCGACTCGGCACTGTCGCGCTACAGTGGCGGCGGCAAAGGCTACGCGCGGCGCGTAGCGCTGCAGATGCAGCAGTTCTCCTGCTTTTCCCAGGGTGATAAATGCGTCAAATCCTCGATCGCAATTCCGGGAGTCCGCCCGGCAATTCGTAGAAAACGGCTGTAGCGGTCAAGCCGGCGGTACCACGACGTTGACAGCAGTCCTCGAAAGACAAGCGGGTGCCGGCGTCACGCTCTTGCCATAACGTGATGTCATGGGCACCAAAACAATTCCGGTGTTGTCGCCGCAAAATAGACTCACTATATTTTGCTCAACGCGCATTACACCCACGATATCTTTCGCCTAACGTTTCGAGGACACAGTCGTGATCAAGAAGCCAACGTTGCGCCCGCTTGCCGCAGTTCTGATTCTTGGTGTCGCGGGTCTGGTGCCTGCGTGTCTAACGCCTGTTTTTGCCGCTGGGCAAATTACCTTCGTCTCCCAAGGCGGTACGTATCAGGAAGCGCAGACGAAGGCGATCCTCGATCCGGCCGCGAAACTGCTGAACATCACCGTGAACCAGGACAGCATCCCGGACGCGTGGCCGCAGATCAAGGCACAGGGCGCGACCGGCAAGCCGATCTGGGACGTGGTCGATACACCGACCTCCAACTGTCTGCGTGGCGGCCACGAAGGCCTGCTCGAAAAGCTCGATTTCTCGAAGATCCCCAATGCGGCCGCGATGCCTGAGAAATACCGCACGCCGTATTCGGTCGCCTATGAGTTCTATTCGACGGTCATCGGCTACAACAAGAAGACCTTGAAGAAGGTGCCGCAAAGCTGGGCCGATTTCTGGAACGTGAAGGGATTCCCCGGCACGCGCGCGTTGCGCAACGACCCGCAGACGGTACTCGAAGCCGCGCTCCTCGCCGACGGCGTGCCGCGCGACAAGCTTTATCCGCTCGATGTCGACCGTGCGTTCAGGAAGCTTCAGCAGATCAAGCCGGACGTGACCGTCTGGTGGACATCGGGAGGGCAGTCGGCGCAACTGCTGCACGACGGGGAAGTCGATATGACGATGATCTGGAACGGCCGCGCGAGCGCCGTGCGCAAGGATAATCCCGACATCGACTTCACGTTCAACGACGGTATTCTCCAGAACACCCAGTTATGCATTCTGAAGAACGCACCGAACCTCCCCGAGGCGATCAAGTTCGTCAACGCCGCCGTCTCGCCGGACTTGCAGGCGAACCTGCCGCTCTACATCGACTACGGCCCGGGCAATCCGGCGGCCTTCAAGACGGGCAAGATCGACGCGAAGCGCGCGAGCGAGCTGCCGAGTTCACCGGATAACGCGGCGAAGCAGGCGCTCATGTCAGAGGAGTGGTGGGCCTCGGACGCCGGGATTCAGGCGAAGGCGCGCTGGCTCAAGTTCATGCAGTAAAGCGCAGCGTGCTTGCCTGCACGCGGGCTGACAGCCTCGCGGGCTCGCCCTGCCGCGCCGGCCCCGCACAGTTCAACGCCTGCGTACTCAGCGAACGTGATCGACTATCTGATTCTCGGCGGCGGTTCGGCCGGCTGCGTGCTCGCGGCGCGCCTGTCCGAAGAGGCCGGCAAGACCGTCTGCCTAGTCGAGGCCGGCCGCAACATCTCGCGGACGGACATGCCCGCTGCCGTGCGCAGCCGGTATCCCGGCCGCGCCTATCTCGACACGGCGAACATCTGGCAGCGCCTGAAGGCGCGCATGAGTACGTCGGCGACGACACGCCGTTACGAACAGGCGCGCCTGCTCGGCGGAGGCTCGGCGATCAATGCGCTGATGGCGAATCGCGGCGCGCCTGCCGATTACGACGAATGGCACGCGCTCGGCGCACACGGCTGGAACTGGAGCGCGTGCCTGCCGTACTTCCGCAAACTCGAATCCGATTGCGACTTCGACGGCGAGTTGCATGGCACGAGCGGCCCGGTCCGCATTCAGCGCGCGAACGGGGCACGCATTTCGCCTTTCGTGCGCGCGGTACTCGACACGCTCGATGCGCACGGCCACGTCCGGCGCAACGACCAGAATGGCGTGTGGCAGGACGGTACGTTCATCGGATCGATTGCCGTGAGCGAGGCCGGCGAGCGTATCCCGACCTCGGTCTGCTATCTCGACGACGCGGTGCGCGCCCGCCCGAACCTCGAGATTCGCACCGGAACGCTCGTCGAGCGCGTGCTGTTCGACGGCACGCGCGCAGTCGGCGCGCGCATCGTCGCCGGTGAGGGCCGGGATGGCGTGGCTGAAGAATTGCGCGCCGCGCACGTGATTGTCTGCGCTGGCGCGATCCACAGTCCCGCGCTGCTGATGAGAAGCGGCATCGGACCGGCCGCTGAGCTCGCCGCGCTCGGTATCGAGGTACGCGCGGATCGAGCCGGCGTCGGCGGCAATCTGATGGAGCATCCGTCGATCGCTGTTTCCGCGGTTTTGCCGTGGACTGCGCGCACGCCGTTTCCCGACGAGCATCACGAGCAGGCCATCGTGCGCTTTTCGTCAGGCATGCCCGGCACGGTCCCCGGCGACATGCACGGTGCGATCCTGTCGCGTTCAGGCTGGCATTCAGTCGGCTACCGGCTCGGCACGATCTTCTTCTGGGTGAACAAGTCCTACTCGCGCGGCCGTGTGACACTAACCTCGGCGAGTCCGCATTGCGAGCCCGCTGTCGATTTCAACATGCTGTCCGATGCGCGCGATCTCGAACGCCTGAAGCGGGCGCTGCGCTTCGGCGCTGAAACGCTGGCCGATCCGATGATGGCGAAGCATCGCACGACGCTGCTGCCTTCGAGCTATTCGCCGCGTGTGGCGAGTGTGGCCGTGCCCGGTGCGTGGAATGCGTTGCAACGCGGCATGCTGAGCGCGCTGCTGGACATTGCGGGTCCGTTTCGCGCGTGGCTCGTGCGACGCGTGGTCACTCAGGGCGTGACGCTGAACGACTTGCTCGCCGACGATCGTGCCTTGACGAAATTCGTCACGCGCTCGGTGGGCGGCACCTGGCATCCGTCGGGAACCTGCCGGATGGGCACCGCCGACGATCCGCTCGCGGTTTGCGATGCGCGTGGCGCCGTGTACGGCGTCAGCGGGCTATACGTATGCGATGCGTCGCTGATGCCGTCGATACCCTGCGCCAATACGAATCTGCCGACCATCATGATCGCGGAGCGTATCGCGGATATGCTGCGTGGCCGCCCCTGACCGGCGTGCCGACCCGGGGCAGCGAACCCGCAGCGCGCGGCCCGGAAACCGCTGAGGTGCTCGGTGACCGCGGGCGCGCCGAGTCGCCTTCAGTCTCCATATCCCACGATACCCTTCACCTCGAGAAACGCTTCGAGTCCCCATTCCGCGTATTCGCGCCCGTTGCCCGATTGCTTGTAGCCGCCGAAAGGCGAGCCGGCGTCCCATGAGGGATAGTTCAGGTACACGCTGCCTGCCCGCAACCGGAACGCCACGCGCCGCGCGCGTTCGAGATCGGCGGACTGGACGTAGGCCGCGAGGCCGAAGGGGCTGTCGTTCGCGATCGCAATTGCCTCTTCCTCGTCGCGATACGGCATGATCGCGAGCACGGGTCCGAAGATCTCTTCACGCGCGATCGTCATTGCAGGACGCACGTTCGCGAACACAGTGGGTTGCACGTAATAGCCGCGTTCGAGACCTTGCGGCCGACCGAGCCCACCTGCCGCGATCTGCGCGCCCTCGTCGATGCCGGCCGCGATCAACCGTTCCACGCGCTCGAACTGCACGCTGCTGACAACCGGCCCCATGGTCGTGCGCTCATCGCCGGCGGGGCCGACGCAATGCGCTTGCGCCGCGCGCCGGGCAATCGCCACGGCTTCGTCATGGCGTGCCTCGGGCACGAGCATGCGCGTCGGCGCATTGCACGACTGGCCGCTGTTGTTGAAGCAGGCGTTGACACCTGCCGTCACCGCTGCGTCGAAATCGACGTCGTCCAGCAGGATATTGGCCGACTTGCCGCCCAGCTCCTGATGTACGCGCTTGACGGTCGGCGCCGCGAGCTTTGCGATCTCGACGCCAGCGCGGGTCGAGCCGGTGAACGACACCATGTCGACATCGGGATGCGCCGCAAGCGCCGCACCGACGGTCGGTCCATCGCCGTTCACGAGATTGAAGACGCCCGGCGGCACGCCCGCGGCGTCGAGAATTTCCGCGAACAGCAACGCGTTGAGCGGCGTCACTTCGCTGGGCTTCAGCACCATCGTGCAGCCGGCCGCGATGGCGGGCGCTGCCTTGCAGACGATCTGATTGATCGGCCAATTCCACGGCGTGATGAGTGCGACAACGCCTACCGGTTCGTGATTGACGAGCGTCGTGCCTTTTTGGCGTTGCCACGCGAACGTTTCGCATGTGCGGATCAGCTCGTCGAGATGCCGGCGCCCGATCCCCGCCTGCCACGCATGCGCCATCGCGCGTGGGGCGCCCAGCTCGCGAGAAATCGTTTCGCCCATCTCATCGTGACGTTCGAGAAAGACTTCCAGAATGCGGCGAATCAGTGCGAGGCGCTCGGTGGGCGTAGTCTGCGAGAACGACGTGAACGCGTGTTTTGCCGCAGCGACCGCGCGATCGATGTCGGCGGGCGTGCCCATTGCCACTTCGGCGAACGCTTCTTCGGTGCAGGGATCGATCACCGGCAGGCGTGCCGTGCCCGACGGCTCGACCCACGCGCCGTCGATATAGAACTTCAGTGCATTGATCATGTGAGACGCGCGTAGGAGGAGTTCAGGCTCGCGCCGTGGCGGCGCGCCGGCTTACGACGACGATCATCACGAGGCAAAGGGTCAGCGCGGTGAGCATCGTGCTGATTGCGGCGATGGTCGGATCGATCTCGTCACGCAGCGTGACGAACATGCGGCGCGTCAGCGTCTGGTTCGAGCCGCCCGACACGAAGAGTGCGACCACTGTTTCGTCGAGCGCCTGAATGAATACGAACACTGCGCCGGAGATCACGCTTGCCTTGATCTGCGGCAGCGTCACCGTCATGAAGCTGCGAAAGCGATTCATGCCGAGGCTGCGGGCGACCATTTCCTGGGTGCGGTCGAAGGTACGAAGATCGGCGCCGACCGAGATCAGCACATACGGCAGCCCGAGCATCGTATCCGCGAGAATCAGCCCGCCGAGCGTATTCACATAGCCGGCCTGCGAGTAGACGAAAAACACGCCCACCGCGACGATGATGATCGGCACCATCAACGGCAGCATCAGCAGGGTGCGCAGATAGCGCATGATCCAATGCGTGCCGTTCTGAATCGCATAGGCGGCGCATACACCGAGCGGGGTCGCGAGCAGCGCGGCGCAGGTCGAAGCGGTCAGCGTGGTGCGCGCGGCGTCGATCCATGCGGGGTTGTCGAAGAACGAGTGATACCAGCGCAGCGAATAGGCCGGCGGGGGGAAAGTCATGAAGCGCGTGTCGGAGAACGACAGCGGCACGACGATCAGCACCGGTATCATGAGGAACAGGAGGATCAGCACGACCGCCGCGCCGAGGACGATCCGTCCGAACGAAAACTTGGTCATTTCGCGCCCAGGGTCTTTTCGAGTGGCACCACGCGGCTCGCGGCGTAGAAAATCGCGAACACGCAGATCAGCAGCACGACGCTTACCGCGCTAGCCGCGCCCCAACTGTTATAGATCTCGACGTTGCGGCTCACCACCATCGACACCATGATCGACTTGCCGCCGCCCATCAACTCGGGCGTGATGTAGAAACCGAGGCAAAGCACGAACACGAGGGTGACACCGGCGAACACGCCGCTCATCGAAAGCGGCAGGAACACACGCATGAATACATGCAGCGGCGAGCCGCCGAGACTCGCGCCCGCCTGCGAGAGATTCGACGGAATCTTCTGCATGGCCGAAAAGAGCGGCAGCACCATGAACGGCAGCAGGATATGAACCATCGCAATGACCGTGCCGAACTGGTTATAGGCGAGTTGCACCGGCCGGTCGATCAGGCCCGAGGCGATCAAGGCCTTGTTGACGAGGCCCGTGCGCTGCAGCAACACGAGCCATGCGTAAGTGCGCACAAGCACGCTCGTCCAGAACGGCAGGATGACCATGCCGAGGACAAGCGCGCTCAGCCTGGGTGACAGCGAGGCCGCGAAGTAGGCCACCGGATAGCCGAGCATCAGCGTGACGACGGTCACGATGATGCTCAGTTTGAACGTGAGCAGAAAGGTTTCGAGGTAGGCGCCCGTGAACATGCGCCGATAGTTTTCGAGCGTGAAGCCGTCGTGATAGATCGACTGCCACGACAGCCAGGCGAGCGGCACAACGAGCAGCACGACGATCACGAGGAGCGCCGGCGCCATCAGGAGAAGCATCGTGCGATCTTCGCGCCGCTGGTAGCGCGCGGCAGGATCGGACTGGGTGGCCTGCATCAATGTGGGTCCTTGGAGCATCCGTTTGGCGGTCGTCATCATGCACCTACGGCGTCGAGAAACTGATACCACGCGGCGACGAGCCTCACACCCGGCGCGCGCAGCGAATGAAAAGGCACCGGCCGCAGACCCGGCGCGCCGAGCAGCGAAAGCTCGGGCGTCTCGCCGAGGGCAAGCGCGGCGGCATGCTGTCCTAGCAGACTGGCCATCGCGACGCCTGCTCCGTTATACCCCAGACAGAAGGTCGTGGCATCGTCGCTGCGCCCGACATGCGGCAGCGAATTGAACGTCATGCCGACATAGCCCGACCAGCGATACGCCACGCGTACGCCGGCGAGAGCGGGAAAGAGCGCGACCATCGCCCGCTGCAGCGCATCGAAGCCGGTCATCTGACCTTCCTTGCCGAATGCGTCGCGACCGCCGAACAGCATGCGGCCGTCCACCTTGCGGAACCACTTCATCATGCGCCGTGTTTCCGTGTAGCTGCGGCGTTCGACCATCAGACGCGCATCGAGATCGGCGGGCAGGCGTTCGGTGGCGATCATTGCGCTGCGGAACGGCACGAGTTCGCGCTGATACGGCGAGGTGGCCGGCGTGAGATCCGAATAGGCATTGGTCGCGACGATCACCTGCTTCGCACGCACCGTACCGCCCGGCGTGCTCAACGTCACGTGCCTATCGCCGGGTGCGCGATGCATCTGCAGTACCGGTGTCGATTCGTAAATCGGCACGCCGCGCAGCGTCATGCCGCGCGCGAGTCCGCGCACGTATTCGAGCGGCAGGATCGTGCCGGCATCGGCGCTCAGCACACCGCCGGCAAACCCCTTCGACCCCGTCTCGCGCTCGACTTCGGCGCGCGATAGCACGCTCATCGACGTATCGCCGAGCTTCGTGCGCACCCAGTCGGCTTCGGCGCAGATCGCCGCGAGCGCGCGCTCGGTGTGTGCGCAGCGCAGGCTGCCCGTATGCTCGAAGCGGGCCCGCGCGAGCCCGAACTCGTCGACCAGCGATTCGACGACCCGCACGCCTTCATGCGCGAGCCGGTGCATGCGCTTCGCGGTATCGAGGCCGTGCACCTGGTCGATGGTGGGAAACGACAGTCTGAATTTCGACGACACCACGCCGCCATTGCGCCCGCTTGCCCCCCAACCGACCGGGTTCGCGTCGAGTACAGCGCAACCGACACCGCGTTTTTGCAGCGCATAGGCTGCGGCGAGACCCGAGTAGCCCGAGCCGATCACCGCGACTTCGACGTCGAGATCGCGCGCGAGCGGCACGCCGGCATGCATGGCCGCGCCCGCATCGGGCGAGGCGGCAGCGAGCGCTTGCCAGAGCGACTCAGGCAGGGACGAGGGGCGTGCTGTCGGCGCGAGCATCGGCTCAGGCGGCGAGGCGCGCTTCGGCTTCGACGGCGTCCGCGAGCGCGGCGAGCGTCGGGAACGTGAACGTCGGCGTCGTGACGGCTTCAGGCACCGGTGTGGCGCCGAACCCCCGCTTGCCCTGACGGCGCTCGATCCAGCAGGTCGCATAGCCCAGTTTCGTGGCAACGCCGATGTCGTGGTACTGGCTTTGCGCGGTGTGCAGGATCTCGCCGAACTTGTAGCCGAATGCGGCCTGGCGGCCCCGGTTGTACGCGAAGAATTGCGGATCGGGTTTGGCGACGCCGGTTTCGTCGCAGCAGACCGTGTCGTCGAACGGGTCGCCAAGCGTGTGGGCGTAGGCCGACAGCGCGACGCGGTCCGCATTGGTCATGGCAACCAGGCGGAAGTGTTTGCGCAGACGTTTGAGCGCGGCGACCGAATCCGCGAAGGCGGGCCATTCGAGTACGTCGCGCTGGAACGCGGCGGCTGATTGCATGTCGTCGGGCAGACCGAGTTCCTTCGCCAGCGACAGGTAGACGTTCGCCATTTCGTGGCTCGAGCGGCCCGGATGAGCAGCACGGCCGCGCATGTACGGCTCGAAGATCTGGTCGTCGGTCAGGTCCTGCGCTGCAGGGCCGCCGAGACGCCGCACGGAGGCGAGCACGCCACGCTCGAAGTCGATGAGTGTGCCGACGACGTCGAACGTCAGGACCTTGAAATCGGTGAGCTTCATGAAATCATCCTTTTGCTGTTTGCTGTGAAAACGGGAGAGGGAATACCCCAGGCGTGGGCGGCCGAAAAATGAGTGGGGTCAGGCGGGCACGACGATCGTGTCCTGCGGATCGAGCGCGACGCTCATCGGCGTGCCCGGCTCCGGGATGCGCCGGCGCGCGTCGTGGCCGCCCGGCTGCCTGAGGCTGATGGCGGTGCCGTCGGCGAGCGTTGCGAACACGCGCAGGCTTTCGCCCTGGTACAGCACTTCGGTGACATGGCAAGACAGACGATTCACGCCGTCACGCCGATCGCCGCCGTCGATTACGAGTTTTTCGGTCTGCACCGCGAGCAGCAGCTTGTCGCCGCGCGGCAGCGGGTGCGCGGTGCGCAAAACCGTGTCGCCGAGACGCACGGCATCGTCGCCGGCGCGCGTCACGGCGAGCAGCGTCGCCTCGCCGATGAAGCTCGCCACGAACGCGTCGCACGGACGGTCGTAGAGCCGCTCTGGCGTGTCGATCTGCACGAGCCGGCCGTTCTTCAGCACGGCCACGCGGTCGCTCATGGTGAGCGCCTCGCGCTGGTCGTGCGTCACGTAGACGATCGTCGCGCCGAGCTTGCGATGCAGCCGCCGCAGCTCGATCTGCATGGTTTCGCGCAGTTGCTTGTCGAGCGCGGAGAGCGGCTCGTCCATCAGGATCAGTTGCGGTTCGAAGACCATCGCGCGGGCGAGCGCTACCCGCTGGCGCTGGCCGCCGGACAGTTGACCGATGCCGCGGCTCTCGTAGCCCGAGAGTTCCACCATCGCGAGCGCATCGGCGACCTTCTTGGCCCACGTCGATTTGGGCTGACGGCGCGCGCGCAGCGCAAACGCCACGTTCTCGCCGACGCTCATATGCGGAAAGAGCGCGTAGTTCTGAAAGACAATCCCGATGTCCCGCTTGTGCGGCGGCGCAAATGTAATGTCGCGCTCGCCGACCCAGACCGCACCCGAACTCGGCTGCACGAAGCCGCCGAGAATGCCGAGCAGGGTGGTCTTGCCCGACCCCGACGGTCCGAGCAGCGAGACGAATTCGCC
The DNA here is from genome assembly GCF_900142845.1 of Paraburkholderia phenazinium. Lineage (NCBI taxonomy): Bacteria > Pseudomonadati > Pseudomonadota > Betaproteobacteria > Burkholderiales > Burkholderiaceae > Paraburkholderia > Paraburkholderia phenazinium. The sequence continues at coordinate 1,868,051 of NZ_FSRU01000001.1, forward strand.
GGGGGCGATGTCGAGCGATACGTCGTCGAGAGCCACTACTGGCCCATAACGCTTCGCTGCCGATCGGATCGAAACACCTGTTTTCGCTCGTGCGTCCATTGCGTCCTGTCTCGCTGTTGAGGCCTGCGTCAGGGAAAATATAGGCCGCGTCATTATTGGCGGCAATTCCCAAATTGTTGGACAAGGCATAACATCAGGTCATGCCTAACCTTCGCAAAAAATTGCCGAGCGCCAATGCGCTGTTCGTGTTCGAAGCTGCCGCGCGCTGCGGCAACTTCACGCGCGCGGCGCAGGAGTTATACGTGAGCCAGCCGGCGGTGAGCCGCATGCTGGCGCGCATGGAAGACCATCTCGGCGTGCGCCTTTTCGAGCGCGTGCGCGGTGGGATCGAGCTGACCGAGAACGGCAGGATCCTTTACCGGAAAATCTCCGAAGGCTTCAATGGCATAGAAGGCGCGATACGCGAGATCGAGGCGCGTGCGACGGGTGTCGAGTCGGTCACGCTGTCGGTGTCCACCGCGTTCACCACGCACTGGCTGATGCCGCGTATGAACCGGCTGAACCAGGCGTTTCCGAATGTCGATTTGCGATTTCAGCTGATCTCGGGACGCATCGGCGGCCCGCTCGTCGATGTCGATCTCGGCATGCGCTTCCTGCACGAGGACGAGATCGGCGAGAACAGCGTGCTTGTGATGCCGGAGACGCTGCTGCCGGTGTGCAACCGGCGCTATCACGAGACGGCCGCGACCGGGACGGGCCGCGAGCACGGCGATACGGTGATCGTGATGGACGACGGCGAGCGCGGCTGGCATGACCGCTTCGAGGCGTTCGCGGCACATGGGCGGCATGCCGTGGGCATGCTGAGCTTCAACGACTACGCCATCGTCGTGCAGGCGGCGCTGCTCGGGCAGGGTGTCGCGCTCGGCTGGCTCAACGTGGTGTCGCATTGGCTCCTGGAGGGCGCGTTGTTGCCCGCCGAAGAGGAGCTCATCGTGACGAACCGGCGCTGCTGTCTGGTGTGGCCGGAGAATCGGGTGTTGCGTCCGGTTGCGGCGGAAGTGCGCGACTGGATCATTGAGGAAACGCACGCCGATGTGCGCGCGGTCGATCGGACCTATCCGAAGCTGGGGCTGCGGCGCTTGCTGGCGGAGGCGGGGTTGGTGATCGGTTAGGTGGTGTGTGTTGTGGTTGCAACATTGCGCACGGTGTTGTTGCCCGCGCCGTCCCGCCATCCGCATTGTTCAGGTTTGCTGGACTTTGCATCCAGCCACGACGGTCCAATAGCGGCCATCCCTCCTCCTATACTTGGTCTCCCACTCAATGTCCTGGAGGACGTCATGGCAGATCACTCTCTAAACGGCAAGGTTGTCCTGATTGGGGGCGGTGCGAAGAACCTGGGCGGGTTGATTTCCCGCGAGCTCGCCAAAGGCGGGGCGGCGGCAGTGGTGGTCCACTACAACAGCGACGCCACCCGCGGCGCGGCGGAAGAAACCGTCGCCGCCGTGCAGGCCGCCGGCGCGAAGGCGATTGCGGTGCAGGGCGACTTGACCCAGCCGAAAAACGTTACGCGGCTGTTCGATGAAGCGCTGAGCCAGTTCGGCAAGATCGATGTTGCCGTCAACACCACCGGCATGGTGATCAAGAAGCCGATCGTCGAAGTGACCGAGCAGGATTACGACACGATCTTCGCGGTCAATTCGAAAGCGGCGTTTTTCTTCCTGCAGGAAGCAGGCAAGAAGCTGGCGGACAACGGCAAGGTCGTGACCATCGTGACGTCGCTGCTGTCGGCCTATACGCCGTTCTATTCGATCTATCCGGGCAGCAAGGCGCCGATCGAGCACTACACGCGGGCGGCGTCGAAGGAGTTCGGCGAGCGCGGCATTTCGGTGAATGCGATCGGCCCGGGGCCGATGGACACGCCGTTCTTCTATCCGGCCGAATCGAAAGAGTCTGCGGCTTATCACGCGACGGCTGCGGCGCTCAGCAAGCAGACCAAAAGCGGCCTCACCGAAATCGGCGATATTGCGCCGATTGTCAAATTCCTCGTTACCGACGGCTGGTGGATCACCGGCCAGACAATCTTCGCCAACGGCGGTTATACGACCCGCTAGCCGCTGCATCGCCCGTCGCGGGTCACTGCTGCGGCGCCCGCAGCAGTGACGATTCCTCGCAACACAACCGCCATCCCTCCGCACGTCTTTGACCTTGCTTGTGCCTGCGCGGCATTCGTGTTTCAGTCTCAACCGTGAAAGAGCAAAGGGAGTGCGACTTCAATGGATCAGGTCGACCTGTTACGGGTCTTCGTGCATGTGGCCGACAAGCGCAGTTTCATCAAGACCGCGCAGGCGCTGAACTTGCCGCGTGCGACGGTTTCGCTGGCGATCCAGCAACTGGAGCAGCGCATGGGCGCGCGCCTGTTACACCGGACCACGCGGCTGGTGCAACTGACCCCGGACGGGCAGACGCTGCTGGAACGCAGCCGTAGCTGGCTGGCCGACGCGGACGATATCGACGGCCTGTTCCGCAAGGCGCCCACGGAGATCGCGGGACGCCTGAGCGTCGACGTGCCGAGCCGGATTGCGCGGCGGCTGGTGGCGCCCGCGCTGCCGGCGTTTTTCGAGCGCTATCCGAATGTGCAGGTGGTGCTGGGCTCGACCGATCGTCCGATCGACCTGGTTCAGGAGGGCGTCGATTGCGCGATCCGGGTGGGCCCGCTGAATAGTGCGAGTCTGGTCGCGCGGCCGCTCGGCCAGCTCACGCTGATCAATTGCGCGAGCCCCGCGTATCTGGCGAAGCACGGCGTGCCGCATACGCCCGAGGATCTATCGCGGCACTGGGCGATCGATTATGCGTCGTCAGGCGCCGCGCGCGTGGCCACCTGGGAGTATCAAAGCGGCGAGCAGACCATCAACATGCCCATGCGCAGCCACGTGGCCGTGAACAATGCGGAGACCTATATCGCCTGTTGCCTGTCGGGGTTAGGGTTGATCCAGATTCCGCGTTACGATGTGCAGCACCATCTCGACGCGGGCGAACTGGTCGACGTGTTGCCCGCGTGGCGCGCGCCGTCCATGCAGGTGTCGGCGATCTATCCGCATTGGCGGCATCGGGCCGATCGCGTCGAGGTGTTCGTGAGCTGGTTGATCAGCCTGTTGCAGAGCCGGTTCGATTGAGGCGTGCGTTGGAGCACAGAAGGCGGACGCTATAATTGCGCCAACCCGTCGTTGCGCACCGCTCCATCTAGTAGAAACGTCACGCGCATCGGCGGCCTGGCGAGCACCACCATCGCCGCGGCCCGTCGTCGGGACCTCTACCGCCACGCCAACCCAGCCCATGCAATTCGACCCGATTCAGTCCTTCACGCGCAAACGTCTGTCCGATGTCGTGTCCGACCAGATCAAGCGCCTGATCTCGGACGGCGCGTTGATGCCGGGCGACCGCTTGCCCGCCGAACGCGATCTGGCGACCCAACTGGGCGTGTCTCGGCCGTCGTTGCGGGAGGCGCTGATCCGGCTGGAAGCGGACGGCTACATCGAAACCTCGGGGCGGGGCGGCTTCACCGTGGTGGACGTCACCGCGCCGATCATCTCGAAGCCGCTCGCCGAACTGCTGCTGCAGAATCCGCGCACCAGCGCCGATATCCTCGAATTGCGCCAGGGTCTGGAATCCATCTCCACGGTCTACGCCGCCGAACGCGCCACCGCCGCGGATCTCGAGAAGATCCGCAGCGCATTCGAAGCGCTGAAGGCCGGCTCGCTGTCCAGCGACCGTGCGAACCTGGCCGAACTGGACGCGGCCTTTCACCTGGCAATCGCCGATTCGACTCACAACGTCGCGCTGGCTCACGTGATGCACGGCATCCACACGCTGATCCGCGAAGGGATGCGGCAATACCACCGCCTGATCGATTACGACGACGCAAAAGAGCGCCAACTGTTGACCCAGCATCAGGCGATCTTCGACGCCGTGATGGCGCGCGACGCGCAGAAGGCCCGCAAGGCGGCCGAGCGTCATCTGACGTTTGTGCGCGAATTGTATGAGGAAGAGGCGGCCAAGCCGTCCTGATTGCGACCTGACTCAGCCGATTGACACGTCCTGCCAACTTCCTTATATTCTTGGTCAGACCAACAAGACCAGTCTTACTGGTTGAGGACGTATACGGCAAATTGCTCAAGCAGCGGGAATCCGCAGTAGAGTGAGCGTATGCGTTTGTCATCGAGTCACAGCGCCTCGTTCCCATCATTGGCTGGCCTTGAATTCATGAAAGTCGCACTCTTCATTCCCTGCTTTATCGACGCGTTCTATCCGGAAGTGGGCATCGCGACCCTCGAGTTGCTCGAGCGCTTCGGCATCGAGGTCGACTATCCGCAGGAGCAGACCTGCTGCGGACAGCCCATGGCTAACAGCGGCGCGCAAGCCGAGGCCGCCGGCGCGGAGAAGGTGTTCGCGCAAAACTTCGCCGGATACGATTACATCGTCGGGCCGTCGGCAAGCTGCATCCATCATGTGCGCGAACATCTGACCGCGATCGAGCAGACGGCCGAAGTGAAGCAGGTGCGAGCCGGTGCGTATGAACTGGTCGAGTTTTTGCACGACGTGGTGGGCGCACGCGAGTTTCCGTGGGCCGAGTTTCCGCACCGGGTAGGACTCCACAATAGCTGCAGCGCGCTGCGGCATCTGAAGGAAGCGTCGATCTCCGAAGTCGCCGGCACGCCGTTCTCGAAGCCGCTCACCTTGCTGAAAGGCGTCAAGGGCATCGAGTTCGTCAAGCCCGCGCGCCCCGACGAATGCTGCGGCTTCGGCGGCACCTTCTCGGTGACCGAGGAACCGGTGTCGGTCCGCATGGGGCAGGACAAGGTTCGCGATCATCTGCAGGCCGGCGCGGAATATATCGTATCGGGCGACATGTCGTGCCTGATGCACCAGCAGGGTTGCGCCGAGCGGATGAAAGCGGAGGCGCGCTTCATCCATATCGCCCAGGTCCTGAATGGAGCACGCGAATGAGCCGGATCGATCACGCCAAGGCGGCGGGCGCTTTCATCGCGAAGACGGAGCACGTGGCGTTTCACGACAAACGCCTGTGGGACCTGCGCGAGAAGCGCGACGTCCAGGCGCACGGCATCGCCGAATGGGAGACGCTGCGCGAGCTGGCCTCGGGTATCAAGGAACACACGCTGTCGCATCTGTCCGAATATCTCGGGCAGTTCGCGTCCGCGGCTGAAGCGAACGGCGTGATCGTGCACTGGGCGGCCACCGCCGAAGAGCACAACGCACTCGTCTACAAGATCATGTCCGAGCGCGGCATGACGACGCTCGTCAAGAGCAAGTCGATGCTCACCGACGAATGCGCCATGCGCGACTATCTCGAGCCGCGCGGCATCACGGTGATGGAGACGGACCTCGGCGAGCGCATCCAGCAGCTCGATCACCAGGACCCGAGCCATATGGTGGTGCCGGCGGTGCACAAGCTGCGCGGCGACGTCGCGCAACTGTTCGGCCGCACCATCGGCACGGACCCCGAGAACAGCGACATCCACTACCTCGCCGAAAGCCAGCGCATGAATACGCGGCCGTATTTCGTGCGCGAAAAGACGGCCGGCATGACGGGCTGCAATTTCGCCGTGGCGGAAACGGGCACGGTAGTGGTGTGCACCAATGAGGGCAATGCGGATCTGTCGGCGAACGTGCCGCCTTTGCATATCGCCTCGATCGGCATCGAAAAGCTGATTCCCCAGGTTGCGGACCTCGGGGTGTTTATCCGCATGCTCTCGCGCAGCGCGCTCGGCTCGCCGATCACGCAATACACGTCGCACTTTCGCGCGCCGCGTCCCGGCACCGAGATGCATTTCATCCTCGTGGATCACGGCCGCTCCGAACGGCTTGCCATGCAGGACTTCTGGTACTCGCTCAAGTGCATTCGCTGCGGCGCGTGCATGAATACCTGTCCGGTGTACCGGCGCAGCGGCGGGCTGTCGTATGGCGGCACGTATTCCGGGCCGATCGGCGCGATCATCAACCCGACCTTCGACCTCAAGCGCTACAGCGCCTTGCCGTTCGCTTCGACGTTGAACGGCAGTTGCACCAACGTGTGTCCGGTGAAGATCAATATCCACGAGCAGATCTACAAGTGGCGCCAGGTGATTACCGAGCGCCACGAAGTGCCGTTCGTGAAGCAGGAAGTGTTGAAGATGGCGGGGCGTCTGCTGGCGAGCCCGACGCTGTATCGCGCGACGGTGTCGTCGATGGGCGGCGCACTGCGGCGTCTGCCGAATTTCGTGCTGTATAACCCGCTCAATATCTGGGGCCGGCAGCGCGAACTGCCGGAGGCGCCGAAGCTGACCTTCCACGCGTGGTACCGCAAGAATCGCGGAGGTGGCGATGACAACGCGTGAGGCTTTTCTCGCCAAGGTGCGCGCCGCGCAACCGGACGCGCGCCAGCGTCCCGAGGTGCCGCTGTTCGCTTCGACGGGCGGCGATCCGCGGGCGCGGTTTACCGCGGCATTGGCGGGGATGGGGGGAACTTGCGTCGAGGCGGCGTCGGCGGCGGATGTGCTCGCGCTGATCCACGAGCGCTTCGGCATCGAGGCGTCGGTGTGTTCGGCCACGGCCGAGGTGCCCGGCACCCGGCCGCTAGCCGCCGACACGGCGCCGGCTTCGCTGCAGGATGTGGATGTCGGCGTGGTGCGGGCCCGCTTCGGGGTCGCGGAAACCGGCTCGGTGTGGTTCAGCGAGCGGGAATACGTGGTCAACGCGCTCGGCTATATCGTGCAGCATCTGGTCGTGCTGTTGGACCCCGCGCAGATGATCGACGGTTTGCAGGACCTGTACCGGCGTCCGGATTTTCGCGAGGTGCGCTATGCCGCGCTGGTGACGGGGCCATCCGCGACGGCGGATATCGAAGGCGTGCTGATTCGCGGCGCGCAGGGTGTCCGGTCGTTGACCGTGGTGTGGCTCGCGCCGCCCGCCCGCCTCAACGAACCACCCGGGGCGTAGTCCGCAAACTCTTCAGCGTCAGCACGGCGAGCGCACAGGTCACGATCGCCGTGAACAGATACAGTCCACCCGGCCCGGCGAGCGCCATCAGCGCCGACGCCAGCGTCGGGCCGCCGCTCGCGCCGAGCGAAAAGACCAGCAGCAGTCCGGCACTGACCGCGATGCGCTGGCCGGCGGGAATGCAGTCGTTCACGTACGACGTCACCACGCCATACAGCGAAAAGATCACGCTGACATACAGATACCCGAGCACTTCGACCAGCATCCCGCCATGCAGCAGGAATAGCAGCGCGCTGCAGGCCGCCGCGAGCGCGGTGATCGCCACGATGATGAGGCGCCGGTCGAACAGGTCGGCGAGGCGCGCCACCGGCCATTGCGGCAGCAGGGCGGCGAGCAGCGCAAAACCCATGAAATGGGACACGTCGGTCACCGAATAGCCGAGCGTGCGCATGTACACGGGCTGCATCGAGTAGAAGCCGCTATTGAGCAGCCCGGCGGCGAGGCAGCCATAGACGCCAAGCGGGGCCCATGTGTAGACCGTGCTCAGACCCGAGAGACCGCGCGCGAGGCGCGAACCGCCGCCGCTGCTGGCCGTTTCCACGGGCGCCGTCGGCATGGGCGCGTTGCCGGCCAGCGCAACCGGAATCAGCGAGGCCGAAAACAGCGCGCTGACGACGCTGAACAAGGCGAACCCGGACGGATCGGCGAGGCCGATCAGGAACTGGCCGGTGCCCACGCCCAGATAGTTGGTGATCAGATAGGCGGAAAACACGCGTCCGCGTTGTGCGTTGCTCGCCACCTGATGCAGCCAGCTCTCGACCACCGTGAATATGCCGACCAGGCAAAAGCCCATCACGAAGCGCAGCGCCACCCACATGGCGGCCGAACTCCACGCCGCATAGCCGAGCGCGCAGCACGCCGAGACGGCCGCAAACGTGACGAAGGCCCGGTGATGCCCGACGCGCCCGATCAGCCCACCGCCCCACAGCGCGCCGACCATAAAACCGAGGTAGTAAGCCGATTGCACCACCCCGACCACCAGCGACGGCGCCTGCTGCTGGATCAGCCGCAGCGAGATCAGCGTGCCGAGCAGGCCGTTGCCGGTGATGAGAATGGCATAGCCGAGCAGCAGGATGGCGGTGGCTTGCAGGCTGCTCGCGGGCGCGGCGCCGCCGCGGGCGTTCGCCGGCGGGGCGGGCGGTTGCAGCGTGCCGCCGGTGAGCGGCGCCACTGCGCGGTTGACGGATTCGTTGAGCGTGGGCGTGGGCGGCTCGTCGAGCGGCGGCAGACCAACCTCGGCGCGGGGCGTCTGTATTTCACCGGGCGGCGTTTCCATCGGCGCATGCTGCGATGTAGCGGTCGGCATGGCCGGCGCGGCCGGTAGACTGGCCGCGTCGCGGAGCCAGGAATCGTTGGCCGGTTTCATCGTGCGTGGGTGCCGTGCATGGGTGCGGTATCTGGACTGTAGTGGCCGCGGGTCGCCCGCGCCCGGCAGCAATACGACACGGCCTTGCGGAGAAGCGACTTGCGTTGGCGCGGCGGCCAACGGCGCGGCGCAACGGGCGACCGACACATGGTGGCCCAACACAGGCTGTCGAAGCAATTACGGCAATGCATAGAATTGACGCGGTCGCCGGCGATATTAGGGAATGCCTAATTGAGTCGGCGCCGTCGAGCGTCGTAGAATCGTGGCACATCGGTTTGGGGGGCTCCAAGGCATGAGTCTGGCTTCTCGTTACGATTTCACCCGCAATACCTGCGATACCCGGCTCCGTCCCGCGCAGCCGCGCCCCGCATATTGCCGACCCGCTTCTCGTGAGGCGGCCTGCGGCCGTCGCGGCATCGTCGTTCAAGCCGCGCCGTGACCCCGCTCATTTCCGTCAAGCGGCTCAGCAAGAGCTTTCCCGGCGTGAGGGCGCTTCACGAAGTCCAGTTCGAGCTCATGGCCGGCGAAGTCCACGCGCTGATGGGCGAGAACGGCGCCGGCAAGTCGACCCTGATGAAAATTCTCGCCGGCGTGTACACGCGGGACACCGGCGAATTCCTCTGCGACGGCCAGCCGGTCGAATTCTCGAGCCCGCGCGAAGCGCAGGCCATGGGCGTCTGCATCATTCATCAGGAACTCCAACTGATGAACCATCTGAGCGTCGCCCAGAATATGTTCATCGGCCGCGAACCGCGCGGACGCCTCGGCCTGTTTCTCGACGAAAACAAACTCAATGCCCAGGCCCGCGACATCCTGGCCCGCATGCATGTGAATCTCGATCCGCGCGCCCTGGTCGGCAGCCTGACCGTCGCCAGCCAGCAGATGGTCGAGATCGCCAAAGCCTTGTCGTTCGACTCGCGCGTCCTGATCATGGACGAGCCCACCTCGGCGCTCAACGACGCCGAGATCGCCGAGCTGTTCCGCATCATCCGCGAACTGAAGAGCCGCGGTGTGGGCATTGTCTACATCTCGCACAAGATGGATGAGCTGAAACAGATCGCCGACCGCGTCACCGTGCTGCGCGACGGCGAATACGTAGCCACCGTAGCCGCACGGGACACCAGCGTCGAAGCGATCATCGGCATGATGGTCGGGCGAACGCTCGCCGACCTCGAGCCGTCCCAGAGCGTCGCCGGCGAAGGCGAGGTGGCACTCGAAGTCAGGCATCTGAATGCCGGCCCGCTGGTCAGGGACGTGAGCTTCACGTTGCGTCAAGGCGAGATATTGGGCTTTGCCGGCCTGATGGGCGCGGGCCGCACCGAGGTCGCGCGGGCGGTGTTCGGCGCCGATCCGGTCGAATCCGGCGAAATTGTCGTCAAAGGCGTGCAGGCGGCCATCCGGACGCCGAGCGACGCGGTGGCGCGCGGCATCGGCTACCTCTCGGAAGACCGCAAGCGCTACGGCCTCGCGACCGGGATGGACGTCGAAGCGAACATCGTCATGTCCAATCTCGGCAAATTCCTCTCGCTCAATTTCTTCCTGCGCCGCAAGCAGATGCGCCGGACCGCCGCGCATTTCATCAAGCTGCTCGCGATTCGCACGCCCTCGGCGGCGCAACAGGTGCGGCTGCTGTCGGGCGGCAACCAGCAGAAAATCGTCATTGCGAAATGGCTCGAGCGCGACTGCGACGTGCTGTTCTTCGACGAGCCGACGCGCGGCATCGACGTCGGCGCCAAGAGCGAAATCTACAAGCTGCTGCGCGCGCTGGCCGCACAAGGCAAGGCGATCGTCATGATCTCGTCGGAACTGCCGGAAATCCTGCGCATGAGCGATCGCATCGTCGTCATGTGCGAGGGCCGCATTACCGGCGAACTGTCCGCCGGCGAGGCGACGCAGGAGCGCATCATGCATCTCGCAACGCAGCGCGAAACCCTACAAGCGGCGTGACCCTCACGAGGTCTTTCATGACACAGCCATCGGATACATCGGCGCTAGGCAGCAAGGCGGTACCTTCAGGCCTGAGAGCGCGCCTCTTCGCGCCGGCCGCGTTGCAAAAGCTGCTCGCCTTCGGCAGCCTGATCCTGCTGCTGGTGTTTTTCAGCTTCGCCTCGCCCTCGTTCATGCAGATGGACAACATGCTCGGGATTCTGCAGGCGACGGCGGTCAACGGCGTGCTGGCAATCGCCTGCACGTTCGTCATCATCACCGGCGGCATCGATCTGTCGGTCGGCACCTTGATGACCTTCACCGCGGTGATTTGCGGCGTGTTCCTGACCAACTGGCATCTGCCGATGTGGATCGGCGTCGTCGCGGCGATTGCGACCGGCGCGATCTGCGGCAGCATTTCGGGCACCCTCACGGCAAAAATGAAGATTCCGCCGTTCATTGCCACCCTCGGCATGATGATGCTGCTCAAAGGGCTGTCGCTGGTCGTCTCGGCCGACAAGCCGATCTACTTCACCGACACCGAAAATTTCTACATGATCTCGCAGGATTCGCTGATCGGTTATGTCCTGCCGAGCATGCCGATTCCGAACGCGGTCCTGATCCTGTTTTTCCTCGCGGTGGCGAGTTCGATCACGCTCAATCGCACGGCGCTCGGCCGCTATACCTTTGCGCTCGGCAGCAACGAAGAGGCGGTGCGGCTGTCCGGCGTGAATGTCGACCGCTGGAAGATCGCCATTTACAGCCTGGGCGGGGCCATTTGCGGCGTCGCGGGGCTGCTGATCGCCTCGCGCCTGAACTCGGCCCAGCCGGCGCTCGGCCAGGGCTATGAACTCGAAGCGATCGCCGCGGTGGTGATAGGCGGCACGTCGCTCAGCGGCGGCTCGGGCACGATACTCGGCACGATCATCGGCGCGTTCATCATGAGCGTGCTGACCAATGGCCTGCGCATCCTGTCCGTCGCCCAGGAGTGGCAGATCGTCGTGACCGGTCTCATCATCATTCTCGCGGTGTATGCCGATATTTTGCGGCGCAAGAAAAGCTGACGCGTTGCGACGCGACGCGGTGCAGGGCAAGCTCGGAATCAGCATCGAAGAAAAGGGAGCGCAAGAGGCTCCCCCAACGGCTGCAGGTTGATGGCCCACCTTAGGAGGAGATAACTCATGTTTAAAAGAAGACTCATCGGCGTCGCGGTCGGCGTCGGCGCGCTCGTTGGCGGCACGAGCTTCGCGCTCGCCGACGAACCCTATATCCCGCTCATTTCGAAAGGCTTCCAGCATCAGTTCTGGCAGGCGGTCAAAGCCGGCGCAGAGCAGTCGGCCAAGGAGCAGAACGTCAGGATCACCTTCGAGGGTCCGGAAACCGAGGCCATGGTCGACAAGCAGATCGACATGCTGTCGGCCGCGCTCGCCAAGAAGCCGCAGGCGCTCGGCATCGCCGCGCTCGACAGCAAGGCGGCCATTCCGCTGCTGAGGCGTGCGCAGGCGCAAAAGATCCCAATCATTGCGTTCGACTCGGGGGTGGACAGCAACATTCCGCTGACGACGTGCGCGACGGACAACGTGGCGGCAGCCTCGCTCGCCGCCGACAAGATGGCCGAGGCGATCGGCGATTCGGGTGAGGTCGGCCTGATCGTGCACGACCAGACCAGCCGCACCGGCGTCGACCGTCGCGACGGCTTCCTGAACGAGATGAAGGCGAAGCATCCGAACATCAAGATAGTCTCGGTCCAGTACGGCGGCGGCGACCATCTGAAGTCGGCGGAAATCGCCAAGACGATGATCCAGGCCAATCCCAACCTGAAGGGCATCTTCGGCTCGAATGAAGGCTCGGCGGAAGGGGCGGCAATTGGCGTGAAGGAATCGGGCAAGAAGCTGGTCCTGATCGGCTACGACTCCGGCAAGGAGCAAAAGGACGACATCAATTCAGGCCTGATGTACGGCGCCATTACACAGAACCCGATCGGCATCGGCAAGTGCGTCGTCGATTCCGCGGTGAAGGCGCTGAAGGGCGAAACGCTGCCCAAGAAGGTGGACACGGGCTTCTACTGGTACGACAAGAGCAATATCAACGATCCGAAGATCGCCGCCGTGCTTTACGATTGAGCGTTACCGCCGCGGCGTAGCGCGGCGGGAGAGGCAGGGGCGCGGCGTCTTGCGGCGTCGCGGCCCGCGTCGTTGCATGGCGTGGCGTCTGATGGGTAGATGGGTAACCGGTTGCTGTCCGCGAAGAGGGGATTCAGATGACCACGATCACCAGGCTGTCCGTGCGGGACATTCGCTTCCCGACCTCGCGTTCGCTCGACGGCTCCGATGCGATGAACGCCGCGCCCGATTATTCGGCTACCTACGTCACGCTCGAAACCGATTCGCCGCAGGCGCTCACGGGCCACGGCCTGACCTTCACCATCGGGCGCGGCAACGAGATCTGCGTGAGTGCGGTCGAGGCGCTGGCGCCGCTCGTGGTCGGCACCACGCTCGAGGATATCGCCGGGAATATGGGCGGCTTCTGGCGCATGCTGACCTCGGATAGCCAGTTGCGCTGGATCGGCCCGGACAAGGGCGCCATCCATCTGGCGACGGCGGCGGTCGTCAATGCGGCCTGGGACCTGTGGGCGAAAGCGGAGGGCAAGCCGGTGTGGAAGCTGCTGGTGGACATGAGCCCTGAGGAGCTCGTGCGTTGCCTCGACTTCCGCTATGTGACCGACGCGATCACGCCGCAGGAAGCCATCGCCATGCTGCACCGTCATGCGCGGACCAAGGGCGAACGCGAACAGGAAATGCTGGCGCAGGGCTTTCCGGCCTACACGACTTCGGCCGGCTGGCTCGGTTATGACGACGACAAGATCCGCCGGCTCGCCCGCGAAGGCGTCGCGCAAGGCTGGACGCACTTCAAGCAGAAGGTGGGCGGCAACCTCGAAGAGGACATGCGCCGCGCCCGCATCCTGCGTGAAGAAATCGGTCAGGACCGCAAACTGATGATGGACGCCAACCAGGTGTGGGATGTGGATGAGGCGGTCGCGAACATGCGGCGTCTCGCGCAATTCGACCCGTGGTGGATCGAAGAGCCCACCAGCCCCGACGACGTGCTCGGCCACGCGGCGATCCGCCGCCGGCTTCGGCCCATCGGCGTCGCGACCGGCGAGCATTGCCAGAACCGCGTGATGTTCAAGCAGTTGCTGCAGGCCGAGGCCATCGACTTTTGCCAGGTGGATAGCTGCCGCCTGGGCGGTCTGAACGAGGTGATCGTGGTCCTGCTGATGGCGGCGAAATTCGGCGTGCCGGTGTGCCCGCACGCGGGGGGCGTCGGCTTGTGCGAGTACGTCCAGCACATTTCGCTGTTCGACTATATCTGCGTCTCGGCGTCGCTGGATAACCGGGTGCTCGAGTACGTGGATCATCTGCACGAGCACTTCGTCGATCCGGTCGTGATCCGCCATGGCCGCTACATGCCGCCGCAGCGTCCCGGCTACAGCATCGAAATGCATGCGGCCTCGCTCGATCAGTATCACTTTCCCAAGGGTCCTGCCTGGCGGTCTTAAGATGCACAAGACCCTGCGCTTTAAATTAAATTTTTGATATCATTAGAATTAAATTTCAGCAGCAAATCATAAACCGGGGCGAAATTAATCATTGCGATTTTCGAATGATGTTGTTAAGCGCCGCTGAGGCAGCGATAATTCCGCTTGTGGTGGATTTGCGACATGCCGCATCCGTCGTAGAGAGCCAGACGGCCGCTGTCATCCGCGGCTGGCCGGATCGCCTCGAATCCCATGCCCCGAAACCGCCCGCAGGCGGGCCAGTATGCGGGACTGTTAAGATTTTATGAAGAATTATCACTAGAATCTGGAAGTCTGATTTCCGCGATTATCTCGTTCAACGCAATTAAACCCAACCCTATACTTCGCTCGTTTTTTTCACGGCGATCGCCGATCGTCGAGTGAGAAAAAACGTACTTGAACGGGGTGTGGATTGATCAAGATGCGATATCTGGCTGCGGTGGCGGCCATGCTGGTAGCGGGAGCGGCGCACGCTCAAAGCAGCGTCACGCTTTTTGGACTCATTGATACGGGCGTTGTCTATCAGAACAACGCTCGCGTGTCGCCGTCGAGCGGTACGTCGGCAGGTGCAAGCGCCTGGTCGATGCAGAGCGGCAACGTCTTCACGTCGCGATGGGGCCTGCGCGGCACGGAAGATCTCGGCGGTGGCCTCTCCGCGGTATTCTGGCTGGAGAACGGCTTTAACGTGGACAACGGCGGCCTGAAGAACGGCGGCGACCTGTTCGGCCGGCAAGCCTGGGTGGGGCTGCGTTCGAGCGAATACGGCACGCTCTCGCTCGGCCGCCAGTACGATTTCATGGTCGACTACGTCGCACCGTTGAGCGCGACGGGTTCGGGCTTCGGCGGCAACCTGGCCGCTCACGTGTACGACAACGACAACCTGAACAACGACCTGCGCCTCGACAACTCGGTCAAGTTCAGCAGCGCCTCCTACGGCGGCTTCAAGGCGGGCGCGATGTACGCGTTCTCCGGCGAGGCGGGCGGCTTCGCCAACAACAGCGCCTACAGCCTGGGCACGAGCTACACGTACGGCCCGTTCAACGTCGCGGCGGCGTACCTGCAGATCAACCGTACGTCCCAGCCTTCGCTGGCGAACGCGTCCGGCGCAGTCAGCACGGGCGACGGCGACCAGCTCACGACGGGCGGCAGCCAGCAGATCTACGGCGCGGGTGCGCAATACAAGTTCGGCAAGTCGTCTATCGGCGTCGTCTGGACCCACTCCGTCACCGACAACGTGACGGGCATCTGGCAGGGCGGCAGCACCTCGACCGGCGCGATCGGCGGCAGCTACATCAAGTTCGACAACTTCGAAATCAACGGTCGCTATTTCGTGCGGCCGGACTTTAGCCTCGGCGCGGCCTATACGTACACGACGGGCGGCTTCGGCGGCGCATCGAAGGGTTACACGTCGGCTACGCCGCACTGGAACCAGATCATGGCGCAAGCCGATTATCTGCTTTCGCCGCGCACCGACGTCTACCTCGAAGGCGTGTACCAGCGCGTCGGCGGCGGCAACGGCAATGCAGCGTTCGATGCCAGCGTCTACAGCCTCGATCCGTCGTCGGGTAACCAGCAGGTGGTGGTGGCGGTCGGCCTGAAGCACCGCTTCTGATCGAAGAGGAATCCTGTTGATCCGCGGCGCGCCGTGAGGTGTGCCGCGGGGAAGGGAGCTTCCGCCGGACGTGGTGCGGGCAGTCGTCCTGCCGGCACCACGTCCGGCCATTCCTGTTTTCTGTTTTCTGTTTCTTCTCGGCGTCAGCGCCCGGGCCATGCGGGGTTTGCTATCATAGACTGTATAAACATACAGTCTTTGTGAATGCTCCGTGGTGACCGATGCTTCCTGATGCGCCCTCCGTCGCTCCCTCCGGGTTGCCTTTCGGCCCCTCGGGCGAGCCTGCGCGGCCTTTGGGTGTGCCTTCCCGGAGTGCGCCTGCTTCGGGTGCGCCTTCGGTGGGCGTGCCTTATTACCTGCTGAATTTCGAGCGCGCGCTGGTGTGGCTCACCGAGCGCTACGACGACGTCTTCGGCGCGGACGAACGCCACTTTCTCGGCGCATTCGGCGGCCTACCGCAGGCCTCGAGAGCGCTGCTCGTGCGCATGCTGATGCGCAAGGGCACGCTGTTCAGGGCCAGCCGTCTTGACTACGACGAAATCGGTTGTCCGCTGCAGGCTGCTGCGCCGCTGGTCGCGCTGGGCTGGATCGACGCCGCGCCGCATCTGAGCCTCGACGAGTTGTTCAACCTCGCGACCCGCCCCGAACTGCAGCAGATGTTTGCCCACGTGTTTGCCCACGTCCGCGCGAGCAAAGGCGGCCGCAAGTCGGATCTGCTCGAAGCCCTGCGCGCCACCCACGACGAAACGAAGCCCTACGACATCTGGGATCCGCGCAGCGCCGACCGCGTGCTTCACGTCGCCATCGCGCCGTTGTGCGAGCGTCTGCGCCTGATGTTTTTCGGCAATCTGCAGCAGGACTGGTCGGAGTTCGTCCTCGCCGATCTCGGCGTGTTCCAGTACGAAACGGTGGCGTTCGCGCCGTCGTCGCGAGCCTTCCAGCAGCGAGAGGATGTGGACCGCTATCTGGCCCTGCACGCCTGCCGTGAAACGCTCGACACGCTCGCCGAAGGCGAGTCCATCGAGCCGCTTCTAGCCGACATCGCGGCCATCGAAACCGGCCATGCCTGGCTCGATACGCGCCGTGCGAAGCTGCTGTTCCGCATCGGCCAGCATTGCGAGCGCCGGCAGGACTGGGAGGCGGCGCTGACCGTCTATGCCGGTTGCGCGTGGCCGGGCGCACGTCATCGGCGCATGCGGGTGCTCGAACGCAGCGGCCGCTTCGACGCGGCGCTGACGCTGGCGTTGCAGGCCGCGGAGGCGCCGGAAAGCGAAGAGGAGCAGCAACGCGTCGCGCGCCTGCTGCCGCGCCTGCAGCGCCGCCTGGGTCATCCGGTGGCGCGGGCCGCACGCGCACGGCCTATCGAGCGTAGCGCGCTGGTTCTGGAGCGGCCCGTTGAGCCGTTCAACGTGGAATTCGTGGCGCGCGACCATCTGAGCTGCCCGCAAGCGCCGGTGCACTACGTCGAGAACGCGCTGATCAACTCGCTATTCGGCTTGCTGTGCTGGGAGCCGGTGTTTGCGGCGCTGCCCGGTGCGTTCTTCCATCCATTCCAGCGCGGCCCCGCGGATCTGCATGCGCCCGATTTCCATGCGCGCCGCGCCGCCCAGTTCGACGCATGCCTCGCGCAACTCGAGAGCGGCGCGTATCGCGAGACGATCCTGCGGCACCTGCAGAGCAAGGCCGGCTTGCAGTCGCCGTTTGTGTTCTGGGGCGTATTGACGCCCGAACTGATGACGCAGGCGCTCGACTGCCTGCCGGCCGCGCATCTGAAACTCTGCTTCGAACGGTTACTGCGCGATATCCGCAGCAACCGTTCGGGGCTGCCCGATCTGGTGCGTTTCTGGCCTGCCGAGCGGCGCTATGAGTTGATCGAGGTGAAGGGACCGGGCGATCGTCTGCAGGACAACCAGATCCGTTGGCTGGAGTACTGCGCGCAGCACGGCATGCCGGTGCGCGTGCTCGATGTGCGCTGGACCGACGACGCGCTCGCCGGCGGCACCGAGGCGGCGGTATGACGTACGTCGTGGCCGTGCGGGCGTTGTGCGAATTCACGGCGCGGCGCGGCGATCTCGACCTGCGCTTTACGCCCGCGCCGACCGCCGCCGAAGGCATCGCCGGACACGGGATCGTCGCCGCGCGCAGGGCGAGCGACTACGAATCGGAGATCACGCTGACCGGCACGCATCGCAGCCTGAGCGTGCGCGGCCGAGCGGATGGCTACGACGGCGTGCTCAACCGGCTGGAGGAGGTCAAGACCTATCGCGGCGACCTCGAGGCGATGCCGGCCAATCACCGGGTTTTGCACTGGGCCCAGGCGTTGGTCTATGGACACCTGCTGTGCCAGGCGCGCGGCTTGCGCGAGTTGCAGGTGGCGTTGGTGTATTTCGACATCGCGAGCCAGAAGGAGACGGTACTCACGCAGTTGCATGATGCGGCTTCGCTGGAGGCGTTTTTTGTCGAGCAATGCGAACGGTTTATCGACTGGGCGATGCAGGAGGAGGCGCACCGTAGCACACGCAATGCGGCCTTGAGTACGCTGGCGTTTCCTCACGGCGAGTTTCGCAGCGGTCAGCGCGAACTGGCGGTGTCGGTCTACCGGGCTGCACGCGATGGGCGGAATCTGATGGCGCAGGCGCCCACGGGGATCGGCAAGACGCTTGCGACGATCTTTCCGCTGCTGAAGGCTTGTGCGGCGGATCAGATCGAGCGGATTTTTTTTCTGACTGCGAAAACGCCGGGGCGCGCGCTGGCGCTGGATGCGGTTGAGATGTTGCATGCGAGTGCCAGTGCCAGTGCCAGTGCCAGTGCCGACACCGCCACATCACCACTGCCGTTGCGCACACTCGAACTGGTCGCCCGCGAGAAGGCCTGCGAGCACCCCGACAAGGCTTGCCACGGAGACTCCTGTCCGCTCGCGCGCGGCTTCTATGACCGCCTCGACGCCGCGCGCAGCACGGCACTGGCCGGGCATCGACTCGACCGCGCGGCGGTACGCAAAGCGGCGCTCGCACACGATGTCTGTCCGTACTACCTCTCCCAGGAACTGGTGCGCTGGAGCGACATCGTCGTGGGCGACTACAACTACTACTACGACAGCAGCGCCTTGCTCTATGCGCTCACGCAAATCAACCAGTGGCGGGTGGCGGTGCTGGTGGACGAGGCGCACAACCTGCTCGACCGGGCGCGGCGCATGTACACGGCGTCGCTGGAGCAAAGCGCGTTCCGGGCCGCCCGCAAGAGCGCGCCGGCCGCGCTGCGCAAACCGCTCGAGCGGTTGAACCGCGAGTGGAATGCACTGAATCGCGCGCAGACCGACGCCTACGAGGTGCACCCGGACGTGCCGCCGCGCTTCCTGAGCGCCGCGCAGAATCTGATCGGTGCGGTGACCGAGCAGTTGGCCGAAGCACCGCTGTCGATCGACGAAACCCAACTGCGTTTCTACTTCGACGCGATGCACTTCGTGTCGCTCGCGGAGCAGTTCGGCGAGCACTCGGTGTTCGACGCGACGCTTGTGCCGGATCGCTACGTTGCGCGTCAGCTCGGCGGCCTGGCAGCCGGTGCGCCGAAAGCCACACGTCTTGCCGGCAGTACAACCGCCCGTCCAAAGGCCGCGTCGACGCTCTGCGTGCGCAACGTGATCCCCGCGCCGTTTCTCGCCCCGCGTTATGCCGCGGCGCGCACCACCGTGATGTTCTCCGGCACGCTCAGTCCGCATCACTTTTATCGCGACACGCTCGGCCTCGCGGACGAGACCCGCTGGCTCGACGTCGAAGGGCCGTTTCGCGCGGAGCAATTGAAGGTGCATGTCGCGAGCCATGTGTCGACGCGCTGGCGCGATCGCGAGCGCTCGCTCGTGCCGATCGTCGATCTGATCGCCCGGCAGTACGCCGCGCAGCCAGGCAATTACCTGGGTTTCCTGAGCAGTTTCGACTATCTGCAGCGGGTTGAGACGCTGATGCGCGAACGCTATCCTGAGGTGCCCGTTTGGGCGCAGGAGCAGGGCATGGATGAAGCGGCGCGCGAGGCGTTTCTCGCGCGCTTCAGGGCGATGGGTCGTGGCGTGGGATTTGCCGTGCTGGGCGGTGCGTTTTCGGAGGGCGTGGACCTGGTGGGCGAACAGTTGATCGGCGCGTTTATCGCCACGCTGGGCCTGCCGCAGATGAACGACGTCAACGAGCAGATGCGCCGCACCATGGAGGCGAAGTTCGGCAACGGCTACGACTACATGTACCTCTATCCGGGCCTGCAGAAGGTCGTCCAGGCGGCGGGGCGGGTGATTCGCACGGAGCAGGACGTGGGCGTCGTGCATCTGATCGACGACCGCTACCGGCGCCCCGAGGTGCGCCGCCTGTTGCCGCGCTGGTGGCAGGTGCCGTGAAGCCGGCGCCGGTAGGCGAGGTCTTGATGCCGGTGGAGTGGCTGGCGTAGCGGCGCGCTGGCCATGCTGCGATACCGGATTGCTCAGCGTCGCGCATGGCTGGAACTTAAGCCGCGGGCGGCTTCGCAACATTGGGCGATGGAGCGGCTTGCGCCGAGGTATCCAGCTTATCGGCAGCATTCGGCCCCTCCGCGTCGACTGCCGCGCCCTCATCTGCTTTCCCCGCGCCCATCTGGGCATCGCTGCGAACCATTACCGTGCGTTGCGGATTCGCGATCTGGATACCCCGTGCCTGAAACAGGTTCGCCACGCGCCGGTTGAATTCGCGCTGCACGCCCCAGCGTCCGCTGTCGCGGCACTGGATCTGGCCGCTCATTGTGATCGCCGAACCGTCTACCGAATCGATGCCCCAGTAGGCGAAGTCGGACAGGATGCCGTCCTTGAACTGCGGATCCTCACGCAACGACGCGCCGATTTCCTTCAGCGTGGCGATCGCGAGGTCCACGTCCTGGCCATAGAGAATGCTGACCTTCACGGCCGCGTTGCCGAGGCCGCGGTTGGTATTGTTGACCGTCGACACCGAACTGAACGGCACCGTGTACAGCGATCCGTCGCCGCCGCGCAAACGCACCGTGCGGATCGACAGATATTCGACGGTGCCCGACACGCCGGCGAGCGTGACCCAGTCGCCCACCTGCATGGCGTTTTCCATCAACAGGAAGATGCCGGTGATGAAATCCTGCACCAGTTTCTGCGAGCCGAAGCCGAGCGCCACGCCGAAGATGCTGGCGCCGGCCAGCAGCGGCCCGATGTTCACGCCGAGTTCGCTCAGTCCCGTCAGGACCACCACCAGCGCGATCACGACAAACAGCAGGCTGCGCAGCATCGGCAACAAGGTGCGCAGCCGCGCGGCGCGCACCAGGTCGCCTGCGTTGGTCCATTGGTGCAGGCGCCGCTCGACGGTGACGTTGGCCGCTTCCCACACGAACAGCGCCACGGCCGCCGCCACGGCGATCGTGACGAGCGCGGAGGCGAGCCGGTGGCCGATGGTGCCGCTCTGGAACAGCATGCTGACGTCGGCGCCCCACACCTGCAGCAGCACCAGCGCGGTGATGATGCCGACCGTCCACGAGACGACGCGGCGCAGCAGCGGGTAATAGCGATACGCATGCTGATGCACGAGCGAGTCGCTCGTTTGCGGATCCTGGCCGTCGAAGAGCCGCGCGAGCGCGCCGAAGATCACGATGGACACCACGCGCGCCGCCACCAGCACCGCAATCGAAATGCCGCCGAGGTGCAGCAGGGCGTGGTAGCCGTTGCGCACGTCGAGCGCCCACACGAACCACAGCGCCATCACGACGAACACGCCGATCGTGGCCCACGAGTCCGCCAGCGCATTGCCGATGACCGACAGCGACGGGCTGGCGGCGCAGCGCGCCCGGATGCGCGCGGCAACCGGCTGGCGGCATTGCAGGATCAGCAGTGAGATCATCACGTGGCCGATCAGCGCGACCACTTTCATCAAGGCGAGATGGGCGGCTTCGTTCAGGCCGAGGACCACGGCGGTATCGGCGATCGCCGAGCCCGCTCCGACGACGCTGACGAAAATCACCATCCAGCGCTGTGTGAAGGCAGCCCAGGTCGTGCCCATCTGCAGCAGACGCAGGCGCGGCGCGTCGGGCTGCAAAAAGAAGCCGCTGACGATGACGACTACGCGGCACAGCACGTAGATATCGATGATCGAATCGAGCGCGCGGTCTTGCGGCGTGCCTTCGTCGGTGAGGATCGACATCAGCAGGCTCGATGCGCCGATAAACACGCCGAGCGGCACGAATCGAACCACCATGCGCAACGCAGCGCGCGGCAGACGGCGCAGCAACGAATAGTGGTGGGCGGCGTGGCGCGCGCCGGCGGCATCGGCCGGCGCGGCCTGGGCGGCTTGAGCGGCCTGCGCCGCCAGCGTCGCTTCAGACGGCTCGTCAAGGAACAGTTCGCGCGGATCGACGTTGCGGCGTACCGCGAGCGCGGTAATCGCGCGGCGCAGCAGACGGCGCGCAAGCCACTCCAGCGCCAGCGCGGGCAGCAACGTACCCAGCAGCGTCAGCAGGATATTGCCGAGCACCGTGCGTTGCTGCGGGCTGTTCATCAGATCGGTCCACCAGCCGCGCACGGACGACACGTCCAGCAAAGCCGCCAGCGAGCGGCGCACCGCGCCGGCAATCTGCACCGCCCCATGCGCGCCCTGGCGGGCCAGTTGGGAAGCGAGACCGTTCGATTCGAAGGCAGCATGCACGGTCCCTGCCGCGCCGCTTGCGGCAGCCGGCGCCGAGGCCGCGGCCGGGGCGGAAGCGGGCGGCGCGCTAAGGGCGCCCGCTGCGGCGATCGCATGCAGGGTGACTTCAATCTGCGCGCGCCGTTGCGGATCGTTGAGGACGGCCAGCGCCTGGCGGGCCTGGTCGGGCGTCAGCGTGACGGCGGGAGGGGCGGAGGCGGCTGCCGGCTGAGCCGGAGCGGCGAAGACCGGCGCGGCGAGCAGGCTCAGTAACCAGATGACAAGTAGTGTGCGCATAGGGAATAGGCGGGACGGCTGCGATGAGCGGCGCCGTCCGGATGCAGGTCAATTCGACCGAAAAAGTCTGAACTATAAGACGACAGCGGCCTCGCGACGCAAGTTCCGCACGATGGGGGAGCGAGCCCGGATAAATCGCTCGGGCGGGCATGTGTCGGGCAATCGTAAGCACGGGCGCTACGAGGATTATGCACGCTCGACGCCGCGTGGGCCGCGCCGGGTGCCGATTGCCGAAGCGCAGGGCGAGCGCGCAGCCGTCATCGGCGCGGCTGGATCGTGGTGGCTGCGAGAGCCGCCCCCGCCAGCGCGCACGCGGCCGACACCAGCGCGACCGCGCGCAGCGCCGCGCCGAGCGCGTCTGCCTGCGCAAGGGCGAGGGTCGGCGACGAGGTCGCTCCCGGTTCCAGCAATTGCCCTTTGCGGCCCGCCTCCTGTGGCACATGCAACTGATCGAGCCGCGTGGCGAGCACCGCGTTATGCGACCACACAAACACGATGCCGAGCACGGCGACCGCGAGCAGGCTCGCCACCCGGGCGACCGCGTTGTTGATGCCGGACGCGACACCGGTGCGCTCGGACGTGACGGCGGTCATGACTGTGGTCGTCAAGGGCGCGACCGTGATGGTCATGCCTAAACCCAGCACGGTCAGGGGCGGAAAGAACCCGGTCCAGTAGCCGCCGCGCGCCCATGGCAAGGCGAGCATCGCGAACCCGGCCGCCACCACCACCGGTCCGGCCGTCAGCAGCGCACGTGCGCCGTACCGGTTGGTCAGATTGCCGGCGAAGCGCGACAGCAGCCCCAGCGTGACCGGCAACGGCAGCAGCGCGGCGCCCGCGGCAGTGGCGCTGTAGCCATAAGCGCGGATCAGCGTGAAGGGCAGAAAGAACAGCGCGCCGCCGAGGCCGAAGTACAGCAGCAAGGTCACCAGATTGGCGCCGACGAAATCGCGCGAACGAAACACATCGAGCGGCACCATCGGATTGCGGCTCCTCGCTTCGATCACCACAAAAACCGCCAGCACCGCCACGCCCGAGCCGATCAGACCGAGCACGCGCGGATCGGCGAAGCCGCGCGTGGAGGCGATCGTCAGACCATAGGTGAGGGCGGCGAGACCCACGGCCGCCGCCGCAGCGCCGAGCCAGTCCAGTGGTTCCGCCGCGCCGGACTTGCGGCTGTCCGGCACTGCCGCGAGCGCCAGCGCGACCGTCGCACAGGCAATCGGCACGTTGAGAAAGAAGATCGCCCGCCACGAAAACGTATCCACCAGCCAGCCGCCCGCCACCGGTCCGACCGCAGAGGTAATCGCGGCGACGCCCGCCCACGTGCCGATCGCCTTGCCGCGCTCGTGCTCGTCGAACACGGCGCCGATAATCGCCAGACTGCTCGGCACCAGCAGCGCCGCGCCGACGCCTTGCACGGCGCGGGCGGCGATCAAGGCGCCGGCGTGCGGCGCGAGACCGCAGCCGATCGACGCCAGCGTAAAGATGCCGATGCCGCTCACGAAGATCGTCCGCCGTCCCAGTGTGTCGCCAAGCGAGCCGCCCACCAGCACCAGCGTGCCGAGAAACAGCAGATAGGCGTTGACGACCCACTGGATCGCGGCGACGCTGGCCATGAGCTCGGCCTGGATCGACGGTAGCGCGACGTTGACGACCGAGCCGTCGATAAACGCCATGCTCGAACCGAGAATCGTCGCCGCCAGCGCGAGCCGCTTGTGACGGCAGGCCCGCTCGGGCGCGACCGGCTGCGCGCCGATGACGAGTTCGTCGCACGGGCTCGCCTGCGCGGCGACGGCGTGAGAGACCCGCGCGGGTGGGTGGGGATGCTGCTGGCCGGCCAAGTGCACTCCTCGCGCGAATGATCTCCGTGCAGCATAGCAATGCCATGCCGCGAGCGATAGGCGCCTGGCCAGGCGGCCAGGGGCGCGCGGGGTATGCGACGCGCCTTGCATTGCATGTTGTCATGCACGCGTGCCATCATCGACTCGAAGCGAGGCGCGCGCGGCGGCGCTGCACAACCGGAGAAGCACCATGGTCAACCAGGCACCGGACGACATGCCCGGCGCGACGCCCGGGCAGCCGGTCCGCGCGGACATTCCCGGTCAGGTCGTCTTTGTCCTGCAGGGCGGCGGCGCGCTAGGCGCGTATCAGGCCGGCGTGTATGAAGCGCTGCATGAAGCGCAGATCGAACCCGACTGGGTGATCGGCACCTCGATTGGCGCGATCAACGGCGCGATCATCGCCGGCAATCCGCCCGGACAGCGCATCGACAGGCTCAAGCAGTTCTGGGACCAGGTCGCCTATCGCGGCAGCGCCACGGCCGGCTGGCTGCCCGTGCTCGACGACTGGTTACGCAACATGTCGATCGTGACGCGCGGCATCCCGGCGTTCTTTGCGCCGCGCCTCGGCGCCTTGTTAGGAATGCAGAGCGATGGCGGCCTGGCGCCCGCCGCGTTCTATTCGACCGAGCCGCTGCGGGAAACGCTGTTGTCGCTGATCGACTTCGGCTATCTGAACGGCAAGCAGACTCGCTTGACGGTCGGCGCGGTCAGCGTCGCCAGTGGGCGCATGCGCTACTTCACGAACCGCGATGCGCCGCTCGACGTCGATCATGTGATGGCCTCGGCCGCTTTTCCGCCGGGCTTCCCTGCGGTGCAGCTCGAAGGCGAGGCATGGTGGGACGGCGGCGTCTACTCGAATACGCCGCTCGAAGCGGTGCTCGACGATCATCCGCGGCGCGACTCGGTGATTTTTGCAGTGCAGTTGTGGCCGGCGCATGGCCGGGCGCCCAGGTCGATCCTGCAGGCGATGAGCCGGCAGCGCGACATCCAGTATTCAAGCCGCGCGGAAAGCCATCTCGAGCGGCAGAAGCAGATTCACCGCCTGCGGCATGTGATTCGCGAACTGGAACAATACATTCCCGAGGACCAGCGCGATGCCGCGGAGGTCAGGGAATTGCTCGGCTGGGGCTGCGGGACCACCATGCAGGTGATCGAGCTCGACGCGCCGCGTCTCGCGGGCGACGATCTGCACAAAGACATCGATTTCTCATCGAGCGGCATCAAGCGGCGCTGGGCGGCGGGTTACGAGGACACCGTGCGCGTGCTGAAGAAGGCGCCATGGCGTGAGCCGCCCGATCCGATGGAGGGCATTGCGGTGTACCGCTCGGATCCGGAGGCCAATCCCGGACCAGCGTAAGCGCGGGAGCGGCCGCCACGCCATACAGACCCGGCGGCCCGCCTCAACGCGTCAATGCCTCAATGTGTCGACGCCGTCAGCGACGGCAAGTCCCGCTCACTGTCTTCGTCGTCTGGCGGTGCGGCCGCGTCGGACGGGCGCGACGAGCCATCCTGATTGACGCGGTTGGCGTGCATCAGCCGGTACAGCGTGGCGCGCGAGACGCCCAGATCGGCGGCCGCCTCCGACAACTTGTAGCCATGCCGCTGCAAGGCCTGCTCGATCGCATCCTTTTCGGCCTTGCTGCGGATCTCGGCCAGCGTCACCGGCGGTGCGTTGGCCGATTGCGGCAGCCCGAGGTCGGAGGCCGTGATAAAGCGGCCCTCGCTCATCACCACCGCGCGGCGCACGCAGTTGATCAGCTCGCGGACGTTGCCGGGCCAGCCGTAATTGGACATGGCCACCACCGCATCGCTCGAAAAGCCGCGGATCTTGCGGGCCCCGTCCTGCCTGTACATGCTGAGCGCGTAGTTGGCGAGCAGCTTGATGTCGCCGCCGCGTTCGCGCAACGGCGGCTCGACGAGCCGCAGCACGCACAGCCGGTGATACAGGTCGGAACGGAACCGGCCATCTTCGACGGCCTTTTCCAGGTTGACGTGGGTCGCGGAGATGACCCGCACGTCCACCTTGATCTCGCTGGTGCCGCCGAGGCGCTCGATCGTGCCTTCCTGCAGGAAGCGCAGCAGCACCGCCTGGCACTCGTGCGGCATGTCGCCGATCTCGTCGAGAAAGAGCGTGCCCTGATGCGCGCTTTCGATCCGCCCGGTCTTGCGCTGCACGGCGCCCGTGAAGGCGCCGCGCTCGTGGCCGAACAGTTCGGCCTGCAGCAGGGTAGGCGGAATGGCCGCGCAGTTGATCGCGACGAACGCCTGCGCCGAGCGCGGCGAGCGTACGTGGATGGCGCGTGCGGTCAGTTCCTTGCCGGTACCCGACTCGCCGGCCACAAACACCGGCGCGTCCGTGACGGCGCATTTGTCGATATGACGATAAAGCTGGAGCATCGCCTCGCATTGGCCGACCATTTCATGGCGGCCCATGGAGGGTTCGGGCGTGATCTGCATCTTGCGCAGGCTCGACAGGCCATGGGCGTGTCCCAATGCGAAGATGAGCCGTTCGTTCAGGCACGGCCGGGTGACGAAATCGAAGCAGTAGTCGAGGATGAAGCGGCTGACCGGCTCGTTGTCGGACTGGCCCGGTGCGATCTGCGCGACCCAGTTGGTCTCCACCCGCCGCATGCAGGCTTCGAGCGCCGACAGATGTTGCGATGAGCAGTTTTCGGGCAGCTCGATCAGGCCGACCTTGATGTTGTCGCGCTCGATCATGCGTTCGGCGATGGCGGTGGTCTTGGCGTGGGCAACCTGCCAGCCGCATGCGGCCAGAAACTTGGTCAGCATTTCATCGGGTCTGGCAGAAACACAGAGCACCGTTCGGTCTATTTCATGCGGCGTGACGTTCGTAGTCATATTACCCCCGGTTCGATGCAGCGTTCATGCTTGCTGGGTCAGGAAGCGAACCGCAACCGCGTCGGTTGCTCATGGTGAACTCAATGGCGCGCCGAATAATTTGTTCATACGAACTCTCAATTTTCATTTTCGTTTGTTCCCCCGTTGATACCGCAGTCAGCGTGTTTCCCGCCGGTCTCTCTATATTGCGCTCTATGCGACGCATGGGCCAAAGATAGAACAAAACAATTGGACTTGCCATACGCGCTAATCTGGATAGGGAATTCGCGGCCCGCACCGGCCCGCCGCCCCGATCAGGGACGGGCGCGCGCCGCGTTGGAGAGTGGCGCGGGCAGTTCGGTGCAGGTCGTGTATCAATTCTGTCTCAATCTGGGAATCCATGTATCGATTATTTTCGGGCAATTGTTAATTCGGTAATCGGAATGTTTGACCGGAAGTCATCTTTTATCCCCATCAATGCGACTGCCATTCCATTGCGAGCCTAATTGCGCAAACCTTTGCGCAGTAGAAAGGGCGATTCGCCGGCGCAGTGGATACGTGCCGCCATCGACATCCCGCTAAAACCCGGAAAATGACGCCAATGCCTTGATAGAGGCGGTTCCAGCCAATCATTTCAAGTGCCCGGGCAACGTGCGTTGGGTAGCTTGACGTTGTCGGCAGGGCGGCGAATCACGCCGGCCCGCTTCGCCCGGCACGCTGCATTCGACGTCGCGCATCACGTCAATCCGACCTGCTTCAGCCCGCAATCGGCCCTGCGTGTCACAGACTACCGTGTGTGGGAGGCGTCTCACAATTGAGACACTTTGGTCTTGGTGCGGTAGCCCACATAGTGATCGCCGCCCCCTCTTTCGAGTCCCCCGCCGCGGACGAACTCGCGCCGCGCAGCCCTCGGTCCAGCCCCATGCGGCGACAGGGCTGCGGCCAGCGAAGTAGTTGCCGACGCAACGTTTCGGGCCCCGTAAATTTGCCCGTGCCCGGCGAGTCGCACACCTGCAACAGTTTTTGCACGACCCCTCTCAAAGCGTGCCGCGCGGCGACGCGCATTGACGGCCATGTCCGGTGGCATAACGCTTTGCGAAGCGCTGGCACGGTCGTCGCTATATGACCTGTGCCCGGCAGCAGCGCAGTAGCGCGGGACAGTACAGGAAGTACAGGCAGGGCGGGAAACCACAGGTGGCGCGGGGACGCACAGGCAGGAAGCGGCAACACAGGTGGCGCGGGGACGCACAGGCAGGCAGAAAAAAACAGGCAGCGCGAAGACGCACAGGGAAGAAAAAACAGCGAACGATCAAGCCCATACGAAAGGGCGCGACGGGGCCAACACAGAAGGGCGCGAAGAGGCCAATCAGGCAGGCGAGCCTTCATAGAAAGGCCAGGCAGTATCAGTTTCAGAACGGGCGTATCAACAGCCTGATCGGCAGTCACCGGACGGGGGCGGGTGTTCCCCCGTCGGGTGCAGACCGGTCGCATCGATGCTTCGCGGGGACGGCTCAGGCCGGGCGGCAGATCGGATCAACACGATCGCCAGGGGAACGAAGCGGACGATTGCGGCGCGATTCGACGCCGGCGTTGATCATCGCTCTTTTTTATTTCGCCGACCCGTCTCTCAGGACGGCGGCAGTTTTTCGAGAATGTCCCGCGTCACGCATCCTGTTCGATCTTTACCTGCGCCATCCTGATGAGCCGTAAAGTAAGGAGTGCGAGATGAAAAATACAAAATGGCTGGGGACACTGGCGGTCACGGCCGCCGGCACGCTCGTCGCGGCGCTCTGCGCGTCGCGCGGGATGCCCGCGCAAAGCGCACCCGTGACGAGGATCGCGGTGGCCGCGGTGGATATCGACCTTGGGCAGCGGCTTGCACCGCGTTTCATCAAGCTGATCGAATGGCCCGCGGGCAAGATTCCGCCCGGCACGTTCGACGACCCGCATCAACTCGACGGACGGGTGCTGTGCGCGAGCATCGTGCGTGGCGAACCGTTGACCGAGGGCGGACTACAACCGCTCGAAGCGTCTGCCGTCACACTGCATCTGGGCGATCGCGTTACCGCTGCGGTTCCGCCTCGTGACGCTAAACAATTCCATCTTGCCCGCAGCGGTAGCTTGCTGTCGCTCAAGCGTGGCGAGCAGGCGGTGGTTCGAGACTACGATCCCGATACGGTGGCGTGGCTGTCGTTACTCGACGATCCGTTGGCACCCGTGATGCCGCCTCGCGCAGGGAAACCGGCCGGGGCGTGACAAGCGAGCGTTGCGGTGTGCGGGTTTCAGGACCCGATTCGATCAAATCTCTTTCTTCGGTTGGTTTGCACATCATATAAGAACTCTTATATGATATTCGAACTCATACATTATTTGCGACGGATCGATGGTCTGCCGCAGTGCGAACCGAAGGAGATGCGTGCTATGTCCGAATGTCTGTTTCTTGCCGGAGCCACGGGCGCCATCGGGCGCCGGGTTGCGCCGCTGTTCGTTGCGGCCGGCTGGCGCGTGGTGGGCACCACACGTGCGCCGGAGAAGGCGCGTTTGCTGCGCGAGCTGGGCGTGGAACCGGTGGTCGTGGACGTGTTCGATGCGTTGGCGCTGCATGACGCGCTGGCGGCCGCACGGCCCCAGGTGGTGGTGCATCAACTAACGGATCTGCCGCCGGGTCTCGACCCCGCCCGCATGGCCGAAGCGGCACAGCGCAATGCGCGCATTCGCGACGAGGGCACGCGCAATCTGGTGGCCGCTGCGGTGGCGGCAGGGGCGCGGCGCCTGCTGGCGCAAAGCATCGGCTGGGCCTATGCGGAGGGTCCTTTGCCGCACGCCGAAGACGATCCGCTCGATACGGATTTCGACGGTCCACGCGGCGTCACGCTGCGCGGCGTGGCGAGCCTCGAGCGCCAGGTGCTCGAGGCGCCGCTGGACGCCATCGTGCTGCGCTATGGGCGGCTCTATGGTCCGGGCACCGGGTTCGATGCGGCGGCAGGCGCCGCGCCGATCCACATCGACGCGGCCGCGCACGCCACGGCACTCGCGTTGGCGCGTGGTACACCCGGCATCTACAACATCGCCGAAGACGATGGCACGCTAGCCTGCGACAAGGCGCAACGCGTGCTGGGCTGGAGCGCCGGCAGCGTGGTGGCGCAGTAGGCCAGCGGCCTAACGCCAACGCCGGATCGCTCCGTTCAAGCCTGGGCGGCTTCAACCGCCCACACCGACACCCCGGCCGAAGCAATCGCAAACCGGTGTTGCGAGCCCAGGCGCAAACGGGTGTCCTCGCTGGCGATATCGAAGAACGCACCGCCTATCTCCACACGGATATAACGCTCGCCGCGCCGCAGTTCGATGGCGTCGATGGTGCCCAGGTGAGGACCGTCAGGCGCCACCACCAGCGCGTGCGACGACACGCGCCACATCACCCGCCGGCCGGCGGCGATCGAATGCGCGGCCGTCGCGCTTGTCTTCACCCGCAGACCGTCGCCGATTTCGAGCACGCCGTCCTCGCGCATCACCCCTTCGCCGACGTTGTGCAGACCGAGCAGTTCCGCGACCCGCATCGTCGCGGGCTGTTCGTAGACCGTATCGATCGGACCCGCCTGCAGCACGCGTCCGGTTTCGATCACCAGCACTTCGTCGGCGAGCAGCGCGGCTTCGTCGGGATCGTGCGTGACGAGAATCGTCACCGCGGCGATCTCGCGCTGCAAGGCGCGCAACGACTGCTGCAAACGCCGGCGGCGCGGCGTATCGAGCGCGGCGAACGGCTCGTCGAACAGCAGGAGCTGACTGTGGCGCGTCAAGGCCCGCGCAAGCGCCACGCGCTGACGCTGACCGAACGAGAGCTGATGCGGCACCCGCCCGACCAGTGTGGCGAGGCCCAGATGGTCGAGCCAATAGCGCGCGCTGGCCGCGTCCGCATCCACCGGAAAGGTCAGTTGCCGAGCGACCGTCATATGCGGAAACAGGCCGTAGTCCTGCGGCATGTAGCCGATCTGGCGCCGCTCGGGCGGCAACGCATCCAGATCCGTCGTGCCGAGGCGAACCGAGCCGCTTTCGTTGGGCTCGAGTCCCGCGATCAGACGCAGCGCCAGCGATTTGCCGGAGCCCGACGGCCCGATGATGGCGAGACGCCGGGTGGCCGGCGCCCAGGCAATGTCGAGATCGAAGGCGCCGAGATGGCGGGTCAACCGGAAGGCGAGCCGTAGTGGAACGGCTTCGGCGGCCGGCGGCTGGCCGACGGGCTGGACGGCCTCGTCGCCGTTTTCAGGTTCGATCGCGCCGCTCTGGCGCCGGCTGTACAGCGACAACGCGGCGCAAACAATCGCGATGGTCAGCGTGGGCAGCAGCAAGGGCATCATGGCCGGCAAGCCCTGGCCGCCGAACACGACGTAGGTATAAACCGGCAGCGAATACGGGTGATACGCCACCATCACGGTTGCGCCGAATTCGCCGAAGGCACGCAGCCACGCCAGTGCAAGTCCTGCGCGTATGGCCGGCCACGCCGCGGGAAGGATGACGCGAAAAAACCGGCTGCCAGCATGATGGCCGAGCGTGGCGGCGACGTCGTCGAAGACCGGATCGACAGCGGCAAACGCCGACTTCGCCGCGATGATCAGGAACGGTGCGGCGACGAAGGTCTCCGCGAGCACGATGCCGGCAAACGAGTCGGTCAGCGTGCCGCCCGTCAGGCGGCCAATGCCGCTATACGGTCCGAGCAGAAACAGCAGCAGCACGCCGCTCGTGAGCGGCGGCAGCGCGAGCGGCAACTGCACGACAAAGCCGAGCACCGCGACCTTGCGCGAGTTGGAGCGCGCCAGAAAATAGCCGAGCGGCACGCCGCCCAGCAGGATCACCAGCGAGGCGACGCTCGCGCTCGCCGCGGAGACGCCCACTGCCGACCAGGTGGCGTGCCAGTCGACGCTGGCCCAGTCGGCCGCGCCGAGCTGGGGCACGCTGGCGATGAACGGCGCACACAGATACGCCGCGAGCAACGCGGCCAGCCAGAAAAGCGGCCGGGCCGCGATGCGCTTCATGCCGTTACTGCGCTGCGTCGATCACGGCCTGCACCGAGGGCGGAACCGCCTGCCCATTGCCGGTGACAACAGGCTTGATCACGTCCACGCCATGCTGCTTCAACAGCGCGCGACCTTGCTCGCTCAGCAGGAAATCGACGAAGCGCGCGGCGCCTGCGTTGTTCGGCGCGTCGCTGAGGATCGTCAGCGTGTAGCTGGCCTTGGCCGCCAGTTCGGGAGCGGGCTGGAACGCGGGGATCTTCAGGTCCGACGTTTCGGTGGAGTAGAAGAAGCCGGCGTCGAGCTGGCCCGATTGCAGGCGTCCGACGAGCGTTTCTTCAGGCAATACCTGAGCGGGATTCTCCGCGTCGCCAAGCGTCTTTTCGACGAGATCCGGTTGATGGTAGAGCTCGGCTGCCTTCGTCATCATTTCAACCGTGAACGCGCCCTTCGGATCGAGCTTCGGATCCGTGCGGCCGATACGGATACCCGGCTCTTGCAGCACCTGCTCCCAGCGCTTCGTCTTGAAGTCGGCGGCGAACTTGCTCTTCGGGTTGTAGCCGATCATCAACGGCGACTCGGCGAAGTTGACGTACCAGCTCACATGGTCGCCGTTCTCGGCGCCCATCAGGCTCTGGTTGACCTTCGGACTTGCGCTGATGAACACGTCGCCACGGCGCAGCTTGCCCTTGATTTCGTTGGCGATCTTGTTCGAACCCGCCGCGTAGCCGCGGAACTGCAGACCGGTGGATTTCTCGAAAGCGGGTCCGACGCTGCGCTCCATCAGGTTGACCAGCGAGCCGGCGTACAGCACGTTGACGGTGTTGTCCTGGGCGAAACTGGGGGTGGCGGCCGCCATGCTGGCGACTATTGTGAAAGATGCGAGCAGCTTGCGAATCATGCCATTTCCCGTAGCGTTATAAAGAACGCTATATTACGACGCCGCAGCGGAATGTGGGTCGAATCGCCCGCCGCCGGGCATGGCCTTGACGATATATCCGGTATGTCGCACGCCCATCCGCCGGGCTGGGCGGAGCGCGGCGTAATATATGCCAGAATACAGCGTAGCGAGGGGCGTGGCGCGCTGTGTGGCGTGCTTTGTGGCGTGTTATGCGACGCATGCGCCGAGGCCGGTGCCGCGCGCGGTCATGCGTCCTTATGACGCGTTCTTTCGCGCGCTTTGTGCGTGCCTTGTGCTGGAACCATGCCGTACCCAATGCCGGAGGAGGATCTGCAAGCATGGAACTGATGAATCTGGGCGTCGGACCGGCGCCCCTGGTGCCCGAGGCGGCCGCCGGCGATTTCGTCCTGACCGGCCATGTGCTGCGTCCGTTGTCCTTATCCGTGGAACAGCTGCGCGGCTACAGCAGCATGCTGGCCGCGCCGTTCGACCTGCGCTGCTTTACGACCAACCGCTATATTCGCCGTGTGGGCCGGTACCGTGGCGTGGGCCTGACCGACCTGATCTCGGAGGCCGGTTTGCGTAACGATGCGCCGGGCGATTTCAAGCGGATGGTGTTCGTCGCCGCCGCGCACGACGGCTATGCGGTGACCTTCTCGTGGCACGAACTGTTCAATACGCCGGTGGGTGCGAGCGCGCTGATCGCCTATGAATGCGACGGCGAGCCCTTGAGCGTCGAAGACGGCGCGCCGGTCCTGTTTTCCGGCGCGGACATCATGGCGGCGCCGCGGCATGTCAAGCGGCTGAGGCGGATCGACGTGCAGGTGCTGCGCCCGCTGTAGTGCATTGGCAAGTTTCGCGTGGGGGGCAGGCGCCCACGCGGTTGGAGGTACCTGGGCGCCCATGCCCCAGCGGTTCAATTTGTGGGGTTCGCCCACGGGTCTTTGTAGAAAGTCTTCCCTTTGTCAACGACACCGAGTGCCTGCAAAGTATCGTTGATGGCATCCAGCAAACCAACGTCTTCTGCGGTAGCTTTTTTTTGCTGTACCCGCCGCAGTGCCAGAAAAAACGCTAACTTTCCAAATGAGACCTCGTCAGTGGCGCTCCCTCCCTTGACGATCTTCGCAGCACACTCGTTGATCTTGTCTTCCACAAGCTGAGCCAGTTCCATACTATTCTCCGCGACAACCTAGTGTCAAAACAGGTTAAGAGGGTCCCGCCTTCCATTCATTCAATATGGACAACGAATGTTTTTTGGGGGGCTGCGCCTAAAAAACACGCAGAAATGGTTCGGCAGGAAATGCATTGTGCGATGACATCCAGCGAACGCCATACGCAGCGAAACCCGGTGTGCCGATAGACCAAGTATAGCGATTGATGGCGCTGGCGCTCATCGTGCGACGACTCGTCACGGCTTCCTGACGGGCGCTCCGCAGTCGTACGCCAATGAGTCACCTCGCCACAGTTGCCGCGCGTGCGCGGTCAAGGTTTTCGAGTGTTGCCTCGCGGGCGGCTTCGTGTATGCTTTCGCGCATGGCTGAATCCGCGAAAACCAGATCCGTCCCGGCGAAAAATGTCGGCGTCAAAACAGGCAATCGAGCAGGCAATCGAGCCGGCACTAAAACTGTCGCCCGAGTTGACGCCGGGGCCCCGACCCCAACCGCCTCCCCGGCCCGCACCAGAACGCGGCCCGAGGTGCGTTTCCGCATGCGCATTCGCAAGGGCGATACCGTGGCGCTCGGACCGGGCAAGGTCGAATTGCTCGAAGCGGTGCGCGAGCACGGTTCGATCTCGGCTGCGGCGCGCAGTCTCGACATGTCGTACCGGCGTGCCTGGTTGCTGATCGACGAGTTGAACCAGTCGCTCAAGTCGCCGGCGACAGTGTCGGAACAGGGCGGGCAGAGCGGCGGCGGCTGCGTGCTGACGCAGGTCGGCGAGAACATCGTGCGTCTCTATCGCGGTGTCGAGGCGCAAGCCGAAGCGGCCTGTGCCAAACAGATCGACGAGCTGATCCGGTTGATCCGGGCCTGACGCGGCTTGCCGCAAGGTCAGGCGAACTCAACGCGCCTCAGCCGCGCACTTACCCGTGCCTTAGCCGTGCCGCAGGCAAAACGCCGAGGGCGGTCGCGCGCTTGCCGCGGCGTTCTGCGCCGCGCTCCGATCGCTTTGCAGGCGCGAGAACAAATCGATAAAACTGGCGACGCTCGCCGTGCGCAGCGGGTGATAGTCCACCTGATGACGCTCGCATACCCGCTTGAGCATATTCATCGAATCGTGATCGATGCAGTCCACCGGGAAGACCACCAGGTCGGCGCCGGGCAGCGCAGCCGCCAGCAGGCCTTTGCGATCTTCCACCCCGCCGTCGTGCACGACCAGTTCGCCACCGGCCGACGCCACCAGCGCCTTGAGCGCCGCGTTCGAACCGGGCCGGCCGCCGACATACACCACCCGCTTGCCCGCCACATCCGCGAGTCCCGCACGGCGCGCGTCCGGCCGATCCAGCGCATCGAGCGTCGCCCGCTCGAGCGCATGGCATTCCGCCTGAACCGTCTTCAGCAAGTCGAGCGCCTGATCGCGGCTCTCGCGCAGCGCCTCGGCCGTTTCCTGCTCCTGCAGCGCGCGCTGTTCCGCGGCTTCGCGGCGGCTCGTGTGCAGCGCGAGCCGCTGGTCGGCTTCCGCGAGTTTCTCCTGCAAGGCCTTGACCTCATCCGCGAGGCCGGCGGTGTCGTTCGACCCCTGGCGGCTCGCCTGGGCCGTCAGTTTGACGATCTGTTCGCTTAGCTGCGCGGTGACCGCATCGCGCTGCGTGCTGATCTCATGCAGGCGGCTCTGTTGCCGCTCAATCTTGTCCCGCAGCGCGGCGTTTTCCTCTTCGAGCGCCACGAGGCGCCGGATGTCCGCGCGATTCGCCGCGCCCACCAGGTGCGACAGCATATGCAGTTCGCCGAAGGCCGCCTGACGAACCGGCATCGTGGCGTACGGGTGGGTCATCAGCGCCCAGTAGGCCGGTGGAATGTCGCCGTTCTTGAGCGACTCGTTCCACAGCGCCAGCACCGCCTCTTCATCGCGCGCCTGCTCGAAGCGGCGGATGGCGCCGGCATAGCGTTCGTCGAGCGCCTTGTGCAGCGCCTTGCCGCCCGCGCCGCCCGCAATGGCGAGTTCGACCGCGGCGTGGTGAATCTCCAGGTCGCTGGCCTGCTGGCGATCGAGATCGGTGAAGCGCGGCACCAGCTTGCGCAATTCGTGCGTGCTGAGGCAGGTTCCGATGACCGAGCAATGCAGATGGGGATCGAGCTCCGCCAGCCGGGTGCGGCGCTTCGAGCCGGCGAGTTGCGCGGCGGAGGGCGGCGCGCAGCAGGCGTCGGCCGCGCGCAGACGGGTGCCGGCGCTATCGTCGGCGCGGCTGGCGTCGGCGGTTCGGGCGAGGCGAAATGGGGGAGCTTGCATGATGACCTCGAATCCGGTTCCGGTGTCAGGACTCGCCGGCGAGATGCACCGGATGACCTCGAGGCTGCCACCATCAATCACAGTACCGCAATATATCATCGAATATAGCGGTGGGCAGAGGGCGGGCGGCCCGGTGGCGTACCCCTAGACGTCGGAAGACAGCGCCAGCGGCGCCCTGGCGTGCTGCTCCAGCACATGCTCGACGCACAGGCCCACGAAGGTCGCGTCGAGACGCTCCAGTTCCGCGGCGGCCTTGCGCAGCGCGGCGTGGTTGTTGCTATGGGCGTCGGAGAAGATCGCGTCGCGCAGTTGTTCCGCCGAGCGCGCTTCTTCGACCGCCGTCCTCAACTCGGAAAAGCGCCTGAAACCGGCCGCCTTGCCTTGCTCGGCGAGGATCGACAGCAACTGGTTGAAGGAAGGCGAGCCTGAGGCGCCGGCCGACGGGAAACTGCCCTGGCCGTCGGCAAACATCTGCACAAAGCGCAACACGCTGCCGTAAAGGCGTCTGAAAGCATCGACGACGTCACGGATCAGTTCCGCGCGCCCACGGTCGGGCGCGACTTTCAACGCGGTGATCGTGGTTGAAAGGCTCTTCGCGGACCGGTCGCGGCGTTCCGATGCGTCGGACAGGGTGGATCGACTGCGCACCAATCTGGGCTCCGGGAGTTGTCTTGGAAGGGGTGTCCTGCAACGTTGGCCGAGCGTGTCGGGGCGCATGAATCGTTGTACGCGCCGGTCGACCGCTGCCAACCGTCATATTCCGTAGGATATAACGAATGGCCGCGCAAGTGGTAGACGCTGCGCCGGCGAGTACTGCGCTGCTGATGGCTTGCTGTAGCCCGCGCGGCTGCGGGGAGCGGCCGGACAGGTTGGGCACGCAACGGCACGCAGCGGCGCGCTCGGGCAACTGGCCCGCCCAAGGTAGTGGCCGCTCTCCAGAGAGACGCATGAGTTTGAATGGCACAATGCAGAACCTGCAGTGCGTTTGCCGGTGCTGTTCAGACTCGTACGGTCGTGAGGAGAAGGTCCATGGCGTTTTCCGCTTTGCTCGTGTTTGCGCTGGCCTTGGGTGTCGCGGCGGCGTCGCCCGGTCCGGGTATCGCCGCGCTCGTCTCGCGTGTGCTGACACACGGTTTCCGTGACGTGCTGCCGTTTCTCGTCGCCATGTGGCTCAGCGAGGTCGTGTGGCTCACCTGTGCGGTGGCCGGCCTGGCGGTGATTGCCCGCACCTTCGCACTGCTGTTCACGATCCTGAAGTTTGCCGGCGTCGCCTACCTGCTGTTTCTCGCCTGGAAAATGTGGTTTGCGCCCATCGGTGGCGAAGAAGCGCATCTGCCGAGCGGGCAATCGCCGTCACGCATGTTCCTTGCGGGCCTGACGATCGGTTTCAGCAATCCGAAAGTCATGGTTTTCTATCTTGCGCTGTTGCCCACCCTCGTGGATATTTCGCGTGTGAGCGTGTTCGCCTGGTTCGAACTGACATTGACGGCGCTCGCCGTCCTGATCACGGTAGATCTTGCCTGGACGCTGCTCGCCGCGCGTGCGCGCAAGCTGCTGACAGGCCGGCGCGCGGCCAGAATCGCCAGGCGGGCGAGCGCGACGATGATGGCAGGCGCAGCGGTGGCGATTGCCACACGCTAGTGCGTCCTTGCGACGCCTTTTCCAGACTCCAATCCGTTTCAAACGGGAACAACACTAACGATGAGTCATCCCCACACCGAGTTGATCGAACGCTTCTATGAAGCCTTCCAGAAGTGCGACGCCGAAGCCATGGGCGCGTGCTATGCCGACGACGTCGTCTTCAGCGATCCCGTCTTCGGCGAGCTGCGCGGTGAAGAAGCGCGCGACATGTGGCGCATGCTGGTGCAGCGCGCCCAGGCGTTTTCGCTGACGTTCGACGCCGTCGAGGCCAACGAGCGCACCGGGCGTGCCCATTGGGTGGCGCGTTATCTGTTCAGCCAGACCGGCCGCAGCGTGGTCAACCGGATCGACGCGCAGTTCGTGTTCCGCGACGGCCGCATTGCCGAGCATCGCGATACCTTCGATCTGTGGCGCTGGTCGCGCCAGGCACTGGGATTCAAGGGGATGTTGCTGGGGTGGACACCTTTCGTGCAACGGGCGATCCGCGCGCAGGCGAGAAAGGGCCTCGATGCTTACCGGGCGAGGCGCGCCTGAGATATCACCGCGCGGCGCTGCGAGGCTGGCCATCCGGCCTACTTGCAGGAGATCGGGCAGATGATGCAGTATTTCGTCAGCAGGCGCGCCGTGTCCGAGCGGCGATTCGCTGTGGTTCACGGCGATGGGCGGGGCGCGCCGAATCATCAAGATCAAAGGGACGAATAGCTATGCCTGTCGTGGATGCGGCCTGGGAGGATTGGCTGGCCACCAATGCGAAGCGCGGCTGCACCGTGGATTCGATGGTGGAAGCGATGGTTGGGGCGGGTTTCGATTCGCTGTCGGCGAGCGCGGCGGTGCAGCGCGCGCTCGGCGCTGGCTTGGGCGGAGCGAGGACGGCCGAGGCCGAAGGCGGTACCCAGGCGCGCCTCGTCAAGGCGGCGCCGGCCGATTACCAGTACGATGCGTCGCCGGTGCCGGGCGGCAATCTGATCCGCGCGTTCGACCGCGACGTGAAGGTGCTGATGCGTTGCGAGCGGCCGCAAGTGATCGTCTTTGGCGACGTGCTCTCGCCCGACGAGTGCGCCGAGATGATCGAGCGTTCGCGGCACCGACTCAAGCGTTCGACCACGGTCAACCCGGAGACGGGCCAGGAAGACGTGATCCGCAACCGCACCAGCGAGGGCATCTGGTTTCAGCGCGGGGAAGATGCGTTCATCGAACGTATCGACCAGCGGATCGCCAGCCTGATGAACTGGCCGGTCGAGAACGGTGAAGGCCTGCAGATTCTGCACTACAACACGAGCGGCGAATACCGCCCGCACTTCGACTATTTTCCGCCGGATCAGCAGGGCAGCGCTGTGCATACGGCACGCGGCGGCCAACGGGTGGCGACGCTCATCGTCTACCTCAACGATGTCGAGAACGGCGGAGAGACGATTTTTCCGGAGGCGGGGTTGTCGGTTGCCGGCAGACAGGGCGGTGCGGTGTATTTCCGCTACCTGAACGGCTTGCGGCAACTCGATCCGCTCACCCTGCACGGCGGTGCGCCGGTGCTGGGCGGCGAGAAATGGATCATGACGAAGTGGATGCGGGAGCGGGAGTACCGGTAATGCGCGGAGGGCTCACACGAGCCCTCCGTCAACCGTCCGCCAAGGCCCGCCAAACTTACCCGGCTTGCAGCGCCTTGCCGCGCTCGGCGTCCTGGCCGACTTCGCGCAGCACCGCATCGAAGAAATGCGCTTGCGCGTCGGCATCCGAGCGCGCGTAAGCACGGTTGATCCCGCTGATCACGGCGCGGATCGACGCCGTAATCAGGTTCGCGTCGATGCCCACGCCGAACGCGTTCCCCACCACTTGCGCGCCGGCCATTTCGGCAATCGCAATGGCTTTGGCGTCGGCGCCTTGCGTGAGCGCGCGTTCCTCGTAGTGCTGGATCCGCACAGGGGTGCGCAGCGCGTGCATCAGCGCGTCGAGCGGGCCGTTGCCTTCACCGGCCAGCACCGTGCGCACGCCGGCGATGTCCACCGTCAGCTTGATGCGTTCGCGGCCGCCGTCTTCCGAGAGTGCATGGCCGATGTAGCGCAGCGGGGCGACGCTGCGCACGTACTCGTCCTGGAACACTTCCCAGATCTGCTGGGCGCTGACTTCCTGGCCGCTGTCGTCGGTGACCCGCTGGACAGCCGAGCTGAAGTCCACCTGCAGACGGCGCGGCAGCACCACACCATGGGTCTGCTCGAGCAGATAGGCGATGCCGCCTTTGCCCGACTGGCTGTTGACGCGGATGATCGAATCGTAGGTGCGGCCCAGATCGCGCGGGTCGACCGGCAGATAGGGCATTTCCCACACCGCATCGTCCTTCTGCACGGCAAAGCCTTTCTTGATGGCGTCCTGGTGCGAGCCGGAGAAGGCCGTGAATACCAGGTCTCCAACATACGGATGGCGCGGGTGCACCGGCAATTGCGTGCATTCCTCGGCGGTGCGGGCGACTTCGTTGATATGCGAGAAGTCGAGGCCAGGATCGACGCCTTGCGTGTACAGATTGAGCGCGAGCGTGACGAGGTCCACGTTACCGGTGCGTTCGCCGTTGCCGAACAGGCACCCTTCGATGCGGTCGGCGCCGGCCATTACGGCCAGTTCCGCCGCCGCGACCGCCGTGCCGCGATCGTTGTGCGGATGGACCGACAGCAGCAGCGAGTCGCGTCGCGCGAGGTTGCGATGCATCCACTCGATCTGGTCGGCGTAGAAATTCGGCGTGCCGATTTCGACGGTGGCCGGCAGGTTGACGATGGCCTTGCGCTCGGGCGTCGGCTGCCAGACGTCGAAGACCGCGTCGCAGACTTCCTTGGCGAAATCGAGTTCGGTGGCCGTGAAGGTCTCCGGGCTGTATTGCAGCGTGAAGGCCGTTTCCGGCGTCGCGTCCACCAGACGCTTCATCGTGCGCGCGGCGTTCACAGCCAGTTGCTTGACGCCATCGCGCTCGAGTCCGAAGACGATCTTGCGGAATTCCGGCGCGGTGGCGTTGTACAGGTGGACGATCGCACGCGGAACGCCGCGCAGCGATTCGAAGGTGCGTTCGATCAGGTCGTCGCGCGCCTGGGTGAGCACTTCGATCGTCACGTCGTCGGGGATATGGCCGCCTTCGATCAGCTCGCGCACGAAATTGAAGTCGGTGTCCGACGCCGACGGGAAAGCGACTTCAATCTCCTTGAAGCCGATTTGCACCAGCGTCTTGAACATGCGCATCTTGCGCTGGGCGTTCATCGGCTCGAACAAGGCCTGATTGCCGTCGCGCAGATCGGTGCTCATCCAGATCGGCGCATGCGTGATGGTGCGCGAGGGCCAGGTGCGATCCGGCAAGTTGACGGGAGTGAAGGGGCGGTACTTGGTGGCGGGATTTTTCAACATGATGGGCTCGTGTGGGTTCAGAAAAGACGTG
The DNA here is from genome assembly GCF_900142845.1 of Paraburkholderia phenazinium. Classification (NCBI taxonomy): domain Bacteria; kingdom Pseudomonadati; phylum Pseudomonadota; class Betaproteobacteria; order Burkholderiales; family Burkholderiaceae; genus Paraburkholderia; species Paraburkholderia phenazinium. The sequence goes on from NZ_FSRU01000001.1 coordinate 1,909,624, forward strand.
AAGGGATCGAAACGAAGAGAGGCAAAGACGGACGGTGCGACGACGCGTGACAGCGCTGGCCTCGCTGGCCAACCGGGCCACTGACCGTGCGCGAAGACTGGGCCGGCCGCGTCGACGTTGCGGCAGCCCGGCAAAGCAAAGAAGGAATTCTGTAGTGGTTCATCAGTCCGTTGCCCGGTGAGCAATCCATGGAGCGTGAAAGGAACGAGACGAAGCACGGCCGCCGGTTGGCAACCGGGGCAAGGTCAGCAAAGCTTGGGAGTTAGTGACGCTTCAGTTGCGTTAGCAGGAAGCGCGTAGCAGCAGACCTAGCCCGGTAGAGCGGGCTAGTAGTAGGAGGGATAGCAGGGTCTGTGCGCGGAACATGGCCGTAATGGAATCACAAACGGCGAGGCGAGTCAAGCAATGCTTGCGCGGTGCGTCAGGGCGGGCAGTCATGTGGACGGCCAGGTTCATTGGCCCGCCGTGTTGCCAAGCGGGCGCGTGGACAGGTCCTTGAGCGCCGTCCAGCAGTTGCTGTAACCCATGCGCAGGATCATCAGGCCGATCACGCCGGCGGCGACGTGATCGAGCATCGGCAAGCCGGCCATGCTGCCGATAATCCCCAGCGTCGCGACCAGCGCGGAGAACGCATCGAGCCGGGCATGCCATGCGCTGGCGAGCAGAATGCTGGAGTGGGTTCGATGTGCTTCGGCGCGCATGTAGCGGAACAGCGCTTCCTTGGCGAACATCACGAAGAGGGCGACGATGAGCGCGCTTGCCCGCACGGTCGCGCTGACGGTGAGGATGGCGGCGGGTCCGATGCAATGCCACAGCATGTCGCCGGCGGTGCCGATCAACAGCACGCCGATGAACAGCGAGGCGAGCGAAGCAGGAAAGCTGCCGTCGCGAGGGGCGGCACGCCGTCCGGATGCGGTGGCCGCGCCGAGAAACAGCACGGCGATGACGACACCGTCCGCGGCGAGATCGCTGAGGGTATGGATGCCGTCCGCCACGAGGCCGTCGGAGTGAGCGAACAGGCCAATGACGATCTGCATGGCCATCAGTGCGGCATTCAGCATGGCGCTCACGTAGGCAGCCTTGAAGGCACTGCCGCGCGACTGGCGGGGACGCTCTGACGGCGATGGCATCGTGTGGATGGGTTCGAGTAATGGCAGCAAGTTAGCTGCCGAACGTTGCGGGCATGTGACAACGCTCCCGACCCCGTCGCGCAGGCGTGGCTTGCCGATCGTGCCGGTCGTGGCTGCAGCGCGGTGTATTTCCGCTACATGAACGGCCGGCGCGAACTCGATCCGCTGACGCCTCGCTTTACGACGCGTCCTGCCGCCGTGAACCGCCGCCGACGCTTTGCCCGGCGTCGTGCGCCATCTGCCAGTAGCCCCACATCGACACCAGCGTCAGCAGGCCGGCGCAGAGGAAGGCGAGGCGGAAATCCTCCAGCGTGAAGACATGGCCCGACAGCTCGCCGTTGAACACCGCCGCGCCGCGCAGCGCCACCGCGCCGAAGGCGATGCCGAGGCCAATCGTCATCTGCGCGGCGGCGCTCCAGAGCGTGCTGGCGGCGCTCATCTGCGGCTGGGCGACGTCCGCGTAGGCGAGGGTGGCGAGGGTCGAGAACTGCATCGAGCGGGCCACGCCGTAGACGAACACCACGATCAGCACCCACGCTAGCGGCGACTCCGGCGTCAGCAGGCCGCAGGCGATCGTGAAGACGCCGGCCACGGCGACGTCGACGATCGACACCACCCGGAAGCCGAAGCGCTGCAGGATGCGCGTGGTCAAGGCCTTCATGCCGAGGTTGCCGAGGGCGCTCGCGAGCAGCAACAGCCCCGACTTGAAGGCGGACAGTCCGAAGCCGATCTGGAACAGCAGCGGCATCAGATACGGCACCGCGCCGATGCCGATGCGCGTGAACGAACCGGTTACGACGGTCACCGAGAAGGTGGGGATCTTGAGCGTCGACACGTCGATCAGCGGATGCGGATGGCGCTGCGCATGACGAAACGCGACAAAGCCGAGCACGAGGCCCGCCGCCACAAAAGCACCTGCGATCCACGGATTTTCGCCGGGCTGGCTGGCGAGTTCGGCGCCGTACAGGATCGAGGTCAGGGTGGCGCCGCTCAGCAGCAGGCCGACGAGATCGAGCGGCCGGCGTTCGCTGCCGCGCAGGTTCGGCACCAGCGCGACCACGGCGGCCATCACCGCGATGCCGAACGGCACATTGAGGAGAAAGATCCAGCGCCAGTTCGCGTACGTGGTGATGAAGCCGCCCACCGGCGGCCCGACCACGGGCGCGACGATCGCCGGCCACGTGATGGTGGAGATGGCTTGCATCAGGCGGCTCTTTTCGGTGCTGCGTACGACGATCAACCGACCTACCGGCACCATCATGGCGCCGCCGATGCCTTGCAGCAGACGCGCCGCCGTGAACTCGGCCACGTTCTGCGACATCCCGCACAGCACCGAAGCGATCGTGAACACGCCGATCGCGCTAAAGAACACCGTGCGCGAGCCACAGCGATCGGCGACCCAGCCGCTCACCGGAATGAAAATCGCCAGCGCCAGCATATAGGCCGTCATGCCGAGGCTCAGGCTGTTCGGACCGACGCCGAACGAGCGCGCCATCTGCGGCAGGGCTGTGGCGATCACGGTGGTGTCGAGGTACTCCATGAAGAAAGTCGCCGCGACGATATACGGCAGCCAGCCGATGAAGGACGGACGGGTTTGAGTGTCGGTCATCGCGCACCCTCGGGCGAGCGGCCTGGCGCGCGTTGCGCGGCGGCGCGGGCAAGCCGCCCGTGCGCGTCATGATGTTGGCGTCGATTCATGCTGTTGCGGCTTCCTGTCAAAAGCGTGTGTTCATCCCCGGTCTCCCCGCGCGAACCCTCTGCGGAACAGGTTTCCGTTGCGCCGGGAAAACGTAGAAGTATTGCTCAGGACGGGCAAACCCTGCTCTCGCGGCAGGCAACTTTTTCGCGTCAGGGCCTCGACGGCGCCGCTCGGCTAGGCGGAAACCCGCGCCAGTAGGCCGTTTGCGAGTGAATAGGCAATGCCAATTGCGGCGATTTAAACAATCAACTTTTTCTATTAAGCGGTTCTAGACATAATCTCCTCACTTTCTCAACCACGAACCAAAGAGGACGCAGCAAATGCCGATCATCAACAGCCAAGTCAAACCCTTCAAGGCAACCGCTTACCACAATGGCGACTTCCAGACCGTCACGGAAGAAAGCCTCAAGGGCAAGTGGTCCGTGTTCGTGTTTTACCCGGCTGATTTCACGTTCGTTTGCCCGACCGAACTGGGCGACCTGGCCGATCGTTACGCCGAATTCAAGAAGCTCGGCGTGGAAATCTACAGCGTTTCGACCGATACGCACTTCACCCACAAGGCATGGCACGACACGTCGGACACGATCCAGAAGATCCAGTATCCGATGATCGCCGATCCGACGCTGGCTATCTCGCGTAACTTCGACGTGCTGATCGAAGAAGAAGGCATGGCCCTGCGCGGCACCTTCGTGATCAACCCGGAAGGCGAGATCAAGCTGTGCGAAGTGCACGACAACGGCATTGGCCGTGACGCCGGCGAACTGCTGCGCAAGGTCCAGGCTGCCCAGTACATCGCGGCCCACCCGGGTGAAGTGTGCCCCGCCAAGTGGACGCCGGGCGCTGAAACGCTGACTCCGTCGCTCGACCTGGTCGGCAAGATCTAAGCAGATTCGCTTAGCTCAGTCACATCGCAGTACGCGCCACTCGCTGGCGCTCCTCCGTGCGGACCGTATCACGCGCCATGCCGCTTCATGTGTATGCGGTCCGCACGCCTCCTCGCCACGCCCCGAAGTGGCGGCCGGAGCCCCAACCCTCGTCACGGAATTCGAATAGCCATGCTGGACGCCAATCTCAAGACTCAGTTGAAATCGTACCTGGAAAAGGTCAGCCGGCCGATCGAGATCGTCGCCTCGCTCGACGACAGCGCCAAATCGCAAGAGCTGCTGGCGTTACTCGAGGACATCGCATCGCTGTCGGAACGCGTCAGCGTGATCGAACGGCGCGGCGACGACCAGCGCAAGCCGTCGTTTTCGATCGGCGAGCCGGGCAAGGACACGGGCATCCGCTTTGCCGGTATCCCGATGGGGCATGAATTTACCTCGCTGGTTCTGGCGCTGCTACAGGTGGGCGGGCATCCGGTCAAGCTCGACGACGCGGTGATCGAACAGATCCGCGAGCTCGACGGCGACTATCAGTTTGAAACCTATTTCTCGCTGTCATGCCAGAACTGCCCGGAAGTCGTGCAGGCGCTGAACGTGATGGCCTTGATCAACCCGCGCATCCGCCACGTGGCGATTGACGGCGCGGTGTTCCAGCACGAAGTCGAATCGCGCCAGATCATGGCCGTGCCGACGATGTTCCTGAACGGCGAAGTGTTCGGCCAGGGCCGCAGCGGCGTGAAGGAAATTCTCGCCAAACTCGATACCGGCGCGGGCGCTCGTGCGGCAAAAGAACTGGCGAAGAAGCCGGTGTTCGACGTGCTGATCGTCGGCGGCGGTCCCGCCGGCGCGGCCGCCGCAATCTACTCGGCACGCAAGGGCATTGCGACGGGTGTGGTGGCCGAACGCTTCGGTGGTCAGGTACTCGATACCCTTGCCATCGAAAACTTTGTCTCCGTTCAGGAGACCGAAGGACCGAAGTTCGCCACGGCGCTCGAGCAGCACGTGAAGAGCTACGAAGTAGACATCATGGACGTGCAGCGCGCCGAAGCGCTGATCCCGGGCCGCATCAACGAAGTGCGCCTCGCGAGCGGCGCCGTGCTGAAGGCGAAGACGATCGTGCTCGCGACCGGTGCGCGCTGGCGCGAAATCAACGTGCCGGGCGAGCGCGAGTATCGCAATCACGGGGTGGCCTACTGCCCGCACTGCGACGGCCCGCTGTTCAAGGGCAAGCGCGTCGCGGTGATCGGCGGCGGCAACTCGGGCGTCGAAGCGGCGATCGATCTGGCCGGCATCGTGCGCGAAGTGACGCTGTTCGAATTCGGCGCGCAACTGCGTGCCGACGAAGTGCTGCAACGCAAGCTGCGCAGCCTCGCCAACGTCACGATCGTGACGCAGGCGCAGACCACCGAAATCACCGGCGACGGCAAGAAGGTCAACGGCCTCGTTTATAAGGATCTGCGTTCGGGCGAGACGAAGAAGGTCGAACTGGAAGGCGTGTTCGTGCAGATCGGTCTCGTGCCGAATACCGAATGGCTGAAGGGCACGGTCGAACTGTCGAAGCACGGCGAGATCGTGGTCGATGCGCGCGGCGCGACTTCGGTGCCGGGCGTGTTCGCCGCCGGCGATGTGACGACGGTGCCGTTCAAGCAGATCGTCATCGCCGTGGGCGAGGGCGCCAAGGCATCGCTGGCCGCCTTCGATCATCTGATCCGCAGCAGCGCGGACGACGAAGTGGAAGTCAAAGAGGAAGAAGCGGCGCTCGCCGAGAGCTAAATCTTCCGCGTGCACGGCGTGCTGTCGCCTTGCACTGCTGCATTGCAACGAAGCCCGCCAGCGCGCGGGCTTTGTTTTTTTCGGCCATCACTTCGTTGGCAGGCGCCATTTTTGGCCAGGCCCTCTACCCATACACCCGTTTCATTCGCACGCTTGACGCAGGCCACCGCTGACGTCGTCACGGCCCCTTTGTTTGGAGTCCGTTGCCTGGATTGAATGCTTGGCTAAGCCGCTCGCGAGGCCATATAAATCTGGGAGTCGGGCCCGACCTTTCGCCGCAGCCGCATGTCACGACACGACACGCCCGCGGACGGGAGGCGCCATAAAACAGGGAGGGAGACAATGGCATCTTCGCAAGCGGCGCCTGCCCGTTGGGTGGACGGCAAGCGCTACCTTTGGCTGCTCGGCGCGCTGACCATCACGTTGCCGCTGCACGCGGCGAATCTGGCGCTGATGACGGGCTGGCATGTCTTCTGGTGGTTCGGTCCGATCTTCGTGTTCGGCATTATCCCGGTACTCGACTATCTGATCGGCGACGATCCCAGCAATCCCCCCGACGACGTCGTGCCCGTGCTCGAGCGGGAGCGCTATTACCGGCGCATCGTTTATCTCGCGACCTTGATCGAATACGTGTCGTTCTTCGGCGCCGTGTGGATCGTGGGCACGCATGCGCTGAAGTGGTACGACTACCTGGGCTTTGCGCTGTCGTTGGGCGCGGCGACCGGTGTCTCGATCAACACGGCTCATGAACTGGGCCACAAGACCGACCGTTTCGAGCGCTGGCTCGCCAAGGTCACGCTGGCGCCGGTGGCCTACGGGCATTTCTTTGTCGAGCACAATCGCGGGCACCACGTGCGGGTCGCCACACCGCCGGACCCGGCCAGCGCGCGTTATGGCGAGTCGTTCTGGGCCTTCCTGCCGCGCACCGTACTTGGGAGCATCGCGTCGGCATGGCGGCTCGAGAGGGAGCGCCTTGCGCGCCTCGGTAAATCGCCGTGGAGCTGGCGCAACGAGGTCTTGCATGCGTGGGCGATGACCGCGGTGCTGTGGGGCGCCATGATCGCGCTGTTCGGCAGGGGGGTGATTCCGTTCCTGCTGATTCAGGCGGCCTACGGTGCGTCGCTGCTCGAAGTGGTCAATTATCTGGAGCACTACGGACTGGGCCGCAGGCTGTTGCCGAGCGGCAAATACGAGCGCTGCCGGCCCGAGCATTCGTGGAACAGCAATCGCATCGTCACGAATCTGTTCCTCTATCAATTGCAACGGCATGCGGATCACCACGCGAATCCGACACGCTCGTACCAGGCCTTGCGTCACTTCGACGGCGCGCCGCAACTGCCGTCCGGCTACGCGACGATGATCATGTTCGCGTATGTGCCGCCGCTCTGGTTCCGCGTGATGAATCCACGCGTGGTCGCGCATTATGGCGGCAATATGGAGCAGTCGAATATCCGCCCGGCGATCCGCGAGCGGGTGCTCGCGCAGTTCGCGGGGGCGCATCGATGATGTGACGCTGGTACCACCGCGTTCGTCGCGTGTCGTCTGTCGCTTCGCGCGATTCCCGCGAAGCCTTGCTACTACGCTTCGTGCCGTTCCGGCTGTTCGCTGCGAGCGGCAAATTCATCTGCCGTCGCGGCGCGAACCTCGTCGGCAAAGCGCTGCAACGAGGAAAGCGATCCGCTCACGCTGTGATAGGTCTCGCGGCCGATGCGGGCATCGAGCAGAATCTGCAAGCCCGCTGTCCTGGCAATTTTCACAATATCCACGGCCGTCCCCTGGTTAAGCGGCGTGCAGACTGCATTCCCATCTCGATCGAGCCTGCCGTCTGGCGGCGTTTCATGTTCACGAGCGGGGCGATGTATTGGCGGTGGCTACGCTGAAAGCCACGGACCCATCGTAGTTGAGCAAAACGTCTCGCGATAATGCAAACAGCGGGCAATAACCGAGGCAATTCGCGTCTTCGACGCACCTCGGTTCTGCCCGCTGTTAAACCGCCGTTTCGAACCGCCGTATGACCGTTCAGGACCCCACGCGTTTTACTTCCTGTCGATCGAGTACTTGCCCGGCCCTGTCACGCTCAACAGCAGCAAGCCACCGATGATGCTGATGTTCTTGTAGAAGTTGATCATGTTCATGTACTGCTCCATGCCGCTCATGGTCCAGTAGTGGTGGGCGATCAGCGCCGTGCCGAACGTGTAGAGCGCGAGCAGCACCGCCAGCGGCCGGGTATAGAAACCCACCACGATGGCAAGGCCCACGGCGAACTCCATTACCACCGCGATGATCGCCGACAGCTCGGGCACTGGCGCGCCGGTCTGCGTCATATAGGCCACCGTGCCCGAGAAACCGGTCAGCTTCGACCAGCCGAACAGTACGAACAACAGCATCAGCAAAATCCGGGCGGCGAGAATCAGTTCGTCCTTGCGAGATTCAAATAGTGTGTAGCGCATGATAGTTTCCAGTGAGTGTTGATTAAGCTTGCGTAGGTGGGCGAATCACATTACGCCCACAGGTCCGACATTTCGATGTTGCGCAGATCGAAGACCAGCACTTCGGCATCGCGCCCTTGCGTGAACGTCAGCAACTGTTCGTTGCGTACCCGTGCGCCGTCGCCTTCAGTCAGCGCTTCGCCGTTCACCTTGACGCTGCCGCGCGCCACGTGAACATAGGCGTAGCGATCGGCCGCCAGTTCCAGCCGGGCGCTCTCGTCGCCGTCGAACAGACCGGCATAGACGCGCGTGTCCTGCTGCACCGTCAGCGATTCATCCGCGCCGTCCGGCGAAATCACCAGGCGCAGCTTGCCGCGCTTTTCCGCCGCTCCGAAGTGGCTCTGCTGATAACGCGGCGCCGTGCCTTTGGCCGCCGGCGCAATCCAGATCTGCAGGAAGTGCACAGGGTCCGCCTTCGAGTGGTTGTACTCGCTATGGGCGACGCCGGTGCCTGCGCTCATCAACTGGATGTCGCCGGGCACGATCACCGAACCGGTGCCCATGGTGTCCTTGTGTTCCAGCGCGCCTTCCAGCACGTAGGAGAAAATTTCCATGTCCCGGTGCGGATGCTTGCCGAAACCCTGGGCCGGTGCGACGCGGTCGTCGTTGATCACCAGCAGGTCCGAAAAGCCGTTCTGCTTCGGGTCGTGATAGTTCGCGAAGGAAAACGTATGACGCGAGCTGAGCCAGCCGTGCTCCGCGCGGCCGCGTTGATTGGCGTGTCTGATGTCGAGCATGGTGTTTCTCCTTGATTGTGCGATCCGGCGAGGGTTGTCGTCCGTGATCCATGAACAGCAGTTTAGGTCAATCAATGTGATTATAATCAAGCAAAAATCGGAAACACTGTCGCTATGGAGTGGACAATGAGACGGCAAACCAGGCCGGCAGGCACGTGGGCGCGTAGTAGGGCAATCAGGACGCGAGACTTGAGGGCAGGCGATGCAACTCGATGACATGCGGATCTTCGTCGCCACCGTCGACGCGCACAATTTCACGAGCGCGGCCAACCGCCTGTCGCTCTCAAAGCAGTTCGTCAGCCGCCGGGTGATGGCGCTGGAGGAGGCGCTCGGCGTGCGGCTTCTGATCCGCAACACGCGCAAGCTGGCGGTCACCGAGCTCGGCCAGGAGTTCTACGAGCGGGCGAAGCGCATCCTCGGCGAGGTCGAAGAGGCGGAGCAGGCCATGTCGTTGCGGCGCGCTTCGCCGCACGGTCTGCTGCGGGTGAGCGCGCCGATGTCGTTCGGCATGGTGCATCTGTCGCCGCTGGTGGCGATGTTCCTGAAGAAGCACCCGGACGTGCGCTTCGACATGGAGCTTAGCGACCGCACCGTCGACGTGGTTGGCGAAGGCTTCGACATGGCGATCCGCATCGGCACGCTGGCCGACTCGACGCTGATTGCGCAAAAGCTCGCCGAGGTGCGGATGGTGGCGTGCGCCAGCCCGCAGTATCTGCGGCGGCGCGGCACGCCCACGGCACCGGCCGATCTCGCGCGTCACGCCTGCCTGCTGTACGGGCACGGCGGCCCGGCGAGCTGGGAGTTCGTGGTGGACGGGGTGCACAAGGCAGTCGAGGTGCATGGACCGCTACGCGCGAACAACGGCGAGTTGATCCGCGATTCCGCGATCGCCGGGCTCGGCATTGCGCGCCTGCCGGATTTCATCGTGTCCGCCGCGCTCAAGGCGGGGCAACTGGCCGGTGTGCTGGAGCCGTTTCTACCGCGCGCCGCGGCGCTCTATGCAGTCTATCCGCAGCATCGTCAAAGTTCGACTACGATCCAGGCGTTCACCGCGTTTTTGCGCGAGCAACTGGCGAAGAGCTTGTCTGCCTGAGCGGGCGGGTCGAGAAACGGCGCGGGGCGCGTGAAGCGGTAGCGCGTCGTTGGGTCTCACCGAGCGCGGCCACCACCGTTCGGGCCCGGATATTGCGAAGGTCGAGCCTGCGAGAAGTCAGTCGTATGGAGAATGGATTCGTTGCAACCGGGCGTATCAGGCAGAAACGACCATGGACCCAATCAGCATCTGACTCGTATGCACCAGCCGCTGAAGAAATTACATGCCGAGGCATGGCTGCGTGGCAGCCTTTACAGCCTCGCATGCCGTTCGGACAGCGGGCAATCAATTCATTCGCGGCCAACGCGATCGGAGGATGGGTGTCGAACAGACGTATAACGCGTGCAATCCGCCGCCGCGACCACAGAACCGCCGCCATGGCGCCGTGGCTGGCTGCCGCTGCTGTCGCCGGCATGACCGTCATGCAGGCCCCGGCCAGCGCGCAAACGCCGGCGCCGCTGCAGGAGTGGCAATACTCCGCGGGCGTCCCGCTGGAAAAAATGATGGAACCGCAAATCCCCACGTGGCAAGTCGCGGTCGGCGCGGCCGCGGCCTTCCAGCCGCGCTATGACGGCGCGGACCGCTATCACTTCGAAGGCGGCCCAAGCGTCGACATTCGTTATAGCGATCTGTACTTCGCTTCGACAGGGGAAGGTTTTGGCGCCAACGTCGCGCAAGGCCAGAACTGGCGGATCAGCATTGCCGCCGCCTACGACCTCGGGCGACGCGGCCAGGACGACGACGAGCATCTGCACGGCCTCGGCAACATCAACCCGGCGCCCGAGCTGAAGCTGGCAGCCGACTATGTCGTGTCGCAGAGTTTTCCGCTGGTGCTGCGCGCGGATATCCGGCGCAGTTTCGGCGGCTCGAACGGCTGGGTCGGCGATCTCGGCGCGTATATGCCGCTGCCGGGCAGCTCGAAGACGTTCTTCTGGTTCGCCGGGCCGAGCCTGACCTTCGCGGATTCGAAGTACATGAACAGCTGGTTCGGCGTGAACGAGACCCAGGCCGCCGATTCCCAATACTCGTACTACCACGCGAGTGCGGGTCTCAAGTCGGCGGGCTTCGGCGTCAGTGCGATCTGGTTCTTCCAGAAGCACTGGTTTGCCGCGTGCGACTTTGCGCTCGAGCAACTGGTCGGCAGCGCAGCGCGCAGTCCGATTACGCAGCGTTCGTCGAATGGCGTGCTCGATCTGTCGATCAACTATCAGTTCTGAGCCGGCTTGTTCCAGGGCCGCCCGGCTGGATCTAAGTCGGGCCGCCTGAATCGGCGCACTGTGCGCAGGCATCGCACGAAGCCTGCGCACAGTGACGCGGCGCCGCCTCGATACACCGCACGCGACGCGACGAAGGTGGTGGATCTAGCAGACCGTGGTGGGCGCTTCGGCGACCGCCTGTCTCTGGCCCGCCCGCAGCAGGCCTTCCACCATGCGCGCCTCTGCTCGGGCAATCATTTCGAGCGATGCGGCAGACAGTTGGGTATCCAGAATCGAAAGCGCGGCGCACAGGCGCAGGTAATCGTCTTCGCCGACGTTCCAGCCGCCGGCCTGATGCTCGGCGGCGTCGAGTTGCACCATGGCGGCGTGCGCGCTCTCGACGTACTCCAGCCCCTCCGGCTCGAGTCCGAGACGGCACAGCTCCTCCGACACCAGAAAGTGGCGGCCGAGGGTCATAAACAGATCCCGAGAGCCATGACCGCGCGTGAAGGCATCCAGGGCGGTGTAGCACTGCAGGAGCATGGCCTGCGTCACGGGTTCGTGCGCAGCGCGGCTGAAAGTGAGCGCGCGCAGCAACGGCGACATGGCGGGCTGGTTGCGTTTGCGGCTAGGCGATTTGTTGGGCATGACGGTTTCAACCTCGTTCTGTAACGCTCGGCCCGCCACCGAAGCTTCTTGTATGCGGTGCACCGGCGGGGTAAAGGCAAGCTCTAATATGTGTCCTGCGATCATGATCGCAAGCAACAATTAAGACAGGCTTAAACCACGGGACGTTGAACGAGTCCGTGACGAAAAGGCGGCGCGGAGGATCGGCGCCCTAAAAAAAAGCCCTGTCCCATGGGGGACAGGGCCTGACAGGATGGAAGAGTCGTACAGGCGCGTGGAGCTTGCCGACCTGTTCCCATCACAACAACGCTGTTGCACTTCATTACCGGTACTGCGTAAAACCCATACTGACTGCTTGAAACGTGGTCCTTCACCTTCGCTTTGCTGCAAACCCCTGTTGCTTTTATTGCATGTGCTGCGAGAAGCGCTTTGGTGCTAAGGTTACTGCCACTCCCTGCTGCTTACTGCGTACCGCTTGAATGGACTGCGTCTTTCTAAGTACGGCCACTACCGGAACTGCTCTACGGAACTGCTCTACAGGTACGGTCAAAACAACGCGGGGGAAGACCGCGTATGGACCCGGTGATTCGTCGTGCCCATGGAAACCAGTGTAGAGCGAAAGATGCACGAGCGATTCGGCGAAACGAGGGGAATTGGCCACGCAGTTCGACGAATTGCTTGCCATGGACCGCGCCGGCCACACCACGCGTCTGGTGCGACGCCACAGGCGATTCCAGCGTCACGCCGGCAATGTACAGGCTTGCTTCATGCAGACGTAGGCGGGCGTGCCGGAGGGCGTGGCCTCCGTTATTTAGAAATTCCGGCCGTTCGATCGTTTATTAATTGATTCGGATACCGTATTAAATGACGTTGGATGAATACCCGGCGCGATCCGGCCAAACCTGCTGTTGATGCGCACCGAAGCAGTGCTGCCGTTGCCTGGTTTGGCGCATGACGCGACGTGCGCGCCACACAAGCATGCAGCCGATAAAACTGATGTTTGGGCAAAAGCCCGTGGTTCGGGTAGTTGACCATATCGGCATAGAACTTGCCTTGTCTCGCGAGGGAGAGGGAGAGAGGTATCCATAAACGGGAGGACATCATGTTCGAGTCCGCACCTATTACAGCGAGCAAAGTGGTGGACGGGGAAACGGTTCGCGCTGAATATCTGTGCGATACGGGACGTCTGCGCATCCTCGGCGAGCGCACCGTGCACGCCGAATGGTTTCCGCCGCATTCGTGGTTCGCTATAGCATCGAGTTCGGGACATAGCCGATGGGGCACCCGGCCTGACGAGGCAGACCTGCTGCTGCTGATCGACAACTTCGTGGGGTACTCGGGCCAGAATGCCTTTGCGCTCATCCGGCGCTAAGCCAGCACGATGCGGGCTTCTGTCTATTCACGCCTAAAACCGAAGTGCCTGCAGTAGCGCGATTGGCAACCCTGATTGGCAACCCTACCCGTGACTATCGACCCAGGCGCGGGCCCAATCGAGGCCGGTCAAGCGGGCTTCTTCGTCGGTATCGAACGTTCCGAGCACGCCCGATCCTTCCACCAGTTTGCTGCCGCGCGTGATGGTGCCGCTGGACGCATAGCCGTCGCCTTGAACGATGGCGTGACCCCAGATCGCGTAGCCCTGATAGATTTTGGATTCCATTTCGCGTTACCGCACCACATACACGGACGTGTGTCCGGTGCTTACCTGCAGCACGTTGCCTTCGGGCGTGAGGATACGGGGAATGTCGATAAAGCGCGGGGCCGTGGTTTTCCTCGCACCGTCGCCTCCGCCGTGTTTCGTCGTCGACGCTTTAGCCAACGGGTCCGCAATGCGGCGTGTCGCCACTTTGCCCATACCGCGCGACAGCAGCGCGGTTTTGGCCGCCTTGGGTTTGCATTTACCCGCAGGCTGCCCGATGCGCGCTTCCGGCGGATTCCAGACTTCCACGTAGTGCTGGCCGGCAGCCGCTGTGGATGTCACCGCGAGCAACACCGCACCCGCGCTCAGAAATCGCAGCATGTCTTCTCCATAGATATAAACGAGGTTCGCGTAGCGCGCGAGGCGCGCCGGCAAAAACTCGCGCCGGTTCCTGCCCATGAGCCACCGCAGCCTTCGCGGTAGAAACGGCTCACCACACCGCCCGGTCAGCAAAGCGGATGAGGAATACTGTACATCCATACAGGTATTTGTGCAATCCAAGACTTTCCCGCAGGACGATAGGCGTGAAGCCCTTCCGTTCGCCCGCCGCGTTTGGGAACAGCCCTTGCTGACCATCAAGCTGGCGCCAGGCCGACGTTTCGCTTGGCGGCGCCGAACGCAAGGAGCCTTTCCATGGCAGGTAAATCGAATCACCGACAGCCCGCTGCCCACGCCGCCGCGGGCACCGATTCCAAATCCGAGGATCTCGAACAGTTTCGCTTGCGGCCAGACGGCGAAGCGCTGCGGACCAATCAGGGCGTGAAGATCGCCGACAACCAGAACAGCTTGCGCGCCGGTGTGCGCGGTCCGTCGCTGCTGGAAGATTTCATCATGCGTGAAAAGATCACGCACTTCGACCATGAGCGCATTCCCGAGCGCATCGTGCATGCGCGCGGCTCCGCGGCCCATGGCGTATTCAAGGTGTACAAGCCGCAGAGCGACTACACCAAGGCTGCGTTTCTGCAGGACCCGGCCGTGGAGACACCGGTCTATGTGCGCTTTTCGACGGTGCAGGGACCGCGCGGCTCGGCCGATACCGTGCGCGACGTGCGCGGCTTCGCCGTCAAGTTCTACACACAGGAAGGCAATTACGACCTGGTGGGCAACAACATGCCGGTGTTCTTCATTCAGGACGCGATCAAGTTTCCCGACTTCGTCCACGCGGTCAAACCGGAAGCGCCGAATGAAATGCCGACCGGCGGTTCCGCGCACGACACCTTCTGGGACTTCGTCTCGCTGGTGCCCGAATCCGCCCACATGGTGCTGTGGACCATGTCGGACCGCGCGATTCCGCGCAGCCTGAGGACCATGGAAGGCTTCGGCATCCACACGTTCCGTTTCGTCAATGCCGCGGGCAAGGCGCGCTTCGTCAAGTTTCACTGGCGTCCTGTGCTCGGCTCCTATTCGCTGTTGTGGGACGAGGCGCAGAAACTCGCCGGCAAGGACCCGGACTTCCACCGGCGCGACCTGTGGGAAGCCATCGAGCGCGGCGATTTTCCCGAGTTCGAGCTGGGCGTGCAGATTGTCGAAGAGCAGGACGAGCACAGCTTTCCCTTCGACCTGCTCGATCCGACCAAGCTGATTCCCGAAGAAACGGTGCCGGTGCAGATCATCGGCAAGATGACGCTCAATCGGAACCCCGACAATTTCTTCGCCGAGACCGAACAGGTGGCGTTCCATCCCGGTCACGTCGTACCTGGCATCGACTTCAGCAACGATCCGCTGTTGCAGGGGCGGCTCTTTTCGTACACGGATACGCAGATCAGTCGCCTCGGCGGCCCGAACTTCCACGAAATTCCGATCAACCGTCCGGTGTGCCCGTTTCAGAACAATCAGCGCGACGCGATGCATCGTCAGGCGATCCACGTCGGGCAGGCTTCGTATGAACCGAATTCGCTCAGCGGCGGCTGGCCGAAGGAGACCGATCCGGCGGCCTCGGACGGCGGTTTCGAGAGCTACCACGAGCGCATCGACGGCGAAAAAATTCGCGTGCGCAGCGAATCGTTCGCCGATCACTTCTCCCAGGCGGCGCTGTTCTATCGCAGCATGTCCGAGGTCGAGAAGGCGCACATCGCCGCGGCTTACCAGTTCGAACTCGGCAAGGTGACCAAGCCGGAGATTCGCGAGCGTGTCGTCAACCAGATTCTCGCTAACTTCGACGCCGGTCTGGCCGCCGAAGTCGCGGCCGGCCTCGGCTTGCCCGCGCCGAAGAAGGGCAATGCGCCGGCCGCCGCGAAGCCGGAGACCTCACCGGCCTTGAGCCTGCTCAACCGCGCGAAGCCCGGCATCAAGACCCGCAAGATTGCCTTGCTGGCCGCGCCCGGCTCGGACGTCGCCGCTATCGGCAAGCTCCAGCAGGCCCTGCGCGGCGAAGGCGCTACGCCGTTGCTGGTCGCGCCGACGCTCGCGGCCATCGGCAGTTTGCAGCCCGATGCGACGATTGCCGGCATGCCGTCGATCATGTTCGATGCAATCGTGGTGGTCGGCGGCGAGACGGGCGCGAAGGCGCTTGCGCAATCGGGCGATGCGCGGCATTTCGTGCTCGAAGCGTTCAAGCATCTGAAGGCGATTGCGGCGCTCGGCGCCGGTCGCGACGTGCTCGATGCGGCGCATCTGCCAGCCGACGCAGACGGTGTCGCGACCGGCGACGACAAGCAGCTCGCCGAGGTCATGAAGGCGTTCGTTGCGGCGGCGCAGCAGCATCGGGTGTGGTCGCGTCAGGCGTTGGCGGAGTCGGTGCCGGCTTGAACCGTGGATGGCAGCAGCGCGCGTGTCCGATCGATGCGCGCGCAACCAATGCCCGGCATGCCTGCGCGAGGCAAAGCGCATGGATCGAATGGGTATAGTCGCTGTATGATACGTGGCCGTCGTGCCGTGAGAGAGTCGACCGGGCGCGCGGCTTCAATCGAATGTTTCAAGCCTTTGCGTGGCGTCCCGCTGCCGTTTCGGCGGCATGGACGTTGACAACGTATCTTGTGGTGGCGGTACCTCAGTCGAAATTGCCGAGCCGAGCAAACTGACCGGACGAAACACAGAAAAAATGCCTGCCTTCACTGCTGTCGACAAAGACCAGTTCCGCCGCATCATCCGTCGCAACATCGTGCTGCCGCTAGCCATGGGTCTATTGACCGCCGTGGTGTTCGTCGCGCTGGTTGCTTACCTGGTGAATACGATGAGCTGGGCCGAGCACTCGGAGCGGGTGATCGGCAACGCCAACGAAATAATGCGGCTCGCCGTGGACCGCGAGTCGTCCATGCGCGGCTTCCTGATTACCGGCGACGAAAGTTTTCTGGCGCCGTACGAGTTGGGGCAAGCGCGCTTCCAGACCGAGATCAATTCGCTGATGGATATGGTCTCCGACAACCCGCCCCAGGTCGATCGCCTCAAGCGGATCCAGGCGGTGCAGGCACTATGGGACAACTACGCGCAGCAGATGATCGATCTGCGCCGCAGGAACCAGGCCTACGAACCGGAAGCGGCGAGCACCCGCGGCAAGATCGCTTTCGACGAGACGCGCCGGCTGTTCAGCGACTTTCTCGATGCGGAGCTGGTTCTGAGGCGGGAGCGTGCCATTGCCACGCGCAATGTCATGGCCGTCATGGTCGGCATCTTTCTGTTCTTTAGCGTGGTGGTCAGCCTGTTTCTGGCGTGGCGGGGGCGGCGCGAGTTGCTCGACCTGTCCGCATCCTACGATGGTGTGCTCAGGCAACAGGACGAGCAGACCGAGGTGTTGCAACAGCAGGTCTGGTTGCGCTCGGGGCAGCGGCTGCTCGCCGAGAAGGTGGTGGGGCAAACCACGCCGACGCTCGTCGGCCGCGCCATGCTCGAGTTTCTGGCGCAGTATCTGGGCGTGTCGGTGGCGGCGCTCTATATCCGCGACAAGGAAACCGGCACGCTGCATCGCGCCGCATCCTACGGTTTCAGCCTCGAAAGCGAACAGGCCTCGCAGCATTTCCAGAATGCCGAGAGCCTGATCGGCCAGGCCGCGCTGACGCGCCGGACCATCCTGCTGAAGGACGTGCCGGACGATTACGTGAAGGTCGTATCGGGCCTCGGCATGAGCCCGCCCAGGAACCTGATTGTTTTGCCCATCGAGAACGACGGCGTCGTCAACGGGGTGGTCGAACTCGGCTTCATGCGCGCGCTGGTCGAACGCGACCAGGAACTCCTGCAACTGATTGCCGGCGGCATGGGCGACTTCCTCGAGGCCGCGCTGTATCGCGAGCGCCTGCAGGACACGCTGGTCGAGATGCAGCAACTGAACGAGGAACTGCAGGTTCAACAGGAAGAACTGCGCGTCTCGAACGAAGGCCTGGAAGAGCGCGGCCGCGCGCTGCTCGATTCGCAGTCGCGGCTCGAAAACCAGCAGGCCGAGCTGGAACAGACCAATGTGCAGCTCGAAGAGTACGCGCAGCGTCTCGAACGGCAAAAAGCCGATCTGTTGCGCGCGCAGGACGAACTGTCCACCAACGCGGCACGGCTCGAACAGTCGAGCCGCTACAAGTCCGAGTTCCTCGCCAACATGTCGCACGAGTTGCGCACGCCGCTGAACAGCTCGCTGATCCTCGCCAAACTGCTGCAGCAAAACCGCACCGGCAATCTGACCGAAGAGCAGGTGCGCTACGCGGAAACGATTCACGCGTCCAATAGCGATCTGCTGGTGCTGATCAACGACATTCTCGATCTCTCGAAGGTCGAGGCCGGACAGATCAGCATCGAACTGGAAACCGTCTCGCTCGACGGCACGCTGCAGTCGCTGCGCGAAACCTTTGCGCCGATGGCCGCGGCGAAGCACCTGAAGCTGAGCTTCGATCGCGCGCCCGGTGTGCCCGACACGATGATCACCGACAGCCAGCGCACGGTGCAGGTGCTGCGCAATCTGCTGTCGAACGCCGTGAAATTCACCGAGCGCGGCGAGGTGTCGCTGAGCGTGGCGCCGGCCGAAGACGGCCTGTTGCGTTTCGAGGTGCGCGACTCCGGCATCGGCATTGCGGCGGACAAGCTGGAGATGATTTTCGAGGCCTTCCAGCAGGCCGACGGTTCCACCAGCCGGCACTACGGCGGCAGTGGCCTCGGTCTGTCGATTTCGCGCGAATTCGCGCGGCTGCTGGGCGGACGTATTACGGTGGCGAGCGAACCGGGCAAGGGCAGTGTGTTCACACTGTGGCTGCCGAGCGATGCGAGCGCCGCAGTGGCCGCTGCAGAGGCTGAGAAAGCTGGGCAGAGCGAAGCTGGGGCGGCTGGGTCTGACGCTTTTAGACCATCATTCAACTCGGCTGCCACGCCCGTGCCGGTGGCGCATGCTTCGTCGTCCTTCGCACCGTCCGTCAACGCGGCGAGCGCCATAACGGCCGCCATAACGACCGCCGCAGCGACCGCCACGACAGGCGCCGCCGCACTCCAGCCGGCGCGACCCGCCGAAGCCGGCGCACGCAACGGCGCCGAGGAAAGCGGCGGCGCGCCGATCGGCGACGACCGCTACGAGCGGGCGCGCGGCAGCCGGCTGATTCTCGCGATCGAGGACGACATCCCGTTCGCCGAGATCCTGCGCGACCTGGCCCACGAGCTCGACTTCGACTTTCTGCACGCCACCGATGCCGCGAGCGGCGTCGCCCTGGTGCGCGACATGCGGCCCGCGGCCGTGCTGCTCGACGTCGGTTTGCCGGACCGCTCGGGCCTGACCGTGCTCGAATGGCTGAAGAACGATCCGCTCACGCGGCATATCCCGATCCACATCGTCTCGGCCACCGATCACGCCGACAAGGCGCTGCACCTTGGCGCCATCGGCTATACGCTCAAGCCGACCGCACGCTCGACGCTGGAAGCGGCGATCCGCCGCCTCGAAGCGCGCCTGCAGCAACGCCTGAAGCGCGTACTGGTGATCGAAGACGATGCGGCGATGCGCGAGAGCATTCGCGCGCTGCTGCAAAGCGCGAACACGGAAATCGTCGCCGTGGCGACGCTCGCGAGCGCCTTCGACGAACTGGCGGCGAGCAGCTTCGATTGCGTGGTGACGGATCTCGCGCTGCCGGACGGCACCGGCTACGACCTGCTCGAACGGCTCGCACTCGACGCCGCCCATCTCGCGCTGCCGGTGATCGTCTATACCGGCCGGATGCTGTCCAGCGAAGAAGAGCACCGGCTGCGCCGCTATTCGAAATCGATCATCATCAAGGGGGCGAAATCGCCCGAACGGCTGCTCGACGAAGTGACGCTGTTCCTGCATAGCGTGGAATCGTCGCTCGCGCCGGAGCAGCAACGCATGCTGCGCACCGTGCGGCAACGCGACAACGCGTTCGAAGGCCGCAACATCCTGCTGGCCGAAGACGACGTGCGCAACATTTTCGCGCTGTCGCACGTGATCGAGCCGCTCGGCGCGAAGCTGCAGATTGCGCGCAACGGCCGCGAAGCGCTCGAGTTGCTGGAGACGCAACCTGAGGTCGATCTGGTGCTGATGGACATCATGATGCCGGAGATGGACGGCCTGACGGCGATGGCCGAGATCCGCCGCAATCCGCGCTTTGCCCACCTGCCGATCATCGCGCTGACCGCGAAGGCGATGGCGAACGACCGGGTGCGCTGCCTGGAGGCGGGTGCGGACGACTACATCTCGAAGCCGATCGACGTCGACAAGCTCGTCTCGCTGTGCCGCGTGTGGTTGCGGCAGCGCTAGCCGTAGAGAACCCGAGCCATGAAGACGAACCCAACGACTGCGCCCGAGCCGCGGCCCCCGCGTATCAGCGATTTCGACATCGAACTGACGCTGCTGCTCGAGGCCATCTACCTGAAGTACCAGCACGACTTTCGCCACTACGCGATGTCGTCGCTGCGCCGCCGGTTGACCCAGGCGCTCGACGAGTTCGGCCTCGCCACGCTCTCGCAGATGCAGGATCGCATCATGCGCAGCGGCGCCGATTTCGCCCGGCTGTTTCAATACCTGACGGTGCAGGTGAGCGATATGTTTCGCGATCCTGCCTATTTTCTGGCGCTGCGCCAGCAGGTCATGCCGGTGTTGCGGACCTATCCGTCCATCAAGGTCTGGGTGGCCGGATGCAGCACGGGCGAGGAACTGTGGTCGCTGAAGATTCTCTTCGACGAAGAGGGCCTCACCGAGCGCACCTTGTTCTACGCTACGGATATCAACCCCGACGCGCTGGCGCGGGCCGAAGCCGGCATCTATGCGCTCGACCGGATTGCCGGCTTCACGCAAAACTACCTGGCGGCGGGCGGCAAGCGTTCGCTCTCGGACTACTATCACGCGGCCTACGGCGGCGCGCGCTTTGCCGGCGCGCTGAAGGACCGGGTGGTGTTCGCCGATCACAGCCTGTCGACCGACGAAGTGTTCCTTGAAGCACATCTGGTGTCGTGCCGCAACGTTATGATCTATTTCGACCGCGCGTTGCAGGACCGCGCGCTGGGGCTGTTTCAGCGCGCCCTGGTACGGCGCGGCTTTCTCGGCCTCGGCAGCAAGGAAAGTTTGCGTTTTTCGAACCAGCACGAAGCGTTCGACGAATTTTGTCCGCGCGAGCGCATTTATCAGAAACGCTAGCATGAGCGCCATGCCCATCTCGTCCGGCCAACCTTGTCGATCCTGACGCGAGCCCCTATGCGAGCCATCCGTCCCGCCGTGAAGCGCCAGCCCGCCTCGACGCAGTCGCGTGCGTTCGAGCTGGTGGCGCTCGGCGCGTCGGCGGGTGGAATCGACGTCCTGAACGGCTTGCTGGCCGCGCTGCCCAGCGACTTCGCGGCGGCCGTCATGATCGTGGTGCACCTGCCGCCCGATCCGCCGAGTTACCTGGTGGAGAGCTTCGGCCGTCGCAGCAGCTTGCCGGTGATCGAACCGGACGCCGGCGAGCGGATTCTCGCCGGCCGCGTCTACGTCGCGCCGCCCGGCTATCACATGCTGGTGGAAGACGACCGCACCGTGGCGCTCTCCACCGAGGCGGCCGTGCGCTTTTCGCGGCCGTCCATTGATGTGATGTTCGAATCCGCGGCGTGGCGGTATCGCGAACGTGTGCTCGCCATCCTGCTCTCGGGCGCCAATGAAGACGGCGTGCTCGGCCTCGAAACGGTGCGCGCCGCCGGTGGCGCCGCCTGGGCGCAGGCGCCTGAAACCGCCGCGTCGCCGGAAATGCCGCGCGCCGCAATCGAACGCGGCGCAGTGGACGAAGTGTTGTCACCCTCTACCATGGCCCGTCGTCTTGCCCGACTGCCGGCCTTTACCGACCACGATTCCTGACCCGATGCCATGACGAATCCCTCTGTCAACATTCTGATCGTCGACGACATCGCGCATAACATCACGGCGCTGCAGGCGTCGTTGACCCAGCCCGACATCAACCTGCTGGTGGCCGACTCCGGCACGGCCGCGCTGGACCTGCTGCTCAAGCACGAGGTGGCGCTCGCCATCCTCGACGTCAACATGCCCGGCATGAACGGCTTCGAACTGGCCTCGCTGATGCGCGGTAGCCCGCGCACCTCGCACGTGCCGATCATCTTTCTCACGGCCACCGCGCAGGACGCCTCGCGCACCTTCCGCGGCTATGAAGCCGGTGCGGTGGATTTCCTCTACAAGCCGTTCGATTCGCGCATCCTGCAATCGAAGGTGGATGTCTTCGTGCAACTCGAGCAGCAGAAGCGCCAACTGGCCGCGCAACTGGTGACCACGCGCCAGATGCTCGAGGCCAACGAGATGCTGATGGCCGTGCTGAGCCACGATCTGCGCACGCCGCTCGGCGCGGTGCTGTCGTCGGCCGAATATCTGATGCGCCTTGAAGCCGGCGACACGGTGACGACCACCGCGACGCGCATCAAGAGCAGTTCGCTGCGCATGGCCCGCATGGTCGACCAGTTGCTCAATCTCGCGCGGTTGCAAGGCGGGCGGCTGCACTTGCAACCGCGTTCGATCGAGCTGGCGACGCTGTGCCAGTCCGTGGTCGACGAATTCGCCACTCACAAGGGCGCCGGGCAGATCGTCCTCGCGAGCGAGGGCGATTCGGCGGGCCGCTGGGACACCGATCTGATGTGGCAAGCCATCTCGAACCTGATCAGCAATGCGCTGCATCACGGCGAGCCGGGCGGCAGCATCGTGGTACGGATCGACGCAGGGAGGGCCGAGCGGATCGCGCTGAGCGTGACGAACCGGGGCGTGATTCCCGCCGAGGTCGTGCCGCATCTGTTCAAGGCGTTCGGCGCCGGGAGCGTCGGCGGGCGGTCGCGCGAAGGGCTCGGGCTCGGCCTGCATATCGTGCGCGAGATCGTCCATATGCATGGTGGCGAGGTCGGCGTGCAGTCGGATGAGACGCAGGGCACGGTCTTCTCCATCGAACTGCCGCGCACGCCCGTGCGTGGGCGCGGCTCACTGAGCGGGCGTTAGGACGGAATGCTGATGAGACGTTTGAGCATATAGTTGCAATTTAGTGGCATTAACATGCTCACTGAGGCTGGCTACACTGACTTCCATGCCATACGACATGGCTAGCAGATGAAACCCAATCTCAAGGAGTCGATCATGTCCCGTCTTACCGCAATCCAACCTGAAGCCGCCACCGGCGCTGCCGCCGAACTTTTCGCCAAAATCAAGAAGGCGGCCGGCAAGGTGCCGAATGCCTACGCCACCATCGGTACCCACAGCCCGGCTGCGCTCGGCGCGATGCTCGGCGTCGACGCCGTGCTGGCGAGCAGCAGCCTTGCCAAAGCGGATATCGAAGTGATCAAGCTGGTGGTTAGCGAAGTGGCGGGCTGTGACTACTGTATCGCTGCCCATACGCTGATGGGCAAGTTTGCCGGTCTGTCGCCGGACGTCATGAAGCAGGTCCGCGCCGGTACCGCGACGGGCGACGCGAAGCGCGATGCGCTGGTGCGCTTTGTCCGCACGCTGGTCGGCACGCACGGCACGGTGGCGGCGCAAGAGCTCGACGCGGTGCGCGCGGCCGGCTACAGCGAACAGCAGGTCATCGAAGTGGCGCTGGCGATCGCCTCCATCACCTTCACCAACCTGGTGAACCGCGTGAACGATACGACGCTGGATTTTCCCGCCGTAGCGTAAAGCGGGGCGCTGAGGTTTCGCGGCGGGTGCCGCGGAACCTCGGGCAGCGCCACCGTCCCGCCGCGTTCCCATCCGCCATGCTTTGCATATGCGCAATGATTGGTTCGCTTCGCGCCGGGTCGTCCTTATGCTGATCATCGCCCCGCGATGGCCCTCCGCTTGCGGCGGTACAACCCATCACGAACTAGCGAAGGACAGCCATGGCTTCATCAGATCATTCCACGCCCGGCGCGCAGCCGGTCGATTCCAGTCGCCGCACGCTTCTGAAGGCGGCAGGCGCGCTCGCCGTGGGCACCGGCGCCGTCATGGCGGGAGGCGCTGGAGCGCTACTGTCGAGTTCGTCGGCGCTCGCGCAGGGGAATGCAAAAACGTTGCGGATCGGCTTCCAGAAGTACGGAAATTTCGTCGTCCTGAAGGCACGCGGCTCGCTCGAAAAGCGCCTCGCCCAGCAAGGCGTGGGGGTGCAGTGGCTCGAATTTCCCGCCGGACCGCAATTGCTCGAAGGCTTGAACGCGGGCGCGGTGGATGTCGGCACGGTCGGCGAAACGCCGCCTATCTTTGCCCAGGCCGGCGGCGTCGATTTCGTCTACATCGCCAACGAGCCGCCCGCGCCCAAAGGCGAAGCGCTGGTCGTGCAGCAGGATTCGCCGATCCGCACGGTGGCGGACCTGCGCGGCAAGAAAGTCGCGCTCAATCGCGGCTCGAACGTCCACTATCTGCTGGTCAAGGCCTTGCAGCGCGCCGGCCTGGCTTATACCGATATCCAGCCCATCTACCTCACGCCCGCCGACGCACGCGCCGCATTCGTGCAGCGCAGTGTCGACGCGTGGGTGATCTGGGATCCGTATCTGGCCGCCATCCAGCGTCAGGCCAATGCGCGGGTGCTGACCAATGCCGAAGGCATCGTGCGCAACACCCAGTACTACGTCTCGTCGCGCAAGTTTGCCGACGCCCAGCCGCAGGTGCTGCATACGCTGCTCGACGAGCTGAACCAGGTGGACCAGTGGGGACGCAACAATGTCTCCGCGGTGGCCGCCCAGTTGTCGCCGCTCGTCGGACTCGATACGGCGACGCTCGAGCTGGCGCTGGGACGCGCCGGTTACGGCGTGCAACCGATCACCGATGCCACGCTCGCGTATCAGCAGGAGATTGCGGACACGTTCACCGAGCTCAAGCTGATTCCGAAGAAGCTGACCGTCGCCGATGCGCGCTGGAACACGGTCGGCTGAGGCGTTGCCAACCCAGGCGCGCTCGCCCAAGCGAGCGCCGCCGTCTTACATGCCCTTGAACTGATCGGCGTACAGGCGGCTCACGCTCAGCCTGTCGGTGTGGCCGCGCAGGCTGAGCGTGAGCTTGCCGGCATCGTCGCGTGACGCGCTGGCAATCATCTCGGCGCGCACCACCGTGCCGCGGTGAATCTGCCAGAACTGCTGCGGGTCGAGTTGCAGCAGCAGTTCCCGCAAGGATGTGCGGATCAGGTGTTCCTGGACGGCCGTAATCACGCGCACGTATTTGTCTGCCGCTTCGAAGTACAGCACCTCGCTGACCGGGACCATCGTGATCGTGTTGCCGGCGCTCGCCTGGATCATGCGCAGCGGCGCGGCCGGCGCAGCACCGGGTGCACCCGATGCGCCCGCTATCCCCGCGCCGAACAGCGTGCGCAACTGATCGATCATCGGCGCCAACGCCAGATCCCCGCCTTGCGGTTGCGATTGCGCACGCGCCTGCAACGCCGCTTGCAGACGCTCGCAGGTTTTTGCCAGCCGTTCCGGCTGCACCGGCTTGAGGACATAGTCGAGCGCGGCGCGTTCGAAGGCATGCAGCGCGTATTCGTCGTATGCCGTCACGAAGACCAGCAGCGGCAGCGGACGGCCCGCGTCGGGCCAGTCTTCGGCCAGCGCCTGGGCGGCTTCCAGACCGCTCATTCCAGGCATGCGGATATCGAGGAACAGCACGTCGGGCTGCAGCGCGAGACCCTGCCTGAGCGCCGACGCCCCATCGCCGACGCTCGCGACGATGCGCAGTTCCGGCCACAGACGGAGCAGTTCGGCTTGCAGGTTGGCGGAGAGCAAGGGTTCGTCTTCGGCGATCAGAGCGGTAGCGTGCATAGGGAGAAGGTCGTGTTGGATGGAGTGGACTCAGGCGACGGGCAAGCGGACCACGGCGAGCGCGCCGCCGCGGCCGTCGTCCGGAGCGGTCAGTTCAAGCGAAGCTGCGTTGCCGTACAGCGCCGCGAGCCGTTCGCGCACCTGCTGCATGCCGAAGCGGCTGCCGTGCGAGGGCGCGGCGCCGAGGCCGACACCCGTGTCGCGCACGCTCAGCACGAGCGCGTGGCCGTCGCGGCGGGCGGCGATCTCGATCTGCCCGCCCGACACGCTCGGTTCGAGCCCATGCTTGATCGAATTTTCGACCAGCGGTTGCAGCAGCAGCGGCGGCACGGGCAGGCTGCTCAGCTCGGCGGGCAGATCGAGCGTGCCGCGCAGGCGCGGTCCCATGCGGACCTGCATCAACTCGAGGTAATCGCCGATGCGGGCAAACTCCGCGGCCAGCGCGTGCGAGCTGGAACGCGAGGCGTCGAGCGTGGCGCGCAGAAAGCCGTTCAGATGATCGAGCATCGCCTGGGCCCGGGCCGGGTCCGTACCGATCAGCACGCGCAGATTGGCGAGCGTGTTGAACAGCATGTGCGGCTCCAGTTGCGACACCAGCAGCTTCAACTGATTCTCCGCGGAGGTGCGCAACGCAGCTTGTGCGCGTGCCTCGGTCGCGGCGAGCCGCCCACGGACATAGAAGAAATAGGTGCAGCCGATCGCCAGCACGAACGCAGGCAAGAGGGTGGGCAACAGCGACTGCGCATTGCGCATGAAGCCGAGCGTCGGATGATGCGTGCCGGTGATCAGATCGCCGAGCCGATGCCCGCCGACGTAACCCACTACGGCCGACATCGCCACCCACGGCGTCATCAAGGCCCAGCCTGGCCAGCGCCGCTGGGCCGCGAGGTTCTCGGGCGTGCGGTCTTGCGGACTCTCGGGAGGGCGCCGGAACAGTGGGCTCGACAGGCCGTAGCGCCCCGTTTCGATCAGAGCCTGGATGCACAGCGTGACGGTGAACGAGTAGAACAGATTGGAGCCGAACTCCCCGTCCGATATCGGGCCGAACATGAACGTGCAGGCCAGCGAGATGAGGATCGTGATGCGCAGTTCACGCCAAAGCCATTTGAAAACGATCGGATACGGGGGCATGC
Source organism: Paraburkholderia phenazinium (assembly GCF_900142845.1). Taxonomy (NCBI): domain Bacteria; kingdom Pseudomonadati; phylum Pseudomonadota; class Betaproteobacteria; order Burkholderiales; family Burkholderiaceae; genus Paraburkholderia; species Paraburkholderia phenazinium. The sequence continues at coordinate 1,936,234 of NZ_FSRU01000001.1, forward strand.
GACAGTCCGGAGTCAGGCGCTCGTCGCGCGGGGTGGCGTAGGGGATGAAAGGGCCGCGCATTCGCGCAGCCAGCCGGCCCGTTCTACCTGCAGCCGATTGTAGCGGGTCAGGGGATCGACCAGGCCATCGAGGCATGGCCGGTCGGCGGGCTCGGTCGCATTCATGTCGGATAGGGGGCGAAGACGGTCGGCAGGCCGCACGACCCGTCAATAGGCCGCGTCGTGCTGCATCGATTGCCGTACCACTCGCCACACCGCCAGGGCGCGGGCGAGGAACACGCCGCTGAACGCGCCGTAGACGAGGCCGGCAAATCCGGCGAAATCGGCGTCGACGGCGAGGCTCGGGGTGATGGAGAGCGCCACGCCGACCGCGAACTTGACCGAAAACAGTCCGAGCAGCAGGACGAGCGGCAGCCAGCTTCCCGGCATCAGCACGCTGCGCTCCTGCGGCAGCCAGCGAATTTCACCCCACACGCGCAGGGTCTGCGCCAGCAACAGCGTCACGGCGCCGCCGGCGACCCAGGCGGCCAGCGCCAGCGGTTGGCGGGAAAAGGCTGACATGACACCGTACAGTGACAGGAACGCCATCAGGAGCGGCAGGGTGGTGCTGCTGCCCAGCGATCGGCGGCGCGGCAGCGTCTGCTTGAAGCCGACGACGGCGAGGGCGGCGAGTACGCCCCAGACCCAATGGGGCGTTTGCAGGAGAATGGCAGTGAACATGGCGGCGGGCTCCGTGTCTATCAACGAGTGGGTTCGATGACGCACATCTTCGGGCCGGCTTCCGCCACGTTCGAGCGGTTTGCGACAGAATGACAAGGTGTGGCGCGAAACGGCCCGGATTCGACGCGAAGTGTTTGGCGATTGCTTGCGAGGCTTCGGCGTTTGGACGTTTCGGCGTTCCGGCGTTCCCATGCGCTGGCCGCGCGGCGCTGCCTGAAAGGCTATGTAATGTGGATTGATGGCTGCCGTACAGAGGGAGCGGAGCAAAGGTCCTACGTTCAGGATAGGCTTCGCGTGCCGGACACCTGTCAGGATAGGGGTTGCCTCACCATGAGAAAGTGCTTGCCCAACGCGCTTGGCGTGCTGACCACCCTCGGCGTGCTGCTCCATTCGCTCCCTGCTGTCTCACACGAACTCGACGCGCAGCTCGACTGCACCTCCAACGCGCATAGCTTTATCGCATCGCTGCAAAGCGACCAGTTCATCGAAACGCAACCTATGCATGTGGAATCGAACTCCGTCAACGCGTTCCGTCCGACTCGCGGCAGCCAACTGACGGCCTTCGGTTTTCGCGTCTACGCGGTACTCGGCTACGCGCGCGACGACGAGCTGTTTCACAAGGGCAGTGGCGAGGCGATGGCGGGGTCGCTCTATGGTGTGGTGGTGTTCGGGACGAGCGAGTCGGTGAAGGTGCATTTGCAGGACGCGGGCAGCGATGCAGCGGTGCATGAAGTCCTGCCGCTCGTGATGACGGCGGTGCTGTGCAAGGCGAATTGAGGGGGCGCCTCGTTTAGGCGTGCCGCTCGCGCACGCTGTCCGCCAGCGCGTCTCTCACTTCGCCGATCACACCCTGCCAGCCGGCCTCGCGCTGGCGGAACAGATACATGTCCTTGGGGTACCACGGCGACTGCACGCCGCTGCGCTGCCAGCGCCAGTCCACACCCCGGCGCGGCAGCAACAGCCAGCAGGCCACGCCCAGTGCGCCGGCCAGATGGGCGACGGCGGTATCCACGCAGATGACCAGATTCAGTTGCCCGACGATGGCGGCGGTGTCGCCGAAGTCGCGAATCTGGTCGCCGAGGCACAGCGCCGGCTGCTCGCTCGCGCGTTGCCGCGCTTCGGTCTCTGCGCCGCCGACCTGCAAGCTGATGAAATGCACTCCACGCACCGAGTTCACCGAGCTCACCGAGTTCGCCGAGTTCACCGACCACAGCGGCTGCAGCGCGGAAAAATGCGGCAGCGAGCGCTCCGCGTCATTATCGTGCTCAGGATTGCCCTTCCAGACGAGTCCGACGCGCAGGCCGTCGACGGGCAGGCGCGCTCGCCATGCCTCGAGGCGATTGGTGAACACACCCACGTACGGAATTTGCGCGGGAATCGACTCGAGCGTCGTGCCGAAGCGGCCAGGCAGACTCAGCAACGAATCCCAGTAATCGTGCACCTGCAAGCCGTGCGGGTCGGTGATCAGCGCATCGATGCCTTGCACGGTGCGCAGAAGCGGGACGAGCGCCGGCTTGCAGATCACCGAGAGCTTCGCGACCCCGCGCGCCTTGAGCAGGCTCACGTAGCGGACAAACTGGATCGTGTCGCCATAGCCTTGCTCGGGCAGCAGCAACAGTGTCTTGCCGCGCAGGTCTTCGCCGTTCCAGCGCGCAAACGGCAAGCTGCCGTGCTCACGGAATACCTGTGAGCGCGCTTCGTAATGCGCCCAGCCTTGCGCATAACGTCCGGCCGCAAGCAACAGCAGCCCATAGTTGTAGCGGGCTTCAGCGCGGGCTGGGTCCAGTTCGAGCGCGCGGCGATATGCGCTTTCGGCAGCCTCGTACTGCTCAAGGCTTTCGAGCGTGTCCGCGAGATTCGCGTGGATCTGCGCTGAATCCGGCAGCGATTCGAGCGCGCAGCGGTAGTGGGCAATCGCGCCGGCAAAGCGCCCGGACTGGCGCAGCAGAGTCGCCAGGTTGTTGTGCGCGATGCCATTGCGACTGTCGGCTTCGATCAACGCCCGGTACAGGCGCTCGGCGCCGGCAAGGTCGCCTTGTGCCTGCGCAGCGAGCGCGGCTTCTACAACCTGACGTTCCGCATTTGACACGGGACGCGGGCGGGACTGATTCATCGGACGGTGTGGTTCGTATCGAAGTGGCGCAACCAGGTGACCCCGCTGCGTCCTCAGTCGGCGCGCTTGAGTTGCCGCAACCGCCAGATCAGGCTCGAAGTATCGAACCGCTTGCCGCCCAAACCCTGCACGTCGCCGTAGAACTGATCGACCAGCGCCGTGACCGGCAACGCGGCACCGTTGCGCTTCGCCTCGTCGAGGCAGAAGCCGAGATCCTTGCGCATCCAGTCCACCGCGAAGCCGTAATCGAACTTGCCTTCGATCATCGTCTTGCCGCGGTTATCCATCTGCCAGCTTGCGGCGGCGCCCTTGCCGATTACGTCCAGCACGAGCGGCATGTCGAGTCCGGCGCATTGGCCGAAGTTGATCGCTTCCGACAAACCCTGCACCAGTCCGGCGATACAGATCTGATTGACCATCTTCGCCAGTTGCCCGGCGCCCGCCGGGCCGATCAGGGTGACGGCCGCCGCATAGTGCCTGAGCGTGACGGCGGCATGCTCGAAGGCCTTGGCGTCGCCGCCGCACATGATGGTCAGCTTGCCGTTTTGCGCCCCGGCCTGGCCGCCCGAGACGGGTGCGTCGATGAACTGCAAGCCGTGGTCGCCGGCAATCGCCGCGAGCTCGCGCGCGACGTTCGCCGAAGCGGTTGTATGGTCAACGAAAGTCGCGCCGGATGTCATGCCCGCAAACGCGCCGTCGTCGCCGAGCGTGACGCTGCGCAGGTCGTCGTCATTGCCGACGCAGGCCAGCACCAGCTCGGCGCCGTCTGCAGCTTCACGCGGCGTGCGGGCCGCGCGGCCGCCGTACTCCGCAACCCACTGTTCCGCTTTGGAGACGGTGCGGTTATAGACGGTGACGTCGAGGCCGGCTTTGGCCAGATGCCCGGCCATGGGATAGCCCATGACACCGAGGCCGAGAAATGCGACGCGACGTTTTGCGTCGCCGGAAGACGAAGTGGCGGAATCACTCACTGCGCGGCTCCTTCAAGTGGGGCAAGTTGGGGGGGGGCTGAAAATCCATTATGGCAGCGAATGCCGGTGCAATGCAGGCGGCCCGGCAGCGGCGGCCGCGGTTTGAAACTATCGGGGAGCGCGATACATTGGATATTAAATAGCGATTTTTGTTTTACATCCATCGGTCATACGATGCATGGGTAGTGGCCGTCGTCCACGATGGGCGCGGCTGATGGAATCGAGCGGGGCCGACGTTTTCGGCACCGCAGGAGGACGTACCCATGGAACATCACGCGCGCACGCAGAACGAAAAACTCGAAGTCAAAACCACGACCTGCTACATGTGCGCATGCCGCTGCGGCATCCGCGTGCATCTGCGCGATGGCGAGGTGCGCTATATCGACGGCAATCCCGACCATCCGCTCAACCAGGGCGTGATCTGCGCGAAAGGGTCGTCGGGGATCATGAAGCAGTACTCGCCCGCGCGCCTCACCCAGCCGTTGATGCGCAAGGCCGGCGCGGAGCGCGGCAGCGCGCAGTTCGAACCGGTCTCGTGGGAGGTGGCGTTCGAGACGCTCGAAAAACGTCTCGCCCATCTGCGCGCCACCGATCCGAAGAAGTTCGCCCTGTTCACCGGCCGCGACCAGATGCAGGCGCTCACGGGCCTGTTTGCCAGGCAGTTCGGCACGCCCAACTATGCGGCGCACGGCGGCTTCTGTTCGGCCAATATGGCTGCGGGGATGATCTATACGATCGGCGGGTCGTTCTGGGAATTCGGCGGCCCCGACCTCGATAGCGCGAAGCTGTTCTTCATGATCGGCACCGCCGAGGACCATCACTCGAATCCGCTCAAGATTGCGCTGTCGAAGTTCAAGCGCGCCGGCGGCCGTTTCATCGCCATCAACCCGATCCGCACCGGCTACGCGGCAATCGCCGACGAGTGGGTGCCGATCCGTCCCGGTACCGACGGCGCGCTCTTCATGGCGCTGATCCATGAACTGCTCAGAACGGATGCGTACGACCACGCGTTCGTCACGCGTTATACCAATGCGGCCGAACTGCTCGACACGAATGCAGAGAGCGATACGTTCGGTCTGTTCGTGCGCGAGCCTGGCTTGCCCGAAGTGAATCCGCTGTTTCCGCAAAACCACTTGTGGTGGGACAGCAAGACGCAGCGCGCTGTGCGGCATCACACGCCGGGTGCGGAGCCCGCCCTCGACGGTCATTACACGCTCGACGACGGCACGCCGGTGACGCCGTCGTTTGCGCTGCTGCGCGAACGGGTGGCGGAGAGCACGCCGGAGTGGGCCGCGGACATCACCGGCATTCCCGCCGAGACGATCCGCCGCCTCGCGCGCGAAATGGCGGACGTGGCGCGCGACCACAAGATCAGCTTGCCGATCCCGTGGACCGACGCGTGGGGCCAAGCCCACGACACCGTCACGGGCAACCCGATCGCCTTTCACGCGATGCGCGGACTCGCGGCTCATTCAAACGGTTTCCAATCGATCCGCGCGCTGGCGGTGCTGATGTCCCTGCTCGGCACGATCGACCGGCCCGGTGGCTTCCGGCACAAGTCGCCGTATCCACGGGCGGTGCCGCCTTCGGCCAAACCGCCGAACCACCCGGACGCCGTGCAGCCGAATACGCCGCTCGCCAACGGGCCGCTCGGCTGGCCGGCCGCACCCGAGGATCTGTTTATCGACGACGCCGGCGAACCCGTGCGCATCGACAAGGCGTTCTCCTGGGAATACCCGCTCGCCGTGCACGGCCTCATGCATAGCGTGATCACCAACGCATGGCGCGGCGATCCTTATCCGATCGACACGCTGCTGATTTTCATGGCCAACATGGCGTGGAATTCCTCGATGAACACGGTCGAAGTCCGCAAGATGCTCGCGGACAAGGACGACAACGGCGCCTACAAGATACCGTTCCTGGTGGTCTGCGACGCGTTCCAGTCGGAGATGACCGCGTTCGCCGATCTGATCCTGCCGGACACGACCTATCTGGAACGGCACGATGCGATGTCCGTACTCGACCGGCCGATCTCCGAGTTCGACGGTCCAGTGGATTCCGTGCGCGTGCCGGTGGTGCCGCCCACCGGCGAATGCAAGCCGTTTCAGGAAGTGCTGATCGAACTGGCGAGCCGCCTGAAGCTGCCGGCTTTCACCACGAAGGAGGGCGCGCGCAAGTTCCGCGACTACCCGGACTTCGTCGTCAACTTCCAGACCGCGCCGGATTCGGGCGTGGGCTTCCTGATCGGCTGGCGCGGCAAGGACGGCGACAAGGCGCTGGTCGGCGAACCGAATCCGCAGCAGTGGGAGCAGTACGCCAGCCACAATTGCGTATTCCACTACACGCTGCCCGAGCCGCTGCAATACATGCGCGGCGTCAACGGCCCGTATCTGAAGTGGGCGGTGGAAAACGGCTTTCGCAAGTTCGACACGCCGATCGTGATCCAGCTTTACTCGGACGTGATGCAGAAGTTCCGCCTCGCCGCGCAGGGTAAAACGGCAGGGCGTCAGCCGCCCGATCATCTGCGCGAGCGTGTCGCCCGTTATTTCGATCCGCTGCCGTTCTGGTACGAACCGCTTGAACTCGCCGCCACCGACCAGGTTCGCTTTCCTTTGGCGGCCGTCACGCAGCGGCCCATGGCGATGTATCACTCATGGGACTCGCAAAACGCGTGGCTGCGGCAGATTCACGGCGAGAACTATCTGTTCATGAATCCGTTGATGGCGCGCGCCAACGGCATCGAGGATGGCGGCTGGATCTACGTCGAATCGCCGTGGGGCAAGGTGCGCTGCATGGCGCGCTATAGCGAGGCGGTGGAACCCGGCACGGTGTGGACGTGGAACGCGATCGGCAAGGCCGCCGGGGCGTGGAACCTCGGCCCGGACGCCAACGAATCGCAGCGCGGCTTTCTGCTCAATCACCTGATCACCGACGAACTGCCAGGTGCGGCGCCTGGCGATGCGCGCACGTCGAACTCCGATCCGATCACCGGCCAGGCCGCCTGGTACGACGTGCGGGTGCGCGTCTATCCGGCCGAAGCCGATGCGGACCACACCTTGCCGCAGTTCGCACCGATGCCGGCGCTGCCCGGTTCGACGGGTGTGCTTCAACGCATCGTGCAGACCTATTTCGCGGGACGCGGCGAGTTTGCTGCGCGTCTGCGCGGCGCCGGCAAACAGAAATAACGAGGAGCATCCCATGACCCAGATGGCGCTCGTAATCGACCTGAACGTTTGCGTGGGATGCCACGCGTGCGTGACGAGCTGCAAGGAGTGGAATACGTCCGGCGAGGCGGGCAGTCTGGCCGACCTCCGGCCCTACGACGCCGATCCGTCCGGTACGTTCTTCAACCGCGTGCAGACCTTCGAATCCGGCGAGTTTCCGCTTACCGATACCATCCACTTTCCGAAGTCGTGTCTGCACTGCGAGGACCCGCCGTGCGTGCCGGTGTGTCCGACCGGTGCGAGCTATAAGCGCAAGGAAGACGGGCTCGTGCTGGTGGACTTCGACAAGTGTATCGGCTGCAAGTACTGCGCCTGGGCGTGCCCGTACGGCGCACGCGAGCTCGACGAAGCGCGCAAGGAGATGACCAAGTGCACGCTGTGCGCGGACCGCATCCATAACGAGGCGTTGCCCGAGCGCGATCGCAAGCCCGCCTGCGTGCTGGCGTGTCCGACTTCGGCGCGCCTCTTCGGCGATATTCACGACCCGGACTCCGTCGTGTCGCAGGCGATTCGCGAGCGCGGCGGTTATCAGTTGATGCCGGAGTGGGACACGAAGCCGGCCAATCATTACTTGCCGCGCCAGAAGACGACCTCGTGCGGCGGCGAGTCGTGTTCATGCAAGTCACGGGACACGTCCGACGCTTTGGTTGCAGACGCAAGCGCTTCTGCTTCTGCGGATTCGGCCGCGGCGCCGATGGCGGCCCGGAACGGACCGCTTCATGCCGAGCGGCGCGGTGCGGTCGCCGGTGTGCTCGACCGCGTCTTCAATATTCTGAGTCTGGGGAGGGGCGCATGAAGCCCGCGTTTTCCGTGGTGTTTCTGACCACGCTGAGCGGTGCGGGGCAGGGCTTGCTGATCGCACTGTTCGGCGTCGAACTGGCCGCGCGCCTTGGACTCATTGCGGCCGGCTCAACGCCGCCGCAGATGTTCTTCGTGCTGGGCGCGGCGCTCGCGGTGGGGCTGGGCGGGCTCGGACTGCTGGCCTCGTTTTTTCACCTCGGCCATCCCGAACGCGCCTGGCGGGCCATTGCCATGTGGCGTACGTCGTGGCTTTCGCGCGAATGCCTGGCGCTGCCCGTGTTTCTTGCCTGCGCCTTTGCGTATGGTGTCGCGCACTGGATGGGCTCGCCGTGGTCGCTGGCGATCGGTGCGCTTGGGGTGCTCGCAAGCGCCGTGTTGTTCGTGTGTACCTCGATGATCTACGCGTGCCTGCGTTTCCTGCAGGAATGGGCGACGCCGCTGACGATCGTCAACTTCGTGCTGCTCGGCTGCGCGTCGGGCTTCACGTTTGCCACGGCGTGCGCCGCGTGGTTCGCGCCGGCGCTCGTGGCGGGCCTTGCCTTGTACGCCGGTGGGCTGACGCTGGCAGGCTGCGCGAGCCGCGTGGCGTCGCTGATGCGCAATGCGCGCTTGCGGCCTAAGTCGACGGTGCAGAGCGCAACCGGTATCAAGTCTGCGAAGCTCGAGCAGAAATCGCGCGGCTTTACCGCAGGCGCGTTCAATCTGCGCGAGTTCTTTCACGGCAAAACACCGCAAACACTGCAACGGATCAAGTGGACGTTTCTCGTTGGCGCCTTCGCCGTGCCGCTCCTGCTGCTTGCATTAGGTGGCAGCGTGCCGTCGCTCATCGCGTCGTTCTGGCTGCTATGCGCCGCATGCGCAGTGCAGTACGCGGGACTGGTGGCGGAGCGCTGGTTTTTCTTCGCCGAGGCACGGCATCCACAGAATCTGTACTATCGCCAGTCGTAGTCAGCGGCCTTACGACGGTGAGGGGGTTGGTAATATCCGGCTTGCCGAGCTCGCTGCAGGCGTCGATTGCGAAACTGCTTGCAGCAGGGCATCTACTGTTGCAGCGCCGTCTGTATGCGCGCGGCGCCCGCCGCGGCACAGAGTTCGTCGTCGGTGCTTAGCGGCGATCCGCTCACGGCTATCGCGCCGAGCACTTCTTTGCCGCTCCTGATCAGCACACCGCCCGGCACAAACAGCAGCTCGGTCGACCCGCCCCCTACGTTGGCCATGCCGGACGGGTAGGTACTCAGAAACTTGACGAGCGCGGTGCCTGTATCGAGGCCGAACATCGGTCCCATGCTGACGACGGTATAGGCCTTCCGGAACGAAAACGCTTGAGAGTGTATGGGACTGCCGTCGTCGCGAGCCTGCAGTTTGATGACGCCATCCGGATCCACGATGGTGACGGCCACCTTGAAGCCTTTTGCCTGGCATACCCGAACGGCCTCATTCGCCGCGTCCATGGAAAGCGGCAGTGTCAAGGCTGCCGGACTTGCGGCGTAGACGGGCGAGGAGAACAACAGCGCGAGCATCATGAAGCTGCGACAACGCTGGAATGCAGCGCTTGCGTCAAGCGTCATACTCCGGCGTGCCGGGATTCTTTTGAGCGGTGGCATCGACATGGGTTTCTCCATGAAATTCTTCATTGAAATAGCGAAGCGGACCGCTCAGAGCGGACAGTTCAACATCCACTGCACGCCGAATCGGTCGGTCAACTTGCCGTAGAACGCGCCCCACGGCTGGATGCCGAGCGGGGTGGTGACGACGCCGCCTTCGCCGAGACGGCCGAACAGCGTCTCCGTTTGCACGCGGTCGTCCATCGTCAGAAGGTGTGCGGAGCCGCGCATGGGCTCCGCGTCGTCGTTATCGGACGCGTAAAACAGCGCACCCGGTCCCTCGAACCGCGCATGCATGATCCGGCCGCGCAGGGTTTCGTTGCGCACGGCCATACCGGCCTCGCCGTAGCGCATCCATTCCACGACCCGCCCGAGCCCGCATTGGGTGTAAAAGCCGAGCGCGGCCTCGCAGTGGGTCGTGAAGAAGAGATAGTTAGCCAGCTGCATGATAGGGAATCCTAAACAGACAGATTTCGACGATTCAAGAAAATCCGGACCGGGACTTGGACCGCGTGCGCCATCCGGCGCTCAGGGGATCACGGCCGGCTGGCCTGCTCCGGGTAGCCGTGCGCTTGGTATCCCCGCTTTTGCGCGGCCAGCAGCGGCTCGAAGTAGTCCGCCCGTTCCGGTGTCCCGCCCGCCACCTGATTGATCTCGCGAATGCCGATGGTCTGGCCGCTCGCGCCCCAGTTGCCGTCCGGTACCTCGTGGATCAGCACCCAGTCGCCGCCGCGCTGCGGGAACGTGCCGTCGACGTCGAGCGTCTGCGCCACGATGGCATTGATGCGGGCGTGCAGGGCGGTCTTGTCCAGCTGGGAAGCCGCGCCGAACGGATAGACCACGTCGAACAGGAAGCGACCGCCTTTAGGGGGATCGAGATCCGGCTTGCCGCCGACGAACCACTCGCTCTTCGGATCCACTTCGTCGAACAGCACGTAAGCCACCGCGCGGCCGGCTGGGGTGTCGGCGCCGACTTCCGCCACCAGGATCGCCGCGGTGAGCTGCTCGGCGAGCTGGGCCTTCTGGGCGGCCGTGAACGCGCCGCGTTGATGGGTGATGCGTAGCAAGGGCATACCAGTCTCCTCAGGGAACGCGCCGGCGGTTGCCAGCGCCTCCCCGACAAATTATATTGTGATCGTAATTTAATCAAGGATTATGTGACGATCGTCATGTAAAAAGGAGAGCAGCATGGCGCGGTATGCGCAGGGGCACAAGGAAGAGAGCCGTGCCCGGATTGTGGAAGCGGTCGGACGCGGGTTTCGAAAGCAGGGCTACGGCGGGATCGGCGTGGATGGTCTGGCGCGCGAGGCGGGCGTGACGCACGGGGCGTTCTACGGCCATTTCCGCTCCAAGGCGGAGGCGTTCGGGGCGGCCGTGGTGGCGGGGCTCGGCGATCTGCGACAGGCGGTGGAGGGCCTGCGGGTCGAACACGGCAAAGGCTGGCTCGGGGTGTTTGCGGCGTTCTATATGGGCTACAAAAGGACCTGCGAGCTGGGCGACGCCTGTACGCTGCCGAGCCTGTCGGCCGAAATCGAGCGGGCCGATCCGCAGGCGCGGGCGGCCTATGAGACCGAACTGCAGGGGGTGATGAAAGCAGTGGCGGCCGGCTTGCCGGAGGGCAGCGAGGCCGAGCGCGAGGCGCGCGCCTGGGTGTTGCTGTCGCTGCTGGCCGGAGGGGTCACTTTAGCGCGCGCGGTGCCGACCGCGGCCACCAGCGAGCAGATCGCGGCCGCGGTCCAGCAGGCGGTGGCGGTGTTGGCCGCCGCCCCGCCCGGAGCTTAGGCAAGTTGCCCCATCTCCGGCCGCGCCATATGCAGCACGTCATACACTTCACCGCCTCGCGCCGGATCGGCTGGCGCTGACGAGACGGTAAACCGGATCAGCTTCCACGCGTAGAGATCGAGCGCCGCCCACACGGCTACCGTGTCGGGTCGCGCTGCGATCTCACGATTGCGTTCGACCTCGCCGGCGTACAAAGCCACGCGATCCGTTGCGGCGCTCAGCACACGTTCGTCGCGGTAGGCCGACAGCGCCTGCTTCGCGCCGCCGCGGCGGGCATCCAGTGGTAACCAGGTTTCGATCTGCGGACGGCCGAATGAATCGATCACCGCCTGGAACCGCTCCCCAATCAGACAACGAACCGCCGCGTCCGAGTCGGACCACAAATAGATGGAGGCGTAAGCATTGCCCGCCGCACCATGACGGTTACGCTGCTGCGTGGCGAACAGCTTGCAGATCAGACCTTCCGTGTCGTCCCATTGCGGGCCGCGCTCGGCCACGCGCCGGCGGATGATCTCCATGTCGTAGTCGGTGGGCAAGCGGTGTGAATACTGCATCGCGAACATGCCATTCTCCGCGGGTTGGATGAATGGTCTGTAGTTTGCGCGCGAGCGGGCCTCCAGTGAAGGCCTGCTTCGCGATAGCTGTGATGAGAGGAACGAATCGTACGAGATCGTTTCGCTGGTCGAGAGCGAAGGGTTGGCGTCGAGGCCCGCTCATTGGCCAACCCATTGGCCAACTCACTGGCCGGCATTCACCGGGTTCGTCGCCGGTTGCATGCCTTGCGTGCCCGACTGTGCCGAACCGTTCATCGCGGGACCATAGCTCGTCGCGTTCCCCTGCGCCATCTGCTGGTGCTCGGCCACGCGTGCTTCGGCGGCCTGGATGTCTTGCGGATAGCTGGAATCGTTCGACGCTGCCGGGTTATAACCCGCCTGCTCGACTTCGAGGAGTTGAGCGCGGACTTCCGCGCGCGTGAGCGGCGCGTCGGTCGATTGTGCGGAGGAGGCCATCGGCGCAGCCAGAAGCGATATTGCGGCGATGGCATAGGCTAGCGTTTTCATAATGCACTCCCTCCAGAAACGATGCGTGACGTGAACCTGAAAAGTGGACGCAAGCCGTTCCGTTCGGTACGCGCGCCATGTTTACATTCTAGTGACGCTGCGATTCCAGTTTCCCTTCGTTTCCACAACTCAGTATTTCGTGTCTCTCGACGATGCTTCGTCACGCTAACTTTCTGCGCTGTGGTTTACCCCTGTCCATCGCGACGCAAGCGCGCGCGGGCGGACTCATATCGGCTTCCTGAACCCGGCAATAGCGCTCGCGCGTATTGTGCCGGCGGCGAGGGCAGACTACTTTTCGACAGCAACGAAAACGAGCGTGGTTTCAACGTCCCGCACGAAGACAATCAAGGAGACAAGCTGTGCTTCCCGCCACCCTGCCGATCAATGTCGGCAATACCGCTTTCATGCTGCTGTGTGCGAGCCTCGTCATGCTGATGACGCCGGGGCTCGCGTTCTTCTACGGCGGCCTGGTAGAACGCAAGAACGTGCTGTCGATCATGATGCAGAGCTTCATTTCTCTGGCATGGACGACGGTGTTGTGGTTCGCCTTCGGCTACTCGATGTGCTTCGGGCCGACGTGGCACGGCATCGTCGGCGACCCGACTTACTACGCCTTCCTGCATGGCGTGACCTTGCAGACCATGTACACGGGCAACGACGCGGGCATCCCGCTGGTGGTCCATGTGGCGTATCAGATGATGTTCGCCATCATCACGCCCGCGCTGATCACCGGTGCCTTTACCAACCGCGTGACCTTCAAGGCCTACTTCCTGTTCCTGACCGGCTGGCTCGTGCTGGTGTATTTTCCGTTCGTGCACATGGTCTGGAGTCCAGATGGAATTTTCGCGAAGTGGGGCGTGCTCGACTACGCGGGCGGGATCGTGGTGCACAACACCGCCGGCTTCGCGGCGCTCGCCTCGGTGCTGTATGTGGGACGCCGTCGCGTGATGTCGCACAAGCCGCACAACGTGCCGCTGATCGCGTTGGGCACGGGCCTGCTGTGGTTCGGCTGGTATGGCTTCAACGCGGGCTCGGAGTTGCGTGTCGATGCCGTGACCGCGTCGTCGTTTCTCAACACGGATATTGCCGCGTCGTTCGCGGCGGTGACGTGGTTGCTGATCGAATGGCTCAATGCCCGCCAGCCCAAGTTCATTGGTCTGCTGACCGGCTCGGTCGCGGGTCTCGCGACGATCACGCCCGCTGCGGGCTATGTCTCGCTGAGCACGGCGGCGGTGATCGGCATGGCTGCCGGCCTGATCTGCTACTACGCGGTCGCGCTGAAAAACCGTCTTGGTCTCGACGATGCGCTCGACGTGTGGGGTGTGCACGGCGTGGGCGGCCTCACCGGCACCGTGCTGCTCGGCGTGTTTGCGTCGAAAGCATGGAATCCTAATGGTGCGGACGGCCTCTTGCTCGGCGGCGGAGCATTCTTCGTCAAACAGTGCGTGGCCGTCGTCGTCTCCGGCGTGTGGGCTTTCGTGTTCACGTGGGCGATGCTGTGGTTGATCGACCGCGTGACCGCGGTCAAGCTCGATGCGGCCGCCGAGCAGCGCGGGCTCGATAGCGAGCTGCACGGCGAGGTGGCGTATCTGGATGCGTGAGCGGTCGCGGCCCGATCACCGGCGCGGCAGCCCTGGGTCGCCGTTGCCGGAGGCAGGACTGGCGGCAGGCGCAGACCCTAGAACAACTCCTTCTGCCCCGTCATCAACGCAGAAAAATCGTCGCCCAGAAACGGCAGGATCGCGTCGGCCACAGGCTGTAGCTGGCGCGTCAGATAGTGGTCGTAGTCGATCGCCGAGCGCCGCGTCTCGAGCGGCTCGGGACCGGTCACGGTCATCAGGTAGGTGATCCAGCCGCCGTTCTGGTACTGCAAGGGCCGGCCTTGCTGCTGGTTGAACGCGTCGGCCATGCGGGCGGCGCGGGCATGCGGCGGCACATTGCGCTGGTAGTCGTCGAGGTTGCGGCGCAACCTGCGGCGATACACCAGCAGATCGTCGAACTCGCCGCTCAAGGTGCGCTCCACGTAGTCGCGCACATAATCCTGATACGGCTCCTGCTTGAAGATGCGCAGATAGAGCTGGCGCTGAAACTGTTGCGCGAGCGGTGTCCAGTCGGTGCGTACGGTCTCGAGGCCCTTGTAGACCATCTCCTCGTGCCCGTCGGCCTTTATCACCAGGCCCGCATAGCGCTTCTTGCTGCCTTGCTCGGCGCCGCGGATGGTGGGCATCAGAAAACGCCGGTAATGCGTTTCGAACTGCAATTCCAGCGCGCTCTCGAGCCCGAACGCCTGCTGCAGGTGTTCGCGCCACCATTCATTGACGTATTTGACCAGCGCGCGGCCGATATGCGCCGCCTGCTCCTCGCTGCGGGCCCGCTTGAGCCACACGAAGGTGGAATCCGTATCGCCGTAAATGACCTGGTAGCCGCGTGCTTCGATCAGCTCGCGCGTGCGATGCATGATCTCGTGGCCGCGCATGGTGATGGACGACGCGAGGCGCGGATCGAAGAAGCGGCAGCCGCTTGAGCCCAGCACGCCATAAAACGCGTTCATGATGATCTTCAGTGCCTGCGACAGCGGCTTGTTCTGTTCCCGCTTGGCCGCCTCGCGGCCCTGCCAGATCTGGCCGACGATAGCCGGCAGGCTGTGCTTGCTGCGCGAGAAGCGGGCGCCGCGAAAGCCGGCGACGGAGGCGCTCTCGTCCGGATTGCGCACGCCTTCGACGAGTCCCACGGGATCGATCAGAAAGGTGCGGATGATGGAGGGATAGAGGCTCTTGTAGTCGAGCACCAGCACCGAGTCGTACAGCCCGGGCTGCGAATCCATCACGAAGCCGCCGGGGCTCGCTTCCTCCGCCATCTCGCCGAGGTTCGGCGCCACATAGCCCTGACGGTGCATCAGCGGCATGTAGAGGTGGGTAAATGCCGCGACGGAACCGCCGCTGCGGTCGGCGGCGAGACCGGTGACGGTGGCGCGCTCCAGCAAAAAGGTCAGCAGTTCGGTCTTGGCGAAGATCCGCGTGACCAGTTCGCAGTCCTTGAGGTTGTAGCGGGCGAGGGCAGGTTTGTCTTCGGCGAAGCGGCGGTCGATTTCCGCCATGCGCTGGTAGGGGTTGTCGATGGCTTTGCCTTCGCCCAACAGTTCTTGCGCCACGTATTCGAGGCTGAAACTCGGAAAGCTCCAGGTGGCCGAGCGCAACGCCTCGATACCGTCGATGATCAAACGCCCCGCGGCAGCCGCGAAGAAGTGGTTTTGCTTGCCGCCGTGCTCGCGCCATTCCATCACGTCGCCGCCGCGGCCGAGGCGCAGCGGAACCGCGTAACGCTGCGAATGCTCCTGCAGCACGCGCAGATCGAACTGCACCAGATTCCAGCCGATGATCGCATCGGGGTCATGCTGCTCCAGCCATGCATTGAGTTTCGCGAGCAGCAGGGCGCGGCTCTCGCAATACTCGAGCGCGAAGTCGATCCCGCTGGCGTCGCCATTCGCCGGTCCGAGCATATAGACCTGACGCTGCCCGCAGCCTTCCAGCGCGATGGAGTACAACTCGCCGTGCGCGGTGGTTTCGATATCGAGCGAGACGAGTTTCAACGCGGGGCGGTACGCCGGTTCGGGCTTCATCTCGCCGTTGAGCCAGCGACGCTCGCCGGCCGGTTCGCCGCCGAAGCAGACCGGTGCGGTGATGAAGCGCTCCATCAGGTAGCGTTCATGCGGGCGGATGTCGGCTTCGTAGACGTCGATGCCGTATTCCTTCAGGAGCTTTTCCAGTTTGAGCAACTGGCGGTACTGCTTGCAATACAGTCCAATAACAGGGCGCTGCTGAAAATCGGTCAGCGCGAGGGGGCGAAGTTCGTACTGGCGTTCGTTGCGCAACACGGCTTCGGCGCGCTCGCGCTGATCAGCCGGGATGAACGCCACCGAGGTCTGGGGCGGCAGGCGCAGATGTTGCGGACCGCTCTCGGTAGCCAGCCAGAAGTCGACTTCCGTGCCGGCGGGCGTGTCGCGCCAATGTCGGGTCAGAAGAAAACCCTGCTGCTGTTGTTGAACCACACTGCAACCTTTAAGAACCTGTCGGGGTCTATTTTACCTGGTCAATCCATCCAGGGCGGCGCGCCGTGGCTGCTGCGCGGGCAGCCGTCGCCGGCTGTCGCGAGATGTTGCAAAGGTAACGGAAAGTATCGCATCAACCCGCCCAAAGCCACGCCTATCGTGCCTGTGAGGTCCAAGGCGCGGTAGGATAACGGCTCGCGGCGGGCGCCCTGGCGGCGTCTCAGTGCCCTCAAATGGGGCTTCTGGCGCCCGGAAGGTGAGTCCTCGCCGGCCTGTCAAGCCGTGCGGCGGCGCCATCCGGGCAGGCATTCACGACGCCGCGGGTTTGCGCAGAAGCGCCTGAATGAGGTAGGGTGGCGGGTCTGGCGCCGTTTAAGGTGCCGGTTCTATCAATACAGAAAGGGATGTGCAATGAACAAGCAGGAACTGATTGACGCAGTTGCGGCTGCGACGGGCGAAAGCAAAACGGCCACCGGCAAGTCGATTGACGCGATCATCGAAGCGGTGACGAAGGCAGTGTCGCAAGGAGAAACCGTTCAGCTGATCGGCTTCGGAGCATTCTCGACCGGCGCTCGCGCGGCGCGCGTTGGCCGTAACCCGTCAACCGGCGCGGAAATCCAGATCGCTGCGGCAAAGACGGTGAAGTTCACCGCCGGCAAGGCATTCAAGGACGCGGTAAACGCTTCCTGATCGCCCCGTCGATCCCGCGCAGCCCCCACCCCCTTGGGGCGGTGGCGCGCGGCGCTTGCGGGCTCGTAGCGCGTCGTCTCGCTGGCGCGGCGAGTCCGTTTCCGGCTTATCCGCGTCGTCCGGCGCGCGGGTCGGTGTATAGACAGGCGCGCAGATCAACGTCCAGATCCGCACGCGCAATCAGTCTCCCGTCAGCGTCACCTGATTCTTGCCGTCGCGCTTCGCCTTATACAAGGCGAGATCCGCTGCTTCAATTAGCGAGGTCATCGGCGAGTCGACACTCGGAATCACCGACGCGCCGCCAATGCTGATCGTCACGTATTGCCCCGTCGACGAATTCGCGTGCGGCACCTGCAAGGCCTCCACTTCGCTGCGGATCTTTTCGGCCAGCGTACGCACGCCTTCGAGCCGCGTGCCCGGCAATACCACCGCAAACTCTTCGCCGCCGAAACGCGCGGCCAGATCGCCGGGACGCCCAAGGCAAGCTTCCACCGTCGCGGCAATCCGCTTGAGCACTTCGTCGCCGGCCACGTGGCCGTAGGTGTCGTTGTACAGCTTGAAATTGTCGACGTCGATCATCAGCAGCGACATCTCCGCCTTGTCGCGCGTGCCGCGCCGCCATTCGGCGCTCAGGTACTCGTCGAGGTAACGCCGGTTCGACAGGCCGGTCAGGCCGTCCGAATGCGTCAGGCGGCGCAGTTCGAGATTCGCTTCGAGCAGTTGCTGCTGCGACTGGCGCAACGCCCGGTAGGCCTCGTCGCGTTGTAGCAGGTTGATGTAGGAACGCGAATGGTAGCGAATCCGCGCCACCAGTTCGATGCGGTCCGGCAGCTTGACGAGGTAGTCGTTCGCGCCCGCAGCGAAGGCCGCGCTTTTGATGACGGGTTCTTCCTTGGTCGACAGCACGATGATGGGCACGTCGCGGATGGACGGCGTCGAACGATAGGCCTTGACGAGCGTGAGGCCGTCGATGCCGGGCATCACGAGATCCTGCAGGATGACGGTCGGCCGCGTGTGCACCGCGGCCTTCATCGCTTCGTCGGCGCGCGCGCAGTAGTGAAAGTCGATGCCGTCTTCCGCGGCGAGTGCCTGACGCACCGCCTCGGCGACGATCGCCTGATCGTCCACCAGCAGGACCATCACCGGCTGCTCGACCGGGCCAGGTGTTTGCAGCGCCGCCCGTGCTGCTTCGAGCGTCGCGTCGGCGCCGTCCTGCGCAGCCGGCGCGTGGGCTCGCTGGTCAGGCGAGCCGGTTTGATCATTTGCCATTTTCGTACCCGTTTCGGAAACACGCATCACACGTGTGATGCCATTCAAGTCTGATTTTTTCGCTCATCGTTTGACGTTCGACACCAGTTCGGCGGCGATGCTGCCGAGCGGCAAGATCCTGCGTGCCGCGTCGAGCGCGGCGGCGGCCTTCGGCATGCCGTAGACGGCGCTGCTCGCTTCGTCCTGGGCGATGGTCCGGTAGCCTTTCGCGCGCATCGCCTTCAGGCCGATCGCGCCGTCCCGGCCCATGCCGGTCAGCAACACACCGATGGCGTCGCCGTGCCAGTGCTCCACCACGCTCTGAAAAAACACGTCGACAGAGGGGCGATAGGGCGTGCTCGCCGGCTCGGACGTGTAATCGAGCGAGCCGCTTCGCGTCACATACAGGTGATCGTTGGTCGCCGCGAGCAAGGCCTCGCCCGCCTTGGGCGTGTCGCCGCTCACGGCCACCCGCACCGTCAGCTCGGTCTGGCCGTCGAGCCATTGGGCCATGCCCTCGGCGAACGCCTTGTCGACGTGCTGCACCATCACGATGGCGCCGCCGAAGTCCGCCGGCAGTTTGCGGAGTACCGTGGCGAGCGCGCTCGGGCCGCCCGCCGAGGCGCCGATCGCCACCAGCGGGGCCGCGCCGCGCGCCACCCCGGCACTGGGCCGCGGTGCAGGGGCGAGCGTGGCTTTGTCGAGCAGGCGACCGATCTGATCGATCTTGGCGAGCAACGGTTGCGAGGCGTCGCCGAGCCGGTTGTCGGCGAGGGTCGGCGTGTCGACCGCGTCGAGCGCACCCACGCCCATCGCCTCGTAGACGCGCCACGCATTCGCGCCGACGCTGCTCGTCACGACGAGAATCGCGCAGGGCGCCTGGGCCATGATGCGGCGGGTCGCCTCGACGCCGTCGAACTTCGGCATGATCAGGTCCATCAGCACGACGTCGGGCGGTTGCGCGATGCAGAAGTCCACTGCCTCTCCGCCGTCAGTAGCCACCCACAGCACGCGATGCTCCGGCCGCAACGCAATCGCGCGGCGCATGGCCTCGACGGCGAGCGGCAAGTCGTTGACGATGCCGATGTTCATGTGTGCGCTTCTCCGATCAGGTCATGCACCGCATCGAGCAGCGCTTCGTCGTGAAAGCTACCCTTTGCCAGATAATAGTCGGCGCCGGCATCGAGCCCCCGGCGGCGATCTTCGTCGCGATCCTTGTACGACACGATCATCACCGGCACGCTTTTCAGCAGCGCGTCGCGCTTGATCAGCGTGACCAGTTCGATGCCGTCCATGCGCGGCATGTCGATGTCGGTCACCACCAGATCGAAATGGGTGCTGCGCAGCGCGTTCCAGCCATCCATGCCGTCCACCGCAACCGTCACCGTATAGCCGCGCTTTTCCAGCAGTTTGCGCTCGAGCTCGCGCACCGTCAGCGAATCTTCGACCACGAGCACATGCTTGCGCGCGCGGGCGGCGACGCCCTGGGCACGCTGCACCTTGTCGAGCTGGCCGCCGCGCACGAGTTTGTCCACCGAGCGTAGCAGGTCTTCGACGTCGACGATCAGCACGGCTTCGCCATTTTCCATCAGCGCGCCGGCTGCGATGTCCTTGACCTTGCCGAGCCGGCTGTCGAGCGGCTGCACCACCAGCATGCGCTCGCCGAGGAAGCGGTCCACCGCCACGCCATAGGTGCCGCGTTCGTCGCCGATCACCACCACCGCGACGTTGGCGCGCACCTCGTCGGGCGCGTCGGTGCCGAGCAACTGGTGCGCGGTGACGAGTCCCACGGGCCGGCCGTCGAAGGCGAAATGCTGTTGTCCTTCGAGCATGTCGATCTCGCCGCGCGCCAGTTCGAGCGTGCGGCGCACGTGCGCGAGCGGGAACGCATACGCTTCGCCGCCCACCTGCACGAGCAGGCTGCGGATCACCGACAGCGTAAGCGGCAACTGCAGGACAAAGCGCGTGCCGTGACCCGCCTCGGTGACGATGCGCACCGTGCCGCGAACCGCCTTGACCATTTCATGCACCGCGTCGAGTCCGACGCCGCGGCCGGACACGTCGGTTACCTGCGCTCGCATCGAGAAACCGGGCAGCAGCAGAAAGTCGAGCAGTTCCTGATCCGACATGCGGGCGGCGGTGGCCGCGTCGGCGAGGTGACGCCGCACGACGGCGGCGCGCACCGCGTCGAGGTCGACGCCGGCGCCGTCGTCGCTGACGCTGATCAGCAGCTTGCCGGCGCTATGGCGCGCTTCCAGCGTGAGCGTGGCTTCGGCGGGTTTGCCTTGAGCGAGACGCTGCTCGGGGGCTTCGACACCGTGGTCGAGCGCATTGCGCAGCAGATGGCCGAGCGGGGCGTCGAGCATATCGAGGATGTCGCGATCGATCTGGGTCGACTCGCCGACAATCGAAAAACGCACCCGCTTGCCGAGCGAGCGGGCGAGGTCGCGCACGATGCGCGGATACGCATGCGTCGCGTCGCCGAATGGGCGCATCCGGCATTGCAGCGCTTCGTCGTAGAGCTGCTGCGCGAGATTGGAACTGCGGCGGTCGAACCGGTCGAGCTCGTCGATGCGTGTGGCGAGCAGATGCTGCATTGTGCCGAGCGTTTGCCGCACGGCGTCGAGCGCGGCCAGTGCGGACGGATCGAGACGTTCGGCGAGCGTTTCGAAACAGGTGTCGAGCGCGCGCGCGGCGTCACGTTGCGTGCGCTTGACGCGCAGCATCGACTCGGCGAACGGTTTGAGCCAGCGCGACTCCACCAGCGATTCGCCGGACAGGCTCAACAGCCGGTCGAGGTTGTCGGCGCGCACGCGTAGCATCCGTTCGGGGTCGCGTGCGCTGTGGACGTTTAACGGGGCGTCGGGGGGCGGTGGTGGCGTTAGCGTTGCCGTTGCCGTGATGGACGAGTCCACTGCGGAGGTCTCGATTGCGGAGGCCACAACGTCCTGCGTCGGTTCGGCGAAACTCACTGACAATTTTGCGGCGTCCGCGCCGAGGATGGCGAGCGCGGCGCGCATCGTTGCGTCGTCGTCCGGGTCTTCGCTCGCGGCGAACGGGTTGGTGTAGGTAGCGGCGGACGTGCTCCCCCAAGGCGACGCGACCGTGGAGTCCGCGTGCAGTGCATGCGGATCGTTCGCCGCCGCGCTGAACGCCTCGAGGCGTGCCACGAAGGCGTCCACGTCCTCGCGGGCGAGCGCGGTCTGCGTGTCCGGGTTACCGGCGCGCAACAGCAGGTCGACGCCGCGCAGCAGTTCGTCGATATGCGCAGCGGAGAGGATCAGCGCGCCCCGTTGCGCGGCGACGAAGCATTCCTCCATCAGATGCGCGATGTCTACACCATCCTGCAAGCCGACAATGCGCGCCGCGCCCTTCAGCGAATGTGCGGCGCGCATGCAGGCTTCGAGCTGCGAGGCGTCAGTGGGCGCATGTTCGAGCGCCAGCAGTCCATCGGAGAGCACGCGGGTCTGCGTCTGCGCTTCTTCGCGGAACAGGTCGAGCAGGGAGCGGCGGCTCAGATCGTCGTCGATACTCATCGCAGACTCCGGGCAAGCGACTCGAAGACACGGTCGGTGTCGAGCAGGCCGACCGAGCGGTCGCGCCATGCCAGCACGCCGCGCGCATGCGAGGCGCCGGCGTGCGCGAGGGTGGTGGGCACCGGCAGCAGCGCGCTCGCGGCAAAGCGCACGACGCCTTCGACTTCGTCCACCGGAAAGGCCACCGGCTCGCCGCGATGGGCGGCGACCAGCATGCGCGCGTAGCCGTTGCTCGAGGTGTACTTGCCGCTCACCGCCGTGCGATCCAGATGCAGAAGCTCGCCGAGCGAGGCGGCTACCGTCAGCGCACCGCGAATGTTGACGAGGCCGAGCACGACCCGGTTGCGCCGATGCGGCAGGGAATGGATCGGGCGGATGTCGTCCACCTGGCGCAGCGCCGCGGTCGGCAGTCCGAGCCATTCGTCGGCAATCCGAAACACCAGTGCGGATTCGGTTGCGGTTTCAACTGCGTCGCCGGCGTCCGGTGTTTCGCGAGTGCTTGCGGTGTGCTCGCGGGACTGCGCATTCGGCGTCGCCATAGCGGACTGGGCGAGCTCCGCATCGTCTACCGGCCGGTCGAGCAGCCGCGCCGCGGCCTGTTCGAACACGGGACAGTTCAGGCAGCGCGAATGTTCCGCGAGCTTTGGGCACGAGCCGTCGCCGCGCGTGCCGATGCGATTCCAGCAATCGTCGATGAGCGTGAGCACGCCCGTATTCTCAATGGCGCCGTGTGCCATGCGCGCCTCGCGGTGGGTTCAAGGGGGCGTCCGCCATGGTGGGCATCTTTGCCGCGGCGCGCTGGGCGCGTCGCATGAGGTGCTGGGCGCCGGCGCTGTCGCCGGTCATGTCGAGCAGCGCTGCAAGATGCGTAAGTGCCTCGTAGTGAGCCGGCGCGAGATAGAGCGCCTTGCGGTAATAGTCGCTCGCGTCGGCGGTGCGGCCGCGCGCATCGGCGATCAGGCCGAGCAGATAAAAGGCCTCCGCGTCCGTACCGTTCACGATCACGAACTTCTGCGCCTCGTGTTCGGCCTTGTCGAATTGTCCGGCGTCGGCGAGACGGCGGGCTTCGACGAGCGACGCGGCGGGTGCGGCGACGCCGGCAGATTTCGCGTGGGCGTGGGTATGCGGGTGGGCATGCGCTGGCGGGCGGGCATGGGTAGGCGCATGCGCGTTGGCGTGCGCAGGTGTCGCCGTGCGTTGCCCCGGCGCAGCGGGTTTAGCTTCCATTGTCGAAGCGGGCGCAACCTCCGCAGCGGTCGCGGAAACTACGGACACAAAAGCGCCGGACGCCGCCGAAGGCACAGACACGAACGGAACAGCGGGCGCCTCTGCGGGCTTGAGCGTCCCATAGACACGGTGAAGCGCGGAGGCCGCAGCCGCATCCGGCACCTTCCCAAACAACGCGAAGCTGCGCGTGCTCGTCTCTTCAGGCGGCGTGCGCTGAAACGCGAACGCCAGCGGAATGCGCGCCGAACTCAGCGTATGACGCATCATCAAGCCGGTTTCCGCCGGACCGACGAAAATCGTCCCGCCTTCGGCCAGACGGGCATCGAGCAAATGAATCGCGCGATCCTGAGCCTCCCTATGGAAATAGATCAGCACGTTGCGGCAAAAAATGAAGTCATAGCGTGCGGAGGCAGGCTGCGCGGGTTCGAACAGATTCGCCTGCGCAAAGCGCACGGTCTGCTGGATGCGTTCGTTCAGCACCCACCCGCCGTCGCGCGGGCTGAAGTGGCGTTCGCGGAAGCCGAACTCGCCGCCGCGAAACGAATTGCGTCCATAGACCGCCTTCTGCGCCAGTTCGATGGCGCGCGCGCTGATGTCCATGGCGTCAATGGTGAAGCGCTCCGCGCCGATCCCCACGTCGAGCAGGGCCATCGCCGCCGAGTACGGTTCCTCGCCGCTCGAGCAAGGCACGCTCAGCACGCGCAGTACGCGAGCCGGATCGCGCGCCAGCTTTTCATTGGCGAGGCGCGCCAGTGCGACAAAGGCCTCGCGGTCGCGAAAGAACCAGGTCTCGGGGACCACCAGCGTCTCGACCAGTGCGAGCCGTTCATCCGGCGAGTCGTTGAGGTGCTGCCAGTAAGCACCCACCGCACCCTCGGCCAGGTCCGCGGCCGGAGACGCCGCCTGCGTTGTGCGCACGCGTTCCAGCACGGCCCGCTCGAGGGCGTTGATGCCGAGCGAGTGCGCGTCGATCCCTGTCTCGTGGGAGAGCCAGGTTTCAAAGCAGGGGTCCGTGGCGTTCATGGCGCGGTTCACGTCGTCGTTCAGGTCGCCGGTCACGAGTAGGCCGGCGGTTGCGCGTCAGCCGCTTGCGGGAACAGCAGGGCTTTGACTTCGTCGCTCAGCATGTGCTGTACCTCGACCCATTGCACGAGACCCATGCCGTCGTTGGCGACCGGTCCAAGCCAGCGGGCATGCGGTGTGGCGATGCCGCTGTCGAGAAACTGCGCGCGCTCGATACGCCGCGTCTGCGTGGCGCGCTCCACGATCAGGCCGAGCAGACGCGCGGGCTCGCCGCCATTGTCTTGCGTGCCCGTTTGCGCCGCCGCGTCGTCCGGCCTGTAGCGGACCAGCACGAGGCGCGTCGAGCGAAGCTGGCGGGCGGGGCGTCCGAGCGCGAGTTGCGACACGTCGATCACGGGCACGGCCTCGCCATGCCGCTCGAACATCCCGGCGACCCACGCCGGTGCGCCGGGAATCGACTTGGTGGGTGCGAGCGCCAGCACCTCGGCGATCGCCGCCGCATCAAGCGCGTAGCGGTCGCCGTCCAGATCGAACAGGAGGAAGAGCATCGCGATGGCCCGTGTTTAGCGTGAAGCGTGCGTCACGCGTCGATCTTGAAGCGCGACACGCCGGTGCGCAACTGATTGGCGACCAGCGTGAGGTCGTCGATTGCCTGCGACGACTGGCGCAGCGACTCCGCCGTCTGCTGGGCCGCCTCGGACAGTTGCGAGAGCGCCTGGGTGATCTGCTCGGCGCTGGTGGCTTGCGTCTGCATGCCCTCGTTGACCAGTTGGAAGCGCGGCGCGAGCGTCTGCACTTCATTGATGATCTGCGAAAGCTGGCCGCCCACCTGCTGCACGTCGCGCATGCCG
The DNA here is from genome assembly GCF_900142845.1 of Paraburkholderia phenazinium. Lineage (NCBI taxonomy): Bacteria > Pseudomonadati > Pseudomonadota > Betaproteobacteria > Burkholderiales > Burkholderiaceae > Paraburkholderia > Paraburkholderia phenazinium. Next base: position 1,961,133 of record NZ_FSRU01000001.1, read on the forward strand.
CGGCGCACTTCTTCGGAGAACTTATCCATGCCCATCACGCCGGCGGATACCGCCGACTGGATTTCCTTGACGGTCTGCTCGATGTCGTAGGTCGCCACGGCGGTCTGGTCCGCGAGACGGCGGATTTCGGTGGCGACCACGGCGAACCCGCGGCCGTATTCGCCGGCTTTTTCAGCTTCGATGGCGGCGTTCAGCGACAACAGGTTGGTCTGATCGGCCACCTTGGTAATGGTGGCGACCACCTGATTGATATTGACGGCCTTCTCGTTGAGGATCGACAGCTTGGCGTTGACCGAGCCGGCTGCTTCCATCACGCTGCGCATCGTGTCTTCCATGCGCGTGAGGCCGCTTTGGCTCGCGCCCGCCAGCGTGGCCGACTGTTCGGCGACGCCCGCCACTTCGTTCATGGTGCGCAGCAGATCGCGCGAGGTAGCGAAGATTTCGCGGGACGTGGCGCCGATCTCCGTGGTGGTCGCCGCTGTTTCGCTCGCGGTGGCCTGCTGTTCCTTGGAGGTCGCGGCAATCTCCGTCACCGAGGTGGTCACCTGCAGCGAGGACTTTTGCGCTTGCGATACGAGGCTCGTCAATTCCTCGGCCATCCGGTTGAAGCCGTTCTCCAGCGTGCCGAATTCGTCGCTGCGGCGCAGGTTTAGCCGTTGCGCCAGATTGCCGGTACGCATGATGTCGAGCACTTCGACGAGCCGCGTCATCGGCACCGTGACTGCCTTGAATAGCGTGTAACCGGTGACGAGCGCGACCAGCAGTACGATCCCAAGTGCGGTGGCGAGCGTGACCTCGGTGCCGGTCACCGAGGAGCGGATCAACTCCGCCGAGTCGTCGGCCTGGGTGTGGTTTTCCGCGACCAGCACGTTGGCGTTGCGAATCACGCTGTTCCACGCGGGCGTCAACTGGATAAAGCTGGCTTGTGCCGCGGCCTTCGAACTGCGGGCCTGGCTCGCAGCGGTGTTGAAGAGCGCCAGATACTGGTCGTAGGCGGCCTTGAAGGTGTTGAAGCGTTCGCGGTCGTCGTCGCGAAACACCGTGCCCTGATAGTCGGCCGCGACCTTGTCGAAAGCGCGCTGGGCGTCCGGCAGGTGGTCGAGGTCGGCTGTCGTGCTGGCCGCGTCGGGATCGACGAAAACGGCCCGCTCGAGCGTCGCGTAGCCTTCGTTCGCGGCGGCGCGCAGCGCGGTGGCGTAGTAGAGGCCCGGCACCGAATCGTGGCGCAGGCTGAGCGCCTCGTCGTCGATGTTGCGCAGCCGCGTGTATGAAATCACGGCCATCGCGAGCATCAGCAGAAAGAGCGCGCCGAAGCTCAGCACGATACGTGCGCCGAGGGTGAGCCGGCCGCTGCTGAACATGCCCGACAGGTTTGCGTTGTTCGTGCGTGGCGTGACAGTGGCCATTTTCGATGTCTCTCTGACGGATTGATACAGGGGTGCTGCCGCAAAAGCAGCGTCACCCGATGGCACTCAGGCCAAGCATAGGACGCTACACCCCTGACGAGAAGGCCGGTCGGGGGAATAGTGGGGGTAAATTGTGCCAGATTAGGCCGTGCACGGGCATGTCGGCGTTCGCACGGCTCGAATTCCTCTCGCGGGTTTCCCCTGGATCGATCCTGCTTGACCATCCGGATTCGGCGCCTTAGATTCTGTACATGTTCCTACATGTTCTTTAATAGGTGTGCAAAAAGGAACAGGTAGTCGCGCCCGCGATTTGCCCACCCGACATCGCTCATCATGAACATTCGCCTGCCGGCCGCTGTAATGCTGATTTGCCTTGCACCCGCCGCGCACGCGGACTCGAGCGTCACCCTGTATGGCATCCTGGACGAATTCGTCCAGGTGGTGAACACGGGCAGCGGCTATACCGGAGCGCTGGGTTCGTCTGGACAGTGGGCGAGCCGATTCGGTCTGCGCGGCACCGAGGATATTGGCGGCGGCAATCACATCAACTTCGATTTGCAGAATGGCTTTAATCCTAACGACGGTACGCTTGCCTCGCCGGGCAGCCTGTTCAATCGCGCCGCCTGGGTTGGCCTATCGGGAGGATGGGGCGAACTGCGCGCCGGCCGTCAGAACTCGCCGGTGTTCAACGACCAGGGCGGCCTCGACGCGTTCGGCGCCTCGACCCAGGCGTCCGGTTTCAGCAACCTGATGACCTACACGGTGCGCACGAGCAACACGGTTTCATACACATCGCCGACGCTGGCCGGCTTGCAGTTCAGCCTCTACACGGGTCTCGGCGATGCGGGCGGGTTCCGCTCGCCGGGTTCGAGCTATCAGGGTGATGTCACGTACTCGCATGGACCGGTCGCGGCCGTGTTCGCCGCGCAAGCGGTGAAGAGTGCGGACGGCAGCGCGACGGACCGGACCGAGGAGGCGGGGCTGTCGTATCAGATCGGCAAGACGACGCTTTACGCAGGGTGGAGCGGTTCGAAGTGGGCCGATATCGATCTGGATGTGAACGTGTACGGCGCATCGGCGCTGTATCAGTTCACGCCGTCGAGCGCCCTCGCATTCGGCTATACCTATCTGCACGACGAGACGGGACAGGGCAACAACGCGAGCCAGGTGGCAGCGCTCTACACGTATACGCTCTCCCGACGCACCACGGTGTACAGCGCGTTGTCGTTCCTGCAAAACCGTGGTCAGGCGGAATACCGGCTGGCGGGCTCGGCCAATGCCGGACTGCCGCTTGCGTACCCCGGCGCGGATGCGCGTGGGTTTCAGTTGGGCATCGTGCAGCGTTTTTGAGGAAAACATGTGCATACTTGTGCTTTTCGAATGAAGGCCCGGCCGCTGCGATGGCCGGGCCCTCCCAGGCACAGGAGCCGCAAGATGGTGAAACGGGCAGTAAAGAGCGCGGAAGTCGGGCGCTCGAAGGCGCATATGGTGGCCGCCACGATCGAGCAGGAGATTCTGAGCGGACGCCTGCCGTTCGGTCAGCAACTGGAAAGCGAGCACGAACTGGTCGAGCGCTTCGCGGTGAGCCGCAACACCGTGCGCAAGGGACTCGACCTGCTGACGAACGGCGGGCTGATTACGCGCAAAGGCGGCATCGGGTCGTTCGTGACGTTCAACGGCCAGACGATCGACGGCACGCTTGGCTGGACCACGGCGATCGAACAGGCGGAGGGTGGGGCGCAGACCCGCCTGCTGCAGATTGCGCTGGTCGAAGACGAGACGCTTGCGCAGGAACTGAAGCTCAAGCGTTCGACGTTTGTGGCGATCGACCGCATGCGCGTTATCGGCGCCGAGGCGCAATGCATCTCGCTCGAGCGCAGCCGTCTGCCGTTCAGCGAAGAGCTGGCTGCGCTGCCGTTGCAAGGGCTGGTAGGCGGATCGTTGAACCGCACGCTGATCGAGCACGGCATGGTGCCGCATCACGGCGAGCAGTGGGCCGAAGTGGTCGGGCTCGATGCGGCCGATGCGCGCCTGCTCAAGCGTCGCGCCGGCACATCGTTTCTGCGTTCGCGACGGCTCACGCGCGACCGTGACGACCGCATCATCGAGTACGTCGTGAGCTTGCTGGATCCGGCGTTTTTTGCACTACATCTGGAATTCTGATGTCTTCGTTTTCGCATTTGACTCACCCCGAATGGACGGATCGTGCGCGTGGCGCGTTTTATGGCCTTGCCCTCGGTGACGCGTATGGCATGCCGACGCAGTCGCTCAGCCGCGAGCGGATCGCCGAACAGTTTGGACGCATCGACAAGCTGGAGAGCGCGTTCGCCGACCAGCCTATCGCCCCGAATCTGCCGGCCGGCTCGATTACCGACGACACCGAGCAGGCGGTGCTGGTTGCCGAGCTTCTGGTGGAGGGGGACGGCACGATCGAGCCGAAGGCGTTCGCGCATGCGTTGATGGAGTGGGAGGCGTCGATGAAGGCGCGCGGCTCGCTCGACCTGCTGGGTCCCTCCACCAAACAGGCGATCGAGCGCATCGCCGCTGGTGAAAATCCGTTGCGCACAGGGCGCTTCGGCACCACCAACGGCGCGGCGATGCGTGTGACGCCGGTGGGGATTGCGTTCGATCTGAGGCAGCGAGAGGCGTTTATCGATGCTGTGTTGCAGTCGTGTGTCGTCACGCACCACACCACGCTCGGTATTGCGAGCGCGGCGGCGGTGGCCGCCGCGGTGTCGGCGGGCGTGAACGGCGCGAGCCTGGCTGCGGCACTCGAAGCGGGGATCGACATGGCGGAGCAGGCGGCGAGCCGTGGCTTCTGGGTGGCGGGAGGAAGGATCGCGCCGCGTCTGCGCCACGCGCGAGAGTTGATCCGCGGCTGTGCGGAACACGACGTCGCGGAGTTGATTTACGACGTGATCGGCACCTCGGTTGCGTCGCAGGAATCGGTGGTCGCCACCTTCGCGCTCGCATTCGACGCCGAGCGACGTGGCGGCTCGATCGAGGCCGCATTGGGCGCGGCCGCGAGTCTGGGCGGCGATACCGACACGATCGCGGCAATGCTCGGCGCGATTCTCGGCGCGTGCTCGGGTTATGACGCGTTGCCGGCCGGACCTGTGGCGACGATTCGACGCGTGAACGCGCTCGATCTCGATCCGCTGGTCGACCGTTTGCTTGGATTGCGCGCCCGCACCGACTGAGGCGCAGGTCCGTTCCGGTAGTTTCCTTCAATCTGGAGATTCGACTCAGATGGCTTCGTCACGCCCGTCAAACAGCGCTCGCCAAGTCGAGACGCGCGGTATCGAACCGGTACCGCCCAGCGAATGCCATGGACATCCGCGCCAGCTCTTCTGGGTCTGGTTCGCGGCCAATATCAGCATTCTCGCTCTGCCGCTCGGCGCAACCCTCGTCGCTTTCCAGCATCTTGCGATCTGGCAGGCGGCACTGGTGGCGATCGTCGGCGCGGCGGGATCGTTCGCGATTGTCGGCGTGATCTCGATTGCCGGACGGCGCGGTCATGCGCCGAGCCTGACCCTGTCGCGAGCGATTTTCGGGGTACGCGGCAACATTGGCCCGACCATCGTCTCGCTGCTGTCGCGACTCGGCTGGGAGACGGTCAATACGACCACTGCCGCCTACGTGCTCCTCTCGCTCGCAACCATCCTGTTTGGCACGCCTGCGCAAGCCAGCCAGGCGCCGGTGCTCACGCTCGTGTTCATTGCCGTGTTCGTCGTGCTGACGTTGATCGTCTCAGGCTTCGGCCATGCCACCCTGCTGGTGATCCAGAAGTGGTCCACCTATGTGTTTGGGGTGCTGAATCTGGTGGTGGCCGGTTTTCTCGCGACGCGCATCGACTGGCATGCCGTGTTCCAGGTCGCACCGGCGCCGGCGAGCGCGGTCGTGATCGGCATCGGCACGATTGCCGCGGGCACCGGAATCGGCTGGGCCAATGCGGGTGCAGACATGTCGCGCTATCAGGCGCCGTCGGTCAAAGGTCCGGCTCTGGTGGCCTCGGCGGCATTCGGCGCAGGCATTCCGCTGATTCTGCTGGTCACGCTCGGCGCGTTGCTGGCGGTCGGCAACGATCAGCTCGCCTCGACCTCCGATCCGATTGCCGCAATTCGCGACATGTTGCCCACGTGGATGGCGATTCCTTATCTGATCACGGCGTTCGGTGGCCTGTTGCTGTCCAATTACCTGTCGGTCTATTCGGCGGGCTTGACGACGCTGACGCTGGGCCTGAAAGTCAAGCGGGTCCAGGCGGTGGTGGTGGACGTGGTGGTGATATTCAGCGGCTCGATCTACTTCATGCTGATTGCCGGCAGCTTTTACGGTCCGTTTATCGGTTTTATCTCGCTGCTTGCGGTGCCGATTACGGCTTGGGTCGGCATTTTTGTAGTCGATCTGATTCATCGTCAGGAGTACTCGGCAACCGATCTGCTGGATGTCTCGCCGGGTAGCGCATACTGGTACAAAGGCGGCATCGAGTGGCGCGCATTGAGTGCGTGGGCGCTCGCCATCGTGCTCGGATTCTGCTTCCTGTCGACCGGCGCGATTCATGGCGTATTCGCTAATTCATGGCTCGGCCGCAATGGTCTCGGCTGGATTGTCACTTTCGTGATCGCAGCAGGCGTGTATGCAGGCCTGGGCGGCGCACGCCATTCGGCAAAAAACTGGAAGACAGCATGATTCAGGCAGTTCCCGCAAAAGTATCCCGATTGATTCATACGGGCCAGGTCATCGTCGATCTCGTCATGCAGATCGAGGCGTTGCCTGCGCCTGGGGGCGACGTGCTCGCCGCCAACGCGTGTTTCGAAGCAGGCGGCGGCTTCAATGTGATCGCCGCGGCACGTCGCAGTCACATGCGTGTGGTGTATGCAGGCGGTCATGGCAGCGGGCGTTTCGGCGACGTGGCGCGTGCGGCGCTCGAGAAAGAAGGCGTGGAGATTGCCGGTCCGCAAGTGACGGGCGAGGACACGGGCCTATGTGTGGCGCTCGTCGACGCGCGGGCTGAACGTACCTTCGTCTCGCATATCGGTGCGGAAGGTGTACTTGAACGGAGTGTGCTGGACGGGCTGCAGGTGACGCAGGACGATATCGTCTATGTGAGCGGCTATAGCCTGATGCTCGCGGATAAGGCCACGGTGCTGCTCGCGTGGCTGGAGCAGTTACCTGCAGGGACGCGCGTTGCGTTCGATCCGGGTCCGCTCGTCGACGCCATTGACGCCATGCTGCTCGAGCGTGTGTTGTCCCGCGTATCGATCTGGACAAGCAACCGCGTGGAAGCGTTGCGTTTCGCCAGGACGGACGACCTCGACGCGGCGTTCGACTCAATCGCCGCCCGCTTGCCAACCGATGCACTGACGGTGGTGCGCGATGGCGAGCGCGGGTGTGAGATACGCGTGACAGCGCAGCGCGATCATGTGCCGGGTTTCAGGGTGAACGCGGTCGACACCAACGGCGCCGGCGACGCCCACACCGGTGTATTCCTCGCCATGCTGGCGAGTGGCGCGGATGCGCACACAGCGGCTATGCGTGCGAACGCAGCGGCGGCGCTGGCCGTGACGCGCCATGGTCCGGCGACAGCTCCGGATGCCAACGAGATTGACGTCTTTCTGGACTCGCGTCGCTGATTCGTCCCTCCGCACACGCTTCCCACTCGCTCTGAACCCCGCGCCCTTGCCGAACCCCAAATTGCCTTGGGGATGAGGCGGGGCGCGTCGTCATTGGTCAAATGATTCGGATAGGATAATCATTCAATTCGGATAATTATTAATAATTTCAACCTGATTAATGTTATCCAAAACGCACCATTATTTAACCGATGTCAAATCTTTATTTACCCCTTGTCAGGAGGGGTGAATCCATTAAGATTCGCATTACAAAAAATTACTGGCTTCGGGGATAAGTGTCGATGGAGAGCGTGTATCTCACGTTATCCAGACCGTTTTGTTCGCCCAGCACTACCGTGCTGGTCAGCAGGTGGCCGCTTGTTCTCACGAGGAGGCATTATGCCAACACAGGCACCGTCTTGGGTCGCACGCTTTTCCGGCGCGACACGTCGTTTCTCGGTTTTATCGCTGATTGGTTTATCTTCCACCGGTTTGTTAACCTCGGCAGCGAATGCCCAGGCTAATTCGCAGGACTGGGTTTCTACCCGCACACATGCATTTATTACCTCGCCACCCAATAATCCGGTAAATGGTGCATTGGTGACGCCGCAGGCGGCCACCAACGCCACCAGCGAGGTGCCCGCCAATAAACCGGTACACGTCGTTATCACGCTTAAACTGCGCAACCAGCAGAATCTTGAGACGTTTATCCGGCAGGTCAATCAGCCGGGCAGCCCGAATTTCCGTCAATATCTGACGCCCGACCAGATTCTCTCCACCTATGCGCCTACCGACGCCCAGGTGGCCGCGGTCCAGCAATATCTGACCCAGGCGGGTTTCACCAACGTCCAGGTGGCGAAGAACCGCATGCTGGTGACGGCCGACGGCACCGCAGCCACGACCCGGGCGGCGTTCAACACGAGCCTCGTGCAGTTCAACGACGCCGGCCGGCAGGTTTACGCCAACTCTGGCGACGCGCAGGTGCCCGCCGCCCTGAGCGAGGTCGTCGACGCGGTGCTGGGCTTGCAGAATGTCGTGACCGCGCACACCAACTATCACCTGGCTCAGCCGGGACAACCCGCGCAGTCTGCGCAAGCGGCGGCAAGCATTGCAGCGGACGCGAGCAAGAAGAGTGCGGCGAAGGCGATCCTGACCGGCCACAACCCGGTCGAGTTTTCCACGCTTTACGACGCCGGCAGCACGCCGACGGCTGCAAGCACCACGATCGGCATTATTTCCGAGGGCGACCTTTCGCAGACCTTATCAGATCTGCAGACCTTCACGAGCAACAACTCGCTCGGCACGGTGCAGACCAACGTCGTGCAAACCGGCCCGTCCGGCAGCGACTATAGCGATACGTCGGGCACGGTGGAATGGAACCTCGACAGCCAGTCGATCGTCGGCGCCGCGGGTGGGGCCGTCAATCAGTTGATGTTCTACGATGCGCCCTCGATGAATCTGGGCGACATCACGGCGGCCTACAACCAGGCGGTCTCCGACAACGTCGCCAAGGTGATCAACGTCTCGCTCGGCGTGTGCGAGGCGAGTGCCCAGCAAGGCGGCTCGCAGTCGGCCGACGACGCAATCTTCAAGGTGGCGATGGCGCAGGGGCAGACCTTCTCGGTCTCGGCCGGCGACCATGGCGTGTACGAGTGCGAGAACGGCGTGCCGCCGTCCAACCTCAGCAGCTATAGCGTCAGCGAACCGGCAACCTCGCCTTATGTCATCTCGGTAGGCGGGACCTCGCTCTACACCAAGGGCAGCCAGTACGACCACGAAAGCGTCTGGAACTCGGGACTCGATAACACCGGCGCGCTGTGGGCGACGGGCGGCGGTATCAGCCAGTACGAGGCCGCGCCAAGCTGGCAATCCGCCGTCACCGGCAATCAGTCGCGCACCGTCCCGGATATCGGCTTCGATGCGGACAGCGCCAGCGGGGCCATCCTCGTCTACCAGGGACAAACGGTCGGCACGATCCCCGGTTATGGTCCGACCGATCCGAACGTCATCGGCGGCACGAGTCTCGCTGCACCGATTTTCTCCGGCATCTGGGCGCGCGTGCAGTCGGCCAATAACAACGGCCTGGCGTTTCCCGGCGCGACGATCTATAGCGACGTCCCCACCGATCCGAGCCTCGTCCACAGCGTCCTGACCGGCAACAACGGCATCACGCAAGGCGGCGTCACGTATGGCTACAGCGCCACGCAGGGCTTCGACTTCGACACCGGCTGGGGCAGTTTCAGCATCGCGCGGCTGAACAGCGACTTCGGTTCTACACCCTCTATCGCGTCGGGTAACGGCACCGCCGGCAGCAGCAGCGACAGCGGCGGGGGTTCGGCGAACCTCTTCAGCCTGCTTGCCAGCTTCTTCAACGGCCTGTGGTCGATGCTGTCCGGGTCAACCGCGACGGCCTGATTCTGCGGCGCCCGTCCGGCTGCTTCGGCCGGACGGCAACACCGTCTCGTGGGTCCATCCCTCAAGGTCTAGCTGTGTCGACTCCCTGGTATCCACTGCTTTGCAGTGCTTACCAGGGGCGTCGTCGTATCGAAGTGTTGTTCCGCATCACCATAACCAGGATAAAAATGAAAGAGATAACTCGTGGAGTGCCTGCCGCCTGGGCGGCTCAGGTCCGGCGCAGCGCGCAAGCGCCGCTGGCCGTTGCGATTCTTGCCCTTGCGGGTTGCGGCGGCAGCGTCAACAGTAATAGCAGCAGCGCGACGCCGACCCAGGCCGACCAGCAACTGACCGACCCCATCGCTTATTCCGCAAAGGCCGGCGACAGCCTGAGCGCGGCGCAGGTGTCGGAGAAGGCGGCGGTGGTGCATCACCAATGGAGCAGCGGCGGCACGACCGTCAACTACACGACGACCACCGGTCACCTGAGCGCGTCGGATCCGAACGGCAACCCGCAGGCGACGATGTCGTATGTCGCGTACACGGCGCCGTCCACCAACGGCACGCCACGGCCTGTCACGTTCTTCTATAACGGCGGTCCGGGTTCGTCGTCGGTGTGGCTGCGGCTCGGTTCGTTTGCGCCGACCCGCGTCGCGACGCCCGACCCGCAACTGACCAACTGGCCCAATTTCCCGCTGGTCGACAATCCGGAAAGCCTGATCGACACCACCGACATGGTGTTCATCGATCCCCCGGGCACGGGTCTCTCCGAAGCAATCCAGCCGAACACGAACCAGACCTTCTGGGGCGCGGATCCCGACGTGCGGGTGATGCGCGATTTCATCCAGCGCTATCTGACGGTGAACAATCGCAGCAGTTCGCCGATCTATCTATACGGCGAATCGTACGGCACGCCGCGCACCGACATGCTGGCGCTTTCGCTGGAGTCGGCCGGTGTGCATCTGACCGGCATCGTGCTGCAGTCGTCGATTCTGAATTACTTCGCGGACGTGGGCGAAACCAACGCGATCACCAACAACAACGCCGCCGACTATCCGACCGAGCTCAAGTACAGCACGGATTCGATGATCGGCTACTTCGTGAGCTTCGCACAGGTGGCCGCGTACTTCGATCAGGTCTCGCCGGCGCCGACCAATCTGGGCGCGTACGCGCAGCAGATCCAGAACTTCGTGACCACGCAGTATGCGTCGCTGACCCAATACGGTCCCACGAATAACTTCGCCGGCACGCCGGTGCTGACGACGCCGCCCGTGTTCCCGAGCAACAACACGATTGCCTCGTGGTCGAGCCTCACGAGCCTGTCGCCGCAGGCGCTGAATGCGTATTTCGGCAATGCGTACTATGGGACCGCGCTGGTGCCGGGCTCGACCATTGGCCGCTACGATGGCCGCGTCTCGCTACCGAGCAGCGATCCGCGCCTGCAGGCGGATTCGGATCCGTCGGACATCCTTATCTCGCAGCCGTTCACCACGGCGCTCGCTACGCAGATGCCGTCGTATCTCGGCTACAGCGCACCGAACGCGACGTTCCAGACGTTGAATAACGACATCATCGGCGCATGGGACTTCAGCCATGACGGGCAGGCCGTGCCGGATACGATCCCCGACCTGCTGGCGGCGCTCACGCTCAATCCGCAACTGAAGGTGCTCTCGGAGAACGGCTATCACGATCTCGCGACGCCGTATTTCATCACCGAAAACCAGTTGGCGCGACTGCAGACCGCGTCCGGCCTGAACGCGAACCTGCAGGTGACGTTCTATCCCGGCGGCCACATGATCTATCTGGACAACACCGCCCGGCCGCAGATGAAAGCGGACCTGAAGTCGTATTTTGCGGGCTCGCCGATTCCGGCCGCGCTCTCGCTCGCCAACCTGCCAGCCGCATGGTCCGACGAAACGCCTGCGGGCACGCCGACACTTGCCGCGATGAAGGTCGCCCCTTAAACACCTTGCGAGGCGGCGGCCGGCCATTGGCTGACGCCTCGCTCTTTTTGCGAGTCATGTCATGCGTATTATTCCTGTCTTGCGGTACGTCGCTTCGGCGACGCTTCTGTGTGCGCTCGCCGTGAGCGCGCAGGCCGAGTCGGTACAGTCGGTGTCCTCGGCCGTGCCGGCGAACGGCGGAGGCGTCGACGGTCCGTTCTTTCCGCGCGCTCGCAGCGCACCGCCTGCGCCCACCACGGGCGCCGCGTTGCAGCAGCAGGCGCAACAGCGTCTTGCGACCAGCCTGGGTGCGGAGGGCGCATTGAGCAACGGCGCCGCGATCACGAAGAGCCAGGCGCAAACGGGCGGCCTCGGTTACGTGGCCGCGCATTTCGATCAGATCGACTCGGCGCGCAGCGGCACCGTGACCATGAAGGAGGTTCAGCAGTATCTGCAGCAGCAGAAGTAAGCGGTCTTAGCTTTGCGGTGGATTTGGATCGTTGTATAACTTGGTAACGGCGGGAGGCGAGCTCGTCGAGAATGAGAGTTCGCCTCCCATGCAACGTAACCTCCATCCCAGAGCCACCCAAGATGACCCGCGACGCGCAAGCAGCCAATCCCATCCGCAGTGAAATCGATCTGGATTCGAGCGGCAAACACACTGGCTACCTGCGGCTGCCTCATTCGGTCCACCGCTCGGCGTATGGCTGGATCCCGATTCCGATTGCGTCGGTCCGCAACGGCGACGGGCCGGTGGTGCTGATCATGGCCGGCAATCATGGGGACGAGTACGAGGGGCAGGTGATCGTCTCGCAACTGATCCGCGAGATCGAGCCGCACATGCTCAGCGGACAACTGATCCTGCTGCCGATGGCCAACTTCCCGGCCGCAGAGGCGGGCCTGCGCACCTCGCCGCTCGACGGCGGCAATCTGAACCGCACGTTCCCGGGCAATCCGGCCGGCACGCCGACCGAACTGATTGCCGATTACATCGAGCATACGCTGCTCGCCCGCGCGGACTATCTGGTCGACCTGCATTCGGGCGGCAGTTCGTTGCTGTATCACGGGGCCAACATGCTGGCGATCGAGCCGCGCGATGCCGAAGAGGACGCGCGGTTGCGCGCGCTGCTGGCTGCGTTCGGTTTGCCTAACGCGTTTCTGCATCCCGAGAATCCGGTTCATGCGGCGACCGCCGCGCGGCGCCAGGGCGCGATCTCGATCCTCACCGAACTGGGCGGCGGCGGAGTGGTGCAGGCGAAACTGTTGCGCGAGGGGCGCCAGGGACTGCTGCATCTGCTGGGCTTCATTGGGCTGCTGCATGGCGCGCTCGTGCCGGACAGCGCTCCGGCTGCCACCCGCTTCATGCGCGTTTCAGGCTCGCGCCATTATGTCTACGCTTATGACCGCGGTTTATACGAACCACTGGTGGAGCTGGGCGAGCAGGTCGTCGAAGGGCAGGCGGCTGCGCGTATCCATTTTCCCGAAACGCCTTTGCGCGAACCCGTCACGCTGCATTTCACCGGCGCCGGGGAGGTCGTCTGCAAACGCGTGCCCGCATTGGTGCAGCGGGGCGATTGTCTCTATCATCTGGCCGAACCGGCGGGGCAATAGCGCGGCATTAAACTTCGCGATCCTTATAAACAAAAAGGGGCGGGCGCTGTTGTGATAACAGCACCCGCCCCAGCTTTTTAACCCGCCGTGCGCTTACCGCTTACACGTCCAGGCGAGACTTAGTGGCTTGCCCCATCCCACGCCGGCAGCGTCGCGCCATGATAGACGCTGAGAATTTCAGCGGCCACGTTAGGCTGCTGATAGCTCTGAACCAGCGCGTGGACCCACGGCGCGTTCGCATCCTTTGCATTGACGGCGAGGAAGTTGCGATACGGATTGCCGTTCACCTGCTCCTGCGCGATACGTTCTTGCGGAATCTTGATGCCGGCCTTGATGGCCCAGTCCGTGTTGATCACGGCGGCGTCCACATCGCCGATCGCACGGCCCACGATACCCGCGTCGAGTTCCTTGATATGGATGTGCTTCGGATTGTCCGCGATATCGCGCGCGGTCGGCAGCAGGCCGACGTCGGCACGCAGCGTGATCAGATGCTGGGCTTGCAGCAACAGCAGCGAGCGTCCTTCGTTACTCGGATCGTTCGGCACGGCGACCGTGGCGCCATCCGGCAGATCGGCCACTGACTTCACCTTGCGCGAATAGAGGCCAATCGGCTGCACATAGGTAAAGCCCACCGGCACGATCGTGTAGCCGCGCGCCTTGATCTGCGCGTCGAGATACGGCTTGTGCTGGAACGAATTGGCGTCGAGGTCGTGTTCCGAGAGCGCCTCATTGGGCTGCGTGTAGTCGGAGAACGTCGTGATCTTGATGGCGAGGCCCTGCTTGGCGGCGTTCGCGGCCACGACGCGCCACACGTCCTCATCTTCGCCGGACATGATGCCGACGCGCAGGGTTTGCGGAGCCGCCAGCGCGAGTTGCGAGGTGGCGACGCCCAGACCGAACACAACGGTGGCCAGCGCGGTTTTCAGCAGGTTTCTTTTATTCATGATGCACGGTAGCCGTGTAGTGGATGATGGCCGCATCCTATGTAATGAGGAAGGGGGCTGGCAAATACTTTTCCGTTGGTTGCTAAATCCGCTGAGGCATATATGGAAAGCGCCAACCCGCGCTATCCACAACCGGATATTTGCTTACCTCGAAAGATCATTTCGATGCCTCAGGCATGACGCGTAAGATTTTCGACTCCATGGGAAACGGGAGCAGTGTGTCCGGGCAAACGAACGTTGCGCGGCGCGTGGCACCCGTTGTACCCAACCCGATGCTCACCAACTCACGACGTTGGCCCAACCTGAGGCTGACGCGACCCGTCAAACATGGACACGCTACGATGAACCACTCGACACGCCGGGGCCGCCGGACCTTCCTTGCCGCCTTGGGCGCGACGCTGGCCGGCACCGCACTGCCGGCATGGGCCAAGTTCCAGCCCGATCAGTTCAGGATCGGCTACCAGAAGTCCGCCACCACGCTCTTGCTGTTGAAGGCACACGGCACGCTGGAAAAGCGGCTCGCGCCGCTAGGCATCAAGGTCTCGTGGAACGAATTTACGGCCGGCCCGCAATTGCTGGAGGGCCTGAACGTCGGCGCGATCGATTTCGGCTATGTCGGCGAGGCGCCGCCCGTGTTCGCGCAGGCCGCAGGGGCGGACTTCGTCTATACCGCGTATGAACTTCCGGCGCCTCGCGCGGAAGGCGTGGTCGTCGCGAAGAACTCGCCTATCAAGACGGTGGCGGATCTGAAGGGCAAGAAGGTGGCGTTCAACCGCGGCTCCGACGTGCACTGGTTCATCGTCGCGCTGTTGCGCAAGAACGGTCTCGACTTCGGCGATATCCAGCCGGTCTATCTGGCGCCTGCCGATGCGCGTGCCGCTCTCGAGCAAGGCGCAATCGACGCCTGGGCGATCTGGGATCCGTTCCTCGCCGCTGCGCAGGCGCAGAGCGGCGCGCGCCTGCTGGCCGATGCGCAAGGCGTCGCCAGTCACCACGAGTTCTTTCTGAGTCAGCGTGAGTTTGCGCAAAAGCGTCAGAACGTGGTCGCCATCGTCATGGAAGAGTTGAACAGGCAAGGGCAGTGGGTCAAGCAGAACACGGCTGCTGCGGCCGCGGAACTCGCGCCCCTTCAGGGGCTCGACGTGTCGATCATCCAGACCAGTCTTGAGCATTACTCACACGTCTACAAGCCGATCGACGCCGAGGTGCTCGCCGAACAGCAGCGAATCGCGGATACGTTCTACGAACTGAAGCTGATTCCGCGCAAGATCGTCACGAAGGACGCGACGCTCGCGTAAGCGGCGGTGAAGACCGCGAGCGGCGATGTGAAGCCCAGGCAGTAAGCGCCGCACCGGGAAATCGCAAATCCTCATAAGCAAGTTCCAATTCGATAGTAGGCGTGGCAAGCCTCTGCTGGTCCAATAGACGGTTCAACCTGTTCGCCACAAGCGTTACGCAGGCTGTGCGTTTCTCCGTCACAAGGGAGGGAGCGTTGTGGGCGGACGGGTGTCACCTCTGTCGGTACGAACCATCATGTCCACTCTCGAATCTCCCTCCGCCGAGGCGCCGCTGCCTCGGCGTCCCGATCCCGCCCGTGTCCAGCGCATTGCCGGCGACGCCCAGGCGATCGCCGCCGCCCACGCCCTCGCCGAGCGGTTCGCGGCCGGCGCTTCCGAGCGCGATCGCCAACGCCTGTTGCCATGGGCTGAACTGGATCTGTGGTCGGAAAGCGGCCTTGGCGCGATCACCGTGCCGCGCGAATTCGGCGGCGCCGATGTGTCGTACGCCACGCTCGCCGAAGTGTTTGTGATCCTGTGTGCAGCCGATCCGGCTTTGGGCCAGATTCCGCAGAACCATTTCGGCGTGCTGGGCGTGCTGCGCGAAATCGGCACGCCGGCGCAGAAAGCGCGCCTGTATGGCGAGGTGCTGGCGGGCCAGCGGCTTGGCAACGCCGGTCCGGAGCGCCGTTCGGCGAACGTCAGGACCATCCTGCAGGGCACGACGCGGCTGACTGCGACGCCTGATGGCTTGCGCCTCGACGGCCAGCGTTTCTACTCTACCGGTGCGCTGTTCGCGCACCGCGTTCCCACTCGCGCCACCGACGACGAAGGCCGCGCCGTGCAGGTCTGGGCGCCGCGCGACGCGCCGGGCCTGACGGTGGTCGACGACTGGAACTCATTCGGACAACGTACGACGGCAAGCGGCACGGTGACGTTCAGGCAGGTGCCGGTCGATCCGCAGGACGTGCTGCCGATCTGGCAACTTGCCGAGCGTCCGGGCCTGTTCGGGCCTACTTCACAACTGATTCAGGCTGCCATCGATCAGGGCATTGCGCAAGCGGCGGTGGCCGACACGCTCGCCTTCGTGCGCGAACGCGCGCGTCCGTGGGTCGATTCCGGCCTTGAGCACGCCACTGACGACCCGTACATCATCGCCGACGTGGGCCGTCTGCAGATCGATCTGCACGCCGCGCACGAGGTGCTGCAGGAGGCGGGCCACACACTCGATGCTCTTGCCGCCGCGCCCTCCCTCGACGCCGAGGCGAGCGCACGTGCCTCCGTCGCGGTGGCCGAAGCCAAGATCCTGACCACCCGCATCGCACTGGAAGCGAGCGAAAAGCTGTTCGAGCTGGCCGGTTCATCCTCGACGCGCGCCGCGCATAACCTCGATCGCCATTGGCGCAACGCACGCACCCATACGTTGCACGATCCGGTGCGCTGGAAACTGCACCTGCTCGGCAACTATCACCTGAACCAGGTGCTGCCCGCGCGTCATTCGTGGAACTGAAGAAACATGACTCTCAATCTTTCTGTAGAAACGCGCGGCGACGTTGTGGCGAACGCGTTGCCTCCCGAACTGCGCCCGCCCGTTACGCCTGATCTGATTACCGACGACGCGCAGGCCCTGCTGACCGCTCGGCGCCTCGCTGCGCAATTCGCGCCTGAAGCGGCGCTGCGCGACCGCGAACGGCGGTTGCCGTGGGTCGAACTCGACGCCTTCGTCGCGAGCGGCCTGTGGGGCATCACCGTGCCGCGCGAATTCGGCGGCGCAGGGGTGCGCAACGGCACGCTCGCCGAAGTGACCGCGATCATTTCCGCCGCCGACGGCTCGCTCGGCCAGATTCCGCAAAACCATTTCTACGCGCTGGAAGTGCTGCGCGTCGGCGGCAGCGTCGAACAACAGCGCTTTTTCTATCAGCGTGTGCTGGCGGGCGAGCGCTTCGGCAACGCGCTTGCCGAAATCGGCCACAAGGACTTCAAACGCCGCACGCGGCTCACGCGCGGCGCGCGCGGCTGGCAGGTGGACGGCCGCAAGTTCTATTGCACGGGGGCGCTTTACGCGCACTGGATTCCCACTTTGGTGGTCGCAGAAGAGCAGGGACGCGACGTCACGTATCTGGCCTTCATTCCGCGCGATACGCCAGGCGTGACAGTTACGGACGACTGGGACGGCTTCGGCCAACGTGTCACGGGCAGCGGCTCGGTGCAGTTCGAAGAAGTGCGTGTCGAGCCCGAATGGGTCGTGCCGTTCCAGGTGTCGTTCGAGCGGGCGACGACGATCGGACCGCTCGCGCAGATCATCCACGCCGCCATCGATCTGGGCCAGGCGCGAGGCGCTTTCGACGCCGCCGTGCAGTTCGTGCGCGAGCGTTCGCGGCCCTGGATCGACGCAAAGGTCGAACGCGCGGCCGACGATCCGCTGACCATCGCGCAGTTCGGCGACCTCGCCGTGCGACTGCGTGCGGCGGAAGCGTTGCTGCGCCGCGCGGGCCGCTTCGTCGACGCCGCCCAGGCCCACTCCACCGATCGCTCGGTGGCCGAGGCTTCGGTCGCCGTAGCCGAGGCGCGGGCGCTGACCACGACCGTGTCGCTCGACGCGGGCTCGCGCCTGTTCGAACTCGCCGGCACGGTTGCCACGCTCGACGGTCTCGGGCTCGACCGTTTCTGGCGTAACGCGCGCACCCACACGCTGCATGACCCGGTGCGCTGGAAGTATCATGCGGTGGGTAACTTCTACCTCAACGACAAGCTGCCGCCGCGGCATGGAGCCTTGTGATGGCGAAGAAACAGATTTTGCTCAACGCGTTCAACATGAACTGCGTCGGCCATATCAACCATGGCCTGTGGACGCATCCGCGCGACCGCTCCACCGACTACCGCCTGCTGCCGTACTGGACCAACCTCGCGCGCACGCTGGAACGCGGCCTGTTCGACGGCCTGTTTCTGGCCGATATCGTCGGCGTCTACGATGTCTATCAGCACAACGTGGATGTGACCTTGCGCGAGTCGATCCAGTTGCCGGTCAACGATCCCACGCTGCTGGTATCGGCAATGGCCGCCGTCACCGAACACCTCGGCTTCGGCGTGACCGTCAATCTCACCTACGAGCAGCCTTATCTGCTCGCGCGCCGCTTCTCGACGCTCGATCATCTGACGCAAGGACGGATTGGCTGGAACATCGTGACCGGCTATCTCGACAGCGCGGCGCGTGCGATGGGGCTCAACGAGCAACTGCCGCACGACGAGCGCTACGAGCGGGCCGACGAGTATCTCGAGATTCTCTACAAGCTGTGGGAAGGCAGTTGGGAACAGGGCGCGGTGCTGCGCGACAAGGCCGGCCGCGTCTATGCCGATCCGGCTAAAGTGCACGAGGTGAAGCATGCGGGGCGCTACTACAACGTCGAGGGCTACCATCTCGCCGAGCCGTCGCCGCAACGCACGCCGGTGTTGTTCCAGGCGGGCAGCTCCGGGCGTGGCCAACGTTTCGCCGCGCGGCACGCCGAGTGCGTGTTCATCTCGCCGCCGAACCGGACGGTCGGACGCGAGACGGTGCGAACGTTGCGCGAGCAACTGGTTCAGGCCGGCCGGCATCCGGACGACGTCAAGGTATTCGTTGGGGCCGCGGTAGTAACAGGTGCGACCGAACACGAGGCGCGCGAGAAATACGCGGACTATCTGCGTTACGCGAGCCGCGAAGCGGGTTTGGCTCATTTCGCGGCCAGCACCGGCATCGACTACGCGCAATACGATCTCGATGCGCCCGTCGACTATGCGCCCACCAACGCCATCGAATCGGCCACGCGGACCGCGAAGCAGCATGGCTGGACGCGTCGCAAGCTGCTGGAGATGTTCGAACTGGGCGGCCGCTATCCGGCCATTGTCGGCACGCCAGCGCAGGTGGCGGACGAACTGCAGGCGTGGGTCGAGGAAACCGGCGTGGATGGCTTCAACCTCAGCCGCACCGTCGTGCCGGAAAGTTACGAGGACTTCATCGATCTGGTCGTGCCGGAGTTGCAGAACCGCGGGCTGTACAAGACTGCTTACGACGAAGGCACCTTGCGCCACAAGCTGTTCAGCGAGGGCGATCTGTTGCCCGGACGGCACGCGGCAGCGAGTTTTCGGCGGCAGACGGCCGAACTCGCGTAGCGGTGAATGCGGCACCGACCTGGCGCCCGCGACTGTGTCGCAGGGCGCCAGCGTGTCTCCATCAAGGAACGAAACGGCCCTCTGCGGCAATTTCAGCCAGCGGCTTGCGTGGGCTCGGCGCCTCGCGGGCCTGCAACGCCTCCGGCAGCACACTCTTGTCGCCTGCGCGTCCGATTGCGATAGCCGCTTCGATCGAATACACATCGGGGACAGCTAGCCCCTGGCGGATCTTGTCGCGTTCGATGCCGGCCAGACCGTGCGCATGCCATCCCGAGAGACTCGCCTGCAGTGCGAAGTAACCCCACGCCGCGCCGGCATCGAACGAATGCGTTGGAGCCGGCACTTCGGCGCTGCCGCCGGGTGGCGTGAAAGTGCTTTCGACAGCACGATTACGACGGCCGCCGCGTGTTTGGCCCAACTCTGATTGAACTCGTTGAGAAAACCGAGGAAACGCGTCCAATGCTCCGTGTCGCGGCGGGCGTAAGCGAAGCGCCACGGTTGCGAGTTATAGGAGGAGGGCGCCCAGCGCGCCGCTTCGAAGAACGTCAGCAGTGTCGACTCTGGAATGGTCTCTTGCGTGAAGGCACGTGGCGACCAGCGGTCGAGAAACTGAACGTCGATCGGATGATCCGCAGCACGGGAGTTCGATGTGGTCATGGCTCTATCCAGAAAGAAACGAAAGCTGGCCACGCGGGCCAGATTGGTGAAATGCTAGTACGTTATAGACGATTTGGCGCGGATCGATGCGATCATGCCCGCGCGAGGCGGGCATGATCGTCGTTAAGGCGCCGCCGGATCAACGACGCACAAACATGGCCGCCTTAGAAATCGAAGCCCGGGCCGCCCGCGCCCGGACCGCCCGCAGGTGCCGACGGCGCGGCATCCTTCGGCGCTTCGTAGACAGTCGCATCGGTCGTCAGCAGCAGGCCGGCAATCGAAGCCGCGTTCTGCAGCGCGGTGCGCGTGACCTTGGTCGGATCGAGTACGCCCGATTCCACGAGGTCGCCGTATTCGCCGGTCTGGGCGTTGTAGCCGAAATTACCAGTGCCCTGCGAGACCTTCGCCACCACCACGCTGGCTTCCTCGCCGGCATTCGACACGATCTGGCGCAGCGGCTCTTCAAGTGCACGCAGCACGATCTTCACGCCGGCGTCCTGATCCGCATTGCTGCCTTTCAGATCGATGATCGCGTTGCGCACGCGAATCAGCGCCACGCCGCCGCCCGGCACAATGCCTTCTTCCACTGCGGCGCGGGTCGCATGCAAGGCGTCGTCGACGCGGTCCTTCTTCTCCTTGACTTCGACTTCGGTGGCGCCGCCCACCTTGATCACGGCCACGCCGCCGGCCAGCTTGGCGACACGTTCCTGGAGTTTCTCGCGGTCGTAGTCGGAAGTGGCTTCTTCGATCTGCACGCGAATCTGCTTCACGCGCGCTTCGATAGTCTTCGGGTCGCCGCCGCCGTCGATCACGGTGGTGTTTTCCTTGCCCACTTCGATGCGCTTGGCCTGGCCCAGCTCAGCGAGCGTAGCCTTTTCGAGCGTGAGGCCGGTTTCTTCGGCAATGACCTGGCCGCCGGTCAGGATCGCGATGTCTTCGAGCAGCGCCTTGCGGCGGTCGCCGAAGCCAGGCGCCTTGACCGCGACCGTCTTCAGAATGCCGCGGATGTTGTTCACCACCAGCGTCGCCAGCGCTTCGCCTTCGACGTCCTCGGCGATGATCAGCAGTGGGCGGCCTGCTTTGGCGACCTGTTCGAGCACCGGCAGCAGATCGCGAATGTTCGACACCTTCTTGTCGTGCAACAGGATGAACGGGTTGTCGAGAACGGCGACCTGCTTGTCCGGGTTGTTGATGAAATACGGCGACAGGTAGCCGCGATCGAACTGCAGACCTTCGACCACTTCGAGTTCATCCTCGAGCGACTTGCCGTCTTCGACGGTAATCACGCCTTCCTTGCCGACGCGGTCGATGGCTTCGGCAATCCGCTGGCCGATCGACTCCTCGCCGTTAGCCGAAATCGTCGCCACCTGAGCGATTTCCTTGCTGGTGGTGGTCGGCTTGCTGATCTTCTTCAGCTCGTCGATGGCGGCGATCACCGCCTTGTCGATGCCGCGCTTCAGATCCAGCGGATTGAGGCCGGCCGCCACATACTTCTGGCCTTCACGCACGATAGCCTGCGCCAGCACGGTGGCGGTGGTGGTGCCGTCGCCGGCGGCGTCGCTGGTACGCGAGGCGACTTCCTTTACCAGTTGCGCGCCGATATTCTGCAGCTTGTCGGCCAGCTCGATTTCCTTGGCGACCGACACGCCGTCCTTGGTCACCACCGGTGAACCGAAGCTGCGCTCCAGCACCACGTTGCGGCCCTTCGGACCGAGCGTGACCTTGACTGCATTCGCGAGCAGATTCACGCCTTCGACCAGTTTCGAACGCGCGTTGTCGCTAAAGACGATTTCTTTGGCTGCCATCTTGTGAAGCTCCGTTTATTGGTGGACTACGGCGACGATGTCTTCTTCGCGCAGCACGAGCAGGTCGGCGCCGTCGACCTTGACCTGCTGGCCCGAGTACTTGCCGAACAACACGCGCTCGCCGACCTTCAGATCGGGTTCGATGCGCTTGCCGTCGCTATCGCGCTTGCCGGGACCGACGGCGAGCACTTCACCCTGGTCGGGTTTTTCGGCGGCGCTCTCGGGAATCACGATGCCCGAGGCGGTTTTGGTCTCCTGATCGAGACGCTTGACGATGACGCGATCATGCAAAGGACGTAAGCTCATTTAGACATTCCTGCAGTGGAGATTTGGCACTCTTCGCTGGCGAGTGCTGACCGTGATTGAGTATAAGAATGGGCACGAGGTGGCTCCAATAACGAATCCTCAAATGCTTATCCGCATTTCGCTGTTTAGGTTATGGGGCATGCTGCAAAATCGGCATGCCCTGAAGCAGAGACCAGTAGGGAGTGCTGCGCAAGCGCAGATTTGCATATATGAATTCGTCGTTTTGCCGATGCGGTGTGCATGGCTACCATGCAACGCTTCAGCTACTCGTGCGAAATCCGACATCATGTCCACCGTTGCTTTTCCGTCGACGACCGTCGACACGCCGGCACAAACGGCAGGCGCCGGCCGTCCCGCTGTGATCCGTTCCGCGCAGGACGTCTCGCGTATCGTCAACGCGGGCGCTGCGAAAGGCAGTAACGCACGCATCGTGATTGCGATTGCGCTCGGCGGGGTCTTTCTGGATGCCTACGATCTGACTTCACTCGCTTACGGCATCAAGGACATCGCGCGGCAGTTTTCGCTTTCGCCGGTACAGGTGGGCTTCGTTTCGTCTGCGATCACGTTTGGCGCGATTCTCGGCGCGCTGTTCGGCGGCTATCTGACCGACCGGATTGGACGCTACCGCGTGTTTATGGCCGACATGCTGTTCTTCGTGGTCGCGGCCATCGCGGCCGGTCTTGCGCCGAATGCGTGGGTGCTCGGCGGAGCGCGCTTTCTGATGGGCTTCGGGGTGGGCCTCGATCTGCCGGTGGCGATGGCGTTTCTGGCGGAGTTCTCACGGGTGGCGGGCAAGGGCAACAAGGCGGCCAGCGTGGCCGCGTGGTGCCCCGCGTGGTATGCGGCCACCAGTACCTGCTATCTGCTGATCCTCGGCCTGTATGCGATCCTGCCCGAGCATCACCTGGGCTGGCTGTGGCGTCTGACGCTTGCGTTCGGCGCGGTGCCCGCCATCGCGATCATTCTGGTGCGCAGCCGCTATATCAGCGAGTCGCCGGTGTGGGCAGCGAACCAGGGCGATCTGGACGAAGCCGCGCGCATTCTCAAGCGCTCGTATGGGGTGGATGCGGTGGTCGAACGCAGCAGCGAGCCGGTCAAGGCGCCGCGTGCCGCGTCGTGGCGCAACTATGGCGTGCTGTTTAACCGCACCTACCGCAGCCGCACGATTCTCGCCGCGACCATTGGAGCGGCGTCCTCGTTTGGCTACAACGCGATCATCTTCGGCTTGCCGGTGATCATCACCAGCTTCTTTCATCAAGGACCGCTGACGACGATCGTCGCCGCGCTGACGCTGAATCTGGCCTTTGCTTTTGTGGGCGGATTGATCGGCGTGCGCACCGCGCCGACTGTGGGAGCCTGGAAGATGACGGTGCTGGGGCACTCGCTGCAGTTCGCGTCGCTGATCGGGCTCGCGTTGATCGGCAAGCCGGGCAGCGGCGTACTGGTCGTGCTGGCTATCCTGCTGCTGGGCGGCTATCTGTTCGGACAGGGCTTCGGGCCAGGCTCGCATTCGATGACTTACGCGTCGCTCAGCTATCCGACCTCGATTCGCGGCATTGGTGTGGGGTTCAACCAGACGCTGGTGCGCTCGGCGTCGACGGTGTCGCTGTTTCTGTTTCCGGTTCTCTCGGCCGCGCTCGGGACGAAAGTGTTCTGGGTGATCGCGGTGGCGCCGCTGACTTCGCTGCTGGTGTTGCTGGCTATCCGCTGGGAGCCGTCGGGGTACGACATCGACGCGGAGGATTATCTCGATCCGCTCGCGGTGGGCGGGCGTTCGGTTAACGCGGTCAACGCATAACTGACCTGACCTGGTATGGCCTGGCGCGAGGACGGCACCCGGCGTCGACGCAGGTCGCTGGCTTCCAGGCGCGCTGCATTGGCAGCTAGCCCATATCCATAGCTGCAATGCTTGGTTTGCCGATGCCCGCGGAGAGGATAACTTTCCAGATTGGTCCATCGAGACGGGAGGGGCTCCATGAGCGTCGCAGGTCAGCAGGCAAGAAAAGTGGATGACGCGTCGGTAGGCGCGCGCTACGACGTCGACGTGCTGGTGATCGGCGGCGGCCCCGCCGGCACCTGGGCTGCGATCGGCGCAGCCGCGCGAGGCGCCAGGGTGGTGCTGGCGGACAAGGGGTACTGCGGCACCTCGGGCGCCACGGCGCCGGCCGGTACCGCGCTCTGGTACGTGGCGCCCGATGGCGAGGCGCGCAGCCGCGCCAAGGCAAGCCGCTTTGCGATGGGCGGCGCGTTGGCCGAACACGCCTGGATGGACCGCGTGCTCGAACAGACGTGGGTGAACGTCCAGCAACTGGCTGAGTGGGGCTATCCGTTTCCCGTCGATCAGGATGGCGAACAACGTCGCACCTCATTGCAAGGCCCGGACTACATGCGCCTGATGCGCAAACGCGTCAAGGAGGCCGGCGCGAAGATTCTCGATCACAGCCCGGCACTGGAACTGCTGGTCGACGCTAGCGGTGCGGTGGCGGGCGCGGCCGGCGTCAACCGGCAAACCTCGGAGCGATGGATTGCGCGAGCGCGCGCCGTCGTGATCGCCACGGGCGGATGCGCGTTTCAGAGCCGTGCGCTAGGCTGCAACGTCCTCACCGGCGACGGTCAATTGATGGCCGCCGAAGTGGGCGCCGAACTGTCGGGCATGGAGTTTTCAAACGCGTATGGGCTGGGGCCCGCGTTCTCGTCGGTCACCAAATCGCTGTTCTACAACTGGGCGACCTTCTACGACGCCGATGGCGTGAAGATCGAAGGCGCCGGGTCGTCGCATGGACGCGGCATCATTGCGCGCGAGTTGCAGACGCGCCCGGTGTTTGGCTGTATCGACAAGGCCGATGCGCAGATCCGCGCATGGATGCGTACCGCGCAACCGAATTTCTTCGTGCCGTTCGACCGGCTCGGCATCGATCCGTTTACCCAGCACTTCCCGGTCACCTTGCGGCTTGAAGGCACCGTGCGCGGCACCGGCGGGCTGCATCTGCTGGACGAGCAATGCGCCACCTCGGTTGAAGGTCTATATGCGGCCGGCGACGCCGCGACACGCGAGCTGATCTGCGGAGGCTTCACCGGCGGCGGCAGTCACAACGCGGCGTGGGCGATGTCGTCCGGCCTGTGGGCCGGTGCGGGCGCGGCCGGGCATGCGCGTCAGGTGACGGGCGCGGCGCGCGCGCGTTCGCTGCGGCATGCCGGAGGTGTTGGCCTGCACGACGGAGGCGGCAGCAGCAGCTACGATAGTCAAAGCGTGGTGCAGGCGGTCCAGGCCGAAGTCTTCCCCTACGAACGCAACTGGACCCGCAGCGCCGATCTGCTCGACGACTCGCTGCAGCGGCTCGATGAGCTGTGGCTGAAACTGCGCGCCAGCGCTCCCGCGCGCGACGTGCAGGAAGCCGTGCGCGCACGCGAGGCCGCCGCGATGGTCGCGACTTCGCGCTGGATGTACCGCAGCGCGTTACAGCGGACCGAAACGCGCGGCATGCATCGTCGTCAGGAATACCAGGCACTGGACGATGGGCAGCACCATCGTCTGCTGAGCGGCGGGTTGGACGAAGTGTGGGTGCGCAAGACGCCGGTCGCTGCTTCCCCGGCTGTAGCAATGGGAGCGGCAGCATGATCGAGATCGTCAGCGAATCGCGCTGCACCGGTTGCAATATCTGTGTGCGGGCATGCCCGACCAACGTTTTCGAAGCGGTGCCTGGCGGCATTCCGCGCATCGCCCGCCAGGCAGACTGCCAAACCTGCTTCATGTGCGAGCTTTACTGCCCGGAGGATGCGTTATTCGTGGCGCCGCACGCTGACGGCGCATGCACGGTCGACGAAGCCGCCGTAACCGAAGGCGCATTGCTAGGCAGCTATCGCGACGCGGTAGGTTGGGGCCGTGGCCGGCAGTCCACCGCGGTCGCCGACGCGACTTTCGAACTGCTGATTCGAGCCCATTGAAGCGCGCCGCGACCGTGCGTTCGCACTGTAGATGTTTTGCATATGTGCAATGATTGGTTGGAGCGGCGCGATGACGACTTTACTGTTGATGGATTGGCGTCCACCCAATCCGTCTATCAGGAGTCTTCCATGAGTGCAGCCCTCTCAGCCGCCACGGCCTCGCTCCAGGTCGCGCCGCTCTCGGCGCATATCGGCGCGGAAATTCACGGTGTCGATCTCACGCAGAAGCTCTCGGCCCAGCAGGTCGCCGAGATACGCGCGGCTTTGCTGAAGTGGCGGGTGGTGTTCTTTCGCGAGCAGTTTCTCACGCACGAGCAGCACGTCGCGTTTTCGGCGCAATTCGGCGAACTGACGCTCGGCCATCCGGTATTCGGACACGTGGACGGCTATCCGCAGATCTACTCCATCTCCAAGTTTCGCAAGGCCACGCGCTTCGAGGGCGCCACGCTGCTAAGGCCGTGGACCGGCTGGCATACCGACGTCACCGCAGCGGTCAATCCGCCCTACGCGTCGATTCTGCGCGGCGTCACGATCCCGCCGTTCGGCGGCGACACCCAGTGGACCAATCTCGTCATCGCTTACGACAAGTTGTCCGAACCGTTGCGGGCGTTCGTCGACGGTCTGCGTGGCGTGCACCGCTTTACCCCGCCGGCCGGGGCGAGCGGCACGGAGGCGTTTGTGCAGGCGGTGTCGCAACGCACGCTGGTGACCGAGCATCCGCTGGTGCGCGTGCATCCGGAAACCGGGGAACGTGCCCTGTATGTGAGTCCGAGTTTCCTGAAGCACATTGTCGGCGTGACGCCGCGTGAAAGTCAGGCGCTGCTCGAACTGCTCTGGGAGCACGTGACGCGCCCCGAATTCACGGTGCGTTTCAAATGGGAGCCGGGCAGCATTGCGTTCTGGGACAACCGCGCCACGGCCCATCTCGCGCCCACGGATATCTTCGATCTCGACTTCGACCGCCAGTTGTATCGCACCACCCTGGTGGGCGACGTGCCGGTTGGACCCGACGGCAGGGCATCGATTTCATTGGAAGGCTCGCCGGTCGGCGCGGCGGCCGCCATTGCATTGAATTGAGGGCGACGCGCCATCGAGGGCGCGTCCCATGCGTTTATACAAGGAAAGCAGGCATGCAGGTCTTACAGGAAAACGCCGCGCAGTCGCGGCTCCAGGCGGCATTGTCCGCGTTGCCCGCATTGGCGGAAGCGATCGGCACAGACGCCGCGCAGCGGGAGGCGCGACGCGAGTTGCCGTTCGATGCGTTCACGCTGTTTCGGGAGTCGGGGCTAGGCGTGTTGCGTCTGCCGGTGGAGTGGGGCGGTCTTGGCGGCACGCTGGAAGATCTGTTTCAGGTGATCACTACCCTGGCTGCGCATGAGTCGAATGTCGCGCACGCGTTGCGGATTCATTTCGATCTGACCGAAGCGCTGGTGCTGTCGCCGCGCTCCACCTTTAACGATACGCAGATCGAGCGCTTGCAGAAGGGCGCGATTTTCGGCGGCGCATCGACTGAACTGGGCACTTCGCGCCCCGGCGAAATCACCACGAAGCTGGTGCGCGACGGCGCTCACTATCGTGTGACGGGCCGCAAATTTTATTCGACCGGAACCGCGTTTTCCGACTATGCGCGCATCAACGTGCAGGATGAAAACGACCAGAACGTGTCGATCGTGATTCCGGTAGCACGCGAAGGCCTGCAGGTTCTCGACGATTGGGACGGCATGGGCCAGCGCATGACCGCGAGCGGCGGCCTCGTGCTGGACAACGTTCGTGTGTATGCGCATGAAGTCGCGCTACGCGGCAATACGACGCTGGCGGGACGGCACGGCGGTGCGTTGCGGCAATTGCATCTGGTGGCGGTGGCGGCCGGCATTGTGCGCAACATCGTTGAGGATGCGCGCCGCTATGTCACGCAGTTTGGTCGGCCCGTGCTGCATAGTCCCGCACCGTCGGCGCGTGAAGATGGTTTCGTGCAGCAGGTGGTGGGCGATCTCGCGGCGCATAGCCTGTCGATCGATTCGTTAGTGCAGCAAAACGCTCGCACCCTCGACCGCTCTGCGAATGCGATCCGCAAAGGCGCCGGCAACGCCGAAGAGCGGGTGCTGGAAGGCGCGCTAGCTACAGCCAAAACCCAACTGGTGGTCAGCAAGCTGGCGCTGTATGCGGGCGAACGTCTGTTCGAAATCGGCGGGGCGTCGGCCACGGCGCGCTCGCATAACTTCGATCGCCACTGGCGCAACCTGCGCACGATCTTCAGCCATAACCCGCTGCTGCACAAGGCGCGGGTCATCGGCGATTACGAGCTGAACGGCGTGACCACGCATCTGACCGAGGGGCGGGTGTTCTGACGCGTAGTATGTGCGATTCGCCGCACGCCCGACGCGAACCGGACCCTCGCGTTTATCGAGCGACGCACTGACCCGCCAGACGAGGTGCAACCGGAGAAATTCGACGCCCTGTGCGTCCGGTCGGCTATCATGCCTATCCTCTCCGAAGTAGCTCCTTATGATTTCCGTCCGAAATGTCACACTGCGCCGCGGCGTCAATGTCGTACTCGACAGCGCATCCGTCACCTTCGCCCCCGGCGAAAAGATCGGCCTTGTCGGTCGCAATGGCGCTGGTAAGTCATCCTTTTTCGGCCTTCTCAACGGCACGCTGCACGAAGACGGCGGCGAGTTTTCGATACCCGCTGCATGGAAGATGGGCCAGGTCGCACAGGAGATGCCGGAGACCGAGCAGAGTGCGACCGACTTCGTCATCGAAGGTGATACCGTCATGCTGGCCGCGCAGGCAGAAGTCGCCGCCGCTGAGGCCAGCGACGACGGCATGCGCATGGCGCACGCCTACATGGCCCTGCACGACGCCGGTGCACACGATGCCCCCGCACGTGCCCAGGCGCTGATCCTGGGCCTTGGCTTCAGCGCTGCGCAGCTCAGCCAGCCGGTCAACAGTTTCTCCGGCGGCTGGCGCATGCGGCTGCAACTGGCGCGCGCGCTCATGTGCCCGTCCGACTTGCTGTTGCTCGACGAGCCGACCAATCACCTCGACCTCGACGCGCTGGTCTGGCTGGAAGCGTGGCTCAAGCGCTATCAGGGAACCATGGTAGTGATCAGCCACGATCGCGAATTCCTCGACGCGGTGACCCAGGTGACGGTGCACGTCGACAACGCCAAGCTGGTGCGTTACGGCGGCAACTACAGCAAGTTCGAAGAGATGCGCGCCGAGCAACTGGTGCTGCAGCAGGCCGCGATGGTCAGGCAGGCGGACAAGATCGCCCACCTGCAGAAATTCATCGACCGTTTCAAGGCCAAGGCCTCGAAGGCGAAGCAGGCGCAGAGCCGCGTCAAGGCGCTCGAACGCATGGAGAAGATCGCACCGGTGCTTGCCGACGCAGAGTTCACCTTCGAGTTCAAGGAGCCGCTCAACGTCCCGAACCCGCTGTTGTCGATGCTGGACGCGAGTTTCGGCTACCCGGCGCCGGCCGGCGCACCGCCGGGCACGCCGCCGACGGTCATCGTGCGGGGCATCAACCGATCCGTGCTGGCCGGGCAGCGCATCGGCATTCTCGGCGCCAACGGCCAAGGCAAGTCCACTCTGGTGAAGACGGTGGCGCACGAGCTGGTGCCGATTGCCGGTGAAATCAGCGAAGGCAAGGGTCTGAACATCGGCTACTTCGCACAGCAGGAACTCGACGTGCTGCGTCCTCTCGACACGCCGATGGAACACATGATCCGCCTTGCCAAGGACACGCCGGCGCACATGCGTGCCCCGGGCCAGAGTGGCACCGAGCAATCGCTTCGCACCTTTCTCGGCACTTTCAATTTCAGTGGCGACATGGTCCATCAGGCGGTCGGCACGATGAGCGGCGGCGAAAAGGCGCGGCTCGTGTTGTGCATGATCGTGTGGCAGCGCCCCAACTTGCTGCTGCTCGACGAGCCGACCAACCACCTCGACCTGGCCACACGCGAAGCGCTAGGCATGGCACTCAACGAATTCGAAGGCACAGTGATGCTGGTCAGTCACGACAGGTCTCTGCTGCGCGCGGTATGTGACGAGTTCTGGCTCGTTACCAAGGGTGGCGTCGAGCCCTTCGACGGCGATCTGGACGATTACCAGCAGTTCCTGCGCGACGAAGCCCGTCGCATGCGCGAGCAGGCTGCGGGGGAGCAGAAGGTCGTCGCCTGAGTTAACCCCCAAGGCAGTTCCAGTCTGGAAGCTGTCATCGCGCTCGCATCGCGCGTTGCGTTCGCACGTGCGCATCCAGCGCGACCTGACACGCTCGCCAGCACCGAAACGGTGCGCCTGTACCGTTGCGCCGAACGCGATATATCGATAGCAGGATGTGTTGGTTCATTAGCCAATCCGTCGTTGCTACGATCAAGCTCTCCGGCCGGTCTCCCGGGCAAGGACCGATCCCTTCCGACATCTCCGTGTCGCAGGTTTCCTGCGCGTGGAGACGGCCGCATGCAACTCCCCTGAAAACACCTGCACTGCTGGCGAAAGGAAGCGAATTACATGGCTGGGCTGAATCGACGCGAGTTTCTGATTTCATCGGGCGCTGCATTGGCTGCGGCAGGCATGCCGACCCTGGCGCGGGCCCAGGGCGAGAGCGCCGCACCGAAGCGGGGCGGTACGCTCAACGTGCTGATCAACCCCGAGCCGCCGGTGCTGGTGTCGATCTTTCAGACCACTGGGCCTGCGCTGGCGGCCAGTTCGAAAGTGCTGGAAGGCCTGCTGGCATACGATTTCGATCTGCGTCCGCAACCTCAGCTCGCCACCGCCTGGACGGTCAGCCCGGACGGCCTGAAATACACCTTCACGCTGCGGCAAAACGTGAAGTGGCACGACGGTCAGCCGTTTTCTTCGGAGGACGTCGCGTTTTCGATCGACCTCCTGAAGTCCGTGCATCCGCGCGGACGCAGCACGTTCGCCAACGTGACACGCGTCTCCACACCCGACGCGCGCACCGCCGTCATCGAATTGTCGAAACCGGCGCCGTACCTGCTCAAGGCGCTGTCCGCCGGAGAATCGCCGATCGTGCCGAAGCATCTGTATGCCTCGGGCGATCCGCTCAGCAATCCTCACAACAACGCGCCGATCGGCACCGGCCCATATCGCTTCAAGTCGTGGACGCGCGGCGCCAATATCGTCTACGAGCGCAATCCCGACTACTGGGCGCCGGGCAAGCCGTACATCGACACGCTGATCTTCAAGGTGATTCCGGATGCGGCCGCGCGTTCGGCGGCCTTCGAAACGGGCGCGCTGGATCTGGGCGGCGAGAACCCGGTGCCGCTCACCGACTTGCCGCGCCTGATGCAACTGCCGCAGCTTGCGGTCGAAACGCGCGGTTACCGCTTTCTCGAGCCGCTCTCCGAGGTCGACTTCAATCTCGACCATCCGATCCTCAAGGATCTGCGAGTGCGCCAGGCCATTGCCCACGCGATCAATCCGCAGGTCGTGCAGCGCACGATCGCTTACGGTTACGCCGACCTTTCGCCGACCCCGATCACGCCGGCCTCGCCGTATCACGATGCCAAACTCGCGCCGTACGCGTTCGATATCCAAACCGCGGAGAAACTGCTCGACGCCGCGGGCTATCCGCGCAAGGACGGCGGCGTACGCTTCAGCCTGACTCACGACTACCTGCCGTATGGCGACCTGTACCAGCGCCAGGCGGACTATGTGAAATCGGCCTTGTCCAAGATCGGCATCGACGTCACGGTGCGCTCGCAGGACTTGCCCGCGTTTCTCAAGCGCGTCTACGCGGACCGCCAGTTCGACTTCACGAGTATCGGCGTGAACACGCTGTTCGATCCGAGCGTGGGCGTGCAGCGTCTCTACTGGTCCAGGAACATCCGCCCCGGCGTACCGTTTTCGAACGCGCCGCATTACAGCAATCCGGAAGTGGACCGTCTGCTCGAAGCCGCCTCGGTGGAAACCGACGAGAGCAAACGCGTCGTGCTGTATCAGCAGTTCCAGCAAATCGTCTATCGCGACCTGCCGATTCTGAATCTGGTCGCGCCGCGCATGGTTACGCTCGCCAACCGTCGCGTGCACAACCATACGGTGAGCGCCCAGGGCCTCGAAGGCAATCTGGCCGACGTGTACCTGAGCGCCTGACCGGGAGCCGCCATGAGCCGACGTTTGCGTTTCAGCACGATTGCGCGTCGCACAGCGTGGCAGGCATTGCCGACGGTGGCCGGCATCGTCGTCCTGAACTTCTTCCTGCTCAAGCTGATGCCGGGCGACGCGGCCGACGTGATCGCCGGCGAGTCCGGTTCCGCGACCGTGGAAACCATGCAGGTGCTGCGTGCGAGGTTCGGTCTCGATCAGCCGGTCCTGCATCAGTTGTGGTCGTACCTGTCGCATCTCGCGCACTTTAGCCTCGGTTATTCGCCGCGTTACGACATGCCGGTGATGCAGCTGATCCTGTCGCGCCTGCCGAATACGCTGCTGCTGATGGGCGTGGCGTTGTCGCTGGCGCTGGTGGTGGGTGTCACGCTGGGCGCGGTGATGGCGCATTGGGCCGGCAAGTGGCCCGACCGCGTGCTCTCGGTGCTGGCGCTGCTGCTCTATTCGACGCCGGGTTTCTGGATCGGCCTGCTGGCGATCGTGCTGTTTTCGGTGCGGCTCGGCTGGCTGCCGAGTGGCGGCAATCTGACCATCGGCGTGCAACTGCATGGCTTCGCGTACTTCGTGGACGCGCTCAAGCATGTCCTGCTGCCGGCTGCCACGCTCGCGACGTTCTTCGTCGCCATCTATGCCCGCCTCACGCGCGCCGCAATGCTCGAAGTGCAGCGGCAGGATTTCGTTCGTACGGCGCAGGCGAAGGGGCTGCATCCGTGGCGCGTGACCGTGCGTCATGTGTTGCGCAATGCGCTGATGCCGCTCACCACGATCGTCGGGATGCACTTCGGCACGCTGCTGGGCGGCGCGGCCGTCACGGAGACGGTGTTTAGCTGGCCCGGCCTCGGCCGGCTCGCGCTGGATGCCGTGATGGCGCGCGATTTCAGCGTGCTGCTGGGCGTGCTGTTGCTGTCCTCGCTGCTGGTGATCGTCGCGAACGTGGTGGTGGATCTGTTGCAGGTATGGCTCGATCCGCGTGTTGCCTGACGCTGGCCGCCGCTTTGTTTTGTTCAAGAGGCATTGAATGGCTTCCGAATCTCCCAACCTGATTTCCACCCCGGATGATGGGCCCGCAGCGACCTCGTCATGGCGCAGTCAGTTGGGCGGGGCCTTGTTCGGTCAACGAGGCGCGTCCTCGAGCGTGGCCGGCGCCGGAGTGGGACGCGGCGTCTGGCGTGCGCTGCTGCGCAATCCGTCCGCGCTGGCGGGGCTGGTGCTGCTCGCCGCCTTCATCGTGCTGGCGCTGTTGGCGAACCGCCTGTTTCCCGGCGATCCGCTCGACATGGTCGCCGCGCCGTTCGAATGGCCGGGTGCGGACCCGCACTACTGGCTCGGCACCGATTCGCTCGGCCGCGATGTGGCGGCGGGCATTGCCCACGGCACGCGTGTGTCGCTGCTGATCGGCGCTTCGTCCGCGGCAATCGGGCTGGTGATCGGCACGCTGGTGGGGGCGGTGGGCGGCTTTTTCGGCGGTGTCGTCGACGATCTGCTGGTGCGCGTGACCGAACTGTTCCAGACAGTGCCGTCGTTTCTGCTGGTCATCGTGATCGTGGCAATTGGCAGGCCGAGCGTGACGACCATCGCGCTCGCCATTGGCGTGGCCTCGTGGCCGACCGTCGCGCGAATCGTGCGCGCCGAATTTCGCACGCTGCGTCACGCGGATTTTGTGCTCGCGGCACGCAGCCAGGGCTTCAGCAACGCGCGGATCATCTTCGGCGAGATTCTGCCCAATGCACTGCCGCCCGTGATCGTGACGGCCTCGGTGATGGTGGCGAGCGCGATCCTGATCGAGTCGTCCTTGTCGTTTCTCGGCATGGGCGACCCCAACGCGGTGAGCTGGGGCAGCATGATCGGCGCGGGGCGCGACGCGTTACGCACGGCGTGGTATCTGACCGCGATCCCTGGTGTGGCGATCGTCCTCGCGGTACTTGCACTGAACCTGCTGGGCGAAGGACTGAACGACGCATTGAATCCGCGCTTGCGGCAACGGACCTAAGGGCGCGACGTGGCCAATCTGCTGGAAGTACGCGACCTGCGCGTGAGTTTTGGTGCCCATGAGGCGGTGCGCGGCGTGAGCTTCGAGATCGCGGCGGGCGAGACGCTGGCGCTCGTCGGCGAATCGGGCTGCGGCAAATCGGCGACGGCGCTCTCGCTGATGCGGCTGGTGCCGCCACCAGCACGCGTGTCGGGCAGCTTGCGCTTCGACGGCCGGGAGTTACTCGATCTGCCGCCGCGTGAAGTGCGGGCCATCCGCGGGCGGCAGATCTCGATGATCTTCCAGGAGCCGATGACGTCGCTCAATCCTGTGCTGTCGATTGGCGCGCAGATCGTCGAGACGCTGCGGCAACACGAATCGCTGTCGAAGCGGGACGCGTGGAAGCGTGCGATTGAACTGCTCGACCTCGTGCAGGTTCCGGAGCCGCAACGACGCGCCTTCGATTATCCGCACGAACTGTCCGGCGGCCAGCGTCAGCGGGTGATGATTGCGATGGCGGTGGCATGCCGGCCGCGTCTGCTGATTGCGGATGAACCGACCACGGCGCTCGACGTAACGATCCAGGCGCATATTCTGGAACTGCTCGATTCGTTGCGGCGCGAATTGTCGATGGCGTTGCTGCTGATTACTCACGACCTGGGCGTCGTCGCGGAGCATGCGGATCGCGTCGCCGTGATGCTGGCAGGCGAGAAGGTCGAGGAAGCACCGGTATCGAAGCTCTTCACGCAACCGCAGCATCCGTACACGCGCGGTCTGCTCGGCGCTTCGCTGAATCTCGCGGACGATCTGCATTACCGCGGCTGGAAGTTGCCCGAAATCCGTCATGGTGTCAGCGACGACGGCAAACCGACCTTCGCCGTCGTGCCGCGCGCGGCACGCACCGGACAATACGTGGCCGACTCCGCGCCGGGTTTCTCCGCGCTCGGCGATCCTCCACCTTTGCTGGCGCTGCACGATTTGCGCATCGACTATCCGCAGCGGCATAGCAAGTCGGTGTTACGCGCTGTCGACGGCGTCTCGTTGCAGATTGCGCGCGGCGAAACGGTGGGACTGGTGGGCGAATCCGGTTGCGGCAAATCGACCCTCTCGAAGGCCATCCTGCGTCTCGTGCCGGCTGCCGGCGGCGAGATCCGCTTGCGCGGCACGGACCTGGTGCCGTTGCGCGAACGCGAACTACGGCCGCTGCGGCGCCATGTGCAAATGGTGTTCCAGGACCCGTATGCGTCGCTCAATCCTCGCCGAACCGTGGCGGAGATTCTGGACACGGTGCTGGTGGTGAACGGCGAGGGCGACCGGAACCTGCGTCGTCAGCGCGTGGCAGCGATCCTCGATCGGGTCGGCTTGCCGAGTTCGGCGCTAGGCCGGTTTCCGCACGAGTTTTCCGGCGGCCAACGGCAGCGCATCGGCATTGCACGCGCGCTCGTGCTCGAACCGGATCTGTTGATCTGCGATGAACCGGTGTCGGCACTCGACGTGTCGATCCAGGCGCAGATTCTCAACCTGCTGGTCGAACTGAAGCGCGATCTGGGGCTCGCGTATCTGTTCATCTCGCACGATCTATCCGTGGTGCGCTATATCGCGGACCGCGTGCACGTGATGCAGAACGGCCGCATCGTCGAGAGCGGACATCATCGCGAGATCTGGCGTCATCCGCAGCATCCTTATACGCGCACGCTGCTCGATGCGATTCCCGGCAAGGATGCGACGCATGAAAGCCTCGACGCGTCGCGGATCTTTACTACCTCGCCTACCGCGTAACCACACGCAACGCAGCTTGCTTCGGGCCGCTGTTGTGGCGGCAGATTCGTTAGGTCTCCATTCATGTACCACGCGCAATGTGTGGTGCCGATTTCACTCGCCGGTTACCCAGGGACGCTGCGCCTTATAGCGCAAAACGCGCTTCGTGCCGCTCCCTGCTATGCATATAAGAATTATGTGGTTCCCGCATTTTGTCTTTTGATTAATATGTGAAGCAGTATCGGTCGCTGCGCTGCTGCGTGGGCCGCATCGGCAAGACGCGTGGCTCGCGCAACGCGCTTGATAGGTATCGGGCGCAGACGATCAAGGGAAACATCATCATGGCTGAAACGTTGGGACGCGCACCTGCATCGACTGACTGGTCGGAGGCGGAGCCTGCCGCTGCGAACCGGCAGCAAGCAGTTGCATCGCGGGCTGATGGCTTGCGGCGCTTGACCAGCGAGCGGGCGCTGCAAGTCATTTCGTGGGCGATGCCGCTGGCGGTCTTCGCGATCTGGGAGGCGCTGGCACGTTGGGGCGCCTTGTCGCCGCAAGTGTTGCCGGCGCCGACCAAGGTCGCGCAAACCGCATTCGATCTGG
The DNA here is from genome assembly GCF_900142845.1 of Paraburkholderia phenazinium. Lineage (NCBI taxonomy): Bacteria > Pseudomonadati > Pseudomonadota > Betaproteobacteria > Burkholderiales > Burkholderiaceae > Paraburkholderia > Paraburkholderia phenazinium. The sequence continues at coordinate 1,997,641 of NZ_FSRU01000001.1, forward strand.
TGAAGCACGGCCAGTTGCTGCCTGATCTCGCCATCAGCCTGTTGCGCGCCGCAACGGGCTTCGTGATTGGCGGGACGCTGGGTTTTGCGCTCGGCACGGCGGTGGGTTTCTCGCGACTTGCCGAAGCCTTTCTCGACCGCAATATCCAGATGTTGCGCGCCGTGCCGTTTCTCGCGGTGTTGCCGCTGGTGATTGTCTGGTTCGGTGTTGGGGAGGTCGGCAAGATTTTTCTGGTCTCGCTGGGCGTGATGTTTCCGATCTATATCAACACGGTGTCCGGCATCCGCCAGGTGGACCCGAAACTGATCGAGCTCGGTCGCGTCACCGGCCTGAGTACTTCGAAGCTGATTCGCCGGATTGTGTTGCCGGGCGCGTTGCCTTCGGTGCTGGCCGGCGTGCGCTATGCGCTGACGACGGCATGGCTCGCGCTGGTCGTTGCCGAGACGATCGCGACCACGAGCGGCATCGGCTTTCTGGCGATGGACGCCCGCGAATTCCTGCGGACCGATGTGATCGTGATGACGATTGTGATCTACGCGCTGATCGGCGTGCTTGCCGATACGATTGCACGCGCGCTCGAACGCAAGCTGCTTGCTTGGCACAGCAACTACGCACGCGGAGCAAAGGCATGAGCGCGGTCGAATCGTTCGCACAGGGGGAGCGCGAGGCCGCTGTCGTGGTGCGCAATCTGCGGCGCAACTATGGGCCGCGTACGGTCATCGACCGTCTCAACCTGCGGATCGACCGCGGCGAGTTCGTCGCGCTGCTGGGTGAAAGCGGTTGCGGCAAGACGACGCTGCTACGTTCTCTGTGCGGGCTCGATGCGATCGACGGCGGCACCATCGACGGTCCGCGGCTGCCGGCCGTGGTGTTTCAGGAGCCGCGTCTGTTGCCGTGGGAAACGCTTTGGCGCAATGTCTCGCTGGGTCTGCCGGATGACGGCGCCAAGACGCGTGCGGCGAGTGCGCTGGGCGAAGTCGGTCTCGCCGATCGTCTCGACGACTGGCCGCGCAACCTGTCCGGCGGCCAGGCGCAACGCGTGGCGCTCGCTCGCGCGCTGGTGCAGGAACCGCGACTTCTGTTGCTCGACGAGCCGTTCGCCGCGCTCGACGCGCTGACCCGCATCAAGATGCATCGCCTGATCAAATTGCTGGTGGAACGTCATCAACCGGGTGTACTGCTGGTGACGCACGATGTCGACGAGGCGATTGCGCTGGCCGATCGCGCGTTGATCATGCGCGACGGCGCGATTGCCGCCGAATACCGCATCTCTCGCGAAGCGAATGCGCAGCGCGCTCATCCCGCTGCGACTGCCTTGCGCGAAGTGCTGCTGACCGAACTGGGGGCGGGCGCCGAGTCCGACGCATAACGCTGCGGAGGTCCGCATGCACGGCCTTTTCGAAACACTTCTCTTTACTGTATCCATTCATGCCCAAGTTTTTTGAACCGTCGATGTCACGGGTATCCCGGCGTCGCTTCATGCAAACCACACTGGCAGCCGCGACGCTCGCCACCGGGCTCGGCGCCTGCGCGCGTCGCAGCACCGATACCGTGCGCCTCGGTTGGGGCCTGGGAGGTCTGCCTCAGCTCGCCAAAGAGCGCGGCGAATTTGCGAAGCTGCTGGCGAAGGACAATATCAAGGTGGAATGGGTCGGCCCGTTCCCGAACCATGCGCCGTCGCTGCAGGCGGTCACTGGGAATAGCGCCGACTTCGGCTTCGGCGGCAGCACCACACCTGCGCTGGCGGCGATGATCGCCGGTTCGCCGCTGGTATTCACGCAGTTTTGCGTGGTCGATCCGCGCACCACGGCGGTGATTGCCAAGGACGGTTCGGGCATCGATCGGGTCGAAGATCTGGTGGGTAAAACGGTGGCGGTAAACCGTTCGGGGCTCGGCGAATTCCTGCTGCTGGCCGCGCTGGAAAAACATCATGTCGATCGTCACGCGGTCAATATCGTCTACCTGAATCCGCCTGACGCGGCGCCGGCCTTCGGGCAGGGCAAGATCGACGCGTGGTCGATGTGGAGTCCCGGCGTCGACATTGCGCGCGATCAGTACAAGGCGCATAACGTGTTTCTCGAAGGGCGTGACCTCGACTTCCAGATCGACTTCAACTCCTATGTGACCCGACGTCAATTCGCCGAAGACAACGCCGCGCTGGTCAAGGCCGTCAACGCAGCGTATGCGGCCGAGGCGCAATGGGCCTCCGAACATCCGCAGGAAACCGAAGCAATCGCCCAGCAGAAGGGCGGCTACAGCATCGAGGTCCGCGACACGCTGGCGGCGATGAAACGCACGTACACGATGCACGGTGTCGATGACGCGGCCTTCCTGAAGAGCTTCCAGACCGCAGCGGACTGGCTGTCGGCGCGCAACGTGCTGCCGCAGAAGATCACCGTCACGGATTATCTGGCGAAGACTTGAGGCGACAGCCGCCTCGGAAATTTTCCACTCCCTTGCGCTCACCCAGTACAGGACTCGCAGTCGATGAACCCACGATTTTCCCCGTTGCTCGCCATGGCTACCGCGGCCGTCGCCGTGGTGGCGACGCTGGCGCTATCCGGCTGCGAGAAAAGCGCAGCGAACACTGAACAACAGGCCGCCTCGCATCCCGTCTCGGGCGGCTCGCTCACCTGGGGCGTCACGACCGAGCCAGTGTGTTTCGATCCGCATCGAGCTTCGCAACAGAACGCATTTTTCCTGATTCGCAACTTCGTCGACTCGTTGATCGCGAAGAAAGCCGACGGCAACTATGGCCCGTGGCTCGCGAAGTCGTGGCAAGTCTCGGACGACGGCAAGCGCTACACCTTCACGCTGCGCGACGACGTCACCTTCACTGACGGCACGCCGTTCAACGCGCGGGCGGTCAAGGCGAACTTCGACTACATCATCAAGAACGCGAGTACCACGTCGGCTTCGGCATCGCTGCTGGTCCAGTACGACCACACCGAGGTGGTCTCGCCGACTGTGGTGACGATCGTGTTGAAACAACCGGACTCGACCACGCTCGAATCGCTCTCGAGCGTGAAGCTCGGCTTTCTCTCGCCACAGTCCCTGGCCTCGAACACCGATCTGTGCGCAGGCGGACCGGGTCTGGTGGGCACCGGCCCGTTCGTGTTCCAGCGTTACCAGCGCGGCCAATCCGCGACCTTCGTGCGCAATCCGCACTACAACTGGGCACCGGGCTACGCGCAGCATCAGGGCGCGGCGTATCTCGATCAGGTGACCTATCGTTTCCTGCCTGAAGCGTCCGTGCGCACAGGGGCGCTGAGTTCCGGCCAGGTCGACCTGATCGAAGGCGTCCAACCCACCGACATCACCGTATTCGACAAGGCGGAAGGCTTCCAGTATCTGACCGGGCCCTCCGCAGCTACATCGTTCACGCTGAACGTCAACTACACGGCCGCACCCGCCGACGACGTGCGCGTGCGGCGCGCGCTGCGCGACGGCTTCGATCTCGACGCGATCGTCAAGAGTGTTTATCTGGGCACGGTGCAGCGCGCGTGGTCGGACATCGGTCCGGACAACGCGGACTACAACGCGAGCCTGAAGGGCACGTGGGGCAATCGCGTCGCCGAAGCCAACAAACTGCTCGACGAAGCGGGCTGGACCCAACGCGATGCGGACGGCTTTCGCACCCGTAACGGCAAGCGTCTGTCCATCGAAGTGGGCTATCCGCAGCCTTATGTGCGCGACAGCCGCGACGTGCTGATTCGCGCCATGCAGTCGGAACTGCGCCAGAACATCGGGCTCGATCTGCGGCTGCACATCAATACGGCGGGTGACTTCGCGAACGAAAAGGCCACCGGTATCTGGAGCATCTATCCGAACACCGACAACCCGTCGGACGTTGCGATGGAACTGTGGGACATGCTCGGCGACAAGGGCTTCCTCTACAACGCGATCCCGAACCCGGACCGCACCATCGTCACGGAGATCAATCAGGCGCGCCTGTTGCCGGTCGGCCCGCAGCGCCGCGCGTTGCTCGCGAAGATCCAGCAACGCGCGGTGGATCAGGCGTTCATCGTGCCGCTGTTCGCGCCGGCGTATCACCTCGCGGCGAAGAGCACGGTGCATGGCATCGGCTTCGAGCCTGAACTCGACTCGCCGACCAGTTCGTACGACCTGTGGGTCGCGCATACGGCCGGCTAAAGCTGGCATGCGAATGCGCTTAACGGAGAGGCCATGCTGAAGAGAATCGTCGTGCGCTTGCTCACGAGCCTGCTGGTGTTATGGCTTGCCGCCAGTGCCACGTTTGCCGCGATCCACGCGTTGCCGGGCCGTATCGAAGACGTGCTGGCCGGCGACCTGTCGTATCCGGGACTGCGCGAAGCGATCAGCGCGCAGTGGGGACTCAACCGCAGCCTCGGCTGGCAGTACGGTCACTTTCTTGTGCGCCTGCTGCACGGCGACCTGGGGACGTCGTATGTGATGCAGCAACCCGTCACGGAGGTCCTGGGCAGCCAGGTGTGGCCGACTGTCCAGCTTGCGGTGGCGGCCGGCGCGCTGGCTTTCGCGGTGGCGATCACGGTGGCGACGCTGACCGCCGGCCGGGGGGCGTGGCGCATCCGTATCGCCTCGGTGCTGGAACTCGCTTTCACGTCGACGCCGGTGTTCTGGCTAGGAATGTTGTTGCTGATCCTGCTCTCGTTCCAGTGGCGGCTCTTTCCGGTGTCGGGCGCGGCGGGCTGGCGTTCGCTCGTATTGCCGGCGGTCACGCTCGCGCTGCCGACGGCCGGCGTGCTGTCGCAAGTGATGCGCGAGGCGCTCGAACAGGCGCTCGACCAGCCGTTCGTCACGACCGTCCGCGCGCGTGGGCTGGGCGAATTCGCGCTGCGCGTGCGGCATGTCTTGCGGCACGCGTTGCTGCCGGTCGTGACGCTCGGCGGCTGGCTGATCGGCAGCCTGCTCGGCGGCGCCGTAATCACCGAGAAAATGTTCGGGCGGCCCGGCATCGGCACGGTGACCTTAAACGCGGTGATGTCGCAGGATCTGCCGGTGGTGCTGGCGGTTGTGCTGCTGGCCGCCTTCATCCACGTGGCGATTTCGACGCTGCTCGATGTCGCCTACCTGTTTATCGACCCAAGGCTGAATACCCGATGAGTGCATCCCAATCCGCCCAGCACGAACGGGTGCTCGGCCGCGATACGCAAGCGGGCGCGACGGTGCAGGCCGCTCGCCGCCGGCGCATATTCTGGCCGCCTGGCGTGATTGCCGCAGTGGTGTTTCTCGGGCTGCTGGCGTTTGCGCTCGTGCTGCCGCAGTGGGTCACGCACTACGATCCGCTCGTGAGCGTGGTCACGCAGAGTCTCCAACCGCCAGATGCGGCACACTGGTTCGGCACCGATCGCATCGGCCGCGATGTGTTTGCACGAGTGATCTACGGCGCGCGTTATTCGCTGCTGATTGGGCTCGCCAGCATGATCGTGAGTCTGGCAATCGGCCTCGTCTTCGGGATTGCGGCCGGGCTCGGCAACCGCTGGGTCGACGAGCCGGCTTCGCGTGCGTTCGACGTGCTGTCCGCGTTTCCGTCCATTCTGCTGTCGCTGTTCGTGGTGACCTTCCTCGGGCAAGGGATCGTCAATATTGCCATTGCTGTGGGCATTGCCGGCATTCCGAAGTTCGGACGCGTGGTCCGCAGCCGCACGCAACAGGTGCGGCGCGTCGATTATGTGACGCATGCCGTGACGTATGGATTCAGCCGGCGGCGGGTGTTTTTCAGGCATCTGCTGCCGAACGTGTTGAGCGCGGTGCCGGTGATTGCGACCATCGATATCGGCGCGGCCATCATCGCGGTATCGGGCCTGAGCTTTCTCGGCCTCGGTCCGCAGCCGCCGACACCGGAGTGGGGTGTCATGCTGGCGGAAAGCCGCGACGTGCTGCGCGTCGCCTGGTGGCCGAGCGTGTTTCCGGGGCTCGCGATCACAATGACGGTGATCGCATTCTCGGTCCTCGGGAAATTTCTGCAACGTAACTTCGAAGGACGGGCGCGATGACGGCGGCTGCCTTGATCGACATTGCGGGTCTGAGTATCGGCTTTCGCCATGCCAACGGCGGCGCGCCGCTCGTGCGAGACCTGGACCTGACCATTCACGCGGGCGAATGCGTTGCGCTGGTCGGCGAGTCGGGTTCGGGCAAGAGCCTGACCGCGCGCAGCCTGCTCGGGTTGGCGGGCCACGACGCGCTCGTGCACGCGGCACGCTTTCGCATCGACGGCCGCGATGCCTTGACGTTCGGCGAGCGCGACTGGAGAGCCTTGCGCGGCACGTTTGCAGGGCTCGTGATGCAGGATGCGCTGGTGTCGCTCGACCCGTTGCGGACGATCGGCGCGGAAGTCGGCGAGGTACTGGCGCATCACCGCTTGCTGCGCACGCGCAAAGCGATCGCCGCGCGGGTGCAGCAGGTGATGGCGGACGTCGGCATCCCCGAGCCGGCGCAGCGAGCGCGGCAGCATGCGCACGAGCTGTCCGGCGGCTTGCGGCAGCGCGCGTTGATTGCAGCGGCGGTGGCGGGTCAGCCTGCGTTGATCGTTGCGGATGAGCCCACCACGGCGCTCGATGTCACCGTCCAGGTGCAGGTGCTGGCCGTGCTCAAGGAGCGCTTGAAGCAGGGCGTCGGCGTGCTGCTGATCAGTCATGACCTGTCGGTGGTGGCGGGAATCGCCGATCGCGTGCTGGTGATGCATGACGGAGTTGTGGTCGACGCGGGTACCCATGACGAAGTGCTGACGCACCCGCGTCATCCGTATACGAAGCAACTGCTGGCCGCGCGGCCATCTGCGAGTTCGAAAGGGTATCGGCTCGGCTCGGCGCGCTTTGTCGGGAGTACGGATGAAGCGCCGGCGTCCGGGACTGAGCAGGCCGCGACGACGACCGCCGGCGCGGTCTCTATCCTGCGTGAGCCGCTGCCTGTTCGTCATCGCGACACGAGCCGAACGGTGCTGGAGGTGCAGGGCATCGGCAAGCGTTATCGCCGCCCCGGTGCGGATTCCAAAGAACGTTTTACCGCGCTCGAAGACGTATCGTTCACGGTCGGTGCAGGCGAGGTGGTCGGGATCGTCGGCGAGTCCGGTTCCGGCAAGAGTACGTGCGCGAGCATCGTGCTGGGTCTGCTGGAACCCGATGCGGGTGAAGTGCGCCTGCTTGGCGCGAAGTGGAACGGCCACGCGATACGCGAGCGCGATCGCACGGCACTGCGAACCCGCTTGCAATACATCCCGCAGGATCCGCTCAGCGCATTCGATCCACGCTACACCGTACGGCGCCTGCTTGAAGAGAGCCTGTTCGCGCAGGGCTTGTCGAAGCCGCAGACGACAGCACGCGCCGTGGCGTTGCTCGAGCAGGTCGGCCTTTCGGCGGCGTTTCTGGACCGGCGTCCACCGTCGCTATCGGGTGGGCAGCGTCAGCGGATCGCGATTGCCCGGGCGCTCGCGCCGGAACCGGCACTGATCGTGTGCGACGAACCGGTGTCGGCACTCGACGTGTATGTCCAGGCGCAAGTGCTCGACCTGCTCGGCGAATTGCAGGCCAAGCTCGGCACTGCGCTGCTCTTTATCTCGCACGATCTGGATGTGGTTCAGCACATCAGCGACCGGGTGCTGGTGTTCAAGGAAGGACGACTGATCGAGCAGGGCGAACCGGAGCAGGTGTTTGGCAGTCCGGTTCATCCGTATACGCGCTTGCTCGTGTCTGCGGTGCGTGGGAGCGGGGTGGCGGCTACCGCGCTTGCGGAGGCGGACGCGGTGTTCTGAGTCCGCGCGCCGCTAAATGTCATGCATGGGCGGGATGCTGGACGGTCTGGCTCAGGTAGTCGCCATGGCGCTGTTGTTCGGTATCGTCACCGCCGGAGATCACGTGCACGGCGACCCGGCCCGCGCTGAAGCGACCACGATGGGTTGCGCCGGCCCTTGCGGCAAATGGATTCCGTGCTCCTAAACCCGCTGTGGCAGCGCCTTGGCAAAAAACTCGGTCGCGCAGCGCACGCGGGCCGGTACAAAGCGACGTTTAGGCCAGATGAGGCTGACGTCTCTCACCTCGCTGATGAATTCGTCGAGGACCGTGATCACGTCCGGATGCTGGAGTTCATCGGCAAGAGAGACCTTGGCAAACAGGCCGATGCCAACCCCGGCCAGCACACCCGCGCGGATTGTTTCGACACTGTTGGACGAGAGATTGCCGTGCACGGACACGCTGAATGGACCGTCCGGCCCGACGAACGGCCAGTTCACCGACTCCACCAGGCCGCCATATAAGAGGCAATTGTGATCGACGAGCTCGGCGGGCGTCTTCGGTATGCCGTATTGCTCGAAGTAGCGGCGCGATCCGACGCATACGAGAGGCGTGCTGGCCACGCGCCTGACGATCGCGTCAGGTTCGTCGACAGGGCCCACGCGGATCGCCAGATCGATCCGGTCGTCGACCATATCCCGCACGAAGTCAGAAAGAACAAGGTCCACCTGAAGACCGGGATTGAGCGACAACAGCTCGGGTATGAGCGGAAGAATGTGCAGGCGCCCGAAAGTCGAGGCGACGGCGATCCTGATCAGACCGGAGGCATTCTGCGTGCTGCTGGTCAGCTCGCTGTCGGCATCGTCCATCTCCTCAACCAGCGGCTTCGTCCGGTCATAGTACCGCTGGCCCTGGTCGGTCAGCGTCACGCTGCGCGTGCTGCGGTTGAAGAGCATCACGCCGAGGCGCCTTTCCAGTGCACCAACGGCCTTGCTGACGGCGGACTGTGTGTCGCCGGTTCGACGCGCCGCGGCGGAAAAACCACCCGCTTCAACGACGGCGATGAAGGCATTCAATTCATGAAACCGGTCCATTGCAATCCTCACGAGGGGCGGCTGTTTGATCCATTCTTTTCTAGCATAGATCTTATGGGCAATTCGCGGATTATCAGCGCCGGCGACCGCAATTACCATGAACCTGTCATTCACGAACAGGCAGCAGGTCACAATGTCCACTCTCGCAGGCAAGATTGCCGTCATTAGCGGCGCAACAAGCGGTATCGGTTTGGCGGTCGCCCAGCGCTTCGTCGCTGAAGGTGCTCACGTGTTTATCTTCGGCCGCCGGAAAGCGCAGCTTGATGAGGCCGCCGGACTGATCGGACGCAACGTCACAGCGATTCAGGCTGACGCCGCGAACCTGGATGACCTCGACCGTGTCGCTGCGGTGGTGAGGGAAGAAAAGGGCGCTGTCGACATCGTCGTGTCGAACGCGGGCTTTACGGAGCAGGCTTCCATCGACACCCTCACGCCCGAGCATTTCGACAAGGCGTTCAACCTCATGGCTCGCGGCCCCGTCTTTCTCGTGCAGAAGTTGCTGCCGCTGATGACAGGGAGCGGTTCGATCGTGCTGGTGTCGTCGGCCATGCATGTCATGGGTATTCCTGGCCACACCGCCTACGCGGCGACCAAGGCGGCGTTGCGTTCCTATGCCCGCACCTGGGCCGCGGAGTTCAAGGATCGCGGCATTCGCGTCAACATGCTGAGCCCCGGAGTTACCGACACGCCGATTCTCGACTCGCAGTCGGCGACCCGCGAGGATCTGGTGAACATGTACCAGAGCATGGTCCCGCTTGGTCGGCTCGCGCAGGCCGAGGAGATCGCCAGCGCGGCGCTTTTCCTCGCGTCAGACCAGAGTTCGTACGTGACGGGTGCGGACCTGATGGCCGATGGCGGTATCGGTCAGGTTTGAGACCCGAGGGCCGATGCGAAACCCTTGGGAATGCTTAGTGGTGCAGCCACACATCCGCAAAACTCGCATCCATACCGTCCGGTATTAATGCCGCAGGCCTGCCTCGCGCAGCAACGGCAGAACCCGTTGGCCAAAGAATTCCAGGTCCGGCTGAAAGTCGAAGAAACTGAGCTGAACCCCGTCGACGCCTGCCTGGTGCAGGCGGACGATGTATTCGGCAATCTGTTCCGGCGAGCCCACGATGGTAATGTTGCCGCCCACGGCGCGAGCCGCCGCCTGGGTGCGTTGGGCGCTGCCACCGCGCCAGGCATGAGCGTCGCTGTCGAAGCGGTGGAAGCTGCCTTCATCGCCGTGTGCGACGATGGCGTCGTGATAGGCATGCGCCTCGGCGGCGGTTTCGCGGCAGATCACCATGGGGTTGATGAGCGTGCGGATCGCGCGTCCTTTGGCGGCAGCCTCGGCCTTCACGCGCGCCGTGTGGGCAGGCAACGCCTGTAGCGCCGCTTCGATCTCGGAGCCGTTCGGGCTGGTGATGAAGACAATGTCCGAGTAACGCGCGGCGAAATCGATGCCCGCGTCCGAACCCGTTGCGTTGACAAGCAACGGGCGTCCAAAGCGCGGCTTGGGCGTCACGAAGGCGCCGTTCAGACTCCAGTTCGACAACGCCGGCGCAAACGTAAAGTTGTCGGGCTGTGCCCATAGTTGCTGAACGGCGTCGAGAAACTCGGCGGCCAGTTCATAGCGTTTGTCGTGTTCGATGCGTTGCCAGCCGAACATCTCATGTTCGACCGCGCGATGGCCGGTCACGACATTGATCCCCCACCGTCCCTGCGAGATGTGATCGAGCGTAGCGGTGAATTTCGCAAAATGAAGCGGATGCCATGGACCATAGAGGACGTGACTGGTCGCCACCAGAATGATCCGTTTCGTGAGCGCGGTCATCGCCGCCAGCGACATGAACGAATCCAGTGCTTCTCCATTGAATACGCCGCCATAGCCGCCTTTGGGCAGCCATTGCGACAGCGCAAACACCAGATCGAAGCCGAAGTGCTCGGCCCGTTGCACCAGCGCGGCGTTGTAGTCGAACGACCAGTCCGTGCTGCGCGGCAAGGTGGAGGCGCTCCAGCCGCCCGCCTGGATCGGCAGAAACAGGCCCAGCATCAGCGGTTGCGCGAGTACGCGCGACACGGGACTGTCGGCGAAGCCGGCAGGCGAGGGCACCGGGACAAAACGCGCAGGCGAAGCGTCTGTGGAAACCGGGACAGTTATCGAAGGATCAAGCGTTTGCTCAACGGGCGTCGAATGGGTCACAGTAGGTATCCATAGCGGCTCGCGGCATAACCGGAGTGCGGCGCGGCGAAATGACGGGAGAGCTTAATAGTTAAGCACGCAATAACCATCAACTCCAAAGAAGGAATTCTGCTATTCAATTGAGCCGCATTCCTACGTGGCACCGCGCTGCTATAGCGTCGAAATTGGCGGATACGCACCGGCTCAGGAAGGCACGTATCTCACCCGACCAATTACATATGCAATCCTGAATTTAATCGTTCAAATGAGCGTGCAACGCTTGCTATCGTGCAGCGTCCGGCAGATATCGTAGAGCGCGCCACGTTGGTTCGCGCTCTCCTTCGTAAGGAGCCAGCATGCCGCATCGCCACCCGTTTCATTCCGGCCGTCGCGCGGCGTTGCTCGGCCTCGCCGGCAGCGCCGCAGGCGTGGCGTTCGGGCCGTTCGCCTCGCTCGCCCACGCCGCTGCAGAAACAACGGCCATCGCACCGCGCCGCGGCGGCCGCTTGACCTTGCTGGTGAATCCCGAACCGAACGTGCTGATCAACTTCGCGACCACGGCCGGCGCGGAGCAAAAGGCGAGTCCCAAGGTAACCGAGGGGCTACTGAGCTACGACTTTAACGTGCGGCCGCAGCCGCAACTGGCCACCGCCTGGACGATCAGCGCCGACGGCTTGCAGTACACCTTCAAACTGCGCCAAGGGGTGCGCTGGCACGATGGCCAGCCGTTCACCTCGAAGGACGTTGCGACGTCGATTGGTCTGCTCAAGCAATACCATTCGCGCGGCCGTTCTACGTTCGCCAACGTCGTCGAAGTTCGCACGCCCGATCCGCACACCGCGCTGCTGCAATTATCCAGGCCTGCGCCGTATCTGATCTACGCGCTCGCAGCGTCCGAGTCGCCGATCGTCCCGGCGCATCTCTACGACAGCGGCGATCCGCTCAACAACCCGCATAACATCGCGCCGATCGGCACCGGGCCGTTCCGCTTCAAGAGCTGGGAGCGCGGCAGCCACGTCGTGCTCGTGCGTAACCCCGACTACTGGGATGCCCCCAAGCCCTATATCGACGAACTGGTCCTGCGCTTTATCGGCGATCCGGCGGCCCGTGCCGTGGCGCTGGAAACCGGCGAACTCGACCTGGCCGGCGAAAACCCGGTGCCGTTGCTCGACATCCAGCGGTTGCAGGCGCTGCCGCATCTGGCGCTGGAATCGCGCGGCTATAGTTACGATGCTGCCCAGACCCAGTTGCAGTTCAACCTCGACAACCGCTATCTCGCCAACCCGAAGGTGCGTCAGGCGATCGCCCATACGATCGACCGCGAGGCGATCCTGCGGGCCGTCTGGTACGGCTATGGAATTGTCGCGCCTTCGCCGATCAGTCCATTGCTGACGCAGTTCTACGATCCGCATGCGCCCACCTGGCCGCACGATCCCGCCAAGGCGAACCAACTGCTCGACGAGGCCGGCCTGCCGCGCCAGTCGAACGGTTATCGCTTCGCGCTGAACGTCGACTACAACCCGTACGATCCGACCTTCGCGCGGCTGGCCGACTATCTGCGGCAGACGCTGCGCGGCGTGGGCATCGAGGCGACGGTGCGTTCGCAGGACTTCGGGGCCTACGTCAAGCGTATCTACACCGACCGCGATTTCGATCTGGACGCGAACTTCCTCGGCAATACCTTCGATCCCACTGTCGGCGTACAGCGCCTGTATTGGTCGAAGAACTTCAGGAAAGGCGTGCCGTTCTCGAACGCGACGCACTACAGCAATCCGGAAGTCGATCGCTTGCTCGAAGCCGCTGCCGTGGAGAACGACCCGCGCACCCGCGTGGCGTATTTCAGGCAGTTCCAGCAGGTGGTCGGGCAAGACCTGCCGATCGTCGATCTGGTGACGCTCAAGCAGGTGACGATCTATAACCGGCGCGTGCACAACCATACCGTCACGGCGGATGGTCTGGACGGCAATCTCGCCGACGTGTTTGTGGCCTAAGCCTCAGAAAGCGGCACGATAAAGTGCTCGCCATTCCTTATCAATGGAAAGCGGAATTCAGACATGACGCAAGCAGTGAACCCCGATCACGACGCCCTCAACACGCTGAAGCTGCTGGGTCCGGCGCCTGATAACTGGGTGCCGGATCGCGAGGGTGTCGATCACAATGTCCTGATTGTCGGCGCTGGCCAGACGGGCGCGGCATTTGCGTTCGCGCTGCGGCGCGCGGGAATCGGACGTGTCAGCGTGATCGACGCGGCGCAGGACGAATCGAAAGCCGGCGTGTGGCTCACGCGGGCGCGCATGAACAAGCTGCGTACTCCGAAGTCTTTGGTTGGCCCCGAGACCGGTTTGCCGGGATTGAGTTTTCAGGCATGGTACGAGGCGCGTTTCGGCAGTGAGTCCTACGCAACCATCGACCGGATTCCGCGCACGCGCTGGGCCGAATATCTGGCGTGGTTCCGGCACTTTCTCGACATCGCTATCCGTTACGGCACACGTCTCACGCGCATCGAGCCTGTGGATGGACTGTTTCGCGTGCACCTGGAGGTGAGCGACGGCAAGAAGGTTCGGCAGGTCGTCGAAACCGCCCGCAAGGTGATTCTGGCCAACGGCGTCGCCGGCAATGGCGGCGCGTACGTGCCCGCCGTGTTGAAGCACTTGCCGGCGGCGTTTCATGCGCATACGTCCAGCGAGATCGATTTCGCCGCGCTGCGTGGGAAGTCCGTAGCGGTACTCGGCGGCGCGGCGTCCGCGTTCGACGCTGCCGCAACCGCGCTCGAGGCCGGCGCAGGCGAAGTGCATCTGTTCGTGCGGCGCGCCACGCTGCCGTCTGTGCCCATCACGCGAACCCGTGCTTATCCCGGCGCTTACGACAACTATTTTCAGTTGCCCGATGCGATCCGTTGGGCGCAGGCACGGCGCTTCCGGCGTTCCGGTTCGACGCCGCCGGTCGATGCCGTCGAGCGTGCCACGAGCTTCGCCAATTTCCATCTGCATCTCGGCGCGCAGTGGAGCGAGGCGCGCATTGCTAACGGCGCGATTGAGGCAAGCGTGGCAGGGGAACGGCTCACCTTCGACTTTGCCATTGCCGGGACCGGTTACTTCATCGATCCCGCGGCGCGGCCGGAGCTAGCCGATTTTGCCTCGCATATCAGCTTGTGGCGAGACCAATATGTGCCGCCCGTGGATGAGACCGACGACTATCTCGGGGCGCATCCCTATCTGGGCGCCGCGCTCGAATATCTGGAGAAAAGCGCCGGCGACGCACCTTACCTGCGCGATATCCACGTCTACAACCCGGCGGGTTTTGTCAGTTTCGGCTTACCGGTCGGCGACGTTCCGAGCATGCGACGCGATATTCCGGCGGTCGTGCAGCGCATCAGCCGCGACCTCTTTCTGGCGGATCTCGATGCTCACGTCACGCGGATGAACGGCGACGTGCCGGCGGATTTCGACGCGGCACTGTATGCGAACCGTCTGTGGCAGGGCGATCGGGCAGATGTGACGTGACGGTCAATGATGCCGGCGGAGGGGCGAAACTTCCGCCGCTGGCAGCGATGGGCGCTTACCTTTCGTCGGACGCCTGCAATTGGGCCGCCGCGCCAAAGCGCCGATAAAGCAGACGTGCCATGGAGTCCAGCAAAAAGCCCAGCGCGCCGATCACGAGAATCACCGCGGTCAACTCGGAATAGGCGAGCCGGTCACGGGTATCGAGAATCAGATAGCCGAGCCCGGAACTGACGCCGAGCATTTCCGCCGGCACCAGCACGATCCACACAATGCCGATGGCGAGTCGCACACCGGTCAGCACATGCGCGGCAATGCCCGGCACGTAGACATGCCAGAGCATTTCGCCGCGTGTCGCTGCGAGGCTCTCGCCGAGTTGCACCCAGCGCCGGTCGATCTGCGCGACGCCGGCCGCTGTGCTCATCACGAGCGGCCATACGGCGGCGAACGCCAGCAGGAAATACACCGCACGATCGCCGACACCGAGCGACATCACCGCTATCGGCATCCACGACAGCGGCGAGATCATGCGCAGAAACTGCAGGGTGGGCGACAGTGCCGTGTCGAGCGCGCGCACCCGCCCCAGCAGGAATCCTAAAGGAACACCGACCAGCAGCGCCCAGACGAGGCCAACGGCGATTCGTCGCAAACTGGTGACGATATGGACCAACAGGCGATCGTCGACGACCAATGGCGGCAGTGTCGCCAGCGCTCGAGTGGGGGAAAACTGCGCGGCCAGACCGTTGGGGTCGGCGAGCAGCGTAATGGCGAGCCACCAGATCACGACGACGCCCACGAGGCCCGCCATTCCGGACAGCGCGCGCCGCACCCAGCCATGCGCACGCGACGCGGGCCGCGCGGCGCGCACAGTGCCCATACGGACAGGGGCGGACACGGTCTCCAGCGGCGCGTTAGACAACGATCGTCTCCGTGCGCTCAAAGCCCTCCGGCAGACCGAACGCGCTCATGCCGCCGACGGCCGCAATGCTGTTACGGACAAAGCGGTCGTCGACCAGATCGCGCGCCACAAACGCCGGATCCAGCTTGCCCAGAAACTGGCCGTTGCCTTCGAGCTGGGTCGCTTTCAGGCGCTTCACCAGTTCCTCGGTGTAGTCGGGATATGGGTAGGGCTGGAAGTCGATGCGCTTCGCGTGCCAGTCGGCGTGGACGATGGCGCGGTCGGCCAGATAGCGGCCCTGATCCGCAGCAGACGGCGCCAGCACGGTGCCAAGTACTTCTGCCGAATGAGGCGTGTAATGGTTCTTGCCGGACTTGGACAGCAACTGCGCCGCTTCCTGCGGATGCGCGCGCGTCCACAACTGCGCCTTGACTACGGCATCGACCACCTTCTGCGACCAGGCGGCCCGCTCAGTCAAATCGCGCTCGTGCATGAAGACGACGCAGCAGGCGTGATTCTTCCAGACGTCGCCGGTAAAGCGCAGCACCTTGCCGATCTTGAGACCTTCGGCCGCGGCATTGAACGGCTCGGCCACGATAAAGCCGGCGATCTGTTTCGATGCCAGCGCGGGCGGCATGTCCGATGGCGACATCACGGTGAGCCTGACTTCGTTCGGCTTGAGATCGCCGTCCTTTTTCAGCACGGGCACGAGTCCTTGTGCGCGCAACATGTCCTGCACCACGACGTTGTGAATCGAATACCAGAACGGTACGGCCACGGTCTTGCCGCCGAGGTCGCCAATCTTGTCGATCTCAGGCGACACGGTCAGCGCCGACCCGTTCACATGGTTCCACGCAACGACCTTGGCCGGCGCCTGGCTGCCGTAGCGGGCCCAGATCGTCATGGGCGAGAGCAGATGCACGACGTTGACCTGACCGGACAGAAACGCTTCCACCAGTTGCGCCCAGCTGCGCAGTAACGTAGGCGCTTCCACGGCAAGGCCGGCTGCTTCGAAATAACCGTTGTTGTGCGCAACGAGCAACGGGGTCGCGTCGGTGATCGGCAGGTAGCCGATGCGGACCGGCGCGTTGGGATCGGTGGCAGCGCGTGCGTTGAGTGCGCCCAATAGCGGCGCCGCTCCTGCAACGGTGAACATCGAGGCGAGTTTGAGCCACTCGCGGCGAGACATCGGAAGCTGGCACATGCTGTTTGGCCTTTATGCGTGAGCGAAGGGCTGCGTGTTGGAGACGGGGGAAATTGGCGAGGCGTTCGGCGCTGTCGACATCGAGTCGTGCAGCGCCTGAAGAATCTGGATGCGCAACGCGCCGAGCGCCGGCACATGGGCTTCGCGCGGCGCGGCAACGTCGACCGCGAGATGCAGGATCAGCGTGCCGCGACTGCCGAGGACCACAATCCGGTCGGACACCAGCAAGGCCTCGTCGATATCGTGCGTGACCAGAACGGTAGCCGCCCCCGTGTCGCGCACCACTTGCAGCAGCAGGCGTTGCATATCGGCACGGGTGAGTTCGTCGAGCGCACCGAAGGGTTCGTCGAGCAGCAACGTGCGCGGTTGGCGGGCGAGGCAGCGGGCCAGCGCGACGCGCTGCGCCATGCCGCCGGACAGTTGTCGCGGCGCATAGTGACGGGCATGCTCGAGGCCCACCTCGGCGAGCGCCGCGTTGACGCGTTCGCGGCGGGCGGCGCGCGTCAGGTGCGGCTGACGGGCAAAGCCGAGACCGAACGCGACGTTCCGATCCACAGACAGCCAGGGCAGCAGGCAAGGATCCTGAAAGGCGAGCGCCACATCGGGACGGGGGCCGCCAACCGCTTCGCCATCAACCAGAACTCGGCCGCTGGTGGGCTTTTGCAGACCTGCAATGATGCGCAACAGCGTGGATTTGCCGGAGCCGCTCGGCCCCAGTATCGACACCAGTTCTCCGGGCCGCACGCTCAGGTCGACGGCGTGCAGCACATGCCGGTCCGCGTAGCTGAGGCCAATTTCGCGTAGCTCGACGCGCGATGCGGGCGTACCGGTTGCGTGACTCATGCCGCTTTCGTCTGTCGATGCTGGGCCAACTGGTTTTTCAGTTGCACGATGCTGGGCGTGACAATCGGTACGAACGCCGCTTCGCGTGTGCGCCGGGCGCAGCCGCTCTGACCGCGCAAGTAACCGCGTCCACCGGTTGTCTGCACTTCGAGCCGGACGGCGGCATCCACGAGCGCGGCGAGTGCGATACGCACTTCGAACAGCGCGGCCGGCGCAGCGAGGAACGTGCCGTGCTCGACACCGTCGAACAGGCGCTTTGACAGCACAGCGAGTTCGCTCGCCAGTTCCGGGGCCTCGTCTTCGACCGCCGCGCGGGCGGCCGCGCTGCTTGCGTCAATGGCGGCGAGGGCACGGCGCGCGAGGCCGATTGACATGCCGCATTGCAGCCCCAGAAAAGCGGGGCGCACGCGCACGAGAAATCCGCGCGCGTCGTCGGTGATCTGCCAGGCCGAGTCCAGTACCGCGCCGTCGAGCCGCAACGCCGCCGTATTGCTCGAACGCAGCGCGATCAGGTCGAGGTCGTCGCTGCGCACGAGGCCGGGTGTGTCGTGCGGCAAAGCAAAGATCGACGGCGGTGCACCGTCGCTATGATCGAAGGCGGCCGCAGCCAGAAACCCTTCGCGGCGCAGGTTCGTAATCCACGGCAGGCTGCCGTTCAAGGTCCATCGCCGGGCGGCCCCGTCGCCGTTCAGCGGCGTCGCGTTCATCTGCAGCGGCTCCAGACTCGACAGGTACTTCATCGCGTTCGAAAGACCTGTCGCACCGGCGAGTTCGCCGCTCAGGAGCGAGGGCAGCCAGCGCTTGCGCAACGCTTCGTTAGGACTATGGAGCAGATATTCGATGAAGGTCCGCTGTCCCCAGAACACGAAGGCGCTCGCGAGCGAATGCGCCGCCACGCTCGCAATGGCTTCAATCGCTTCGACGGTGCTGCCGTCGTCGCCGCCCAGGCTGGCCGGCACGCCGATCCGGAACAGGTGCGCGCGAGCGAGCTGAGGCAGGATCTGGGCGGCGAAGTCCTGGTGGGCATCGATCGCTTCGGCGTGCTCATCGAGCCATGCCGCGAGTTCCGGCGCGCGTTGCCGCAACGACGGCGTCGGCGCCTTCATGCGAGTTGTTCCTGCGGCGCCCAACGATAGGCGGCGAGCTCCGGGTTCAGCTCGTTTTGCGCCAGATTGTTGGCGAAGTTGCACAGCGTGGCGAGACTCACGCCGAGGATCACTTCCAGCGCATTGGCATCGCTAAAGCCGGCTGCATGGAACGCCGCAAGCGTTTCGTCGGAAACAGCGCCACGGGTGGCGATCACCGCCCGCGTGAACACGGCCACCGCGTCGAGGCGCGGGTCGGACAACGGCGTCTGGGCCCGAATGGATTCGACAAGCTGCGGTTCAAGTTGCGCCTTCTTCAATGCAACGGCCGTATGCCCCGCCACACAGAAACCGCAGCCATGGATAGCGGCAGCGGTGATCTGCACCGTTTCGCGCTCGGCCAGTGAAAGGCCGCTGCGTCCGTTGATTTCCGCCACCGTCAGATAGGTTTCGAGCGCAGTGGGTGCGTTGGCGAGCGACGCGACCAGATTCGGCAGGAAGCCATTGGCAGCTTGCGCGCGTTGCAGATAGGGGCGGCTCGCCTCAGGGGCGCTCTCGGGGGTGTGCAAACGGAGACGGCTCATGGGAGTTCCTCACAGATAAGGCCTCATTGTGAGTCCGGCAAGCGTGACGGAACAATGCGCGCCTGTCTGCGAATCCTGCGAGTTTGTCCAGCTTCGAGCGGCGCGGTGGTGCAACTCGCCGCGCTTCGCTCAATGCAGTGCGGCGACCGGCCTATTTATGGCGGCTGGAGCCTGCTTTTCAGGGGATTTCACGGCGCGGCGGCGATACGCGCCAGGCTGTACGCCGGTGACGCGCTTGAACGCCTGCGCGAACGCCGACTCCGACTGATAGCCGACCCGTTCGGCCGCATCCGGCATGCTCGAGCCGCCGCGCAGCATGGCCGCGGCCATTTTCATACGGACCAGCGTGACGAACTGGGCGGGCGGCTGGCCGGAGATATCGACGAACTGCTTGCAAAAGCGCGCCCGCGACATGTGGACGAAGCTCGCCATCGTATCGGTGGTCCAGCGTTCGGCGGGCGCCTCGATAATCGCCGCGACGAGCGGGGCAAATTCCGGGCGGCGCATCAAGGACCAGAAGCACGGCGCAATCTCGTCGCGTCCGGCCACCGCACGCAGCACGTAGACGAACAGCAGGTCGGTCAGACGGGCGATCAGCGGAGACGGGGTCTGCACGTCGCGCAGCGCTTCGGCGCGAATCAGATCGAAGATCGCCCGTGCGCCATCGAGTGAGGGATTGTCGCGCCGCGCCACGATGTGATCGGGCAACAGGCTGAGCAGCATATCGTCGAGTCCCGAGTTGAACTCGAAGAAGCCGCAGGCGATCCCCACGCTGCCGTCGGCGGGCGCGAGCGCATCCGCAGGCGAGGTCAGCGGCGACATCGTGCCGATCCGTTCGCTTTCATGGCCGCTTGCCGGCGGGCGCGGATCCGGCGACAGGCAATGCGGCATGTCGTGCAGCAGGAACACGGCGTCGCCGGGCGCGAGGCGCAGGCTTTGCGCCGCGCGCTCCGCATTGGCGGGCAGGTGCAGCCAGCATTCGCCGTGCAGCGCGAGATGGAAGCTGGCGCGATGGCGTCCCGCCGTCGATGCTTGCCAGGCGCCGCAATATTGACCGACGTGAAAGATCGTACTTTTCAGTTCGAGACCGGATAGCAGCCAGTCGGCAATCGTTTCGGCGTGGGGTGACATGGGACTCGGGTGCGGCGAAGCAGGGCGGACCCATTACATTAGAGTTTCGTCGGTGCGATGCAACGAATTTTTTGTTGGAAGCTTATGCCTTGCGAAGGGGAGGATGGATGCCCGACGCCAGGGCATCCGTCGTATCGCGCTAAGTTGCGGAGCGCATATCGTTGTGCGGATTTATTCGTGGCGCAATGCCATGCAAGGGCTGAGAATCGTTCGACTGATCCCCTTCTGGACTGCCGCACATCATGAGCCGAGACCTCCTCTTACTCCTTGAACCGGGCTTTACCGATCCAAAGTACCCCGGCGAGCGCTTCATTTGCCCGCACGGCGCGCCGATCGAAGGACTGCTCGCCAGCGACCCCGCGAAGACCGCGAGCCTCGATATCCAGCGCTTGCCGTTTGCACGGCCGCGCGAGGTGGCGATCCAGGCGCTCGACGCGGATCACCAGGGCTTGCCCGTGCTGATCCTCGGCGACGAGGGAGCGGTGCCCGACGATGTGCAGACGCTAGGCGAAACACGCTTTGTCACCGACACCCAGCGCATTCTCGCGTTGCTTGCTGAGCGCCACGGCTTTCCGAAAGTTCATTGACGCTGCCTGGCAAAGTTATCGGTCTGCGATTACGGTCAGGCCGGTGTTCGACGGCCACGCTGCCCGCTCCCGCTTTGGTTCGCGCTCATCCGCGCGAAGCGGGCAAAGCTGATCCCGCCACGGAGACTTTCACATGAGCCACGCTGCAGGCCCGCAGCCGCCGCGCCAGTTGCATCTGAACATCAATATCCTGCACTCGGGCTTTGTTCCCTCGGCATGGCGCGTCGCAGAGGCCGACCCGCATGCGTTCATCGACGTGGCCCATTACGTGCGCGTCGCGCAGATTGCCGAGGCGGCCAAATTCGATGCCGTGTTCCTCGCCGATAACGCGTCGATTGCCGACCAGATCGGCTTCCGGCCGATCACGGCGCTCGAACCGACCGTCCTGCTGGCGAGCATTGCCGCGGCGACGTCGCACATTGGCGTGATCGGGACCGCTTCGACCAGTTACAACGAGCCGTACAACATCGCGCGCCGTTTCGCGACGCTCGATCACGTCAGCGCAGGGCGTGCCGGCTGGAACGTCGTCACGACCGCCGATCTCGGCTCGGCGCGCAATTTCGGCCGCGAGGCGGTGCCGGACCACACCGAGCGCTACGCACGGGCGGCAGAGTTTACCGAAGTGGTGAAAGCGCTGTGGGATAGCTGGGAAGACGACGCGTTCATTGGCGACAAGATCAACGGGCATTTCGTCGACGCCGACAAGATCCATCCCATCGCGCATCACGGCAAGTATTTCGACGTACAGGGGCCGCTGAATCTGCCGCGCTCGCCACAGGGACATCCGGTGCTGGTGCAGGCGGGTGCGTCGCCGGATGGCCGCGATCTGGCGGCACGCCATGCGGAAGCGGTGTTCTCCGCCTCGCAGTCGTTCGACGAATCGCTTGCCTATGGACGCGAACTGAAGGCCCGTGCCGCCGCTTACGGACGCAACGCCGTCAAGGTGCTGGCGGGCCTGACGACGATCATCGGCGCCACGGAAAGCGAAGCCTTGCGGCGGCGCGACGAACTGGTCGACCTGATTCCCTGGAGCTATAGCTTGACGCGCCTCGCCGGTACGCTGGGTATTCCGGCAGACAGGCTCAAGCTCGACGAGAAACTGCCCGACAATCTCACCTTGCCCGGTGGCGGCAACGGCAACCATACGTTCTTTCACGCAACGATCGCGCAGGCGCGGCGGCACGGCTTTACGGTGCGCGAGTTGATCCGCTCGCTTGCGGGCGGTGGGGGACATCGCGTGATCGTCGGGACACCTGAGCAGATTGCCGACGACATCGAACACTGGTTCAAGGCGGGCGCGGCCGATGGTTTCAATCTGATGCCCGATGTGCTGCCGGGTGGCCTGCAGGACTTCGCCGACGGCGTGGTGCCGCTGCTGCAGCAGCGCGGCATTTTCCGCACCGAATACGAAGGCCGCACGCTGCGCGAACACCTCGGTCTCGCGCGGCCCGATAACGCCCGTGTGTGGCAGAAGAGTGCCTAGGCGTTCACGCTGAAACTTCATTTCCACCGTCCATCACCATGACCAAACGCACTGGCCATTTGCGCCTCGGCGCCTTTCTCTACCCTGCCGGGCATCACATTGCCGCATGGCGCCATCCCGAGGCGCAGGCCGATGCCGGCGTCAACTTCAGACATTACGTCAGGCTTGCCCAGGCTGCGGAGGCCGCGAAGTTCGATCTGCTGTTTCTCGCCGACGGCGCCGGCACGCGGGGCGACAACGTGGACTTTCTCAGCCGCACGGCGCACAGCTACGTGGCGCAATTCGAACCCATTACCTTGCTGTCGGCGCTGGCAGCCGTCACGGACCACGTGGGTCTGGTGGCCACGGCGTCGACCAGTTTCAACGAGCCGTACCATATCGCCCGCAAGTTCGCGTCGCTCGATCACATTAGCGGCGGGCGCGCCGGATGGAATCTGGTGACGTCTTCGAACGAGCATGAGGCGAAGAACTTCAACCGCGACTCGCACTTCGATCATGCGGAGCGCTACGAGCGCGCCATCGAATTCGCCGAGGTCGTGGGAGGCCTGTGGGACAGTTGGGAGGACGACGCTTTTCTGCGCGACAAGGCACAAGGGCGCTTCTTCGATCCGGCCCGGCGGCACGTACTCAACCATAAGGGCCGTTTCTTCCAGGTGCGGGGACCGCTTAACGTGGCCCGTGCGCCGCAAGGTCACCCGGTGGTGGTGCAGGCGGGTTCGTCGGAAGCGGGCAAGGAACTCGCGACGCGTACGGCGGAGGTGATCTTTACCGCGCAGCAGACACTGGACGACGCCGTCGCTTTCTATGCGGACGTCAAAGGACGCCTCGCGCGCTATGGACGGCATCCCGACGACCTGAAGATCATGCCGGGCGTCTTTCCGATCGTGGGCCGCAGCGAAAGCGAAGCGAAGGAGAAGTTCGAACAGTTGCAGGCGCTGGTCGACCCCAAGGTGGGCCTGGCGCTCGTCTCGGGACTGACCGGCGGCTTCGATCTGTCCGGCTATCCGCTTGATGGTCCGATCCCCGAATTGCCCGAGACGAATGCGAGCAAGAGCCGTCAGGTGCTGACACTGGAGTTGGCACGGCGCGAGAACCTGACGATTCGCCAGCTCTACCTGCGAGTAGCGGGCGCACGCGGGCACTGGCAACTGGTGGGCACGCCCGCGCAGATCGTCGACGAGCTCGAAGCCTGGTTCGTCAACGGCGGCGCGGACGGTTTCAATGTCATGCCGCCGTTGTTGCCGGCGGGGCTCGACGATTTCATCGAGCTCGTCATTCCCGAGTTGCGGCGGCGTGGGCTATTCCGCAGCGAATACGAGGGCCGTACGTTGCGCGAGAATCTTGGACTCAAGCGGCCGGCCAACCGGCACGCGGCGCACGGAGCGGCTGCGCACGCGGTGGCATAAACCGCGCCCGGAGCCGTTCCTTTGCATGCTGCGGTGTCCTACTGGTTTTGCGCCACCCCAATCGCCGATTGAGCGCCAAGACTGCCGCGAACCTTCTTGACGTCGTCCGCGGAAATCGGCGCCGCCGCATTGCCCCAGCTATTGCGGACATACGTGGAGACGGCTGCGATATCGGCGTCGGTCAGTTTCCAGCTGAAGTTCGGCATGGCCGCGCCGGTCGGATTGCTTTGCGTGACGGCGCCACGGCTGCCGATCAGGATTGTGCGCAGCATATTGGCGGGATCGGGTGCGCGCACGCCTGCGCTATCCGCCAGTGACGACACCATTCCCGTTACACCTTGACCCGACGAGCGATGGCAGGCCGCGCAGTTCGCCATGAAGAGCGAGTGGCCGAGCGTCATCGTTGCGTCGCTCGCGTCGCGTGCAGCCGGCGCCTTGCGGTCCGAGCCCGGGAAGCTCTTCAAATATACGCCGACGGCATGCAGGTCCGCCGTACTCAGATGCTGCAGCGAGTTGCTCACCGCTTCCGCCATCGGACCCGATGCGACGCTACGCGCGTTGCCGCCTGTATGCAGATACTCGACGATATCCTCCGTCGACCAGTTGCCCAGGCCCGTATACGGATTGCTCGTAATTTCCGGTGCGTACCAGCCCTGCAGCGAGCCGCCTTGCAATGCCGCCTCATCGCCGCCAAGGAAGTTCTTCGCGGTATGGCAGGACGCGCAGTGTCCGAGCCCTTGCACCAGGTAGGCGCCGCGATTCCATTCCACGGACTGCTTATCGTTGTTTTTGAAGGGCGTCTTGTCGAAGAACAGCAGGTTCCAGCCGAACATCAGCATGCGGATGTTGAACGGGAAGGGCAACTGATTCGCCTCGACCTTGTTGTGCACCGACGGCACGGTATCCAGATATGCCTTGATGTCGCGCAGGTCCTGATCGCTGACCTTGGCGTAGGCCGTATAGGGCATGGCCGGATAGAGGTATTCGCCGTGCTTGCCGCGGCCTTCCTTGACTGCGCGAATGAACTCGGCGTCGCTCCAGGTGCCGATGCCGGTGTCCTTGTCGGGCGTGATATTGCTCGCGACGATCTTGCCGAACGGGGTTTGCAGCGGCAGGCCGCCTGCAAACGGCTTGCCGCCCTCGGCGGTGTGACAGGCAATGCAGTCGCCGGCGCGGGCCAGATACAGGCCTCGTTCGGCCGAGTCGGCGTCCCCGTCTGCGTTTGCGGAAACGGGCGACGCGGCCTTCGCAGCAGGCGCGTTCAATGCGCTATGCGCGGAGGGCGTGTCCTGAGCATGCACCTCGCCTGCATGATTCCACGCAAGGAAAGCGGCGGCGAGTGCCAGCGCGCTGAATGAACCAATGAGTGTCTTGACGCGCACTTTCTAGCTCCTCACCAGGGGGCCAGGCGACTTCAGATACTGCGTCTTGATCGCTTCCGCGGCCCACAGCGTGGTGGCGCCGACGGTGCCGGTTGGATTGTAGCCACCGTTGTTGGCGAACGCGGACGCACCCACCACGAAGGTGTTGTGCACGTCCCAGCTTTGCAGGTAGCGATTGAGCGCGCTCGTCTTCGGATCGTCGCCGATGATCGCGCCGCCTGTGGTGTGCGAGGACAGGTTGTCCATCGGCGAGAACGGCTTCGCGGTCGGTTCGCTACGCACGACGGTTTTCGCGCCCATGGCGTGCCCGAGTTCTTCCGACTTGTCGGCCATGAACTTTGCCGAGCGCTTGTCGTTTTCGATCCAGTCGAAGGTCACGCGCAATAACGGCCGGCCGAAGCGATCCTTGTACTCGGGATCGAGATCGAGGTACACGTCGCGATGTGGATAGCTGTTGCCCATCACGTAGATCGAGTTGTAGTTCTGGTAAGCGTGCTGATACGCCTTCTTCCACTCGCTGCCCCAGCGCGGCGTGCCGGGCGGCACGCCATTGGCGAGACCGATGGGCCGGCCGTTGGTCGAGTGCACGAGCGCTACGCCACCGCCGATGAAATCGTGCTCACTGTGATCGAAGTTGTCGCTGTTGAAATCGTCGATGGCCTGCGCCAGCGCGCCTGCGCCGATGAACGGATTGAGGCGCTCGTTCTCGAAGAAGATCGACGCGCCCGAGATGGTCTGATACGCGTAGTTGCGTCCCACCACGCCTTCACCCGTATCGCGGTCGTAAGGCTTGCCGATGCCCGAGAGCAGCATCAGGCGTACGTTGTCCATCTGATAGGCCGAGATCACGACGATGTCGGCGGGCTGTTCCCACTCGTTGTTGTCGTGATCGACGAAGGTGACGCCTGTGGCCGTCTTCTTGTCTTCGGCGAGGTTCACGCGCAGCACTTCGGACTCGGTGATCACGCTGAAATTCTTGCGCTGCATGAGCGCGGGCATGATGCAGGCCTGCGGGCTGCTCTTCGACCAGTTGCCGCAGCCGAAGAATTCGCAGTAGCCGCAGTACGTGCACGGCGCCATGTGAATACCGAGCGGGTTCACATACGCACCCGAGGTATTGCCCGCCGGCACCGGAAACGGGTGATAGCCGAGACCGCGCGCGGCCTTGTCGAACAGGGTGGCGACACGTGTGCGCTCGAGCGGCGGCAGCGGATAGTCGCGATGGCGCGGCCCTTCGAACGGATTGCCGCCTTCCTGGATCTTGCCCTGAATGTTGCCCGCGCGTCCCGAGGTGCCGGCCAGGCGTTCGAACCTGTCGTAGAACGGTTCGAGGTCGGCGTAGGTCACGCCCCAGTCCTGCACCTGCATGCCTTCGAGGAATTTGCCCTTGCCGTAACGTTCGACCGTGTTCGAGTAGGTCTGAAAGTCGTTCGGCTGGAAACGCCACGTCATGCCGTTCCAGTGCGTGCCTGCGCCGCCCACGCCGATACCGAACTGGTAGGTGTTCCAGTCGCGCAGCGGCAGTGCGGTCTGGTCTGGCGTGTTGCGGAAGGTGAGCGTTTCGATGGCAGGCGGCTGCATCAGCGCGCGGCGCGTCGCAAAACGCAGTTCGTCGGTGTCGACCGTGGTGGGGAAGTCGCTGCTGGTGTCGCGCCAGGCGCCGCGTTCGATCGCGACCACGTTCAGACCGGCCAGGGTCAGTTCGTTCGCCATCAGCGAGCCAGCCCAGCCGAGCCCGACGATCACAGCGTCGGCTTTAGCACGTTTGAGTGCCATGTGATTCTCCGCTTGTTGCAGTGGGGGTGCAGTCGGGCTGCACGGGAAACAGCGCGCGCCTCAGCTCTTGCGGCTGATGAGGCTGATCGGAATGATCTTCAGGTCTTCGCCCTGACGACCGATCACGTCACGGAAGTCATACTGGGCGCCGGGGAAGCCGAGCATCTTCCAGCCGGCCATGTCCTTGTTGCCGCCGTAGATCGGGTCGGCGAAGAAACCTTCGCGCACGTTCTGCAAGACCAGGTTGAAAAAGGCTTTTGCATCGACGCCGGCGAGTGCGAGTTCGCCTGCTTCGAGCTGTTTCAGCACGCTGTCCTGCTGTTCGGCTGCAAGTGCACTGAAGGCTGTGCCCCCGAAGGTTTGCTTGCAGTGGTCGTCGAGCGACTTCAGGCCGGCGCGATAGCGTTCGGCCGGCGTGTCCTTGATTTGCGGTCCCTGACTCGGCGTGCCCGGCTTGAAGGTGCCCAGCCGATACTGCGTGGCCGCGCGGCCGTAGTCGCTGCTCAATTGACGGTCGATAAAGAGCGCGCAGCCGGCTTCCTTGCCGCCGATGCTCAATTCGTCCGAGGGAATCAGCCGGTCGGCGATCGCCTCGACGGCTGCGACTTCGCCGGCTGTGAAGAATTTCCAGCCATCCGGCACTACGGGCTCGGGCAGAACCACCGGATCCTTGAACCACGGCATGCCGCCGAAAATCACGCGGGCCTTGGCCACCGCAATGCCTGCAGCCATCAAGATCATTGACGACAAAAACTTGCGCCGTAACACGTCGTTCTCCAGGGAATCATCGTAGAGGCGAGAGAAACGGGATGCGCGTGAGCGCTCCCGAAGCTTCGTTCCGGCAGTATTCTAACTGGTTAGTTAAAAATGCGCCAAGAAAATCCACATGGCGTTTTTGCGGCTCGCACGTACCCCAGCCGCGTCGGCGCACGCTTTTTGCTACGAGGTAAGGATTGGTGAGGGACGACGCGCGGCTTCAGGCCGCGTAGCGGCCCCGGCGCCCCGGCTGGTCAACGAGGAGTGGTAATGCGAGCAATCCATGGCAAGGTACGCGTTGCAATTTGTTCCGTGGCGATTTCACTGTTTTCGGCATGCGGCGGTGGCGGCCACGGCGGCAGTTCGGGTAGCAGCACGTCCACGGCGCCAGGCGGCGTCAATCTGCAAGTGGTCTCGTTCGGCGACAGCCTGTCCGACGTCGGGACTTATGCGCCGCTCGCCAGCGCGGTGGGCGGCGGGCGCTTCACGACCAACCCCGGCCAGGTGTGGACGCAGAACGTCGCACAGTATTACGGCGGCACGTTAAGCGCCGCGTACACGATCGACTTCACGCATAAGCTCAGCGCGCAGAGCGGCCTCGGTTATGCGGAGGGCGGCGCCACGGTCGCGACGCCCGCGGACCAGAACGACTTCCTGACCGACGTGATCGGCAACGTCGAAATGCCGATGAATCAGCAGGTGTCGAGCTATCTGGGCACACACGGCAGCTTTAACTCGAATCAACTGGTGCTCGTCTGGGCCGGCGCGAACGATGTGCTGCGGGCCGGGGCGCCGCCGGCCGGATCGAGCATTGTGCAGACCGCGGCAACCACGCTTGCGCAACTGGTGGCGCAGATCGTGCAGAACGGCGCCACGCATGTGGTGGTGGTCAATCTGCCGAACATCGGACTCTCGCCGGACGGTCTCTCCCAGTCCGATGGCGGCGCGAATTACACCCAGCTATCGCAGCTCTTCAACAGTACGCTGAACAGCGCCTTGCAGACCGACGGCGTGCAAAGCAAGGTCATCCAGGTGGATGCCTATACGTGGTTGAACGGGATCATCGCGAACTTCCAGGCGAATGGCTTCTCCGTATCGAACACGGGCCAGGCCTGCGATCCTTCGAAAACGCCCGATGACACGTCATTGCTGTGCTCGCCGGCCACCTACGTGAGCGCCAACGCAGACCAGACCTACATGTTCGCCGACGACCTGCATCCGACGACGCATCTGCACGCCCTCTTCGCGCAGTACGTGGAGCAGCAGATCGCCGCCACCGGCCTGGGGCACTGAGCCCGGCGTGGTGGCCGCTCGACGCAGCGACGGGGCACAAGGTCCGGTTGCCCAGCGACTGTGGGCCTGTTTGCAGGCGAACGCGCCGATGGACCCGTCGCTGTCCTGAACAGATACAAAGTTAGGTGACCTGCTGGAATGCCCATCCCACTCATGGTTGCAGCACAACGCGCTGCGCGAGCGACGAAAATCGCATTGCCGCACGTGAATCGGCACATAAATAATATATACGGATTGTGCGGAATAACGATTCGTTAAATGTTTGGTTCAATGCAGATTGACTGCCTGTTATCGTATTTTCGGTTCGACGGAAATTCAGGTCGAACGGCATAGAAATTCAACGACAGGATCAGCGGGGCCGTGAAATAGCCCCTATCTGCCATGACCTACACCATTATCGATACCACGTTGTCGGATCCGCTTGCGCGGCCCCTGCTGGATGGACTGCAGGTCGAGTACGCGACACGCTATGCCGAGTTTCGGCCGAACAGTGCCGCGTTGGCGAGCGAAGAGCTGGTGCGTTATCCGGCCGAGTTATTCGCGCCGCCCGAAGGCGCGTTCATCGTGATCGTACGCGACGGCGAGACGGTCGGCGGCGGTGCGTTCAAACGCTACGACGCAACGACCGCGGAGCTCAAGCGTATCTGGACGCATGCGGGCGAGCGTCGTCAGGGGCTGGCCCGTCGCGTCGTGCAGGAACTCGAAGCACGTGCGTTGCGGCAGGGCTATCGCCGCGTCTATCTGACCACAGGCTTCAGGCAACCCGAGGCAGCGGGACTTTATGTGAGCGCGGGTTACGAGCGCCTGTTCGATCCTTCGATTCCGCCCGAGGTTCATTTTCGTCTGCCGTTCGGCAAGGATCTGCTGGAACCCGGCCGCACGGATTCGCTGAGCGATCTGGTCCAGCTCGAACCGCTCGGCCAACGCTAGTCAAGCGCGCTGCGCCTGGCACACATTGTCTATTTCAACAGGGCATAACCATTCATGAGACACAGCCGGAAGATTCTGTCGGCAGTGGCCGCTACGCTCGTCGCTTTGGCGATGGGTTTGACGGCCACAGCACAAGCGGCAGGCACCACCTCAAGCGGATTCAATCTGAGTCCGGATCAGCCAAACCGCGTTCGGACCACGCCCGACACGGCAGCCATCCTGGCTGTTCCTGCAACGTTTCATTTTGCGGAAAAAGACGAACTGGTCATCGGCCTGACGGTAGCGTTTCCACCGCTTGGCGCGTATGCGACGGATGCAAAGACCGTGGTGGGCTTTGACCCGGACCTGTCGCAACTGATCGCGGACGGCCTGGGGCGCAAGCTGAAGCTCGTTCCGCTCGCGTGGGAAGACTGGCCGCTTGCCTTGCAATCGGGCAAGGTCGACGCGGTGGTGTCGAACGTCACGGTGACCGAGGAGCGCAAGGAGAAGTTCGACTTCTCGACCTATCGGCGCGACGTGCTCGGATTCTATGTGAAGGATTCCAGCCCGATCAAAACGATCCGTGAACCGAAGGACGTGGCGGGCCTGCGTGTGATTACCGATTCCGGCACGAACCAGGAAAAGATCCTGCTGGCATGGGACAAGGACAACGTCGCGCATGGGCTGAAGCCGGTGCAGGTTCAGTACTACGACGACATCGCCGTGCGGGACGTGGCGCTGCGCTCGGGGCGTGCCGACGTCATCCTGAGCGTCAATTCGGCGCTCGCCTACGAGGCGGCGCAGAAAGGCGGGATCCGCTCGGTGGGCACCATCAGCGGCGGCTGGCCGATTCTGGCCGATGTGGCGGTCACGACGCGCAAGGGGAGTGGGCTCGCCGCTCCCGTCACGCTGCTGCTGAACGATCTGATTCACAGCGGAAAATACACGCAGGTGCTCGACCGCTGGAGTCTGGGCAGCGAAGCGATCGACAAGGCCCAAACCAATCCGCCTGGCTTGCCAAAAAGCTAACGATAACCGGGCAGCGCTTGCTGCCTGGTCGATGGTCCGCTGTAAATCATCAGTATGACTAAAAAATGGCTCCTCACACCGTTGCGTTCAACCGGTGTGCGGGAGAGTGGTGTTCGCTGACAATCAACGGGACAGTGCGATGCGCAGGAACAGTAATAGAAAGAGTCGGGCCGGTCAGGCCGCCACCGGATTTCGCAGGACGATGTTATCCGCCGCTGTGCTGGCGATTACGTGCAACGGCGCCGCATGGGCGCAGAGCGCGGCTGCACCGGCGCAGGCAAGCGATGCCGCGGCGGCCAACGGCGCTCAGCCCGCCGCAGTCCAATCCGCAACGAGCCGGGCAGCCACGAAGCAGGCCGCCGCAACCGGTACCGTGCAGCAGGACACCGTGGTGGTGACCGGCACGCGCACCAGTACGAAGGCGAGCCAGAGCCTGACGCCGGTGGATGTGATCAGCGGGGCCCAGTTGCAGGCCACCGGGCAAAGCAATCTGCGCGATGCGCTCGTCAAGCTGTCGTCGTCGATCACGCGGGAGACCTATGCCGGCGATACGGCGCAGTTGACCGACGCGCTGTCTCTGCACGGTCTGACGCCGGACCACGTGCTGGTGCTGGTGAACGGCAAGCGTCGCCATACCACGGCGAATATCGCGCTCGACGGCGGCCTGAACCAGGGGTCGACCGGCGTCGACATCGACATGATCCCGGTCGGGCTGATCGACCACGTCGAAATCCTGCGTGACGGTGC
Source organism: Paraburkholderia phenazinium (assembly GCF_900142845.1). Taxonomy (NCBI): domain Bacteria; kingdom Pseudomonadati; phylum Pseudomonadota; class Betaproteobacteria; order Burkholderiales; family Burkholderiaceae; genus Paraburkholderia; species Paraburkholderia phenazinium. Next base: position 2,029,239 of record NZ_FSRU01000001.1, read on the forward strand.
CTCGGCGCAGTATGGATCCGACGCCATCGCCGGAGTGATCAACATCATTCTGAAGACGAGCTCGCATGGAGGATCGCTGCAGACGAGCAACGGCCAGACCTATGCAGGCGACGGCTTCAAGAACGGCGAGTCCGCCAATATCGGCCTGAATCTCGGCGACAAGGGCTACCTCGACCTGGCGGCGGAATACGACCGCCAGAATCATACGGTGCGCACCGGCCCCGACGACTACTTCGGCACCTTCCAGCCGGGGCATGGCTACTACAATCCGATCGAGGGCGACCCGGCCAGCACGCGTGAGTCGGTGGGCTTCAATGCGGGCTATTACCTCGGCGACGATGTCGAACTGTACGGCTTCGGCACCTATGCGCATCGCAATGCCGAGGCTTATCAGAACTACCGTCCGCCTGCCGTGCTTCCCGAGGTCTATCCGAACGGCTTCGTGCCGACGGAGACGGTCAACGAGAACGACTATTCGGTGACGTCCGGCATCAAAGGCCAGAACCTGTTCGGCTGGTCGTGGGATCTTAGTTCGACCTATGGCGGCGACCACGAAGGCATCGGCATGGACAATTCGGCTAACACCGGACTGTATGCCGCGCAAGGCTATACGCCGACCAGTTTTCATCTGGCCACCGTCAGCAACACGCAACTGACGAATAACTTCGACCTGTCGCGCGCCTTCCATCTTCCGCTGTTGCCGGCGCCGGTGAACGTTTCGGTTGGGGTGGAACAGCGGCGCGAGACCTACACCGTGGGGGCGGGCGACGAGGCTTCCTATCTGGATGGCGGCTCCCAGGCGCTGCCGGGTCTCGCGCCCGTCAGCGCGAGCGACAATTCGCGCAACGTGCTGGGCACGTACATCGACCTGTCGACCCACCTCGCGCCGAAATGGACGGTGGATCTGGCCGGACGCTTCGAGCATTACAGCGATGTCGGCGATACGACGAACGGCAAGATCTCGACGCGTTACGACTTCACGCCGCAGATCGCCGTGCGCGGCAGTGTCAGTACCGGATTTCGCGCTCCGTCACTCGCTGAGGAGTACTACAGCAATGTCAACGAATCGCCGGCTTCGGTCAGCGGCCTGCTGGCGGCCAACTCGGCGGCGGCAAAGTTGATCGGCGCACAGCCGCTGAAACCGGAAGAGTCGACCAACTACAACCTCGGCCTCGTGCTGACGCCTGCCAAGGACCTGCACCTGGCGATCGACGCGTATCAGATCGACATCCGCAACCGCATCGTCGAAGGCGGCACGGCCTCGGGCGCGGCGGCGATTGCCGCCATGGAGGCTGCCGGGCTATCGGTACCGGGGTCGATCCCGGCGTCGGCGGTGTCTGCGAGCTACTTCACGAATGGTGCGAGCACGCGTACCCGTGGCATTGATCTGTCCGGTACCTGGCACACCAGTTTTGGCGGTTATGGCCAGGTGGACTGGGATCTCGGCATCAACCTGAACACCACCTCGGTCACGCAGGTAGCCAACGGCGCCAACGGTCAGCCGGAACTCAACGCACAGCAGATTGCGTGGCTGAGCACGGCGACGCCGAAGAACAAGATCATCATCGGCGGCAACTGGCATCTCGACAAGTGGGGCGTGAGCCTGCACGAGACGCGCTTTGGTTCGACCTCAAGCGAGGAGACCTACATCGTCGGACCCAATGCGTTCTCGACGACGCAGTTCATCCACTTCGAGAATGCAGCGCGCTACACCACCGATCTGGAGGTCCGTTACGACGTGACGAAGCGGTTCCAGATAGCGGTGGGGGCGAACAACCTGTTCGACGTCTATCCGACCAAGCTGCCTTATGCGGCACAGCTCGAAGGTGCGCAGTACGACGCCTTTGCTTCGACGATCGGCGAGGACGGTGGTTTTTACTACTTGCGTGCACGCTATACGTTCTGACGATTTACTCATATGCATAGCAAAATTTGCTCGAACGAGGTTCGTTCCTGATGGCGATAATGGAACAAGCGGATCTCGCCCGGCAGATCTCTTCCACCTTTTTCCCACGCACCTGTCGGTGCGCTGGGAGGTATCGATATGTCCTACTCACTTTCGATTCTCGACAAAAGTCCGATTTCCGACGGAACCAGCGCGCACGATGCGCTGCGTTTCACGGTGCGGCTCGCACAGCGTGCGGAAGCGCTGGGTTACAAACGCTACTGGATCGCCGAGCATCATGGCGCGCCAGGGCTCGCCAGTTCCGCACCGGAGATCGTCGTGTCGCATCTGCTCGCGCGCACGTCGCGCATTCGCGTCGGCTCCGGCGGCGTGATGTTGCAGCACTACAGTCCGTTCAAGGTGGCCGAATCGTTCCGGGTGCTGGCGTCGCTGGCGCCGGGCCGCGTCGACCTTGGTGTCGGCAAGGCGCCGGGCGGCTTGCCGCTTACGACGCGTGCCTTGCAGTGGTTTCACGACAAGGCGAAGAAGCCTGATTTCGCCCACCAGCTTGCCGAACTCGACGCGTTCCTGAAGTCCGGTGTAGCCGAAGATCATCCGCTCGCTGGCGCCGTGGCATTGCCGACGCCGCCTGAGGCACCGCAGGGCATTCTGCTGGGCGGTAGCCCTGAGAGCGCGTTGCTTGCCGCGAAGCACGGCTGGCAGTTCTGTTATGCCGGTCACTTCAATGGCGATAACGACAGCATCGAGCGCTCGATTGCTGCGTATCGCGATGCGACAGGACGCACGCCGCTGCTCGCGCTGTTCGCGTTTGCCGCGGAGTCGAAAGCGCAGGCCCAGCGTCATGTCGGTCCGCTGCGCATTTTCAAACTGCGGCTTGCAACGGGGCAGAGCGTGAACCTTCCCAGTCCCGAGGCCGCGGCGGAATTCGCGCGGCAGACCGGTGTAAGCGACTACCGGCTCGACGAATTGCACCCGCATGTCATCACCGGCACGGCGGACGAAGTGCATCAGGAACTCGACGTATTGCACGAGCGCTTCGGCATCGAGGAATTCGTGATCGACACCCCCGTGGCGGACTACGCGCTGCGCCTCGCTTCGGTCGAGGCGCTGGCCGGTGCGGAACAGGCCGCGCGCGTCTGATTGTCCCGTCTCTCATCCCTGCTCATTTTTGTCTAACGGACCCCACATGACCCAGCGAAACCTCACTTTCGGCATCATGCTGCATGGCGCAGGCGGCCATATGAATTCCTGGAAGCATCCCGCCGGCCCCGCCGATGCCAGCGTCAACCTCGATTTCATCACGGGTATCGCCCAGAAGGCGGAGGCCAACGGCGTGGCGTTCGCGTTCGTAGCCGACGGCCTGTATATCAACGAGAAATCAATTCCCCACTTCCTGAACCGCTTCGAACCGATCTCGATCCTCTCGGCCCTCGCGACCGCGACTACGAAGATCGGTCTGGCGGGCACGTTGTCGACGTCGTACAGCCATCCGTTTACGGTGGCGCGGCAGTTCGCCTCGCTCGACCTCATCAGCGGCGGCCGCGCGGGATGGAACGTCGTGACGTCGCCGCTCGAGGGTTCCGCGAAAAACTATGGCGGCGAGCATCCGGATCACGAACTGCGCTACGAGATCGCCGACGAATATCTCGAAGTGGTGCAGGGCCTGTGGGACAGTTGGGACGATGGCGCTTTCGTGCGCGAGCGCGACAGTGGACGTTTCTTCGACCGCGAGAAGCTGCGTACGCTCGATCACAAGGGCCGCTTCTTCGAAGTGGCAGGGCCCATCAATATCCAGCGCTCGCCGCAGGGGCAGCCGGTGATTTTCCAGGCCGGCGCATCGGATTCCGGCATCGCGCTAGCCGGCAAGTACGCGGATGCGGTGTTCACGCATTCGCCGTCGCTCGAAGAAACGCGGGCGTTCTCGGAGAGCGTGCGGCAAAGCGCGCTCGAGCATGGGCGCGCGGCCACCGACGTGAAGATTTTCCCGGGCATCGGCCCGATCGTCGGCGCGACGCTGGAGGAAGCCGAGGCGAAGTATCGTGTGATTCGCGACCTGATCACGGTGGACGAAGCGCTCGCGTATCTAGGCCGTTTCTTCGAACATCACGACTTCACGCAATATGCGCTTGACGAGCCGTTCCCCGATCTCGGCGAGCTGGGCAAGAACAGCTTCCGTTCGACCACCGATCGCATCAAGTCCGAAGCGCAGAAGAAGGGTTCGACGCTGCGCGAGGTCGCGCTGGAAGTAACGACGCCGAAGCCGCAATTTATCGGCACCGGCGAGCAGGTCGCGGACGAATTGATCCGCTGGTTCGACGCCGGCGCGGCCGACGGCTTTATCCTCGGTTTCCCGGTGCAGGCCGAGGGCTTCGACGATTTCGTTCGCTACGTGATTCCGGCGCTGGAGGCGCGCGGCCGCTACAGCCGCACGCTGGCCGGCGCCACGCTGCGCGATCATCTCGGACTGCCGCGACGAGAAAGCCGCTACGCGGCCGCGGAAACGGCATGACTGACGGCGCGCAGCGCAGGAGGACGCAATCATGAGCGACACCACTCAGCCGTTTGTCGGCCCTGGCCACGCGGGCCGCGTGAGCGACGATGCAGCCGGTCCGGAGTACGCACACTACCGGATCGTTCCGGCTCGACATCACGCGCGCACGGCAGGGACCGTGCTGGCGATCGCGCTGATCGTGATCGTGCTGAACTCGGTGCTGGGGAACCCGCGCTGGGGCTGGGGCGTCTTCGCGCAGTGGTTTTTCGCCGCGCCGGTGCTCGAGGGGCTCGGGCGCACGCTCGTGTTGACGGGGCTGGGCGCGCTGTTCGGCTTCGCGTTGGCCACGCCGTTGGCGCTGGCGCGCGTGTCGCGTTCGCCGCTGCTGGCCGGCTGTGCGTGGGCCTTCATCTGGCTGTTCCGCTCGATTCCGCCGATCGTGCTGCTGCTCCTGCTGAACAATCTCGGCTATCTGTACGAGACGATCTGGATCGGCGTGCCGTTTACGCATATCGCACTGCTGAGCGAATCGACCACCGATCTCATCAGTCCGTTCTTTGCGGCCGTGCTGGGCCTCACGTTAAACCACGCGGCGTTTTCGGCCGAAGCGATCCGCGGCGGGATTCTCTCCGTCGACCACGGACAGCGCGAGGCGGCCGCGGCGCTCGGTTTGCCGGGCGCCCGCCAGGTGCGCCGCATCGTGCTGCCGCAGGCGATGCGCGCGATCCTGCCCACCGCGTTCAACGACATCATTGGTCTCGCCAAAGGTACCTCGGTGGTCTACATCCTCGCGATGCCGGACCTGTTCTACACGGTGCAGATCATCTATCACCGCAACCTGGAGGTGATTCCTTTGCTGATGGTCGCGACCATCTGGTATCTGATCATCCTCACGGCCTTGTCGGCGATTCAGGTTCATATCGAACGCTACTACGCACGCGGCGCGACACGCGAGCAGGTGGCGGTGTCGCGGTTTAGCGCGCTGTTGAGGCGGTGGCGGAGCGTGCGCGCCGCGCGGCGGGAAGATGCGCTGAAAGCGGGGCCGCAAGCCGGCTCTGCGGCCGCTGAGAGTGCCGCTGCCGGTGCCGATGCCGATGCAGGCATTAGCGGCTGGGCGCAGCGGCGTGTCGGCGGCAAGGTGGGTATTCATAACGTGTCGAAGAGCTTCGGCACGCTGAAAGTTCTCGACGATATTTCGCTCGTGTTTCCGTCCGGCAGCGTCACGGTGATTCTCGGTCAGTCGGGCTCGGGCAAGTCGACGCTGCTGCGCTCGATCAACCATCTCGAACGCGTCGACGACGGTTTCATCGACATCGACGGCGAGCTGATCGGCTATCGCCGCGACGGACGCACGCTCTACGAGCTCAAGGAGAAGGATATCCTGCAGCGGCGCCGCGCCGATGTCGGGATGGTGTTCCAGAGTTTCAACCTGTTTCCGCATCTGAGCGTGCTCGACAATCTTGTCGAGGCGCCGCTGGCCTCGGGCGTGCCGCGCGCGCAGGCTCAGGCCGAAGCGCGTGCGCTGCTGGCGCGCGTGGGACTCGCCGACAAGGCCGACGCTTGGCCGCGCCAGTTGTCGGGTGGCCAGCAGCAGCGGGTGGCGATTGCGCGCGCGCTGGCGCTGAAGCCGAAGGTCCTGCTGTTCGACGAACCGACCTCGGCACTCGATCCTGAGCTGGTCAACGAGGTACTCGACGTGATTCGCCAGCTCGCGCGCTCGGGCACGACGCTGATCATTGTCACGCACGAGATCGGCTTTGCGCGGGAAGTCGCCGACACGATCGTGTTCATGGACGGCGGACGCATCGTCGAATCCGGTCCGCCGGCACGCGTGCTCGGCAATCCGGCTCAGGCGCGCACCCGCGAATTTTTGTCGAAGGTGTTGTGAGCGTATGCGCTACGAGAAAGGCCGCGACCAACCGGCTGCTTCGATGCTTCTCCAGAACAACCACCGAGGTAGCGTATGTGTGCTGTCCGCATTGATCACCTTGCTTTCCTGACGCCGGGCAATTACCCGGACGATGCGCCGCTCGCCGGCTTTGAGCGATCGCTCGATCTGTTCGGCGTCGGCGAGGCCCTTGGTTACGACAGCGCGTGGGTGCGTCAGCGTCATCTGGAACGCGCGGTGTCCTCGTCGGCCACCTTCCTCGCCGCTGCGAGCCAGCGTACGACACGCATCGGACTCGGCGCGGCGGTGATCCAGATGGGCTACGAGAACCCGTTCCGGCTCGCCGAGGATCTTGCCACGGTGGATGTCCTGTCTAGAGGACGCCTGAATGTCGGCTTGAGCGCGGGTGCGCCGGCGCACGGCATCCTGCTCGGCGACCGTCTGTTCGACGCGAATCCCGAACTGATCGATTTCTCGCACGCGCGCATCGAACGTCTGCGCCGCAATCTCGCGGGAGAATGGCTGGGCGATGAGGACAGCTTCATCGAATCGGCGGCAGGCCGCGTGCGGCCGCGCGTGACGCCCTATGCGACGGGTCTGACCGAGCGGCTCTGGTATGGCGGCGGCTCGCGGCGCTCGATCGAATGGGCCGGTCGCAACGGCTTCAATCTGCTGATCGGCAACATCACCACCGGTGAGGGGACGGACGATTACCGCACCGCGCAGTTAAGCCAACTTGAGTTGTTCCGCTCGCACTGGACGGAAGCCCGGGCGCCGCGGATCGCCTTGGGGCGTGTGATCGTGCCGGTCGACGGCGCCGATGCCCGCACGCGGCAGCGCTATCGCGAGTTCGCCGAGGGGCGCCACGCGCGCACGCTGACGCCGCACGGCGAGCGGCGCACGCTGTTCGTACCCGATCTCGTCGGGACGGCGGACGAGATCGTCAGCCGTCTGCTCGACGATCCGGTGGTGGCGCAGGTCCGCGAACTGCGCCTCGAACTGCCGTATGATTTGCCGTTCGAGAATTATCAGCAGATTCTCGAGGACTTCGTCACGCGCATCGCACCGGAACTGGGCTGGCGGCCCGAGGCCGCGCGCGAACCGGTCGCGGCCTAGTGGTTGCCTGGTTGCGGCGCGTTTTTTGATGGATCGAACGATTGACCTTATGACACACGCTACTTCCGCTTCTGTTGTTTCGCGGCCGATTCAAACCGCGCCCGACGAGCGCTTCGTTTACGTTTCGGTGCACGACCCGTTGGCCCGGCCGCTGTTCGATGAGCTCGCCTATGAATACAGCAGTCGTTATGTAGGCCTGATCGATGCGGAGGAGATCGCCCGGGAAATGCAGCGCTATCCGGTTGAGGCGTTCGCGCCGCCGCATGGCGCCTTCGTGCTGCTGCTGCGCGACGGAGTGGCGATAGCGGGTGGGGCGTTCATGCGCCATGAGGATCCGGGCACCACCGAGTTCAAGCGCATCTGGACCAGCCGCGACCATCGCCGTCAGGGCCTGGCGCGTCGCATTCTGGCGGAGCTGGAGGCGCAGGCCGTTCGCCAGGGTTATACGCGGGTGTACCTCGGTACGGGACCCCGTCAGCCGGAGGCCATCGCGCTGTATCGGACCCATGGCTATACGTTGCTGTCGGCGCATGACTTTGGTGAGGATGAGCCGCCAGGGTATCTGTTTGAGAAGGACCTGTCCACGGTGGCCGTAGGCGGGAGCGCTAAGGCGTAGCGGCGCGCGCGCTGAGCCCACGGCCGTCGCGCCGCTTTAGCTTCGTGCGGGTTTGGCGTTGTCCGTGGACAGCAGTTCGAGACCGACGCCATGCGTCAGATTGAGCGGCAGCCCGCGCGGCGGAGCACCCGCCGCGCCGTGCAACACCACCCCGAAGACGCCTTCGCCGTGCGACGCCAGCCGATCCTGAACCTCGGTTGCGAGCGCCGACCCGTTCGCGCTACCCGATGGACTCAGTAGCGTGAGCGTCGCATCGCCGATCGGCAAGCTTGCGAACGACACGCCGTGACCAGGCCATGCCGACCGATGCACCTGGAGCGACTCCCCCAGCAGCGCACGATACCGGCCAAGGCTGGCATCGAGATCGCGCACGGCGATGTTGAGGGCCAACACACCGCGCGCACCGTTGCGATGGCTGCGCACCTCACCCTCGGCCACGCGCAGATGGCGTGGCGTAACGTCGCCACAGAGAAACGGCAGGTCGGGTGTCGGGGACCGGCCCAGTTGCCACGCGAGACGCGCACCGTCCGGCCGCACGCGTCCGCCGTCGATCGGCCCTTTGTATTGAAGTCCACGCTGCCGCGCGGCATCGATCACCGTCTGCACCGCTCCCGGCAGCAGCGCAAAATCGACCAGTCCGTCGCCAACCCGATAGTCCGCATCCCACCAGCGATGCTCGGGTGCGTCGCGCAGAAAGGCAATCAACTCGAAGTAGCTGCCGTCCGCGAAACCGATCAGCGCATTGTGCGTCGCGCCGTCGGCGTGCGTGCCGCCGCGCTGGACGGTGAAGCCGAGTTCGTTATAGTCGGCAATGGTCTGCTCGAGATCGCGCACGCGGATCACAACGTGGTCAAGGGAAAGCGTCATGGCATTGGAATAGGGAAGTTGAACGCAACGAGTATGCAAATGGCCGTCGGCGCGCGCCAATATCGATTTCTCGAATGCATAGCGTGCACCTGGATTTCAGCGCCTTAGCTTCATCTCGCATATCGATCTACGGATTTATTCGTAGTACTTGAACGCCGTCGGAATGAAAATTTCCGGCCACGGTCGCCCGATCGCTTAGCGTTTTCTGCCCAATCCCACATGATCAAGCGTTCTTTCCAGCATGCCATGCCTGTCTTGCGCCGCGCGGTTCGCGCGTCTTTAGCGATCGTATCTTTCAGCCTGGCTGTCACGGCATTCCCGGTTTGCTCGCCGGCAAACGCGGCCGGTAACAACACCCTGGTGTTCTGTACCGAAGGCAGCCCGGCGGGCTTCGACCCGGGCCAGCATACGACCAGCACCGATTTCGACGCCAGCAGCAACGCGGTCTACAACGAACTGGTGCAGTTTCGCCGCGGCACGCTCGACCTCGAGCCCGCGCTCGCGACCAGTTGGGACGTGTCCGACGATCAGCGCACCTACACGTTCCATCTGCGGCATGGCGTCAAGTTTCACACCACCGCGTGGTTCAAACCCACCCGCGATTTCGACGCGGACGACGTGCTGTTCACATTCAACCGCATGCTCAATCCCGACGATCCGTTCCGCAAGGCTTATCCGACGAGCTTCCCGTACTTCAGCGATCTGGGCTTCGACAAGAATCTCGAGCGGATCGATAAAGTGGACGACTATACGGTGCGCTTCCAGTTGAAGCAGCCGGACGTGATCTTCGTGCGCAATCTGGCGATGGCCTTTGCCTCCGTCCTGTCCGCGGAATACGCGGCGCAACTGAGCACCGCGCATCGCGAGGCCGACATCAACCAGTTGCCGGTGGGCACGGGTCCGTTCGTGTTCCGCTCGTATCAGAAGGATGCGTTGATCCGCTACGACGCCAACCCCGACTATTGGCGCCCCGAAGACGTGAAGCTCGCGCATCTGATCTTTGCCATTACGCCGGATCCGGGTGTGCGCGTGCAGAAGCTCGCAAGCGGCGAGTGCCAGGTGTCGGCGTTCCCGCGTCCGGCGGATCTGGAGGTCGTCAAACGCAACCCCGATCTGACGCTGATCTCCGGGGTGGGCTTCAATGTCGGCTTTGTCGCGTACAACACGCAGCACACGCCGCTCGACCGCGTCGAAGTGCGACGTGCGCTCGATATGGCGATCGACAAGCCCGCCATCATCAAAGCCGTGTTCGCCGGCAACGCCACCGTCGCGACCAATCCGATGCCGCCGTCCCAGTGGTCCTACGACAAGCAGTTGAAGGATGCGCCCTACGATCCTGCGAAGGCCAAGGCATTGCTGGCGCAGGCGGGATTTCCGAACGGCTTCGACATCTCCCTGTGGGCGATGCCGGTGCAGCGCCCCTACAACCCGAATGCCCAGTTGATGGCGCAGCTCATCCAGCAGGACTGGGCGAATATCGGCGTGCGCGCGAAGATCGTCAGCTATGAATGGGGTGAGTACAACCGCCGTGCGAAGCAGGGCGGCGAGCACGACGCGATTCTGTACGGCTGGTCGGGCGATAACGGCGATCCGGACAACTGGCTCGGCACCTTGCTCGGTTGCGACGCGGTGCATGGCAGCAACGTGTCGAAGTGGTGCGATCCCGCCTTCAACGCGCTGATCGTCAAAGCCCGTTCTAGTTCGGATACCGCCGTCCGCACGACGCTTTACGAGCAGGCCCAGGTGATCTTCAAGCAGCAGGTGCCTTACACGCCGATCGCGCATTCCATCGTGTCGCTGCCTGCTTCGACGCGGGTGAAGGGGCTGGTGTTTTCACCGCTCGGCAGTCACCGGTTCGACGGCGTCTGGCTGGAGTAAGCAGTAAGCGCGCGATAGATCCAACGCTGGGGGCGTCTTACCCGGCGTTGAGCGCGTTCAGCGCATGGACACGCGGAATCACCTGTTCGGCGAAGGTCCGCATATCGGCTTCGAACGGCTGGAACTGCAGCATGAACAGTTCGATGCCGGCGTGCTGAAACGCGGCGATGCGCCGCGCCACCGTGTCGTAACTGCCGACCAGACCCGCAGCCGTGCCGCCGTTCGAGCCGACGCGCGGTGTTTGCGCGAACGTCTGGAACATCACCGCTTTCGGGTCGATATTGGCTTTTTGTTGCGCGCGCAACGGTGCGTCTTTGGCGGCCAGGGCGAAAAGATGGGCGAGGTGCTGCTGGGCTTCTTCATCGGATTCGCGGGCGATCACGAAGGCCGACAAGCCAAAGCGCAAACCGGCGAGCGACGCCGGGCGCGTTCGGGCGGACACGTCCGCGATCAACCGCGCCACGTCTTCAAGCGGCTGACCGTTGATGAACCAGACATCGCCCTTGTCGGCCACCAGTTGCCGGGCCGGCTCCGATTCGCCGCCGACGTAGATGCGCGGCCTTGCGCGAAACGGATCGGCGGGCCGCAGCAGATAGTCGTCGATATGGAAGTGCTCTCCGTTGAAGCTTGTGCGTTCGCCGCGCAGCAGCGCCTCAACGACGGTGATCCATTCGCGGCCATAGGCGTAGCGCGCGTCGTGTTCCGCAAAGCCGATGCCCGCACGCTCCAGTTCAGGCCGGTTCCAGGCATTGACGAGGTTGATCGCAAAGCGTCCCTGACTGATGTGCTCGATCTGCTGCGCCATTTTGGCGAGCACGACCGGGTGATACAGATAAGGCTTGATGGCTGCGATGATCTCGATGCGCTCGGTCAGCGCGGCGAGTGCGGCCGACGCGGTCCATGCTTCGAGCTGGTCGAGATTCGGATCGTGCGGATTGATGGTGTGCTGCGCGACCAGCACCGAATCGTAGCCGAGCCGCTCCGCTTCGAGCACCAGCGCCTTGTTGCGCGTCCAGGACGCGTCGTAGGGTTCTTCGGGGTCCTGAAGGGCGGCACGGCTGCCGTGAACGAGCGCCCAGACGCCGAAGCGGGCCAAGGGTATCGACATGAAGCAAAAATCTCCGCGAGAGGGTTACTTCGACGCGACGGCGGCGTTCTTGTCGAGCAACACCCACTGACCGTCGTGGGCCACGAGGTTGATGCTCTTCACGCCGATCACGCGCCGCGTCGTGGGATCGAAGGTCGCCTTGCCGAACACCACGCTCGGGATGTCGCGAAGCTTCAGCAGTGCGTCGCGCGCACCGCGGCGATCGGCGCCGCCCGTACGCAACGCGTAAGCGGCGATGATCGTCGCGTCGTATGCAAAGGCGTTGAAGGCGTCCGGCTCGCGATGATATTTCGCCTCGAAGGCATGCACGAAGCTTTGCACTTCGGGCCGCGGATCGCCGGGGAAAAAGCTCGTATTGGTGGTGACGCCGTTCACGGCGGTGCCGCCGAGTTCGAAGAACTTCGGCGAGTAGACCGAACTGGCCGCGACGACCGGCAGGTCGATGCCGCTCGCACGCGCCTGGCGGACGATCTGGGCGCCGTCCGAGTAGTAGGCAATCAGCACGAGCGCGTCTGGATGGGCGGCGTTGACGCGCACCAGCGTGGCGCGAAAATCCTGGTCGGTGGGCTGATAGCCTTCCGCCGCCACCACCTGCACGCCGCGCGCGGCCGCCGACTTGACGAACACGTCCTTGCTCGCGCGGCCCCAGTCGGTGTTCTGGTAGAGCACAGCGACGTGGCGGAAGCCCTGTTTGGCCGCGAGATCCGCGAGCAGCGGCTGCGCATCGGTCTGGCTGACCGACGGGCTCCAGATGAAGTCGCCGCCCTTGGTGAAGTCAGGGTGAGAATTGGTGAAACCGAGTTGCACGAGTCCGGCGCGCTGATAAATCGGCGATGCCGCCATCGAGGCCGGGCTGGAGAAGTCGCCCAGTTCGATCAGGATGCGCGGATCCGCCACGAACTTCTGCGCGATGCTGACCGCCTGGCGCGGATCGCTCTGGCTGTCCTCGAACACGTATTGCAGCGGGTGTCCGTCGATGCCGCCGCTTGCGTTGATCTGGTCGAGCGCGAGATCGAAGCCGGCTTTCCATTGGGCGCCGTATTGCGCATTGGGTCCGGTCAGCGGGCCGCTGACGCCGAAATACACAGGCTCGCCGGTAGCGGCGCCTGACGCGGCCCATGCTGACGGTGCTGCCAGGACGCTGGCGATTCCCAACGAGACGAAGGCGGCAAGCCCCCTCAGTAACTTCCGGCGCGAAGCGGTCGAGGACATGCACTGCCCGACCAACGGCACGGCGGCGTTTTCCGTGGCTTGATCGAGCGCTCGTTGGGGTTGATACGCGAATTCCTTCATGGCGGTCTGCAGGTCGATTTCAACCTGTCGAGTGTCCGCATTCATGCGACCGGGTCGAACCAATTTTTTCGCATATCCATAGCAGGACGGCGTCTTTGCGACGTCGCGCGTGGGCCGTTGCCCGAGCGCGGCGCAAGCCAATCAGCGCCTATCCACGCCCGCAGCTTTGCTTAACGCGAAACATCACTTCGATGCGCGGCGCACGGCCCCTAAGATTGCGGCGTCGCGGGAAAGATGAGCTTCGCTGAGAAAAAACATGATTCAGTTTGATGACTTGAGGGACAGCGAATGGGCCCTGATCGAAGGGTTGTTCTGCCATGAGGCGGTAGCGCCGGACCGGTCGGGCCGACGTCGCGTGGAGCCGCGCGCGGTGGTCAATGCGGTGCTGTGGGCGTTGCAGACCGGGCATAGCTGGTCGAGGGTGCCCGGATGGTATCCGTCGCGCCCGACCTGCCAACGTCGCTTCGAAGAGTGGCAAGCCGACGGCACGCTCGCCGAGATCATCCGGCGGCTCGATGCTGCGGGCCGAAAGGTGTCGTTGCGCGGACCTGTGGCCGATGCGCTCAACCAGCGTGCCGCGAACCCGGCTCACGAACGCCTGAAGGGCCTCTCGTGGGCCAGTCCGCAGACGTGGCGCGCGCCGCTCGATATGGCCTGAGATGGCCTGAGCTGCCCCGGCAATTGACGCGTCAGGTCGAGAGAACCGGAGGCGTCGCGGGTACGGCAGCCTCTGCCTGAAGGAATTCGATCAACGGATCGAGCATCCGGTGCCGGCGCGCCGGCCCTTTGCGCAGGACGAAGCGCCAGGAAGCCGGGCGCGACAGATCCGGGAAGAGCCGCACGAGGCGTCCGCTGCGCAGTTCCGGGTCGATCAGCGGCGAGCGGCCCAGCGCGAGTCCCGCGCCGCCGATCGCCGCGCCGATGACCTGACTGAAACTGCTGTAGCGGACGATCTTGGTTTCGAAATCGCCGGGCAGGCCGAAGCGCGCCGACCATGTGCGCCAATCGATTTCAGGGGAATTCTGGTGCGACTCCTGCAACAGGCGGCACCGGCACACCGCCTTGGACGCGAACGGATGCAGCTCGGGGCTGCACACCGGAAACACCTCCTCCTGCAGCAGGATCACGTCATCGGGACGCAGCGCGCGCTCCGGCACATGCACGACCGCGAGGTCGATGTCGAAGCGGGCAAAATCCGGTTCGCCATCCTGAATGATCGCGTTCAACGGCGTCTCGGGATGGCGGCTCGAAAACTCCGCCAGACGGCGCGCAAGCCACATGGCCGAGAACGGCACGTTAGCCGAGACGGTCAGCTGCTTCGCGACGCCCTTGATCTGCGAACACGCGTCCTCCAGCATCGACAGCGCCGCGCTCGCGGCGGGCAGCAGGCTCTCCCCAGCCGCGGTCAGGCGAATCCCGCCCATGCCGGTGCTGCGCTCGACGAGGCGAGCGCCCAGCAGTTCTTCCAGGTTGCGGATCTGATGACTGACGGCGCTGGTCGACACGTTGAGCTCGACCGCGGCACGCGCAAAGCCTCCGAGCCGCACCGACGCCTCGAAGGCGCGTAACGCTGTGAGTGGAGGGATGTTGGACATAGCTGGGTATTGTAGGATATTCAACACCCCTTGAAAAACCATCTTTTGCCTGACTCTGCGGCGCACGGTAAGGTCTCGTTGAACCGATGTGACATCGAACCGATTGGAGACCAGGGATGTATTTCGACAGCAGGCTGTGGTTGATGATGGCAGGGTTGCGCCTGCGCGTGGCTGGCGCAGTGGGCCTCGGATTGCTCGCCATGGGCCTGGGCGTCTTGCGCTTCGTCTTCCTCGGTCGGGTCCTCGCGCTGGCCTTCAAAGGCGCGCCGGCGCAGCAAGTGGCGCTGGCGGCGGCCGGCACGGTGGCCTGCATGTTGCTGCGCGCGTGGCTCGATCATCGCCGGATCGTGTTGGCGCAGGGCACGGCCGGGCGCGTGCAGTCGGTGCTGCGCGCGCGCCTGTTCGACCGCATCGCCGAGCTTGGCCCGGCGTGGTTCGGCGCGGAGCGCACCGGCGGCGTGATGCTGGCGGTCATCGACGGCGTGGAGCAGTTGCAGACCTTCTTCGGCGCTTACGTGCCGCAGCTCGTCATCGCCGCCTGCGCGCCGGTGGTGATCTTCGCCGTGCTGGCCTGGTGGGACGTGCCGACTGCAGCCGTGCTGCTGGTCGCCGCGCTCGCGACGCTTGCATTGCCGATGCTGGTCCACAACGCCGACAAGCACGCGGCCATCGCCCGCGCGAAAGCCTTCAAGGCGTTTGGCGAAGAGTTTCTCGACGCGGTGCAGGGCCTGCCGACGCTCAAGGCCTTCGGCCAGAGCGCCGCCTTCGCGCAAAAGCTCGCGGGGCGCGCCCGGGCTTTGTCCGACAGCACGTTCTGGGTGCTGGCGCTGGGCCTGCTCACCCGTTTCTTCACCGATCTCGGCACTGGACTGGGCGCGGCCGCCGCCATCGCGCTCGGCGCGTGGCGCGTGAGCCATGGCGCCATGAGCCTCGAAGCGCTGCTGATCATCCTGATGGCCGGAACGGAAATTTTCCGTCCGCTGCGCGATCTGCGCTCCGTGCTGCATCAGGGGATGATCGGGCAATCGGCGGCGAACGCCATCCATACGCTGCTGGAAGCGCGCAGCGACGCACCGGCCGGCGGCGCGGCCCACGTGCCGGAGTTGCGCGCCAGTATCACGTTCGACAACGTCGGCTTCGCCTATCCGGGCCGTCGTGCCGACGCCCATGCCGGACTCAGCTTCGAGATCGGCGCTGGCGAGACCGTCGGCATCGTCGGGCCGAGCGGGGCCGGCAAGTCCACCATCCTGCGCCTGCTGCTGCGCCAGCACGATGCGCAGGCGGGTGCGATCCGCATCGGCGGTCACGACATCCGCACGCTCGACCCGGACCAGGTGCGCGGCATGATCGCGATCGTCTCCCAGGACAGCACGCTGTTCGACGGCACGATTGCCGACAACCTGCGGCTCGGCCGCCACGATGCCGGCGACGCGGAGATGATCGCCGCAGCCACGGCCGCCAATATCCACGACTTCATCATGGCGCTGCCGGACGGTT
Source organism: Paraburkholderia phenazinium (assembly GCF_900142845.1). Classification (NCBI taxonomy): domain Bacteria; kingdom Pseudomonadati; phylum Pseudomonadota; class Betaproteobacteria; order Burkholderiales; family Burkholderiaceae; genus Paraburkholderia; species Paraburkholderia phenazinium. The sequence goes on from NZ_FSRU01000001.1 coordinate 2,045,494, forward strand.
ACGCGACCCGCATCGGCGAGCGGGGCGCCACGCTGTCCGGCGGACAGCGCCAACGCATCGCGATTGCCCGCGCGTTGCTGCGCGATGCGCCCATCCTCCTGCTGGACGAGGCGCTGTCCGCCGTCGACGCGCAAAACGAGGCGATCATCCAGCAGGCGCTGGACCGGTTGATGCAAGGCCGCACCACCTTGATCCTGGCGCATCGGCTGTCGAGCGTGATCGGCGCCGACCGGATCCTCGTGCTGGATCAGGGACGCGTCGTCGAAAGTGGTACGCATACCGAACTGATGACCCGCTCCGGCGCCTATCGCCGTCTGATGGGACCGCAGGTCGCGGCGACCGCCGAACGTCCGGTGGCGATGGAACAACTGCGCGCCGCGCCGGCGTCGTCGGGACCGCAGGTGCGGGCGCTTGCCGAGGACGCGGCGGACATCGGCTGGGGCGATACCTTGCGGACCCTGTTGCGCTTCGTCTGGCCGTGGCGCGTGAAACTCGCGCTGACCGTGCTGTGCGGCGTAGGCCGGGTGCTGGCTTTTATTGGCGTAGGTGTGCTGGGTGCGCTCGTGGTGGCCGGGGTCGCGTCGGGACGACCGGTGCTAGGACTGACGGTGGGGTTATTGCTCGCGGCCCCCGCTGCGGCGACGCTGCACTGGCTGGAATCCTGGCTGGCGCACGACATGGCTTACCGGCTGCTGGCGGAAATGCGCATCGCCTTGTTCGCCAAGCTCGAGCGCCTCGCGCCCGCTTATCTCCTGCGCCGGCGCTCCGGCGATCTGGTGGCGCTGGCAACCCAGGATGTGGAGACGGTCGAGTATTTCTACGCCCACACCGTGGCCCCGGCTTTCGTCGCGGTGCTGATCCCCGCCGGTGTGCTGGCGCTGCTGGCATGGGCGGCCTGGCCGCTCGCCCTGGTGCTGCTGCCTTTCCTCGCCTGGGCAGGCCTGACGCCGGTGTTCGCGCGCGGCAAGATCGATCGCCTGGGTGGTCAGGCGCGCGCGGCGCTGGGGCTATTGGGCGCGCATCTCACGGAAACGATTCAAGGCCTCGCCGAACTCGCCGCCTTCCAGGCCACCGGCCGGCGCCGCGAGGTGTTTCTCGCCGATACCGCTACCTATCAGAAGCAGCGCTCGGCTCTGCTGGATGACCTGTCGCGCCAGAGCGCCGCGCTCGAGGTGGCGACCGGCCTGGGCGGTCTGGCCGTCGCGTTGCTCGGAGCCGTGCTGTCTTCGCGCGGCTGGTTTGCGCATGAATGGCTGCCGCTGCTGGTGCTGGTCTCCGTGGCCGCCTTCATGCCGGTGGCCGAGATTGGCCAGGTGGCGCGTCAACTGGCGGACACGATCGCGTCGACGCGGCGCCTGCATGTCGTCGAAGCGGAGCCTGAACCGGTTACCGACGGCGACCTCCCGGTGCCCACGAATCCGCAGGTGCGACTCGACGCGGTGAGCTTCGCTTACCCGGGGCGCAGCGCACCGGCGCTGGAGCGGGTCAGCTTCGCCGTGCGTCCCGGCAGCACCGTTGCGCTGGTCGGTGCGTCGGGCGCGGGCAAGTCGACGGTGGCCAATCTGCTGCTGCGCTTCTGGGATCCGCAGCAAGGCGCCATCACGTTAGGCGGCGTCGACTTGCGCCGGTTGCGCCTCGACGACTTGCGCAGCCATATCGCGCTGGTCGCGCAGGACACCTATCTGTTCAACGACACGCTCGAGGCCAACATCCGTCTCGCCGGGCGCGATGTGTCCGACGCGGACGTGCGTCGCGCGCTCGACCGGGCCGCGCTGAGCGAGTTTGTCGAACGCTTGCCGGACGGACTGGCTACCCGGGTGGGCGAGCGCGGCGTGCAGTTGTCGGGCGGGCAACGTCAGCGGGTCGCGATTGCCCGCGCGTTCCTGAAGGACGCGCCGATCCTCGTGCTCGACGAGGCCACCTCGCATCTGGACACGATCAGCGAGCAGCAGATCCGCGCCGCGCTCGACGAACTGATGGCGGCGCGCACCTCTATCATCATTGCGCACCGCCTGTCCACGATTCAGAACGCCGACACGATTCTGGTGATGGATGCCGGCCGGGTCGTCGAGGCCGGCAGTCACGACGAACTGCTGGCGGCCGGCGGGGCGTATGCGCGGCTGGTTGCGCATCAGTCGGGTGTGGTGGCCGCGTAGCGGTTTTTAGCGGTCAAGGCGAATCACCACCTTGCCGAAGTGCTGGCCCGACTCGAGATGCCGGTAGGCGGCGGGGGCGTCGTCAAAGCCAAACACGCGATCGACAACGGGCCGGATCTGATGGAGGCCCACGAACCGGGCCACCTCATCGAGCATCGAGCGGCTGCCCACCATGATGCCGTGCAGCCGCTTGATGCCGCCGATCACGGCTAGCAGTTCGAGCTGCGGTCCGCTAAAGCCGCTCACGCCGCCGATGATCGACACCAGTCCGCCCATTTTCGTCGCCGCAACCGATCTCGGCAGCGTGTCCCGTCCACCGACTTCCACGACGATATCGGCGCCTGCGCCCTCGGTCAGGCGGAGGACTTCGTTCTGCCATTCGGGCGTGGCCCGGTAGTTGATCGTCGCGTCGGCACCCAGTTGGCGTGCGCGTTCCAGTTTTTCATTGCTCGACGACGTGATGATGGTGCGCAGTCCCGCTGCGTGCGCCAATTGCAATGCGTAGATCGACACGCCGCCTGTGCCGAGCAGCACCACCGTCGAGCCGGGTTTGGCATCGCCGTCCGCGAACAATGCGTTCCATGCCGTGACGCCGGCACACGATAACGTGGATGCCTCGTCGTAGCTCAAGTGAGCCGGGATCGGCACAAGGGCCGCTTCATCGACCACGAACCGCTCGGCCAGCACCCCGTCCGACTGCGCGCCCGGCGAACCGCCGACCTTCCACGGCGCGGGGCCGCCATCTATCCAGTGCGGGAAATACGTATTGATGACGCGATCGCCAGGTTTGAAGCGGGTCACGTTGCGGCCGACCTCGACCACTTCGCCCGCGCCATCGCACAGCGGGATCAGTGGAGCATCGGCGAGGCCGAGATAGTCGCCGCGCGCGAACATCAAATCCCGATAGTTCAACGACGCCGCGTGAATCCTGACGACGACGTCGTCCGGCCCCGCCGGGCGGGCCGTCGCATCGCTTCGCTGCAAACCGGCGATACCCGCGCCAGGTTTCAATGTCCATGCATTCATAGCGACCTCTCGAGATAGAAAGAAGTCCCTATGGTAGTGTTGCCTCAAAGGACGCATTGGCGAGATATTGACGACTTACCGTCGCCTGGCAGGAGACAAAGGCGGCAGCGATGGAGGGGCATGCGATGGACGACCGGCTAAGAGGCGTGGCCGAGTTTGTGGACGTGGTGGATGCCGGCAGTTTCGCCGCTGCGGGCGAACGCCTTGGCGTCACGCGCTCTGCGATAGCGAAGATCGTGGACCGGCTCGAGCAGCGCCTCGGCGTGCGCTTGCTGCAGCGAACCACGCGCCGTTTGAGCCTGACCGACGAGGGGCACGCGTACTACGACCAGTGCCGTCGCGTTATGGCTGAACTCGGCGCGGCGGAGGCCGCGCTCGATGCCGGCCGCCGCGAGCCGTCGGGAAGGCTGCGGATTACCGCGCCCGTGCTGTTCGGCCGGCAGTGTGTCGCACCGGTGATGCTGAAGCTGATCGAGCGCTATCCGTTGCTCGACGTCGAGATGTCGTTCAGCGATCGTGTCGCGGATCTGGTTGAAGACGGCTTTGACATTGCGGTGCGAATCGGAGCGCTGCCGGACCATGCAACGCTGGTCGGGCGCCGGCTTGGCGTTCAGCGGATGGGCATTTGCGCGTCGCCCGGCTGGCTTGAGCGAAACGGCCAGCCGTCAGGCCTCGCCGAGCTTGGCTCGCTCGTCGGCGTTGCCTACGGGCGTGGCGGACAGAGCATGCCGTGGCGCGTGCTCGGGGCAGACGGCGAAGTGCAGGAGGTCCGTGTCGCCTCGCGCCTGCGCTACGACGATCTCCAGGCCATTGCGGACGCCGCCGCGGCCGGCGCGGGCCTCGCATGGTTGCCGTGCTGGCTCATGGCGCCGTATCTGCGCGACGGCCGCCTCGCACTCGTGATGGACAGCAACAGCGTGCAGGGCGCGGAGGTGCACTTATTGCGCTCGCAGTCGCGGCATATCCCGTCCAAGGTACGCGTTGCAGTCGATGCGCTGGTTGAAGAGATACCTCGGGTGCTGGCCAGGATCTGAGCGCGGTGCGGGTTTGGTCAGGTTGGGATTCCTAATTGGCTCCATAGGAGATGCAGATAGCATCGGCGAAAACGTATCGGCGCACGCGGGTGTTCACGCGTAAGGCGTGCCCGCCAACGCGGCCTTCAGGCCAAGGCTTCCCTTATCGACAATCGCGAGAAAGACGGCCTTTGCCTCCTCTGCATCCTGCTTCTGCCGAAACGTCCGGTGCGCCTGGATGAGGGCCACGGTCCACGTTGCGAGGAGCAGATCGGCCGCCAGATGAGCGTCGGGATCGCCAGGTTTTCGCCCGACGCATTCGGATAGCGCCACCGTGACGACTTGCGCAAGTTCATCGCGTATCGCTCTCGCTCGAGCCTTGAGGGTGCCGCTGCCCTCGATCGTCTCGATGAAGCCCTGGCTCGCCACAGAAAATTCGATGAACGGGCTCCGTTCCGCAACCAGCCGATGAGCGAGCAGACGCAAGGTCTCGATCGGAGCCACGCCGGGATCGTGCCGCCGCAACGCTTCGCGCAGCATCTCGCGACCCTCTTCGTCGCGATCGAAGAACATGTCCTCCTTGCGCGGAAAGTGATTGAACACGGTCATCCGTCCGACGTCGGCGGCGGACGCGATCTCGTCCACCGTCACGTTGTCGAAGCCCCGCTCGAGGAAGAGGCGCGTGGCGGCATTAGAGATGCCTTGCCGCGTGGCAAGGCGCTTACGGGATCGGCGATCGGCTGGGATTGACATGTCGCCATTTTACCGCATAATAAATGTACTGAGTACAAATATGGATTAAGTATATGTCAACAACAGTTGATGTCGTTGTGGTGGGTGCCGGGCCGGTCGGACTCCTGACCGCCATTGAGCTGACCTTGGGCGGCGTGCACGTCCTCGTGCTGGAACGGCTCGCCGCCGCGAGCGAGGCCATGAAGGCCATGGCGGTCGGCCCGCTTGCATGCGAAGCGTTACAGCGTCGCGGGATGGCTGCGGGCATCGTCACCGAAGAGGCGCGCAGTTTCGCGGTGATGAAGCAGTTCACCGAGCAGACCGGCGCGGACCTGCGCGGCCGGGCGGCGAAGTTCAGCGGCCATTTCGCGGGCCTGTTGATCAGAAAGGACGCGCAGAACGAGCCGGAACGGCGCGCCTGCGCGGTGGGTCAGCAGGGGCTCGAAGCCATCCTGGCCGACCGCGCGCGTGCGCTTGGTGTCGAGGTTCGCCGCGAGTGCGATGTAACGCGCTTCGTCGAGCAGGCAGACGGCATCGACGTGGAGTGGGCCTCTCCGCGAGGCCCAGGCCGGATCCGCTGCGCCTGGCTCGTGGGTTGCGACGGGGGCCGCAGCTTCGTCCGCAAGATGGCCGGCTTTGATTTCCCCGGCACGGCTCCCACCTCGACGTTCTACCAGGTCATCGCCGAGATCGACCATCCTGAGCGTCTGTTGCCTATTGGTTGGCGTCGCACATCGGATGGCGTGTTTTCTTATGGGCCTGTTCCTGGCCGGCTGTTCATGCTGGACTTCATCGGTACGCCTGAAGATCGGCAGGCGCCTGTCACACGCGAGGAAGTCGAGCTTGTGTTACGCCGCATCAGCGGCGCGGACGTCCGTGTGAAAGCGCTCGAAAGCGGTAGCCGATGGGCCGACAACACGCGGCTTGCCGATACCTACCGCCGGGGCAGAGTGCTGCTTGCCGGCGATGCGGCGCATGTCCATTCGCCGTTCGGCGGTCAGGGCCTGAGCCTTGGACTCGTGGACGCGGCCAACCTCGGCTGGAAGCTCGCCGCGGTCGTTCGCGGCGAGCTGCCCGACAGCCTGCTCGACACCTACACGGCCGAGCGGCGCCCCGTCGCCGAGGCCGTGCTGGCCAACACCCTGGCCCAGGTCGCGATTTTGCGGCCCGATCCGCAATCGGGTGCGATGCGGGACCTCATCGCAAACCTCATGCAGCTCGATGACGTCAATCGCCTCATCAGCGAGATGATGCGCGGTCTTTCCACCCGTTACGATTTCGGCTCGGAGCGGGACGACGTCGGACGGCTGATCGGCGACAGGCCGATCGGCCAAGGCGGTGCGAACGTCTCGCTCTACGACGTCATGCAGGACGGCATGGGTGTGCTTCTCGACGCCTCAACCGGCGGCAACGCTTCCACGCTCGTTGCAACCGCCACGCAGAGAGTGCGTTGCGTCGCCGTCGATACGGGCCCATCGATGCTGATTCGTCCCGATGCCTGCGTTGCCTGGGCCGGCGAGGGGAACGGCACGGACGGCCTGGAGGAAGCGCTGCGTCGCTGGTTCTAGCGCTGTCTTTCGCAAAGCGCCGCGATCTCCACAGTCGAGGCGCTTTCGTGCGCGAGGGTGCGCCGGTCCATCCATTCGCGCACGACGTTCTCGACGCGCCGTTGGGCTCTCAAGCCCAACGACATCCAGCGGTAAAACCCGGTGGCGTCCTGGTTTTGTCTCGTCAGAGCTTATCGGCGGATTCGACAAGCTTATCCTGCGTCCGCGTATCGAAGTCACTGGCCGCATGGCGTTCATGCAACTGATCCGCCGGCTCGCCGAACACGCGATTGACCTTGCGTCCGCGCCGCACGGCCGGGCGTTCACCGATCGCATCCGCCCAACGCTGGACATGCCGATAATCCTGCACCGAGAGAAACTCGCCCGCCTCATAGAGCCAGCCTTTTACCAGCCCGCCGTACCAAGGCCAGATGGCCATATCGGCGATCGTGTACTCGCTTCCCGCGATGTATTCGTTATCGGCGAGCTGCTTGTCGAGGACGTCGAGCTGACGCTTTACCTCCATCGCGAAGCGGTCGATCGCGTATTCGAATTTGCTGGGGGCGTACGCATAGAAATGACCGAAGCCGCCGCCCAGATACGGCGCGCTGCCCATCTGCCAGAACAGCCATGACAGGCATTCGGCGCGCGCACCGGCCTCGGTCGGCAAAAACGCGCCGAATTTCTCGGCGAGGTATTGCAGAATCGCGCCGGACTCGAACACCCGGATGGGCTTCGCACCGCTGCGATCGAGCAGCGCGGGGATCTTGGAGTTCGGGTTCACGCTCACGAAGCCGCTGCCGAATTGTTCGCCGTCGCCGATCCGGATCAGCCACGCGTCATATTCCGCACCGCTGTGGCCGAGCGCCAGCAGCTCTTCGAGCATCACCGTGACCTTGACGCCGTTGGGTGTTGCCAGCGAATAGAGCTGCAGCGGATGCTGGCCGACGGGCAAATCCTTGTCGTGCGTCGGTCCCGAGATCGGGCGGTTGATGTTGGCGAAACGGCCGCCATTATCCTTGTTCCAGGTCCAGACCTTCGGCGGCTCGTAGTCGGCTGTGCTCATGCTTCACGCTCCTTGCATCGTGGGAATAGGGGTGTCGAAGCGAGATTAACAAATTGCCGGAGAACGTGCTGACGACGTGAGAACGCCGCAAAGCCGCGCGAAGCGGAATCCGCCCGGCAACTCGCGCAACTGCATGTTGTCGTGAACGCCGGGCAAGCGGCGAAGAGAATGCCTGAGGAATCCGAACAAAAATATGGAAAAGCCGACACCATCCGGTGGATGGCAAATTCGCAACGTGCGGAAACGGCTTTGCATACTTCCTTTACTCAACCGCTCACACTCTTTACAACGGATTTAGATGGAGGCCGATATCATCGCTCCGCTTGACGCCGCTAGGCCTTAGTCAGGCGTTATTGTCAGGAGCGAACTCATGTTTGAAATCGGCAAGGAATATTCCCGGGAAGACATTCACAGCGTAACGGGGGGATGCAAGCAGGCCTTCCTGCCCGTGAAGGGCGGCAAGGTCGTGGCCGCGCGATTGCGCCAGGATCTGAACCCCTATGCCCCGGACGTCATTGTGTGCGACGGCAGTGCCGCCGCCCGCGCGGCCGGTCGAACGCTTGCGCGGCAGACGGACCCGGTTCCGGTATTCGTGCGAACGGCATCCGACCGCTTTCGCTATATGGGCGAGTACGTCACGGACGAATCGCTGACCGCGCCGCTCGATTACGAAAAGTACGTCAGGAACAGTGGCTTTACGCTGGGCCAGATTTCGCGCGTCATCAAGATGAAGCGCCGTTGAATCATCGCATTTGACGCGCTGAATGGCGCGCCTCCGGCCGGTCGGCGCTGCCGGCGCCGACCGGATGCACCGTTCGATCGTTTCTCCGTTCCCCGCATTACTCTCAGAGGCCTGCTATTGGGGTTCCATCGGACCCCGGGCCCATGTACTCCTCGCCCCACCAGGCTCCCCTGTTCAGGGGATGGCCGTTTCTCCTGCCGGATTTCATGATGGCGTCAATCGGGGTGCCACCGTGCGTGATAAGCCTCGTTGACCTGTGTCAGCCCGACTTATTTCCCGCTTGAAGGAGACATCTATGCAGGACGCCGCGCAGCACTCGACGCCATCACCCTATGCCTATCCGCTGCTGATCAAGCAGCTGCTTCATACGCCGTTCGTTCAGGCGCAGCAGCAGGAGATCGTCTACCGCGATCAGGTGCGGATGAACTATGCCACCCTGCGCGAGCGCATCGCGCGCCTTGCCAACGGGCTCCATCAGTTAGGCGTACGGTACGGCACGACGGTGGCGGTCATGGATTGGGACAGCCACCGTTATCTGGAGTCGTATTTCGCTGTGCCGATGATGGGCGCGGTGCTTCAGACCGTCAATGTGCGGCTGTCGCACGCGGAGATCGCCTACACCATCAACCATGCGGGCGCAGAGGTGCTGTTCGTTCATACCGACTTCCTGCCGGTAGTCGAGGCGATCAAGGATCAGCTTGAGACGGTTCGCACCTTCGTGTGGATCGACGAACCGGGCAGCGATAGCTGCGCTCATTCGATCGCCTTCGCTACGGAATACGAAACGATGCTCGCGCAAAGTCCGACGAGTTTCGACTTTCCGGACTTCGATGAGAACACTCGCGCCACCACCTTTTACACCACGGGGACGACGGGTCTGCCCAAGGGCGTGTACTTCTCGCATCGGCAACTGGTGTTGCACACCATCACGTTGATGGCGGCGTTGTCGAGCCCGGAGTCGGGTCAGCGTTTCCACCGCGGTGACGTGTACATGCCGTTGACGCCGATGTTCCATGTGCATGCATGGGGAATGCCGTACATCGCCACGGTCCTCGGCGTGAAGCAGGTTTATCCGGGCCGCTACGTGCCGGAGCGCCTTCTGCAGCTCGTGCGCGACGAGGGCGTCACGTTCTCGCATTGCGTGGGCACGATCCTGCACATGCTGCTGTCCGCCGACGACGCAAAGCAGACGGACTTCAGCAAGTGGAAAGTGATCATCGGGGGTGGGGCGTTGCCGCATGGTCTCGCCCGCGCGGCGCTCGATCGCGGCATCGACGTATTCACCGGCTATGGCATGTCGGAGACTTGCCCCGTGTTGAGCCTTGCCCAGTTGCCGCCGCACAGCGGAACGCTCGATCCCGAGGAGGAAGTGCGGCTGCGTTGCAAGGCCGGGTATCCCGTTCCGCTCGTCGATCTGCGCATCGTCGACGACGCGATGGACGAGGTCGCACACGACGGCAAGGCGTTCGGCGAGATCGTCGCGCGCGCTCCGTGGTTGACACAGGGCTATCTGAACAATCCTCAGGCATCCACGGACCTGTGGGCAGGCGGCTATCTGCATACACAGGATATCGCCAACATCGACCCGACCGGCAGCGTTCAGATCACCGACCGCATCAAGGACGTCATCAAGTCGGGCGGGGAGTGGGTCTCGTCGCTTGAAATCGAGAGCCTGATTTCACGGCACCCGGGCGTTGCCGAAGTCGCGGTGATCGGGATCAAGGACGAGAAGTGGGGCGAGCGGCCGGTTGCCCTAGTAGTGCTCAAGGCGGGCATGGTCGTCACGGAAGACGAGATCAAGCAGCACGTGATGGAGTTTGCCACGACCGGACGCATTTCAAAGTATGCGGTGCCGCAGAAGGTCAGGTTTGTGGACGCGCTCGAGAAAACCAGCGTGGGCAAGACCAACAAGAAGTGGTTGCGCGAGCAGTTCACTTCGCACCAGGAGTCTGCACGATGAGCATCGAAAACTACAGCGTCGCGACGCTCGAAGACTTCATTGGCCGTGAGCTGGGCGTGTCGGACTGGGTCGTGGTCGATCAGGCCCGCATCGACAACTTCGCGGCATGCACGGGCGACAGGCAGTGGATTCACGTCGACGTCGAGCGTGCGAAACGCGAAAGCCCCTATCGTGGCACGATCGCCCATGGCTACCTGACGCTTTCGCTGCTGGCGGGACTCGCCATCGAAATCGGCATTGTGCCCGCGGATGCATCGGCAGGCGTGAACTACGGCCTGGACAAGGTGCGTTTCATGGCGCCGGTGAAGGCCGGAGCGAGGGTGCGCAGTCGCGTGACGCTGGTGTCGGTCGAACGTAAGGACGGCGGCCGGATCATCGTCAAGACGATGAGCGAGTTGCAGATCGAAGGCGAGGACAAGCCCGCGTTGATCGCGGAGACGCTGGCGATGCTGGTCGTCGAGGCACCGTCGTTCAAGAGTCGGAAAGAGATGAGTGAGGAGCAGCAGCATGGCGGCAAGCACTGAAGGAAACACAGGGCGTCAGAACCCGGACGATGTCGCGGCGTCTGCCGCCGAGGGCATATTGGGACCCAATCCGTTTGTCGGGTTGCGGCCGCGCGACGTGCTTGCCACCGCACAGCAGATCGGCGCGCAAGCACTACGGCAACCTGCCTTGCTGGTGGAACAGGAGGCGGCGCTGGTCCGCGATCTGCTCGCGGTGCTGGGAGGCAGCGCGAACTGCGTACCGCCTCAAGGCGACAAACGCTTTGCCGACCCTGCCTGGCAGGACAACTCGCTGTACCGCATGACGCTTCAAGGGTACATGGCATGGCGTAACGCGCTGACCGGGTTTGTGGACCGCTCCGCACTCGATGCGGCGACCAAGGAGCGGGCGCAGTTCGTTCTGTCGCTCCTCACCGATGCCTTGTCGCCGACCAACACCTTGCTCGGCAATCCGGCAGCGCTCAAACGGATCATCGATTCGGGCGGCGCGAGCCTGTTGGGCGGCGTGAAGAACCTCGTGACGGACATGCTTCAGAATCAGGGCATGCCGGCCCAGGTCGACAAGACGGCGTTCAAGGTGGGCGAAAACCTGGCCACCTCGGCGGGCGCGGTGGTGTTTCGCAACGAAGTGCTTGAGCTGATCCAGTACGCGCCGGCCACGGAGCAGGTGTACGCCCGGCCTCAACTGATCGTGCCGCCGCAGATCAACAAGTTCTATGTCTTCGATCTGTCCGAAGGCAAGAGCATCGTCAACTATCTGGTGAAGAACGAGTTTCAGGTCTTCGTGGTGAGCTGGCGCAATCCTACCGCCGCGCAGAGCCATTGGGACCTCGACACCTATGTCGCGGCGTTGCTCGAAGCGCTCGAGGCCGTGCGCGACATCACCGGCAGCGAGGACATCAATCTGCATGGCGCCTGCTCCGGTGCGATGACGATTTCAGCGCTTCTCGGCCACCTCGCAAGCCGGGGAGAGCAGCGCGTCAACGCCGCGACGCTGATGGTCGCGGTTCTCGACAACACCGCCGACTCGCAACTGGGTCTCTTTGCCACGCCCGAGGCCATCGCGGCCGCGAAGCAAAACAGCACGGCAAAAGGCGTGCTGGCCGGCGAAGAAATGGGCCGCGTGTTCGCATGGATGAGACCGAACGATCTCGTCTGGAACTACTGGGTGAACAATTATCTGCTGGGCAAGGCGCCGCCCGCATTCGACATCCTGTACTGGAACAACGACGCCACCCGGCTGCCGGCACGCATGCACGGCCAGTTGCTCGATATTTTCACGGGCAATCTGTTCAGCAAGCCTCGTGCGCTGACGGTGTTGGGCACGCCGATCGACCTGTCCGAAGTGACGTGCGACAAGTACGTGGTGGCCGGCATGACCGACCACATTACACCGTGGATGGGTGTCTACAACACCGCGCGCGCATTCGGTGGCGACACGCGCTTTGTGCTGAGTTCGAGCGGCCATATACAAAGCCTGATCAACCCGCCCGGCAATCCGAAGGCGAAGTTCTTCCTCAATCCCAACCTGCAGGGCAGTGCCGACGCCTGGCTCGCCAATGCCCAGACTGAAAAAGGCACGTGGTGGGACAACTGGTGCAAGTGGCTTGCGGACCGGTCCGGCGAGCGCCGCCTCGCGCCGGCGTCGCCTGGCAGCGAACGGTATCCGGCCGGCGTGAAGGCGCCTGGGACCTACGTCATGGAAGCGTGAGCGCAACGATTGCCACGCAATGAAAACGTTTTTTTAACGCAGTTACTATGGAGTATTGATCATGGATGCAACCAATCCGAATAGCATTTTCGCCGAGTACAAGAAAGTCATCGGGCAATTCAAGCTGCCCGGCGTCGACGTCGGGGCCATCCTCGATTCTAGCCGTAAGGATATCGAAGCGATTGCCGAAGCCAACACCACCGCGCTCGCAGGCGTACAGTCGCTGGCTCAGAAGCAGTCGGAGATCCTCCGTACGACGCTGAGCGAGTTGCAATCGCTGGCCGGCCGCGTGCCTCCGTTCGGCGCCCAGTCCGCGGCAAACGCGGGCGAGGTGGTCCAGCAGGCGCTGCACAAGGCGCTCGTGGATATGCAGGCGCTCGCCGAGACGGCATACCGCGCGCAGTCGGACAGTTTTGCCGTCGTCACGAAGCGCGTGGCGGAGCATGCTGAAGAACTGAAGGCGCGTCTTCAACCTAAGCAGTAATCCGGCATGCCCACCGGCTTGCCCACTTTACCCACCCAGTGTCCTTCCAGAAGATCATCCGGAACATAGAAATGCATACGAGCTCTGAGTCCGCTTGCAGCATGCAAATCCAGACGATCGATCTGGATGGGCAGAGGTTGCGCGTGGCGACATGGCGTGGCAGCGACGCCTCGCCCCCGTTGCTCATTTTCAACGGCATCGGCGCCAATCTCGAACTGGTGGAGCCTTTCGTCACAGCGCTTGACGATGTGGGTGGAATTGTCTTCGACATTCCGGGTGTTGGAGGGTCGCCTGCGCCCGTGGTGCCCTATCGTTTTTCGACCTTGTCCGTGCTGACGGACAAGCTGCTGTCGCGGCTCGGTTATACCGGCGTGGTCGACGTGCTGGGCGTATCGTGGGGCGGCGCGCTTGCGCAGCAGTTTGCGCGCCTGTACCCCGAACGTTGTCGCAGGCTGATTCTCGCGGCCACTTCACCTGGCGTCATCATGGTGCCGGGGAAATGGTCGGTACTGTCCAAGCTGATCGGGCCGCGACGGTACACCGATCCCGCCTATCTGCAGCAAATCGGCGCCGAGATATATGGCGGTGCTTACCGGCGCGATCCGGCGTTGCTGGCGGCGCACAGCAAGCACATCCAGCCGCCGCGTGGCCGTGGCTATTTCTATCAGCTGTTTGCCGTTTCGGGCTGGAGCAGCTTGCCCTGGCTCGGCGCGCTGCGGCAGAGAACCCTGGTCATGCACGGTAGCGACGATCCTATCGTGCCGCTGACCAATGCGAAGATTCTGGCCGCCCGTATCCGCGATGCGACGCTCTACGTGATTGATGACGGCCACCTGTTTCTCATCTCGCGAGCTAGCGAAGTCGCGCCGGTGGTACGCAAGTTTCTCCTGCTGGAGTCGAGTTGAGTTTCTTCGCGGACAGCGGCGGGAGTGCGCGGCCGGCGGCGGACGCGCGCGAAGAGCAGGCCTTGCGACGTCTCAAGCAAATGCGCTGGACGGCGACGAGCCTGCTGGCCTTGATGATCATCGTGTTGGTGGCGTGTAACCTCTACCAGGGCGCTCACGGCTGGCTCGTCTGGCCGCGGGCGTTTGCCGAGGCGGGCACGGTCGGCGCGATCGCGGACTGGTATGCGGTCGTCGCCTTGTTCCGTCGTCCTTTGGGATTGCGCGTTCCTCATACGGCCATCATTTCGCAAAACCAGCAGCGGATCGCCGAGCGCCTCGGCGACTTCGTCCATGAAAATTTCCTCGCACCGGACTTCCTGATGCTCAGGCTCGCCGGCTATAACGCCACCCAGGCGCTTGGCCGATGGCTTGCGCGTCCGAGCAACAGCCGCGGCGTGGCCGATGTCGCCATGGACTCGCTGGTGGAGTTGCTCGACGGTATGGATGAGGACGACCTGCAGCGGCTATTCGAAGGGTTCGTCATACCGCATTTGCGCACACTCGATCTGTCGCGCGCAACCGGCCGTCTTTTGCAGTTGCTGACCGATGCCGGTCGACATCAACCGTTGCTGGATTGCGGCCTCGGGGCGCTGAAGGCATGGCTGACGTCGAACGCGGGCGTGATCAGGGCCAAGTTCAGCGAGGCGTCGCTTTACACGCCGGCGCCGCTCGACGCCTATATCGTCAGGAAGTTTATCGAAGGCATCGTCGCGCTTCTTGGGGAAGTGGCGGGCAATCCTGAGCATGAGCTTCGTCGTCAGCTCGACGCTGCGCTGCAGGCGCTCATTTCGCAATTGCAGACCTCTTCCCAGTACCGGCGCTTCGGCCACATCCTGATGCGCGACTGTATCCGCCATGTCAGGAAGGCAGATAGTCGCCGCGCGATGCTCGAGCATGTGCGTGCGTGGTCAACCACCCGACTCGGCCCCAAAGATGCGGAGAGTCGCAACACGCTGGCGGTCCTGCTGGTTTCGTTCGGCAGGACCCTCCGTCGCGATCCTGCGATTCAGCGCAAGCTGAACGCGTGGTGGCTCGCGCTGGCCGACAAACTCGTCACGCGGTACGGACGTCAGTTGTCCGCACTGATTACCGAGGTGGTGCAGAGCTGGAAAGCGGATGAAGTCAGTCGCAAGATCGAAACGGAAATCGGTCGCGACCTGCAGTTTATCCGCATCAACGGCACGTTCGTCGGGGGGATGGTTGGCGTGCTGCTCCATGCCGCCACGCTCGCGCTCGCAAGATGAAGAATCCGCCGCACCGGGTCAGACGGTGGCAACCAGCCCCATAGCCTGGGCTCGTGCGACAGCTTGCGCCCGCTTGTCGACAGCCAGTTTGATGAACATGTTCTTGACGTGGGTCTTGACCGTCTCGGGAGCGATCCCGAGGGTGCGGGCGATTTCCTTGTTCGACTGGCCTTGAGCGATGAGTTCGAGAATGCCGCGTTCCCGCGCGCTCAACGGTTCATATTCGATTTCGCGCGCGGGCTTGATTGCCGGTCCGTACAGCGCTCGCCAGCCATCCAGCAGACGATCGATGTAGGCGACGGTCGCCTTAGTTTGCGGCGTGACGCGCGTGTCGTCGCGCACGGCCTGCAGAAGCGGTCCGACTTCCGGTCCCTGATCCAGAATCGAGCGGTAAATGTCCGTGTTGGCGTTCAGGACGCCGCGAAAAACTTCGACGGCGCGCGCCGGTTCGTTCCCGCGCAGCCAGATGAGGGCTAGCACCGTCCGCAACCGGAGCGCAAGGTAATCGCCATGCCGCTCTTCGACGCTGTGCAAGGCCGAGGTCAACGAGCCGACCGCGTCTTCCGTGCGGTTCTGGGCCATCGCCAACCATCCGACCGCGAGGGCGCGAAACGTGTCAATCTCCGGGGAAACCGGATCTGCAGCGGCCATTAGAGCGGCTACGAGCTGCTCCAGTTGACCCACACATGCCGCGGCCTCCGTGATTCGGCCTTCCTTGAGGTAGAGCCGTGTCCGTTCGACGGCGGCGCCTGCAAGCAGCCTGTTCCAGCCGCGGGCGTAACCCAGGGTCTGGGCCTGATTGAGTAGCGCGTGGGCCTGTTCCAGATTGGACCGGGCGATAGCGATGCGAACCAGCACGCGATACGCGATGAATACGCTGTCGAGCAGCACCGCCAGGTCGATCGCAGGCATCAGCTCGACCAGCAAGGCTTCCGCTTCATCCAGCCGGCCCTGTTCGTACCAGATGTGCGCAAGCATCGGCGCACAGAGTGCGGCTGAAATGGACTTTGGACCGGCATAGCGCTCGGCTAGCTGCATCGATTCGCTGAAATAGCGCTCGGCGAACCCGAAGTGCATCTGTTGCATCTCGGCGTGGCCGAGCAGGCACAGCCGGTAGACAGACGCGAACACGTTGCGCTGGTCTTCGTCTATCGAATCGGGGATCCAGGGCGTCGCATACAGCGCTTCGAGATTGCCTGCTTTCCAGTGTCCGAAACGTGCAACGTTGGACGCCGCGTTGGTGGTCCAACTGTCGGTGGAGGGCCGCGCGAGACAGCGCTGGGCCAGTGCCAGCGCGCGCGGCGCATCGTCCTGCAAGCCGGCGACCACCGAGCGGATGCCAAGGCATTCCCAGCGCGTATTGTCTGCTTCATCGCCTGCGCCGGCGTCGGCTTCGATCGTATCCAGCATCGCGAGCGCTTCGTCGAAGCGCATGGCGAGCGCCAGCCCCCATGCGATCGCAAGGCTGATCTTGACTTGCCCACGCATCAGCGCCGCCGGAAACTGCCTTTGCCAGCCAAGCAGCGTCAGCAGATCGCCTTTCCTGACGAGTGCCATTGCGCAATGGCCCATCAACGAGACCGCCTTTTCCGTGTCGCCCGCCGCAATGGCGTGTTTGACGGCGTCCGTCCATAGCGACTGTCCGGCGTACCACGCGCACGCACGGCGATGCAACTCCGCCAGTTCGTCGCGATGCTGCGTTTCGAGGCGGCGGCGCAAGTAGTCGCCCATCAGATGGTGATAGCGGAACCAGCGTCCTTCGATATCGAGCGGCTCCAGCAGCAACTGGCGCGCGGCAATCGTGTCCAGCAGGCCTTGCCTGGCGTCGAGGCCTGTGACTGCTTCGCATAGCGGCGCGGTGAGACGCTCGAGGATGGAGGTGCGCAACATGAAGCCGACCATGTCGGCGGGCAAGCGCCTCAGCATGTCTTCGAGGTAGGCGGCGAACGGCCGCGACGCGCCCGTGGGCACGCTAATGTCCGAATCGCGCTTGTATTCGTCGCGCGATAACGCCGACGTGGAAATTCGCAGCGCGGCGGCCCAACCCTCCGTTCTGGCGAACAGCGATTTGACGCTGGCCGCCTGCAGCGCACCGGGGCACTCATGTTCGATGAAGCACTGTGTTTCGTCGAAATTGAAGCGGAGTGTCGACGCGTCGATTTCGAGCAGATCATTGGCCGCTCCGAGCCGCGCAAGCGGGAGAGGCGGATCGGTCCGCGTGCAGATCACCACGTGCACGTTCGACGATGCATTCGCGATGAAGAACGACATCGCGTCGTGAATGACGGGCTGGCCGATCAGGTGATAGTCGTCGACAAACAGATAGACCTCTTCGTCGACGTCGATCAGTTCGTTGATCAGCGTCGCCACCACGGTTTGCGCCTGCGGCAGCGAGGCCTCCGACGTGAGACTGATTGCCGATGCGCCGACGCTCGCGCATGCATTGTGCAAGGCGCGCGCCAGGTGATGGAAGAAGCGGGTGGGTTCGTCGTCGTCGGCGTCGAGCGAGAGCCAGGCGGCAAGCGCTCCACCTGAACTGAAGCGCTTGAGCCACGTGAGCGCCAGCGACGTCTTGCCGTACCCGGCCGGCGCCTTGATGACGGTCAGCCGCGCGTATTCCGCCTTTTCGGAGAGCAGGACGAGCCGCGGCCGGTCGATCAGCCCGGCGCGCAGGCGCGGCGGAAGGACCTTCGTGGCGAGAAAGAGCGGGGCGCTATTGGGACGAATCGCTTCTGTCGCGTGCATCGGTTGCTCCAGACATTCGGGTTGACCCTGACTACCGTTTCCCGTCTATACGATTGCGCTCCCCTTAAAGGGGGATTCTGCGTGGGGCAGCGCTGAGACACCATAGGTTCATAAATCATACGCCCAACCTCCGTAGGCAGGGCCCTATGTCATGGATGGAATTGCATTGCAGTGCACAAACCCATGGGTCTGGCGTGCCGCTTTCAACTGAACCTGACTGAAGCGGAACAGCGCGCGACGCACGGATCGCACTCATCTGCGCAGGTACACATGATATTTCGGATTGCATATTAACTGGAGTGAGACGATGAAGAAGACGGTATCCACGGGCCTTGCGATAATATCGGTCGCGCTGTGTTCAAGCGCGATGGGACAGAGTGCGGGTAGCTTGATCTCGACAATGGGCGGGACGTGGCTCGATTTCGGTTCCTCTTCGGCGACCTCGTTGCGCAGCAGTTCGGCTGCGGGCGTGTTTACGTCTTCGGGTCAAGACAAACGCGACGATCGACTCCGTCGCGGCCAACGGTCAGACGGTGTTGTCCAACAAGACGCGGATCACGGCTGATCCATGGATCGGGTTCGTGGGGATTGGGTACCGGTTTTGACAGTCCGGTTCGCTTGAGCTCAGCCAGGAGACATGATGTGCCGCGCCGACAGCGCCTGAGCGCGCAACACCGGCCAACTGGGAAGGTTGCTGTCCCACTCGACCAGCGTCGGCTTCGCGCCAATGCGCGAAACGACATCCCGATAGAGGTCCCAGACGGAACTGGAAATGGCGCAGTCGTGGCTATCGATCAGCAGCGGTTCGTTTTCGTCGTCGTGTTGTTCGCTATGTCCCGCGAGGTGTATTTCACCCACCGCTTCAAGCGGCAATGCATCAAGATACGCTGCGGCGGAAAAACCATGATTGCTTGCCGAAACAAACACGTTATTGACGTCCAGCAACAGACCGCAGCCGGTTCGTTGAACGACCATGCGGATAAATTCGGCTTCGCTCAGGGTCGAGGACGCGAAAGCGACATAGGTCGACGGATTCTCAAGCAGGAGAGGGCGTTTGATCGCATCCTGGACCTGATCGATGTGCTCGCACACCTGTTCGAGCGTGGCTTGCGTGTACGGCAAAGGCAGGAGATCGTTGAAGAACTGGCCGCCGTGCGACGACCACGCCAGGTGCTCGGACACCAGCATGGGCTCGTAGCGAATCACCAGCTCGCGAAAGCGCGCCAGATGCGCGACGTCCAGTACGTCAGGCCCGCCGATCGACATGCATACACCGTGGAGGGAAAGCGGATAGTGCTCGCGGATGGCCGTCAGTGCCCGGTGCGGCGGGCCGCCGGCGCCCATATAGTTTTCAGCGTGAACCTCGAAGAAGCCATCCTTCAGTCCGTCCGCGAGAATCGCGGCCAGGTGTTCGTGCTTGAAACTGGTGCCGGCCGGCCCCTGAGCACCACGCATGACGCCATGGTGACGGCCCGACTCGCCCACCGCGGTGATGCTGGGGATATCGTTCATGGCCGCACCCTTGCTTGCGTCGTTGCTGGGATCAGGACTTCAGCGGAGTGAGCGAGCCATGGCCACCGCCCGGCACTTCGATGCTCGTGCAGGTGCCGCCCTGGACGAACTTCCACGAGTTACCCTGGAAGTCCGTCGCGGACGTTCCCTGGCAGGTCGTGCCGGGACCGGCGGCGCAGTCGTTCTGCCCTTTGAGGGCGACGCCATAGCACTTCTCCTTGTGAGCGGCGACGGCGGCGCTCGCTTCGGCCGGCGTGAGCGGCGCGGCGTGAGCGACCGAAGCGAGCAGGCTGGCGACGACGCCGGCGAGCAGCGTGGAACTGACGGTGGTCTTTGCGGACATGGAATTTCTCCAGGGTTGGAATGGAAGGTACCCGTGGTGGATACAACCGTTAATTCGTCGATGACGAAGCCCTGGTTACAGCGAGGAGCAATTTTTTTCAGCCGGTTGCCGGCTGCGACGGGGACCGTCTCCATCCCTTCGAGCCGCGCCCTTGTCCTGGCTCCTTGCCTTCAGGACGTGGCGATACGAGGTACATGGGGTATCTGTGCTTCCTCGTACAGCCGGTAGATCAGTTCAAGCATCTCCCGGATATCGCGCGACTCGTCGAGCGCACGCATGCTCATGATGATGGGCGATACCAGTGTGGGATCGTCCAGCTCCTTGTAGCTCACATCGTCGCGCTTCAGGCCGTACACGCTGCTCGGTACGACAGCAATGCCTTCTCCCGCTGCGACGAGCCCTAGCGCAATCTGCAGCTCTCGCACCTCATAGATCCGCCGCGGCTTGAGCGCACGGTCCTGGAACGCCGCAAGCACCTGGTCCGCGTAACTGGGTCTTGGCGCCTTCGGGAAAATGATCAGCGTCTCGTTGACCAGATCGCCAAGCGCCAGGACCGGCTTGGCGAGCGAGAGCGGATGGCCCTCCGGAAGGGCAACGATCATCTTCTCCTCGCGAAGAATCACCCGGCGGATGCTCGCGTCTTCGAGTCGAATCCGGCCAAACCCGACATCGATCCGGCCATCCTTCAACGCGCGGATCTGGTCCATTGTCGACATCTCGTGGAGGCTGAGTTCGACCGTGGTGTTCTCGTCGCGGAAGCGGCGGATGATTTTGGGCAGCATGCCGTATAGCGTCGAGCCCACAAACCCGACGGAGAGACTGCGCTCGATATTGCCCACGCGCCTCGTCATAGATTCGAGTTCGGCCGTCTGAGCCAGCAACTGCACGGCATGCGAATAGAAGAACTTGCCCGTCTCCGTCAGCTTCAACGGGCGCGAGTTGCGCTCGAATAGCTGCACGCCAAGCGTTTCTTCGAGCTGTTGTATCTGGCGGCTCAGAGGGGGCTGAGCCATGTGCAATCGCTGCGCCGCGCGCGTGAAATTGCGTTCCTCGGCCACCGCGACGAAATAGCGAAGATGTCGCAACTCCATCTCAATACCTCCAGGATATAGACCAATACTAAATCGGTGTTGGACGGGCCGTTTTGACGTCCATTATTCTGCCTTCACACGATGTTTCAGCACCGAATTATACCTTTCAGGCATGAATGGCGGATGCTGAATCAAGGGTTAACCCCGGCATACGGAGCGCACACATGGCCGCCACTACCGACAAAGCCAGGCAACTGGATGAACTGCTGCACACCGCCGTTCAGGACGACAGGCAGAGCGGTGTATTCCGTTGCCGCCGCGACATCTTCACCCACGCCGATTTATTCGAGCTCGAGATGAAACACATCTTCGAGAGCAATTGGGTCTACCTGGCGCACGAAAGCCAGATTCCCAACCCCAACGATTACTACACCACGTGGATCGGCCGCCAGCCCGTAGTGGTCACCCGCGACAAGGGCGGTGAGCTGCACGCGGTCATCAACGCCTGCGCGCACAAAGGGGCGATGCTGTGCAGGCGAAAGCACGGCAACAAAGGCAGCTTCACCTGTCCGTTCCACGGCTGGAGTTTCTCCAATACCGGCAAGCTGCTGAAAGTGAAGGATGCGAAAACCACCGAATATCCGGTGCAATTCAACACCAACGGCTCGCATGACCTGAAAAAGGTCGCGCGTTTTCAGAGCTATCGTGGCTTCCTGTTCGGCAGCCTCAACGCCGATGTGCTGCCCTTGGAGGACTACCTCGGCGAGACCCGGGTCATCATCGACCAGATTGTCGACCAGGCGCCGGATGGGCTCGAAGTGTTGCGCGGCAACTCCTCGTACATCTACGACGGCAACTGGAAGATGCAGATGGAGAACGGTTGCGACGGCTACCACGTTAGCACCGTGCACTGGAACTACGCTGCGACGATGGACCGGCGCAAGGTCGACGGCACCAAGGCGGTGGATGCGAATGGCTGGAGCCGGTCGGTAGCCGGCGTGTATGGGTTCGAACACGGCCACATCCTGCTGTGGACCAACACGATGAACCCGGAAGTGCGTCCGGTTTATCAGTACCGCGAAGAAATCGGCGCACGCGTCGGCGAAGCAAAGGCGAAATTCATCGTCAACCAGACGCGAAACCTGTGCCTGTATCCGAACGTGTTTCTGATGGACCAGTTCAGCACCCAGATTCGTGTGGTGCGTCCGCTCTCCGTAGACCAGACCGAAGTCACCATCTTCTGTTTTGCGCCAAAGGGTGAGAGCGCCGCCGACCGCGCCACGCGTATCCGCCAGTATGAGGATTTCTTCAACGTCACGGGAATGGGTACCGCCGACGACCTGGAAGAGTTCCGCGCGTGTCAGGCCGGTTATGCCGGTACCGCCGCGTTGTGGAACGACCTTTCGCGCGGCGCGCCGTTGTGGGTCGACGGCCCGGACGCAAACGCGAAGAGCATGGGCCTCAGGCCGCTGATCTCCGGCGAGCGGAGCGAGGACGAGGGCCTCTTTGTGTGCCAGCACGAATACTGGCTGCACGTGATGCGCGAGGCGTTGAAAAAAGAACAAGAGGGAGTCTCGGCATGAGCTTCGACTACCCGACAATCTGCGCCACGCTGTACCGCGAAGCGCGTCTGCTGGATGACCGTCAGTGGGACGAGTGGCTGGCCTGCTATACGGAAGACGTCACCTACTGGATGCCGGCGTGGGATGACGACGACCAGCTTACCGATGATCACGAGAGCCAGATCTCGCTGATGTATTACCCGGACCGTGGCGGCCTGGAAGACCGCGTGTTTCGCATCAAGACCGAGCGTAGCGGGGCGTCGATGCCTGAACCGCGCACCAGCCACAACGTGACGAATGTGGAAGTGCTGGCCGAACGCGGCAATGAAGTCGACGTGCGCTACAACTTCAACACGCTCAATCACCGCTACAAAACCACCGATCATTTCTTCGGCACGATGTTCGTCACCCTGAGAAAGGTCAATGACGGGCTGCTGATCGCCAGCAAGCGAATCGTGCTGAAGAACGACTACATCCGCCAGGTGCTCGACGTCTACCACGTTTGAGGTCGAGTGCCGGAAAGAGATGAGAAGGGAAGGAGACAGCATGTCCAGCTACACCATTGCACTGAATTTCGAGGACGGCGTGACCCGCTTCGTCGAATGCAAGGCCGGCGAGAAGGTGCTCGATGCCGCCTTTCGCGCCAGAATCAACCTGCCAATGGATTGCTCCGACGGCGTGTGCGGCACCTGCAAGTGCCGCGCCGAAAGCGGTCGCTACGATCTGGGAGACGACTATATCGAGGACGCCCTCAGCGACGACGAGAAGAGCAGCGGTCTCGTCCTTACCTGCCAGATGGTGCCGCAAAGCGACTGTGTGATTGCCGTGCCGGCCTCGTCCAATGTGTGCAAGACGGAGCAGAGCAGGTTCGCCGCGACGGTATCGAAGATCGAGCCGCACAACGACGCAGCCGTCGTGCTCGAGCTCGACGTGGAGGCCGCGGCACCGGTGTTCCTGCCGGGTCAGTACGTCAACATCGATGTTCCCGGCAGCGCGCAGCATCGTTCGTATTCCTTTTCATCGGCGCCGGGTGAGTCGAGAATCCGCTTTCTGATCAAGAAGATTCCCGGCGGTGTGATGAGCACCTGGCTCGAATCCGCATGCCCCGGCAACAGGGTGGAACTGACCGGACCGCTGGGGAGTTTCTATCTGCGCGCCGTGGAGCGGCCGTTGCTGTTCCTCGCGGGCGGTACGGGCCTGGCACCGTTTCTGGCGATGCTGGAAGTGCTGGCGCGCGTCGCTTCGCAGCAGAAGGTTCATCT
The DNA here is from genome assembly GCF_900142845.1 of Paraburkholderia phenazinium. Classification (NCBI taxonomy): domain Bacteria; kingdom Pseudomonadati; phylum Pseudomonadota; class Betaproteobacteria; order Burkholderiales; family Burkholderiaceae; genus Paraburkholderia; species Paraburkholderia phenazinium. The sequence continues at coordinate 2,069,077 of NZ_FSRU01000001.1, forward strand.
GATCTATGGCGTGACGCGAGACCTTGATCTCGTGCAGGTGGAAGCCCTCGATGCGTACGCGGCGAAGCTGCCGAATTTCAGCTACGCCACGGTCGTCGCCGATGCGGATTCGGCGCATCCGCGCAAGGGTTGGGTGACGCAGCACATTCCAGCCGAGGCCTTGAATGATGGTGATGTCGACGTGTACCTGTGCGGACCGCCGCCGATGGTCGATGCCGTGCGTCAGTATTTCGACGACAACGGCATGAAACCCAACAGCTTCCACTACGAGAAGTTCACGCCCAACGCTTCGCCGAGGACCGCATGAACACGCAACGATTCGCCGGCAAGGTCATGGTCGTCACCGGCGCGGCGCAGGGCATTGGTCGTGCTGTCGCGCTGCGTGCGGCCGCCGAAGGCGGCAAGGTGCTGTTGGTGGATCGCGCCGACTTCGTCTGTGAAGTTGCCGCCGAAGCGCAAGGCACGCACACCACTCGCACAGCCGACACGGTTGGGTTCGTTGCCGACCTCGAAACATATGAAGGCGCGGCATCGGCGATGGCGTTTGCCGTGCGGCAGTTTGGCGGTATCGACATCCTGGTGAACGGCGTGGGTGGGGCGATTCGCATGCGTCCGTTCGCGGAGTTCGAACCGGCGCAGATCGATGCGGAAATTCGCCGCTCGCTGATGCCCACGCTGTACGCGTGCCACGCGGTGCTGCCGCACCTGCTCAAGCGCGGCGGCGGAACCATCGTCAATATCTCATCGAACGCCACACGTGGGATTCGTCGCGTGCCGTATTCGGCGGCCAAGGGCGGGGTCAACGCGATGACGCAGTCACTGGCAATGGAATACGCGGCGCACAACATCCGCGTCGTCGCGACCGCACCCGGCGGCACCGACGCGCCTGCGCGGCGCGTGCCTCGCAATACGGCCGGCGACAGCGAGCAGGAAAAAGTCTGGATGGGCGAGGCGGTGAGGCAGGTCACCGAATCGACCTTTCTCAAGCGCTACGGCAGCATCGACGAGCAGGTCGCTCCCATTCTGTTCCTCGCTTCGGACGAGGCGAGCTATATCACCGGCACAGTGCTGCCGGTCGCGGGCGGGGATACCGGCTGATCTTTCCGTGCGATGCTCTTCCACACTGCCGCCGGCCCTGGGCGAAGCCTGCCGCGCCTCAGGCCGGTTGCGAGGCAAGCACGATCGAGCGTGATCGAGCGTGATCGTGCCAAAGCGGGCAGTGGGGACAACCGACGAATTCGAGTGTATTGTCTGGACTGCAACGGCTCCATGCAACCTGACCAGATCGTTCTACACTTGTGCCGGCAGGTGTTCCCGGCATTCGCCATCGGGAGAGATCGATGACCGACAGACCGACTTCCAACCCATCCACCGTTCGTTCGCTGGCGCTGATTGCAGTCGTGGTGGTCGTGCTGGTCGCCGCCTTCGCCTTTACGGCCGGCTGGCTCTCGCCGGGGCGCCTGACGCCGGCAAAGATCGTCAACGCGCTTGCGCCCCCAGGGGGCGCGGCGCTGGGCTTCCGGCGCAACCACTCGAAGGGTATCTGCTTTACCGGCAGCTTCGAATCGAATGGGGCGGGTGCGGCCTTGTCGAAGGCGCCGATGTTCGCGCCTGGCTCGTATCCGGTCACGGGCCGTTTCAATCTCGCTACGCAGGATCCCAAAGCGCCGGACGCTACGGTTCGGGTCAGGGGCCTCAGTCTGCGCATCGTCGCCCCGGATGGAAGCGAATGGCGCTCGGCGATGATCGACGCACCCTTCTTCCCGGTCGCCACACCGCAGGCCTTCTACGGACTGCTGCAGGCCTCGGCCAACAAGAGCGACCCGGACGCCATGAAGAATTTTGCTGCTGCGCATCCCGAACTCGGCAATTTTGGCGCATGGGCCGGCAGCGCACCGTGGACGGCCTCATACGCGCAAGAGCGCTACAACAGCCTTAATAGCTTCATCTTCACCAATGCCTCGGGACAGGACCAGGCCGTACGCTGGTCCTACGTGCCGGCGGCGCAACCCGAGGCCGTCTCCCCGGATCAATTGAAGGCGAAGGGGGCCGACTTCCTCGCCGCGGATATTACCCAGCGGGTGCAAAGCGCGCCGCAACGATGGACGCTGGTCGTCACGCTCGCCAATCCCGGCGATCCGACCGCCGACCCCAGCAAAGCCTGGCCGGAAGATCGACGCAAGGTGGAGGCGGGGACGCTGGTGGTCAGCGCCATCGAGCCCGAGGCTGACGGGCCGTGTCGCGATCTCAACTTCGATCCAACCGTCTTGCCGCCCGGCATGCACGTCTCGGACGATCCGTTTCCCGCCGCGCGCTCCGCCGCCTATTCCGTATCGTTCAACCGGCGCACCGCCGAGGATAAGGACTATCCGCACCATCCGGCCGGAGGAGACACGCCATGAGCCCGATCCGCAATCGCTTTACACCGCTGCAGCGCGTGCTTCACTGGCTCATGGCGGTTTGCATTCTGGCGATGCTGTTCATCGGCGTCGGGATGGTGTCCACCGTTCGCCCGGATTATCTTTCGCTGGTGTCCATCCACAAGCCGCTGGGCATCACGATTCTCGTGCTGGCGCTGATTCGCCTGGCGGTGAGGTTGACGCGCGGCGCGCCGCCGCTGCCGGCCTCGATGCCCGAACCGATGAAGCTCGCCGCTCGTCTGTCGCATCTGGCGTTCTATCTGTTGATGATCGGGCTGCCGCTGATCGGCTGGGGCATGCTGTCGGCCGCGGACTATCCCGTCGTGGTGTTCGGGATGCGCTTGCCGTCCTTCCTGCCGCATAGCAACTGTTTGCACACGCTGCTGTGGAACGCACACAGGGCGCTTGCGCTGTGCTTCTTTGCGCTGATTGTGGTTCATCTGGCGGCGGCGCTGTTGCATGCGCTGGTGAGACGCGACGGGGTCTTTGAGGCGATGGCGCTGTGGCGCTCCGAGGGGAAGGCGGAGGGTTCCGGGGATTAGTGGGCTTTGGGTGTGTTTGACCTGACCAGGTCGTCGAGACGTTCGTCGTCGATGCCGGCAGGCTCCAGGTGGGCCGTCACGTCGGCAGCCTCGAACAGGCGTTGTACTGTTTTTTCCGCACGATCGGCGATGGTGTGACCCGTCGCGACAGTGAGCGCCCCGTCGACTTCCACGTGGAATTCGATAAAAACCCGGTCGCCGCCGTTGCGCGTCCGGATATCATGAACGGCTTGCACGCCGTCGCATGCCAGCACGGCAGCCTCGACGCGTGCCCGCTCGGCGAGATCCAGCTCACGATCAAGCAACTGGAGCAACGCTTCTGCCGCCATGCCCCGCGCATTCCACAGCATGTAGGCGGAAATGGCCAGTGCGCCGAGCGCGTCGGCCCGGGTCCAGTCGAGAAAGCGTTCGAGCAGCAGCGCAACCAGCACGGCAAGGTTGACCGCCACATCCGTCACGTAATGCGCCCGGTCTGCGGCAATGGCGGTTGAGCCGGTGCGCCTGACCACGAGCGTTTGCATAGCGACAAGTCCGGCCGCGGCCAAGGTGCTTGCCACGATCACCCAGATGCCGAATCCCGTCTGGTTCAGAGACTGAGGAACCAGGAGACGCTGAACCGATTCGACGCCGAGCCCAACCGCTGCCGCCGCGAGCAGCAGCGCCTGGACGAAGGCCGCGACCGCCTCTGCCTTGCCGTGCCCATAACGATGCCCCCGGTCGGCAGGGCGCGCCGCATAACGCACCCCGGCAAAGGTGACGGTAGAGGCGAGGACATCGACGAGGCCATCCGCGGCAGAGGTCAGCAATGAAATGGAGCCGGTTGTGAGCCACGCCCAGACCTTGATCACGACCAGTCCCAGTGCAACCACGAGCGCAACCATTGACGCCATTCGCCGAAGCGCACCATCGGACATGTGTTCGGACATCGATCCAACCTCTCTGGCGATACGTTGATTGGGGGCGTTGTCCGGGTACGAAATGGTTTTCCACCGTGCGAACGTTCCGGTACGCAGCCGAGTGGTTAAGGTATATCCTCCGCGTGAACGTGCGCAAGTCTGCGCATGCAAACAGGCTAGTAGCCGCCAGAGAGCAGTTGAACCAGATGTACGGCGGCCACTGCGAATCCACCGAGCACAATCGCAAACCCTAGCGCCATTCGGGCGAGGGATCGGACGGGCATGTTCGGCGTATGACCGACGGGGAGGGTAGTGATTCTGCTCAACATGATTCATTTCCAGAACGTTTTGCGTAAGGCAATGTTGCCGGGAATCCGCCGGAAAGAACATTCAATAATTCGAATCGTTTCGATAAGGTTTCGTTAACTGACGAGACCGCCGCAACACTGCCCAGGTTACATCGACCTTTCTGCGATTCGAGGGCGTCCCGCGCCGATCCGATCCGTTTCGTTAGTCCGATTGATAAATATTTGTTCACTTTGCGGTCATTCCGGCCCGGTGGTCCGGTGTCATATCCTCAGGCTTATCTGAATCCATGCGCGCTCGCCGTGGTCGGGAGCAGCCAGACATGAAATTATTTTCTCGAAGGATTTGATAATGAACGGTGGACAGGCCTCAATAAGGATAACGGATCGGACCGTAAGTGCAATCAATGAAGTGCTGGCCGGTCGAAAGGCGGGTGGCCTCAGCAGATTATTTTTATTTGCTGGCCCAGCCGTCGTGGCATCCATTGCCTACATGGATCCAGGCAACTTTGCCACCAATCTTCAGGCAGGCGCGCAGTACGGCTATTCCCTGCTGTGGGTCGTCATGGCGGCCAACGTCATTGCCATGCTGTTCCAGGCGCTGTCGGCGAGGCTCGGTATCGTGACCAACCGGAATCTCGCCGAGATGTGCCGCGAGCATTTCCCGATGCCGGTGGTCTATGCAATGTGGGGCGTCAGTGAAATTGCCGCGATGGCAACGGATCTGGCGGAATTCCTTGGCGGGGCAATCGGTCTGTCGCTCCTGTTCCATCTGCCGTTGATCGACGGCATGGTGGTGACCGGGGTGGTCACCTACGCGATATTGCTGGCGGAAAAGCAGGGATTCCGACCAATCGAGCTGATCATCGGGGGCCTCGTTGCTGCGATTGCCCTGTGCTATCTCGTCGAGCTGTTCATGGTTCATGTATCGTGGGCGGCAGCCGCTCACGGCACCTTCGTGCCAACGTTGCATTCGAGCGAGGCGGTGACAGTCGCAGTCGGCATTTTCGGCGCCACCGTCATGCCGCACGCCATCTATCTGCACTCGGGCCTGACGCAGAACCGCGCGCCCGCCCGGACCGATGAGGGTCGCCGCAAGCTGCTGCGGTTCTCCAATCGTGAGGTGGTTATTGCCCTCTCGGTTGCGGGTCTCGTCAATATGGCGATGGTCGTGATGGCGTCCGCTGCATTTCACGTGGGGCATCCCGACATCGCGGAAATTGAAACGGCCTATCACATGCTGACGCCTTTGCTCGGCGCCGGTGCGGCTGCGGTATTTCTCATTTCGCTGCTTGCCTCCGGCGTTTCCAGTTCGGTGGTGGGAACGATGGCGGGACAAATGATCATGCAGGGTTTTGTCGGCTTTCACATTCCAGTGTGGTTGCGCCGCATGGTCACCATGGCGCCGGCATTTGTCGTGGTCGCGTTAGGCGTGAATGCCACCGATGCGCTGGTCTATAGCCAGGTTGTCCTGAGTTTTGCGCTTCCCGTGCCGATGATTGCGCTGGTGATCTTTACCCGCAGGCGCGACATCATGGGCGCGTTTGCCACCAGCCGGCTGGTTAGCGCGGCGGCGATTCTTGGAACGGTGGTCATTCTGGTGCTTAACGTTATTCTGATTCTTCAAACGTTTGGTGTGAGCATCCCGGGGTTGCCCAGCGCTTGAGACGCGAGGGCGGAAAACACCCTGTGCCGTGGCTGCATCTGTGGTGGCGTGGGGGCGACGAGGTTCAACGGCCTCCGCTCAGTGGCCGCCATCCTCAGGTCGTTCGTTGGTATGACTCGGATATTTCGACTGACCGTAGCGAATCAGCAGTACCCCTAAAGCTATGAGCACAATAGCGCCGGCTGATGCAACGAGATGCAGATTGGTATTCGTGCCGGCGCGCAGGATAACGTCGCGTGCGATCGAAACCATCGCAATGTAGAGCGGAAAGCGCACGGGCAGTTGCCCGGCCTTCAGGTATTGCCCCACCATGGCGAACACTTCGAGGTAGAGAAACATCAGCAGCAGGTCCGTCAGCGTGACGTCGCCGGAGTTCGCCATCGTCCAGATCAGATGACCCATTGCCAGCGCGGTTCCGATTCCGGTGACCAGCAAGCCGATCAGTTCGGCTGTTTCTATTATTTGCTCGAGCCGTTCCTTGATGCGCTTGCGAAGCGTGCCTTCGTACTTCACTGGCGGTGCTCCATGCAGCGTTGAAATAGTGTCGCGAGGTTGCGGTTCATCGGTATCGGTCCGTTTGGTTAAGCGATTGAGTGTGGCGACGCGTGCTGACGACATGGCATGGAGCGTTAGCTATGCGCGGGGAGGGCGGCAACTGCAACGAACGGTTGCCTTACGCTTTTCCGGCGAGGGCATGCGGAAAGCGATTGGCAAACTTAGCATGTTGGGGTAGCTAATAGATGCGTCATGTCGTCGCTCGATCTGGACAGCAGAACAGGCCGACTTTGCCGACTGTGGCTGGCTTGTGAGGCTTGAGATGGGCCGCGCGTCCTCGAAGCTGGCTTTTCGGTTGCCAGTCGTTCAGGGCAGATGCGACGTCAGCAACGAACATTTGTACCGTGACGATTAGCGCCCTCTGTCCCGCATCGAGCGCCACCGATATTTACGCGCGGTGAGTCTTAAGCCAGTCGCGCAGCGCATCGTTCATGCGTGTTTGCCAACCTTCGCCGCTTTCCCTGAATTGCTCGATGATTTCCGCGTCGTACCGGACGGTGACCGCGACTTTGGGGTGTGCGAGCTTTGGACGGCCGCCGCGTCGCTTCATCTGCGCGAACTGCTCATCGGTCGGCTCGAACGTGTCCGGGTCGGCCGCGATGCCGCGCTTGATCGCCGCTTCTTCTTCTGGCGTGTTACGGATCAATGTGGGTTGCTTTTTCATAACGTTCAATCTCCCGGTTGTTGGCTTTGCGCAGACTGATAACCCTGAAGGTTTCACCGCGCTGCGTGAACACCACGCAATAGAGGCGGGCGTCGATCACGGCGTAGCCAATCTCGCGCAATTCGCCATAGTCTTTCCGGTCGTCTGGTGTGCACCAGACGGAAGGCCAGTCGATCTCTTCGGCGAGAGCTAGGGAAACGCGGTGTTTCTCCTCGTTGGTTCTGCTTTTGGCTGGATCGTGGGTTGTTCTCATAAATGAACTTCACATGGTTATTGTAGTTACAAAAACACACCGCTGCAAGGTGTTTTTGTAACTACGTTATTTGCCGTATTCTGGGCATCTGAAGTTCAGGCCGCTGTTTTCTCATGCACGTATGCCGGCGGGTCACTGCCCGCAAACATCCGGCCTGAGCGCCACATTCGCGGCGGCTCGACCGCCAGCGCGCGAGCACGGTCGAAAACGTGCCATCCCCGGACGTACAGCGCGAAGCTGCGCCGGCTCGACAGAAAATGCGGCGCGTGAACGCCGACCCACGTGAGCAGTTCGGCAGGCGGAACGTTTGGGGGCAGCCGTATCGGGCTCGATACGGGCGACGACAGTAGATGAGGTAGTGAAACTTAATTTGACATAATATAAATTATCAACGCTGAATCTGTAGTAGCTTTATAGAAATGTCCGGTTTCCTGCTCCGGTCCGACTGCCGTGGAGTGCGCCGGAGACAATGTATGTACGCTCAAGCAGTTTGCACAGCCAGCACATGGTTTACCTGGGCCGCCACACTGAGCACGTACTTTTACTCGGGGCTCAAAATTGCACATCCTGAGCACACACTTTGTCGCTGATGCTAGCGTCAGTAGCGCGGGGAACTAAATTTGGCACTTTTTGGGTGCTAAAAGCCGCGAAACCCTGCGCCGCAACTTTGTACCGAGTTTAGTTCCAAAAACCCGCAGGTAAGTCCTGAATTTAGTTCCAATCTTGCTGGCTGAAGTAGGCTGGAGGCATGAACAGGTGCTGCTGTCGATGACGGTGGCCCTGCCCGGCAGTGCTTCGCAGCAAAAGTGTGAATGCGGGCAGGTTTACCTTCGATATTCACAAATTTGCCCCGTGAATCGCACATTCACAAGTTTGCTACGCGGCCGTTCTGCCCGATTCGACACTCACAGATTTGCTCCGAAGCAAAGTGCTTCGGAGCTAGATCGTGAGTTGTTGCCGGCCACGTGAATGAGGCCGGTGACAGTCGCGAGCCGAACCGAACCGGCAGCGTCTGCGCCTTTGGCACCGGCGCCCGGCAAGATACGTATCCAGTCGCCACGAGGCGGATATTGGTTGAAGAGAGCGTGGATCCCCACGCGCCGCGCGTGGAGATCCAGCGCGCCTGAGCCGATGATTGGTTCGCTCCCAAACACGCGCATCCGGGGTGCCGCGAGATTTACGGATATGCGCTGCGGTTTCGACGGCCTGGCCGCGAAGATGTACACCGTGCCGGCAAAGATCCGTTCTCTACCCACGCTGACGCACGCGCGAGTTTTAGACGCTTTTACTTTTGATATGCCCTGCCCTTATAGATCTCTGTAACATTGATCATGTCGGTCCGTGCGCACTGAATAGTTAGTACGTCAGAACATGCTTGATCCTTACCGAATCGAAACCAAGGCGCATAAGTCGGAAAATGACAGACCCTGAAATTTCTTCATCGTCATCAGAATCTGCAATAATATCCAATTTTCTACCTTTAATATGGTATGACTCTATAAGTTGATGTCGGTATAGGCAAATATGGAGGGGGTCGTTATCGTTAATTTCAAGGGCGCCGATATAGGATTGAAATCTCCTGAGGTGATTGTCGAGGTGTTTAGTCTGCCAGAAATTGACATTTTTCAGGTAGACTGCGAAAATATTGTGAGTAAGAATTGTCTGCGCGGATTTTCGCGTTAAAGTGCAGTAACTGGAATTTCTTGAATCGAGTAACATCTGGGTTGCCAGAGTGCGGGTGATTTCCGGCACCAACCCATATTCCGATAAAATCATGTTTGCGCGCGAAATAGTCAATTCGTGGAGGCGCAGATCACCGAGGAGTATTCTCGAATCGATTCTCAGGCCGCGCCTTCCCAGCAGCGACCGAAATACTCTCCGGACGATTGATGTGCCGTAGTCATCCGTCAAACTCTGGTCGTCGGCATTAAAATGAAAGGCGATTTTCATTCCGACACCCGCGTTTCGCTCATGATGTCCCCTTTCAAGCATCGTCACGCTACTTACCCGCAGCGTCATTACTGCTTGGCACCTGCAAAGACGTTGGGTTCCTCGGCACCATCCCGCAAACATCACTCTAGAAGATTTTTAATCCGTTTAAATATCATATTTTTTTATAATCACACATCAGTCTTGGAGATAAACGCAAAATCAATTCTTAACACGTACGAATATTAAATTTCTAACAAATTCTCGAATTGACATTGCGGCGATGCGGCCCGAACGCGAAGAATAAACTGATATGTTATGGGCGATCCGCGCTCACGGACAGGCAATTCAATCAGTTTCGTAAATCGAACTTGTAGATTTTTAGGAAATTGCCTGACGTTTTTTAATGCTCAATGAACTAAAATGTGAGCCTCGATACCCACAGCCTCAGCCCGACTTGGTCACGCTGGATCATTAAAATTATTAATATTTGCAACCCCGGAAACTCGATTCATACTTTTTGCATCCTCAACGACGTCAGGCTTGCCGCCCATCACGGACGCTTCGTCGTCGGGTGTCAGAAGCACGATAGCGAAACTAACATCTTGATAGTTCTGGATCTTCTCAATGACTGCTTGGTTCTGGCTCGCCTATTCGTGCAAAAATTATCGACTGGAAGCCAATTCTTCCGAGGAAACGCGCGATGGGGCCGCGTGCGCCGTCGTTGTGCCCATGCACGACGATTAGCGTCTCGGCGTAAATGTCAGCCCCGCTCATATGTTTGGCAGGCACTGTGCGGTGCTTGGTGCTACAGGAGGAGGCAAGAGCTGGACCGTGGCACGGATCCGTCCAGGAAGCCGCCCGCATCGGCGGCAAGATCATCCTGATCGATCTGACGGGGGAATTTCATACCTTCACGGAAGGTGTCCAGGCGATCCATTTGGGAGGCGAGCGAGAAAGCAAGGACGATCCCCGTCAGTTCGTCGCCTTTCCATACTGGCAGCTCACCGAGTCCGATCTTTTCGCCATCTTCCAGCCCAGTCCCGGGGCGCAGGTCCCCAAGCTGCGCGAGGCCTTGCGCAGCCTCAAGCTCAACTACGTTCTGAACGGCGAAAACGAGCCCTTTACCATCAAGAAGGCAGGTGCCGTCCGTCGTGAGTTCAACTTTGCCTGGGCTCGCCATGAAGGAACTGTCGAGGCAGAAGGCGCACGGTACCTTATTTCGCCGCTTGGAAAGCAGATCTTCGAGGAGTGCGTTTACGAAAATGGCGGCTCCATGGCGAAGAGTGCTTCGGAGCAAATATGTGAACGCGAGCAACGCTTCCTTCGCTATTCACAAATTTGCCTCCTGAATCGCACATTCACAAGTTTGCTACTTGGCCTCTCACCCTCATTCGACATTCACAGATTTGTTCCGTTAATGGCACATTCACAAATTTGCTTGTTTTGAGTGGTCGAGAGAAAAATGCACGGCATACCCTCGCCCTCGCAGCACACTGACATACGGTGCTGTCCGGCTCGCGGTGGATCTCTGGGCGCGGCAGTTGCGCCGGCAGCGATGCGCGCTTCGGTTGCTGGGGTGGCTGGTCGGCGGCGGCAGATCGAATTCCGGCGGCGACTCTGTTCGATGTCACGCAGGCGCGTGGCGTCGATTCCCGCCTGCCACCTTCCCATTCCTGCTCTAAAAGAGATCACTATGACTGCCCTGTCGGTTCTTGGGGACACAGGAACTACTGAAGCTCCTGGATGAGATTGCCATGGATGTCGCTACGCGCTTGCATGAGCGACGCGACTGATGCCTTCACGTATGGCGCCCGAATCGCGTTCATTCAAAGCTTCGGCAACCACCGGATCGATCCATAATCCGCCCTGCCCTGCGGGCGCGTGCACGAGGCACCTGCCGCGAACGGACAACACGCCGAGTCCTCAGACTGGTTGCTCTTTGACTCGATGGCGTCAGCCCAGATGCTCTGTACTCCGGATTACGGCCTCGGGAAACAGATTTTTCTCAACGATTGCAGCGCGGGCCGCCGCGACATCGGGAACGAAGACCACGACTGCCAAGTCCTTCACCGCCCGCGAGCAGCACACGTAAAAGAGGCGACGTGTTCGATCAAGTACGGACTCTTCGTCTGCCGCTATCTTGGCTTCGTCGCTGTCCGAGAGCGGGATGTACCCAAAATACTTTCCATAGGAATATTGCCGGAAGCCAGCTTCTTCATCGTCGATCACGACCAAAACGCGTTCAAACTGGGCACCTTTCACACCATGATGGGTCGCGAACGGTGATTCCTCGGTGAAGTAGCGCCGGTAAGCCCAGAGTTCGTCGACACCACACGCTAGGTAGGCCTGAACGTTCTCGAATCCGCTGCTGCCGTCGTCCACCGACTCGGCAATCAGATGCACGCCAAAGCGGTCGTCGAGGCGCAGCAGCTCGTTATCGCGCACATGCACCAAGACATCTCGGACGGTCGCCCGCGATCCTTCTGCCAACAGAGCGACGAGCCCATCGAGCGCTTGCTGCAGCGCTCTCAGAACAGGTGCCGTCGTCTGTCCTCGAAGCCGCTCGGGTTCGAGCTTCGGGCTTTCGCTGCGCAGGGTCGACATCACGGTGAACTGATCTCCCGCTCGCGCCGCAATGACAAGCGGAAGTATGTGCTGGGCGACTGGGCGGACCGGCCAAGCTGTTCCATCGTTCAATCCTTCACTCAGACTCATCGGGGCTCGGTCATTGAGCGCCGCATACAGATTAGGGAAGCCGAGCCGGGTGGCCGCCATGCGGTGCACCAGCACAAGTAGGCGGACATCGCCTTCCCGCACATCGCTTAGCCAGAGGTCGTCCCCGGTTTCGGACGCCAACCACCGCCTGACAGCGGTGAGGCGCGCGCTCCGATCCCCGCCCGCCGGTAGGACGAACAGATTAGAGGTGCCCACGACCGGCTGCTGGATGCCATCAACGGTCACCGTCCGACCCCGCACCTGCTCTAGGCCGTCGCAAGGGACGCGGATCGCATTGATGACCCCAAGCACCGATGTCGGGCAGCGGAAGTTCTCGGGCTTTGTGACTTCCGCCCAGCCGTCGTTCAGCGGGACAGTACCTGCTCCGCTCATATAGATCTTCTGCATAGGGTCTCCGAAGAAACCAACGCACATATCGGGATGCACTCCCGCGATGTGTCGCAGCGCCTCCACCACCTCCGGATTGGTGTCTTGGCTTTCGTCGACGAAAATGTAAGGAAAGCGCTTAGCAACAAGTAGTCTCAACAGCGGATGCGAAGCGACACAGGCAGGGGTGAGCTTGAGGATATCGTCGTGGCCGAGAATGCCCTCGGTGTAGCTACTGCCATTGCCGTAGACGAACTTCTCGACTCTACTGATCGCACCCAACTCGGCCTCGAGATCAGCGATCTCCTGTTCGAGGCGCGCCTTCGTTCTCTCCTGCGTCCGGGGCCTGTTGTAGTGTTCGCGTCGCTCCGCGATCTTCTCCTCGATGCGGGTGACCACCCAGCTCGCGATATTGGTATGGAACGGCCGGATGATCGACCACAAGAAACTGTGGATCGTCGATATGTGGAATAGCGGCGAGACGCCGACGTCGGACAAAATTTCACCGACAGCGACTTCGGTATATGTGATGCAGGCAATTTGCTGTCCCGCGCGACGCAGCGCAGTACCGCGAGTCTCGGCCAGGTGCGCGATAGCCTTGATCAGCGAGGTCGTCTTCCCTGAACCTGCGCCGGCTACCATGACGAACGAGCGCGGCGGCGTCCGATCGAGACAAGCTCGAACGTCTAGGTCGGCTTGTGTGTCGGGGCTGCCAATCCGGCTCGTCACGCCGCCACCTCATCGCCAGCGACGTCCGGTCCGCCCTTGAGTTCAGGGCCGCCTCCCTGCGGTTGCTCCTCGTCTTCGTTATTGTCCAGCGACGGCGGCGCGATCTCGGTCTCGAGCCAGCGCAGGCCCTCGACGATATAGGTCGGGACCGACCAGTTACTCGGATCTTCGGCGAGCAAGGCGAGCGCGAAGTCGGTCTTGCTGAAGCTCTTTGCCTGCACGCGCTTGTGGATACGCTCCGCAAGTGTGGCTAGACCCTTCTCGCCAGCCTTAGCAATGCGGAGCTGAAGCGGCCTGCGATCCTTGTCCTGACACCATTCCAGATTTTCGAGCGCGAATGCTTCCTCCAGCGTGCGCCCGGCGAGTACCAGGGTCTCGGCGCCCCAGGTGACATCGATCCGGTACTGATAGGCAACCCGTACCAAAGCATCGTTGTCGTTCGCCCGCGGCTGGATCTTCTGCTCAGCCGTCGCATCCCACAGGGCGGCGACCGTGTCGCACTTCGGTAGCCATTGACGCAAAGTCTGATTGGACGTCGCCGCGCCCGGATGACCGGCGATGCACGCCTTGCCGGGCTTATCCGTGGCCGCAGGTGCATCCTCCTCTTCATCGTCTATGTCCTCAGCGTCCGCGTCGGCGACCAGCGCATTCTCAGCAGCCAGCTCCCTGTCTTCCAGCTGAGCTTGGTCAGCGACCTCCCCGTCCTTCGCCAGTGGACCGAACACGCTGTCAAGATCGGTGATGATGAGCGTCGTCAGGCCGAGAAACTCGATCAGCGCCTTGAATCGGTAGCCGAACGCCCCGCCGATCTCGAGCACGGTAAGATAGGTCGACTGCAGTCGCGGCGCGGCATTAGCGATCATCTGCGGCAATAGCAGCCGCTCAACATTGCCTTCGACCAGCACGGCGCCGTCGGCGAAAAAGAGATCGCAGTGCGCAAGCTTCAAATAGCGCTCAAGAAAGCTACGGATGTCCGGGGCGGTGCTGTCGTAGAAAACCGATAGGTTGAGCACATCGGAGGTCGGCACATTCTGCACACGGCTGCGACGAAAATAGCGGATCGGCCGGAAGCCTCGTTCGTAAAGAATGTGAGTCGAGTGGGTCGTGACGACGATCTGGTTCGTACAGTGCGTGCGGTCCTCGTCCTTGAGCGCGAGGATGCCCATCACTTGGCGGATGAAGGCCTGTTGAAGCTGGGCGTGAAGGTGCGCCTCGGGCTCCTCAATGAAAATCAGGTGGACCGGCGGACGGTTGTCCTCGATCGCCAGCCATTGGGCGTGGAGGTCGAGCAGTTCGACGACCATGAAGATAAGGTTCTTGAAGCCGAGGCCGTTATAGTGGTCGGGTAGAGTGGGCGGGTCGGGATTCCCGTCGTCGGCCCCCAGCGCATAGTGGACGATCGCGCCATCGCGACCGTTCATGATCTTGGCCGGGTCGAGCGCCGAGCGGATCATCATGCGCGGGTTTGAGAGACCCGGATAACCGAGCTTCGACAAGCTCTTGAGTGTCGGTTCGAACACCCGCTCAAGATGCTCATTGAGCGAGACTTCGGATGCTGCCAGGGCACGCAACGCCTCGATATCTTCGCCTTTCTGTTCGAGGTTGCGCCCGTAGAAGCGACTGAGTACGTGGGAGAGATCCTCGGCGCGCGAGCTACCGGGGCCGTCCGAGAGATGGCGCTGCGCGTTCAAGAAGTCGATATGAAGAAGGCCGTTCAAGATCTCACGCCCGCTCCGGTCACGACCGGTGAGAAAGGCCGGGTCATAGCCATCCTCTGCGACCATGTTCGTGTCGAACCGAGCAGGATCCAGTACAAAATGGCGTAGTTCATATTCGTCGTGCAGCCTGTCGCGGAGGAACTCCCGCAGGTTACGTGGCGAGGGGTCGAAGACGGGCGCTTCGTCGTCATCCTTTGCGACCGCATCAAGCACGCGCTGACGCACTTCGACATAGCGGGCCCGCGTCTCCGCGGGATTTCTGGGCACGTAGGCGACACGCATCCCCACCAGCGTGCCTTCCCAAGCCAGGCTGGGCAGAAGATCGATGACGCGGTGAACATCGTCCGGACCGATTTCGAGCCAGATGTCGATTTCCATCCTAGGCAGGGACGCTTCCCCCTCACCCTCGCCGAACGCAACGATGTCGGACCAAAGTTCGGCGCTGAAGTCGTGAATGTTGAAGCGGCCGCCTTCAGTGAACAACTGGAGAGCGTGCCCAACCGATGTCTTACCGCTGTTGTTCGCACCGACAAAAATCGAGATGTCGGACGCAAGATCGATTACGACGTTGCGTAGCCGCCTGAAATTGCGGACGACCAGCTTCTTCAAATGCATCCTCATCCCCCGATTATCAGACCACCCGCGTGCTCAAAAGGCCAGCTTTCTCAAGCAGCTTACTATAACGTTTCTCGCGAAGCGATAACCGCGGCGGCCACTGGTCTCGCTTCGGCGCGGCGCTTGCCATCGCGGTCGGGCTGCTGATCTAGGTGTCAGTGAAGCCGCCGGTCGGGCGCATGATCGTGCCTGTCTGCCTCAGATACAGGAGACACAACGGGCGTCGCCTCAAATCGATTGGCATCGGCGGGAAGACGACTACGGCCTGCCCGGTCGAGCCAACGTCGCATTCCATGAAACATCTGGCGCGTGTCGTAGAATCGGACAGGATCGAACCGGGGACAAACCAAATCCGTCGAGGGACCAATTGGATGCAAAGCGCATTAAAGAGGCTGAGGACGGGATTTCGCCCGCCGGCACGCGAAATCAAGATGCAGGATTTATTGAACTTGGTCGAAGATTCGAGGTTTATCGAGACGATGAGCCTGTAGACGAAGCGGCAAGACGGAGCTATGTCGCCGAATTTGCAGGTAAACAGTATCAGCTTGATTGGCACGCCCTGCTGGCCCATCGGCTCGTTGTTGTTCTCGGCGAGCCGGGCAGCGGCAAATCGGAAGAGTTGCGCGCCCAACACCGCCGCAACCCCGACAGTTTCATCCTCCGACTGGAGCAACTCGTCACCGAGGATATCGACAAAATCCTGTCGGACGAGGAACTCGACCGTCTGAAGCGATGGAAAAACTCAGGCGTCCCGGCCCTATTCCTACTGGATGCGGTCGATGAGTCAAAGCTCAAACGAGACGATGACTTCATCGTCGCGCTGGACCGGCTTAGCAAAGCATTAGGGGCTGCTCGCTATCGGGCGCGCCTGATCGTCAGCTCGAGAATCAGCGAATGGCGCCCACAGACCGACCGCGATGCATTGCGAGAGCGGTTTGCCGTTCCTAGTGGCGGCGGCACACCAGATTCGGGCAGCAGCGAAATCCTAGTTACAACCATTCTCCCACTTACGGCCGTGCAGGTTCGCCAGTTTGCAGAAAGCAGAGGGATACGGAATGCACAGCAATTTCTCGACGCCTTAGGCGAGCATAACGCGTGGCCCTTTGCCGGTCGACCACTGGACGTTTCAAACTTGTACGCCTACTGGCAGGAAAAAGGAACGCTGAGTGGCCTGACCGCATTGACCGACTACATGGTCAAAAAGCTGCTTGCCGAGGTGCCTAACAAGGAAAAGGGCGACCCGCTAACTTCCGAGCAAGCTAGGTTTGGCGCCGAATACCTGGCTGCTGCCGCCGTGCTATGCCGGAATCTCAAGTTCGAAGTTGCGGACGACGGTCACGTCGCAGACCAAAAGCGCCTCTCACCTGAACGCATTCTGCCCAGCGACTGGAAGCCAAACGAGAGGCGCGCGTTGCTGGACCGTGCGATATTCGACTCTGAAAGTCGAGGGGCTCTATCTTTTCACCATCGGTCACACGTCGAATTTCTTGCCGCCTCCTGGATTGAGCGGCTGATGGAGCACAACTGTCCGTTCGAGGCACTCCAGGGCATTCTGTTTGTCCAGGAAGACGGTGCGACGACATTGCGCGCATCCCTAGCCCCCGTCGCTGCATGGCTGGTTAGCTCTGACGTAGCGCCCTGGCGCAAAAGGTTGACGAACCTGCTCGTGGAAACGGCACCGGAGATCCACTTGCAGTGGGGCGACCCAGCGGCGTTGTCACTTGAACATCGCAAGCGTGTTCTTGACGCCATCGTGCGCAAGTACCGCGGACGCGAATATGTCTCCATCGATGTCAGCCTAGAGGCGCTGGCCCGGATTGCAGACGCCGGCCTTGCAGAAGATATCTCGACCTACCTCACGGACCCGGACGTCTCCGACTCATTGAAGGCCGATTTTCTCATGATGATCATGGAGGGAAGGCTTCCCGGTTGCATCGACGGTGCGCTTAAGCTCTTCGAAAACCCTCAGAGTGCCGAGTCTCTAAAACGTTATTGCGTCCTTGCCATCCGCGAAGCAGGCACCAGTGAGCATCGACGACAGTTGGCAATGAGTTGCCAAAAACTGGAGAGCATCGACAATAGAACCCTTGGATATCTGTTTGAGACGCTGTTCCCTTCTGTTCTTACGGTGGCAGAGGCCCTGGAATTGCTGCAGAGGGCGACTTTGGTCACTCGCTACGAGATCGAGTTCCTGAACGCTGTTCGAGATCGGTTGACGCAGTCTCTGGATGGTTCAAGTGCGATTTACTTTCTGCGCGGCTTCGTCGACATGATTGCGAGCGCGCCCATCAGTGTCTCGCGACGTGTATCCGAACAGTATTACTGGGTGTCCGACCTGATGCCCCTTTGTCTATCGGTAGTCCTGGCACAGCCGAAGTTCCCGGCAGCGGACATCGACACGGTGTTCGAGGCTATATTGCACGTCGAACACGACATCATGTTCGATCCCAAGGGCGATGCTGATGTCGAATCACATCGCGAAAAAACGCGAGATGCGCTTGCAAAGAACGCCAAACTACGTCAAGCCATTTTTTGGAGGCGGGTCACGCGATACCGCGCATCGCAGAATGGCCGGGAGCCCCCAACACACACTCTCAACCCACATGTCAGTCTGATGCCGTGGGCACCTCCCGACATTGCCTGGATGCTAACCGACTCTCTTGAGCGCGCAGATGGCCGTGACCGGAAAATCGCCATGGAAGCGGCGCTCAATATATTCTGGTCGACACGAAACCCGCTCCCTACAACGGTCTTGGAACTCCGACGGGCGCTCGCTCGCGGAGACCTTCGGGCACTGGTACTGAGGCACATTCGCAACCGGCTAATTGCGCCGATCTGGCTGCGATACGATAAATATGTGCGTAACCGTCTGCTGGCAGCCCATTGGTGGACGATGCGTCACATGGAGATTGTGCGGACAAAGAACGCGATCAAATCACAGTTTTGGTTATGGACCCATCTGGCGGGAGTAAAGTCAGGAAAATACCCCGTTGCGCTCCGGTACCTAGTTGGACCGATGGAGGACGGCAGCTCGTCTAAGTACAGTATCTCAGCATGGGACAAGGTTCGCTCCAAGTGGGGTGCCTCACTTACCACTGCTGCTCAGGAAGGATGTGCCACTATCTGGAAGATATTTTCACCACGGCTGCCACACGAACGACAAGAGAAGAATTCGGTGGACGGTCGAGTCGTGCTCGGTCTGATTGCCCTGCAAACGGCGTGGGAGTCCGGGGTCATGGGGGTCGATCAACTTAATGGCGCGGATGTGAACCGCGCCGTGAGATATGCCTGCAGCGAACTTAACGGTTTGCCAGACTGGTTCGAAGCTTTGGCAAATGCATTTCCCAACGAGGTCGGAGATGCACTGAAACCCGCCATCGATGCCGAATTCGGGTACCCGGCGAACACTCCGCTCGTCCATGAGGTACTGGCCAAGCTGTCCGAATCGAAGTCCCCTACTACCGCGGCGGCAAATGCCGTACGTCAATGTCTGTCAAAGCGAGACCCGCTGAATAGCAATGTCCTGAGGCAGGCCACGACAACACTCCTCCGCACAGGGGTTCCTTTTTACGATGACCTCCTCGCGCTGGCACCTGCCAGAGTACAGTTGTATGCCGTCAGCGATGCCCACTGGCTTGCATGGATGAGCATATGGCTGCGACTAGACGCCATACCGGCAGTTCAGCGCCTTGAAACCGCCACAAAAGCTTGCAGTTCAGATGACTCTGATGAGTTAGTGGTTCGCCTTTGCTCAATGCTTGGCGGGAACTACGGCGCGGCGCTGCCCATGGGGGGCTCCTCCTTGCTCGCTCCGTCATCACTGGCTCTGTTGATTCCCCTCGTTAGCCGTCACGTCCGCAGAGAGGACGATATCGACCGTGCAGGCAAGGGGGCGTATTCCCCACTGCCAAGGGACGATGCTCAAGATTTCCGGTCCCGACTTTGGGAAGTACTGCGTACTTCTGATTCCCGCGAAGCCGACACAGTACTAGAAGGATTCCTCAACGATTCCTTACTGTCGGACGAGCACGATTGGATACTGAGTATGCTGGAGAAAAGAAAAGGCACGCAGGCCGATCCGGCGGCATGGTTTCCAGAGGACGTTCAGGCGTTTGGCATGCATTATCGGCACAAGCCGCGTTCTAACTATCAGCTTTACCAGCTGGCAACTCGTCTCTTGCTGGATATCAAGGCGAGTGTCGAGATTTCCGAGAACGCCACCGATCGGCTTCAGGTGCGCAAAGAAGATAAAGAAGTGCACTTCCAAGGATTCCTCAAACGCCAACTCGATCAGCGTTCGCTGCAATGGTTTTCCGTAACGCAGGAAAGTACTATTGACCTCAATCAGCGGCCAGACTTGCGCGTCGAGATTCCAGACATCAATGCCTTGCCTGTCGAAGTGAAATTGGCGAACCTCGACCATTGGACTGCCGAAAAACTACTTGAGCGTCTCGAGGTGCAACTAGTTGGCCAATATCTACGCGCAGCTAGCGTCAACTATGGCGTGTACGTTGTCGGGAACACTGAACCTAAGCGTCAATGGCAACGCCCCGGTGATAAACAGCTGATTGGTTTTGCTGAGCTCGTCTCCCTACTTCAGGCAAGGGCCGAGGAGTTGGTCGCCGAGCGTTCCGAGGCAGTCTACGGACTAAGCGTCATTGGTATCGACTTTTCAGATCCACGAGAACGACGCCCGTAAAACGGCGATGCTGATAACCGCCCTGAGCGCCCTAGTTTCTGCTGACACGGCAGCCGCAGGAAGACAGTAATCGAAGGTTAGACCTTGGAACCCAGACCTTGAGAAACAACATACCGACGAAGACTTTCAAAATCTTCTATTCCTGGCAAAGCGATCGCGAAAACAAGTGCTGCAAAGACTTCATCCGGAAAGCAGCCGATGCCGCAGCCGAGAGGGTAAGCGCACACTTTGGCGTCCCAATCTCGGTCGAAGCGGATACAGAAGGTGTCGCTGGAACGCCGCCGATCAACGAGACCATACTCCGCAAGATCGATGAGTGCGATATCTTTCTAGCAGACATGACTTTCGTGGCAGCATCCGGTGTGGGAAAGCTGCTGCCGAATCCGAACGTGATGGGTGAGTACGGCTATGCCCTGAAATCGAAGGGCCTCGCCCGAATCCTTCTTGCCATGAACACGGCTTTCGGTCCGCCCGAAAATCTGCCGTTCGATTTACATCATCTTCGCCACCCTGCCCGCTATACGCTCGAGGAAAGCGCACCCGATGGACAGCGCCGTAAAGCGCGCTCAGATTTTTCTGCCATTCTGGAAAGAAACATCTCGATCGCTATCGAGGAGCTTCTGAAAGCTCCGGAAACGACGCCTTCGACGAGTCGTTGGGGAGAAGCCGAAGAAGCCATCAGCAGATTTTTGCATTCGCGCGTCGCCACGCCCTCGCCAGTTCTCGTGAAAGATCCCAAACTGGTGGTGTGCGTTATCCCGATAGCGTCCCTCGATCACCCACGTCTCAGTGCTGCCGCGGTCAAAGCGACCCGTCCGCAGTTTCCACCGTCAATCGATGCGCGAGTGCAGGATGGTCAGGACGAAAACCAGTGGTGGTCCAGCGACCCGCCTCGGCATGTTGTAAACAAACCGAATCGTGAAGCAAGATGGTCCTTTCGTCTAGTGAGACCCGGGTTATTTGAAGTCGCCACGACCATCGGCGAGCGTGTAGGCGACGACCCCGAAATCGTGGTTCTTGGTAGGGATATTGAGCGGCATCTTGTGAACGCGGTCGACCGTGTGGCGACTGTGGCGCATCAACTCGGTCTGCAAGGACCCGCCTTGATCGCAGCCAACCTCGAAGGAATTGAGGATGTCGAAATCCACCGGGAACGTCCCGGTGCAGGAGGGCGCCGTATCAGGCGGCCGTCTGCGTCGCTCAGGACTTTCCCAATTCAGAGCCTGACTGCGCCAACCGCGGATGCTCTGGCCGATATGATGGAAAGCATGTGGCTCATCGGCGGATGGGACGACGGATCCCCCTTTTTTGCCGACGGCCGTTGGATCGGCTATGAATCAAACCATACATAACCGAAGGGGATATAGAAGCTTATGTCGATCTACAACGACATTTTAGACCAGCAGGGTGGCAACCACAGGGCAGCAGGCGACCTTCATGAGGTTTTGTGGAGCAGGCTTCTTGCAAAGGAGGATCCGAGATTTCATAACGTGCGGCTCGCGGGTGGCGACGGCGGCGTGGACGGGATCATTGTTACGGACCCGGCTTTAGGGAATGTTACCGTTTTCCAAGCAAAGTTTTTCAAAAACATCACTCAGAAAGCAAATCGAGACGCCATCTTAGAATCGTTTACCCGTGCTCATAATCACGGTTTTACAGTATCGGAATGGGTGCTGCTTGTACCGGTCCCGCTCTCCACCAAGGAAATCGACTGGCTCTCAAGCGGGGAGCTCCAAAGGCATGCAGGAGCCAGATTAGACATTTCGCGCAAGTGCCGACTCGATCAGTGCGTTGTCAAATATCGCGAGGGCTCCGAGCTAGAGAGGCTAGCCGAGCGGAACTTGACAGTCACGGCTGACCTTCTGCCGAAATCCGCTAAAGCGCTGCAGAAAATCATTGCTACCGAACGAAGACTCAAGACACGCCTACAGCTTGAGATTGTCGATCGCCTGAGAACAATCAACGAAGACATCATTCGACAGCGCAAGATTGAGACGGTCCGGGCGCAGTCCGCCCTAAAAGCACTTCGAAAAGGCTGGGCCGACCATACCTTGATGTTAGATCAAACGCGGCGAGAAAACGCCGCACCGGGCCTCGTACAGGAATACACGCGCGACTTCATGGAATTCATCAGACAACGGCTAGATCTTGCATTTATGACGGAAGGCCTGTGCGAAGGCATCAGCGTCAAGTTAAGTGAAATTTTCGCAACGACATTTCACCTCAGCGCCGCGGCGGGACGGGCACAAATCCCCAATATGAAGGCTGAGAAAGCTACGATGTGGAAGCTACTCGGAACACTGCTGGATCAGTGCCGAGAGTTTGACATCGAGCTTGCCAAAGCAGTAGGGAAATTTGTCTAGGGCTTATCCATGCGTAGCTCCGCAACGACTAGCCATTGCTGTGGTTTGGAGCATGCTGAACGACTTCATGATCAACGGCGATCAGGCGGGAACCCCAGAAGCGGCACTGGTCGATCCCCACCCTGATAGACGCTTATCCGCTCTATCAATTGAGGCAAAAGGGCGTCGACCTTTTCATTGTCCACATCGTGATGAGCGTGGGGCCGCTGACAGATCACCTCCTTCAACTCAGCAAGCGAAACGATCGAACTCGGATCGCGCAAATCGGCCTCGGCGGTATCCAAGGCTTCGCGTGCGAGGTGCCTGGCGACATTGCTACAGTCTTCGCACAGGTCGTAAACAGTGTGCCGGTGCTGAGCCGTAGGGTCATAAAGTACCTTCTCCTTCACCTCAAATACCCATGGAGTCTTTCCAGATGGACGCACACACTGAAACCGCGATCGCTCACAGCAGCCGCACTGCCAATCGGGTCCGACGCGACTCCAGAATTTACCTCTCGTTCCTTCCAGCAACTGAATGTCTTGCGCGGATGGAATAGCATTGCGTGCCTTTTTTGTCTTCTTGAGGCGCCACGACGCCGAACTCCCCCTCCTGACACTCGTACGATAGAGAAGCGTCTCCGGCACACCATTGGCGCCCAGGCGTCTCGCTAGTTCATCGAGTCCCGTCCAACTAAAAATTTCTTTGGCTCTTTTCTCAGTTCGAGCTGCGGTTACCTCGGACGCTTGATACCAATGAAGATTGCTAGCCGCCATCTTGGCGACTCTGCTTACCATAGCCATTCGCATTGCGAAGATGGCACGCCCCTCATCCCAGATTCTCCTGGCGATCGTGCCATCGATAAGATGCGGTCCCACGTTGGGTCGTGGTTCGACGAACTGCCTGATCTCTGCGGGGGAAAAGGAGAAGTCCTTATGTGTGCCTGCCAAGCGTTTTGCCTGTGCATCCGCATAATTGCAGTCGGAGCAGATTACCGTGTTGTCATAGGCAGAGAGTCCAAACGCCGTCCTGATCGCGAATTTCTCGGCCAGTTCATCCGCGACTACGACCTGCCTTTTTACCGCTTCGGCCAAAAACATTTTACGAACAAGGTCCCTCATATGATCGTGGTGCTCATGCAACTGACCCATAAGGAAGTGGTGCTGGTCAAGACGGACAATTTTGGGCTTTGAGCGTCCGCACGCGGGACACAGCCAATCCGAGCCAGTCATGACCCACCATCGATTGACGTGGATGCCCTTCGCACCAAACTGCTCTTTGAGGCTCGACATCGTAGACGAGTATTCGCTATCAATTCCGGTCAAACCCCTGTTGCCCAAAAAATCACGTAACTCATCAATGGTCGATATGTGACGGAAGTCCATCTCTCAATCTCGTTCAAAAGTGCTCATCGATCTTCCCTGTGCAATCAAACAAAGGCGACACGCCTGAAGTGATCGCAGCGGCTAGCACGCGCTCAAGGTGACACACTCCAGTTGCGCTTCCGCTGTGTGAATCGTTGCACGTTGTACACCTGAGTCGCCCGCAAGTGCACAGATCGCTGAATCGGGGTGATCAAAATGAAACTGGACGAGGGCCTAGCGGCGGCACCGGGATTGGAACGTTGTGAAGCTCCCGAACCAGGTCCTTGTACGCATTTTCTGCATCCGGGCCGTCGGTCAGGTCCAAATATCTCCGTCCCTGCAGATCGTGGGGGACGAAAGCTTCGCCGACGGAAGATCGGCGCACAACAGGAATGAATTTATTTGTTCCGACGTCATGCATGATGTGACTGCTTACGAGCATCTGTTCATAGCCCACACCGCCCTGCCGTTCGTATCCCCTGCGCACATATTGCTCGGTTGAGATAACAAGCACGCGATCACTTTCTCGGACGCCCCTGACCATAAACGTGCTCAGGTCCTCACCAAGGCCGAGATGCCACTGATCCAGGACTACGTCGATGCCGTCGCGCCGCAGAGCCGTCGCCAGTTGCGCGACCCATGTACGATGCTCCGGTGAATCCCAGGAATATGAGATGAAAACGCGCGGAGGTCGCGCTTGCGGCGCGAGTATCGGATTGGATGTAATGCGTGCAGCGTGAAGTATTTGGCCGAGATCGACGTTCTTGACTGCCCAATGGGTACGGTTGACCTCCCCCTTGGACCCGATATCCAGTGCATCCAACAGGCCCGAAAAAACTTGTGGAGATATTTCCGGGATGGTGGGATCAAGCGCAAACGTCAAGCCGAATTCTGACTGCCTGCTCGTCAGCCCGGTAATCCGGCCGACGCGGGCGGGAGCCTTAAGATATTTCTCGTACGCAAATAGAGTGGGCAATGACATCAGCGCGGCGAGCGCGCTCTCGTCCGAAATGCTGAAACGCTGCTTCACACTATCATGCGTATATTCGAAGACCCGGTCGTAACCCATCGTCCACGATGTACCGGTCCAAGCTTCGTCATTGCCGGACATCAGCAAATTGTAATATTGGTTTTGCATGAGAATCCCTGCGTAACGTTGTGCTTACAATCCCGAGCCGAGTTTTCGCTTCAGCAGAAACCAGCACATGCCCAGCGCGAGTGATCGGCCGAGCCGAGCCATCTGCTCTTCTGAGACTCCGACTGGCCGATGAGACCCGGGGCTGATGAAACCATAGACGCCGGCCAAGCCTTTCTCTTCCTCCATACTAATCAGTCCGGCTGTCTTCAGATAGGAGATCACGCCCCCCCATTTTGCTGGGTTGTAGTTCTGGTCCTTCAATGCCTTCAGGCTTTCTGCGATATCCACAGCAAGTGTCTCAAGCGCGACGCGGGCGGCGTTGAGAGATGCGTTGTAATTCGGAGGCGTCACACGAAACATTTCTGTCGATTCGTTAATCTTGCGAATGATCTCTGAAGCACGTGATGCGGCGCAGCTTCCCAACTCCCGCAACAGATCATCGTCGACCGGAGCGGCATCCCCGATTGACGGATCGCTCGCCCGGATCTCCCTGTCCTCAACCACGTAGCCATCGAGCACGAGACATTGCACAAGGTCGATCCAGCGTTCTTCGAAGCGGTACCTTGGGCTAACTGCGGACCGCAGGTTGCCTTGCGTGCGAACAATTTCGTCAAGCAGGACCATCATTGCATTCTGATCGGCGCGGGTCAGCGTATCCGTGAGGCCGCGAAGCAGCAGCGCCGGATACAGATCCGAAAAGATACCGGCCTTGCCGAGCAGTACGGTGCAGACCGTCGGCTCCTGAAGGGCCAAAAACTGACACAGCGATAGCCTTGTTCGTTGACTAAGCATGACACGCCCTCTTTCTATGATCCACGGTTGCTGCGTCTTCCGGTGTGCGACCCTTGCGCGGAACCGTCGCGGGAACAAGCGAAGGTCGAGGGAAGCCGGAACAGCGCTCTTAATCTGGACTCGCAGAAGAAAATCAGTAGAAAAGCAGTCCGGCAAACGCACGAAGATAGAAATGAACTGCTAGCTCAATAACGGCCAGTCTTGCGGGATAAGCTTGACCCCGTTGCGCCATCGCTCACGCACGGCAGTCTGAAATCGTGGGTCATCGCTGAAGTCCGGGTGGTCAGTGATAATAATCTGGAAGCGGCCTTTTTCCTCTTCAATCACGTCAAATATCAACTTGTAAAGCGCCTTGACCGCCTTCCGGTCCGTATCGATTTTGCTGGTATCCACGTTTCCGCGCTGGACGGCATCGGGAGAGAAGTGTGCCTGCGAAAGCTGATCGAGCAGAAGAAATGAGGGAACGGGACGCTTTCGTTCCGCGAACCACTTGTGCAGGGCAAGATGCGCAACGATGTGGTAGCCAACGTGGTTTTCTCCGCTACCAATTTCTCGCATCGGGATCGGCCGATTCGGGGTGTCTGCAACAATAGTCAGCGCCCTCGGGTCGAGGCGCAGCGGACTATCCGAGTATTCGAGGTCGACACGTTCAGCGAAGTCGGAGAGACTGCGGTTGACGTTGGATAGGCAAGACTCCAGACGTTCCTGGATGGCGTCGGTACTGACGGCCTCGTAGATCTCCAGTTCCTGCTCTCTAAGCTTTGCAAGCTTGTTGCGTTGCTCACTTACGTCGGGCATCTCCGGAATGTTTTCGACGTATAGGCTGATACGTCCAACTACCAGGGCCTGACGCGCCTCTGTGTCCGATGCGAGCTGTAGTCGCGTGCTTGACCGCTTGATGGAACCAAGTAACTCGCGATTCGTCTCTAGGTCGCGACGGTTCTCTATGAGTTTTTGTTCAATCTCGACAATCGCGGATTCAATGCGCGGCGTCGCCGAATCCATCGCGCCGCCGCGCTCTCCGATATTATCCTTCGCTGCGCGCAGTTCATCGATTGACGGTGCAGCGGACGCTGCCGGAAGGTCCTGCAGGCACAATGGGCACGCGTGACCTTGAGCAGAAGGTTCAAAGACGGAAATTGCCTCCAGTCGCGCGACATGCTCGGCGGCTTCTTTTGCGAATCCCCGAGAATTGCCTTCAAACGCGCGTGCCCTGTCAATTGCAGCCTGTATGGCGCGTTGTGCCTGCAATAACTCAGTACGTTTCTGTGTCAGTCTATGGAATTCGGCCTGGTCATCACCTTCGGCAACAGGCGGAGCGATCGGAGAGTTCTGTATTCGTTTCAGGACTTCCACTTTCTCCGCCCACGAAGTGTCATCCGCGATCTCGGTCAGCCCGACCGATTTAGCCTCTGCCAGCAGGGTGTCAGCACGACTTACGCCGTCGCCGACGATTGCGGATGCTTCGGCCAGCCGCTTTTCGAGTTGCCGGATTTCGGCGCGGACCTGTTTCAGCAGTTGCTGGTTCCGGATGTATTCGTCGGTAACGGCTCCAAGAAAGTACGGCAAGGTGTCCTTGATCGCCTGGGCTACGAAGCGATCGCTAGCACCATGAAACAGGACACCCTTCTGGCCGACCTCGTTTTGTGACTGGAAGCAAAACGTGAGCGCATGATTGAAGGTCGCGGACAGCGGCGGACGTGAGTGTCCTGCCGGCGGCTCGTGCAGATAGTCTGTTATCCCCACCCAGGACGCCAGCATCGCCGCCAGCCCGTCGGTGTTCGTGGTCTGCCGAAGTTCGGAGGCTTGTGGAATATCGAGCGATTGGCCGATCTTGATGAAAACTGCCTCGTTCGATTTGCCGTTACCGACAGGCAGCTTCCGCGCTATAAACGCCTGCCCGTGCGTTGTCTGCAACAAAAGACCAAACCATCCGGCGCCCCGCCGGATGATTCCCTCGGGAACATCGAGTGCGGACGAGCCGAAGCAATAGTCGATTACGCCGAGGATTGCGGATTTTCCCGTGCGCGAGTCGCCGGAGATGATGTTCACCTTTCCGGGCTCCAATGGCAATACCCGGTGACGACCGTCATGACTATATGCGACGATCGCTCTTATCTGAATCATGGCTGAAGTCCCAGAAGCGCAAGCGTGGTAGCAGATGTTCCGTTCTTTTGTAGCCAGCGGCCTACAAACTGGCCCCGGCGGGCGCAATCCTGCACATCAGGACCCGCGTGTTTCACATAGCTCGTCATTTTCTTTTTTGCGCTGTCAATCGGAGCCACGCTCGGCCCGACAGTAATAAGCGCCCCGTGATGAACGCCAAAAATGATTGCTTCCCTCACGTAGGGTCGCAATATTTCGACTCCCCTTGCGATCGCGGATCGCTCAAGCGGATTATCCTGAAGCCAGGCGATGAGAGAGGTTCGGATGGTGCTGGGTAGCTGCGAGCGCGTCTGGCCACGAAGCACGAGGCTTGTAGCCACAAACGATAGTTCCAGCGGCAAACCGTCTTCGTCTGATTCCGTCGAGAGCGCCTCCTCCCTGTATCCCAGCGCGATGTGCCACAGGACAACCGCACAGAATGCAGGATTCAGGAGATTGCGCTGCTCAATAGTTCGCTCGTGCCATGATGTCATGACGTACTGTCCTCGGCGTGCAGGTCGAGAAGTGCTTCAAGACGCCCTGCAAAATCGGGATGCCAGCCGAGCCGCCGCTCGTCGGCAAGCATATGCAGTGACCCGCGACATACCCACGGAACACTGACGCCTTTCTTGATAGGCACCAATCCGTCTTCCGCCCACTTCAGAATTGCCCGGCCAGCCCGCTTCATCTCTTCTTCGCCCGCGGTCTCTTGCAGTTCATCACAAACCTGGGCGCGGATGAGTTCCCATTCGCGAAGCAGCCGCGTTTCGTATTGCTTCAGATCAGTCTCAAAAAGCAGATCATGGCGGGTCCAGAGGGATCTCTGACGGAATGCCTGCAAGTAACTTGTGATCGCATTATGGATGCGAAACCTGCTGCCACCGACCAGTTCGACCTGCTTGTAGAACGGACGATTAGCAAACTCTGGCAAAGAATCGAGCGCGATCATCAGCGCATCGATTTCCTGATCAATAGGTAACGAATCAGGCTTCAACGACTCCTGTATTTCAAGAATCTGCGCATCCATTTCCGCACGGCTGATGCCGTCATCGGCACTTACGAGTCCGTGGACCACGCGGCTCAGCCACCAGCCCTCAAGCATCTGGACGGCCATTTCATGGTGATGCAGTGAGACGTGGTAAAGCTCTGACTGCAACTGATCAGTGATTTCGTCCACGTTCGGCTGCGCTGGGACCACGAAGATATTCTCGAGGAGCGCCTTTCTCGCGCCGTCTTCCAAAGCGAGATAGGCTTTGAAGATATCGGAAAGCTCTTCGTTCGTTGACGTAGTAGCGGCGTGCTTCAAAAGCTTCGCGGCGGTTTCCACGTTCCGCTTCGTCTGGTCGCAAGAAAGTGCCTCACATGCCGTTCCTTCCGAGACGGTGGACGTCGTGATCAGGAAATGCGAGACAGCTACCGGGATCTCGCCGGACGAAGAACCGACCAGCCAGACGCGCAATGTCTTCCAGAGCTCGGCGCTTAGGTCACCAAGGCTCGCGGCGGTATTGAGTGCATGTTTCGTTTGCAACACCGCAACAGAATCACCGTCGGCGTGAAAACTCACGTCATCGAGTGCTTCAATTTTGACAACGAAGTCTGCAGTCCGGCTTTTCCTGACTGCCCACACTAGCGCAAGCCGAACCTGATAGATGTAGCCGAGCATTGATGGCCCGGCGTTGAAAGCACTAACGCTCGTCTGCTTCATCGTGTGTTGGCTCCTGCTCACCGCGCTCGGATTACGTGCAACTGCTCGGCACATTGCGGGCATCCACCTTCTGGTGAAAGCGCGGCAGACCAGGTCAAGGTCTCGACATAAAACGGGGTGCCTGTGATGGCACTGGGGTTGCCCGGTCCATTGCGGGGGGCGCAAGGCAGGGGCAAGTATTCGCGCTGGTCGTACGCCTTGAATGCAGTCGACGCTGCAGCATCTCATTGAATATGCGATTTATATGAGACTGCGGAACATCGTCGGCTTTCGCCCCGGACTTGTCGAAACAGAGATTGGCGCTCTCGTCCGCCATGTTGCCCCCGATTTCTTATGGTGTTAAATAGCAAAGTGATTCTCTCACATTATGTTTATGTGTTGCAGGGATCAGTTCTGCTCGGGTTCGCGCACGGTATCGGTGTGCCGCTGGTCATCTTCGGCGTGCAGATAGATGCCGGTTGTCTGGATCGACGCATGACGCATGTTCTTCTGGATGAAGCGCAGGTCCGTGCCTGCATCGGCCTGATGCGAAGCTGCACTGTGACGAAGCCAGTGTGTCGATGCACGTCGCAGTGTTTCAGCGCCGGCTACGTCGCCCGTTTCGAGCATATCGGCGGCGCGTCGAAACACTTCCTTGACGATCAGGTAGACCGCCGCCGGCGTCAGATGTCTGCACGGGTCGCCCGCGACGCTCATCACCGCGGCCGCCGTCTCATTCCCCGACGGCATCGGTGCCAGTCCATGAAAAACCCGGTACCGGGCGAGGTCCGCCATCAGCGCGACGCTCACGGGCACCTCCCCTTCGGCGCCGCCCTTCCCGACCACGTGCAGCCACCATTTGCCCCGCCGCTGATAGAAGTCTGCGGCTTTCGCATTCGCCGCTTCCGAGACCCGCAGCCCCGTTTGGTACAGCAGGCGGATCAGCCATCGGCTGCGCTCATAGTGCTGGTGATCGCGGGCGGTGATCCGCGGCCATTGCTCGACGCTGGCGAGTACGTGGTCCCACAGCGCGTGATCCAGATACCGCTCGATCCGTCGAGTGCGCCTTGCCGCTGCGCCGGTCCGGCGGCGCAACGCAAGCGGATTGCCTGCCAGGTAGCCGGCGCTGACCAGGTAGGACAGCAGGCCCGACACAATGCCCAGCGCCTGATGCCGGCTGCGCTCCGACAGCGGGCCGTCGAACAGCCGTCGCGTGCCACCCCGCCGCGGGCGGGTCGGATCGGCCCAGTCGCCGGTCGGCGCCGCGAGAAACTGCTCGTACAGCAGGAAGTCCTCGCGTGTGAGGCTGGATAGGGGTTTGCCGAGCGCCCGGGTGGCCCACAGCAGCAGGCGCACCGCTTCCCTGCGGTAACTGCGCAAGGTGTGCGGCGAACCCGCATATTCCGCGAGCCACAGGCGCACGGCCTCGACGTCGCTGTCCGCAGCAATCTGCAGGTGGCCGCCCCGCGCGCGGTTGGTGCCCGCACGCCCGTCAAGGGCGGCAGGCAACGCTAGCGACAGGGCGATATCAGGAGATTCCGGGGCGGTGACGGGCAGGCTCATGGTGAGACGCGTTTTCGAATGGAGTTTTCGCAGCGTACACGACCAGAACTTGTGATTATGGGCGTTATCACAAATTTTATGCCTGTATCGTTACATGTATAACGTTATACGATGATATACGCTTATAATTCACTGGCGAAACGCCCTCTTCAACCGCTTTTCACGGTGAAACTCTGCCCATGAGCCGTATCAGTGACACCCGCATCCGTACCCGGAAAGCCGCCGCGCAACTGGTCGCCTCGGGCCGGCCTGCGCATGAACTCACCGTCGACCTGATCTACGCAGAAATCCGCCAGGGCAGCCGCACCACCATTAATGACGAGCTGAAACTGTGGAAGGACGAGCAGACGCGCAACGACGCGCTCGCCACAGCACTGCCGCCTGCGGTCGCCACTGCGATGCTGTCGGTGTGGGCGCTCGCGGTTGAGCGAGGCGAGCAGGTCTATACGCAGCGTGGCGACGAACTCGAAGTCGAAGCAGCGGCAGCCATCACCCGCGCCGGGACCCTCGAGACAGCCAATGCGGAACTTCAGGCCGAAGTTCGCACCGCTCGCGCCCAGCTTGGCGACCAGCAGGCACGACTTGCCGCATTGCTTGCTGACCACGCGCAGGCCCAAGCTGGTCGTGACGCTGCGCTCCGGCTGGCTGAAGCATCCGTGGCCGAAAGGGACGCCGTCCGTGCGCAATCGGAGCAGGCGCTGCACGACATGCGATCAGACCATCGTCGTGAAGTTGAAACGTTGCGAGCCACCCACGCCGAACATGAAGCGGCCCTGCGTGCAGAGGTCGACCGTGCGACGGCTCGGCTCGAAGGTGTCCAGAAACGCGTCATGCTGCAGACCGAAGGCGCACGTGACGCGCAACGCCGGGCGGAGGCTGCGCTCTCCGAGGTCCGGAAGCGCAATGAGCAGCTTGTCGGCGACGTTGAGCGGATATCGGCGGACGCCGCCGAACAAAGGCGCCTTGCCGAGCGGCATGAGAAGCTGCACGATCGCGTCACGCAGGAAGCCCGTGAACTACGGCACGAACGCGATGATCTGGCTCAGCAGGTCGCATTGTTACAAGGGCAATTGAAGGCCCGTGAAAAATCCCCGTCGGCCCGTCGAACCAGAGTTTCGCGTCCGCAGACGTGATCACGCGAGGAGTCTGCGCCGCGCCGGTTGCCGCCCGCCACACTGCCCTGCCCGCTGAGAACGCTAAAATATCCCGGCAAAACCGTCATCAGGTCCTGTGCTTGTTTCGTGTTGCACCGAAGCAAAGGTGACATGACGGATGCGACCAAAGAAGGTGCCAAACGATATCCGATGCTGGCCGACATGTGATGGGGGCTGGCTGCGTGAGGCAAGCGGGC
This sequence comes from Paraburkholderia phenazinium, assembly GCF_900142845.1. Lineage (NCBI taxonomy): Bacteria > Pseudomonadati > Pseudomonadota > Betaproteobacteria > Burkholderiales > Burkholderiaceae > Paraburkholderia > Paraburkholderia phenazinium. Next base: position 2,101,552 of record NZ_FSRU01000001.1, read on the forward strand.
GATCGAGCATGGAGATCACCTAGGGCCATAAAGGACATGAAGGTTGGACGGATCTCCCTGCTCGATTCTCTGCATCCGTGCTGCCTCCTCGTTTCTCAAAAAAACTGGATGGTCTGAATGCAATTTACCCGCTGTTATATGTGCGAAGCCGAGGGCACAACGACGGAGCATGTCCCGCCGCGTGCGCTATTTCCGGAGGCGAAAGATGTTCAGGGAAGAAACTATAGGATCGACCTTGTTACCGTCCCCTCCTGCCCGCTCCATAACACAGCCAAGTCGGATGACGACCAGTTCCTGATGGTGAGCCTCGCGGGCATCATTGGCAATAACTCAATCGGTTATCACCATCGGATGACGAAGGTGGACCGTGCAATCCGACGCAGCTCAAATCGACTGCTCGACAAGGTCCTCGTCAAGAAAAGTCATTCGTTAAAAATTGATCTCAACAACAACCGGTTTTTGGAGGTGATCTGGGGAACCCCCGACGCGCAGAGGCTTCACCGTTGCTTCAATCACATTGTTCGCGGTTTGCATTTCCATCACTTTGCAGAGCCTCTGGTGGGCGAGGTCCGTCCATTTTTGGGTTTTCTCTTCCATTCTGACCGGAGTGCCAGGAGTTTCTCAGAATTCATCGAGCACCGGGCAAGCCTCGATCTGGCTGAAAAGACACGATACGGAAAAAATCCAGACGTATTCTTTTACAGCGTCACAGAGCCGGACCAGTTCGGTCTGTACCTGTTTCATCTGTGTTTTTACGGTGGAGTCAACGTATATGCTGCCGTTATCCCCAGCCATAGCAAGCGGCCTCATGACATCGGTTTTGAACTCATGAATCGAGGAATCAAAACCTTTCTCAAGGTAGAAGACAAGAGCTACGAAATCAACTGAGAGCACTCGACTGCGAATCGCAGTTTTTTTAAAGCGGCAAGCCCTACCGCAGAGGAGTATGCGGAAGCGCACTACACCGGAGGAGTATTCATCGCCGTCAGGCGGCCATTCAAAGGCCAGTTCTCGCCGTCGACGCCCTTGCGGATCAGCGGTTCGCCGCCCTTGCCATCACGATGTCCGCTCTGGCCTCGCGGCACTTCATGCCAGAACTCGACATCACGGGCCAAAGAGGCGAGCGTCGTCCATCTGCTTGCCACGACCCAACGCAGCGGCCGCGAACCTCGCGCGAATATGGTGTGGACACCAGCGCAGCAACCCGCCCGGCCGCGCTTCTTCTGTCGCCAGACAACGTCAGCGAGTAGCTTCCCTGGTGAGGCGTGCAAGCACCACGCGGTGACCGCGACGCTCAACGACCTACGGTTTTTGGGCCTAGATTCGGCGCGTTCCGTGCGCGAACGGCATAGCCCGAGAAAGAGGGCGCGACCAACGCGCCCCACCCTCATCAGGCCGCCAGCACCTCGACAATCTTGCGCTGGAATGCTTTCCCGCCGGCATCGAACAGATGGCAATGCTCGGGCGTCGCGCCGAGCTTCTGCGTCTCGCCCTTCGTATGCCGTTCAAGCGGCGGAATACGCGCAATCAGGCCTTCCGGCGATACGCCCGATTCCGCGTACAGATAGGCCGCGTCACCGAGGGATTCGATCGCCATCGTGCGGGCTGAAATGCCGTCATCGGTGTTGCCGACGTGCAGATGCTCGGGGCGAATCCCAACCGTCACCTTGTCGCCCTGCTTCACCGTGCCCGGCTCCACTGCAACGCGCTGGGTCTCGCCGGTTTCGTAGCGCACCGTGACGCCGTCGTGCGTAACCGACTGCACCACGCCCTCCATGAAATTCATTTTCGGCGAGCCGATAAAGCCTGCCACGAAGCGGTTGGCCGGCGCGTGATACAGCATTGTTGGGCTACCGACCTGCTCGACATTGCCCGCCGACAGCACCACGATCTTGTCCGCCAGCGTCATGGCCTCGACCTGATCGTGCGTCACGTAGATCATCGTGGTCTTCAGCTCGTCGTGCAGACGGGCGAACTCCAGGCGCATCTTCACGCGCAGCGCGGCATCGAGGTTCGACAGCGGTTCGTCGAACAGGAACACCTTCGGCTTGCGCGTAATCGCACGGCCGATGGCCACGCGTTGCCGCTGGCCGCCCGACAACTGCTTGGGCTTGCGGTCGAGCAGGTGGTCGATGTGCAGGATCTTCGCTGCATTGCGCACCGCCGCGTCGATCTCCGGCTTCTTGGTGCCGGCAAGCTTCAGCCCGAACGCCATGTTGTCGTACAGCGTCATGTGCGGATAAAGCGCGTATGACTGGAACACCATCGCAATGCCGCGCTTGGCCGGCGGCACGTCGTTCACGCGCGTGCCGTCGATATTCAGATCGCCGCTGGTGATGTCTTCGAGGCCGGCGATCATGCGCATCAGCGTCGATTTCCCGCAGCCGCTCGGGCCCACGAACACAACGAACTCACCGTCCGCGATGTCCAGATTGACGTCGCGCATCACTTCATTGTCGTCGTAGGCCTTTCTGATATTGCGCAGAGTCAAGCTTGCCATGATGTGTCTCCGTGTATTGTTCGTACTAAGCTAATCCAGTTTGAAAGTGTCTGCCAGGGGTGTCCAATTTCACCTTCTCACGTTCACGCCGCCCAACAGGCCGTCTCAATGCGGTCTTCGTGCCGCCTCAATGCGATTCCGCGCTCGCGCGCTTCGCTGTCGATCCGTACACCATCACAATCGCAGATCAATGCCAGCCGGGTACCGGTCACGGGGTTACCGGTCATTTAACCGCCCCGAACGTCAGCCCACGCACCAGCTGCTTCTGCGACAGCCAGCCGACAATCAGGATCGGCGCCACCGCCAGCAGCGAAGCGGCCGAAAGCTTGGCCCAGAACAACCCTTCAGGACTCGAGTACGACGCGATAAACACCGTCAGCGGCGCCGCGTTCGAACTGGACAGGTTGATACTCCAGAACGCCTCGTTCCACGACAGGATTACCAGCAGCAGCGCCGTGGAAGCCAGGCCCGGCAGCGACATCGGCATCAGCAGGAAGACGATTTCCTGCCAGGTCGCCGCGCCATCCATGCGGCCTGCTTCAAGAATATCGCGCGGAATCTCGGCGAAGTACGTGAAGGTCATCCACACCGCAATCGGCAGATTGATCAGCGTGTAGACGATCACGAGCCCCGACACCGTATCGAGCAGCCCGGAGTTCTTCCACAGCAGATAGATCGGCACCAGCACGCCCACCGACGGCATCATCTTCGTCGACAGCATCCACAGCAGCAGCTTCTGCGTGCGGCGGGTCGGAAAGAACGCCATCGCGTAAGCACACGGCACGGCGAGCAACAGACACAGCACCGTGACGCCCGCCGAAATCAGCACCGAATTCCACGCGAACGCGAAATAGTTGCTGCGTGCGAACACCTCACGGAAGCTGTCCAGCGTCGGGATGAAAAACAGCGACGACGCATAAGCCTGCTGCTCGGTCTTGAACGCGGTAATCGTCATCCAGAAGATCGGGAAGAACAGCAGCAACGCGATCAGCCATGCGAACACACCAGGAATCGTGCGCTTGAAGACGGCCCACGGCGCGTTCTTCGACGACGTGGTCGACGACGAAACAGGTGAAGCGGCAACGTGGCTCATTTTTCGTACTCCCCTTTCAGGTTCTTCGCGAGCATGCGGACAAGGAAGAACGACACGATGTTCGCCAGCACTACAGCGAGAATCCCGCCGGCCGAGGCGAGGCCCACGTCGAACTGTTGCAGGCCGAGCGAATAGATCAGGTAAGACAGATTGGTGGTCGCCGTGCCTGGGCCGCCGCCTGTCGTCGTATAGATTTCAGCGAAGATCGACAGCAGGAAAATGGTCTCCATCATCACCACCACTGCAATCGCCCGTTTCAGGTGAGGCAGTGTGATGTAGAAGAACATCGAGAAGGCACCCGCGCCGTCGATCTTGGCCGCTTCCTTCTGCTCCTGGTCGAGCGACTGGATGGCAGTGAACAAAATCAGGAACGCGAACGGTAACCACTGCCACGAGACGATCATGATGATCGCGGTGAGCGGATAGTCGGCGAACCAGTCGATCGGCTGCATGCCTATGGCGCGCATACCCTGCGCAATCAGGCCATACACCGGATGCAGGATCATGTTCTTCCAGATCAGCGCGCTGACCGTCGGCATCACGAAGAACGGCGCAATCGCCAGCAGCCGTGCGACACCCTGGCCGTAGAACTTACGGTCGAACAACACCGACATCAGCACGCCGCCCACTACCGTAATCACCAGCGTGGAGATAATGAGTTCGAGCGTGTGCCCGATCGACGGTCCAAACGACGGGTCTGTAGCAAGGTACTTGTAGTTGTCGATCCCGGCAAAACCCTTCTCGTCGGGATTGAGCAGGTTGTAGTGCGAGAACGAAAACCAGATCGTCATCGCCAACGGGATCGCCATCCACAGTACCAGTACAGCGGTGGACGGCATGACTAGCCAGCGTGAGGACGACGCGCCCTTATGGTCCAATCCACTGGCGGCCGCCACTGGCGGTTGAGCGGGAGAAGCAGCTTGCTGCATGATCGCCTCACTTTCAGGGTTCGCAGCGGCGCTGGCCGTTGCCAGCGCCTCCGAACTTCATAACAATGCGGCTTTACTTCAGATATCCCGCCTGCCGGACTGCACGCTCCGTGGCTGCTTGACCAGTCTGAAGTGCCTCATCCACGGACGTCTGTCCGGCCAGCGCACCTGCGATGCTCTGTCCGACGGTTGTGCCGAACGACTGGAATTCAGGTATCGCGACGAACTGGACGCCCGTGTACGGAACAGGCTTTGCGGTCGGATGCGTAGGATCGGCAGTTTCAATCGCCTTGCGCACAAATTCAGCGAACGGCGCCGCTTGCGTGTACTCGGGTATCTGATAGGTAGACATCCGGGTACCCGGGGGTAACGAAGCCCAACCAAGATCCGATCCGACCAACTTGATATATTCCTTCGAAGTCGCCCATTCCACGAACTTCTTCGCGGCGTCCTGCGAACGCGACGTCTTCGGAACCGCGAACGCCCATGACCAAAGCCAATGCGATCCGTTGGGTGTCGCCTGCACAGGCGCCGATGCAAAACCCACCTTATCGGACACAGACGATTCCTTGGGATTGTAGAGAATGCCCGCTGCAGTGGTAGCATCCACCCACATCGCACACTTTCCGCCCGTCATTAGTGAAAGATTCTCGTTGAAACCGTTCGAACTAGCTCCGGGGGCACCATCACGCTTGAGCAGGTTCACGTAAAAGGTGATCGCATTCTTCCACTCTGGCGACGTGATCTGCGGCTGCCATTTCTCGTCAAACCAACGGCCGCCATATGTGTTGACGAGCGTACCGACATAGGCCATGTTCTCGCCCCATCCCGCCTTGCCACGCAGGCAGATGCCATAGACACCGTTGGCCTTGTCGGTCAGCTTGTCGGCAAACTGCGAGATCTGCTCGTAGGTAGGCTGGGCCGGCATAGTCAGGCCTTTCGACGCAAACAGGTCCTTGCGGTAAAACGTCATCGAACTCTCTGCGTTGAACGGCAGCGCATATAGCGTCCCGTTATAAGACAAACCATCGCGGACAGTCTTGAACAAATCATTGACATCGTATTCGGGCGGCAAATTGTTCAGCGGAACGAGCCAGCCGCGCTTCGCCCAAAGCGGCGCTTCATACAAACCAATCATGAGCACATCGAACTGGCCGCTGTTAGTCGTAATGTCAGTCGTCAATCTCTGACGTAGTACGTTTTCCTCAAGAATCAGCCAGTTAAGCTTGATATCCGGGTTCGCCTTCTCGAACGCTGCCGAAAGCTTCTTCAGCTCGATCTGGTCGTTGTTGTTGGGAACCCCAATCGTCAGCGTTGTTGCATGCGCTCCGCTTATGCCCAGCACGCCGCAGACGGCCGCTACCATGGCCAATCGTTTGCAGAACGCAGGCAGAGCACGGCGATTGATGTAAGATTTCGCATTCATTTTCGTCTCCTCAGCTTCCATCAAGAATGGACTTCGTACCGGAACTTCCGTTGAGCGGGTAGAACCGGCTGCAGGACCACAATACCCATGGAACGGAAGCTGTATGCAAAACACCTCCTCATTCCATCAGGATTTTCGCTTCACAACTCCCTTCGCACTAACAGCTTATTTCCCTACGTCTTCCACGATGCGGCGCTTTGCCATACCTGATTCGAGCGCCATACGAGACCGCTATCCCGTCCGCTACCCACTGCTTCCCGCAACTCACGTAATGGTGTATCCACCGTCAATAAGGAGATTCGCACCATTGATCATGGCCGCCTCGCCGCTCGCCAGATACAGAATGGCGGAAGCAATTTCAGCCGGCTTGGCAAACCGGCGGGTCGGGATCATCGCGCGTGCGCGATCACCCGTTTCACCCGCCCACCCGGTCAACCCGAGTTCTGTTTCAACCACCGTCGGTGAAACCGCGTTGACCGTGACACCTTGAGGCGCCCATTCGAGAGCCATGCAATTTGTCAGCCCGATCACTCCAGCCTTGCTTGCGCAATAGGCAAGATGCCCGTCAATGCCAATCACGGCAGCCTGCGACGCCAGATTGATGATCCTTCCGTGCCTACCCGCAATCATCCCCGGTGCGAACGCGCGGGCCACCAGAAATGTCCCGGTGAGGTTAACGGCAATCGTCTTGTCCCAGGTCGCTAGCGGAAAGTCTTCGGCGGAGGCCAGCGGACCAATGCCTGCGTTGTTGACCAGCACGTCCACACGGCCGAATCGTGCGATAACTTCCTTCGCTACCCGCGCGACCGAATCGGCAACGCTTACGTCGACGATCCAGCCCTGATGCGTCGGTCCCAGCGCCGATGCGACCTCCAAGACAGCCGGAGAGATATCCATTAGCGCCACGGACGCACCAGCTTGCGCAAATAATTCCGCCGTCGTTCGGCCGATACCGGCCGCCGCGCCGGTGATGGCGACGACTGTATCGGCGAAACGGTAAGCCGTGTTCGAATTGATAGTCACAAGCATCCTCCTGAGCCTTTGGTTAAGAAATGGCTAGATAACTGCATCGTCCCGGCGCACGCTGTCTCTAACTCATCCAGTTTCCTCCATCGACGTTGAGCGTCTGTGCGGTGATGTAATCAGCGTCTGTGGAAGCGAGGAAGACCGCCGCGCCGGTCAGTTCGTCGGGTCGGCCCATGCGACCTAGCGGGACTGACTCGCCTACCAAGCGCTTCTTCTCGCCGATCGGGCGGTTCTCGTAACGCGCAAAGAGAGCATCAACGTCTTTCCACATTGGAGTGTCAATGACGCCCGGTGCGATGCCGTTGACATTGATGCGATGAGGCGCAAGCGCGAGCGCAGCCGACTGCGTATAACTGATGACGGCCGCCTTGCTGGCGCAATAGTGCGATACCAGTGCTTCGCCTCGGCGTCCAGCCTGAGACGCCATGTTGATGATCTTGCCGCCGCGGCCCTGATCCACCATCTGCTGGGCGACCCGCTGCATCAGGAAGAACATCCCTTTAACGTTCACGGCGAAGATCCGGTCGAAGATTTCCCATGACTCGTCCAGCAACGGACGCATATCGAATACGGCAGCGTTATTGAAGAGAACGTCGACGCGCCCGAATTGGTCGATCGTAGACCGTACAATGCCCTCGATGCTGTCGCGCCTGGTTACATCCGCCTGGAGCAGCAGCAGATGACTTTTCTGAGCATCGGTGTAGGTCGCTTCCAGCTCCGATTTCGGCTTGACATCAACGACAACGACCTTGGCTCCCTCATTCAGATATCGGCGAACAACCGACTCGCCGATGCCCGTTGCTCCACCTGTCACGATGGCAATCTTGTCTTTCAGTTGCATCCTGCACCTCCTCAAATGGAAAGCGTCCCTCTCTATACCCGTCTGACCAGACAATCAGGAATACTACTTAGATTCAATAGACGTCATGGCATCAATTCCCGCCCGTCGCTGGCTCTCATCCTGCAGCTACCAATTACCCTGTTGCGTCGACCAGAACGAAGGCAAAGGATTCAGGTTTCATTGCGAACTTCAACCTGTCTGAGCGAGGGGCGTGTCATGCTGCGCACGCAGCAGCGTACACACCAATGACTTCGCGAATCTTGCTCTGGATGAGGTTCATCGGAGACGCATCGATCAGCCCGCGCCTCAATTGCCAGTATTGTTCAGGCAGGTAGCGGCTAAGCAGGTTCTCGGAAATGGTGACGTCCGTCAGGTTCTTGATCAGCTTCTGAGCCGCCGCGTCGATTTCCCGGTCCGCCCAGTAATATCTGACGCGGTCGCTATAGCTGTAAGTTCTCAGCAACCGCTTTTCCGGCTCGTCGCCGTGGTAATACTTCTCCCAGTTACCGGGTTTGGAAAGCATGACCTTCTCGACTACCTCGCGCAGGTTCGACCTTGCATCTGCGGCAACGAGCTCGACTTCGATGTCGGAAAGCGCGTAGAGTGCTTCGCGCAGGGCGAAGGTGACTCCAGGGCCCACTTTCAGGATTGCAAAGCCATCTCTCACCAGCGCGGCGAGGGACTCTGGCTTTTGATAGTCAGTGGAATGAGCCTCGAAGACGATGCCCGGTAACTGGTCTAGAACATTGGAAAGTTTTGCGGCAAGCTCAGGCTTGTAATCTACTACCTTCGTATGATCGAACTCGACGCCCGGTTGAACGACGAGGGCGATCACACGTTGCCACGCAGCGTCAAGACCTCGATCACGCCACGCGTTGCGGTGAACCGCGACGGTATCCAGTGCGGCGTCCGGATTGGTTACTTCAACGGTATCCAGCTCTTCGGCGGCGCCACCTGGGACCGGAACCTCCGTACCAATGATATACACCGGCTTTTCGGCTTTGCCTTCGCGCCCGGCAGTTGCTTCGGCGATTGCACACAGGCGGGAGGCTCTCTCCGCCACGATGTCGTCTGTGAGACGCTCTGGATCGCCAGCGCAACTCATGCTGGTGTCCAGGTGAATTTTCGTGAACCCCGCCGCCACGTAGGCATCAATGAGAGCCTCCGCGCGTTCCATGGCTTCTTCTGCAGGCATGCTGCGCCATGCATTCGGTCCGAGATGATCGCCACCGAGGATCAGCCGCTCGCGTGGCAGCCCAACGCGATCGGCAATAAGATGGACAAAGCGCACGAAATCCGCCGGCTTCATGCCCGTGTAACCACCAAACTGGTCGACCTGGTTCGACGTCGACTCGACCAGCAGGGGCGTATCGTCGTCGAGCGCCTGTTTCATTGCTGCGCCGAGCACCCATGGATGCGCCGAGCAGATCGAATAGATACCCCTGAGCTTCTGAGCTGCGCGCTCATCTCCGAAGAGGCGCGAGACAACGTTAGTCATGATCTTGCTCCGAAGTTTGCGCGATAAACTCGTCGAGTTGAGCCAGCGTAGCCGTGCCCTCCATCGGGCCGCGAAATGTAACTGCCCGGGCGCCGGCCGCGCATGCATAGGTCAACGCCTTCTCGATGCCGAAGCCTTGAGCGCGACAGGCAATGTACGTCCCACCGAAACAGTCGCCGGCTCCGGTCGGATCAATCTCCTCGACCGCCAATGCAGGGAGGCTCAGTTCGGTTGCTCCGTCGTAGTAACTGCATCCCTCCTTTCCTCGTTTGACCACGACTTCACGCACGCCGCGCTTCAAAAGCTCTTCGATGGCGCCCCGTTCGCTGCCTGCACTGGCGAGCAGCATCACCTCGTGGCCACTTGGCAAGAAGACATCTGTGTAATCCAAAATGAAGTCGAGCGCCTCGCGCATCTCAGGGATGCGGAGCATCTCCTTCCGGATGTTCGGGTCAAAACTAACTGTGCCGCCATATCCTTTGACGGCCTCAATGACCTTCTTCATTGCTTCGATGATGCGGAAAGAAAACAGCGACGAACCCATTACGTGAAAGTGACGGCATTCCTTGAGCAGATCGTCCCGGATATTGCCGACGGAGAGATGCCCAGAGGCGCTGTTCGAGATGTTGTAGATAAAGTCCCGATCGCCGTCCTCACGGTATGTGACAAATGCACTGCCCGTTGTCGCAGTCTTGATGACCGAGATTCCCGAGACATCAACGCCATCAGCACGCAGGCGATCGACATTGAGTCCACCGAAGTCATCATCGCCGACGCAACCGATCATGGCGCAGCGGCTACCTGCTTTCGCAACCTGATCAATGAAGATGGCGGGCGCACCGCTCGCGTATGGTCCGACAAGCGTGCCGGGCTTACGGAATGACTGTCCACGCTCGGTGGCCATGATTTCGACGAGGATTTCGCCCATCGTCAGGATGTAGCCAGCTTTACCGGCCTTATGCAGTTCAGTGTTAGGCATGGCGCTTCTTCATTTGAACGTCGATGCAAACGGCGACGAGAATCACGACGCCCTTTACGATCAGTTGATAAAGGTAGGGAACAATCAGCAGATTCATACCGTTGTTGATAACGCCAATGATGAGCGCGCCGATCAACGTGCCCGCGATCGTGCTGTAACCACCGCTCAGACTCGTACCACCAAGCACGGGCCCCGCAATCGCGTCCAGTTCATAACCTGGACCCGCATTGGGCTGTGCCGAATACAGGCGCGAAGTCATCAGCGCGCTCCCGATGCTCGCCATCAGCCCCGAGATCACGAAAATGACAATCCGCAACCCTTTTACATTGATGCCCGAATACAGCGCTGCTTCGAGATTCCCGCCAGCGAGATACGCCTTGCGGCCAAATACGGTTTTCGACAGTACAAAGTGATTGACGACCAGCAGGATGCCCAGAATCCAGATGGGTATGGCGATACCGAGACAAGTAGCATTACCGAGCGCAGCGAAACGATCATCGTCGATCGAGAAGTCGTGACGGCTACCGGGGCGACTGCAAGGGTTTGGGGCATCAACTTCATTTGTCTCTTCCACTGATAGAGCTAAGTGGTGGATTTACGGAACTCAAGGATTCCGCTTTCCCTTCTGTGCAACTGAAGTCCTTTGCGAGGCATCAGTTCCATTGTCGGTGGATCGATGCCGTCATCAATAAGTAGCGCGTCCACATCGGCAACGTTCGCGAAAACTTCCCCATCGCGCTCATTTAGCTGCGGCTGGTACGCAACGACGATCGTTCTGGCAGCCGCTCGCCGCGCTGCCTCAAGCACGCGAGCCACTGTAGGGTCTGCGCAAAGCAGGTTGCCGTCGCGGTCAAGTCCCGAGGCCTCCAGGAAACACAGGTCAACTGAGCGTCGCGTCACCGAGGCTTCTGCGTCAGGGCCCGTCATGACCGTGGTGTTCTCTTCGAGTTGGCCACCCGTCAACAGTAGCTCGCAATGCAAATAGCGCTGTGCCGTTTGTGCCATCCCGATGTCCTGCACAAGCAACGCAAGATTTGACCGATCAGAGAGGAACGGCAGGATTTTGTGAACGATCTCGCCCGCGCCCATCATTAGCGACTCGTGATCATCAACGGCCTCGGCGGCAAAACGGGCAATCGTGGTTTCAGATGCCTTTCGCGTTGCTCCATCCGCCTCAGGTACCAAAACATTGTCCCCGAGCTTCTGCGAGAGATAGCGGGCCTTCCCGAACGACCGGACGAGGTAACGCTGCTGCTCGAGATAAGTCAGGTCCGTGCGGATGGTTACGCTCGACACGTCGAACGCCTGGCTGAGCTCCTCGACAGAAACCTCACCGCGCTTGCGGACCATTTCGACGATTTGCAGTCGCCGCCTCAGGGAACTCTTGTTTGACAGCATGTCTCCGATCTCGAAAGAAAACGCTTTTGTTTCGAAAGATTCTAGTTTCGAATCGAAAGAAATCAAAGCGCTTTTTGGATTCGGACGGTAGGTGTTTTCACCTAGCTACTTGGTCGACAGGCAAGAGAAATCCCTGCCTGAGGAAAATCGCGGCAGAGTAATCGGGGTTACTGGGACGGCCTGCCTCCAATTCGATCGTTCGTGCTGCTATCGGCATCGCCGCCGCGTGGACTGACGTCCAATGCCTGTCTCGCCGCCCGGGCAGTCCGCCTAACGGCTAGCTTGAAAGAAGAGCCAGAGCAAGAAGTCTAGCGGCGCGCAAACTGGTCGATATCGTCGCAAGAATGCTGTAGCACGACGGGGTGTACCGCTCGAAGCATTTGCCGGCCAAACCTCTCCTTGATGACCACGGGAAAGTCATCAACTAATACATCGTCGCAGTAAAGATCGATGAGAGCGTCAAAACTCAGGAGGCACTCAGGGCGAGTGAAAGAGCTGCGCGCCGAAGGGTACACAGGGCGGCGGCGCGATGACCGCAGAAAGAATGGCCGGTGCGACCTGCCGCACGCGGAAAACGTGCCGGCGACCATGGGGGCCTAGCAGACCTCCCTCAAGACGGGGGGCGCGTACTGTCGGTACATCGTATCCGCGGGAAGGACGATACGTAGCACTGGTTTCAATGCAAGGCCACCGCCAGGTGGAAGGAGAACGGAGAAATCGTGAAGCGGTACGGTCTCTCGGCTGATATTCACGAATGCAAACGGCCGAGGAAACACGGAGAGAGAACAAACGGCAACTTTGCAGGATCGTCGATGCCATACCCTCCACGATCTGAAGAGTGACGCCTCGCGGCGACATCGACCGGTGGAACCGCTGGATGCTTGGATTCATCGCCAAGAGCTGGGAGGAGGTCGACGAGCAACGATTCCTTGACCTCATCCCTACGAGCGATCGCGTCTGTTCGCGCTGATTGCAAGTCGTCCGCAAAGGTACCTCGTACGAGCATACCTATCAGGTCGACGGCGCGGACGGCAAACTCTGCTGGTACTTCGTACGAGGCGAGCTTCGGCACCTGCGGCAAATGCCGCGCTTTCCCCGTGCCGCACGTGACCCCACTCAATGGAACCGGCGCGGCGCAGAGCGTCTGTGAATCCGCTCAACGAGTCGCCCAAGACGCCAAAAATGCGCTTTATGCCCGCCTTTGCCAGCGCACCCACCATGTATTCGGCCGCCGTCTTTGCCCTCTTGCCTCCCCGTTCACGTGAGCAGTCGCTGCTGGGTGCGTCCGCCTGTGCGCCCAGCCGGCGGTTCCGATGTCAGTGTATCGAACCGATGTTTCTCGAAGAATGTCCTGATTCTGGCGAGCACGTGCCATTGCCATACTCGCAGAAGCTTGGTTTCCATCCAGCGTGCACAGACCAGCGACGCTCATCGAAAGGCGGTGTTGCGTGCCATTCAGGTCGCCCTGGTGCATTGCTCTAGACTGAACACAAACGACTCGTAAGGTCGTCCGGTGACGTGTCTCAAACCCATTTCGCACGTGCGGTTTGAGGAGACATACGCATCGGCCGGGTTCGCCTCCACGTATGCATGCTCTTCCCTTGTGGCCGAGGCGACGAGCTCCGGATGCAGAAGCCCTCTATCGCCCGCGGTGCCGCAACAAGTCGCGCCAATCGGAATAACCACTTCCTGCGCCACGTGCTGCGCCACCTCCTTGAGCTGCCCCGACAGGTTCAGGTGCATCATCGCGCATGTAGGGTGCAGGACGATACGCTTCATTGGCGTGGTCACCTTGAGGCTGGGTAGCAGGCGCGCGCACCACGTGACCGAATCCATAATTTCGAGGCGCGCGTGTTGCTCGCGTAGACCGGCGTCGAGATGCTGCGCGATCTCACCGACCAGACCGTGGGTGCAGGATGCCGCATCCACAACGACGGGCAATCGTCCCTCATCAGTCCATCGCCATAATGCCTGGATAATCGATGTCGCCATAAAGCTATGCGCTTGCGTGTAACCCTTTGAGCTAAATGGTGTCGCGCAGCAGAATCCTTTGACGTCCGGCGGAATCCACACATTTTTCCCCGCGCGACGTGAGACTCGAACGAGCGCTTCCTGGATAGATATTGCATCGCGAGGCGAATCCGGGTCACGACCGAACATGCGATTGACGCACGCAGTGAAGTAGACGGCATCGGCGCCTTCGCGGGTAGTGTCGGGCATTCGCGTTGCAGCTGGCTTCGGCATGGGTCCCGGGACGGTCGGAAGAATATCCGTGCTCACAATTTCGCGCGCCGTGTCGGCAATCGCTTTCATCGACCGCCAGCCCAGCGTGTTTCCGAGGTACTTTGCTCCAGTCAATGCAACGGTACTCACCCGTTCGACGGTGGCCCAATTTCTCGCAACGGACAGCGCAACGCGTTCCGAGGTCTCACTCTGCGAGCGCCGACGGAACTCGCGCATGAGTTCGCCCGTGTTGATTTCGATTGGGCAAGGCAGCGAACAGGTCCCGTCTCCGGCACACGTCTCGATAGCGTCGTACTGGTATTGCTCCTGGAGCCGTCGCAAGACCTGGGAGTCTTCCGGCTGCCGCGCCATTTCCCTGCGCACGACGATACGCTGCCGTGGTGTCATCGTGACGTTCCGGCTTGGACATACCGGCTCGCAAAAACCACATTCGATGCACTGACTGGCTGGGCCAATCCCGTCTATGGGCGGCTGCGACTTGAGAGACTTCAGATGGATCTGTTTGTCCCCGGTGAGGATGACGTTCGGCGCGAGAATGCCATTCGGGTCGGCGAGCTCCTTGACACGCCACATGATGCTGGTCGCCCGCTCACCCCACTCGTGCTCGAGATACGGCGCCATGTTCAGCCCGGTTCCATGCTCGGCCTTCAGGGAACCGTCGTATTTGCGCACCACGAGTTCGACCAGCTCCTCCATGAACTTCGAATATCTGGCCCGATCGTTTTCCTCGTCAAGTCGCGCGGTGAGCGTGAAGTGCAGATTTCCGTGGGCTGCATGCCCTGCCACGCCAGGGACAAAGCCGTGTTTCTCGAGAAGCGCCTGCAGGTCGTGAGCGGCCTGTGCCAACAGTCGAGGTGGAAAACAGACGTCCTCCGTTATCAGCATCGAGCCCTGCGGCCGCTGCTTTCCAACCAGACCCAGAAGACCCTCCCGCACATGCCAGGCAAGCTCCACGGCCTCTGCACGACTGGTAAACGTCAAGTCTCCCTGCAGCGTTACTTTGTCGGTCAGATGCATGACATGAGCCTGCTTTTCGGTCAGGCTCTGCTCATCGCCGGCTCCAAGTTCGACGAGCAACGCCGCCGCCTTCAAGTCCAGCGTTTTCCAGTATTCAGGAGTGCCGTGGAACGCGGCGCCCGCAGCTCGCAACGCGGGTGCGACCATCAGTTCGATGGCACTCGCACCGAGCGCAACCAGCTCCGGCACGAGCGCGATGGCGTCATCGATTGAGGCAACGGCAATCCATGCAACGCTGGTGACTGCCGGGAGCTCGATGGTTTCAAATGTCACGTCCGCAATGAATCCAAGCGTTCCCTCACTGCCCACCAGTAAGCGACGGAATATTTCAAGGGGAGTGTGACCGTCGAGGAATGCGTTAAGCCGGTACCCATGTGTGTTTCTGATGGAGTATTTTTTCCGGATGCGCCTGACGAGTTCGTCGTCGGCGAGAATGTCTGCCTGTAAGGCCAATAGTCCTTCTGCGAGTTTGGGCTCGCTTGCCTGGAAATGTCTTTCAGCGTCGGGGTCCGACGTGTCGACTTTCGTTCCGGACGCGAGCACAAACGTCATTGCAGCAACGGTGTGATAGGCATCCTGAGTGACGGTGCATCGCATGCCACCTGCATTGTTTGCAACTACGCCACCGAGCGTGCACGCCGCGGAACTGGCCGGGTCCGGACCAATCTTGCGTCCGTGCGGTGCCAGATGGGCGTTTGCGTGCGAAAGGATCGTTCCTGCACCCGCCGTAAGCGTAAGCCCTCCCGCTCCGATGCGCTTGATACCGCTGAAAGACTTGCGCACATCGATGAGAATTCCATCGGATTGGGCCTGGCCGTTCAGACTTGTCCCAGCAGCGCGAAAAGTGGCGTGCCGACCTGACTTCGCACAGAAATCCAGAACCTTTGCCACGTCGTCCGCATCATGCGCGACCACCACTGCCTGCGGCACGAGCCTATATGGACTGGCATCGGAGGCATAACGAACGAGGTCGACCAGTCGATGCAACACGCGTCCTGGTCCAAGTAGTTGCTCGAGTTCTAGCCTTAATGGGGCAGGCGTTCCATCACGCTGATCCTCCGGTATCGCGTCCGGCGATGTCTGACCCGGCGGCCGGCCAATTTTGGCTGGGTCCACGGAAAGCAGTTTTCGCATGTTGAACTCGGGGAAAAAAGTCGACGGCCGATGTGGCTGTGCGAAAGCGCCGCGACGGCAATGGCATCAACGGGACGACACGTCGCAAGAGTTATCCTTCGTGCATGACCTGATGGCGTTGCGCGCCTCGACCCGTCGCTGACATTTCCACGATGTCGCCGGCGGCAAGGAACTGTAGCGGCTTCATGCCCCCGCCGACGCCCGCCGGTGTACCCATGGTGATCAAATCGCCAGCCCCGAGGGTCATAAATTGGCTGACATGGCTCACAACCTCATCAACGCTGAAAGTGCGCAGGTGCCAAAGGACCTCGGCAAACTCGGCAGTTGCTTCTTGCGGCTGGGTTCGGGCGTCAACAGCCTCGTTGGCAGCATTATCCATATCACAGGTCTCACAGGTTCATGCGGGCAGCTAGTTCCGTCAGTGCGATTGTTGCTACTCTTCAGTCTTCGACCCATCGGGAACGCTGCACGCGCTCTCGCAAGGCGCAATGCGACGTTGCGAAGCAAAGAGAAATCCACATCGACCGGTGAGGCGAACCGCAGGAGTACGTGGACGTGGTGACACTTCTCGCTAGCGCACGGGCATCCTATATGACCAGTGGCATTCTTCGAGTCGACGCAGGCATGTCCCCAAGTATTTGAGCTTCAAGGCGAAACTGACGAAGGTCAGCAACGGCTGATTACCTTCGAGCCTGGAGCCCACCTCCGCCTCGACTAGGAGGTACCGTTGCCAGCGAGGGCGCCCTATTCGTTCGCAACGTCCGGCATGACCTGTCCCATCTCCATCGCCTGACTCGCTGGCACGTCCTGAATGCCGATGACAATCTGGTCATCGGGCGCCCCCGTCGCGGTCTGAAACAGTTTCCAAAGACGCTGTATCAATTCCCGCTTATATTCCGGCGCTCGCCCGGCCCGCATCAGAAGCGTGAGCGCGGCGGTTGCCGCGGGTTCTCCAGCGGTGAACCCGCGGCCAGGTGCATAGTCCTGAAACACGACATGCACCCAATTTTTCGGCACACCGGCATATTCGGAATGCAGGGTCGTCAATTCCGTCGCGAGCCTGGTCTTAGCCTCACTGTTGAATACGTCTTCCTGAGTGATTATGGTGTAGAGCGGCATGGTGGCGACTCCTATACTATCGTTTCGCAGGCGTTCGCAGTCACGGTGGCCCACGTAACCTGGCCCTGCTAATTCGGGGGCCTTCGAGACAATCATCCGACATAGTTCTTCAGAATGCGCAGGTCTGTCACGGAGTACGACATACCCAGCCGATATCCGCGGCCGACGCGCAATGGCGCAATCTGGTGCAGGTCCTCGCCGTCGACTTCGGGAAGCTTCAGTTCAGCCGATCCGGTCCAGACGTCCACGATCGCGAGATTGTCAGTTAGCGACATGGTGAGTTCGTCGACCGGTGGCTTTTCCCACTGGCCGGCCGCCAGTTGTGGAAAGTAACGGCGCATCGTCGTCGGTCGATTGAAAACGGTCGCTGGGTCAGCGACAGGCCCCTCGAGCTGGATACGGGCGGTCGCCAGCCTTTCCCCGTGCGCGGCCACACTGGCGCCAAAGCGACTGCCTTTGGCAAGAGGCGCTGCGGCCAGGCTGGGAGCGGAGAAGCTGCGAGTCTGATAGACGGTGGCGAGTTTCTTTGGAAACCCCTGTGCCCATCCGCGGGATATTGCGGCATCGTTATCCACGAAGATGTGCGGGCAATAGTTGACCGGAACACCCTCGAAGACTGCTTCGACCAGAACAAAGGCCTCGCGGTATTGATACCGGGCGGGGTCCGTCAATTCGTCATTGGAACCAGTGAACTGCCAGTCCAGAAACCAGAAGAAGGCACGCCCTGCGGATTTCTCGTCCACTGTCAGCCCGGGCGGGAGGAGCGCCGCGATAGACTTCTGGTCGGCCCAATACTCGATCGCGAGACAGTCGCTGGAATAGTGCCACGGCGGCAGTGTCGCCAGTGCGGACTTTCCTTGCGGGGTAACGGGAACTGAGAAGGCTTTAGGCATTTCGTTTCGTCCTCGATTAGCGCCACCCAAAGTCGCTGTCCTTGGAAATCCGGGCAGTTCCTGGGAACGCCGCATATCACCTGACGCGGACCGCTCCAGGCTACAACTCACGGCCAGGATGCGCTTCGCAGCGGCGCTCGAACCCGCGTGCTGCACTTGGGATAAGTGTGCCTTACCTCGCCTCTCACAGCTTTCGAAATCGCACGATCAGCTAGCGTATTAGCACGGCACGTACGCCACTAACCACAAGCTCGTAATTTGTAAGATTTATCTACCTTGCAAGTCCGAAAACCGTTCTGGCAATCACTCCGCCCTTTGCGTGGTCGCTTGCGCTCATGCACTCGTACATCGACTACGCAAACTCAGCACGGTCGAGAGGAACAACAAGGCCCACAGGCGCAGCGAATAGTAGAAACGGGCGTATGCGCCCTAACCATCTAACGAGATTCCTGTGCTCAGATGCGAATCGAAAACTTGGACGCGCCAGTAAAACAACATCGTGCTTTCTCACAATCAGGTGGCGGCCATTGCGCTCTATCTTGTCGACACATCGACTGCTGCCACTGGAGACGAAGATGCGACAAGAATTCACACATTGATCGACATATCTCTTTCGTAACGTGTCTCGCCTAACAACGCCGTTAAGGTCTGAACCCATCCCAACCAGGAATGTATCCGACTATCTTGCACACTTCGAATTTTCACTGTTTGTGAGCATCGGAGTTTCGATGTTCGGTCTAGCGGTCGAGTTGCTGAGCGTCAATTCGCTTACTGAAGCATGCGCCCCGATCGCCACAGTCACCGTCTGGACCGCTTTTGCTTATTGCGCCGCGGTCCTCCTCCCTCGCTCACCACAACAGTTTCAATTGCATTGCCCGGCGGGGCTGACCACCAGCCTGCTGATGCTTTTCGCGGGACCGACAATTTCAACGTTCAGATCTTGCCTCTACACCATCGATTGTCTCGGAAAATACGCCGCCGTCATACTTGCTCTGCAGATACGGGCTCACGAGCATCACGTTCCGATCTTCCGTGACGATAAACCCCACATTGGGCGTCCCTCTTTAATTGTTCCGCCCGCCATGCATTCGGCGAAACGCCTACAAGGCGCTTGAAAACTGCGCTGAAGTGGGCATGCGAGCGGAAGCCACACGCAAGTGCAACATCCAGGATCGTCCTATCTGCATTCAGAAGGTTCGATTTGGCGCGCTCAATCCGTCGGTCCCTCAGGTAATCATGAGATGAAGTCCCCATCGCGAGACGGAACTGAGCAGCAAAATGCATGCGTGTCACACCCGCGCTCGCCGCCATATCTTTCAGCGCAATTGGCTCGGCGAGGTGATCCTCGATGAACTCCATCGCACGTTCAAGCCTCCAGGCCGGGAGCGACGTGCGCCGAATCTGGCCGTGCGGCGCGCTCGTCCAATTGGCACGGTGAGAAAGCAGTCTCGCGATAATGGCGTCCCGAATTGCGCAAGCATATTGGCGGCGAAAGGTCACAGCACAGTCCGGCATATCCGATAGCGACAGCGCCAGTCTTTCAATCGCGGCGTCACAAGTCACCCCTCGCCCGCCCAAGGTCATTGGGACAGGCGCGTTCTCAATATTGCCAGCCGAAAAATAACGCCTGACGCGCTGAACAGGCAGGAATATGTGCAACACGTCACACGAAGAATGGAATCGGACCGCGGCGGTCACTTCGGGTTGCGTAACCAGCATTGAACCGGGGGCGACGAAGCCGCTCCACACAACCTCGCCGGCGTGATAGAAGTTCATGCGGGTCGAGGTAAGGTGTACGGCGACAGTGAAGAAACCCGCTAATCCTGCGTGCTCGAAGCTTGTACGTCTGCAGTCCGGCATTCGCCAACGGGACGCAACGATACCATCGGCCGGAGACACATTTCTCCAGTAGTCCTCAATTATTAAACAGTCTCGGGATGACATGATTGCAAGCTCCAATGCTCCAGCATTCACCTTCGACGGAAGACGACGTCGGCATCAAACATTTGTTCCACTGTTCTTTGCTGCATCTCCGGCGAGCAGCGCATGTTGCTCCCGGACTTCGCCCAGAACAGGATTGAACGTCACATTCCGGTTCGGTACTACATACTCAAGGTAGTCCGTAACTACAACTACGGCTAAAGACGCAGGCACCGTCCCAGCTTGCGATAGTCGCGATCTGTTTGTCGGCGGCCAGTCTGCCGCCTTGACCGCTTTTTACTGGGCGGCTTCCCGCCATTATCGGCATACGCCAATCATCGGCCAGGAGACACGGGGCCTCAATGTGTATGCGATGCGGTCACGAGGCTGCGCACCCGACGAAGTCGTTGCAATCCGCTGTCAATATGAGACTCCTGCAGGCAACCCGGGGGTTACCCAAGACTTAGGCTCCGATTGTATTGTCTAACCTGGCGCAGGTAACGCACCGCTGGTCTAAGTGCGTCATTGCTCCGTAACGGTCTCCACTGTACAAAGGCCTCAAGAGCGCGCTCGTGCTCGACAAGAAGTTCAATGCGCTCGCGGTCAGCAGCGGGTACGTCGTGCAACAGCGCTTCAAATCGAACGACGGCCGGTGAAATCCTTCGGGCCATTTCGAGCATCAGCATGTCCCATGTGAGGTGCTTCAAACTCTGCTCAACAGCGAGTTCGTTTGCGGTCGATGCTGTCGGTGCGAGGTGTTCAATACGGTGCCTCACCAGTAACTCCCGCAGCAGCGACCCTGTCTCTCGTTCGACCTCGGTCAGAAGCTGGAAGGCGCGTCTTGCGTACAAATCTTTTCGGTAGTGGCGAGACAATTTGAAAAACAAACTGTGACCAAGCACCTCTCCTTTATAGGCTTGCAGTATTTCCTGCTTATAGATGCCGGCGACTTCTTCTGCTTGACTGTCCGAGCTTCGATTCATACGTCGTCCGTTGAACATTGTCGTTTGAAGAGCGCTCAGTGAGCAGTGGCTTTCTTGAAGAAGCGCAGCACATAGTCGTTCGCCGGATTATCACGAATCTGCTCAGGGGTGCCCACCTGAACGACCTCCCCATCTTTCATGATGGCGATTCGAGAGCCGAGCTTCATGGCTTCATCAATGTCGTGTGTAATGAAAATGATGGTCTTCTGCAATTCGTTCTGCATCTCCAGCAACAGGTCTTGCAGGTCAGCTCGAATCAATGGGTCCAATGCGGAGAAAGCCTCATCCATCAGAAGTATGTCGGGATCCGACACGAGTGCGCGAGCGAGACCGACGCGCTGGCGCATGCCGCCAGAGAGTTCGTCTGGGAATTTGTCTGCATATCCGCGCAACCCAATGCGCCCCTGAAGCCACTTCTCCGCGGCTGCAATGGAGGCAGATTTCGAGTCGCCTCGCAGCGTCCTCCCGAAGATAATGTTTTCCATCACCGTTTTATGCGGCAACAGTGCGAAGCTCTGAAACACCATGCCGATATTATATCGCCGAACGTTTCGCATCTCTGATTTGGACAGCTTCAAAAGGTCCTTACCGCGAAAGAGCAATTGGCCTGAAGTCGGCTCAATGAGACGATTGAAGTGGCGTACCAACGTCGACTTGCCGGACCCGGACAGGCCCATGATGACGAAGATTTCGCCCTCACAGATCTCCAGTGAAACATCACGGACTGCGACGGTGCAGTTCGTTGCATCAAGAATGTCCTGTCGGCTGCCTCCATTCCGTGCGGCGTCCTGAGCTGCACGGAGACTTCCTGAATCCCTGCCGAATATCTTGTAGACGTTCCTCAATTCAATCAGCGTGGCGCTCATGCCTTTGCCTCCTGCTTTTCCGCAGTTGCTGCGCTCGACTTACGGATAGGCTGCTTGTTTGCTTTAGTGATTTTCAAACGCGCACGTCGCGAGCGGCCATATGCCTGCGTAATTCGGTCGAAAACCACCGCGAGCATGACGATGGCAAGACCCGCCTGGATTCCCTGCCCCATGTCAAGGTTGTTGATACTTGCCAGAACGTCCTCCCCGAGACCCTTTGCGCCAATCATCGACGCAATTACCACCATGGCGAGTGACATCATCACCGCCTGGTTGACGCCCGCCATGATCGAAGGAAGCGCGAGCGGTAGTTCAACGGCAAACAGTTGCTGCATTGGAGTAGCGCCGAAGGCTTGAGACGCCTCGAGCACGTCCTCTGGCAGCTGCCGAAGCCCGAGTTCCGTCAACCGCATCAGCGGCGGCAGCGCGTACACCGTGGTCGCGAATACGGCCGGCACGCGGCCAAGTCCAAAAAGCATCAGAACCGGAATGAGGTACACAAAGGAAGGTAGCGTCTGCATCATGTCGAGAACTGGGTTGAGCACTCTTCTCAAAGCTTTCGACTTGGCCATCGCGATGCCCATCGGAATCCCGATGATTACCGTTACCAGCAATGCTACGACCATGATGGAGACCGTCGAGATGAGCTTGCTCCACAGACCGAGGCATCCGATGCTGTAGATAAGTGCAACCATCATGATAGTCGGTACAAGTCGTCGAATGCCCAGCCACGCTAATATTCCAAGCGCCAACAGAAGAACTACGGGTGGCGTCGCCTGGAGCCCGTGTTCAACAGGGTTGAGAATCCATACCAGTAACCAGGTACTGACAACGTGGAACTGGTCAGCATACTGCTGGACCATCCGGGTGAAACCCTGATTGATGGTATCAGCCAGATTCACCGAAAAGAATATACCGTTCACAGTTCTGCCTCCATGTCCTGTTGCCCGCCAGGGGGCAACAGGCATCGTACCTAATTCGAAATCGACGCTTCGACTTTCTTCGCCACGTCAGCAGGAACCCACGTAGCGAGCTCCTGCGGATTTGCCTTCAGGTATTGGATTGCAAGGGACCGAGGGTCTGCTTTTGTCGCCCCCATGCTGGCAAGCGCCTGATTCACGGCCGACATGGGCAAAGACATCTTGCTTAGAAAGTCGACCGTGGTGCTATCGGTTGAAGCGAAGGGGGCGGAAACTACAATCTTCAGATTTGTTACAGGGGACGCCGACGGACAAGGATCCGAATCTTTACTGTTATTGATGGTCTTCCAGCACTTCTCATTGAACGACGGTTCGTCCAGCCTGATCGACGGGTATCGCGCGAGCAGGGTCGACGGTTGATAGTAGTAGTAGACAATGGGCTTGCCACGCTCGTAAGCCGACGCAATGGTTGCATCCATTGCCGCCCCAGTTCCAGGATGGGTGTTGGTATACGAAGCATCGAGCTTGTAGGCTTTCAGCTTTTGAGTGTTGTCAGACTCGCATTGCCAGCCGATTGGGCAATTGAGAATGCTCCCTTTCGTCGGATCTTCGGGGTCAGCGAAAATGTTGCTCAAGCCTGAAAGTTGCGACACGGATTTCAGGTCTGGCGCGACAGCTTTGATGCCACGCTTCGGGTCACCCTGAACTACGTAAGCAGGCACGTAGAAGCCTTCAACGCTCCCGCCTTTCACCAGGTCGCCTATGACCTTGACCTTTCCTTCCTTGGCGGCGGTTTCAACAGCTGCAGTACGACCGTTCCAGTACTCGACGAAGACCTGAAGATCGTTGCTCGAGACAGCGCCTAGCGTAATGGAGTTTGAACCATTCACCGTTTCGGTCTTGCAGTCGTAACCCTTTTCGAGGACGTACCGAGCAATCTCGGTGAAGAACTTGCCGCTATCCCAGCCGATTTCTGCGAACTTGATGGGCTTCCCCGAACTACACCAAGGCGAAGTGGATGCGGCCAACGCCGGCGCAGACAGGCTGGCAAAGCTGAAGGTAACCGCCGCTATTCCTAGAATCTTCCGATAGTTCATAGGTGCCTCATTGGGTCTTGGATAAAATTAGACTCGCCAATCTCTTGACCGAGTCGATGTGGTCAGTCACAACGCTTATTGGGCCTCAATCCACTGAGGTACTGCCGTAAAGAGGTCGGCAACCAGGCCGTAGTCTGCGACTCCGAATATCGGTGCATCCGGGTCAGAGTTCACAGCGACGATGATTTTCGATTCGCGCATCCCTGCGAGATGCTGGATGGCCCCGGAAAGACCAATCGCGATGTACACGTCGGGCGCGACAACCTTCCCTGTTTGTCCGACCTGGCGGTCATTTGGAGCGAAACCGGCGTCTACCGCGGCCCGCGATGCACCCAGGGCCGCACCAAGCTTGTCTGCCAGCGGAGTCAGGATGCGGTCGTAGCTTTCTTTGCTGCCCAAGCCCCGGCCACCCGAGACAATGATTTTTGCCGACGCCAAGTCTGGTCTGTCGGAGACTTCATGCTGTCGTTCCGTAACCCGCGCATAACGCCCGTCCGTTTCGGCATCGCACATGCCAATCGGCGCCGCACTCTCTCCAGCCTGTGCTGCGGTGAATGCAGTCGAGCGCACAGTGATGACCTTAACGGCATCAAGCGCTTCAACGGTTGCAATCACGTTGCCGGCATACGTAGGACGCTCGAAGAGTGATTGTCCTTTGATCGCCGTGATATCAGAGAACTGCGCGACATCCAACTTTGCGGCGATGCGTGGTGCGACGCTCTTGCCGAAGCTCGAGGCGCTAAAGAGAATGTGGGTGTAACCGTTCCTGGCCAACGCGAGAACGGTCTTTGCGACGCCCTCGGGGTTACGGTCAGCAAGACTCGACGAGGTAGCCGTCAGAACCTTGCCGACGGGAAGTCGAGAAGCGAACTTTGCAGACGCGTCGAAACGGTCGCCCACCAGCAGAAGATGAACCTCTGCGCCGGCGTGGCTTGCGATTTCGCTCGCGGCCGTTACAGTGTTGAAGGTCGACGGAAGCAGCGTGTCGTCAAGGACGTCTGCAATAGCAAGAATGGCCATGGATCTACCTTTAGCTTAACGTTGTCTCGGCGCGCAGACGCGACACAAGAGTGGCTACATCCGGAACAATTTCGCCTGCTTTGCGCGGCGCTGGCTCACGTACGCTCACGGTGCGAAAACGCGGCGCGACGTCTACGTCCAGGTCTGCGACGTCGATAACCTCCAGCGGTTTCTTCTTCGCTTTCATCAGATTCGGGAGCGTCACGTAGCGCGGTTCGTTCAATCGGAGGTCTGCTGTAATGACAGCGGGCAAATCCATCTCGACCGTTTCGCGTCCGTCATCGGTTTCCTTCACGACCACGAGCTGGTCGCCGCGTCGCTCAATTGACGAGGCATACGTCGCCTGAGGCACATCAAGCAGCGCAGCCAGTAATTGCCCGGTCTGATTGGAGTCGTCATCGATAGCCTGCTTACCCATGAGCACGAGTTCTGCAGCTTCCCTGGCGACCAGCGCTTTCATGATCTTTGCAACGGCCAGCGGCTGCAGCTCGGCATCGGTCTGGACGAGAATCGCCCGGTCCGCACCCATCGCTAGTGCTGTGCGCAGTGCGTCCTGCGACTGAGCAGTTCCGCAGGACACGACCACCACTTCGGACGCGTCGCCTTTCTCCTTCAATCTTACCGCCGCTTCGACCGCAATTTCATCAAAGGGGTTGACCGTCATCTTGATGTTTGCGAGGGCCACGCCGGTGCCGTCACTGCGCACGCGAACCTTGACGTTCGGGTCGGGGACGCGCTTTACACCTACCAGAATCTTCATTTCAATCGCTTCCTTGATTACTTCGGCGCACGCATGCGGGAGCCCATCGGGTCATAGGGAACTTGAGAAAGGAGCTTTGCAACCCGACGCTCACCGAGTACGTGAAGCTCATAGCGCGTGTCGGCGTTGATGGACGACGCCTCGATGTAGCCAAGTGCCAGGCTCTTCTTGACCGTATGCCCGTATCCACCAGACGTGGTGAAGCCGACAACGCGTTCACCCAGCCAGATGGGCTCAAAGCCGCTAGCGTCTGCATCAGTGGCTTCCACTTCGAGCATGACCAGCTTGTGGGTCGGTGTCTCGCCCTTTGCCTGAATTGCCGCTTCCCGACCAATGAAATCAGGTTTCGTGAGGTCGACAAAATGGCCGAGGTCGTTCTGGAACGGCGTGTACTCAGGTGCGAATTCACGAGACCAGATACCGAAGCCTTTTTCCAGACGCATTGAAAGGAGAGCCCATACGCCGTATTCGCGCAGGCCGAGGTCCTTGCCGCTCTCGAACAGTTGCTCGTACAGAGATCGCACGTATGTGGATTCGCAGTAGAGCTCGAATCCGTACTCGCCCGTGAGAGACAAGCGAGCGATCATCACGGGGACGACTCCGGCTTCGGCGCGGGTCACGGAGAGCAGCGGTTTCGTTGCATCGATTGCCGTTTGACCGACGAGCCGCTCTACGAGTTTGGCCGACTTCGGGCCGGCAATCGCTAGCATTGAGAGCGAATCGCTTCGATTCTCGACACGCACCGACCCGTCCGATGGCAGATGCGATTCAAACCAGCGCATATGCCACTCTTGCAAGTAGCCCGAGCCAGTGATGAGGAATGTCTCCTCCGTTGGACGGAGAATCGTCAAGTCGCCCATCAGGCGTCCGGATTCGCCGAGCATCGGGGCGAGGCGCGCGCGACCCACGGCGGGAATCTTCGACGCGAACATACGGTCGAGCCACACATGCGCACCGGGACCGGTTACTTCATATTTGGCATAACCACTGGCGTCGAAGAGACCCACGTTCTCGCGAACATTCGTACATTCTGCAGCGACCACATCAAAGGCATTCGAGCGCTTGAAGGTCGGCCTCTCCAAAGCCTCCTCACCGGGGCGCGCGAACCACATGGGTGTTTCAAGTCCGTAGCTGACGCCAAAGACTGCATTCTTTTCCTTCTGATACGCATAGAGCGGCGTCGTGCGCATCGGCCGGCCAGCAGGCCACTGCTCATTCGGACGAGCGAGGTAGAAGCGGTGCTCGTAAAACTCCTTGGCCTTCGCGGTGACGAAGTTCTGGGTCAGCTTCGGGAAGCGCGCGACGTCGAAGCCGAATACGTTGCCTTCGGGCTCGCCGTTAATCATCCACTGTGCAAGCGCGAGCCCCATGCCGCCGCCCTGGCTAAAACCCGCCATACAGCCACATGCTGCCCAGTAGTTCTGCTTGCCACGGACCGGACCAACGAGCGGGTTGCCATCGGGGGTAAACGTGAAGGGCCCATTCACGATACGCTTGATACCGGCGTTACCGACACTCGGGAAGCGCTCGAAACCCTTCATAAGCTCGTTTTCAAGCTTTTCGAGATTCGGCTGGAGAAGGTCGGTCTCGCCGTAGTCCCACGGAGTTCCTGCCAGCGACCAAGGTGTCGAATTTTTCTCGTAGACGCCGAAGAGCACGCCATTGTGTTCCTGCCGCATGTAGATTTCGCCGTCGAGGTCCACCATGACAGGAATCTCTTTGCCGAACGCTTCGAGTTCCGGAATGGTCTCCGTTATCAGGTAATGGTGTTCCATCGGGATGAGCGGATGCTTCACGCCTGCCATCATCCCCACTTCTCGCGCCCACAGACCTGCGGCATTGACTACGTGCTCTGCGTGGATGACACCCTTGTCGGTGTAGACATTCCAGGTCCCATCAGGACGTTGCTCGAGGCTTTCCACCTTCGTATGCTGGAAAATTTCGGCGCCTTGCTTCCTGGCTGCGCGTGCATAAGCCTGCGTGGCGCCGTAAGGGTCGAGGTGACCTTCGTCGGGCGTCCACAGGCCACCCAGCACTTCCCCGACTTCTACGAGCGGGCAAAGCGCCTTGATTTCGGAAGGCGTAATCAACTCACTCTCGATGCCCATGAAGCGATGTCGGCTCCATTCAGTACGCAGGAACTCCCACCGCTCCGGCGTCGCCGCCATAGCCACGCCGCCCGGCACGTGCAGCCCAACGTCTTGCTCGCCGATTTCCTGAATCTCCTTGTACAGCGCGATTGTGTACGCCTGTAACCGCACCACGTTTGGGTCGCTGTTAATGGAATGGAAGCCCGCTGCTGCATGCCATGTCGAACCGGCCGTCAGCACCTTTCGCTCAATCAGCGCGACATCTTTCCAGCCGAATTTGGTCAGGTGATAAAGAACGGAACAGCCAACTACGCCGCCACCAATGACAACGGCCTGATAGTGAGATTTCATTTTTCCGCCAGTTTCAATCGATTCGTCTTCGCCCGAGTGAATCGAGTAGACCCGTCAGTGCAATCCACCCGGAGGTGAATATCGAGCCTCAAATCTAGGCAGCCAGAATTCAGGCCGAAACTCAAAAGAGTTGAGCTTGAGCATGAAATTTTTCATGCATGGGCAAATCTGCCTCAGGCCGCTGATATCAACGGGGCTTCGGCTTGTGCCTTATGTGACGGGCACGCCAATGGTAGGGAAATTCCTGGGGCGTTCTGGCACTCCGCGCGTAGCCCACTTTTTTGGAATGCAGTAAATTGCCGGAAATCCAGATGTTCGGTCGCGTGCGGGTCCAGGACCTGCACCTTGAGAGGCTTACACGTGGCAACACAGCGAAAACGTCTTCCCCCACTCAATACCATCGCGGCTTTCGAAGCGTCGGCGCGACTGATGAGCTTCACGCGAG
Source organism: Paraburkholderia phenazinium (assembly GCF_900142845.1). NCBI lineage: Bacteria > Pseudomonadati > Pseudomonadota > Betaproteobacteria > Burkholderiales > Burkholderiaceae > Paraburkholderia > Paraburkholderia phenazinium. The sequence continues at coordinate 2,130,101 of NZ_FSRU01000001.1, forward strand.
CCGCGGAGGAACTACATTTGTCTCAGGGTGCCGTGAGCCGGCAGATTCAGGTGCTCGAAGAGCGGATGGGTGTGCCGCTGTTCAATCGGCGTCACAAGGAGATACAGCTGACGCGCGCCGGGCTAATCTTTCAACAAGCCATTGCCCAAAGCCTCAATTCCATTCGTCGCGCGGTGACAATGATTGAGACACTGGACACCAGCACCGTTACCATCGCAGCGAGCAACGCGATGGCCAGCTTCTGGCTCATGCCAGCAATCATCGACTTCCGCAGCCAATACCCTGACATCGACATTCGGGTCCTGGCGAGCAATTCACCGGTGGACCCATGGCAGGAACCGGTTGACCTGGCCATCCGTTACGGTGACGGGCACTGGCCAAATCTCACCAAGGTGAAGCTTTTCGAGGAAGAGATTTTCCCGGTTTGTGCTGCCTCATATCAACGCGAACACAACATTGAGAGCATCCAGGACCTGCTGAAATGCGAGCTGATTGAACTCGATTCAGGCATCTCGGAGTTTAACTCCTGGGATGTATGGTTTGAACGGACTGGGTTTCAGCCGGGCGTACTACACAAGAACATTACAGTATCGAATTACGACCTTGTATATCGGGCTGCATGCAGCGGCAAAGGTGTTGCACTTGCATGGGCGTATGGCATCCCGCACGACGCGCGGGAAACACTGCTGGTCCGGCCGCTTGACATCTCCATCAAGACCGGCCTGTTCGAATACATCATTTACGCGGAAAACGAGGAGCTCAGCGCGCCTGCTCGCACGTTCCTCGAATGGCTAATTGACTTTGCGAAGCGGAGCCTTTGGACCTAAGTCCATCAATATTCGATTGTGATGTTGGAAAGAGGCACGGAACAACATGTGAGGATGTAGCCCTCATCGACTTCCTCGTCTGTAATACCGCCGTTGTGCTGCATGTCCACGTTTCCATCAAGCATCCGCAGCTTGCACGTGCCGCACACGCCGGAACGACACGCGTTTGGAATCTTCACGCCATGCGGCGACGCATGAACCGCCTCCAGAACCGTTTTCCCCGGTTCACATGAAACGTCGAAGCCAGACTCCGAGAGCCGAACGGTCGAGACGCCAGTGTTTGTGACCACGTGCGCAGGGGGCGAGTCTGGCACGTTGAAGCTCTCCTGATGGAATCTCGTCGGGTCGCCACCGCTGCTAACGAAAGCTTCCCGCATATCAGCCATGAAAGAATCTGGCCCGCAACACAACACCGTACGCGACTTCCAGCCGGGGACGATTTTGTCCAGCAGGTCGGTGCAAAGCCTGCCCGCCTGGCAATCGCTATCGCTTGAATGCGACGCGAAGAGATGCGGAACTATCCCATTCGAGGAAGCATCCATTTCTCTCAGTTCGTCGCGAAACAGAATGTCGCCTGGCGTTCGCGCAAACTGTAGGAACTGAATGTCTGCTGATTTTCCTTGCGCGTGCAGGTGTCGAGCCATTGACATTAGCGGCGTGATGCCGACGCCTCCGGCGATGAAAAGTAAAGGCTCGCCGCGGTCATCCGGAAGCACGAAGTCGCCCGTGGCCCGGGAAACTTGAACTTTTGCCTTAGCCTTCAGTGTCTCGTGCAACCATGTCGACACGAGTCCGCCGGGTGAGTGCTTCACCGTGATTTCGAATTCGCCCGGCCCCTGATTTTCGGGCGCGCAGGAAACGGTGTAACAGCGGTAGACAGTCTCCCCGCCAATTTCCAATCCCAAAGTCACATACTGTCCGGCCTCGAAATCGAACCCGTTGTCTGGATTCGCAACGCGGAACCGGAATGTTTTGACATTCCAGTTTTCGCGTCGAATATCGATGCACGTCGCCGCAACGAATGGACTCCCGGTCATGCTTTGGTACACGCCACAGGAATAACGTTGGGCGCAGCATGCAACTCGCTACGAAGCGTGTCGAGATACCAGTTGATGAATTCAGTCACTCCGCTTTCGACCAGCGGAGAATATGGGCCGGGCTGATAGCCCTTCGAATTGATGCCCTGCTGATTCGCCTCTACCAGCTTCTGGTCCTGCGCATTGGTCGCGGTCCACACAGCGGTAAGGTCATCTAGATTGTAGTCTTCGCCCTCCACAGCTTCGCTGTTGACCAACCACCAGGTCGTAACTTGAGTTTCCGTAGGACTCAGCGGCAGAATCCGGAATGCAACCGCGTGGTCGGACAGCACGTGATTCCAGGTGTTCGGGAAACGCAGCAGACGGAGCGAACCGACGTCAGCGTCCTCATTAGTTCCGAGCAGCTTTTTGCAGGCAAGCCCACCGCTCAACGTGAATGACAGGCCCCGTTCCATCGCGACACGTACGAGCCGGTACCCCTCATCGGTCTCGATAGGTTTGTGGGGCAAACCCGCAGTTGTCCAGCGCGCCTCGTCCTTCTCGCACTTTATCGCGTAGTCACCGCCGAAACGCGGGTCAGTTGGACCATCAAATTCAGAGATGGTCCTCAGAAGTTCCGGGTGGCTGCCGGTGCAGTGATAACACTCCCGATTGTTTTCGAGGACGAGCTTCCAGTTGCCCTTCTCGATGATGGTCGTCTCGTAGGCAACCTTCGCGTTGTCGAGACCGTGCGGTCGGATGTACGGAGAAATCGTCTCCCTAAACGCCTCAAACGGAGTCGCCTCATCAGCGAGGGAGATGAAGATGTAGCCCTCAACCGTTTCGCAATGCACCGGCCTTAGGGAAAACTCGGACATGTTGAAATCTTCGCCCATTTCCTTGGCGAACATCAGCTTGCCGTCGAGTCCGTACGTCCACTTGTGGTACGGGCAGACGAGGGTACCGGATGAACCCTTGTCGCCAGCGCAGATTCGTGAGCCTCGATGACGGCAGGTGTTGTAAAAGGCACGGACGGCCTTCGCCCGGTCACGGATGACCACGATGGAGCTTCTGCCAATCTGGACGGTGAACCAGTTACCCGACTTCGGAATCTGCGCCGTCATGCCAACAAACAACCATTGCCGCTCCCAGATGAGTTCAAGCTCGCGGTCAAACACGGACGGGTCGGTATAGAAAGGCTGAGGCAGCGACCGGCCGGGCTGACGGGAATCGACTAGCGCGGAGAGTTGTGAATTTGACAGCATGATGAGTTTCTTCGTGAAGTGCGGTGGAGAGATGACCTATGTTCCGATTTGAATCGCAACAAGAATTCTGCGCAATCGAGAAATCCTGATGCTTTGCATGCATTTTTAGCCGCCCCCCATCTGGTCAGGCTCGAGAGGCGAGTGCTTTGGGCGGAGCTTCAATGCTGCTGCAACTCCGCCGTGCTAGCACGTTAGAAGAAGTGTCGAAGTGCCACGCGCGTGACAACCTGCTTGTTAGTCGACGACGAGTTATCCGAACCCGTGATGTAGGCCTGGTCAAGGAACGTTCCGGTCGAGCCAGAGACCTTCTGGTACACCGCCTGTACATAAACGTCCGTGCGCTTCGACAGGTTGTAGTCAGCCATCAGACCGAACTGGTTCCAGTTCGGATGCGAGTTGCCGTTACTGGCGTCGTAATGACCACGGGTGTACGTGTACATCCCACCGACGAAGAACGTTGGCGTGATGTAATACTGCGCATTGACTTCAAAGTTGTCGAAGGTCAGGGACCCGACTGAGATACCCGCCGGGAAGGTATCCGGCGTCAGATAGCCGTTGCCGGTCGGGTTCTCGAGATGGGTGTGGTCGTAGGCGAACCCGAGAGTCGCCGATCCTATCTTGTAGTTGATGCCCGCGCCGAAGGTGCGCTCCTCTCCTGCGAAAAAGCTCGCGTCGTTTGCCGCGACCGCACCAGTCGAGCCGACGCCTACGTTGTCGATGTCCATATACGCCGCGCCAATCGTGACGGCGCCGCCCGAGTAGCTTGCGCCAACGCTCATGAGGCGATTGTTGGCGAACTGTCCAGCTGTGTTGCTGAAGCCGTACACGCCGCCGAACTGGAATCCACCGAGGTTCGGACTCGCGTATTTGACTGAGTTACTGACGCGAAACGAGTTATCGGTGTTGTCGTTGTCGTACGGGTGGGCAAACAGGTACCCTGCCCAATTACCATTGGCGGTCGTCGGCGCCATGTAGTCGACCATCGAATCGTACTGACGGCCCATTGTGAGTGCACCGTATTGGCTGTTGACTCCAACATACGCCTGTCGGCCGAACATGCGTCCGCCTTGACCCGCTTGCCCGTTGCTGAGATTAAAACCATTCTCGAGCGCGAAGATTGCCTTCATCCCACCGCCCAGGTCCTCATTTCCTTTGAGACCCCAGCGACTTCCATAGGCGTAGCCCGAGGCCAACTCCCAGTTGTGATTGCCACCGGTGTTGTTCGTGTAGTTAAGACCCTCGTCAATAATCCCGTAGAGCGTGACCGTCGACTGCGCGAAGACCGTCGGGGCTGCCGCAAGCATCAATGCGAGGACGGTGAATTGTCTTTTCATTTGTATCTCCAAACTTGCACATCGTTAACAAGACTTGTGGCCCGGGCGGATAGAGCAACTCTTGGCCTATTTGAGGTCGTGCACGAAGGAGACTAAGAAACGCAAAAAAGCGCCGCAAACCAAAGAATCGAATGCATTGCATTCTTTAAGGAATGGCTGCGTCGCACCTTGCGGCGACGGTGCTTCGGGCGCAATGGGCCCTGACCAGATCCGCCGTCATAAGGGTTTTTGGGGAGGCGGAACTGCCCGGCTTTGTCGCTGAAGTGGCAGCCTCAACAGTTAGCAAGGGCGATTTAACGGCAGAAACAGAGGGGGACGAACCGGCTGAGACATCGACATTTAGACTCGCGGCAACCCAGCCTGTACGATTGTTTGCACCAGCACATCAAGCTGACCCTCGACTTCCTCCTGCGCGATATCGAACAGGTCAAAGACACCCATGCCTCGCAGGCTCGCGAAGACGAAGCCGGCAAACTGCTTCGGGTTCGCGTGGTTCGCTTCGATTTCGGGGAAGGACGTAATGAAGCGCTCGAAGAAAACCGGGTCGGAGCGCGCGCGGTTTGCGTCTATACGAGCGAAGAGTTCCGGCGTCGCCTTGCAACCAAAGAAGAGACTCCATGCCGCCACATAGCTGGGTACGCCATAGATGGTTTGCCAGGCAAGGCGTACGAACTCGCGAGCTCGCTGCTCGAGGGGCAACTCGGGCGGCGGCCAGACCACGCCGTCATCAGATAGCGGCGCCATGACTTCATCGATCAGCCGCTCCATCAGCACTTGCCGATTGGCGAAATGGTGCTGCAACGCCCCAAGGGTGACTTTTGCACCTCGGGCGATGTCCTGAAGGTTGGTTGCCCGGAATCCCTTTTTGTGCAGCAATCGCATTGCTGACTGAACGATGCGCCGGCGGGTCGCATCGCTGCGCTCTTCCTGCGATCGTCGTGCTGGTGCCCGACGGGGCGGATCCTGTTTCGTCACTGTACTCATAAGGCGAATCTCGTTTTCTTGCGCACGAAGTTTAATACAGGAGAGAAGCGCTGAGCTTGATGGTAGCGCGGTCGAGGGTTTACCACAAACAAGTAACAATAATTTTTTATTGTTATTGATTTCTACCATGCCTATACTGGCGCCAAGGTGGTGTCGCTGCGCTTCGGACGGGGCGGCCATCTACTTCATGGTGACTGACAAATGGTCTGGCATGACCAAAAACAATAAATATTTATTGTTTTTGGTCATGCCGTGACTCGGCACCCCAGCAGGCAGCGGAGTTGGAATTGCGTGACCGGCCGATTCCGTCGAGAACGTATCGGTCGCGAAGAACGCGTCTACACCACCGTGTAACCAGCCCGCTCACCACTATTTACTCATCTTCAGCAGCAGGAAATTTCCATGTCGACCGCATCTGAGAAAAAGACCTCCGATTACCTGTTCACCTTCGAATGCCCCGACCGTCTGGGCATCCTCGCAAAGGTTTCGAATCTTATGTTCGAGGGCGGCGCATTCGTGACCGAATCCTTCCATTACGGAGACCCTCACACTGAGAAGTTCTTTGCCCGCATGGTCTTCGATGACCATGTGCTCAAGACTCCCGTGGAAGGCCTGCAGGACAGGGTCTCAGAGTTGGCGAAGGAACTCGAGATGAAGTTCACGATTCGGCCAGCCAGCTATCGACCGAAGGTCCTGATTGCGGTGTCGAAGTACGACCACTGTCTCAACCTGTTGCTGACCAAATGGCGCGCCGGCGCACTGGCAATCGACATTGTGGGTGTCGTTTCGAACCATAACGATTGTCGCAGTCTTGTCGAGTGGTACGGCATTCCGTTCCACCACTACCCCATCACGCCGGAAACGAAGCCGCAGCAGGAAGCGCAGATTCTCGAGCTGTTCGCTAGCACGGGCGCAGAGTTGCTGGTGCTCGCCCGATACATGCAGATTCTCTCGGACGACTTGAGCCGCAAGCTGGAAGGCCGCGCCATCAACATTCACCACTCGTTCCTGCCGGGTTTCAAGGGCGCGCGTCCCTACCATCAGGCTCACGACCGCGGAGTAAAGGTAATCGGCGCAACCGCTCACTTTGTGACCAGCGACCTCGATGAAGGTCCTATCATCGCGCAGGAAGTAAAGGCTATCGACCACACCTACACCGCCGAAGACATGGTGCTGGTTGGACACGATACAGAGGCCATCGCCCTGGCGAATGCCGTCCGGCTGTTCAGTGAAGGCCGCATATTCCTGAACGGTCATCGTACCGTCGTTCTTTAATCGCACAGCGGAAGAGGTCGCGCTTGGAACACTATTCATTCTGGTCACTCGCAAAACATGCGTTGTCGGGCCACCGCAACTGGACGCCGGCGTGGCACTCCCGCGAACCGAAATCGCGGTACGACGTCGTCATCGTAGGTGGTGGAGGCCAAGGCCTCGCGACCGCGTACTACCTTGCGAAGAATCACGGCATTACGAATGTCGCCGTGGTCGAAAAAGGGTGGCTCGGCGGTGGCAACACCGGCCGCAACACGACCGCCATCCGCTCGAACTACTTCTACAAGGAGTCGACGAATTTCTTCGAACGCTCGTTGAAGCTGTACGAAGGGCTGAGTAAGGAACTCAACTACAACATCATGCTGAGCCAAGGTGGAGCATTGACGCTTGCTCACAATCCGCAGCAGATGGACGGTCTCGAACGTTGGTCAAATTCCATCCAGTTGCAGGGTATTGACGCGGAGATGCTCGACCTGAACCAGATTCGCGAGTTCATGCCGGTGCTGGATACGGGTCCAGATGCGCGGTTTCCGATTCTTGGTGGCTTCATTCAGCGTCGCGCTGGTGTTGCGCGACATGACGCCGTGGCATGGGGCTATGCGCGAGGAGCGGACAATCTCGGCGTCGACATCGTCCAGAACTGTGAGGTCACAGGTCTGCGAGTGAGCGGTAATCGAATCAACGGCGTCGAGACGAAGCTTGGTTACATCGAAGCAGACAAGGTCGTGATCGCTGTTGCAGGCCACTCTTCGGTGCTGGGAAAGATGGCAGGCATTTCGTTGCCTATCAACAGCGTCGCGTTGCAGGCGATGGTCAGTGAACCGGTCAAACCTGTCCTCAGTGGCCTTATCGTCTCGCCGCTCGTGCACTGCTACGCCAGCCAGTCCGACAGGGGAGAAATTCTCATTGGCGGCCGTGCTGACGCCTATCCGTCGTATGGTCAGCGCGGAACATTACCGGCGCTGGAAGACACGCTGAGCGCTGCGCTAAATCTGTTCCCGTCTTTCAGCCGTCTCAAGCTGATGCGTCAGTGGGCTGGCATCGTCGACATTTCTCCAGACACGAGCCCGATTATCGGAAAGACACCGGTTATGGCGCTGTATATCAGCACGGGTTGGGGAACAGGAGGCTTCAAGGCTATCCCGGTTGGCGGCGAGACGCTGGCCTATACGGTGGCCAATGACCGTCCACATGACCTCATTGAACCGTTCGGTCTGGACCGCTTCGCGACGGGGCGTTTCGTCAACGAAGCAGCAGCAGCTGGCGTTGACCATTAAGCGAGAAGAATCATGTTACGCATCCAATGTCCGTTTTGCTGCAGCACGCGAGACGAAGACGAATTCACTTACGGCGGACCGTATGAACGCGTCCGTCCGACCGCGCCGCAGGAACTGTCGGACCAGCAATGGGCTGATTTTATGTTCACGCGCGATAACACGCGTGGCAGATCGCTTGAGCGCTGGCGCCATACATTCGGCTGCCGGCAGTGGTTCGGCATCGAGCGTGACACAGTGAGTCATGAACTGCTGCGTGTTTTCACGTTTGCTGAAGTTCCTCGCACTGGCATACCCGCCACTCCTAAGGAAGGAGGCCTGCATGAAGCCGCTTGACCGCGTACCCGTGTTCGGCCGTCCAGCTAACGAACCACGTCGTAAAGTCCAGTTCACGTTCGACGGAAAATCCTACGAGGGCCTGGAAGGCGATAGTCTTGCGGCGGCTCTCCTCGCCAACGGCGTTGACATCGTTGGGCGCAGCTTCAAGCTGCATCGCCCCCGAGGCATCATGGCCAGTGGCGTCGAAGAACCCAACGGCCTTGTGCAGCTTGAGTCGGGCCAGTTCGACGAGCCGAACGCCCGCTCGACGATGGTGCCGTTATACGACGGTCTACGGGCATCGAGCCAGAACGCCTGGCCGAACGCAGAGCACGACGTGCTTGGCATCATGGACCGATTCGCCAAAGTACTGCCCGCATCGTTTTACTACAAGTCGATGATGTGGCCAAACTGGCACTTCTATGAGCGCTTTGTGCGTCCTATCGCGGGACTTGGCAAAGCGCCAAAGGAACCGGACGCCCAGAACTACCATAAGCGCAACATCCACTGTGATGTCCTGATTGCGGGCGGTGGGCCCGCGGGCTTGTCAGCTGCGTTGGCCGCAGGCAAGTCCGGTCTGCGCGTTATTCTCATGGACGACCGAGAGCATTTCGGTGGCTCGTTGCTGGGAGAGCGATTCAAGCTGGACGGCGTTCCTGGCGTAGAGTGGGTACAGAGGACTGTTGCCACGCTCGCACAAATGCCGAACGTGCAGTTGATGCCGCGCACGAACGTGAGCGGATATTACGAGAACAACTTTCTGGTTGCGTCAGAGCGAGTTCGCAACCACCTCGGACCGAAGGGACAGAGTGGCAAGCTGCGCGAACGTCTATGGCGTATCCGCTCGCGTTCAGTGATTCTGGCTACGGGCGCCATCGAACGCCCTCTTGTGTTCGCGAATAACGACCGCCCTGGCGTCATGCTCGCTTCCGCAGTGCGAACGTATGTGAACCGGTTTGGTGTTGTGCCTGGCTCGCGTATCGTCGTTGCCACGAACAATGACGACGCTTATCGCACCGCAATCGACTTGCGTACGGTGGGCGTCCAGTCACTGACGGTCGTTGATACACGATCCAAGGTCGCGGATGAACTGACGCGCGACATGAAACAGCGTGGCATCAGCCACTACGTCGGCTACAGCATTCGCGACGTCGTGGGCAGCCGGAAGGTCAAGGCGGTGAAGCTGTCGCGTCATCTCGGCGGCGGCAGGCTTGCAGAGGACACTACGGTAGTTGAGTGTGATACCGTGGCCATGTCGAGCGGCTGGACGCCGACTATCCATCTCTACAGCCAGGCGGGCGGGTCACTCGAATTCAGGGACTGGCTGGCGTGTCTCGTACCCAAATCGTGTTCACAGGAGGTTCAGGTCGTCGGCGCGGCGAACGGCGCGTTTTCTCTGCCTGAATGCATCCAGGAGGGTATTGATGCGGGGCAGAACGCCGCGGAAAAACTCGGAGCCAAGGTCACGTCAAAAGTGGCTATGCCGAAGACACACAGCGCGGACCGCGAATTACTGCGGATTGAACCGTATTGGTACACCCGAAGCGCGCGTACGGACAAGCAATGGCTCGACTTCCAGTACGACGTCAAGGTATCCGACGTGGAACTGGCGATGCGAGAAAACTTCGTCTCCGTCGAACACGTGAAACGCTACACCACGGGTGGCATGAGCGTGGACCAAGGCAAGTCGAGCAACTTCAATATTCTGGCCATCATGGCAGAACTGAGTGGTAAGCCTATCGCCAAGGTGGGCACTACGCGTTTTCGGCCGCCTTATCAGCCCGTAACCATTGGAGCGTTCGCCGGCAACACAGTGGGTGAATTGTACGCCCCGTGGCAAACGCTCCATGCAGCGGTCTCGCACACGGCCTCTCAAGCGCGTTTCGGCGATTACGGATGGCGCCGACCGGACTATTATCCACAGGGGCAGGAAGATATCGTCGCTGCAACACGCCGCGAGGTACTGGCCGTTCGCAATGGTGTGGGTATGTTTGACGGCTCGCCTCTTGGCAAGATTGAGGTGAAAGGTCCGGACGCCGCAACCTTCCTCAACCGGGTGTACGTGAATAATCTCGCCAGTTTGAAGCCCGGTTTCGCGCGCTATGCGATGCTCACCAACGACAACGGTGTGCTTATCGACGACGGCGTGGTCGTGCGCCTTGCGGAGGACCACTACCTTGTGCATGCGACGAGCGGCGCTGTGGCACGGGTATTCCTGCTGTTGGAAGAACACCTTCAGTGTGAATGGCCGGAACTTCGCGTCCACATCAACAACGTCACCACACAGTGGGCAAACGTCACGCTGTCTGGGCCGAAAGCTCGTCAGGTACTGCAGCAATTCGAATCAGACATCGACTTCTCGGCTGAGAGCTTCCCCCACATGCACTTCCGTACTGGCAAACTCACGGGCGTTCCTGTTCGTATCCTGCGGGCAAGCTTTACGGGCGAAGTGACCTTCGAAGTCTCGATTGCCAGTCGCTATGCGAAGTCGCTTTGGGACCATATCGCGAAAGCCGGGCAGCCGTTTGATATCACGCCCTACGGTATCGAAGCTCTCGAAGTGATGCGCACCGAAAAAGGCTACCTGCACGTCGGCGCTGATACCGATGGGAACTCGAATCCGCTGGACATCGGCTGGGCGAAGGTGATTGAGAAAAAAGCCGATGACTTTATCGGTCGACGGTCTCTCCAGCGTCCAGCAGACAGAGAAGCCGGTCGACTTGAATTCGTCGGACTGGAATCTGTTGACCCGAAAGTGGCACTGACGGTAGGTGGGCATTTCGTCGACGACGCGAGCGCGAAAATTCCTGCCGCCTCGCATGGCTACGTCACCTCTGCCTGCATGAGCCCGATGCTGAACAAGGCAATCGGATTGGGCATCCTGCGCAACGGCGCTTCCCGCATTGGCGAAGTCGTGAACATCTATGCAAAAGGCAAGATGACGACAGCTCGTGTTGTTCCGACGGCACATTTTGACCCAAAAGGAGAGCGTCTCAATGGATAAGCTAATCGCACGTACGACCGTATCTCCAAATTTTTTCAGCGAAAGCCTGTTCCCGGTCCGATTCCCGTCATTACACGTATCCGAACTGCCGCTCTCAGGCATTATCCGGATCCAAGGCAGCTCTGAGAGCCGCGCGTTTCGTTCTGGCGTAGCATCTACACTTGGCGTTCAACTGCCGGCCCCTGAGCGGGTGTCCGGGGGTGGTGACGTCAAGCTCGCATGGGCCGGTCCGCACGAGTATCTCTGCTTCTGTTCGCTCGAAAACGAGGAAAAGTGCAAGTCGATGCTGGAAGAGGCGCTGGCTGGCGAATTCGCAACGGTGACCGTGGTTTCGGATAGCCGCGTCGCTTTCTTCGTTGCTGCCGAAGATGCTCCTGCTTTGGTTGCCAAGGGCTGTTCGATTGACATGCATCCGTCCGGCTTTGCTGCGGGCCATGTCGTGACGACCCGATTTGCTGGGCTGCCTGCGATGTTGGTGCATCGTAATGTCAGCGAGTACGTTCTCTACTTTGACGTCGCCTACACAGAGTTCATTGTGAAGTGGTTGATGGACGCGGCCGAGGAATTCGCGGAACATGCCGCATGAGTTGAAAGTGCGCAAGCGGTAACGCGAGGCCTGCTGTGCGTGTTTATTTCCGGGAATCAGCAGGCGCAGCGACAGTGCTATGCTTTCCGGCGATGAAACTCAGATTGGGCACCGATGCCGCGGGAAATGATTGGCGAAAAGGCAACGAAGAGGATGACAAAGGCGGCACGACCGGTCGTTGACCGGGAGGTGTGGCTCGACGCTGCGCGGTCCATACTCATCGAACAAGGAGTCGATGCGGTCAAGGTCGAGCCACTGGCGTCCATGCTTGAAATCAGCCGCAGCAGCTTCTACTGGCACTTCAAGAACCGCCAGGATCTGCTCGACGCGCTCATCGAATATTGGACAGAAGTGAACGACCGTGTCCTGCGGTCGCTGGTCGAGCCACACGAGTCGGACCCCAAGGGGCGCGAAGAATTAGCAAAACTCCGGCTTCGACAACTGATGATGCTTTTCATTGATGAACGCCAGTTCTCGTCGGAGTTCGACATGGCGATGCGAGAATGGGCCCGGAAGGACGCGGCCGTAGCGAAAGAGGTTGCCCGCATCGACCGGCAACGTATCGCTCACCTGCAGAAGATCTTTCAGGCTATGGGACATTCAAAGCCCGATAGCCTTATACGCGCGAAAATTCTCTACTTCCACCAGCTCGGCTATTACCTCACCGGCATCAAGGAAAGCGACGCAGTCCGCAAGCGCGTCGCCCCTCGCTACCTGGAGGTGCTCAGCGGCATCAAGCTTTAACGCTGAGCCTGCGTCAAAAAAGCGGCGGCGGACTGTCAGCGCACAACCTTTGCGAAGGCGTCAGCTACGTACTCGACGTTATTTTCATTGAGCCCCGCGACGCAAATCCGCCCTGTCCCAGCTGCGTACACGCCAAAGTCTGACTTCAGCGCCGCAACCTCCTGCGTGCTGAGTCCGGTGTAGGCGAACATTCCCCGTTGCTTCACGATATGGTCGAAGTTCCGTGCCGGGACGGCAACCGACAGAGCTGTATGCAGCTTTCGGCGCATATCAATGATTCGAGCGCGCATCGCTTCCAACTCATCAAGCCATTGTCTTTGCAACGTGTCATCCGTCAGAACAGTGGCAATCAGCCGCATTCCGTGGGTCGGCGGCGACGAATAGTTTCGTCGAATCGTGAACTTCAATTGCCCGAGTACGTTAGCCGTTTGAGCAGAGTCGGCGCAATGCACGGTCAGGGCACCCGCTCGCTCACCATACAGTGAGAAAATCTTTGAGAACGAGCTGCTGACCAAAAAGTTACGTCGCCGTCGCGCGAGCTCGCGCACGACGTACGCATCGCTCTCAAGTCCCTCAGCGAAGCCCTGATAGGCCATATCTACGAAGGGTATGAGATTACGCTCGTCGATAACGTCGAGAATCTGGTTCCATTGCGGACGGCTCGGGTCAACGCCTGTCGGGTTATGACAGCACGGATGCAGCAGAACGATGTCTTGCGGCTTCAGGCGTCGCAGGTCCGCCAGCATTGCTTCGAAGTCGAGTCCCTTGGTATTCGCGTCATAGTAGCGATATCGCCCGACCTTGAATCCCGCGCCATCGAAGATGCCGATGTGGTTATCCCAGGTTGGGTCGCTCACGAACACGGAGCTTTCCGGAAAGTGCTGTCTTAGAAAGTCGGCGCCTACCTTGAGTGCTCCGCTCCCACCGACGGACTGGACTATTGCCAGGGAGTCCCGTAGGGATTCAACCTGAGGTCCGAACAGCAATCCCGCAACCTGAGAGCGATAACCAACGTCGCCTTCAATTGGTAGGTACGACGTAGGTGCATTCGCAGAAAATACCCGTTCAGCGGAGGCTCGGACAGAGCGAAGTACGGGAATGTTGCCTTCGTTGTCGTAGTAAATGCCGACGCCAAGGTTGACCTTCCCGGAGCGAGGGTCGAGCGCATACGTCTCCATCAAACCCAGGATAGGGTCGCCAGCAAAAGGTAGAACGTGTGAAAACATCGTCGTTTCCTAAAGAGTGGTCAACAACCTGCGTTTCGCGCCGGGTATCAGCGCGATGGTGCGGTTTCATTGCAGTGTTCTCGCGTCGCCGGGCCGACTTTCGCTTACGGCCGTACCAGACCTCGAATTCACCACTTCAATAGAAGCAAGAACAATCGGAGCGCGGAGCAGCGCGCATAGAGCGCGGTCGATAAAGGTAGACGCTGAGGGGTTGCCCGCCTCAAGTAAAGAATCGCGCATCACGTTGTAGTCAACGACTTTCGCAAAATCGTCGCCGCAGGAATCCGAGTCTTCGTAACGGACATAAATCTCGACGTTAACCAGTAACCATTCTGCGCAACTGGCGGTGTCGGTACACCGCCAGTTGCGCAGAAAGAGCCGCCTGCAAACAATCGAAAGCTCGCCGACAACAATGTTCATGCATCGAGCCTTAAACCTTCAGCGCGCCCCGGTCGATCTGGTCGCGCTCGATGGATTGGAACAGCGCCTTGAAGTTACCTTCGCCGAATCCATCATCGCCCTTGCGCTGGATGAATTCGAAGAATACGGGTCCGAGTACAGTTTTCGAGAAAATCTGCAGGAGAAGACGGGGCCTGCCCTCTTCGACCTTGCCATCGAGCAGAATGCCTCGAGCCTCCAGTTCCGCGACCGGCTGTCCGTGGTCCGGCACGCGTGTGTCGAGTGCCTCGTAGTAATATTTATTCGGCGCCGACATGAGCGGCACGCCCGATGCCCTCAGCGTGTCGATGACGGCAAGAATGTCGTCAGTGAGAAGCGCAATATGCTGAATTCCTTCTCCGTTGAAGGCCATCAGGAACTCTTCAATCTGGCCGCCACCTTTAGCGGACTCCTCGTTCAACGGAATGCGAATTTTGCCATCAGGTGCTGTCATCGCGCGGGACGTCAAGCCCGTGTATTCACCCGAGATGTCGAAGTAGCGGATTTCGCGGAAGTTGAATAGGTTCTCGTAAAACTTCGCCCAGTGCGCCATGCGGCCGCGATAGACGTTGTGCGTCAGATGGTCGATGAGCTTCAGTCCGTGTCCGACGGGATGGCGGTCCACACCCTCAACGTACTCGAAATCGATGTCATAGATCGACTTGCCATCTTCGTACCGGTCAATCAGATAGATGGGCGCGCCGGCAATACCCTTGATTGCGGGCAGCTTCAGCTCCATCGGACCCGTGGCAATTTCAATTGGCTCGGCTCCGAGTTCCAGTGCACGGGCATAGGCTTGATGTGAGTCTTTGACCCGGAAGCCCATGCCGCATGCGCTGGGACCATGTTCGGCTGCAAAGTAAGCTGCCCGACTCTTCGGTTCGCGGTCGACGATGAAGTTGATATCGCCCTGGCGATACAGGACTACGTCTTTCGAACGGTGACGAGCCACAAGGGTGAAGCCCATGCACTCGAACAGCGGCTCGAGGACGTTCGGCTGGGGGGACGCAAACTCGACGAATTCGAAGCCACAGAGGTTCATCGGGTTTTCAAACAAGTCTGCCATGACGATACTCTTCTGCAA
Organism: Paraburkholderia phenazinium; assembly: GCF_900142845.1. Classification (NCBI taxonomy): domain Bacteria; kingdom Pseudomonadati; phylum Pseudomonadota; class Betaproteobacteria; order Burkholderiales; family Burkholderiaceae; genus Paraburkholderia; species Paraburkholderia phenazinium. Next base: position 2,145,473 of record NZ_FSRU01000001.1, read on the forward strand.
AGTGGAAAGGGCTTCGGGTTTGCACGAAATCCAATTTCGTTTAGGCGCATGTCCTTGCACCGCGTCGCTGCCTATCAATTCACGACACAATGCGCGCTTGATGCAAACAAGTTTAGAATCTCTGCCATGAAATAAGATTTCATTGTTCCACCCTGAAAACCCGAATTTTCACATTTATATTTCGTTTACGAGGTATCCGAATGGCCGCCCTGCAACTCGACCGCATCGATATGAGGCTGCTGGCTGCGCTCCAGGAGAACGGGCGAGCGACCAACCTCGAACTCGCCGAAACCATCAAGCTGTCACCGGCGCAAACGCTCAGACGTCATCGACGTCTGGAAGAAATCGGACTAATCAGGCGCTACGAAACCCGGCTCGACCCAGCGAGCCTGGGGCTGGGTGTCGTAGCGTTCATACAGGTCACGATGGAGCGCGGTCACATCCGCGACCTCAGCAAGTTCATCAAACTTGTTGGAGACCTGCCGCAGGTGCTGGAATGCTTTTCGGTAACCGGTGAAATCGACTACATGCTTAAAGTCGTGGAGAGAGACCTGAAGTCACTGTCCAGCTTTCTTCTTGACACTCTGATGCGCATCCCCGGTGTCAGCGCAGTGAACTCGACCGTATGCCTCGACGAAATCAAGAGCACCACCGCCCTGCCACTCTTCTGAGTTCCCATCTGAGCGTCTACCGACGTCTCCTGAAGCATGGGCAAATGTCGCCCAAACTTCAGCATGTATCGGCCACTATTTATCCTGCTTGACCTAATGTACAGAAATGTCCATTATGCGCGTGAGGACGAATTGGACCCGTGCGGTCACGGGCGATCGCGTGTGAGGAACTGGACATGAATCAAGCGAAGACTATCGACGGCGTTGTGGTGTCGCAGCGGTTGCGGGAAGAAGTTGCAAGGCGCGCAGCCGCTCTTGCGGCAAAGGGTACGACGCCCGGGCTAGCCGTTGTATTGGTGGGCGACGACGCAGCCAGTGCTGTGTACGTTCGCAACAAGGTGAAAGCCTGCGAGCAATACGGACTGTTTTCGACACTCGACCGGATGCCCGCGACTGTGACCGAAGCCGAATTGCTCGAGCGCATTCATCAGTTGAACGTGGACCCGAAAATCCACGGCATTCTGGTGCAGTTACCGTTACCGCGCCATATCAACAGCCACAAGGTGATTGAAGCCATCGCTGCTGAAAAGGACGTTGACGGTTTCCATGTGGCGAACGCCGGTGCGCTGATGACTGGACAGCCTCAATTCCGTCCATGTACCCCGTATGGCGTCATGAAAATGCTCGAGGCCTACGACATTCCGGTCTCGGGACGGCATGCAGTGGTCATCGGTCGCTCCAATATCGTCGGAAAGCCGATGGCGCTGTTGCTGCTGGAGGCCGGGGCAACCGTGACGGTGTGCCACAGTAAGACGGCGGACCTCGCATACCACACCCGGTCGGCAGACATTGTTGTTGCAGCTGTTGGCAAACGTAATATCTTGACTGGCGACATGCTCAAGCCTGGCTCGACTGTGATTGATGTCGGCATGAACAGGAACGACGAAGGCAAGCTGTGTGGAGACGTCAACTTCGCGTCGGTCAGCGAAGTGGCCGAATACGTGACACCAGTCCCGGGAGGCGTTGGTCCGATGACGATTACGATGCTGCTTGTCAATACGCTTGAGTCAGCAGAGCGGGTTTTGCACGTATGAAGCTGAATCCTTTAGGTAGCGAATCTATTTAGCTACTTCCGCAGCTCCGCCTTATACCGCGTCTGCGTCGCCAGCCTCAATCGGCCGATGAATTCGAGATTAAGGCCCTCATCGACAAATTCAGCGCAGAGCGGGTGACGAAGCTTGAGCGAGACCTGTTCAAGCAACGTGCCCGACTCGCGGATGCAGAGAGCGCACTTCAGAAGAAGGTCACAAAGGCGGCAACCGAAAGTAAGCGAATCGCCACCGACCAAATTGCGTTGACCCCGGGGCAAGTTGGCTGATATCCAGCGGACCGAGCTCATAGCGCGAGATTCTCGTATTTTCCTGGGGCACTATGCGCTAGTCATGGTTATGGAAAATGGCCAACGCGTCATAAAACCCATGCGCTACCAGTGTCGTGTCGCTGGTAAACCGGCCTCGTACGACGTGAAGTACCCCGGCGCCTATAACGCACGCCGCAATTACCTCGAAGGTTTCTCGAAACCACTCTTCGGTCACTCGCACGGAATCCTCGTAGCCAGTGTTTTCTACGAGAACGTGAGCAGAGCAAGAATGGACGGTCTGGAGCTCGCGGGAGGCGAGAAAGACGAAAACGTTGACCTTGGGGTCTTGTCGACCCTGCCCCACCCTCATCACAATGGTTACCACCTCTGCTGCATGGTCTAGTCCATCTCGGCGATACTGCCGTCGGTCCTGACGATACCGGTCACGATCTCGCGCTTTGTCGGGTCGACGGCCGGCCCACTGCACACCGTAGAGTCCATCTCTGGGGTGGTCGGACGCAGCCGAGTCGGTCGATCATGTCGCACACCGGTACATCGGCACACGGCTTCGGGGACGTTCCAAGGACTCGGCGACCAACCTGATATGGAATTAGCCGGCGCGCAGCTTGAACAGCCCCACCGTGTGCGCCAGGCCGTGCGCCTGCTCATTGAGCATCGACGACGCGGCGGCTGACTGCTCCACCAGCGCTGCGTTCTGTTGCGTGGCTCGGTCCATTTCGGCGACACTGCGGTCGATTTGGCTGATGCCGGCGCTCTGCTCGTGCATGGCGTCTTCGATCTCGCCGATGATGCGTGCGACGCGCTCGATGCCGGCCACGATACCCTGCATCATTGCGCCGGCGGCCTGCACGCGCTGCGCACCGGTCTTTACGCTGGCTTCCGATGCCCGGATCAGATCGTTGATCTCGCGTGCGGCGGCGGCGCTGCGTTGTGCGAGCGTTCGCACAGCGCCAGCTACCACGGCAAAGCCTCGACCGCTCTCGCCTGCGCGGGCGGCTTCCACGGCCGCATTTAGCGCCAGGATGTTGGTCTGGAAGGCGATGCTGTCGATCGCGCCGATGATCTCGGTGATACGCGCCGAGGACTTGGCGATCTCGTCCATTGTGCTCACTGCGCTGGAGACGACCTTGCCGCCGCGCGTGGCCGCATCGCTGGCGTCACCAGCCAAGCGCGTGGCCAGCACAGCTGCATCGGCGGAATTCTTCACGCTGGTGGTCAGCTCAGAGAGCGCCGCGGAGGTTTCCTGCAAGTTGCTGGCCGACACCTCGGTGCGATTGGACAGATCACGGTTGCCCATCTCGATCTCGCCGGTAGCCGACTTCATGTTGTCGACGTTGGCACGCACTTCCAGCAGCACCTCGCCTATCTTGTCAATGAAGGTGTTGAACGACGCGGAGATCTGTGCCACCTCGTCGTTGCCGATCACGGGAAGGCGATGTGTGAGATCACCTCCGCCGGCGCCGATGGTGTCCATCGCATCACGCACCTGCGAGAGGCGGCGGAACGACTGCGACGTGAAGAACGCGGCGATACCCACAGCAGCCAGCGTCAGCAGCACCATGGCCACGCCCAGGGCGCGCACCACGTTGCGCAAACCTGCGGTGGCCTCGACCTTGTCTAGAGCAATCACCAGGTACCAGTCGGTACCGACCACGGCTTGCGCCTTGAGCAACTTCGGTGCGCCGGCCAGTTCAACTTCCAGTGGGATAGAAGCCCTGGCGAGCGACGCTAGCGCATCGGCATCCAGCGATGCGGCCATTTCGGTCACCGGCTTGAGCATCAGCTTGGCATCGGGGTGGGCGATCACTTGGCCGTCTCTTGCGACAACGAAGGCCAAGCTCGAGGGCGTTGGGTGCACGGCGGACACCACCTCGCGCACGCCATCGAGCGGCACGGCGCCGCTCACCACGCCAGTGGCCGCACCATTGCGCACAATCGGTGCGGCAAACGCGACGTACTGCACGCCGGTCGCCACATCGCCATACGGCTTGGTGACGATCAGCTTGCCCGCGGCGATGGCCTGCTTGTACCAAGGGCGCACCGTTGGGTCGTAGTCTTTGGGTGTGTTACTGGTCGAGAAGAACTTCTTGTCAGTCCAGCCGACGCTGACGATAGGAAAGCCGTTGGCGTCGCCCATGTACTTGACCAGCCCGCGCGTGTCGCCGTGCTCGACTACTTCAGCTGTGGTCTTCACGGCCCTTGCCTTGGCGGCAACCCACTTGTCGATGGCGAGTGTGTTGCCGCTGGCGATGGCGGCGAGGTTGTGGTCGATAGTCTGCATCGTGCTGTTTCGCACGATCAAATACGTGGCGGCGCCAGACAGCCCCAAGGCACCGATCACGGTAGCCGAGGAGATGAGCAGAATACGGGTGCGAAGGGAGGACATCGTGGCTATTGGCGTGTCCGCATGGATGTGCGAGGCCACATTCTTGCGCAACGAAGAACAAGGGAAGAAATACTCTTTTGCGATACCGCCGATCGGATTTATGTATGGCTATACGCCCGCCTGCAAAGGCGTAGATCTCCTGCGAGCGATCGCTGGCAGGAGGTCTTCAGCCTGAGAACAAGCCTGAGCTGGCGTGGCGCCCCGAAATTCGCCGAACGCCAATACCCTAGCTCTTGTGTACAACTTCGAACGAGTATCCGTCCGGATCTAATACATCAGCCGCGTAGTACCCAGGATAGTATTCAAGCCGTGCGCGAGGCGGAATGTTCTCTCGTGCACCGGCGGTGATTGCGGCGTCGTGGAATTCGTCGACCTTGGCGGTGCTATGCGCCACAAAGCCCCAGTGAATAGCGTCGGGATTCGGATTCCCCTGCTTTAGCCAGAAGAAAGCCTTCTCACCATCGCCGAAGCCCCACAGGTCAGGATGTCCGTTCTCACCTTTGTATGGCAGGAAGAACCTAATCCCTATTGGCTTCAAGGCAGCTTCGTAGAAAGCCAGCGAACGCTCGATATCGCTGACGGTCAGGATCATGTGATCAAGCATGCTTTCCCCTCATAGTGCAAGCGCTTCGATGACTCGCTCGCCGTTCGCGACAGCATCTGGAGCAAGCGCTGGAATATTCATGCCTTCCGCACGAACAGTTTGGACATCCGAGATCCCGATGAAGCCAAGAATTTGCCGAAGGTACGGTTCTACAAAATCCCAAGGCTTCCAGGGTCCCTCGCTGAAAACACCGCCCGACGCGAGCAGCAAGAATGCCCTCTTGCCTGTCGCTAGCCCCTCCACGCCAGCACCCGCGTAGTTGAACGTCTTGCCGGCTCGCACAACATGATCGATCCAGGCCTTCAAGGAAGCCGGGATCCCGAAGTTCCACATTGGAGAGGAGATGATCAGGATATCCGACGTCATGACTTCGTCGACGAGCCGATCGGATACATCCGCAGCGTCCTTGAGCGCCGCGGCTTCCATTGTATCCTTGCTGGATATGGCTTTGAGCGTGACGGCGTCCAGGTAGAGTGGGGGCGCCTTTGCGAGATCGCGCACAATCACGTTGGCCGTGGGATATTGCTGCTCCAGTCTCCGCCGCAATCTATCGGTCAATTGGCGGCTGGCGGAATCAGCTTCTCGAGGACTGGATTCAACGATGAGTATCTGGGTCATAGTTTGCACTGGTAGATGAGAGCGATCGAGGCTCGATCGATAAACTTTAACAGCGAGATCAATTGCCACCAATACGGCACATTGAGATCAGTAACTTACATGGATGTACGCATGGGTAAGGCTAAACAGCCACTAGATTCGGCGCTGGTCTGCGGCCACGAGGATCCAATCGCGGTTCGCGAGTTACTCACTCGAGTCGGTGATAAATGGAGCATATTTCTTATTCTGTCTTTAGCGAAACTTGGCGGTCGCGCTCGCTTTTCTCAACTGGATCGCGCAATACCAGGGATATCGCAACGAATGCTGACCTTGACATTAACGCATTTGGAGCGAGATGGATTGATCGCGCGAGAGGTGTTCGCAGAAATTCCTCCTCGCGTCGAATACGAGCTGACAGCGCTTAGCCGAAGCCTAGTGGAGGCCATGCAAGGATTGGTGGACTGGGTGGCTCAGAACTGGAAGCAAGTCAGCGCAGCTCGAGCGGAATACGATGCACGGTAGGATTCAAAGCGAAGTGCCTTCGGTACAACACCGGTATGTAAGCCGAGCCATCTCCACGCTGTTGCGTCGATAGCGCGGAATCGATGCGATGAATTCGACGAACCAGCTTAGCTTGTGCCATGTGGGGGAGGGTTCACGAGCAACGGTGAATCATTGCGCCGCATCCACTTCATGCCTTTTATCGGCATGGACCAATGCATCCAAACTTCGGCGTTCGATGCTGAAAGCTGTCCTCCAGTAAGCGTCAATCTGAGGCCGTCTTGACGATCAGAATTTGACCTCTGAGAGCAGCTGATTCGCGAGCACGAGATCGAAGGCGGCGGGATCGAAGCTGCCGCCACACCACTCGAGGAAGTGGTCGTGCTCCTCGTGCGTCGGATTGGTGATCGCTTCGAGGAAGTCGGCATATCCTGGCACTCCACCAACGTCTTCTGGTGGACACGCATTCTGCCCGTCCAGGCACAGCGGCCGGCGCATGTCTGGATCAGGCACCAGCGCCTTCTCGACTTTGATCCGATGCTGCCAGTTGTCGCCGTAGTCGTAGATGTAGGTGAATGACTTCAGCCCGCCCAGCGCCTTCGCCAGCGTGACCCGTGCTTCATTGAGCATCGGTGAATCGCTCTGGAATCCGAAGTCATCAGGTTCACCATAGTTGGTTTCGCCGAAGACGAACTCGTGCAGGTGCCCGCCTTCCCATCCCATGGCCAGTTGCAGCACGACATGCAGCTTGCCCAGCCGGATCGAGCCGGGAACGATGATTCGTCGCCAGATCGCCGGCTTGATGTACTTCAGCTCAACGCGCAGTACGTAATCGGGCACTGGCGCCTTGATCAGGCGCACGGCAGGTTTGCGGGGCTGGGCCATCGGATTGATTGTCAGGCAGCTTGCTGCTCGATGTGTGCAGCCGGCATCAGGCGCCACGGCAGCAACTCGTCGATGCGGTTGATGGGATGATCGGCAATGCGCTCAAACACCGTGCGCAGGTAGGCAAACGGCTCGATGCCGTTCAGGCGCGCCGTACCGATCAGGCTATAGATCACCGCCGCACTTTGGCCACCGCCGTCGGAGCCTGCGAACAGATAATTGCGCCTGCCGAGAACCAGCGGCCTGATCGCGCGCTCCGCCGTATTGTTGTCCGCCTCGACGCGCCCGTCTTCGCAATAGCGTGTGAGCGCGTGCCAGTGCCCCAGCGAGTATCTGATCGCCTTTGCCAGCCCCGACTTCGCCGATACCTGTGACAGCGTGTGTTCGAACCAGACCTTCAGTTCAGCGAGCAATGGGGCCGAGCGCAGCTGACGCGCAGACAGGCGCACGTCCGGCGTCTGGCCGCGAACCTCGCGCTCAACGGCATACAGCGCCCCAATGCGGCGCAGTGCTTCTTCGGCAATCGGTGAGCTGTCCAGCTTGTACAGGTCGTAGAACTTTCGGCGCGCATGCGCCCAGCATCCGGCCTCGATGACCGTGCCGTCACGATACAGGGCGTCGTACCCGCTGAAGGCATCCGCCTGCAGGATTCCCGTGTAGCCCGCCAGATGTTCCTGAGGTCGCTCACCTTTGCGGTCGGGTGAGTACCTGTACCAGACTGCTGGTGGCGCGCGGCTGCCTGCCGGGCGGTCATCCCGCACATAGGTCCACAGGCGCGCCGTGCGTGTCTTGCCACGGCCCGGCTCCAGCACCGGCACGGGCGTGTCGTCGGTATGGATCTTATCTGCGGCGCGCACGTAACCACCGAGTGCGTCGGACAGGGGTTGCAGCAGCGCCGCCGCTTCACGCACCCACGAAGCCAGTGTTGCCCGGTCCAGTTCGATGCCCGCGCGGCGATAGATGCCGGCCTGCCGGTATAGCGGCATATGGTCAGCGTACTTCGCGACGACGACCTGTGCGAGCAGCCCCGCACCCGCCATCGAGCGTGCTATCGGCCGCGAAGGTGCCGGCTCCTGTACTACTGCGGCACAGCGCGGGCAGCTCAGCTTCGGACGTACGTGACGCAGTACCTTGAAGTAGCCGGGCACATAGTCGAGCACCTCCGAGACGTCTTCGCCGAGCGCACGCATCTGTTTGCCGCATTCCGGGCATCCGCAGTTTGACGGCGCATGCACAACCGTTTCGCGAGGAAGATGGGCAGGGAAGTCCCGTGACTTGCGGCGTAGCGGAACGACGTTCGTTGTAGCTGACGTATCAGCAGCGGTATCAGCATCGGGCTCCTTCGACGTTGCGGCCATGGTCGATTCAGGAACGGGAAGCTCACCGAGCGCGAGCTGCAGTTGGTCCATCAGTTCGGTCATGCGCTCCGATGAACGGCCATACTGCCATCGCTTCAGTCGCGAGATCTCGGCCAGCAACTGCGCGATGGTCTCGTCGCGCGAGGCAACGATGCGCTTGAGAGCGGCGATGTCATCGGGCAGATGGCTGGCTGGCATGCATGCCAGTGTAAATGAAGCCCACGCGCTTGTGGGTTCACGCACCCGGCGTTACGCCGCGTGCGTCGGCTGCCAAGTCCGCTCTGGATGCCGCCAGTCAATCCCCTCGAGCAGCATCGACAGTTGGGCGGCTGACAGATGGACTGTTCCCGAGTCCGCCTGCGGCCACACGAAGCGTCCACGTTCGAGTCGTTTCGCGTACAGGTTCATGCCGTCGCCGCTCCACCATAAAATCTTGATGAGGTCACCGCGACGCCCACGAAACAGGAAGATGTGCCCCGAGAAGGGATCACGTCCGAGTGCTGACTGCACCAGCGCGGCAAGTCCATCCATGCCACGGCGCATATCGGTAACGCCCGCTGCCAGCCATACGCGGGTACCGCCTGGCGGCGCAATCATGCTGGCATCAGGCAGCGCAGCACGAGGCGCAGCTGCACGGGGTCGACCATGCCAGTGACGCGTACACGGGCACCGTTCAGTTCGATCTCGATGCCCGACGCTGCCGGTACGCTCTCGCGATGTGGCTCGACAGGCTGTAGAGCGAGCGACGCCGGTTCTGCGGTCTCGCCGGTCGGTGCATCAGGTAGCGCTACGGGCAGCAACACCGCTGTGCTGTGCGCCACGCCTTCAAACAGGCCCGCCCGCAGTTGCCGGCGCCACTTGAACACCATATTCGGATTCAGTCCGTGCGCCTGCGCGAGCTTGGCCACTGAAATACCCGGCTCGCACGCCGCAACGGCAACTTGCCGTCGGTACTCTGGGGTGTAGTTCGGTCGGCCCTTGCGGTTCGATGGCCGCGCATTGCTTGTGTCCAAAGTAGTCCCCACCACTTGAAGTAACGGACATCACTTTGGACACCGGCTTCAGCTCTGTCCATGCGGCCACGAAATGACGCTTACGTCCTCCATTCGCGAACGATGTTTCCATGGCCGCATAGCGGTGCCGCTCGAAGAGCGTGACCGAGAAACCACGTTTGGCCAAGGCGTAGACCGTTGTAATGCCGGTGATGCCGCTGCCAATCACCGCAATGGATCTGATGAGAAGGTCTTCCGGGACGTCGGGGGAAAATGGCAATCCGATGCAAACACACCATGTGCAAAGCGGACGCTGCCCTCTATCCTCGACCTGAGAGATTCGCCACGCACGGCAAGGGCGCGCAGCTTGCTCCTTCGGTACCATCGGCGGACGTATGCGCCGAGGTTCTTCAGAGTGTAAAAGCGATGCCGGTCCTTTAGCCTGAGAGTTTCCGGGGCGGTTGCTCCTTCGGCGCTCTGCCTGCCGCGGCAGGTAGAGACTCTTCCGATATCAATCGCATACGACGGCGGCAACTATGTCACAGAACTTTACGGCTCTGCTACAGGTTTAACACGACTGAGCCCTGCACCACTCGGCGTGAGGGTCCGCAATACCTTTATTTGATCGGCAACTAGGCAGGCAGACATCAGCTTGACCTCGGCTCCGCGCATTACCAACGGCTAAGACGCCCACACTCGTTCCGTGCCTGCAGCTGGAGCACGTGCGCTGCGGTCTATGTTATTGGTCGGGTGACACACAGGCCTGCACGACCTCAACGAAACGTTGCAATGCTGGCGAACTATTGTCCGAGCGCCAAACCAACTCCAGTGGCAACTTGATATCAAGGTCTTTGACCTTCAGGAAGACCACGCTGTCAGGCGCATTTATGCTGGCCGTAGCAGGCAGGATCGTGCAGCCCAGTCCTGCGGCCACCAGACTCAGGAGTGCGCTATTGTCCTCTCCCTCCTGTGTGACGCGAGGGGTGAAGCCAGCCTTCCGAAAGCAGTGAATCAACTGATCGTGATAATCGGGGGACGCCTTTCGTGGGAACCAAAGGAAATCCGCGTCACACAGCTCCTGTAGCCGCTCAGGAGGCTTCGCAGCCCAGTCCGAATCGTGGGGTACCGCGAGCACAAGTGGCTCCCGGTGAATCGTGAAACCGGCAAGCGCCTCGTCGCCTGCGGGCCGGAAGAATAGAAAACCGGCATCAAGCCTCCCCGAGCGAATTTCCTCGAGTTGCGGGCCGGACAGCAGTTGTCGCAGGGAAATCGACACGCTAGGCAGACTCCTGCGAAACGCCCGCATGATCTGCGAAAAAATGGGAAGGAGAGCATGTAGTACGGTAATCGCGATTGACAGCGAGCCAATCTGACCGTTGCTTACGCGTCGCGCACGCTCTTTAGCCAAAGCCACCTCATTCAGAATCCGAGTAGCGTCGGTCAGGAATTGCTGCCCCGCGGGGGTCAGTTGAATCCCACGCGAGCGTCTTTCAAATAACGTAAACCCCAGTTCCTCCTCCAAGTCGCGGATCTGCTTCGTGAGGGCAGGTTGCGCGATATGTACGCCACGCGCTGCCTGACTGATACTCCCGTGCTCAGTGACCGCTACAAAATATCTCAGGTGGCGTAGTTCCATGGCCATACATAGAAGTGATGGATGGGATCAGAAAGTAGTATTTATTCCCCTGTTCGTCAATCCGCAATAATGAGATCCGATGCAAGGTCGGCGCTGCTGGACCTGCGACTCTCAGTGCGGCGCGCATATCGCTCTTCGCGAGGAGAGGCCCTCTACAGATGATGACAAACGATGCCCCCGACGAAACAGATCTTGGACGCGATGGAGGCGTTGCGTGCGATTCGACGCGACATACATGCACATCCCGAACTCGGCTTTGAGGAACACCGCACAGCGAACCTCATTGCCGAGGAGCTCTCGAGGTTGGAGATTCCCCATCATGTCGGCATAGGTCGTACTGGCGTAGTCGGTGTGATCGAGGGGCGCAGTAATTGCCATGGGCGCTCTGTAGGGCTGCGTGCGGACATGGACGCGTTGCCGCTGCAGGAACTCACCGGACTTGCGCACCAATCACGTTGTAGTGGCCGCATGCATGCTTGCGGGCACGATGGCCATATCACCATGCTGCTTGCCGCGGCAAGCTATCTGCAACAGACACGCGAATTCGACGGCACGGTTTATCTGATCTTTCAACCTGGTGAAGAGGGCTGTGGCGGTGGTCGCGCGATGGTTGAGGACGGGCTGTTCGAGCGCTTTCCAGCAGAGCGAGTCTATGCGCTCCATAACTGGCCAGGTTTGCCGTTGGGCACCGTGTCCATTCCAAGTGGGCCGGCAATGGCCGCAACGGACCGGATCCGCATACGGATTCGTGGGCACGGTGGGCACGGTGGAGTGGCTCCACATCGCACAGTAGACCCGGTGTTGGTGGCTGGGCATGTGATTGTGGCTACTCACAGCATCGTCAGCCGCAATATCGATCCACTGGAAGCCGCGGCGATCAGCCTTTGTGCGGTTCAAGGCGGTGATCTGGAACGCGGCTTCGCGGTGATTCCCGAGGAGGTTGTAATTGTCGGCACTGCCCGTTCGCTGCGCCCCGAAGTTCAGGACCTCATAGAGCGACGTCTGCAGGTGGTCGTGCAGAGCATTGCGGAAAGCTTTGGTGCTACTGCCACGCTTGAGTACGAACGAGTGTTTCCGGCCACGATCAATTCGGCGGAAGAAGCGCGATTCGCGAATTCGGTCGCTGCTGAACTCCTCGGCACAGACAAGGTCATCGCACACCCGCGCCCCAGCCTCGGCGGCGAAGATTTCGCCTTCATGCTGCAACAGCGTCCGGGGGCATACATCCATTTGGGAAATGGTAGCGATGTTGGCTTGCACAACCCGCACTTCGACTTCAACGATGAACTCATCCCGATCGGAGGCGCTCTATTGGCGCGGTTAGCCGAGCGGGCACTTCTGTCGAGCTAGGCTTACTGCAGTAACTCGACGTTCCCCGCCTACTGCCCCGATAACACAAGAGGGCCGAATCCTGTTCTTGGAGACTATGATGCAAAATTCACAACGCTCGCAAGCTGGCGCACTCCCTCCGCGCCAGGTGATCGCAGCGATCATCGGCAACGCTTTGGAGTGGTACGACTTCATCGTCTACGGATTCCTGACCATTGTCATCTCGAAGCTATTCTTTCCAACAGATAGCGAATACGGTTCCTTGCTACTTACCACAGCGACGTTCGGTGTTGGCTTCTTCATGCGCCCCGTTGGGGGAATATTGATCGGCATGTACGCGGATAGGAAGGGACGCAAAGCCGCGCTGCAATTGATTATCGGTCTGATGACCGTGTCGATTGCGATGATTGCGTTCACACCGACCTATGCGGCAATTGGAATCGGAGCCCCACTGATCATTGTGCTGGCCAGAATGCTGCAAGGCTTCGCTACAGGCGGAGAGTTTGCCAGTTCAACTGCGTTTCTGGTCGAATCAGCTCCCGCTGATCGCCGTGGGCTGTACGGTTCCTGGCAGATGTTTGGTCAGGCCTTAGCGGTTCTTGGTGGTGCGTTGGTAGGAGCCTTGGTCACGAAGGGGCTGTCTCCCGAGGCGGTGGAGGCGTGGGGTTGGCGCATCCCATTTTTGGGTGGACTCGTGATTGGCCCCGTAGGTTTGTGGATTCGCCGACATTTGGAGGAAACCGAGGCCTTCATCGAGGCGCAGAAAGATACAAAGAGCCAACAAACGCTCGGCTCCGTGTTTAGAGAGCATCGACGTGGCGTCCTGGTAAGCATGTGCCTTACCATCTGCGCCACAGTGTCCTTCTATGTCGTGCTGGTGTACATGCCGACCTTTGCCACCAAGCAATTGCATTTGCCACTTGATGCCGCATTCCTGGCGCAAGTGGTCGGCGTCTCATGTCTCGCACTAACGGTGCCGCTGTTCGGTGCGGCATCCGACCGTATCGGCCGCAAGCCGATCTTGACAGGCTCGATGGCGCTCTACCTGGTGTTGCTGTACCCCCTGTTCCACTGGGTCAACGCCAATCCTAGCCTTTCCAACCTGATCGTAATGCAGGTCGTGCTTTGCAGCCTGCTTGGTGCGTTCTTTGGCCCTTTTTCGTCTGCCCTGGCGGAACAGTTCCCCTCCGGAGTTCGCTCGACCGGAATGGCGGTCGCGTACAACATCGCGGTAATGGTGTTTGGAGGCTTCGCGCAACTCATTGTCACCTGGCTGATTCACACGACTGGATCGCCCATCGCGCCGGTGTTCTACGTGATGTTCGGCGCGGTGCTTGGCTTGCTAGGAAACTTGTTTCTTGTCGACCCAGTCTTGACCCAGCACAGCCCCACGGGCACCGGGGCCAACATAAAGCAGTCGTCCGTTTGACGTCGCAGGGAGCCGGCGGGTACGACTAGCCCAGCCTAGAGCGATTGCCGAGCCCCCACAATCTAGCCTGCGTAGTACATCCTTAGTACTACAGCTGTAGATATGTCGGAGGCACGCCACCAGTCGCTGCTTGTCTGCCGGGTCGAAACTGCGCTTGCGACCGATACCAACGCGTGTCACCCGCAAGGGCAAAAAGGTCAGGTCATTCTCGGTCATGGATTGCGTCCGCAAGTTCGGGTTGCGGACGCAATCGTGAGCCTTCTCAAATGCAGAAGCTAGGTGCGCTAAAGCTAGCGCCTACTGGAAAACGCTGCATGGCCTCAATAAATTTTTATTGATTGCACCAATTCGCGATTTCTCAACGCAATCCAGATATGCGCGCACCATCAGTAATCCGGCGAACCCGTACTCCTTGATCGCATCAACAGGCGTCATGCCGCCGAAGGCGCGATTGCACATCTTCATCCAGCTGTACGCCACGTCTCGGTTGCGTGGGAACAGCAGACGAAGGCTCCTGTGAATACCGAGAAGATGCCCGACACGTACGTACTCCTCTCGCGTCGTACCGATGCGGGCGCCTTCCCGGTAACGGCCCAAGGCAGCCCGGTTTCCCGGCGCCAAGCCAAGCAGGAATGCCTGATCTTCGCTGGGCAGATTCCAGTGATCGAATAACGACATGACCATCTGAGCCAAGCGGCTTAGATCAGCGTCAGACGAGTTCTCAGGAATGGAAGAGGCGATCATTTACGTCACATCTGTGAGGGAATCGACGTCGTCACACCAAGGTCTTTTCAGGCGCGCAACTGCTGAGCCCAATCCACGCCCTCATCCTCCGCGAGAAACTTCAGCCCCCACACTACGTCCCTGCGGGGACAGCAATCTACCAGCTCCTGCAGAACGTTCAGCCGAATGTTCCTCAGGCTGCCGATAAGGTCTCGCACGTCTTCTATCAGGACCAGCTCCAGTGAGACACTGACGTATTCGAGGATTGCGCGTTCTGGAACCGAAACCAGCACCTGTGGATGGCGCCACGCAAGCGGCTTCAACCCGTAGCCTTCGTTCATCCCCGTGTCGAACAAGGAGTGGGAATAGTAGGAACAGGCAAGCCTATCCACCGCCCAGGAAGGGATGTTGCAATAGCCGCGTCCCCACAAATCAATCCGGTCGCGGAAACGAAGATGATGCATCATCCGGTGCCACTCTAGCGCCGTTCTTCCCCCAACGTGGAGATTTGGGATAAACGCCCGCAAATAGGCAATCGTTCCATCGACGCCCGGCTGGTCGCCGCGTAGTAGATAAGCATCCTCGGACAACCGTCGCAACCATCCCTCTTGCACGAGTTCGCTCACCTGCTGCGCGTCAATTCCAAGTGCCGCGAAGTAGCGCAGACCAAGCGGCTGCGATCGTGGCGCGAAGTCCATCAGGAACTGCACGATTTGAGTGGGGTTCAACATGTTCTTGTTAGCCGATGTACCGAGTCGCGTAGTCGGCGCCGAAAAGCGGCGGTGCGCCGATTCGCGCATGGAGACGGCGCGGACAGTCCACTAAAGGAGCGCCCCGCCGCCCGACATCACATAAGCAGATATTCGTACAGAGATATCTGGAAGATTGGCCGTCTACGCTTATCCATAAGTTTTTGAGTCAAGACAGGCACGCCGCGTCCGAATCTGCATGCGCCCAAACAAGCATCTTGCTACGAGCTTCAACAGGATCGGGTTGCTGAGGTTCGCAGGCTCGCAGACGACCGTGTGCATCCCTATAGGCAAGATAATTCCGGCCATCTTCAGCATACGTGTACGACCACACGCTCGAAACAGGAACCAACGTTTCCCAATCGATCGCCAACAAACGAGGCTTGGCGTCTCCGTATCCTTCGAGAACCGAAACAAGAATTGATGGATCCGCGACGATAAAGGAATAGCCGTCAGGATCATCGGGGCGCACCTCAGCAGCCCGAATCAGGAACGTCGTGGCTACGTGATTGATGCCGGCGAGGCGCCAACGGTTAAACGGGTCATGTCTGATCCGATACGGCGTCTCCCAGGGAGATTTTGTAAACAGCATCTTTTCGAGAAAAATCAATGGGCTGAAGTCATCGGCGTCATTGCCCAAAGCGCAGGGGCTTGCGAGATCCAGCCCTGTGGTTCGGGTGATGTATGGTCCGCAAGGGATCGTTCGTTACATTTTGCACATTATCAATTGTAGCGCAATCGTGTGCGTCCGACGACAGTGACATCTTCAAAATTTACCTACATGACTGATGTCGATTCGTCTTGGCCTGGCACGCGGATTGAGAGCTGCTCGCAAAATGCGCGGCGTTTCTCAAGACGGTCTCGGCGTATCCAGCAGGACATATCTAAGTGCGCTCGAGCTTGGAAAGCAGACGCCTACGCTAGACAAGCTCGACGAAATCGCGCGAGCCATAGGCGTTCATCCCCTCAGTGTCCTCTACTATGCGTACGCAGTTGGCCTGACGCCGCAAGAAGTTCGTGAGCTGGGCCACGTTGTTCGCTCTGAGATTGCCGGACTTGAGAAGTACGACATCGTAAGCGGCTAGCGTCGCCCGGTATGGCGGCCCTGGAGATTCCCATGCTCCTCGCAGTACTACAGCCCGAGTTCCATTGGTTCTCCGACGATCCTTCAGCTTTCATAGCGCTCGTCGAGCAGGCCGTTTGCCGCGCAGAATTCGATGTGCTGGTTTTACCCACCCCGTCGATTGCATGTGCCCGTGAGGCTGAAACAGATACTTCCACACAAATCGCTTCGTATTTCAAGGAATTGAGCAGGAGGAAGCACGCCCTCATCGGTTTTGGGATCAGGACGTACATTGGACGTGAAGTCTCGTGCGCCGTCCATGCTGCATACGACGGCAGGCTTTATACAAGCCCCGTAACTTCATCCAAGGCCAGGATGATCAACGACTGGCGGCCATGCTACGTCGCCACGGAGTCCGTGAGGGCCGGCGTGTTCCAGGATGTTGCGCCGGATGAGGGGCTACTTTTAGCAGACGACCATTTGCAGATGTTCCGACTGGAGGACGCGCAGATACTGATGGTATCGGCCTCTCACCGGGAGGCGCGAGTCGAAGCCGATTCGGGGCCGATGGATCTCCGATCGTCACATCGGTTGAACGCTTACAGGATGGTGGCCCGGTTCGCCGTCCGTGAGGGAGTATTTTCTGCCAATCATGATTATGGAGGTAGCACCATCGTATCGCCACGCGGACAGGTCCTTGTCGATGGCGGGACCAAACCAGGATGCTACGTGACTGAGATTCCGGACATCCTGCCGTTCCACTCGTGAAGCACCCGGTGTTTCCACCCCGCCGCAAGGATCGCCGGCACGCAACAGAGTGAACTTCGCACCGCTTGAGTTGCCCTCAGGCTATATTCGCCCGCCCCCATACTCATCGAAGCCAGGGTTAAGCAAGGCACGGAAATCCGTCTCTAACTTCCTGTTATGACGGTTCGCGTTCCGCAAGAGTACCAGGGCGTCTCTTAGCCGCAGACGAGGCGGATCGAAGTGACGAAGTGGGAGACCCTCAACTTCCGGAAAAACGGTTGCAGAGATGCGCAGCACAGGCGAGACCTGATACTGAAAATATGTGTCGAACCCCGCCTCCGCGGAAAAGTCTGCATATTTGGGCCGGGTGCCGTTCAATCTCCAGTAGAACGCAGCAAACGTACTAAGGAAAACGGCCTCCCAACCTCGCCCGGACAGAGTTGTGGGCCAGATTCGGGCTGAAGCGGACCTCCAGCGGACAACACGAGCGTTGCCGATTGGTGAGTGTAACCCCTTGGGCTTGTCGCCCTCCCATGCCCCACGCAACAACATGTATGCCATTACGGCCGGAGGAGCCGCATCGCGCAACAGCAAGCCGTCCTCGCCAATCAGCGACGGATACGGCTCATCTGGAACCATGTGCCCGTAGGCTCCTGTCAGCCATAACTTGAGATCCGAGAGCGTCTCCATATATATGAGGTCCGCTTCCTCCAGATGGCGATTCGGATACCGGTTCGTGGAACCATCGGCAACGGACGCCGAGGCGTTATTCTCGTCCGCCCATAATAGCCACGACAGTTTCGGCTTTGGCATGATTCCGTCTTGTTCATCCGCGCTCAATGATCGGGCAATCTGAAAAATCATCTCCGATGTTCCCCACCATTGGTCGATCGCACGCTTATTTACAAGTTCAGCAAACGGACCGAGCGGAATCATGCGGTGTACGGCCCTCTTGTGACGTTTGAGGCACGATGCAAAAATCCGACCGAGGTCTGTTGACTTCCTCAGTTCCACATGAGCACGTACAGATGGCAAATTTCCGGGAGTGAGTGAAGCACTGCAGTGCACGCACTCATATGGCAAGCGAAGTATCGCTCTATCAAACTCATACATCCCAAATTCGTGTCCGCAACGCCAGCAGGTCTCGACAAGTGCGCATCCATGAAGCGGGCAACAGTCGAGTGCCTTCCACTGGTACCATATGCTGTGATAGAGCGCGCCCGCACACTCCGGGCATATTCGGAGTCTGTCGATAAACCACACGTTTGGAGAAAACGCGGACAACCATCTTGCATCGCTTCTTCCAGAAGCTTCCCCCTTGCTCCATCCCATCAGCAAATCAATGTGAAGGTCGATCCAGCTGCTATCTGTCCAAAAGCTTTTACGCACAGACGACACACCGCACAGTTTTGCAAATTGACCAAACGGAAGGGTGTTGAGCCACATAATCCTTGCGGCGACCGAGAAGGTTGACTCATGCGGCAAGCGCGCGAGCGTCTCTCCTGTCACGCGTCCATTTGTTTGTCGAATCAATTCCCCTCCTTTGGCTCGGGCAGATAGACAATGCCGTCCAGAACGAGCCCCATGGCTTTTTTCCACTGGTCGACACCAATCGTCAGCCCAGGTTGGTCATTCTTTGAAGCCTCTCCCAGCGAGCGCTTGATAGTCCTAAATATGAATTCGGCTGTCACGCGTCCGTTTGCCGCATACTCATCCACAGCTACTTTAAACGCCCCCGCGTGATCTGAAAGTTTGAAACCCGCCTTGCACGCCTTCGGAAGGAGAAATTGCACCCATGTCACAGAGCCCGCCTCCGTATAAACAGAGGTTTCGATCTCGCGCAGTACCGAATCAAGATCGAGAGCCGAAGTGAGTGGCCGCAGAACGCGACCTGAACCCAGAAGTGAGCGGATCGTTGCCAATCGATCGAGAGCTTTCGTGTCTTCGACCATCGCCTTGAACGCGTTAATCTCGGCGGTGCCCACGAGGAAAAGCTGAATGCCCTTTACCTGCAGATTGGTTTTGAGAGCGGCCAGCGCTTGTATCATTTCCCATTCCAGTTTTTCAACGCTCTGCACAAAGAGCACAAATCTATACACACCGGTGATTGCTGTTCGTTCGTCGATCAGATTCAGTAGTCGCCATTTGATTTCTTCGGGAGTTCCGCGCCAGAAACGATAACCTGCTGCGGCCAGCAGCGAACCCCATCTTGCCGTGGGCGTTGTCAGTTCCTCACCTAGCGGAGCCCAAGTCACAGTTTCAACCTCTGGAAACTCCTGCCGAAGCAAATTTCTCATGACCAGTAACGCGGTCTTTCGGCCGTCGCCGCGCTGTCCGAGCAGCGTGAAGCCAGATGCGCCAAACAGAAACTCGTCTTTGAATTCCAGATATGCCTGAATAGCTGGCTCGGTTTGGATCACTGGCGAAGAATAAAAAGGAATCCTGATCAGCAACTCCTGCTCCGTGCGCTGATTCGGCGCCAGGATATCTAGCTGCTGCGACTGCTGATCAGAAGATCCTTGCGGCACTGTAAGCGGTTGGATGTCGCTCATCCGAACCTCCTGCCACCCCTGATAACACGCAGGCGGAACCGGTCTACCCCGCCTTCCCAGATAGTCTTATCCGGCTGTCCCCGTGATTCCACGGGTTGCACCGTTTCAATCGACTCCGCGTCAACATTAGCGGTGGCATTCTCAGCATCCGCCTGCTGGCCATGATAGGTCCCCCTGCGACGCTGCCTCTCCTCTTCTAGCGTAGGAGCACTCGCCTTTCCTGGCTTTTTGCTTTTTGCTTTTGGAGAACCTTGGTCCAGCGCCTCCTCTTTGACCGACGAGGCCGCCTGTTCCAGGCGCTCACGCGTCTTCAAGTTCCCTCCCGTTTTGTCGAAGAATTTCCAATCCGACACCGATATCTTGGCGTCACGCTGTCTGTCTGGTTTGAGTTTGCCTATGGGAATATTATTCACAGCGCCGGACGCCTGGCGGATGTCCCAGCGCTTCACCCGGCCAACCAGGTTCGTTTCGTTCGACCCGTGAGGCTGGATCAGATCCGGGCGACTCCTTAACGTGTCATTTGTATAACGTCGTCCCAGCGAGTTGCAGTACGGCATCACGCCTTTGGCCAGGTTGCCCCGCACTACCGCTTCAAAGTAATGGTCAAGGTATTTGCTGTCGACGATAGTGGCGCGAGGAAGCGGCGCAGCGATGAGACCGGCGCTTGTATTGTTCAATGCATTTCGGAACGCGATGAGCGGCGAAGTTTGCCAAAGCCGTTCTGTACGCTCGGTGTTATGCTGATTGCAGGCTCGCGCCAGGTCAAGGATAAACAAATCGAGATCGATCGCTGACTCGCCGTCATGCAAGGCGTTCACTCGCCTCGAAACATCGCCGATCGCCCTCTCACAAACAGCGCGCGTCACCCAGTTATAAGTCGGTCCAAAATTGACTGCACAGCCAAATGTGTAGATGCTCGCCCTGATGAAGCTATCGTTCAGGTTGCACTTGGCATTGTCCGCAGACAACACGTTGAAGCCATTGCCAGTCATCCCCTCAAACTGTTCATAGAACAACCGGTCCTCCCCATCAGGGTCATTTTCCAGACGGTAGGCTTCAGGATGCACATAGCGATCCAAAGTTTCAATCGCACTTGCCGTACTTGGGTTGATCTCGAGCGTGGGATATCGCGATAAGACGGACCAGTGGTATGCGTCCACGAGCAGGGCGTAGTACCAGCGGGGCAGTGTCTGTTTGAAGAGCTCGCCCGCCGGGTTACGTCGCATGACCCCTGTGGGCCGGTCTATCCTGTAAAAATCCAGTTGAAGGAAGGACCCGGGACGGATCGGGCGAATGATCCGCACGGGGGTCCCGCCAATCTGCCGGGCGCGCTTGCTCGAAGTCTCCCCATGATAAATTCCTATGTAGCGGTCCGCGTGGCGGTCGCAAATCGTCTTGATATAATTCTGGAGCGCATTGCGACCGAGGTCAGTGTTGGTAAACGGATAATCACTGTCCCCGAGTCCTTTCGTTCGCAGGAAGTCTTCCATCTTCGCCCAGCAGTCGTCCAGATCAATCCTTTTCCCGTTTTCCGTAGGCTCGTGACCAAGCACGAGGTCCGTGATGAGCTCCTCGAGGCCGACAACGCCCTGAAGCAGCCGCGTCCATGCCCATGGGCCGTTACGACTCTTTTCGTCCTCGCCACCGTCCTGTTCCTTAACCTTCCTTCGCGTCGTCGTAGCCCCTTCCCCTGGCTGAGCGATACGGTAGTACTCTTGGAGGGCGAAATAGCCGTGAATCGAGCCGGGTCCGGCGGGTGTGATGCATCGCTTTACCAGACGAAGCACCTCATTCTTGGACAGCAGATGTTTTTCTTTAATTTCCGAGAATTCGGCCCCCCTACGGTATGCAACGATCCCCTCTTTCTTCGCGCGGAATTTTTTGCGGTCGTCGTCTGACATGTTGGACTCTTCCGGGGTCGGCCATTCGGCAAAGCGGTGCTCCGGCGGAATCAGCCGCCGCCGCGATCTCGCGGTGCCGAATGATTTTGCGGTATCGAGCGTCGTCTCATCCAGACCGTGCCCGTCGGCAGATGGATTGTGAGCGCCAGGTATCGCACCGTCGCCCGACGAATTCTTCGACCGCTTAAGGGCCGAGAACTTGCTCGCGCTACTGCCTGTAATGTTGGCCATTACCGTTTCAAGAGACAGTAATCGCGTCAGGTCGGTCACCAATGTGCCCTCGGCTACGAGGGATGCCAGAGCACCTCTTAATAGGCCAGGATCAATACCGGGAATATCGAATATCTGCCGGATAGTGCCTTGGCTCCCCGGACCGATTCGATCCAGGATCGCGAGTCTCGCTGCCGGCGATGTGTAGTCAAGCGTTGCAGTAAGCCAGGTCGACAGCGACAAACAATTGTCGAATTCGATCTGCCGCGCCACGACGTCGCGACCAGTGACCAGGCGCACCCCAAGCGGAATTCGCTTCAACATCGACTTTTTTGACGTCCCCGGCTCCCTTCTGCAGCAAACAAGTTCCTGTCTGCCATCTGCATAGCGGGCTATCAGATCGGGCTTAAAACCATCCGCTTCCTGATCTGCATCGGGAGTCTGTGGCGGCGCGGCGCCGTACCAGACGACTTGCGGATCCATTTCAAAAAAAATTGAGCAAGCAAAAACAACATCTGTCTCCGCCACCATCAGATGGTTTATTTTATTGGAGTGGAAAATCCAATAATTGGCCCGGGGGTCAGCGCGATGCTCGATTAGCCGAGCCGCGCTTTCCCCTGCCTTCGAAAATCCGGGGGACATGCTAAAAAGACGAGGCATGAAAAATCATCTCCTTGCACACGCCCGCGTCGGAAAAAGAATCCTCTTGACTTTCCCCGTGAATGGTAGAGAATCAAAGTGACGCGGGTGGCCAGGATCACCGCAAAGATCGCCTGGCCCCAGTTAGTAGTGGATTGCACGGTAGTTGCGTACTCGATAGCACCTCTCAAGAAAGCCGACCCGCCAGTCGGCTTTTTTATTTTCAGATTTCATATTATTAGGCGAAAGCAAATAATTTTACAATATCAAATTTCCCAAATTCCCCATAAAATTGTATGTGAGAAAGGGAAATGATCAGACCATTCCATGATTTTATCTTTACGTGTTATGCATTGAAAATTAAACTAAATGTATTTTAACGATCCGAGACCGCCTTCTGAAGGTCGTCGTGAATAGGGTGTAGAATATTGTTTGCTGATAGAATGGAATTGATTTATTGTATTTTCAGGCTGACCGGAATGCAGCGCCGCCTCATTGAATTTGTTTACTACTTGTAATTCTTCCCGAAGGACGCGGCGAAGTGGGTCGCTGCCCGACACTTCCGGCCCCCATCGCTGACGAAGGCCCGCATGCGGTAGGTGGCGTACGAGAAACTGGACAGCGAATCCGGGGGCGCGGGTAAGTTACCGTGCTGATGATAACGACCGCCATTAAGGTACGTCCAATACGGTGGGAAAACTTGTGGAGCATTTCCGGGTGCCAAGTGCAAGCGATGTGGATCGGGGCAGTCCTGCAAGTATGCATTCAACAAGCCTGATGTTCGGAAGGTCGTCCATTACTATCGTAGGTGACCAGTGACTGACAACCCCTCCGATCGCGACGACAACACATCGCCTCAAGAGGACAGGCAACTGACCTACGAAGACGTGATGCAAGACTACCAGTCCAGGTGGGGAGGACGGTTGCCCAGCAATCCTCGCGAAATTGCCCGATATCTTCGGGAGCACGGGAATGTCCTACCTGTTGCAACATTGAAACTCAGGTTGGCTGCCATCAGCCTGTGGCATCAGACTCACCAGTTTCCCGATCCGGCAAGGTCCGCGCACGTAAAAAGCGTGCTTAAAGAGATAGAGCACATGCAACAGACAGTGCGCGGACAGGCCCGACCGTTGCACGTCGAACAGTTGGAAATGGTCGACTCGTGGCTGGGTCAGCAAATCGCAAGGGAGAGTGGCTCGAGCAAACTCCCACATCTGAGAAACCGAGCATTGGTGCTAGTCGGTTTCTGGCGGGGATTCCGGTCCGACGAACTCACCCGCCTGAAAGTCGAAAAGGTGACGGTGGATAGTGGACGCAGCATCACTATCTACATTCCTCGTGTGGACTGCGATTCCGCCAATAGTAGTGATATGACGTTCCGGACCGCTGCGCTCGCAAAGCTCTGTCCCGTGGCCGCTTACGAAGCCTGGATTGCCGCATCCGGGCTAACCAGCGGCCCTGCTTTTCGCAGCATCGACCGGTGGGGAACGATCAAGGATAACGCTCTCGCTAGCGGAAGCATCACTCCACTATTGCGCGGGATATTAAGATCGTCAGGTGTAGCGGATGCGGATGCCTATAGTAGTCATTCGTTGCGCCAGGGCTTCGCGATCTGGGCTCGATCGAACGCGTGGGACGAGAAGATGCTCGCGGAATACGTCGGGTGGAAAGACCGTCAGTCAGCAAGGCGTTATCTCGACACGCTAGACCCGGTTCGAGTGTTTCGTGCCTGACGCGTATTGCAAAATCGCATCTTTGCGCATTTCTCCCGTGGGCACTGACTTCGCAAGAGTCCTCGTCCTGTCAGTCGGCCATATGCCAGTCTCGCCAGTAATGCGAGAGCGGGCCGGAGTCAACTGCTCGGCTACCGATCTGCAGGCAGCTTAGCTACGTATTTGAGTCTGCTTTTCGCTTCCCGATCAGACCGACGAGATCCTGTTCGCGAAAATGACTGGCGGTTCCATGATCGCATCACGAGCACATACTTTCTCTCGCACTGGAGCAACTGTGCCAGCACTTCACCGCGATCGCGTATGTTCATAATTGACTTCACCTCCCGGAAATGCTCACCGTCCACATACTTGAGCACGGCGCCCACATCCGGGTCGGCAAGCAAACCGCGCAACGCGCACCAGCCGGCGACCAATGCGGCCGAGGATGTCTCGAGCCGATTGCTTTTTCCGTCTTGCCTTGGGAGACAACGCTTGACCGCCATCGCGAATGGACTTGCCCGCATATCATTAAAGCAGCGCGTCGACTCTATTGCGTTCTTGGTAGTAAAAGCGTGTGGATTTCACGCTTACACTGCATCCGCACATCTTGGCTCCGCTTGACACTCCAACAGCAAACTGTAGCCTAGAATGTGTTCGGATCGCATTGTTCCACTCGCCTCCGGTCTGAATCTCGATTGATTTGGGTGAGATGGAACGAGTAATACGCGCCGTCCTGATGGTCCCGCTTCCAAGGAGTCTTCATGGCCTATCCGCGTTCGGAGTCTCGAAAAAATATTCGCTCCGTTGCCCTCGAGATGCTGACTGCACCCGGTGAGACGGCTTCCATTTCGACGGCACGCTTCAGACAACTGGTTTCGGTACGTAAGGTGCGCGACAAGCTCGGCGGCGGGGATCCGGCAGCGCTTGCTCGCGAACTAAATGCGCTTGAGCCAGAACTTACTGAGAGCGAGGGCGAGCTCGACGTTAATATTTCTGGCTTGGCGCCCGCTGTTACGAAGATCGTATCGAATACCGCAGTCACCTCAAAGACTAAGGGCGTCCGTTGCCTGGGTGAAAATGCAGAGCAGAATATTCCGGAGGCCGACGCTGCGACGCGAACGAAACTGAAGAAGTCGGAGATCAACGAGCTTCGCAGACTTGTTGCTGAACGCGATTCAGAACTTTCGAGTATCTTGAGCAAGCTCGCAATATCTGACGAGCGTAGCTGCATGCTGGAAGCTGCACTGAAAGATCGCGACAGGCAATTGGCCGCCGCAGTATCCGAAAGAGATGCCATTCGACGGACGTACGAAACGAAGCTGTTAGCGGAGCAGATGCGCTTCAGGGAGCAGTTGTTAGAGGAGCAGATTCGCTTCAGGGAGCAATTGTTAGAGGAGCAGATTCGCTCCACGAAGCAATTGTCAGAGGCGCAGTTTCGCTTCCGGGAGCAATTGCTAGAGGAGCAGATTGACTACATGAGGAAGACGGCGGACGTGAGCGAATTCTATCAGGCTCTGTATGCTAACTCTGCCTCGAAATGACTTACCGTAGAGAAGCGGGTAAATCTGCTGAACGGAGAACGCATGAGTAAGTAGAAAGTACCAACGCGATGCTAACCCGAAGAATTCCGCGGCGTGGCGGCGCGGCCAGCGAAATCCGTGAGACACACGAGACAACGCATCGTCCGGGTGTCCCGATCACCGCGATCGGAAAACGGCTGATGGAACTCGCGTCGCGAAACGGTGCGGCCGTTGCGGCGCGAACTCTCGGCGTAACAGCGAGCCAAGCCTTCGCCAACGACAACATAGGCGCAAGTCGACTGGCTTCGCAAGGAATTGGCCCGCGCGAAGCTCGACGATGAAATTCTCCCAAATGCGGTGGCGCACTTTGCGTATGGGGGCGCTGAAGCACGCGTGGATCGATACCCACCTGGCAGTGCTGCTGTCACGCGTATGTGTCGGGCGCCGGGCGTGTCGTGCAGCGGCTACTACGAGTGGCGAGTTCGCAAGTCGAGCGCGCCGGCGGCTGAGATCTCATCTCCCGGTCACTATTGCGGTCCCTGCGCTCATCCGGCTCCGAACGCGCACGCTGGCACGCTCTTGCAGGCTGTTTCCGCGTCGTACATCACAAGCACATACTTTTACCAGGACGACATCCGGTTGCACACAAAGCACATACTCTTACTCCCCGACCCGCGCCTTACGCTTTTGGGCACACACTTTTCCGTCGGGCAGGTTGTGTGTACTGCGGCGTGATATGGTCGGAAAGGCCCGTCAGACATAGAGACGTGTGTACATGGTTTGTCTCCGGCGCACTCGTGGCGCATGCAGTGCTTCGAGTGCGCCGGAGACAATGTATGTGCGCTCGCCAGGTTTGCACACTCAGCACACACTTTGACTGCGCCAGCGCACTGAACACATACTTTTACGCAGGCCTAAAAATCGAGTGCGCTCGGCATGCACTTTGTCTCTAAGGCGAGCGCCGTTGCATGCCGCCACGCTATCGACGCCGCGTATCCACATTTGAAACATGTCGCGCACGGTCACTCGTGAATTTGAATATGTGCCTTGCAATGTCATAAAGTGCCAATGTTCGAATGGGCCGCACGTTGGCATAGAGTGCTTCGGAGCTAAAATGTGAACGCGGGCAGGTTTTCCTCCAATATTCACAAATTTGCTCCTCTGAATCGCACATTCACAAGTTTGCTGCTCAACCGTTCAGTCCCATTCGACATTCACAGATTTGCATTGCGCTGGAGCGCGCCGGACCATAGATATACGGTTTGACGTGGCCGACACCACAACCGTATATCCATGCTGCGGACATGATCCAACCGTATACGATTGGTCCGCCCAAAAACGCATGGACGAGAGCCGCATGGTTATGCTCCGGTAGTTTTTTGAGCCGCCGCCATAGCAACATCGACTGAACAGAAATTTGGGTGATAGTTCCGGCTGCCTGTACAGAAACCAAGGTGGAAATAACAGAACAGGTTTGGCGCGGCGCCCGGAAAGCGCCCGTCAAGCTGTCGACCTCATGCGGCAGTCGCAGTTGCTCCCACGGGACGATAGCACCGGGCCGAGAGCCGGCAACGATCGCCCTCGCCTGTAGTGCTTCGGAGCTAAAATGTGAACGCGGGCGGTTTTTCTTCGATATTTACAAATTTGTCCCCTGAATCGCGCATTCACAAGTTTGGTACTCGGCCGTTCAGTCCCATTCGACATTCACAGATTTGCGGTGTCATGCTCCAGCGCGCCGTGTCGCGAATACCGCGCTAGCCCGCTGGCAAAGCATCGATAGTGCCGAAGTCTGTCATCGCGTGCGAGAGACGTTCCAACGCATCGGCCTGCCTCCTACCCTGCTGAGCGCCACGGCGTCGTAAGCGGCGATCTGCGCCGTAGAGCGACCGGACGAAGTGGAATCCAGGAGAACATGCGCACCGTCGGGTCGCCCAACGGAGAGTAAAAGCAGGGCTTTATTAAATCGTATCGATGGAACAGAAAGTTGGGCGGTAATCCAGGGCGTCTGTACAGAAACCCGGGTGGAAATGACAAAAAAGACCGTTTTCGGCTTTTTACATACGAACTTCTGCACATCAGTGACCGTGCAGACTTTTCCCCCGGCATTTCTGTACGCCGCGGCTCGGATGGGCGAACCGTCACCCAGCGAGCCTCGGGTGGGGAGACAGGCGGTAAGCGGCTCGTCCTCACCGTCGTAGACGGTTGCTGCGATACACAGCAAAGTGATGTCCATCATTTTCGATTTGATGGACACCACTTTGTCAGAGTCTCCAGAGAAGAAGCATGGAAGTCGAGCAGGCCGTCCGAATTACCCACGGGAGCTTCGGGACCGGCTGGCGGCAGCAGCGTGTGAGCCGGGCGTCTCGGTCGCGAGACTGGCCCGTGAGAATGGCATCAACGCGAACATGCTGTACACCTGGCGGCGGCGATATCTCGCCGAGCAGCAAGCTCCGTCTACCAGCCTCCTCCCGGTCGTACTGCTGAGTGACGCGCTGACGCAGGTCGTTGCGTCATCTTCGGGGGTTCCGCAAGCGCCAGATATGAAGCCGGCGTCTCCTGGGGGCACGATCGAGATCCGCATCGGCCGTGCGATGGTTAAGGTAGACGGCCTGGTCGACGCTGACATGCTGCGTACCGTGCTGGGCAGTCTGCGATCATGATCTCTCTGCCGGTTGGTACGCGCATCTGGATCGCTGCAGGCGTGACCGATATGCGATGTGGGTTCCAGGGACTGGCCGCAAAGGTACAAACGGCGCTTGAAGAGAATCCGCTGGGAGGCAACGTCTACATCTTCCGGGGCCGCCGGGGCGACCTCGTAAAAATCCTCTGGGCAACGGAGGACGGAATCTGGCTTCTCGCGAAGCGGCTTGAGCGGGGCCGTTTTATCTGGCCCCAGGCCGACGGCGGGAAGGTCCATCTGAGTTCAGCACAACTGTCAATGCTTCTCGAGGGCATCGATTGGCGACAGCCCCGTCGTACCGCCGCGTTATCGATGTTGTAAACCGCGCCGCGGACTCGTAAACTACGGCGTATGTCGAACGGCGCCGATCTTCCAGACGATGTCGAATTGTTGAAGGCCTTGCTGGTCGAGGCCCGTAGTCTGCTTGCTGAACGCGATGTCGAGATCGAGCAGCTTAAGGCGCAGATCGACAAACTTCGACGCATGCAGTTCGGCCGCAAGTCCGAACAGTTGCAGCGGCAGATCGAGACCCTCGAGACCCAACTCGAGGATCTGGCCGCCGGACGCGGCGTTGCAGACGTGGAGCGAGCGCAAGCTCGAGGCGCAAACGCTTCCTCCTCCAATGCAACGATGGACGAAGCGGCTTCGAGGCAAGCGCTGGCTGCGCACCTCGCGCGTGTGGATCATGTGCTCGAGCCCGAATCGAGTTGCCCGGACTGCGGTCAACAGATGCAGGTGCTCGGTGAGGACGTGTCCGAGCAACTCGCCCGGGTCGCAGCGGCGTTCAAAGTCGTTCGCACGATCCGGCGCAAATTCGTTTGCCCATGCTGCAGCACCATCAGGCAGCCACCCATGCCCGGCCTTCCGATCGAGCGGAGCATCGCCCATCCAAGCTTGCTGGCGGATATCCTCGTTTCGAAATACGCAGACCACCAGCCGTTGTATCGGCAATCGGCGATCGCGGCGCGCGACGGCGTGACGCTCGACCGGGCCAGCATGGGTCGCTGGGTCGGCCAATGCGAAGCGTTGTGCGCGCCGCTGATTGAGGCGCTGCGCCGCTATACGGTGTCGGCCGCCAAGCTGCATGCGGACGACACACCGATCCCGGTGCTCTCACCGGGCAACAGGAAGACCCGCACCGGTCGGCTATGGGTCTATGTGCGCGACGATCGTCGCTCGGGGTCGACGCAACCCGCTGCGGTATGGTTCGCATACTCGCCGAACAGACAGGGCATCCACCCTCAGACTCATCTCGCCGGCTTCAGGGGGACCCTGCAAGCGGACGCTTACGCGGGCTTCGATGAGCTGTTCCTGGGTGGCTCTGTACTGGAAGCGGCATGTCATGCTCACGCGAGGAGAAAGTTCTACGACATCCACGTGCGCACGCCGTCCGACACGACGCAAAAAGCGCTTGAATACATTGGCGCGCTATACGACATCGAGGCCTCCATTCGCGGCAAGCCTGCGGCCGAACGGCTACAAATACGGCAGGAGAAAGCCAGGCCACTGCTTCAAATCTATGAAGCGTGGCTCAAGGCCAGGCTCGAAACATTGTCGTCGAAGTCCGACACTGCCAAGGCGATCAACTACTCGCTTAACCAGTGGCGCGCCCTGACGCTATATTGCGAAGACGGCACGCTCGAGATCGACAATAACATCGCGGAAAACGCGTTGCGTTGTGTAAGCCTGGGTCGGAAGAATTTCCTGTTTGCCGGTTCCGACAGCGGTGGTGAACGTGCTGCTGCGATGTACTCATTGATTGGCACGTGCGCCCTCAACGACATTGATCCGCGCGCTTACCTGAACTATGTGCTAGCTCACATCGCTGACCATAAAATCAATCGCATCGACGAGCTTCTGCCGTGGCGCGTGGCCGACAAGCTGCACACGCCAGCCAGTCCGCCGACACCCGCTACCTGACAGTCCAAGTCCGGATCACCATCATGCCTCACGTGCACGCGCGTGGACGAACGGCCCACGTGAGCCGCTTACGACAGGCGCGCCGAGGCTAGGGGTGCTCATCGAGCAATGGCGCTAGTTCTACAACGAGAGGCGGCCGCATAGCGCCCATCGTTACCAACCTCCGGCCACGGTCCGTCGAGCCTGGCTGAAGTCCGATGATATCGACATGCGACTCACTGCTTAACCGGCTACAAAATCCCGCCGCAGGTCAACTGGTCTGCCGGTATGCTGAGATCATCTGGGCATCACGGCCCGTCTACAGGTTGACGCGTTTTGTTATGACGGTTCGTATGTCCTGCCTCAAACAAAGCCCTGATCAGGACACGTGGCGTATTGGGCAACCATCTCCAATCAACCTTGAACCAGGGCGGCGGTAACCATATCTCACCGTAACGGGCGTCGGTCCAGGGGTACTTCGCCATCAGCCATGCGAATGACGAAAACCGCCTCGTCATCGTTCTTCTCGACGAACCACGTGTGTTCACAGCCGCACTCGTATGTCTCCTCATCGGGAACAACGACTTTTGATCCGCAGTCCCAACACCAGAATGCAAAGCTGTGGCAGACGTCGCATTTGCCCGTAAAAACGATTGCCCAACTCCATGAGACTGGTAAGGGAAGCTGGCCATCCCAGAAGACGAATCCTTTAGTCTTACGCTTTTTGTGGCGGCAATATGGGCATGGGTCGATCATCGAGAAATCGAGCTCCTCAGCTTCGTCGGCGGTAACAATTCGGATTTCGATTGACTGCTGCGCCCTCGCCAGCGCTGCCTCGGTATAACCACTGGAGCAGACGAGCACGCCACGCGATGCCTGGACATCCCGCATCATGCCCTCGAAGGACTCGACGTCCTTCACGTCCACTTTCCGCTTGCGTAGTTTCGCATCGAAAATGATCCGTCGCTGGACCCCTTCCTCCCATCGTGCATCAACGAGGACGTCGATCTGTCGCGCCACCCCGCTGATACTGCCAATGATCTTCGCATTCGGAGTGACCGACACGTCCAGTCCAGATGCTTCGATTTCAAAACATGTCAGGATCCGTTCATAGAGGCGCCAGTCCATAATTTCACTCATCTGAGTATTACTCTCCATATTTCTCGTTAACGTCGAGTGACGGATCGGACGCGCGAGCGTTACGACTCGCAACCACGCGAGTCACCAGGCCAGTAGCCCGGCATGCAGGCACCGCGGTGACATTACCGATTTTTCGCAAGGACTTACGCTTCATGCGAAGTGGCGCCGAAACGTTAGTCTTCTCGCTACAGTGCGCCACAAACAGTATGCCGTCGTGCGGCGGGTTCAAGGACTACCCGTCGAGCCGCGGGGTGGGCCGCGGATAGTCGCTGTCCGGTCATCAGGAAGTTGTTTCCGAGGATGCATTTTCCGCCGCCGGCCGGCGTCCGGGTCACTTGCCAGTCGACGCAGGCTGATCGCCCTAACCTGACGTCGATTGCACATCTGCCAGCGCGCGATGCAGCCGACGCTCCAGGTTGAAGGTGTCAACATACTGAGTGTCGGGTCGCCAGTCAGAACCCAGCAACATCCTTGTAACGTCGTCCGTTACGACCCGTCGCGAGGACGATCTGTCCGCTCCCTGTTGAACCTTCGTTCGCAACGCGACACGGTTTCCGGCCTGCGCTCGAACGATCCCTGAGTTGTCTGCCGCGCGACGGCCAATGGACTTTGGTACCCGATCTCGGTCTATCGGCAACGGCGCAAAATTTTTTAGTCGGGACACTGACTTTCGCGTGCTTTGCGGCGACGTAGCGATTACCACTGGGTCAGTAGCTCTTCGCTAGCGTTTGCAGTCGTAACGCGTCCGCCGCGGACAATACCGAAATATCTGCTGTTCCGACTGCGATGCCGTAAGATTTATAGGATGTAAGGTACCGCGACGCTTTAGATTGTTGCCAACGACAATTTAAATAGGGATAAAATAGCACAATGCTAAAACTGACCCCGCAACAGGTCTCGGACGTCGCGCAGCTCCCCGACCAGACGCTTCGGCATTGGCGGAAGGTGCTGCCTCCGCTCGTCGGCTTGAATGGATACGCGCCCTGCTTCTCGCCGGGCGATGCGCTCGCGTTGCTGGTTGTACGGTACCTGGTAAAGGCGATGGGCATCAGCGTTGCCACGTTGGCGCCCGCCTCGGCCGATTTATTCTCACTGTGTCGCAGTACGAGTTGGCCGCTTTTGGCAGATCGCCTGCTGGTCGTGGACGTCCAGAACGGGTCGGTGCACGCGCTCGATCGTGATGCGAGCTTCGGGGTGCCAGTCATCGTCATTCCCATGCGCGCCTTTGCAGAACGGCTGCAAGCGGCGTGGGCCAGCAGTTTTCCGTCCGACGACCAGCTTTCACTTCAATTTCCGTTGTCTCTTGATACACCGCCAGCCCGGATAGCAAACGCATGACACAAATAGCGCTGGACAGGCCAGCTCACGACGCCACACCGGCGCTTTCCACACAGATACTCGACGGCGTGGGTGCTGTGACAAGCGAATTCGGGCCAATTTGGATTGTCGAAGAAGTTGCCGGCCACCTACGAAGCGGCAAGACGCGCGAACTGGCGACGCTGCGGCTCTACAGGCTTGACGGCGACACCCTCTCGTCGCTTCACGAACTGGGCTTTGACGAGGGGGGATCGCGCGTCGACTTGGTCATGACGCTGCTCGCGCGGGCGAAGGCGGACATGGGTGTGCTTGTCTGCAGCCACCGTACCGCTTCCGCCCCGCAACTTGCCGCCCGCCTTGAAGCAGACGCGGTACGCTTGCATTACGTGTTGGAAATCGATGCATCACGCCGTATGGGATTCGCTCGCGCACGCGAAGGCGAACGCAATGTGACGCCCAGGGAGCGGGCAAAGACTGCCAGTTGGCAGCCTGTTTCGCTTAGCAGACCGGCAGGCAACAGCGAATGCTTTGCGGCAAATCTCGGTAAGGCAAAATTGGGGGATGTGGAAGACCTGACGTGTTTCGCCCTCTCGATCGGCGGCATCCAAGGCGATAGCCGGGGTACGCTTACAGGCGTTACGTCGCTCGATCTGGACGACACGCTGAAAAAGCTGGCCCAACTGCTTGCATGGACTCGCTGGATCCGCCTCGCCGTCAGGCGGGCAAATCGCCAGCGGCAAGTGCCGACATCGTCGTCAAGCGTTTTTGCCGATGTGGCGCGGTCCAAGCCGTCAGTCGTGGACATATCGTTCCGCGCTAACCGCAGAACCGCAGAGGGCCGAGACAAGCGCGACGCCCAGCAGCGCTCCCTGCTGCCGGATCGCCCTCCGACTCTCAGGCGCCGGCTGACTCAGGAAAAGAAAACCCTGAACGTGGTCGAACTATTCGCGGGAGCCGGCGGCATGGGCTTGGGCTTTCTCGGCGCGCACGCGTCGGGGGGGCGCGGTTACAGGATCACGGGCTCTGCAGAACTTCAGCCGATCTACACCCAGACGCTGAGACAGAACCATGCCTACATGCAGAAATCCGGTCTTGTGCGGCCCGGCTCTACGCCCGCCGAGTACGCCCCGATGGATCTTTGCTCTAGACAGGTCCGCGATCGGCTGGAATCGATGGCAAGGACGCAGGGTGACGTCGACGTGCTGATCGGCGGACCGCCCTGCCAAGGGTTTTCCAGCGCGAACAGAAACAGCTGGTCCAGTTCGAATCCGAATAACCGGCTGGTAGACGCGTTTCTTGACTGCGTGGATCACATGGCGCCGAAAGTCCTGCTGATGGAGAATGTTCAGGGCATCCTTTGGACACCGCGTGACGAAAACTCGTCAGATCTGAGCGTTGCGGCACACGTGCTTGAAAGATTGGGCGCGATGGGCTACCAGGTATTTCCTAAGCTGCTTGATGCCGTATGGTATGGCGCACCGCAGAACCGCAACCGATTCTTTCTGCTTGGAATCCATAAGGATCTCGGCTACAGCAGCGAAGATTTTGGCCAGTGGGGCCCCTTCCCGAAACCGTCACATGGCCCAGGGACGGGCAAGGCGTTTGTCACGGTCCGAGATGCCATCGCCGATCTGCCGAAACTGGGCAATGGTGACGAAATTGACGAACGCCCTTACGTCGGTGATGCAGTTCGACTCGCACAGAACGCGTTTCTGCGGGCGATGCGCGTAGGTGCTCCTGCAGACGTAATCTGGGACCACGTGACTTCGCGCCATGCAGAGTACGTGATTGAACGCTACAAGGCGATTCCGCAGGGCCAGAACTGGCAGGCTGCGCGCGAACTGATGACAAACTACGCAGATGTTGAGCGTACGCATAGCAACATCTACAGGCGGCTTGCGTGGAGCGAGCCTGCGATCACAATCGGGCACTACCGCAAGAGCATGCTGATCCATCCTTCCCAGCATCGGGGACTGTCGCTGCGCGAGGCTGCCCGTCTGCAGTCCTTCCCTGATTGGTTCCGTTTTGCGGGCACGCCGACGGGCGCCGCCGGTGGCCTGATGCATAAGCAGCAGCAGCTTGCCAATGCTGTGTGTCCGAGCGTTACCAAAGCAGTTGCTGAATTCATTCTCGACCTTTAATTGAGAGGGCCGTCACATGCCACTGAGTAATGGACCCGACGACCAGATCGGCCTCATGGCGGATCAGATTGCCGATGCCGTACGGGCCGGCCGCACGCCTGAAGAAGCTGCCACGCGTCTCGCGGCATTTGCCAAAGCCGATCTCGTCGAGCAGGCGCTGCAGCGATATCGCGATGCCGCCCGGCGTGTGTGGACGATGAAAGAGCCAGGCAGCATCCACAAGAAGCATTTCGACCCATGGTATCTGGGCCCCGACCCGTCCGACCGGTTGTGGCACTCCTATGCGAAATACCTTCGTGAAAAGGGCTGGAGCGAGGAGACTATCAAGGACATCGACGATGCATCGACGCGCATCGTCTCGCTCATGGATCCACCGCAGAAAGCTCAGATCCGCACGCGTGGTCTTGTCATCGGCTACGTGCAGAGCGGCAAGACGGCGAGCTTTACGGCGGTGGTTGCGAAGGCGGCTGATGTCGGCTACCGCTTCGTCATCGTGTTGTCTGGGCTCAACAACGTCCTGCGCTACCAGACGCAGATGCGCATCGACGAGGATCTGATCGCGTCGAACCCTGAGCACTGGATTACCGTTACTGACACTGAAGACGACTTTAACGCGAACCGGAACGTCAATTCGTTTCTGACGGACAGGCATGCAACGAAGGTGCTGGGCGTCGTCAAGAAAAACAGTAGCCGGCTTACGCGGCTCTACAAATGGCTTACGGGCGCCCGTCCGGAAGTGCTGCGTAGCTGCCCGGTGCTAATCGTCGACGACGAGGCCGACCAGGCGAGCCCAAACGCACACCCCGACCCGGAGGAACGAACCAAGATCAACAAGCTGATCATCAAGCTGTTGACGGACCTTCCCAAGGCGGCCTATGTCGGCTACACCGCTACGCCCTTCGCCAATCTGCTCATCGACCCGACGACGCCCGAGGATCTGTACCCGAGCGACTTCATCGTCGATTTGCCCAAAGGCAAGGGCTATTTCGGTGCAGAGGAGATCTTCGGGCGCGCGCCTCTCGATGAGGATGAAG
Organism: Paraburkholderia phenazinium; assembly: GCF_900142845.1. NCBI lineage: Bacteria > Pseudomonadati > Pseudomonadota > Betaproteobacteria > Burkholderiales > Burkholderiaceae > Paraburkholderia > Paraburkholderia phenazinium. The sequence goes on from NZ_FSRU01000001.1 coordinate 2,181,209, forward strand.
AGCCGGTCGACGGACTCGATATTTTCAGGCAGGTGCCGGACGACGAGGTGCCGCTACTGAAGCCGCCGAGCCGCGAAGCACGCTTCACGTTTGCAATTGAGATCACGCCGACGCTTCGGGAAGCGACCCTCTACTTCTGGATGGCAACTGCTGCCCGGCACGCACGAGGGCAGAGCACGAAACACGCTTCGATGCTCATTCATACGACCCAGTACGCTGCCGTACATCTGAATTCGAAGCCGGTTCTGGAAAGCTTACGCGACGCGGTGCGTTCCCAGCTTGACAAGGGTACCGCTTCGCTCCTTGACGAACTTGAAAAACTTTGGGCGCGAGAACAGGCGAAGCTGCCTGCCGAGGCGTTCGGTGTACGCCCAATCCCGTTTGACGAAATGCTCACGTATCTGCCGAAGGTAGTCGGACTCACCGAAGTCAAGGTGGAAAACGGCAGGAGTCCCACGCTCGACCGCGTGGACTATCAGGTCGATGCCGACGGCAATGGCCGGCTGTACATAGTTATTGGCGGCAACGTGCTGTCGAGAGGCCTGACGCTTGAGGGGCTCACCGTCAGCTATTTCGTGCGGTCTGCGTCCGCCTACGACACGCTGTTGCAGATGGGCCGGTGGTTTGGCTATCGCCCGGGTTATGCCGACCTGCCCCGGGTCTGGACGACCGGAGAGCTTCGCGACTACTTTTACGATCTGGCCAGCGTCGAAAAGGAGATTCGGTCCGACATTGCGCATTACAAGAGCGGGATCATCACGCCGATGGATTTTGCCGTGCGCATCCGCACGCATCCCGCTCTAGCCGTCACAGCGAAGCTCAAGATGCAGCACGCTGTCAAGGCAAAGATGGCATACAACGCGCGCGAAGTGCAGACGATCGTGTTCCGGCACAAGGATGAGGGTTGGCTCGACAGCAACATCAAGGCCGTTCGCGATCTTGTCCAGAACATGATGGCAGCCGATATCAAGCCGGCCACGCTTGCGGGAAAGCCTCACCGCGTGTTTCTCGACGTACCCGCGAAAGCGGTTGTGGATTTCCTCACCAGTTACGCCATCGAACCGAGCAACAGTGAAATGGATGCCGCGTTGCTGCGCGGTTACATCCTGGCTCAGAACAAGCGCGGACGCATCACCCAATGGTCGGTGGTCATTGCGACGCGCACCAACGCACGGCCGGAACTGGGAACCATCGATCTGGGGGGGGGTGTCGAACTGCCGCTGGTCAATCGCGCGCGTTTCCTGCGCGACCGCGGTCCCGATGTGGTTGACATCAAGGCTTTGATGTCGGAAACCGACGCGGCGGCCGATGTGCCCCTGCCGGCCGCTGAACTGCGCAATAGCGACCGTGAGGCGCTCAGAAATCTACGTCAAGAGTACGTTCCCGGCCGCGGTCTTCTTGTCATCTACCCCATCAGCAAGGACTCTCTGCCACAGCCCGACAGCCAACTCCGTGCGCCGCTGGAGGCAGTGCGGCACATCATGGGCATTGCACTCGCATTCCCAGATGTGCCGCAGGAGGACCTTACACCGCAGGACTACTTGACGGTCGAGTTGCCGGACACGGGCAGCGAGGTGATCGATATCGACGATCTGGAAGACATGGGTGACACCGAGCAATGACCTCTGATACTGCATGGCCGACCGATGTCGCCTGGAAGCGGCTGGAGTCGCCGGACGCTACGCCTACGAGGGGAGAGTTCCGCGTGTTTGACACCGGAATCTCTTCCTCAAACGGGAACGTGTTACTCGCCATTGACGGATCGGGACTTCGTCACCTGCTTGTGCCAACATCCGATGCGTTTGAAGCCGCTCACGACCGGCGAAGCGGCGGTGTTCATCTGGTCACCCGGCTGTTGCTTGACGGCTCCGGGCAGCATCAGTACATCGACCTGGCCTGCCAGAAGGAGCATTTGAATGCCGCGTTCGGCCATATGGCAGACGAGGTATTAGCCGACTTGGGCAAGAACACCGACGACGCATTCCAGACCTGCCGACGCACGCTGCAACGCTGGCGCGAGCTCATGGATCGGGAGGTTTCACCGGTCATGTCAACCGAGGCGATGTGCGGACTCTTTGGCGAGTTGTGGCATGTGCGTGCCATTGCGGAGCTGGATCCGTCAGCTACCCACATCTGGCAGGGGCCGCGTGGTGCGCGCCACGATTTCAGCGCGCGAGGCATCGCGCTAGAAGTGAAAACGACACTCAGCCACAGCCACTGGAGACTCCGCATTCACGGGCTGACCCAGCTTGAGGCGCCTGCAGATGCATCGCTGTTTCTTTGCGCCCTGAGGCTGGAACTCAATGGTGCTGCAGGAAGCACGCTGCCGGAACTTGTCGGGCAGATCCTGGAGCTGGGCGTGGACCGCCACGAGTTCGTCACAATGCTGGCGGCAGCCGGATATCAGTTGAGGGATCAGGTGCACTACGAGCAGTTCAGGTTCGAGGTTCTTGATATGAGGCTGCACGAGGTCGTCGATCGTTTCCCGCGTCTGACAACTGCCGACTTCGGCGCGTCGGGCCTCCCGTCTGGCGTAACGGAAATCGACTACACCGTGAACCTTGACGCCACAACGCCATTGAAGCGTACCGATCTTGACGGGCTTCTCGCCGCTCTGGTCGCCAACTCAAGGAACCCGGATGTCCTCGCCGCTAAGCCTTCATTCTGAGGTTTTTCCAGCGACAGGCGGCGCGTCGGCCGAAGGAATATCGAATCAACTGGGTCGCCCGCGCGCCGACCGGTTCACGCTTCTTGTGCGTGAGGCTGTGCAGAACAGCTGGGACGCCAGGGTCGACGCGGCCGGTGGCGTAAGGTTCGAGATAACAGGGCGTCTTCTGCCGCGCGATGGACGACGGGCATTGCTGGACACGATATTTCACGATGTTCCTGCGGATCTGCCCTTGCGCGCCCGACTCGACGACAGCCAGGATTTTCCGATACTTGCGATCCGCGATTTCGGCACGAAGGGACTGGGCGGCCCGACGCGCGGGAATGTCGTTCCGCGTCCAGGCGAACCGACCAACTTTGTCGACTTCATGCGCTACTCGGGCCGGTCGCCCAACCGCACGCACAGCGGAGGCACATATGGTTTTGGCAAGGCGGCCTACTTTCTCGCCAGTTCGCTTCGCACCATATGTGTTCACACACGCTTTTCCGGCGTGGCAGGCATCGAATCCCGTTTCATGGCTTCTGCGCTTGGACCTCAGTTCGAGACGACGGGCCCGGATAGCACGCGCTATACAGGGCGACACTGGTGGGGGGGGCAAGCATCTGACGGCGTCGTCGATCCCGTAGTCGGCCTCGCCGCAGACGATCTTGCGCGCCTGCTTGACCCGGCGGTTCGAGCGTCTGACGCCACGGGGACGACCATCTACGTTCTGGCACCCGAATTTGAAAATGCTTCGGCCGAGCATGTATTTGCCTCAATGGCCCGAACCATCGTCGAGTTTTTCTGGCCGAAGCTGATCGATGGGATCGATGGCGCGCCCTCGATGACGTTCGGCGTTCAGTGGCAGGGACACGATATCGCGCTGCCAGTCAATGAGCCTCAATGGGCATTGCTTAGCCACGCGTTTCTCGCAGCTTCGACGGGCACTTCGACGGATTCCGGAGAGGTGCAGTCCGTCTTTTCGCAGCGGCCGCGGCAGCATCTGGGGACGCTTGCGCTGTTGCGCAGGCCTGCCAATTTGGGCGGAGCCGGCGGGACCACGACCACCGAAAACGCGGAACCGATGTCTGGCCGACGGATTGTGGAATTTCCGCTAAGACATATTGCGCTCATGCGAGCGCCCAACTTCGTCGTCAAGTATATTGAAGGACCTCCGGCGCCATACGGTCTTGCCGAATATGCCGGCGTATTCCGTGTTGATTCCCGCGTCGACTCCGCGTTTGCGCGCTCGGAGCCACCAACCCACGACGATTGGGTGCCAGACCTGCTCGAGGCTACGACGGAAAGAACGTATGTCCGCGTGGCGCAGCGTCGCGTCAAGGAGCTCGTTGAGGCTTTCGCTGCCCCGTTCAGCGTTGAGCCTGGCACGACCGACGCGCGCTCCGTGCTGGGGTTTTCAGCCATGCTGGGTGGGCTGGTGCCTTCCCTGCATGACGACGGTGGCCCCTCTGGTTCAAGCAGCACCGGGGTCACGCGGCGGCGGCCAGTGGCAACATCAACCGTGCGCGCAGACTTCATGGGCGAACCCGAGCTTGCCCTGATCGACGGCGTGCCGGCGATGCTGGTCCGATTCGAAGTTCTGGGCAGGCCTGGACAAACCGCCACAGTCAAGGCTCTTTCGCGCGTAATGGTTGCTGACGGCTTTGAAACTGAACCGCCCGAAGGGGCGGCCGTCCCGCGGGTACTGGCTTGGCGAAAACCCGATGGCTCAGTATCCTCGACGCAAGCAAGCTGCTCCATTGAAGTCGCCAGTGGAACATGGAGCGTGGAAGTTAGTATTCCTTCCGACGCAATGACAACCCTTGCGCTAGAGGTCGAGGTCGGATCATGAAGGCCGCCACAACGATGCCCTATCGAAGCGCGAACGCTGCCCGGATAGGCGGTGGTCCGTGGGAAGTGATCGCGGCTGGACCGCCGCCAGCAGCTCTGTCCGGACCGATTGAAATCGACTACGTGTCCACAATCCAGGTTCGGCGGCATCTGACGGTTGATACGGAAGGAGTGCGGCGCGACTGCGGCCTCCCCGAGCGTTTGCCACTGATCGTTTCTGCGATTTGGTCAAGTGCCGGCACATTTGTCAAACGGTGCCTGGCACAAATCGAACTCGGCGGCCAGGACGCCCATCAGCACATTGATCTGTCTGGCGAAATACCGGGTGGCGAAGTCGCCGGAACGCTTCAAATCGAGACGGCCATCATGCTTGCCTGTGACAATGCAGAGGCTGCTGCCCTCGTCGCGAAATATGCGGGAAGCGTCCTGGTCCGGGATCGCCACATCGTGTATCTGGACGAATCGACGTCTCGCTTCCCCGTTGAAATCGTGGACTTCAGCACGGGCTTCTGGGCAAACCCCGAGGCGGGTTGGCGTCTTTCCTGGAACAGCCTTGATATGGAGGCGCCGTTTCTTCGATCGGTCCGGCTTTTTGTCAACGCGACGCACCTGCGGGTGGTTCACGCTGTGTCAGTCGAACCGCCGTCGCCCGAAGCAAAAGCCATTCGCGATGCCATCTATTTCGACGTGGCCAGAAGCCTTATCCTCGGGGCACTCGGAAACGACGAATTTGTATCTCGCGAAGGAAACTACGGCAACGGTAGCTGTGGTCGGGCAATCTACACCCTTGTCCAGCTTCTTTTCCCGGGCGACCGGCTTGAAGGGCTGAAAAGCGCTGCGGAACAGCGGCCGGAGCAGTTTGGCAGCGATTTGCAGGGCAAACTTCGAGTTTTCTACGCTTGAGCACCCTTCTCTTTCCACAATTGCCGCATCATGCCGCCCTGCGGATGGCCACAGCGTTCCGCAACTTCAGCGTCGAGGAACTGGCGGCGCACGCGCAGTTCGAATGCGACGAGTGCGAATATACGCCCACGGGTGGATCGCGCGCGACGGCTCTCGAAATCACCACCCTGCGCACCGAGGTCATTGATCTGGCCAAGGCGTATGGCTATCCAGGGTTTCCCAACCAGCATCAGGCGGCGACGTTCGACGCCACCCTGACGCTCGTGCTTGTCGCGCAGATGCGCCTCGCACCGGCCGAGGCTGCAAGAGGGGGCGTGTGGGCGTTTCTCGCCTGTGTCGTTCTGCCGGACATTGTGCGCTGGCGCTTCGGCGGCGTCGACGCGCCAACCTCTCCTGAGCGTTATCTGTCGGGGCGCAGAAATACCTTTCAACGGCTATGGTGGCGAGCGTTCTATCTTGGCACGCGCCCGCATGCCGGCCGCAGTGTCGAACAGCTCCTGCACGCACTCGGCGAAGACGAACTGGTCCAAGTAACAGAACGACCATCGCTCGCCGGCATCGAGGGTCTGGCGGCGGCCGTGGCAGCCGGCATGCTCGACGCGTGCATCAGACACAAAGGCCTTGCCCGGCGACATCTGATGCGCGAGGCACAAAAGCGGCTCCTTCGTTTGTCGTCGTTCGTGAGCCTCGAATCCGTTTCGGCGGAGTGCCTTGACCATCACGTCACCCGGATATTCGACAAGGTCGCGGATTCATTTGCGGCGGCGCATGAGCCTACTTGAGATCTTCTGGCAATGGTAGACAACATGACGCCCGAGCAGCGGCGCGCCACGATGTCGAAGATTCGCGGACGGGACACCAAACTGGAACTGCTCGTGCGCCGAGAACTGCACCGTCGCGGCAATCGCTTCCGGGTCAATGCGGCGTGGCTAGCCGGAAAGCCAGACATCGTATTCACCCGTATCAGGCTCGCCGTATTCATCGACGGGGATTTCTGGCATGGCTGGCACTTTCACGAATGAGAGGCGAAGCTTTCCCCGTACTGGAAGGAAAAAATCGCCGGCAACCGGGCCCGAGATCTGCGGCATACGACAGCGCTTCGCAAGGAGGACTGGTCCGTCATGCGCATCTGGGAGCATGAAATCAAGACCGATCTGGCGCACTGCATAGACCGCATTGAACGTCGAATAGCCCGACTTCGTCGACGAGAAACCATCCGAAGGTAAGCAGCGGAAGCTGCCCGCTTCCCCCGGCGCTGCTGAAAGGGAGCGGTCCGGCCCAAGTCTGGATGCTGTCAGACGGACTTGAGCGCGTTGGCCGCACAAAGGAAAATCAGCGGAAATTTTGAAGCAATGCGTGGATATCAGGCAATGACGGACTGGTTCAAGATAATAGTAAACGACGAAATGGTTAGCGAAAAACTTCGCACTTTTCTTGACATTGCATATACGGAAGAACGTGCACTGCTGTCGGAATGGATAAGCGAGTTTGTTGTAAAGGATGGCTTAATCAAAACAATGAAGCAATTCCAGATAACTTTTCACGATGTTTTATGGGAGATATATCTCAATAAGGTTTTCCTTGTGAGTAAATTTATGATTGTTGATGGGCGCGCCTCGCCCGATTTCGATCTACTGAAAAATGGCACGCACACTTTCGTAGAGGCAGTCATCGCAAATATCGGACTGGAATCGCGAAAGGAAAGCGATAGAAATATATCGGACGTTTACGCAGAAAACAATTACCCAGATATTCTGGACGAGTCCATAGTAAGAATCTCAAACGCTATCGGATTCAAATTGGAGATCTATGCGAAAAAATATCAGGACGTCGTCAAGGAAAGTCCTTTCGTTGTCGCCGTAGGCGACTTTGGTCAGGTCAATTACGGCCAGTCATACTACCTGCCGATGCTAGGGGTGTTATATAACGCCTACTTCGACCCGTCTGATAAAAGGGACCTTCTCATCCACTGCGAGGACAATTACGGTCGGGAGTACAAGTATCTGGATCGCATTACCAAATACAACGGCAGCGAATTGGATCTTGGTTTGTTTTCGAGCGACAAAAACTCCCACATATCAGCAATAATGTATTCGTGCACACTTACGCTGGGAAAGCTTACCAGTTTGTCTAAAAATCACAGCCCTTTCGATAAATGCATCAAGATCGTTTTCGAGGTATATATGGGAGAGCTTCATATTGCGAGATTCAGTGGATCGAATTCCGACGAATCAATTGCAGATGGGCTGTTCGTCTTCCATAATCCGTTTGCGAAGGTGCCGCTCGATGAGGATTCGATAAATGCGGAAGGTGTAACGCATGTATTCTTTGATGCGGAAAATTCCGAAATCACAATAAAGGCCTCGAGCGCACGCATGTTGAAGCGAAGATTCGTTGCAATGAAGGATATGGCGCCAACCCTGATTCCGGGCTTCCATGAAATGGAATGGCTGCCTGTCATTCCGAACGGTCGTTGACTATCGCAGCCGCTATAGGCTTTCCGATGACTTTTGCGTCGTAGTCATCTATCGGCCTGTTCTTGATCTTCAAGGTAAGGCGTGCGCATACGTGCCCACCGTTGGACGGGACGTCCACTCGATCTACGGTGGATTTGAGGAAGTCCAGTGTGCGATCCTCGGGATTTTCATTCGCTCCCCGTCCTCAACGATCCGGGCATCCTCTCAGTTGAGCCTGCCGCGATTCCGGCTGCATCGAGACGACGCATGCATTGCTGCAGACAATGTTCAATTCGAGAGGCGATCCGGGAGCGTTCCACCGGCGCAAATGGCGCGCCATGCGATGGCATGGTGGTCGCGTTCTGTAGCAGCACGGTTCTCGCGCTAGGATTCAGTAGGTACTCTTTCGCCCTGTTCCCGCACGGTTTCGGCGTGCCGCATGTCATCTTCAGCGTGAAGATAGATTTCAGTCGTCTGGATCGATGCGTGCCGCAGGTTGTTCTGGATGAAGCGCAGATCCGTGCCGGCATCAGCCTGATGCGACGCAGCACTGTGGCGGAGCCAGTGGGTCGACGCGCGTCGCAGGGTTGCGGCGCCAGCCGGATCACTCGTTTCCAGCATCCCCGCAGCGCGCCGGAAAACTTCCTTGACGACCAGGTAGACCGCCGCCGGCGTCAGGTGTCTGCGCGGGTCGCCCGCGACGCTCATCACCGCGGCCGCCGTCTCATTCCCCAACGGCGTTGGCGCCAGCCCGTGAAAAACCCGGTACCGCGCGAGGTCCGCCATCAGCGCGGCGCTCACCGGCACCTCCCCTTCGGTGCCGCCCTTCCCGAGCACGTGCAGCCACCATTTGCCCCGGCGCTGATAGAAGTCTGCGGCCTTCGCATTCGCCGCTTCCGAGACCCGCAGTCCAGTGTGGTACAGCAGGCGGATCAGCCAGCGGCTGCGCTCGTAGTGCTGGTGATCGCGCGGTGAGCCGCGGCCACTGCTCGACGCTGGCGAGCACGTGGTCCCACAGCGCGTGATCCAGGTACCGCTCGACCCGCGGCGTGCGCCTCGCGGCCCCACCCGTCCGGCGGCGCAGCGCCAGCGGATTGCCGGCGAGATAACCGGCACTGACCAAATACGACAGCAGCCCGGACACGATGCCGAGCGCCTGGTGCCGGCTACGCTCTGATAGCGGGCCGTCGAACAGCCGTCGCGTGCCACCCCGCCGCGGCCGGGTCGGATCAGCCCAGTCGTTGGTCGGCGCCTCAAGGAACTGCTCATATAGCAGGAAGTCCTCGCGCGTGAGGCTGGAGAGCGGCTTGCCTAGCGTCCGCGTGGTCCACAACAGCAGGCGTACCGCTTCCTTGCGGTAGCTGCGCAGCGTGTGCGGCGAGCCGGCGTATTCGGCGAGCCACAGGCGCACGGCCTCCACGTCGCTATCGGCCGCGATCTGCAGGTGGCCGCCCCGCGCGCGATTGGTGCCGTCGCGTCCGTCGAGGGCAACAGGCACCGTAAGCGACAGGACGCTGTCGGGTGATTCCGGGGCGGTGACGGGCAGGCTCATGGTGTGACGCGTTTTCAGATGGAGTTTTCGCAGCGTACACGATCAGAATTTGTGATTATGGGCGTTATCTTCACGGCGCGATTACCTGACTAAGCTATGCGGTCAAGCATTTGACTCAACCGGCCGACCGACACCGCCCGCTCGGACATCATTTGTTCCAGATGACGCAGACTCAACGGACAAGCGACGTACGAATTTCAGCATTACATCCAGCGGGTAATGCAGCCGTCTTAGCGCTTTGCTCACAGTGGCGATCGGGGTCCTTATCATTCGTCACATCGCCCGTTTCGGAACCAACCTCCATATCGCAGAACGGCTCAATGCGAAAGAACCCCCATTCGCGCGCACGCCGCGTCAGTGCCGCATGAGATCAATCCGCTTTGACTACAAAGTGATGCAGTGCCTGGCGTACACTACCGCAGGCAGCGTAAATGCCGGGCCGGGTTACCCCCGCGCCGTACGCTCTTGCCCTGCGGTGGGCGGCGAGCTGCGCCGTGGATACCCCTACATCCGCAAGGCACCACTTAACGACTGCAATTTACTGGTCCGCCAAACGGGGCCGTGTCTTGGTGATAACTCTTAGACTAAGGAAGAAGCCTGTGGGGTTACTAAAATACGGAGTAAGAAAATATCCGGCGACATCGGCATTGCTGGCTTCTTCTGCGAGCCTCGGCTGGTCAACACTATCCGCGGAACTTCGAGCTCATGGCGCATGTGAAACGCCGACGATCGTTGCACAACACGTTGAAATTTGCCTGGTTATTGCCGGCAACAAAAACAGTCTCGTAAGGCGGAACGAGGCCGGGCTTCGTCAAGAGGCGATAGCGAACACCGGCGCTATCTGGTTGAGCCCAGCTGGGGTTAGTAAGAATATGGTGATAAATGCGCCTGTCCCCCAAACAATGCATCTTTACTTGCCTGCTACCTTGTTTGATCAACTGGAACACGATTTTAACCTTCCGGTCGCGCCGGCCCGCACGATCCGCCACCTAGCGGGTATCCGCGATAATGTGATCGAGCAGATAGGACGTTCAATTATATCGGAACTCGACAACCCGACGCCCGTCGCGCGCATGTACGTAGAAACTGCCTCACTGATGCTGGCTGCGAGACTGCTTCAAAAGCATTCGGACGCCGAGGCGTACACGTCCCTTGAATCTTCAACGCATGATCTTGATCGTAATCGGCTCCGCCACGTCCTCGAGTATGTTGCAGCAAACATTAAAAATAACATCACTCTTACGGATCTCGCCGCAATCGCAGGTTACAGCCCATTTCATTTTGCGCGTAAGTTCACGCTCGCCATGGGTATTCCGCCGCACAGTTATATAAGCCGTATGCGGCTGGAGAACGCGATGGCGGAATTGGCGTCAGGCAAATTACCGCTTGCGGAAATCGCGCACAATGCACATTTCTCCTCGCAGGCCAGTTTTACGCGAGCGTTTCATCGCGTAACCGGCATGACACCAAAGGAGTACCAGCGCCGTCGACGCTAGCAAGCACGGTAAAAATATCCGCAAGTACGGGAAAGACGGGGCCGTATCCTCGATGCTATTGTCGTTACTGCAGTTGCGGCAATCCACTACTTTGACGGAGAACGAAATGAGCAACAGGACACCAGAGCAAGAGCGCAACGAACAGGTGGTCCGCCAGCTATACTATTTTGCTGAGGCGTCCTCCAAAGACACAGCGAAATTCATGTCGCTCTTTGCAGAAGGCGGCAGCTTCTACGATATCTCCGCGGGCAAGAAATACTATGGCGCCGACATAGGCCGAACGGTCGATATCTATGCGAGTGCCTTTCCCGATATGCACCGAGAACTCGGCAATTTCTATTTCTACGACAACGCTGTTATCGTTGAGCTATCGCTGAACGGTACCCATAACGGCGAACTCGCATTGCCGATCGGAACAATTCCCCCGACAGGAAAGAATATCCATGCGCCTTGTTGCGATGTCTTCCGGTTGACGGATGGCAAAGTCACTTCATTCGACTGTTATCTTGTGGCTTCAGTTCTTCTGGAGCAGCTTGGCGTGCTTGGAAATCTTGGAGCAGTCCTCAAGCATTGAGCGGGGCATTCGCGAAGTCCTCATCAGCAAGCCATCAACCGATCGCGACGGGGTTCGTGTCCGGGATAGCCTCGCGATCAAACTCGTCGATCTCATCATCATCAGGGCAGCCGACGGCGCAGACATGACCGACTCTTTCGCCGGTTCTGTCGTAGCAAGATAAGGTGGAAAAGTAAACGCAATGTGATAAGCATTACTTATGAAGTAATGCGAGTGAATCTGCTGTGCAGCGGACATCCGGATTTCCACCCAAGCACTTAAGCTGCCTTTTGGGTCAAGTGCATGACTTCAATGCCGCTCAAAGTGCTGCTGGATGACTCGCGTGACTATGTCCAGCGCGCCATCGCCGCAGACGTTGATGCACGGGTTGACGTCTGGATAGGGATGCCTCACGGATTCGCTGGCAGGATCGGCGTGTTGAAGGCCTCGGGAGAGGCTCTCCAGGCGATCGGTGTATTTCTCAGATTGTCGTGCCGAAGTGGGGAATTTGATCGTAGCCGCGTGAGCGAGCACGTCGTGCGAGTCAGTTGCGGCCTTCTGCCTTGGAGGATCTATGAGAAACGCTATAGAGGATGTTGGGCTCGACATTCTGTTTCGTGAGGCACGTACGTACAGCGCGTGGCTAAACGAGCCGGTGTCGGACGAAATCTTGCGTCAGGTTTACGACCTGATGAGATGGGCTCCCACCAGCGCCAACTGCAATCCCACACGGATCGTCTTCCTGCGCACCAAGGCGGCAAAGGAGAGGCTGTTGCCGGCACTCGCTCCTGGGAACGTGGACAAGACCATGAGCGCCCCGGTGACAGCCATCATCGCTTGCGACCTGAAGTTCTATGAAAAGATGCCGCTGCTATTTCCGCACAATCCTGGCATGCGCGATCTCTTCGCCAATGCACCGGAACTAGTCGACGCTACGGCGAAACGCAACTCCAGTTTGCAAGGCGCCTACATGATTCTGGCTGCGCGTGCGTTAGGACTGGATTGCGGGCCGATGTCGGGGTTCGACAACGCGAAGGTCGACGAGGAATTCTTTGGTGCTGGTAAGAGCGAGCCGAATTCCACGCAAGAATTCTTTCCCGAAGGTCACATTAAATCGAACTTCCTTTGCAATCTCGGGTATGGCGATAAGTCAAAGTTGTTCGCGCGCGGGCCGCGCCTCGAATTCGATCAGGCCTGCACACTTTTGTAGATGTGTTCGTGGAACGCACGAAACCAAACTGCCGCGTGTTTTCGTGTCGACACTTGGCCGAGGCAACCTGACTCTGAGGGTGCACGGTGTCGAAAACCGATGAACTCGAAGCAGCCGTCGTGACCTGGTTAAATCAGCCGGCCCTGCTCTTCTGAACATCGAGGTAGACACAATGACACTCGTGATGCCGCCCAATATCGATTAGGGTCTGCGTACGGCATGGTCCTGTATTCAGCGAATGCCTTGTTGCAAGGCCAATCCGCCTACGTGTTCGCGATGATTCGCGAGAATCTATAAGGCTTGCCCGACTACCTGAGGCGCGCTTGCACATTGGCTCAAGCGAGGAACTATGGACGACACTGCAGACGATCAACGGTGGCTGCAAATGCTAGCCTTGCTTGGCCCAGTGTCGTCGCTGGCAGCCGTCAGAGATACCTCCCCCAACGGCGCCCATCAGACTCCTGCGGGGGTGGGTAGACGAAATCAGGATTCCGTACGAAATTCCACCCATGTCAAAATCCTGGAGCGGCTCTCACCCACCTCTATCGTGGTTAGCCTGGCCGACGCGACCTCAGGCCGGTATGGCGACCAGACCTGGGTGTTGCGCACAGCCCGCCGCAAAGGCTTTTGCCTGTTGAGCGGCGAGCCGTTCCTACCGGGCGATCCGGTCTATCGCGCGAACGCGCGGCGGCACAACATAACGATTGCCACCCTGGCTATATCGGTAGCGGCAATCGCACACCTGGAAGAAGATGTGTCCTTTCCGCTGCTCGATGGCGGATTAACATTGGAGATCGAAAATGGCTGAGCGTCGGGAAGTTGCTGGTATCAAGCGATACGACAGTCCTGCTGGCGGATGGGGAGCGTTGAACGCCACGGCGAAAGCGGTCAGACAGCAAATGGATGCGACTATCGCGCCGGTGACTCTACTGCGCACGAACCAGCCCGATGGTTTCGATTGTCCCGGTTGCGCATGGCCGGATAAAGAGCACAGATCGACCTTCCAGTTTTGCGAGAACGGTGCGAAGGCCGTGACATGGGAGGCGACAAAAAAGCGCGTGACGCCCGAATTCTTTGCGGCGCACACGGTGAGCTCACTACTCGACTGGTCCGATCACCATTTGGAAGACGAGGGACGCCTGACTCACCCGATGGCGTATGACCATGCCACGGATACCTATGTGCCGATAACATGGGAAGCGGCGTTCTCGCGTATCGGGCAGGTGCTGCGTTCGCTGCCGGATCCCAACATGGCCGAGTTCTACACATCGGGCCGGGCATCGAACGAAGCCGCGTTTCTCTATCAACTCTTCGCGCGCGAATTCGGCACCAACAACTTCCCCGACTGTTCAAACATGTGCCACGAGGCGACCAGCGTCGGCTTGCCTCAGTCAATCGGGATCGGCAAAGGTACCGTGTCACTCGACGATTTCGAGCACTGCGAATTGCTGATCGCGATGGGACACAATCCCGGCACCAATCATCCGCGCATGATGGGAACGTTGCACGAAATCGCTCGTCGGGGTGTGCCGATCATCGTGTTCAATCCGCTGCGGGAACGGGCGCTCGAGAGATTTGCCGATCCCCAGAGCGCGATGGAGATGGTGACGTTCGGCTCAACCGACATTGCGTCTTCGTACTATCAGGTCAAGGTGGGCGGCGACGCCGCCGCATTGAAGGGCATTCAGAAAGCCATCATGGCCCTCGACGACGAAGCCGGAGCCGACGGATCGGTTATCGACTACGAATTCATCAGCAGGCACACGAACGGTTACGATGCGGTCGTCGCCGATATCAAGGCGACGGCGTGGGAGGACATCGAAGCAAAGAGCGGGCTACCGCGCGACGCGCTGGAGGCGGTCGCGAAAGCTTACGTCAAGTCGAACGCGACCATCGTCACCTACGGAATGGGAATTACCCAGCACAACAAGGGAACGTCGAACGTCCAGCAGATTGCCAATCTGCTCTTCCTGCGCGGCAACTTCGGGAAGCCAGGCGCCGGTATCTGTCCATTGCGCGGCCATTCGAACGTCCAGGGCAATCGAACGGTCGGCATCACGGAGAAGCCGTCGAAGGACATGCTCGAACGCATCGAGCGCACTTATGGATTCGTGCCCCCGAAGGAACATGGCCACGACGCCGTGCGTACGATTCAGGCGATTGCCGAAGGAAAATCGAAAGTGCTGATGTGTCTGGGCGGCAACTTTTCGGTGGCACTTCCGGATTCCGGCGCAACGTTTGCAGCCATGCGCAAACTCGATCTGGCGATACACATCAATACGAAACTGAACCGCAATCATCTTCTGGTCGGCAAGGAGTCGATCCTGCTACCGTGCCTGGGTCGCACCGAACTGGACGAGCAGTCCGGTGGCGTGCAGGCGGTGACGGTCGAGGATTCGATGTCGATGGTTCACGCATCACGGGGCAAACTTCCGCCTGCGTCGGAGTATCTGCGCTCCGAGCCGGCGATCGTCGCCGGCATTGCGCAGGCGACGCTGACGAACAGTAACGTGCCTTGGCTAAAGTTGATCGCAGATTACGACCTGATCCGGGACGGGATCGAATCGGTATTCCCTGATTTTGCGCAGTACAACCAGCGTATCCGCCAGCCGGGTGGTTTCCGGCTCCCGCTGCCGCCGACGGAGCGGGTGTGGCCGACATTGTCCGGGAAGGCGGAATTCATACCGTTTGTCGGGCTGAACGTAGGGCCGGACCCAATGTCCGCCGATGTTCTCACGCTGACGACGCTGCGCAGCCACGATCAATACAACACGACGATCTACGGTCTGGACGACCGCTATCGCGGCGTGTTCGGGCGCCGGGACGTGATTTTCATGAACGAAGACGATATGGCCATGCACAATCTGGAGCACGGCGATCTGGTCGACGTGGAAACGGCGCTGGTGTACGACCGTACGTTCCGGCTTTCAGGGTTCACCGTGATTTCATACAACATCGCCCGCGGCTCGATCGGCGCTTACTACCCTGAAGCGAATGTCCTGGTCCCACTCGAGTACATCGACGAAGTAAGCGGCACGCCTTCATATAAATCCGTACCGGTCCGGATTTTCCGATCGTCCCAAGCAGGAGTCATGGGGCGAGCGTAGCGGCTGGCGGGTGAGCGTCGGGCGACGCGTGACTGTGATTTTGACGGCCATGCACGCTGTTCGAGAGTCTGACCGCACAGGTACAGATCCCGGCCAGCGTGCTTGGCGTGCGCTGGATGACCGCGGCGACGATTCAATACCCATATCACTACCGCCCGGGGAGCGGTTCAGCGCGAACGGTTTTTTGGTTACCGATTGCGGTTCCACCTATGCGGAATCGCTTAAAACGTCTGTAGCCGCAATCGCTAATCAAAAAACCTCTGCCTAATGTCGTATTCGATCTTTTCCGTGTCGCCCGTGTAACGCACGCGTGATGCGGCGCCATCAGCGATAGGGCTTCCCCTTGTTGATGGCGGCGAAAATTCCAGCGTAGCCTCTCTTCAAGAGGCTAAAACCTGTGCCGCAGCCCGACGGTTACCTCAAGCTGGCTGCGATTGCTCGACGCAGGAAGCGAGTACAACTGCGCGAACTGAGCGCCACCGCCTGCGCGTTGATACAACGTGACCAGAGAGATGTCCGTTGCCTTCGAGAGCAGGTACTGCACCCCAGCGTTGACCTGATGCCAGTGAGGCGAGCTGAGCGAATATCCGTATTCGCCGTGGGTATAGATATAGGCGAGCCCAAGAACCATAAAGGGCGTTGGGCGATATGTGCCGTTGACTTCGTAGTTGTCGATCCGCAGCGACTCTCCGTCTACGTAGTCGAATCTCGATGTGGTTGCAAGTGCGGCAATTGATAATTTATCGAACCCATATGATCCGCCTATGCCCGCGATGCGGTTTAGTGCCACGCCCGCATTGTCCTTCAGAGGACTGACCCGGAAAGTCGTCGCGTAGTCTCCGACAACCGCGCCGTTCGTGTTATCGGAAGAGTTGGGAGAGTTCAATTCCATGTAGGCCGCGCCGAGGCTAAGCTGGCCGATGTTGTAGCTCAGCCCGAAGCTGTATGCCCTATTGTCTGCGAAGCTACCGGCGTCGTTGCTTGCCCCATACAGCCCCGATAGCTGCACCCCAGCAAAAATTGGGCTTGAATACTTCACAGCGTTGTTGATGCGAAACGTGTCGAAGACGTTATCGGCGTCACCAATGTGTGCGCCAGTGTCAGCCCAAAGTACACTCGATTCATAAATTCGAAGTGCGTCTCCGAGCGGTGAATATTGACGCCCCAAGGTCAGGGTTCCCCACGCATTGTTGTTGAGTCCCACAAATGCCTGCCGGCCAAATTCGCGACCGCCCTGACCCAAAGAGCCGTCCAGAATGCTAAATCCATTCTCCAGGATGAATATTGCTGACGTCCCTCCTCCGAGATCCTCCGTGCCGCGAATCCCCCATCTGGACGGCTGCACCTGACCGCTAACCGCACTTACGATCGAATGGCCTCCTTCGTTGCTCACGTACGCGATGCCGCCGGAAATGAGTCCATACAAAGTTACAGACGATTGTGCGTTTGCATTGGCACAAGGCAGCAGCGCCGCAGCACACGCGGCAAAGATTGTCTTTTTCATAGTCCAAACCGTGAGTGTTGTGATTGTGGCTAACTTCCCGCTTGAGCCGGAAATCGAGGATTGATGTCACACAGGGGGCGCTTTGCGATTGGCATGATTCGTCGGCGCGGCCGTCAGTGCGCCAACGATTGACGCGCTAACAACAACGGCTGCGGCGAAGAGGAACATTACCGGGCCAAACGACGAGAGATGATTTTTGACGGCGCCGACGGCGACTGGTCCGACAAAGCCGCCGACGTTTCCGATGGTGTTAATGAGGCCGAGAACGCCGGCTGAAGCTGCTCCGGCAAACATCGAGGCAGGCAACGTCCAAAACACCGCACTCGCCGACAAGACACCTGCCGCACCAACAGACAGCGCTGCGAGAGCACCCATGGGTGAGTGAATCGCTCCAGCGGCGGCAAATCCTGCTGCTCCGACCAAGAAAGGAAGCACAATATGTAGCCGGCGCTCCCCCGTCTTGTCGGAGTGCCGACTTACTGCGTAGGTAGATATCCCCGAGACGAGATACGGGATGGCGGTAACAAAGCCGGTAGTGATGTCCGACGTGCTCCCAACTGCTTTCACGATCTGCGGCAGCCAGAACGTCACGCCGTATACGGCAAAGATGCTGCACCCGTAAGCGACGGCTAGCAGTAGCGTGCGCCTGTCTGTGAGCGCGCGACCTACGCCCGCGTGAACCTTGGCGGCTCCCTCGGTGGCGAGACGTGCCTCAAGCCAACTGCTCTGCTCGGGCGTAAGCCATTTTGCATCTCGCGGGCGGTCCGGCAGCAAGAAAAAGACGGCGAACCCGATAATCACGGACGGTACACCTTCCAGCACGAAAAGCCACTGCCATCCACGCAACGCGAGCGTTCCGTCCAAGCCCATCAGAAGACCTGACACTGGGGCGCCTATGACAACTGCGATAGGAATTCCAAGCGCGAAAATCGCTATTGCGCGTGCTCGCTCGCGCTCTGGAAACCATTGAGCGATGTAGAACGTCACTCCGGGGACGAAACCGGCTTCCGCAAGTCCCAGCAGAAGTCTGAGAGCGTAGAAGGAAGTTGGCCCTTGAACAAACATCATGGCAGAGGCAACCACCCCCCACGAAACCATAATGCGAGCGAGCCACAGCCGTGCGCCAACACGGGCCTGCACAAGTATGCTGGGGACTTCGAACAGCGTGTACGGAATGAAGAAGATTCCGGCAGCAAGACCAAATACCTCTGGGCCAAAAGACAGGTCGTGATTCATTTGTATTGCAGCAAATCCGACGTTCACACGATCAAGAAAGGCCGCGACAAACATGGTGCAAATCAGGGGTAAAAGTCGTCTTCGGACGATGCGCACCGTCGAGCGCTCGACTTGGGATGTCTGCATTTGAGCCTGTTCTTCCGCAAATTGGTTTTTAAGGAAACGTGGACCCAGTCCGCCGCTCATACACATAAGCTTCCATACAGATATAATTAGTTAACCTAAATACTGGATAACTAACAATATGAAGCGATCGACCGCCGCGTATGCCGGCGCAGCCTCCGATACCTGATGCAAACGTACGCGGCGATCTTCCCAACACGCTATACAAAAGACGACACTTCAAGGCAACGCAAGGTCACGTCGCTTTGTGCGCGTAGTCTGGACCGCAAAGCGGTGCTCGACGGGACGCCACTGCCTCCATCCCTCAGTCAGGGTCTACCGCTCGCGCACACAATTGAGATGGCGGTCCGTCCATTCGCCTGATCATTTATTTGCAATTGCAAACATAACTGATTGTAACGAAGCTCAAATTCTGCGCACCTAAGTGGTTTCCCCTACGTGTCGCAAAATAAAGGTATCGCCATGCTCCTGCCACTAAAGGACGAGCACGAAAGAGACCACTGGATGGATTCGAATAGCACGCGGATTCGGCGGCAAGGGCTCAGGGCAGGCCGGAGGCGCCGCAGTGTGGAGAAAGTTGCCTACAAATATCGCAGTCGGATCTTCTTGTATGACAGCCCGAATCGACTGCGCTACTTCTCGAGAGTAGGTTTCGCGTGAACAGCGACAGACGCAATATTTTCGTGAACCTGAGTAAGCAGACGCTTAAGGATGACCGCCTCTTCGGGCGAAATGTGCGCCAACGCAATGCGCTCGTAGAGCTCCGCGAGCGGGACAATTTTCCACGCCAGGTCGCGCGCTTTCTCCGTGAGCGTCACAGATACCGCACGCGCATCGTCCGGGGCTACGGTTCTGCGCAAAAGCTCGCGCTTTTCCATGGAGGTAACGAGGCGCGACAGTGTGGATACCTCGATGGACGTATGGTCGGACAGAGCAGTTACTCTTTGGCCGTCCTGATGCAGCAATGAGGCCAATACCCGCCACATCGGGAGATTGATATCGAACGCAGCCAGTTGGTCCGAAAATGCCTGTCCGATTCCTACCCCCGCTCGATTCAGGAGATACGGTAATGCACTCTCCAGATCGAATCGCTTCATTCCATATCTCCTGTCGCTAGCAATTTTCACCGGCCAGAGTCTAGCAACTTGTGTTGGCATTGTCTGACTAATATGCGGCGTTGATCGCCAGCAAATTGAGTTTTGGGCGCTTCGAGGCAACCTGCCCAGCCGCTCGGCATACTGCCGACGATAGGCGAGACCGGCCGCTAGTTTGACCGTACACAAATTTGCAAATGCAGTTGGTCTTCACGTGGCGAGCTTCCCTGTTTCGTAAGCCAGCGTCATCAGTCCGCTCCTCTGCGCGCTGCATCAATGCTGCGAGGGCTCCACGGAGAGTCTTTGTCTTTCCTCGCAGATAGCGGCCGCCGCCCACCGCTTCGACAGCAGCACCCAGTCGCGTGAGTGCTGCTACCCCCCATCGTAGCGTGTCAGTCAGCGTTTTTCCGTCTTCCCTTCTTGCCGGGGCTCCGCAAAGCGGGTAAACACTGGCCAGATATTATTTGTATTTGCAAATAATATCTGGCTAACTTGAGGTGTCAATGGCCTCAAGCAAAAGAACCATGAGTTGCCACCTTTGACGGGCGAGACATTCGTTTCTTCACGGGCGTTCTACGGAGGAGTAGCTGTGCATCCACTCGCTAGGCGTTACTACACCGCATTGGTGTTGCCCACCAACTCCGATTTCACTATCGACGAAGGCGGCCTTCGCCGCCTCACCCGCTACTTCATGCAGCCAGGTTTCCGTGAGGTTGGCGGCTTGATCGTGAATCCTGAGGCAGGTGAAATTTTCTACCTTGATCGTGCTGAAAAGCGTCGAGCAATTGAGATCGTCCTGGACGAAGCAAACGGCGAAATTCCCGTTTTCGCGGGTCTATACGGCTCGTCGACGTCTGATTTACTGAACGTCACACGCGACGCGAAAGCTATGGGCGTGGACGGTATTTTTGTCATCCCGCCGGGTGGGGCGATGGACATCACGTATAGCTGGGATGCAAACAAGTACCCTGAAGTGTGGCTCGATCAGATAAAGGAACAAGATGCAGCGGTCGACCTGCCGATCCTCACACACCCAGTTGCCCCACCCTCTCCCAAATTTGGCGTTGGCCTACCGCTCGAGCCGACACTCAAGATCTGTCGCGAGGTACCCAACATCATCGGCTGGAAAATGACCTACAGCTACGATGGCTATCGGGTCATCGCACGGGCTCTGCGCGAGCAAACGAGCGTCGGCATTATGGGTGCGCCGGCGCACTTCTTCCACGAAGCCCAGGCAACAGGCCAGATGGATGGCACGGTCTCCGGTTGCTGGTGCTATGCCATGGAACCAATGCTCGAACACCTTGATGCATGGAAGCGTGGAGACCTGGAGCAGGCTCGGCAAATTTGGGATTCGGGTCTAGCCGCACTGCATGAGTACATCTTTTCCGAGTGGGGGCGCGTCCACGTGCGATACAAGGTGGCGAGTTGGCTTCGCGGATTGACGTCGCATCCCCGCATGCGCCCGCCGATGCCTGAACCTCGTCAGGAAGAGATCTCCACCATCAGGCAACTGCTGACCGCCTTGAATTTGCCGCTTGTTGGCGACGTGAAGGCAAGACAGTCTGCCTGATCTTGCCGGCTTCGGCAGCCGACCCGGTCGGCTGCATCCTCCTATTTCAAGAAGAAACCATGGGCATCCCATCAGCTCCTCCTCAACTCAGTCAACGCGCGATTACGTCGACGGACATCGTGTCACGACTTGAGCGTATCCCGACGTCCGGATGGCACGTTCGTACACGCGCGATCGTCGGAATTGCGACGTTCTTCGATGCCTTCGATGCGTTGACACTGGCATTCGTCTTGCCGTCTCTAATTCGCACGTGGCATCTTCTCCCAGGCCAGGCGGCCTTGTTACTCTCTGCCGGGTTTCTTGGCCAACTTGTCGGCGCCTTCAGCTTCGGGGGCTTAGCGGAAAGATATGGCCGAATCCCGACACTCGTCCTGAGCGTCGCTATATTTTCGTTCGCAAGTCTATTGTGCGCAGCTGCCAACGGATTTGCCATGTTACTCGTCTTTCGCGCTGTCCAAGGAGTCGGACTAGGTGGCGAAGTGCCGGTCGCGGCCACCTACATCAACGAGCTGACCAAGTCGCACGGGCGTGGAAGATTTATCCTTCTTTACGAAATCATCTTCCCCGTAGGTCTCGTTTTTGCCGGGTTGCTCGGAACGTGGATCGTCCCCACGTTTGGATGGCGCTACATGTTCCTGATTGGTGCCCTACCCGCGATCCCAACCCTTCTGATGACACGTCTTTTGCCGGAATCGCCACGCTGGCTACTGGCAAAAGGCAAGCTCACCGAGGCTCAAAAAGTCGTCGAGAAAATCGAAACGGCCGTCTCAAAGAATGGGGCGCGCCCTCTGCCTCCGGTTCGCCCGCTTGAAACCGTCGTCGCTCAACCGCCCACTCACGGGAGGAAGCGTTTTGGCGCAGAACTGTTTTCCCCCTTCTACAGGTGGCGAACTCTGGTGATCTGGATGCTCTGGTTCTGCTCCGCATTTGTTGTGTACGGGCTCGTCAGTTGGCTTCCCACGATTTATTCCACCGTGTTTCACGTCCCGCTACGAGATGCCCTACTCTTTAGTCTTACGGCCAATCTTGCAGGACTGGTGGGGACACTGGCATGTGCGCTGCTTATTGATCGAACAGGACGCAGGCCGTGGTTCGTCGCTGCCTTCATTTGTGCGGGGTGTTCCCTTGCTGCGTTGGCAACGCATGCGAATTCGCTATCCGCCGTCGTTGCTATCGCGTCAATCAGTTATTTCTTCGTCAACAGCACGGCCCTTGCGCTTTATGTTTATACACCGGAGTGTTACCCAACAAGAATTCGCGCGTTAGGCACAAGCATCGGTACAGGTTGGCAACGGATAGCGTCCATCTTTAGCCCCTTGATTGTCGGAAGCTTGCTAATGAACAGCGCCGTGTCGGCTGTGTTTTGGCTCTATTGTGCTGCCGCAGTGGCCGGTGCGATTGTGTCGCTTTTCACAACGGAGACAGCTGGCAGGACTCTTGAAGAGCTATCCCCGTGACGGGGTCGCTCATCTGCAATATGACCTGAAACCTCGCGACCGTTAGTTTGAAGGTGCGCAATTCGGACCAGATTTCGGCAGGGCCACGTGTGGAGTTTGGTTTCGCGCGGCCGCTGAACAAATCTATAAAAGTGTGCAGGCCTGGTCGAATTCGAGGCGCGGCGCGCGCGCGAACAGCTTTGACTTATCGCCATACCCGAGATTGCAAAGGAAGTTCGATTTAATGTGACCTTCGGGAAAGAATTCTTGCGTGGAATTCGGCTCGCTCTTACCAGCACCAAAGAATTCCTCGTCGACCTTCGCGTTGTCGAACCCCGACATCGGCCCGCAATCTAGCCCTAACGCACGCGCAGCCAGAATCATGTAAGCGCCTTGCAAACTGGAGTTGCGTTTCGCCGTAGCGTCGACTAGTTCCGGTGCATTGGCGAAGAGATCACGCATGCCAGGATCGTGTGGCAATAGCTGCGGCAACTTCTCGTAGAATTTCAGGTCGTGAGCGACGATGGCTGTCACCGGGGCGCTCATCATCTTGTCCACGTTCCCGGGAGCAAGCGCCGGCAACAGCCTCTCCTTTGCCTCTTTGGTGCGTAAAAAAAGGATCCGCGCAGGATTGCCGTTGGCGCTGGTGGGGGCCCATCTCATCAGGTTGTAAACCTGACGCAAGATTTCGTCCGACACCGGCTCGTTCAGCCACGCTCTGTATGAACGTGCCTCACGAAACAGAATGTCGAGGCCAACATCGTCTATAGCGTTTCTCATAAATCCTCCAGGGCAGAAGGCCGCAACTGACTCGCACGACGTGCTCGCTCACGCGGCTACGATCAAACTCCTCACTTCGGCACGACAATCCTTTTGCCGCGTTGCTAGCGACCGCGGGAGCCGGTTGTGTGTTGGCGGTCAGCGTTATCACGCCGCTTTGTCTACCTGCCGTGTCATTCTGAGCCTACGATCGGATCACCGATTGCAGCTTCTCGCCAAGAAATACACCGATGGCCTGGAGAGCCTCTCCCGAGGCCTTCAACACTCCGATCCTGCCGGCGAATCCGTGTGGCATACCCATCCAGACATCGACCCGTGCATCGACACCTGCAGCGATGGCGCGCTGAACATAGTCACGTGAGTCATCCAGAAGCACTTCATCGTCTCCCACGTGAACGCGAACGGGAGGCAAACCGGTCAACGGTGCATGAAGCGGCGAAGCGTGGGGATGTTTGGGATCCGCGCCACGCAGGTAGGAATGCACAAGCTCAGACACTTGCGCGCGGGTAAAAAGCGGATCGGCATCCGCGCGTGTCTCGTATGTCGCACCCGAGAGCGTCAGATCGGTAACGGGTGACAATGCAACCACTCCAGCAAGTGTCGCCTTCGCAGAGACGTCGTTGCCAGCAAGGCGCGATGCGAGAACCAGGGCGAGGTTGCCGCCAGCCGAGTCCCCAGTTACGGCAATCCGGGAAATGTTCCTTTCATCGAGTCCGAGATAACAGGCCAGCACATCATCAACGGCTGCAGGGAACGGATGCTCAGGAGCCAGCCGATAGTCCGGAACAAAGGCCCGCACTCCGCTCCTCGCCGCGATATGCGCGACGAGATGGCGGAATGCGTTCGCGGAGCCGAAGTTAAACCATCCTCCATGCAGATGGATGATCGCCTCGTCCGGCCGACAGTGCGCAGGAGTCACCCAGATCCCATGGATGCCGCCCACCGTGTCGTGTTCGAACGTTACATCGTCGCGTGGCAAAACACTTTCCATCATGGCATCGAAAGCCCCGCGCGCTTCGATCCCCAACTTCATACCTTTGGTGGAACTGGCTCCGGCTCGCATCGCCTCGGTGATCTTCGCGTCTTCAGGATCGAGTCGATGCGTCACGACAGAAGCGCTTGACGTACCGTTGGTGGGTGAATTTTCCATTGTTAGTTCCTTTAATTTCCGCGGCTGTCACGTTGCTGCGGCCAAGGTGTCGTACTGCTGAACGCTTTTAGTAACGTAGCGGTACGACCCGCCACAGACAGCTATTAGCTGATGGTGGAAGCGCCTCCACCGAGCCCCCTTCGCAGCGAACGAGAGTCATCTCGCTCAAGGAACCACTCAATGAAAGGCACATCGGTGTACGAGGATAAGGAACGCTTTGAAGGGCCCACCGCCAGCAGCCATAGGTATTCCAACATGCGATCCCGCTGGCAGTCACGTTGGCGAGCTATGCGTCCAGAGGCACAACTACCTTGCTACCGACTTCTATGCTCCGCTAACGCAAACCGATGGGTCGCGTCTCGCCGCGAAATCGAACCCGGTCCTGCAGCGTTCCTGCCAAGGCGCGTACATCCATGCACTCCGCGTGGCCGCTAAATGTCGGCTCACATGCCAATTCGGCGAGCGCCAATTTCCACACGACTCGACCTTCGTCGGATAATAGAATGACCGCGAGGGCGTGCATATGTCCTGAATTGCAAAGCAACGTTGCGCGCGGTAGAACGCCCACCATTCACAAGAATCGGCCGATGGGCTACATCAATGACCTTCAACTCTACCCGTACAAATGCAGCGCCGGATGTGCAGAACAATCGGATAAGCACGATCGCCTACCCTCCGGTGGTCAACCGATTCGAATTCGCCTACCGATCTGGTCCGACCGCTCAATGGCATCAACAACCTCGTGAAGGGCTACCGCATCATTGAAATCGGGAGCCGTGCGGGTGTCGTGACGCAAATCCTCGGCCAGCAATCGATAAATGCCGGCGACGTTGCGCGCCGCGACCGCGTCCTCAAAACCGAACTCGTATGGTTTCGGAACTTCGAGTTCACTCCATCCATCCTGCTTCTTGCGTGCTGCCTCAACGCGTAACGGCGAGATGTTGATCACGGGAACCGCGTCGAACGTCGCCGAGATACGCAGATCTCCTTCGGTACCATTGATCTCCCACAGCAATCCCGTACCGCGCGGCAGGCCGCCCCGAAGCTGCAGCGACAACGGCGCGCCCGACTGCAACACGGCGTTGAACATGACCTGGTCATGCGTCTTCATCGGGATCGTGTCCCCGGTCTCGACGATTCGCACGGTCTGCCGACGCTGCGACAGCACCGCCCCCACTTCGGCTATCGGGCCAAGCACGCTTTGCACGGCAGCAATGGCATGTCCGCCAATAATCGAAAGCATGGTTGCACCGTTACGCGAATCCATTGCGTAGGCGTCGCCGTGAGTGATCTCGTCACCCCAGGTGAATCCGGCGCCAATGTACGTCGACGACAGCACCTCACCAACGTATCCGTCGGCAACCAGCTTGCGCACGAGTTCGACCTCGGGAGATACGATGGCCTGCGTTCCCACGACCGTCCGTACGTTATTCTCATTGGCAAGCCGCGCAAGCTCGATCGCTTCCGCAAGGCCATTTCCCAACGGCCATTCACAGTAGACAGCCTTGCCCGTCCCCAAAGCCGCTGTGACGACTTCCCGGTGGTAAGGAACCTTTACCGTGACGATCACGACATCTATGTCGGGCGAGGCAATGAGTTCCGCCACGCTCTCGAAGGCGCACGGAATGTCATAGGCAGCCGCAGCAGACTTGGCGCTCGCGAGACTGGTGTTGGCGACTCCGGCGATCTCGTACACGTCGGACAGGGCACGCAAGGCCGGAATGTGCGCGGTAGAGGCCCAGCCACGCTCCGCGCTCAGACCGACGATACCCACTCGAAAACGTTTTGTCATTACTTCCTCAAAATCGTTTAGTAGCTTGCATTTTGACTATGGGAAAGCGCCAAGCGCATCCGACGCCTGAACTCCTTCAAACGAAGGTCTTTCTCGCATCACGATACTGCCATTCGTGCCATTCCTGCCGTTATGCACAAGCGAAGCTCTCGCGGAGCACATCGCCTGAGCACCTCGGTGGCAAGCGGAGGCTGGCGTCATATGACCGCGTACTTGTACGACAGTTCTTCCTTGTTGCGCCGTCCAACGTTGAACGTTCTCAACATGCAGAACCCTTGCACGCTCTGAAAATACTTCGACCTGAGTCAGTCGAAGCGTAGCCACTCCTATCGTTTGTTCACGCTCGGGTGCGGTCGGTACTCGCCGGTTTCCATCAACTCTGAAGCGGCGATCGCCTCGGGTGTCCAACGAAGCGTTGCGCGCGTTTCCATCAGCCACGCCTGATAGCCTTCCGGAACGTTCTCGGACGGCCCGTGGTGGATGACGCCTTTCGGCACCCAGGTTAACGTGCCGGGCTCAGAACACCCTCCCCAGACGCCAGGGCCCCGTACATAACAGATCACCTCGTCAAAATCGGCATTGATGTGAACTGGTGGTCGCTCACCAAGACGTGCGCTCAAATTGAACATCAGGATGTCGCCCGTGCTCGAAGACAGAAACTGACTGGGTGGCCCGCCATTGGGTAAATACGTGTGAAGTTGAATGTTGGCCAGGTTCAACTTCCACACAGGAACGGATGTCGACAACCGCACGCCGAGAGAAAGCGGGTCGTGCGGCATCGAAAACACGGTGTTCTCCGTATCGAACCCCTTCAACACGAGTCTCGTCGGACCGCCGACGGGGATGGCGGGATCAATCTCGGCATACTTTACGTCCCGCGCGACATTGAGCAAGCCAATCGGTGATGGGGGCGCAAGTTTCAGCGCCGAAGGACTTTCGACAATGATGCTGCACATGCTATCGCCCGTCGGCGCGTATCGATACGCGATAGCCCGCGGAATGCAGACGAAGTCGCCCTCCACGGCCGTGAGACTACCGACCTCTGTTTCGAACTTCACCGTACCCGACTGAATGAAATGCATTTCGTCCGCTTCGACATTTCGAAGCACATACGGCATGGGCTTGCGCCGGCCGGATACGACCAGTTTGACACCGAGTCTGGATGTCGCCACCGTTGTCGGGAACGCTTCGGCGTCGTGCTGATCCGCGGGTGTCAATCGATCGAGGACGGCTCTTCGCGGTGCGTGCGGACCTTCTACAGAAAGGTAGTCCGGGCCGTAGGTCGACCGAGTCACGACCGATGCCGCGCCTTGGAACCCGTCCCGAGTCCATAGTTGCACAGGATGCTCTCCACCGTGCAAGTCATCACTCATTTGTCAATCTCCTTCGCTCTCGAGCGCCGCCGCTTTCTTTGCCCTACCACCTGTGCGGGAGCATACCGTGCATGCCACTCACGACGTCCCGCTTTGAGTCCGCCAGGTGGCTTTGGTTGTCGTCATGCAATTTCGCTGGCGGTTGAACTGGAAGTCTACTCAAATGACGACTTGACCGGCGCCACCGGAATATCATGTCCTCCGTCCCGATGCGAATGTGCAAACCCATCATGGTGGCGAGCGTCGTCAACTACACGCCTGCACGACCTGCCGCGCAGGCGCTGATTACCGACGTCGGTTGTGAATGATGGTTCGACACATTGCGAACCCGCGGCAAACTCACGGGCAACGGGTGTCCAGGGAGAAGCCGGCGCCATATTGAACGTTCGCGCATCGCTATGACTTGGACTGACGATTCGGTATGTCGTCCGATGCATCGATGCGCTCCCAGTCGCGCCACTGATCTCATCGGTTTTGGTGCGATAATCTTATGACAGATGGATTTATATCGAATCATGTTCTTTGAATCCAACAAAGTCAAGACCGCTGGGGAATTCACTAATACGACGCTGCGAATGACTCCGTCCGACTCGACTGCAATCGGTGTGATCCAGGATACCCTTGAGCTGGTTCGCCATACAGAGGGAAAGGAGCCGACAGCGGTCTTCGACGACCGGGGCCGATCGGTCGCCTGGATGACGCGAACCCTGTATCGCCTCTACGAAGACCAGGCGCAAAGAGCTCTACGTGAGAATGTTTGTTGAAGCGAACTCGCGATCAGAAGGATAGGCGAAAGTACTACGTAATCCTCACCGATGATGGCAGATGCCTGGGCAACCAATTGTTACCGGATGTCGTCAAGATGATTTCCGCGTCGTTCGACGGGGCCGACAAGATATGCTCGTCTTCCGGAAGGTTTTGCATCAGATCGATGCAGACCTCATTGCGATGTCGAATGGAAATACTCTGGACTAGCCAGGCGGCTTCCGCGGCCCAATACGAAGGCTTTTCGACCGCCCATGTCTAACGGCAAAAGCGCGGGCGTTCCCATCGAAACGGCGGACTCGCCTCCGCTGGCGGGCCCCAATCAGCAAGGCATTATTTCGGCGCCGCGCATTACTTTTAAACGACTTTTTGTCTGAGTAAGCAGAAGAGGTGTCGCGCTCGCGGTGCGTCGAACGTCCGATCATCGCTCTTGATTGGGTGGAGATGCATGGGCTGGTTGTCAGTCCAAAACATCATTGTCCTGTGACATCCCGATAAGATTCACTTCAATCTGGTGCATGACCTTCCAGAAAATGCGGAGATCCTTCTGAGTGACCCCCTCAAGTGACGCCGAAATCGTTTCGACGAGCGCGGGAAGCATTTCATCAACCAGCCGCCTGCCCTCATCTTTCAGATTAACAAAGTACTTCCGTCGATCGTTCGGGTCTCGGGTTCGCTGTACCAGACCACGCTTTTCGAGGCTATCGAGCGCAGGCACGGCGGTCGTCGAAGCAATGCCGACCCGTTTGCTCAATTCAAGCTGATTCAGTGCACCGCGCTCGGCGAGTACGCGAAGGTAATACCAATACGCGATCGGAAGCTCCTCCCTATCGAGAATCTTTTGCGCCTGAGCGTCATAGAGCCTATGCACCGTTCGCGCCATCCACGGGATAGTCCTGCCATGGTCATCAAATAGCTCAAGAGGGTGCGTCGCGGCTGGCTCGCGCGGTAGCGCGCGAGCATTCGTGGCAGCTTTGACCGTGGTGGAGTTTGACTTAGGCATGCACTGATCCCTTAATGTGGAGGTTGCCCGGATAGGGAATCCGGGTCGCGCAAACAACAGTCAAAGAGCGCCTGCCAAAGGAACCCTTGACCTCTCTCATACTGCGAAACATTATTCGACATAGATCGATATCAATCGGCATCATCGTTTTGCAAATGATCCGTCGCAAGAAGGAGCATACCTCACGACGACTACTTCATCGTGCTGCCCGGCAAAGTCAGACCGCGAAGGTCACAAGGACGTACAGCCCGACACACGTGTTGGCTCGGTCCGGCAACAAGGATACGCAGATCGGTATAGACATGAACCCGCTCGCCAATGGCCGCTGACGCAGGGAAGATCCGCCGGGCCGCCCGGCTGCGGCTACCTTGGTTGGACCCGAGCGAGGTTCCCCACAGATTGGTACCTGCATGGGCCATCCCTCGTTATCCGAAAACAACCGCTATGAACCGGTTTTGGCAGTTCAGCGGGTTGGAAACATCGTCACGTCGGGGTTCTGGATCCACCATCGCATCTCGTGCGGGCGCACTTCAGCCCAGGCGAGACTTCCATGCAAAGGCAGATGCACGTTCGCTCTCACCGGGGCGTCGTGATTGCGACAGGCGGCTACCCAGGTAACTCGGACATGTGCCGCGAGCACTCCCGCGCGCCAATAGCGAATCTCACGCTCGGGTTGGCGGGCAACGTCGGCGAAAGGAGCGGGCTAGGCCTGTCGACGGGCGGCCAACTCGACCACAACTCTAGCGACATGACGTCAAGCAGGACGTCCGGATTACCGACGAACTTGCTGGCCGGTCGGTCGAGGTGATTGTCGCCGCGTCAGGGGGCATGGTAGTCGCTCCGTTCGGGTTGTTAGTGGGTAATTGACGGCGGCCCTCTTTCTGCTTGTCGCTAGCTGTGAGGCGCCAATGGGCCTGCTGACGTCGACAAGCGAGATAAGACAGGAAGTGAGGCACAAGGGCGGTGGGAGACGGGGAACGAGAAATCGTCCATCCGCGGACTGATATCTGTAAAAGAACAGTCAATTGGTGTCGTTACCGACATTCATTGGTTAGCTCCAAATCTGATTCGCGTTTCGCATGTCCGGCTTGTTGGGGACACGCCCCAGCTCCCTCCACAATTTTCGCAACAATTCGAGCGCGCTACATCCTTCTATCTGGTTGCTTAAGCTATCATTTAGGTGCCCCCCAAGTGACGAACCCCGTTCATGACCACTTCCGACTCCACCACACGCCAGCAACACGCGCTTCCCGCGCGCCACACCCGCACGCAGCCGCTGCCCACGGAACGCCCCGATCACGACCTCGACAATTCCGTCGGATATCTGCTCAATCGCGCGGCGAGCATTATCGCGGCACGCTTCGGCGACGATCTTAAACCCTACGACATCAACCTTCAGGGTTGGCGGGTACTTGCAGCGCTCCGTCACGAAGATCACCAGAGTTTGTCGGACCTCGCAAGTCACACAGGTTCCGAATTATCGTATTTGTCGCGTGCCGTTGGGGCCCTCGAGTCCAAAGGATATATCCACCGCAGTGCGTCTCCCTCCGATCGTCGTAACCTTCACTTATCCCTGACGCCCAAAGGGATTGCGATCGTGAATGAACTATCTCCGCGCGCGTGGGAAATCGAACGGATGTCAGTTAAGGGCGTATCGGCCCGCGAACTGGAAATCACGCTCAAAACCCTTCGGATGGTCTATTCAAACCTTGTCGACGGTTGCGAAGACGTGCCCGCGATCAGCCGCAAGCTCACATTGGCGCGACGTATGCGCCGACGCGAAACGCGTGACGCATCGTCCGATTGATTGCGCCCGTCGGCCGTCCGGAATTCCAGGTCAAGCGCGCGCCGCAGTAGCCTATATACATAGTCAGCAAACCTTCCCGCGTTATCGAAGCGAATGTACCTTGCACTATGCGTCGATCGCGACGGAGAAGTCACGACTTCGAGTACAGATGCGAAGATACCTCGAGCTTGTTCGCCGCGCTGGACACATCCCCCCTTAACTGCCGGGTCAAACCGGCGTTTCCCGTTGGTGTAACGGGTCATTCGAAGTGGCAGAAAAGTCACACTCGTCATCGATCAAGGCTTGCGTCCGCAATGTCTGGTTGCGGACGCAAGCGTGACGCTCCACAGTCACCTATACCAGATGCTCAAAGTCAAAACTCATTAGTAATCCTATTTATAAAAACACATAGTACACACTCCCGCTTCGTTACGATGTATCAGAACTTCTGCTGCAGACCGATCATGACCCCAAGCTGATCCGCGCCAGTTTCGACAGTGCCGCCGGCTGCAACCGGGTTGGCAGCCAGCGCACTGTTGAACATGTACCCAATCGACGTGTAGACCTCCGTGCGCTTCGATAGCTGGTAATTTACGCGTCCGACCAGTAGCGTCGCGCTCGAGTCGTTCGTTCCCGCATGTCCGCGTTGCAGATCACGCACGCCCTCGGCGTCGAAGGAAAGCGCTGGCGTGAGATAGTACGTTACCCCCGCGAAGAAAATGTCTGTCTGCAAATGAGTCGCGGCTGCCACGTTGTTTCTAACCCAGCCGACACCGATCTTGGTTGGACCTAAATTCACGTAGCCATCGACGATGTTGTGCGTATCGGTGTATGCGCTGTTGTTCAGGGGCGCCGACGCGCCTGCACCACCACGCATCACATCGTAGGATGCCGCTGCACCGAAGCTCGCTGAATCATAGGCAAGCAGCGCAGTGTATTGCCGGCACGCAACGAAGTCGCCCGGCACCTGTCCTCCGCAGTTAGTCGCCGCGGGGCCCGCAGGGCCGGCCGCGTCACGGCCAAAACTGTAGGTTCCGCCAAGGGTGAAGCCACTGAATTTTCCAAGGTAGCCAACCGCATTGTCGCTGCGCGAGTTCGGCAGATACGGGTCGAAGCTGGCCATCGAATGAATCGAAGGGCCGATCACGTCCGCGTTGGCCAGCGCGTACATCGTCATGTTCATTTGCCGGCCGAGCGTGAGTGAGCCATAGTCGCTGCTCACGCCAACATTCGCCTGACGGCTGAAGAGGCGCCCGCCATAGTTCAGCGAACCGGTGCCCGGCTGAAAGCCGCTCTCCAGAACAAAGAATGTCTTGTAGCCACCGCCGAGGTCCTCGACGCCCCTCAAGCCCCAGCGTGACGGTACTTCACCAGTCAGAGTAGGCACCCCAATTTCCGATCCACCGTGGGCTGTTGCGTGGTTGTAGTACGACAGCCCTGTATCGACGATTCCATATAGCGTGACACTGCTTTGGGCATACGTGAATCCCGACACTGCGACGAGCAATGCCGCGCTCCATTTGATTTTCATGACGATTAAATCTCCAATTTTGTGGCGCAATGCCTGGTTATAAGAAGCCGGGGAAACGCTCGTCTACAATCTAATTATTATATTTAGGATGACTTATTTTATAAGTCTCGAACAGGTACGATAATCCGATCTGAACCTATGTCATCGCGATCGACCTCCACACGTCCGTTCGCATCTCCATGTTGCTGTTGCACGACGCTTGGACGTGAACCTATAGCGACGGTTTTCGGCAATCGCCCAGGCCACGGTTCAGGGCGCGATGGTGCTCACACTGGAACAGATCGAGCTCTCCCAACTGCGCAATGACTGGGGAGAGTCGCTCGCGCGGTTTTCCAGCCGGCAAGGCCCGCGACGGTCGTGCTTTAACTTTTGGACCATGGTAGCCAGACCTCCAGTCATGAATTCTGGCGCAAACTGGAAGCCTCCGGCATGCGTTGCCCGGTGAGCCGCACGAGTTGCTGGGAAAATGCGTCGACGGAAATCTTCTTCAGCCGCCAGAAGAACGAGAGGGTGCATGGCACAAGCTATCGCACGCATCGAGAATCCGTTGCGGACTTGTTCGAATACATTGAAGTGTTTTATGGCCGCCCTCGTCGTCATTCGTCGCTCGGCTTTCTATCACCAACCTGGTTCATGCGAAACTGGCTCGGTGCTCAGTAGGCAAAGGGGACCGTTGCATAACCCGGGGCCCTTGGACGGCGGAGAGCCGAGGCCCCCTTTGCCTCCCCTCCTTTAGCTATCCCTTCTTGTGGCGTCGTGGGTCACGAACGTGCTCTTGAGCGTGCCAATGCCTTCGACCCAGACCTCCATCTCATCGCCGGGCTCGATGAACTGGTTGTGTGGCATACCGACGCCCGCCGGCGTGCCCGACAGAATCACGTCGCCCGGGTACAGCGTGACGCGACTGCTCAGGAAGGCAAGCTGTTCGGCCACGCTGAAAATCATCTCGGCGGTACTCGAATCCTGACGCAGCTCGCCGTTACGCCAAAGACGGATTCCAAGTGACTGAACATCCCGAATGTCTTGTGCAGGCGTGATCCAAGGTCCAAGCGGACAACTTCCTTCCCAACACTTCTGGGAGATCCAGTCAAAGTGGAACGGTGAATGCACGCCAATGTAGTCGCGTACGAATACATCTCGCAGGGAGAGATCGTTGGCCACGGTGTACCCGGCAACGTACGACAGCGCATCCTCGACTGCGACATTGCGTGCCGGACGTCCAATTACCACCGCGAGCTCCGCCTCCCAATCGACGCAGCGGCTATAAGGCGGCAGGGTCACGTGTTCCCCGGTACCAACAACCACCGAGCGTGAGGGAGCCTTGATAAAATGCCACGGCGCTCCCGAAACCGTGTGCGGATCGGGTGACGGTGGCATATTGAACGCGCGGTCCATCTCCGCGACGTGATCATAGTAATTCGCGCCCGCGCCGTAGATGGTCCCGGGTAGCAGCGGCGCCAGCAGCTTTACCGCATCGAGCGCGAAGCCCGGCAGCGATGTCGTCGATGCGAAAATGCGAGCGGCTGCCTCGCGCAATTGCGGACCAAATCCGTCCCACCGGCCGATAAGTTCAGTGACCGTCAGGTCATGCATGTCAAGCTGCAGCAACTCGCCAAGCTGCGGACCATACGGATAAACACGCTCACCAACCAGCAGGCCGGCACGCGCTCGCCCTTCGTCGTTGAAACTCAGCAGATGGTAATGGTCGTTCATGTCGAATTGTCCTATCGCTTAAAAGCGATCGCCGAAGTCGAAAACATCTTCGTTCTGGAAGCCGTCGTAATACTGAAATTCCCACCAGTTGTAGTCGAGGTCCTGAAGATAGAACGAGTACACACCGTGTTGCAGCGTCGTCTCGGTGATCTGGCGAATCTTGTAGTGGTCCTTGAACTCATGTGCTGCACGATGCGCGGCGTCGACTTCTTCCCGAGTACGCACGTCGAGTCCCCAGTGGGTCAGGAACGAGACGTCGTGAATCTTGTCGCCCACTTCGACGCAGAACACATGGAACTTCAAACCCAGCCGAAACGCGAACGCGGGGGCCGCATGGCGGACGGTTTCAAGGCCAAGGAACTCTTCGTAGAAGCGCCGCGTTTCTGCAATGTCGCGGCACTCCAACGTGCCGTGTCCGAGCACGTAGGGTCGATTGATCGCGCTGCTGTTTTTCAACGGTACAACGGCGTCGCCAGGGATTTCGAGCGTCATAAGATGCCTCCATTGTGTTAGGTACGGCTGGTGTATCGGTCGGCGATTGCGTGGCCTTACGCAGCGGTCTCCGCCTGCGTCAGGAACGCGTCGGCATGGAAA
This sequence comes from Paraburkholderia phenazinium, assembly GCF_900142845.1. Classification (NCBI taxonomy): domain Bacteria; kingdom Pseudomonadati; phylum Pseudomonadota; class Betaproteobacteria; order Burkholderiales; family Burkholderiaceae; genus Paraburkholderia; species Paraburkholderia phenazinium. The sequence goes on from NZ_FSRU01000001.1 coordinate 2,216,437, forward strand.
GCCGCCGCTGGAAGACCGCACGTGCTCGTGAAGTCTTCTCGTGCTGCGTTGACCATCGCCGGCGCGCCGCACGCATAGACCTCATATCCCGAAAGATCCGGAAAATCGTCGACCACCGCCTGGTGAACCCAGCCCGTGCGCCCGGTCCAGTCGCAATCCATTTCCGGTTCGGACAGCACCGGCACGAAATGGATGTTCGGATGATCCTCCGCCCATTTGCGTGGCAGGTCGGCCAGATACAGGTCGCGCCGCCGGCGGCCACCCCAGTAGATGTGGAGTTCACGAGCGCTCCCGCGTTGCAGTGCATACTCGACAATGGCTTTTACAGGTGCGAAGCCGGTACCACCCGCGAGCAGGATCGCGGGCTTCTCGGTAGTCTCACGCAGGAAGAATGAACCGAAAGGTCCTTCGAAGCGAAGCATCTCCCGCGGGGCAAGCTTCGCGAATACGTGCTCGGTGAAGCGGCCGCCCGGGTGATGGCGAATATGCAACTCGATATGCGTCAGCGACACCGGATCGGGCGGCACAGCAATCGAGTAACTGCGGCGCACGCCGTCCGGCAACAGTACGTCTATATACTGACCGGCGCGGAAGAAGAAGTTCTCGTTCAGCGGAAGTCGCAACCTCAGAACGGCAACATCGGGCGCGGGTCTCGCGATGTCAGTCACCCGGCAGGGGTAGGTCGAAGCCTTGACGACATCGAGGCCGGTTAACTCCTCCACCTCGATGGTCAAATCGGAAAGCGGCTTCGCGGAGCATAGCAATGCGTAGCCGTCCTCTCGCTCCTTCGGTGGTAAGGCTCGTTCGAGTACATGACCGTGCTCGACGCGCCCCTCCACGACGCGCCCCTTGCACGCGCTACAAGCGCCCGAGCGGCAGCTATAAGGAACGAAAAGACCGGCCTTCATGGCTGCCGCCAATACCGTTTCGCCCTCTTCGACAACATAGCGATTTCCGCTTGGCTTCAGTAGTATTTCAAAACTCACTTTCGCGTCTCCATTCTTGAATCCAGCCTCCACCCGGCTGCCCTTCACGTTCCGAATCCACCGCTGGCGGACCATCACCGGATCGGTTGATTTTTCACCGCGAGAACACGGCTCCGACCAGCACCGGCATACCCACCGTGCTCCCATGCGCCGGAAACCACCCCATGCATGTGCCAACCTCTACCGATTCACGGCGCCCGCTTGCATCACACCGGTTCGGCAACGATCCGATTCTCAATTGCACCAATCCCTTCTATTTCGGCCCGCATCACATCCCCTGCTCTTAAGTACACGGGAGGGCTCATCGCGACGCCTACGCCCGACGGTGTACCCGTTGCCAGCAAGTCGCCCGGTTCGAGCGTAAAGGCGGTGGACAGGTGAGCAATCTGGTTGTAGATGTCGTGAATCATCGCGCCGGTCATATCGTCTTGACGCAGTTCGCCGTTTACCCACATCCGCAAACGCAAGGCGTGTGGGTCGCCGAGCTCGTCAGGGGTAACGATCCATGGACCGATGGGTCCGCAGGTATCGAACGACTTACCAATCGTCATGGTCTGCGTGGCGAGCTGCCAGTCGCGCACCGACACGTCGTTGCACACCATAAAGCCCGCGATAACCGAGCTCGCTGCTTCGCGGCTCACGTGCCGGCAGCGCTGGCCGATGACCACGCACAGTTCGACTTCGTAATCGAGCTGATTCGATACTGCCGGAAGGTGCACATCGCCGAACGGGCCGTTGATACAGGAAACCTGTTTGTTGAACCAGACCTGGGTGGGCGGGGTCTGCACTCCGACCTTGGCCGCCTCTGCCACGTGCTTCCGATAATTCATGCCGATTGCGAGGTATTTCGACGGATTCGGCAGCGGAGCAAGCAGCGTGACGTCCGACAGCGCAACGGAGTGCCCGGGCAACACGGCGCGCGCACGCGCGATTGCTTCTGGACCGGCCTCCAGTAATTCCTTCATGGTGGCCGGCAAGGTCGGATCGTTGCATGGCAGGTCAATCACAAGATCGCCCTCCACCTTGCCGATCGAAATGTTTGCGTGGTGCTGGTAAGTAACGAGTTTCATGGATGTCAAAAGGAAGTGAATTAGGCCAGGCTCGTACGCGGCGGATCTTCTGATGCGTCGCCGTGTGCAGGAGCCTGAACGGGATACGGATAACTGCGCGGCAGTCTCAGCAGCAGCCATCCGGCGCAGGTGAGCACAGCCACGAACGCTATCAGCGCGGGGCGGTAGGAACCCGTGGCATCGTAGGCAGCTCCCATCACGAAGGGCCCGAGTCCGGTACCGACCGTGAAGACTGCGAACAGATAGCCGTAGATCTGTCCAAACGCGCGCAGGCCGAAATATCGACTCTGCAGATACGCGATGAGATCGACCTCCGCGCCCATGCCGAGGCCGACCAGCACTGCACCGATTGTCGTGAGCGATACGTCGGCACTGGCCAGTAGTGCAATCACACCTATGGCCGGCAGGATCACGAACGCGATCGCAACGTGGGGACCGAAAAACCGGTCGAGCAGAAAACCGCACAACAAGCGCCCTGCGATCAACGACGCCCCCATGCCCGAAAACACGGCTACCGCCTGGCTCGCCGGAATGCCGCGGTCAGTCAGCAACGGCACAAGGTGCACAACGGTGCCGTTGACAACGATTGGAATGCACAGGAACACCACCGCAAGCTTCCAGAAATCCCGGCTGCGCACGGCCTCACCCGCTTCGAGCCCTGGCAAGCCGGGACCGCGCATGTGCGCTTCCGCGATCCGAGGCGCGCCAACTGGATCACGGATGAACAGCCCGACTGCGAGAAACGCGATGACGAACACGGTCAAGCCGATCGCTACGTACGCGCCTCGCCATCCGAGCCTGTCGAGATACAGTTGCGTGAGCCGGGGCACGAGTGCCGCACCCAGGCCTACGCCCGTCATGGCGATGCCCATTGCGAGGCCGCGCCGCCGATCGAATGCCGCGGCGATCGCCTTGGCATAAGGCAGCGGTGCCTGCCCGCCGCTGAACAGGCCCATCACCGCGAACATGGCCAGAAACGCCGCGGGAATGGCCGGCGCCAGCGACATGGCGGCGATGGCCAGCGCAAAGAACGCAATGGCAACCAGTGTGACCCGCCTGATCCCACGCCTATCGATCAGTCTGCCAGCGACGGGCGTGGCAATCGCCGCGAAGATCGACCCCAGCATGACCGCGCCGGACATGACGCTGCGATTCCAGCCGAACTCCGCCATGATGGGCTTCATCAGCACCGATGTCGAAAACTGCAGGACGGTGACGTTACCGACCGTCAGTCCAAGGAGCGAACCAAACACGATCCACCAGCGGCTTTTGAACATCCAATGCACGATCATCTCCAATTGTCTTTGTTGTCCTCGAGTATCCACCGATCCGGGGTGGCGAATCGGGGTTCGCCGTCATGCGGTGGCACTGTGCTCGAGGAAGCGGCCGGCATGGAACAGCAGCGGCGATTCGCTGCCGTAGGAGAAGCGCTCGACGTGGCCCAGAATCATGACGTGGTCGCCGTAAGGTTCGATGCCCGACGTCCGGCATTCGAAGCAGGCCAGCACGTCGCCGAGTACCGGAACGTCGCCGAGCCCCGCCTGCACGCGTTCGCTGAACGGCGCGAACTTGTCTTCCGCGAACCTCGCGAAGTGGGTCGCGAGGTCTTGCTGATCGGCGGCCAGAACATGCACGGCGAAATATCCCGATTCCCTGAACACCGGCAGGCTCGGCGACCTGTCATTCAGATACCACGCCACCAGCGGTGGATCGAGCGAAACTGAGCAGAACGAATTGACAGTCAGTGCAGCCTGCCGTCCGTCCTCAGTACGCGTCGTGACAACGCAGACACCGGTCGCAAACCGTCCGAGTGCGTTGCGGAGCTCGCGACCATCGATAGAAACTGCGCTCATGATTTTTGTCCAGTCAAAGCGGGCGTGGCGTTCGCGCCAGCACCCGTGAAACAGCGCGGATCGCGCACGGAACCCCAGGAGTCGAGATTGCTGGGAGACGGCTCCATGCGCCGTGGCTCACGAGGATGCGCTTCAGCAAATGTTTCCATCCCGAAGCTGTACTCCATCGTTAACCCATCGGGGTCAAGGAAATACAGAAAGACGCTGTCGGAAGCTGGATGCCGGCCAGGGCCAAACACCACGTCGGAGTTCGCAGCCTTCAGGCGCGTTAGCGCCTTACCGATGTCGTCAATTTCCGTCACCATGTAGTTGACGTGGTGCAAACAGTGACGATCGAAGCGCGCGATACCGATACCGTGGTGATAGGGGTTCGGCCAAACACGCATGAAGGTGACGAATTCGCCGAGCGAATCCGACTCCCGGAAATTTAGTACGTCGCGCCAGAATTCAATGGCGCGCGCCGCATCAGGGGTGTTGAAGACGACATGACCGATCCGCTGGATGCGCGCGACCGACGGCTGGAATGGACGCTCCGCGTCTGGCAACGGGACGTAGAACTCTATCGTTGCGCCGACCAGCGGTTCGAATACACGTACAGCGCGCAGCTGCGCCCGCTCCCGACAACTCTCCGTCGCCGTTTCGTGCACTTCTAGACCTGCGCGCGTAAGCCGTTCAATCAACGGCTCGAACTGCGCCTCGTCCTCCAGCATGAAACCGGCACACCGAAGCCCTGCTTCCGACGCCGCATGCAACACCACGTTATGGTGGTCGTGATCGCAGCGCAGTCGGATCTCGCCGTCGGCGCCCGTGTCCACGTATTGGAGGCCCACCACCTCTTCATAGAACCGGCGCGATTTTTCCAGATGGGTCACGTTAAGTTCCACGCGCCCCAGCTTCCCGTATCGGACCATTACTTCCTCTCCTTCAATACTGACCGCGCGGCGGCAGACCGAGCCGCATCTGCCCGTACATCGTGGACACCGCGTGCCAGTTGACGCTGATGTGGTGCGCAACTGCATTGATATCGCGCCAGGCGCGCTGGATACCGCTGTCCAACTGGATGCCGGTTCCGCCCACGACGTCGTACAGTGCGTTGATCGCCTCGACGCACAGACGCACCGCGAACGCGTGACCTCGCCGAAGCTTGATGCGTTGCTCGTTGCTCAACTTTGCGCCGCCGTCCACCCACTCGGTGACCTGTTGCAGGTCACGTTGCAGAATGAGCTGTGCGGCGTCGACTGCTGCTTCAGCCTGTGCGACCGCCGACTGGACATGCCCGAACTGGGCGATCGAAGCGCCGCCGCCCGCAAACGCGCCGCGCGTGGCCCGCGCGGCGATGCTCTCGATGAATTCATCAAGCGCGCCGCGCAGAGCCGCCACTGCCGGGTTGGCCAACAACGGCGGAAAGCCGCTCAGGAAAGGCACCCGGTAAAGCGCCGAATCGTGGATATCTGCACCCGGTGCTTCCTGCTCAAGAACCTCGGAAAACGCCACGGTACGATGCACCGGGACGAACACGTCCTCTTCGATGGCGATGTCCTTGCTGCCGGTACCCGCAAGACCCACCGTGAACCACGTGTCAACGATCCGGTAGTCCGCCTGCGGCACCAGCAGGAAGATCGGGCGGGGCGGCGCCCCTTCGCCCTGCTCCACCATCGCGCCGAGCGACAGCCACTGCGCGTTATCGCTATTGCTGCCAAAGCTCCATCGGCCCTTCAGCCGAAAGCCACCCTCGGTCGGTGTGGCCTTGCCAGTCGGCGCGATGCAGGAAGCAATCAGCGCATCCGGCGACTCGCCCCACACATCGAGTTGAGCCTGTTCCGGAAACATGCCGACCACCCACGACGCCGCAGCACTCAGTCCGTAACACCAGCCGGTCGAGGCACATCCCTGACCGAGTTCGAACGCCAGGCGGCGCAACGCCTCCAGGCTCAGCTCATACCCTCCAAAACGCCGCGGCTGCACCACCCGGTAGAGACCGGCTTCCTTGAGCAGGTTTGTGACGTCTGCTGAAACGCGACGGTCCAGTTCAGTCTGGCGCGCGCGCTCTGCGAGGCGCGGTCGAAGTTTTACGGCGGCATCCAGCAGGCGCGCGAATACGTCTGAGTCAGGCGATGCAGGCTGCGGCTCGAGGACGCGGAAAGTCGATGTCATTCTGTCACCTCCAAAATTATTGCAAAAGCAACCAAACCGTGATCGAATTAAACTCCACAACAGTTGCTTTTGCAACTTATTTTCGCCCACCAACAGACCAGGAATTACCCGAATGAACACCCCTTTCCAGTCATTCCACTGCGGATGCATCGACATCCATACTCATGTCGTTCCTCATGATTTCCCGGCCTATGTGGGCCGCTATCCAGACGCGCCGTGGCCTTCGATGCGCGAGGCTAAGCCTTGTCACCGACACGTTGTCGTCTCGTCTAAGGTCTATCGAACGGTATCGAATCAGGCATGGGACATCGACGTTCGAGTCGGCGACATGGACCGGCTCGACGTCGGACGGCAAGTGCTTTCCCCCATGCCGGAACTGCTGTCGTACTGGCTCGACCCTGCAGACGGGGCAATGCTGGCGCGCTATCTGAATGAAACGCTGGCGAACATGGTGACTCGAGCGCCCAACCGCTTCAGCGCCCTCGGCGCCGCGCCGCTGCAGGACATCGACGCCGCGATCCGCGAACTCGAATTCGCCGTCGGCACGCTTGGGCTCGCCGGAATCGAGGTCGGAAGCAACGTGGGCGGCGTGCCGATCGGCGATCCACGTTTCTTGCCATTCTTCGAGGCCGCCGAGGCGTGCGACGCGGCGATCTTCGTGCATCCGTTGCGCCCGGCCGGCATGGACCGGCTGGTAGGACCACCTTCGCTGGAGCAGATCGTCGGATTTCCGGGTGAAATCGGTCTCGCGGCCGCGTCACTGATTACCGGAGGACTGCTGCAGCGGCTTCCGCGCTTGCGTATCGCGCTAAGCCACGGTGGCGGCGCCATCCAAACCTTGCTACCGCGCATGCAGTTCTCGTGGGAATCCCAGGAGGCATTCCGGGAGGCCATCCCAGTGGCGCCGGTCGACGCAGCCCGGACGCTCTATTACGACGACCTGCTCTACAGCACGACGGCTATTCGTGCGCTCATCGAAACAGTAGGGGAAGACCGCGTGATGATCGGCACCGACTATCCGTTCGCGATCATGGACCCCGATCCCGCAGCGCGCGTTGCCGCACTCGGATTAAGTGCCACCGTTCAGGAAGCCTTACGATGGAAAAACGCGGCCACGTGGCTCGACCTCGAATGACATGCAGAGAACCACACGACTGCTCCGGCGGCTCATGGAACCGTCGGAGCCCGGGTCGATCAGTGATCGTCGAAATCAATGGCCTGCCATTCGAGCACGGTCATACATTGGCGAAGACTTGCAGACAACGCCTACTGTGGCGACGCGAGCGCGATCCGCGACGCGCCGCCACGTGTTAATCCCTCGATCCGCGCGCACGTAGATAGAGGTATGCCAGAACGCACGCGGCGGAAAATGGGAATGGCGATATAAGGCGAGGTTCCGGTAACCGTCTTCACCGAGTAGCTGCTGAACGACAGCTCGCAGATATCGTCGTCTGCGGTGCCGAAAGGCACGAAAAAATCTCATCGGGATCCTGCAGCATGAAAATGGAATCCACACCGTCGATCTGTACATCAACAATCACAGGGGGCCTGATGCTGTCATAGTTGCGAACAGCGATAGAAGGCCGGAGCTTGTGATTTCGCATTGCCACGCCTCCTTGCCGAACGGTCCAGGCGCAATCGAACGGCGTACCACAGTCATTCAAACCGAGGCAGCGAGCCATCACAATCAATTCGATTTATATCGAATGATCCTTCATGGAGCGAGAAATGTCAAGAATCGTCGGAAACCACGGATCCGTGGGACCTGCATCTTTGCACCCGATCTTACCCACGATCGGTGGGTTTATCTCACTGGGCCATCGTCGGATTGCCCTGATCCTGTAGCGGCCAAGTTGCAATGTCCGCTTTCCCGCCGGAGCCCACGCCACCAAACAACGCTTGCCGAACGATTCTATCGACGCGACGGGACCCCAAGAGAACTCAATTCGAGGGGATCGGCACGAATTGATCGCTCGCAATGAAATGGAAGTCAAAGTCACTGGAAGACGACTGCGGCAAAGTAATTCGAATGATCGGGATAAACCCACCATTAGTGACTTTGTAGTAGTCGCTCTGGTCGTCTTGCGCGTCTTTGAGTCCTTGTCCGCCGTCGTCGTTGCTGTTGGCTACGATATAGAAAAGGGATTGTATGGGCAGCACGGATGGATCAACGTCGGTGGTCCATACGGTCAATCGTAATTCGTCCTGTTCCTGAAATGAAACGTCATTGAACATGTCCCGCGCCTGGATAGTCGCGTAAAAAGCCTGGGCAGTATTCCCATATTTTGAGCCCTCGCTTACGTCGAATCCGCATTGATAGAGACCATTAGATTGGTTGAGCCCACCGTCGCCGCTTTTGTACTGGGTCAACCACTGCTGCGCTGTGGTAATTCCCTGCCCCTGGCACGGACTACTTTGCTTCAAATACGTCGTGTCCGGGCCGCAGCCTTCGTTCTGTCGGTAATCAGTCCAGCCGTCCAAGGGGAAGGAGCATAAAACATCGAGCTTTATCTTCCGGTCTGAACCGCTGTAGCGGTATTTTCCTAACAGAGGGTATAGCGTATATCCATGTGAACCGTTGCTTTTGAATTTATCGAACCTGGCGTCATGCCGGATGTACGAAAATGACACGGCGCCTTCATGCAAGGACGACGGCGAAGGCTGCCAGAAGTAGTAGCTTTGTCCCGCTACTGGCCGTGCCGTCTCGCGAATGATTATTCCAGAACATAAAAACGCCGGCGCCGTGTTACCACCGCAGTCCTTGCCGGTATCGTAGTAAAGATTGCCCATGTCTTGCGCCGTGTGAGGAGAAGACGCAGCGTTGCTGGTTATGGCTGTGGATTCCGCGGCGCAGACGGTTAAAGTCAGCGCGCCGATGGCTACGCAAATAGCATAACAAAAATTTTTCACGATTTCTCCCCTGCTGATTATTAGATTTCTTCGTCCTCTCTTGCGGGCAGCAAGCTAATAGCGTCGCCGCCTGATCAGCATAGGTTATTGAAAACAATATTCAAATTAAACGTATTTTTAATCGAATAGCTGCGATCGAATACAGCCGTCACGCAGTCTGTTGATTCGCCAGTTTTATTTTCCGACGCAATACTCGGTCCTTCATGCGTCAATTGCCTCATCCACTGTTTAAAACCAGTGACCCGAGGACGCGTTTAGGGAGCGACTGCATCGACCGCCTCCTGAATCTTTGACAGATGCCGGAAAGCGAGCGACTCGCTGATTGGCACTATCATTTCGACCGACACGATGTTCTCCTGTTTTTGTAGTCCCAACTATGGCCCGACCCGGCTTTACACCTACTGACTCCCGCTGCTTTAACCGCCGCTTTTCGCCGGGGGCCGAAGCGCGTGCCGCAGCGGACGGAAGAACGCGCGAATGTCCTCGGCCAGCAACTCCGGCTGCTCCAGGGCCGCGAAATGGCCACCCTTCGGCATCAGGGTCCATCGCTGCACATTGAAGCCGCGCTCCACCCACGAACGCGGGGGCATCGGCAACTCGCGCGGAAACACCGCCACGCCGAGCGGCGTCGCAACCCGTTCGGACGTTTCGAAGGCCAGCGGGCGGAGCCGACCTTCCTTGTAGATACGAAACGAGGCGTCGAGCATGTGGCCGAACCAGTAGATCGAAATGTCGGTCAACAGTTCGTCCATCGTGAAGACGCGTTCGACATCGCCGCCGCAATCGCTCCACGTGCGGAACTTCTCCGCGATCCAGGCAGCGAGGCCCACGGGAGAATCGGTCAGCCCATAGGCCAAGGTCTGTGGCCTGGTGCTCTGCTGGGCGGCATAGGCGCCCTCCGCGCTCGACCAGGCGGCGACGGTGTCCAGATACGTCTGTTCGTCCGCGGTCACCGGCGGCAGGCCGGCGCCCAATGGGGGCCGAAAACTCCCGGGGATATAGTTGATGTGGGCGCCAATGATCTGCTCGGGGAAGCGACGTGCCAGCCACGCCGAGACACCCGCGCCGATGTCTCCGCCTTGCGCCCCGAAGCGCTCGTAGCCGAGCCCGTTCATCAACTTGAGCCACAACCCGGCAACGCGGTAGGGGCTGACACCGGGGCTGGTCGGAGCCGCAGAAAAGCCGAAACCGGGCAACGAAGGGACGACGACATGGAACGCATCGGCCGGATCATGACCATGCGCTGCGGGGTCGGTGAGAAGCGGGATGATGCGCTCCATCTCGACGAAGGAGCCGGGCCACCCGTGCGTGAGGACGAGCGGCATCGGCGCTGGCCCCTTGCCAGTCTGATGGACGAAATGAATATCGAGCCCGTCTACCGTCGCCAGGTACTGCGGCAGACGGTTCAGCCGTGCCTCCTGCACGCGCCAGTCGAACTGGTTCAGCCAATGCTCGGTCAGTCGCCGGATGAAAGCAAGGCTTGCCCCGTCGTCCCATTGCTCTGCATTGATGGAGGCAGGAAATCGCGTTGTACGCAAACGCAGCTTCAGATCTTCGATCTGATCGTCCGGAACGTGGATCTTGAAGTCACGTAGATTCATCGCTGCACCCCATTTCTCATTGACACCCTCGGGTTTCGTGGGACCAGGCGCGGCGCTAATCCGCGGAACGCTAGTGTATTCCCCCACGACCCGTTGCGTGTCAAGTCGATCCAAGGGCGCGCGAAAACCGCAGCGCCGCACGACGAGCCTGGCCTCACCTCACCTCACCTCAATCAGGCACCAACTGGCTATTCCTGAACGTATAGATCGTCGTCGGCGCGCCCTTCAGATTGCCGTTGGCGTCGAACGAATAGTGTCCGGCGAGGCCGTCGTATTCCACGTTGGCCAGATAGGCGCGAATCTTCGCGCGGTCGGTCGTGGTCCCGGTCGCCTGCATGGCCTTGGCGATCAGCATGGCGCCGTCGTAGAAGTTCGGCGCGTAGACCAGCATGTCGATGTGGTACGTCGACTTATAGCGCTGAATGAACGCGCGCCCTGCCTCGGTCTTGTCGAGCGCGGAACCGCCCTGTGCGCAGAATACGCCCGACGACACATCGCCGGCCAGTTGCTGCAATTCCACGGAACAGATTCCGTCGCCGCCCAGGAGCGCCGAGCGCATGGCGATCTCGTGCATCTGCTTCAACATCGGACCGGCCTGGGCGGAATAGCCGCCGTAGAAGACCGCATCGGGATTCTTCGTTTTCAGCGTCGAGAGGATCGCCTTGAAGTCCACCGCTTTCGAGTTGGTATATTCCTGCGCCACCACGTTCAGGCCGATTTTCTTCGCCTCCTGGAGAAACTGATCGGCGATGCCCTGACCGTATGCCGTGCGATCGTCTACCACCGCCACCTGTTGAGCCTTCAGCACGTTCTTCGCGAAGTCCGCCATTGCGCCGCCCAACTGCGCATCGCTCGCGCCGATCCGGAAGATATCGTTAAAGCCTTGCGCCGTCAGCGCCGGGTTCGATGCGACCGGCAAGATCGCGACGCCCGCCGAGCTGAAGATGCGCGAGGCAGGAATCGCGACGCCCGAGTTGTTCGGCCCAAGGATCGCGATTGCGTCGCTATCCACGAGCTTTTGGGCGACCTGCACGCCCACTTTCGGGTCGCCCTGATCGTCCTCGGAATCGAGTTTGAAGGTCACCTTCTGCCCGCTCACCATGAACGATTTCGCGTTCAGGTCCTGCACCGCGAGCCGTGCACCGTTTTCGTTGTCTTTGCCGCTACCGGCTTCCCCGCCGGTCAGCGGACCGGACAAGCCGATGGTGACGGTCGTATCCGCCAGTACCCACCCCGGGACGATCGAAAGACCGCATATAAGAACCAGTTTTCTGAACGAGCGCATGTCAAATCCTACGGATAATGGAATGGAAGTCCTCGGGGCGGCCTCTGCGGGCGCTTATAACAAATGAAGATCGGACGGCAAGGCGGGACGCGTATCGAGCGAGCGCTTCACCAGGCTTTCGATCTGACTGCGCCGCTCGCCTTCGTGCGCCATGCGCGGCATGCGCACGCGGTCGTTCGAATCCGCGGCGATCGCTTCGACGAGCTTGATGTTCTGCACGAGGTACGTACTGACATCAAGGTCGAGCAACGGACGGAACCAGCGGTAAATGACGAGCGCCTCGTCGTAGCGGCCAGCCTTCACGAGCTTGTAGATCGCGACCGTTTCGGCCGGGAACGCACAGCACAATCCCGCGACCCATCCGTGCGCACCAACCGTCAATGCCTCGAATGCGAGGTTGTCGACGCCGGTCAGCACGTCGTAGCGTTCACCGAAGGCATTGAGGATTTCAGTGGTGCGGCGGATATCGTCGGAAGACTCCTTGATCGCCACGAAGTGATCGTCGCCAGCCAGCGTTTCAAGCATTGAGTGTGTGACATCCACACGGTAGGCGAGCCGGTTCGAATAGATCATGACCGGCAAGTCGCCCGCAGCGGCAACCGCCTTCAGCGTAGCGACGGTTTCGCGCTCGTCGGTGTGATAGACCATGCTCGGCACCACCATCAGCCCTGCCGCACCGCTCTTTTGCGCCGCGCGGGCCAGCGAGCAGGATGCCTGGGTCGACGCATCGGCCACGGTCATCAGGACAGGCTTCGTGCCGGCCACGGCAAGCGCGACATCGAGCACTTCGATCCGTTCGGCGTGGGACAACATGGGCCCCTCGCCGAGCGAACCGCACACAATCAGCCCGTCGCAGCCTGCATCGAGCTGAAGGGAAAAGCTTCGCGCCATCTCATCGTGATCGAGGCTGCCGTCCGGCTTGAACTTCGTCGTTACCGCGGGATAAACGCCTTTCCACATAATTTCCAGTCCTTAATGAATGATGTCCTCGGTCGGACATTGCCCAGCCCTACACTTAAAGCCGGGATTTGATGAGCTTGTCGTCCACGGCCTCAAGCCAGGTGTCGGACAGGGTGAATCCCGTCGGGAAACGGTCGCTAGGATCGACGCCTACCTGTGAGATGGCGCTGATCCACGCCTGCCCGGCGACGACCGGCACCACGGCCGCATACGGGCCCACCTGGGTAACGGATTCGATCCGGCTTTCGAACAGCGAGCCGATGATGGATTCATGCACAAAGGTCTCGCCGACCTGGATCTGACCTTTCGCGTGCATCACCGCAAGCCGCGCAGACGTTCCGGTGCCGCACGGCGAGCGGTCGCACCGGCCAGGCGAAACGATGACCGTGTTGCGAGACTTGAGGACACCGGATTCGCGGCGCAGCGGCAGCACGAATTCCGTTTGCGTAATGCCCTTGATGAGCGGATTGAGCGGATGCGGCGACGGCAATTGCTCCGCGGCCGCTGTCTTGATGCGTTGACCGAGCTCGCAAAGCTCGCGTGCTTCGTCGGGCGTAATACCGAAACCCAGCGCCTGAGCGTCGACCAGCACGTACGTCATGCCGCCATAACCGACGTCGACCAGAAGGGTACCCACACCCTCCACTTCGATGTGCCGGTCAAGATGATTGGCGAAGGCCGGCTGATTGGTGAACTGGACTTTCGTGACCTTGCCGTTGCTGCACTCGCAGCGCACGCCAATCAAACCCGCCGGCGACTCGAGAACCAGGTTCGTCACCGGTTCGGTCATCGGCAGAATGCCGGTCTCCAGCAAGACCGTGGCCACGCAGATCGTATTCGAGCCCGACATGGCGGGATATTCGGTGGATTCCGCGATCACGTAGCCCATCTGCGCCCGTGGATCGGTTGGCGGCAGAATGAAATTGACGCTTTGATTGGCCGATCCGCGCGGTTCGAACAGACATATCTTGCGTAGTTCGTCCAGGTGCTCCTCGAGATACATCATCTTGTCGAACATGCTCTTGCCCGGGACGTCGAACACACCGCCCGTCACCACGTTGCCGACTTCCCCCTCCGCGTGGCAGTTGACCACGTTCAGTACCCTGTTCCAGCGCATAAATTCCCCACGACGCGTTTGCATGACCAGGTGCGAAATTTCACCTCACACACTGGAGATTGTATCCAATATGCTGCGTCCAATTTGGACAGTCAAGTGCCTTTTGCATATTTTCGGGGCCTTGGCCGCCGGGCGGCAGCGCCCGGATAGCCGCCCATTGAGAGCGGACGGGCCCCCGGCGGCGATTCGGTGCGAACGGGAGAATGGATACAGCATCCAGTTGTGGCATGATGTAATACCACTTTTGAAAACCGTCTTATGCACCGCCCCCTGTCCGCTTCCCCAAACACATCCGAACTCCCGTCCGACCAGGCGTCCGTGCCCGACGGAGCAAGGAGGCCAGGAAAAATCGTCCGCTCGACCACCGTCGACCTGGTCCTCGAAGCGATCAGGGGAAAAATCTTGCGTGGCGAGCTTGGCTCAGGCGAAGCATTGAGACAGGAAGCGCTGGCCGAGGAGCTCGGCGTCAGCCGCGTGCCGGTGCGGGAAGCGATTACGCGGCTGCAAGGCGAGGGGCTGGTGACGGTGATTGCCCACAAAGGGGCCTACGTATGCGGGATTTCGGTCGACGAGGTTCGCGAAACCTTTGAAATGCGGCTGCGCCTGGAACCCTGGATTTTTTCCAGGGCGATCCCCGCCACCACTGAGGCCTCGCGGGATGCGGCGCTTGCCATCGTGGACCAGATGGACCGCGCCACGGAGTCGACGTGGGGGCCGCTGAACTGGCGTTTTCACGAAACGCTCTATCTGCCCTCCGGCCTGAACCTCGCCATCGAAACGCTCAAGCGGCTGAACGACCGCAACGAGCGCTTCTTTCGCTTCCAGGTCGTCAATGTGCCGATTCGGGAGAATACCCATCGCGAGCACGTCGAACTCGTCGACGCGTCGCGTGCCGGCGATACGCGCCTTGGCGCACGCCTGCTGCGCGAACACCTGCATACCGCCATGGAGCAGATCGTGTCCGTCGCGGAGAATCTGGTGTCACGCCAGAGCGGTCGGGAAGCCGAATAGCCGTGTCGATCGTTCACAGCGGGGCGGCAAGTGTCATCCCGTTGGGAGCGCATCGAGCAGCGGTAACGGTAAGACCCTACCGGTCGCTCGTCGCGTTGTTCACATACATGGACTGGATTCCCACCCGCCCTGGACCCGTGAACCGGTTCACCGTAAAGTTGAACCCTGCCGCAAAGAGACCGCTCGAAAGCCGGTCAACCACTGTGTCCATCTGGACCTGCGGATCCTTATAGAGCCATCCACCCGGCTCGACGTCGATCGTCTCTCCGGCAGCCAGCACTTTCTCGAAGACGTTGCCGTATCCATGCAGCCAGAGCACGCCTTCGCCGCCGTGGCCACGAAACTTGTCGACGAAGAAACCGGTCTGGCCGAACAGCATGTTTGTGATGCCGCGGAGCCGCTCGAAGGTGTATTCGATATTTGCCGTGGCGGCCAGGAACTGATGCTCCCGCACGTGCAGTTCCTCGCCCGCCCGTAGATGAATCGGCACCACGTGACCGGCGCCGTCGCGGCTGAATGCGATGATGCCGTTGCCGCTCGCCTCGGTGACGAACACCTGCATGCCGGCGAGCATGCGTTTGACGGCGCCCTTGACGGGCCGGATGCCGATGCGGACGTTCGAGTTCTTCCAGAGCAGGATGTGGTGCTCGAAATAGACCGGCTGGTTCGATACGTCGACCGACAAAACCGGCACGAGCTCACCGCCGATGTGATACGTCACGCCGCCGAAGCTTTCGTCGGCCGCCGCGGTAGGCAAGAGTCGGGGTAACTGATTCATGGGTTGTCCTGGGCTAAGAATCGTCGTGTCAGACGTGTATCGAACCGGCCAGTCAGTCCGGCCGGGCGCGCTTCGTATCGGCCTTGACGGGGTAAGCGGCGGCCAGCGCATTTCGGATCGCCGCGGGCTTCGTTTTCCTTATGATGGATACACCGGCTTGCAGGGGCTTCGCCTCATAGCCCGCGTCAGGGCCCTTTGACGTAGCCTCGCGCCTCGTCGTATAAGCGGATCGCGGACGAGCTCGTGCCGGTACGCGCCGCGACGTATCCGAACTGCATCGCGCGCGACCTTGAACTCGAATCGAAAGTGAGTATAAACGTATCCGTGTCGCGAGATCCCACGCACAGGCGTTGTCAACGGCTCTACCCAATCCGGGCCGGGACAGCCAACTGACATCGCGATACGGTCAACAGAGCGGCACGCGCATCCAAGGCAGGCGTTGCACCTGCCCTCCTCTATTCGCCGGCGACTTCCGGCATGATCTGTCCCATCTCCATCGCCTGACTGGGCGGCACCTCCTGAATGCCGATCACAATCTGGTCATCGGGGGCGCCCGTCGCGGTCTGAAATAACGTCCAAAGACGCTGTAGCAAACCGCGCTTATACTCGGGCGAGCGGCCGGTTCGGATCAGCAGCGTCAGCGCGGCAGTGGCCGCTGCTTCTCCGGAGGTGAAGCCATTGCCGGGCGGATATTCCTGAAAGACCACATGCACCCAATTCTTTGGCACACCGGAATAGTCGGAATGCAGGTCGGTCAGTTCGACCGCGAGCTTCGACCTGGCCTCGCTGCTGAGTACGCCATGCTGGGTGATCAAGGTGTAGAGCGGCATGGTGAGCGGCTCCTATAGAGACGAGACGTTTGACGGGCATTCGCGAAGACGGTCGAGCCAACGCCCCCTGATCGCTGAGGGGGCCGTCGCCCATCCTCAAGCGGCGTAGTTCTTGAGAATGCGCAGGTCCGTCACGGAGTACGCCATGCCGAGCCGGTAACCGCGGCCGACGCGCAGTGGCGCAATCAGATGCATGTCCTCGCCGTCGACTTCAGGAATCTTCAGTTCCGCCGAGCCGGTCCAGACGTCCACGATCGCGAGATTGTCCGTAAGCGACATGGTGAGTTCATCGACCGGCGGTTTCTCCTGAAGACCCGCTGCGAGTTGCGGAAAGTAACGGCGCATCGTCGTAGGCCGATTGAAAACACTCGCAGGGTTTGCGACAGGTTCGTCGAGCTGGATCCGGGCGGTGGCCAGCCGTTCGCCGTGCGCGGATACGCTGGCGCCGAAGCGGCTGCCTTTGGCCAGCGGCGCCGCGGCCAGACTCGGTGCGGAGAAACTGCGGGTCTGGTAGACGCTGGCGAGCTTCTTGGGGAACCCCTGCGCCCAGCCGCGAGCGATGGCCGCGTCGTTATCGACGAAGATGTACGGGCAGTAGTTGACCGGCATACCGTCGAAGACGGCCTCGACCAGAACGAAGGCCTCGCGGTATTGATAGCGGGCGGGGTCCGTCAATTCGTCATTGGAACCTGTGAACTGCCAATCCAGAAACCAGAAGAAGGCACGCCCGGCGGATTGCTCGTCCACAGTGACGCCCGGCGGCAGAAGCGCGGCGATCGCTTTCGGATCGGCCCAGTATTCGATGGCGAGACAGTCGCTCGAGTAGTGCCACGGCGGCAACGTCGCCAGGGCCGACTTACCTTGCGGAGTGACAGGAACTGAAAACGCTTTAGGCATTTCGTTTTCTCCTCGGTTGGGGCGACCGGAAGTCATCGCCATAAAGCATTATTGTCGAAGGCATCATGGCGTCCTATCCCCCAAACGGGGGCGAAGACTTGCCGGACGACGCCCGGTCATGCCGGTACATCGTGGGTTTTCGCGGTCATATTGCCGGTATAGAATCCGCTAGATTGCAAGTACGAACGGGCCGTGAGGTCGGAGACAAACGTGAGCGATTTCCCGCCATTCCGGCTAGACCGGGCCAATCAATGTGTCTGGCAATCGACATCCGACGGCGAACGCCGCCTCAATCTCAGGCCGCGTGCCTATGACATGCTTCAGTATCTGGTCGACAACGCCGGCCGTCTTGTGACGCACGACGAGTTCCTCGACGCGCTTTGGCAAAAGGTCCTGGTACAACCGGAAGTGCTGAAGGGGCACATGCTGTCGATCCGGGCCGCGCTCGGCGACGACCCCGCCAACCCCAGGTTCATCGAAACGCAGCGCGGCCGCGGCTACCGGTTCATCGCGCCGTTGCGCGCGCGGGCGCCCGTCCATGCCACGCATGCCACCGAGGTAGAGCCGCCCGCTCACAGCAGCTTCGTCGGACGCACGTCTCAGCTAGACAAGCTCAAAACGCTATTCGACGAGGCCAGCACAGGCGAGTCGCGCATTGTGTTCGTCGCCGGCGAACCGGGCATCGGCAAGACCACACTCGTCAACCAGTTCCTCGAATCCCTCGACGGTCGCGGCGAGGTGCTGACCTCGCTTGGACGCTGCGTGGAAGGCTACGGCGGCACCGAGCCGTACTACCCCGTGCTCGAAGCCCTCGCGCAACTGGTGCGGGGCGACGCCGGCGCGCCCATCATGCGCAGCCTGATCTCGATCGCACCGACCTGGGCCGCGCAGCTTCCCGGTTCGGTGCCGGAGCGGCATCGCGCTGCACTGCAACGCCAGTTGGTCGGCGCGGTCAGTGGCCGCATGCTGCGCGAGATCTGCGAGTTCTTCGCCGCACTCTCGGCGCAACGACCGCTCGCGCTCGTTTTCGAAGACCTGCATTGGTCGGATTATTCGACGGTCGACATGCTCTCCGCCCTCGCCCGTCATCGCAACCATGCGCGCCTGATGGTCGTCGCCACCTATCGGCCCGAGGATGCGGAAGTCGTGCAGCATCCGCTGTGCCGCCTGAACCGCGACCTCGGTTTGCAGAAGCTCTGCCACGACATCGTGCTCGAGCCGCTGACCGAAGACGCGATCGCCGAATACCTGAATGCCAGCACGCAGCACGCGCGCGAGAGCGAGTTCGCGCAGCTCGTATGCGAGCGCTCCGGCGGCAATCCGCTCTTCATGGTGGCAACGCTCGATCATCTGGTCGCGCAAGGCATTGCCAGGTCCACGCCGGAGGGCTGGAAGCTGCATGTGTCGCCGTCCGAAGTGCGGCTCGAAGTGCCGCTGACGCTGAGCCAGGTCATCGAGCATCGCATTCAACGGCTGACGGGCGATCAACAACGCGTGCTCGAAGCCGCCAGCGTGGCGGGGCTCAACTTCGACGCCACCGCCCTGGCTGCCGCCGCGCAGTTGAACCAGGAAAGCGTCGAGGAGGTGTGCGAAGCGCTGTGCCGGCAGGAGAGCTTCATTCGACGTGAGGCGCCTGCGCCGCTCGACCCCATGAACGCGGCGCGCACCTATGCGTTCCGCCACACCATGTACCGGCAGACGTTCTATGAACGTCAGGGCGCGCTGCGCACCGCGCATTCCCATCTGCGGATTGCCGAGGCGCTCGAAGCGCGCTGCGCGCCGGAAGCGCGCGGCAGCGTCGCCGCCGAACTGGCCCAGCATTTCGCGGCAGCGCGGCAATGGTCGCGCGCGCTCGGCTATCTGCGCATCGCGATCCAGACGGCGAAAAAACGCCTCGCCTATAACGACGCCCTTGCCGTGCTCGATCGCGCCATGATGCTGGCCGCCAATCTGCCGCACGATGCACGTGTGGCCGCGGAAGCGGAGTTTCTTGAAGGGCGTGCGTCGATCTTTACCGCGGCGCACGACCGGCGGGCGCGCGAGACATGCGAGCAACTGGCGGCGCGCGCCGCGCAACTGGGCCTGATCGACATCCAGAGCCGGGCGCTGCTGAGCCTCGCTTACACGTATAGCTGGCGCGATCAACTGCGCTGCAACCGGATCATCGACGAAGCGCTCGCGCTGAGCGAACGGCAGACCGATCCGCAGCAACAGGCGCGCACGCGCATCAGTTGCTACGTCTGGAGAATGTGGGTCCGCGGCTGGAATGCCGACGATATCCGCCAGTGCGAGGTGGCGCTCGAGGCCTTGCGCGGCGGCGCCGATCCGTTCACGACCGCGTGGTCGCAGTGCGAATACGCCATGGTGCTGATGGTATCGGCGCGCTATCAGCAGGCTCAGGACACGATTCTCGCGAGCTACCAGTTCCTCGTCGATAACGACGAGAACCGGCCCGAGTTCAACATGGCGCGCGCCACATGGATGGTGAATCTCGGCGTGCCCTGGACGCTGCTGTACCTGGGCGAGTTTGGCCACGCACAGCAGGCGTTCGACCGGGTGATCGGCATGTATGCGGCGAACGGCAATCAGTACGGCGCCGATACGCTCACGCTGTACCGCTGCTGGCTGCAATTCCATGCGCTCGACTTCGACGCCATGCTCGAGTCCTGCACGCAGGTGCTCGCAGACATCCCGAGCGAGACGGCCACGCGCCGCTCCACGCTTCCCGCGGAGCAGCGGCTCGGGATTCTGCTGAAGGGACTGGCCTACCTCGGCCTCGGCGACACCCGCACGGCGCGCGTTCATCTGCTCGACGTGATGCAGCGCATGGATAACGAGCCGGTGATTTTCGACTGGTACTGGCGGGTGTCGCTCGAATGGGGACTCGCGAACCTTGCGCTCGCGGAGGGCGCGCTTGACGAAGCGATGACGCATGCCGCGCGTCTGGTCAAGCTCGCGACCGCAACGCAAGAGCGGACGTGGCATGGCTTGTCGTGGGAAGTGCAGGCGCGCGTCGCGCTGCAGCTTGGCGCCGTGACGGACGCCCTGCATTGCATCGACAAGGCCATGGCGGCCACCCAGCATTTCCAGACTCCGCTCGCGGACTGGCGCATTCATCGCACGGCGAGCGAGGCATATGGCCTGAGCGGCGACGCGGCAACGGCCGCCCGTCACGCCGAACTCGCGGCGAGCAAACAGGCTGCGCTTGCCGCCAGCTTGCCCAACGGAAGTCGCCTGCGCGACACGCTGGAAGCCGCGATTCAGGGCTAGCGCGCAATCGGGGAATCAGGGAGTCAGGTCCACGAGATCCGCGAGGTCCGCGAGACGGCGGCCGATGCCATCGCCCGCATCCCGTGAGGTCGAACCGGCAAGACGGGTGCGCAATTCGATGCAGCGTTGTCGTGCCGCCGACATGGCTTGCGTATCGCCGCGCGCCTCATGCCACTGTGCCGCCGTGCGCTGCAGACGCCAGTTCGCCAGCGGCGTCTCGAAGCCTTCGGTCGCCGCAAACGCAGCCTCCAGATGCAGCCTGGCATGCTCCAGATCGCCTTCGTGCAGCGACGCTCTTGCCATCGTGTCCCACGCCAGCGCCTGCCAGGTGCGCTCCTCCGTCGCGAGCGCGCCGGCGAGGAAGCGGCGAGCGCGATACTGCGCGGCCTCGTGGTCGCCGCCCGCCATCGCGAGGTCCGCGCAGCCCCATTCGAGCGCCAGCCGCCAGTACCAGTCGAACATGGTCGGCTCGTGCTCCATCAGCCGTTCGGCTTCGGCGAAACGTGCTGCGGCCGCGGTGCTTTCGCCTAGCCCTGCATGAGCGAGACCGGCGAGAACCGTCCAGCCGTGCTGCTGCGGCGGCAGCAAGGCAGCCCGCTCACGCACTTCGGCATCGGATCCAGGGCGGTCCGCCGCCGCGCTGAATTGCCGGTCCAGTTCGATCACGGTCTCGAAGTCCATCGTATGGATCAGCAGCCAGCCGCGATAGACCTGCAAGGTGCGCGCCGCAAAGTAGTTGCCGTTGTCGTGAAAGACGCGGATGCCCCGATCGAATTCGTCGAACGCGCGGCCCAGCTCGCCTAGCGACATCTGCGCCCATGGCACGCCGAGCCGCATCATCCACATCGCACGTGCGATGTCGAAGCCCGGATGGCTCACGGCATGGTCGTACAGCACCTGATAGCCCGTTTGCACGTTGTTCAGCGCGGCGCGGTACTGCGTCGACACCATCTGCAGCATGCTCTGCTCCAGTTGCGCTTTCGCGATGGACACCGGATCGCCTACCTCGCGCAAGGTGGCGAGCGCATCCATGCAATGGCGCGCGTCGGCCGCGCTCCAGCCTTGCGTCCAGATTCGCCGCACGTGACATGCGATCTGCGTCGAAGCGCTGACGCGCCGGTCCGGATGCGACGCGCTCAAGCTGAGCGCATCGTCGAGGTAGGCCACCGAGCGAACCTGATCGTTCCAGCTGAGAACATACGAGAGACCAAGCAGTGCGCGCAGTTGCACTTCGATCTTGCCGAGCTGCGTAGCCTGCTCATGCAGTGCCCGATAGGCGCTCACCGCCAGCGGATCGTGAGCGGCTGCGAGCAGCGCTGCGCGCGTTTCGACAAACTCGACGCGCCGCAGCGCGCGCAAGTCCGCCGGCAAGTGCGCGAGTAGCGCGTCGGCCTGATCGAGCGCCGCGAGGGCCTCGCGATAGGCACAGCGCACCTTCGCGGTCTGCAAGGCGATCCGCACATAGTCGAGCGCCTTCTCCCACTGCTGCGCGTCCGCGAAATGCCAGCACAGCTCCCCTGCGATACTGCCGCGCTGCCCCGGCGCAAACAGTTGCTCGAGACGCTCGCCGATCAGCCGGTGCGACGCCGAGCGCCGCGTCAAGCCCTGACGGTCGTAGAAGACACTGCGAACCAGCGCATGCGCAAACCGGAACGACTGCAGGCTCGAACCGTCGGGCAAGGTCCGAATGTCAGCACGACGAATGAACTGGCCGCGCCGGGCCAGGCCATCGCAAAGATCTTCGAACGCCTCGACGCTCATCCCGGCGGCTTCGGCCGTCGTCGTGGCGGCAAACGTCAAGCCCGCCACGCTTGCCGTTTCGAGCGCGCGCTGTGCCCGGGTCGCCAGTCGCCGAATGCGTATCTCGATGACCTGGGCGACCGTGCGCGGTAGCGCGTCGCGCAACTGCGCGGCCGGCGCGCGCTGATGCCAGCCGTCGGAGGTCGGCTCCACCAATCCCTGCTCATGCAGATGCTCCAGCATGGCCTGCATGAACAGCGGATTGCCGCCGGAGCGTTCGGCGAGCAGATGCGCCAGCTCTTCGTCGAGCGGGTTCAGACTCGCGCCATGCGTGAGCCACGTGCCGATCGAATCGGGTTTGAGCGGCGCCAGCGCGATCATCTCGCACGCGCCGCGCAGCGACAGCGTATGACTGAGCTTCATCACCGGATGCTGCAGGGACGCGGCCTCTTCGCCACGGTAAATCGCCACCAGCATGAGCCGCACCGACCCTTCGAGCCGTGCGAGCGCGGACAGCATGTCGATGGTCGAGAAATCGGCCCAATGCAGGTCGTCCAGCACGAGCACCAACGGGCGTTCTCGCGCCAGCGCCTGCAGCAGATCGCACATTTCGCGCATCATGCGCTGCCGTCCGGCGCCGAGCGTCTGCGCGAGCAACGCCTCGCGGATGGAGGCCGGCACATGAGCCGGCATCAACACGGCCCAGGTGGGCGCGATCGCGATGAGCGCCTGCGTGACCTCGGTGCCGCCCGCACCGCGGCATAAACGGCCCAGCGCTTCGAGTACCGGATAGTACGGTTCGGTGCCGCCGTAGCCTTCGATGCAGCCGCCGCCCAGCACGCGCGCGTCGCCGTGTGACACCTCGGCGAGAAACTCGTCGACGAGCGCCGTCTTGCCGATCCCCGCCTCGCCGGCGATAAACGCGATCTGCCGCGTGCCGGCGCGAGCACGCTGATGGGCTGCTAGCAAGGCGTCGAGTTCCGGTGCGCGACCCACGAAACGCTCCGCCCGGCGCGCGAAGAAGCCTGACTGGCCGCCCGCTGCAAACGTATCGACCGCGGCGATGAAGCGATAGCCCCGGCCGCGAATCGTTGCGACGTAACGCGGCGCGTCCGCGTCGTCGCCAAGCGCGCGGCGGATCGCCGCCACATGTCCTTTGAGCACTTCGGGCTGCACATGCACGTGCGGCCATACCGCTTCGAGCAGCGCATAGGATGAGACCAATTGCTGCGGATGTTCGACCAGGTGGCGCAACACTGCGAAGGTTTTAGGCGGCAGGTCGATGCGCGTGGCGGATTGCACCGGGCTCAGCCGCCACACGCAGTGATTGGCCAGGTCGAGCTGAAAGCCGGAAAACTGCAGCAAGGTGCGAACGCGAAAGTCAGGGTTCAAGCAGCAACACTCCTCGGCATCCGGAGCAAATCGAGGCGGCTCGCGAGCGTGACCGCCTCGGTCCGGTTTCTGACCGACAGCTTGGCGTAAAGATGCTTGGCGTGCGATTTCACCGTTTCGGGAGCAATGCCCAGCTCGACCGCGATCTGCTTGTTGGACAGCCCGCGCCCCATCAGCGCAAGGATCAGGCGCTCGCGCTCGCTGAGTCCCGCACCCGCGTGCGGGCGTCGTGCCGCGAACGGCTCATGGGTTTCGCTCGCATCGCGTTGCCGGTGCACCAGCAGCATGCCCGCATACGGCAGCAGTTCGCGGGTATCGCTGACCGCAACGATGCGTTGTTGCACGATCGCCTCGATCAGTTCGGCGACGCGCGCACTGCAATCCACCAGCGTTTGATGCAGCCCGACCGAGGGCGCGAGCCTCAGCAGTCCGACGAGCACCTCGACTGCTTCGCCGCGTTGGCCGGTCACGAGCAAGGCCTCGACGAGCAACAGGGCAATCGGCACCGCCGCATAGAGACCGCCCCGCCATACCGTGTCGCGATGCACTTCGCGCAGTGCTGCGATATCGACGGCAGCCGGCGAGCAGGCCAGCGCAACGCGCGCCCGGGCGACGGTGTGAAACCTCGCAATCTCGAAGCTCACGTTGCGGCTCGCGGCGCGCGCTTCATCGGCGAGGCCGGCAAGTGCGACAAGTGCGGCGAGACGCTGCAGCGCACTTTCGGCCTGCTCGATGCGGCCACGGCCCACCTCGATCTCGATCTGCTGCGCGAGGCTCGCCGCCTGCAGTCGCGGCCAGGCGCGCCGCGCGCCAAGCGCCTCGGCCTCGCTGAGAATCACCAGCGCCCGGCCGTGTTGCCGCCGGCCCGCGGCGATACGCGTGAGCAGCCCATACGCACGCAACGCACTTTCGACCGTACAGCTTTCGCGGAGCGTGGCCAGCCGGGCGACGATCAGCGCCTCAGCGTCGTCCACCTGGCCTTGCTCGTAGAGCACCTGCGCAACGATGCAGGCGGGAAACGCGTCCGCGGGAACCTGCTTGCCGATAAAGCGGCGGCCAATCTCAAGCGCATGTGCGGCCAGCAAACGCGCCGCGCTGAAGCGCATTTGATCGAGCGCGACGGCGGCGTCCAAGGCCAGATCGAACAGCGCGGCGAGCGCCTGCCGCCGGCCCAACTGGGTATCCAGCTTGACGCGCTCCACCGCGTGGAAGCGCTCCAGCTCGCCGAGCCGCCAATACACGCTGCGGCACACCGTCAACGCGATGTGCGCGGTGACCGCGCTGACGCCAGGCCCGCGTGCCGCCAATGCGGCGGGTAAGGCAGCCGCCTCGTCGTCCTGCAACACGAGCGCCGCCGCGCGCAGCGCCGCAAGCTCGCAGCGCAACGTCTTCGCTACTGTGGGGGACAGCCTGTTCGCGTGGTGTTCGATCAGCTCCGCGATGACGAGCGCCTCGCGGCATTCGAGG
Organism: Paraburkholderia phenazinium; assembly: GCF_900142845.1. Taxonomy (NCBI): domain Bacteria; kingdom Pseudomonadati; phylum Pseudomonadota; class Betaproteobacteria; order Burkholderiales; family Burkholderiaceae; genus Paraburkholderia; species Paraburkholderia phenazinium. Next base: position 2,241,758 of record NZ_FSRU01000001.1, read on the forward strand.
TGCATGACGGCCTGCCACGCCCGTTCGAGATCGAGCCGGAGTTTTGCAAAACCGATGCCGGGACGGACGCCGCCGTTCCGTGTCATTGGCCGTGCCTCGCCGATGCGGATGCTCACCGGCGGATAAATGGCATGCCGCGCGGCCGTCTCGGTCGCAGCGTATGGCATCGCTCCGCTTGGCGTTCGAGCAGATTTCGAAAAGCTTTCGTGCGCAACCACATCGTTCATGCGAGGCTCCATCGGAACACGCCGTCGTCGCAACTGCTCGACGAAGGAAGATGCCGCCCAGACTAAACCTGGCGCCGTCGCGAAGCGTGATGATTCGGTTATTTTTCGGTAATGGTCCGGTCGTGACGGGGCTTATACGATGTTTATACGGCGCTTATACGGTGCATCGACGCGCGAGCTGCGCTGGGACGAACGCGTGTCGGCGCTATTCGTCTGCGGACATGCCGCCGTCACGAGGCGTCGCATGCGGCGGCCTCGCCGCGCGGCTCGTTCGCCAGCCTGCCACCTCGCATCCGCATGCGCCAGGCATTAGGCGGCTCGCCGATCATGCGCTTGAAGACCGCCGTGAAATGCGCGTGCGAACTGAAGCCGCAACTGAGCGCGACGTTGAGCACGCTGAACTCCGACGAGCTGAGCAGCATCTGCGCATGCTCGAGCCGTCGTCTTAGCAGGTAAGCGTGTGGGGAATAACCGGTCGTCGAGCGAAACTGCGCGGCGAAATGCATACGCGTGAGCCCCGTGCTGGCCGCCACTTCGGCCAGGCCGATCGGGTTGGCGAGATTGGCCTCCATGAAATCGAGCGCGCGGCGCAAACGCCACCTCGGCAGCGATGCACCCTTGGCCATGGCGCGCGCCGACATATCGTCCGCGCCCCGGGCCAGCAATCGGGCCATGATCGCATCGCACACGCTGTCCGCATACATGCGGCCGAAGGTGTCGGCAAGCGGATTCGCGTCCTGCAGCGCGAGCGCCAGCCGTTCCACCGCGATGTCGCGAAAAATGCCCGGACTGTGGTCCGCGAGATCGGGCCGCGCGAGTTGCCCTTCGGCCTCCTCATAACGCCGCGACACCAGGTCCGGCGCGACGAACAGATGCATGACGCGGCACGGCGCTGCATACACGGCCTTGACGCTGGCGCCCGGCGCGGTGATCTGGATCGAACCCGGCATCACCGGACCGTCGCAGAGGACCCGGCCGTCGTGCTGGAACCTCAGCGTGGTCGCGCTCAGGCTGATGCCGACCGTATAGAAACGCTCATCGCCCACGCTCGACACTTCGCGCTGCGCGGCGCCGCCCTCACTCCAGCTCCAACTGCCGGCGAGGATGCGGTCGGTGGTGGCTGCATCGACCGTGGAAAGCGGCGGACAGCGCCAGCGCTCCTCTACGCCTACGATCGAACGTTCGCTCGCACTGAAGTTCGTTGTGAAACATGCGCCCAGGCCACTTCCGGCATCAGCAGATGCCGCCCGGCCAAGGCTCGCCGCGTACTGTGACTGTCTGGACATGGTGTCGCTCCGTGTCGATGCGCCGCACGCCGGCGGCGCCGACCGCTTCACGGCGCCCGACCCGCGGGCCGTTTTCATTGCTGAGCATGATGCGCGACACGGCCACTGCTCCGGTATCCCTCCAATGGGTGAAACGGCCACCCGCGAGCGCGGGCCCGCCTCCCCTCAAGACTTCGCAGGACGACGCGGCTTGACGGCCCCCGCGGGATGATTCTTCGCGATGGTCGAGCGCAACGCCGAGTAGGCGGGCGCGACCATCGGATAGTCGGCGGGCAGCCCCCATTTCGCCCGATACTGCTCGGGGGTCATCCCGTAGCGGTGCTGCAGATGGCGCTTGAGCGACTTCAGTTTGCGGCCGTCCTCGAGACAGACCAGGTAGTCGTCATGGATCGATTCGTCGATGGGGACGGCCGCCTCGCCCGGCGAGCAGGCCTCCTCACCCGGATCGCGCAGCGCCGCGAGGGCGGCATGGGTACTGGAAATGAAGGCCGGCAGGTCGGCGGCCGGCAGCGGGTTGCATGAGACGAAGCTCGCCACGATTTCGGCGGTCAGCTCGATCAGGTGGGTGCGCTCGTTCACGGCCGGCCTCGTAAATTCAAGGGCCCCGTGTCAATGGGTAAGGTGCCCGAAAGCAGCGGACAGATTCGCGACACCATGACCTTGCCTCCCTGTTGGGCGGGTTCCCGGAAAAGGTAGAGGCGCGCAGCACGCGGGTCAATCCCCCGAACGGGGGCGGACTCGCGCGCTAGCGCGTCGCACTTGCCGGCTGCGCGGGCAGTACCGGCAAATCGTCGCTGCGATACCCGCCGCCCAGCGTGCGCGTCAGGACGATTTCCGCTTCGATTTCATCGCCGTTCAGTTGCAGCAGCGCGATCTGTCCTTCGATGACCGGCGCCTTGGCCTGCATCGCTGTGCTGCGGTCGGCGAGACCGCGCTGGTACTGCGCGTCGGCGCTCTCGCTGGCGAAACGGATGGCGTCGATCCGCTCGCGCTGCAGTTGCGCGCGATGCTCGAGATCGTCGATCTGGCTGCCGGTTTGCGCGACATCGCGGACCGCGTCGAGCACCGCTTCGTTGTACTGTTCGATGAGCGTGTTGCTGGCACTCCGTGCGCCATGCAGGCCCGCGTTCAGACGGCCGCCGTCGAAGATCGGCAAAGAGAGTCCCGGGATCAGGTTGATCTGCTCGGCTGAATGCGTGAACAGATCGCGCATCCGCAGCGCGTTGAAGCCGAAGAACGCGGTGATGTCGAAGCTCGGGTAGAACGCGGCCTTGGCGGCGTCGATGCGGTCGAACGATGCCGCGACGAGCCAGCGCAGCGCCTGCAGGTCCGGGCGGCGGTTCAGCAGCTCGAACGACAGTGTGGACGGCAGGCCGACCGAGGGCGCCGGCAACGCCACCGGCACGATGGCCGGCAGATCGTCCGCGCCCGCGCCCAGCAGCGCGCGCAACGCCTCGCGGGTTTGCACGATCTGTTCCTGTGCCGAGGCGATCTGCTGGTCGAGCGCAAGAAGTTGCGAGCGCGCCTCGGCCGACTGCGTCAGCGCCTCCAGCCCCCGTTCGTGCCGCGCGCTTCGCGTGTCCAGCTCGAACGCGTCGACGCTGCGCAATTGCTGCAGCAGGCCGAGGCTCGTATAGACGATCTGGATCTGGTAGTAGAGCTGCGCAACGCCCGTCGACACTTCCAGCTCGGCCTGCGCCGCCTCGGCGCGACGCGCGTTCTGTTCGCCGAGCGCCGCGCGCACGAGATCGCGCTGCTTGCCCCACAGGTCGATATCGTAGTGGGCGTCCACGCCGACCAGCCCGGTCCAGTACCACGGGCCGTAGGCGCCGATCGCCGGATCCTGCTGCGCATAGGCGCTCAGGAAACCATGGCCGGACACGTGCTCGCGATCGGCCTCGCCGCGCGCCGAGACCTGCAGGTCCGAACCCGCGCGGATCAGTTCCACCTGGGCGTGCGCCTGCGAGACGTGCTCACGTGCGATGGCGAGCGTCGGCGCATGACTGAGCGCGCGGTCGATCAACGCGTCGAGCTGCGGGTCGTGATAGTCCTCCCACCAGCGCGCCGACGGCCAGCCTTCGCCGGCGAGATGGATGTCGTCGGCCAGACGGATTTGTTCCGGTGCGATGAGAGCGGCCGGCGGGCTGTCGTGATGAATCAGCGCGCAGGCTGCGAGGCATGAACAGAGCGGCAGCAGCGCCAGCCAGCGGCGCACGAAGCGCGGCAACGGTGGACGGGCGGCGTGGCGAGGCGCGGTCTGCGTCTGCGAAAAATGATCGTCGCGCATCACGCTATCCCCGCCCGGGCGGAATCATTCGACGGCGTCGACGTGAGTTCGGCGGTCCACCATTGCGGCAAGCCCGTGAGCGCCGTGTTGAGACGCGTGGCCGACTCCTGCAGCGCAGCGCTGCCCTCCCCGCCGCGCGCGCTCGTCGCCAGCCTGGTTGAATCCAGCGGCGCGGGCGGCGTGGCAAGCGGCGGTTCGCTCGACAATTGCTGAGCGTATTGTTCGAGCGACTCGCCAAGCTCGCGCTGCAGCGCCCCACAGGCTTGCATCACATCCGTGCCGGATGCATCGGTACGTCCGGCCTCGAACATCGTCCGGTCGTGGAAAACGTCGCTCGCCAGCAGGATCGAGCGGCTCTGCGCCAGCACCGTTTGCGCGAGGAGCGTGATGCGGGCCGTTTCGCCCTCACGCCAGTCCGGTTCGAGCGTGACCCGCGCGAGCATCGCTTCGCAATCCGCCAGCATGGCCCACGCCGTCGACGCGGGCTGCGCCGGCGCTGCGGGCGCGCCGCTCATGGCCGCCGGGGCATGGCCGCGAGCGACAGCCGCGATCGTACGAAGCACCTTGGCGAGTTGCGTGCGCAGCGCGTCGGCCTCGCCTTCCGGCCACACCGACATCTGGATAAAAGTCGCAACGCCGACCCCCAGCAGAATCCCCACCAGCCGGTCGCGGATTTCGGTGAGATCGGACGGCGGCGCAAACTGCTCCAGCAGGGCGAGCGAAAACGTGAACATGAGCTGCAAGCCGGCGTAGCTGATCCGCTCGGAACCGGCCGACACCCACGCCCCCAGCGCAATCACCGGCAAGCTCATCAGCAGCAGGCCCGTCACGCTTTCCAGTTGCGGAATCACGAAGGCGACCATGAAGAGCGCGAGCGCGCTGGCGACCAGTGCACCGCTCACCCGCAGCAGACCGTGCCGGCTCGAGGCGCCGAGACTGGGCAGCGCGACGACAAGGCAGGTCAGCATGATCGTATGAATGCCGGGCCAGTTCACCGCGTTGTAGAACACATAGCAGATCAGGACCGACATCAGCGTGCGCAATGCGAAGCGGGCGTAGCGCGGGTTGGAGAAGGCATCGGGTGACAGCAACGGGGCCGGCGGCGACGGCGGCGTCGCTGCTTGCGCCGCCTTGGAGCGGGTGGCATCGGCGAGCGCTTCGATGGCGCGCCGCATCGAAGCGACGGCGGGAATCGTCGGCGCTTCGGCATCGCGCTGCGCGGCGCTCACCCGTGGCAATGGCGCATCGTGGGTGATGGCGGCGTCGAGCGCCGCAACTTCGCCGCGCACGCTGCGGATCGCGGCGAGCCCGGCGTCACCGGACGGTTGCGCCGTGGCGGGCAAGCCGGCGGCCGCTTCGTACAAGCGCGAGACGGCCGTCACCGAAGCCAGCATCGCTGCAGCCGCATGCTCGCTGTAGCGCGTGCGCATCGTGGAGAAGCGCAGCAGTTTCTGCAACGACAAGGCGCCCTGCTGCAGATCGCTCGCATCGAGCGCGGCCGGCGTCGCAACAGGCTCGATAGACGGTTCGAGCAGCGCGGTGAGGCGCGCCTGAACCGCGGCGAGTTGCCGGTGCATCGCCGCGCGCAGTTGCCGCTCGGGCTCGGCGGGCAGCAAAACCGTATTGATGATCAGCGCCACCACAACCGGATAGTTGACCGCGGACCAGACCCACAGACAACTGCGCACCAGTTGTTCCGCGTTGTCGGTCAGGTCGACAAAGCTCTGCGCGTAGATCACGATGATCGCGACGATAAAAAACACCAGGCCAAACTTCGTAACGGCCCGCATCAGGTACACGCTGCAAAAAAATATCGCGCTAGCGACGGCGATGCGCAGCAGCGGGTAGTCGAAGGTCAAGACATAGAGGCCAATGGCAGCGGCAACCGCACAGGTCGAGCCGAGCACCAGGTTCAGCGCGATCACGCGCGTCAACACCACGTTGGCCTGGGTGACGTAGAACACCACCATCAGCGACAGGGCCAGCTCGGGCACCTGCAGCGTCATCGAAGCGACGATCACGATTGCGCTGCCCAGCACGCAACGCAGCGTTACGTTGCCGCGACCGGGGAACATCGCCAGTTCGCGCTGCAGAAACCCCACGAAACGCGCGAATGGGCGCGGCAACGCAAGCTCGCGCCGCAAGCGCGCGACAGCGGTCATGACTGCGCTCCGCCTGCGGCTGCCGCAGCATGTTCGCGAGGACGCACCACCGCCACCGCCGAGGTGCCGATGCGGAACAACTGCGGATCGGGACGATCCACCAGGATCTTCACCGGAAAGCGCTGCGCGACGTGAACCCAGTTGATGCTGCGCTGAATGTTCGGCAGACCGTTCGCGGTGCCGCCGCCGTCCTGCGGATCGACGCCAAAGCCGACCGAGTCGACGGTACCGCTAAAGCGTATGCTGGTATTGCTCATCAGATACACCGTCGCCCGCGTGCCGGGACGGATCTGCCCGAGTTCGTTCTCGCGGAAATTGGCAATCACGTACCAGTGCCGCGTGTCGATCAGCGTGAAGACCGGTTTTTGCGCGGACACGTACTGCCCGACCGTCGTGCGCAGTTCCGCGACGCGTCCATCGAACGGCGCGCGCACCGTCGCGTACTCGAGATTGAGTTGCGCCGTGGCGATCTCGGCCTGCAACACCGAGCGCTGCGCGACGAGCGCATCGACGCTGCTGACCGCCGCCTGCGCCTCGCGTGCCTGGGCCTCGGCGGAGGCCAGTTCCGCGAGCGCCGAGCGCTGCGCGGTGCGTGCGCGGTCGAGGTCGTCGGCGGAGATGTAGCCCTTGCCGATCAGCGGCTGCATTCTCGCGAGCGTATCGCTCGCCTGGTTCGCCGCCGCCTGGGCGCGCGCCACCGCCGATCTGGCCGCCGTCGCGCCGAAGGTCTGCGCGTTCACGCTGCGCTGCGTCAGCGGAATCTGCGCGTCGAGCTGCACGAGCGCCGCCTGGGCGCGCTGCAACGCGTACTGATACGGACGCGGATCGATCTGGAACAGCAGATCGCCCTGCTTGACCGCCTGATTGTCGCGCACCGCCAGCGTGACGATCTTGCCGCTCACTTCCGGCGACACGCCGATGGTGTCCGCATACGCATAGGCATCGTCGGTGCGCGGCGCGGTGTCGACGCGCCAGATCACCGCGACGATCGCGGCCACCGCCAGCACGATCAGCAGAATGGCGGGCCAGGTTCGGGGGCGCTTCGCTGCGCCGGAGTTTGCCGCGCTCATGTTAGAACCCATGTTGGCACTGTCTGTCACAAGTTGAAGCCAACCGCCCAGAGGACGATCGAAAAGAGCACGGTCAGCGCGGGATAGACGATCGCCGGAGGCGTGAGCCAGCCGCCGTAGCCGCGGCGATACGCCAGCACATGCACGATGACCGTCAGTGCCACGCCGCCCGTCACGCAGAACAGCCAGTCGGGAAAATACGCGCCCAGCACGCCCACCGACGGCGACCCTGAGCACGCTGTGAGCAGCATCGACATCGGCAGGCCTAGGACTGTTTTTAGGCCCGCGCTTAAGGCCGCTTTTGAGCCTGCTTTCATCAGCGCGTCAGATTCACTTTCGCCAGATCGATCAGTTCGCGGCCGCGCCCGTCCATCACCGACTTCATCATGAAGAGCCCGAAATGCCACGCCTCGTCGACGGTGGTCTTCGGCGGCATGATGAGCTCCTGACGCGCGCTGACCACGTCGACCAGCGCCGGACCGTCGTGCTCGAACGCCGCGGTGAGGGCGGCTTCAAGGTCCTGCGGCCGCTCGACGCGAATGCCCTTGACGCCGATCGCCTCGGCCATGTTCGCGAAGTTGGGGTTGATCAGCTCGGTGCCGGTGTCGACGAAACCCGACGCGCGCATTTCGATTTCGACAAAGCCGAGCGTGCCGTTGTTCAGGACGACGACCTTCACCGGCAAGCCGGCCTGGACCAGCGTGAGGAATTCGCCCATCATCATGGCAAAGCCGCCGTCGCCCGACATCGACACGACCTGGCGCCCCGGATACGTCGCCTGCGCGCCGATGGCATGCAGCATGGCATTGGCCATCGAACCGTGATTGAACGAGCCGACCAGCCTGCGCTTGCCGTTCAGCTTGAGATAGCGCGCGGTCCAGGCGATCGGCGTGCCGACGTCGCAGGTGAAGATCGCGTCGTCCGCGGCGAGCTCGCTAACCAGCTTCGTCACATACTGAGGATGAATCGTCGTGCTCGACGGATTGCTTTCGGCGAGCGCATCCAGGTCTTTGCGCGCGGTGCCGTAATGCTCGAGCGCGCGGTCCAGGTGGGTCGAATCGGTCTTTTCGTTGAGCACCGGCAGCAGCGCGGCGAGCGTGTCCTTGACGGTGCCGAGCAACCCGAGTTCGAGCGAGCAGCGGTTGCCGAGCGCTTCGGGGCGCACGTCGATCTGCACGATCTTGGCGTTCTCCGGGTAGAACTGCCGGTACGGAAAGTCCGTGCCGAGCAGCAGCAACAGGTCGCAGGCCTTCATTGCCGCATAGCCCGAGGCAAAGCCGACCATGCCCGTCATGCCGACGTCGTACGGGTTGTCGTGCTCGATGTACTCCTTGCCGCGCAGCGAATGCACGATCGGCGCCTTGAGGCGCTTCGCCAGCTCCACCACTTCGTCGTGCGCACCGGCACAGCCGGCGCCGCACATCAGCGTGACGCTCGATGCCGCGCGCAGCAGGCCCGCGAGATCGGCGATCTGCTCGTCGTTCGGGCGCAGCACGGGCGGCGTGGTCGGCACGACCCAGGGCGCGACTTCGGCGGGCAACGGCGACAACGCCACGTTGCCGGGAATCACGACCACCGCCACGCCGCGGCGCGCCACCGCGACACGCATCGCACGGGTCAGTATCTGCGGCAGTTGCGCGGCGTTCGAGACCAGCTCGACGTAGTGGCTGCATTCCTTGAACAGGACTTCCGGGTGCGTGGCCTGGAAATAGTCGATGCCGATTTCGCTGCTGGGAATGTGTGCCGCAATCGCCAGCACGGGTACGCCGCTGCGGTGACAATCGAACAGTCCGTTGATCAGGTGCAGATTGCCCGGCCCGCAGCTACCCGCGCAGACCGCGAGTTCGCCGGTCAGATGGGCCTCGGCGCCGGCGGCGAACGCCGCGCCTTCCTCGTGCCGAACGTGAATCCAGTCGATTTCGCTGGAGCGGCGCAGCGAATCGGAAACGCCGTTCAGCGAATCGCCGACGACGCCATAAATGCGTTTGACGCCGGCATGGGCGAGCGTGGCGACCAGGTAGTCAGCTGCAGTAGTCATGCAGCACCTCCAGATGGATTCCAGGTGGATGAATGCGATCGCGTGACGTACTGGCCGTTCGAGCCGACGTGCCGCGTGTCAGGTGATAGTGCCGCGCCTCACCTGTCCACGCTGTTCAAATCGCACGGCCTGGTTGCGATTTAGCACGGTATGCACCTCAATTCACCCACTGCGCCAGCCGCGCGACACTCTCCTTCATCTCGCGCTCGAGCTGCGCGAACAGTTCGGCTGCCGGCAACGCGCGTGTGAGCGCGGCGGCCTGCCCTGCCCACTGCGCGCCGTAGCCGAACTCGCCCTTGGCTTTGGCGGCAGCGTGAAGCGCCTTGCCGGCGTCATAGGCGATCGGATACGCGGGCGGCTGTGGGGCTTGCGGGCCGCTGCCGAGTTCCGTGAACCGGTTGACCATGCTTCTCGCCACGCGCCCGGAAATTGCCGCGGTGAAAGTGGTGCGGCGTGCCGCCTCGCTCAGGATCGTCCGCCGGTAACCGTCGTCGATCGAGGTTTCCGGGCACGCAACAAACGCGGTGCCCAGTTGCGCCGCCTGGGCGCCCAGGGCCAGCGCGGCGGCGATCCCGGCGCCATCCATGATGCCGCCCGCCGCGATCACCGGCAGATCGAATTCCCTGACCAGCAGACGCGTCAGTGCAAAGGTGCCGAGCCGGTCGTCCGTCGCCTCGGGATCGAACACGCCGCGATGGCCGCCGGCCTCGATGCCTTGCGCGACGATCGCGTCGACGCCGGCTGCGGCGACCTGCGCCGCTTCCTGCAGATTGGTCACCGCGGCGAGCAGTTTGATCCCGGCCTTCTTGAGTTCGGCGATCGCTTCGGCCGACGGCAGGCCAAAGTGAAAGCTGACGATTGCCGGCTTCTCTTCGAGAAACACTTCGAGCATGGCGGGGTCCGCCACGAAGCTCGTATAGATCTCGGACAGCGCTGCCGGCGGCGTGGCGCTGTACTGCGCGAACTGCGGCGCGAGCCAGCTCAACCATTGACGCTCGACATCGGCATCGGCCGTGGCAGGACGATGACAGAACACGTTGATGTTGAACGGCTTCGCGGTCAGCGCCCGCGTCTCCACGATCACCTTGCGGGCGCCTGCCGCGTTCATGGCGCCGACGCCCAGCGAACCGAGGCCGCCCGCATTCGATACGGCCGCCGCCAGCGCCGGTGTGCTCACACCGGCCATGGGCGCCTGAACGATCGGCTTGTCGATGCCCAGCAAGCGCAGCAGCGCGCGGTTGTCAGTCTGATGGGTCATGTCGGCTCCTTTTTGGGTTCGACTTACTTCGCCGTCGGCATCGCAAACTCCGCACCCTTCTCGGTGCTTTCGGGCCAACGCTGCATGATCGACTTCTGCTTGGTGTAAAAGCGCACCCCTTCCTCGCCGTAGGCATGCATGTCGCCGAACAGGCTGCGTTTCCAGCCGCCGAAGCCGTGCCATGCCATCGGCACCGGAATCGGCACATTGATGCCGACCATGCCCACCTCGATGCGGCGGCCGAATTCGCGGGCCACGTGTCCATCGCGTGTGTAGCAGGCCACGCCGTTGCCGAACTCGTGTGCATTGATCAGATCGACGGCTTCCGTGAAGTCCTTGACGCGCACGCACGCCAGCACCGGTCCGAAAATCTCTTCCTTGTAGATGCGCATCTCCGGCGTGACGTGGTCGAACAGCGTACCACCGGTGAAGAAACCGTCTTCGTGACCCGGCACCTTCAAACCGCGGCCGTCGACGACGAGCTTGGCGCCTTCCTCGACGCCAAGCGCGATGTAACCTTCGATCCGTTCCAGCGCCTGGCGCGTCACGATCGGGCCCATTTCGGCATCCGGCTCCATGCCGTTCTTCACCACCAGACTGCGGGCGCGCTCGGCGAGGCGCGGCATGATCTTGTCGGCCACGTCGCCCACCAGCACCGCCACCGAAATCGCCATGCAGCGCTCGCCGGCCGAGCCGTAGCCTGCGCCGACCAGCGCGTCGATGGCCTGGTCGAGGTCGGCGTCGGGCATCACCACCATGTGGTTTTTCGCGCCGCCCAGCGCCTGCACGCGCTTGCCCTGCTTCGCGCCGGTCTCGTAGATGTAGTTGGCGATGGGCGTCGAACCGACGAAGCTCACGGCCTTCACGTCCGGGTGCGCCAGCAATGCGTCAACCACCACCTTGTCGCCCTGCACGACGTTGAAAACGCCGTCGGGCAAGCCTGCCTGCTTCAACAGGTCGGCCATGAAGAGCGACGCCGACGGGTCACGCTCGCTCGGCTTGAGAATAAACGTGTTGCCGGCGGCGATCGCCACCGGGAACATCCAGCACGGCACCATGCACGGGAAGTTGAACGGCGTGATGCCGGCGACGACGCCCAGCGCCTGGCGCGTGGTCCAGTTGTCGATGCCCGTCGACACCTGCTCGGTGTAGTCGCCCTTAAGCAGTTGCGGAATGCCGCAGGCAAATTCGATCACGTCGATACCGCGCGACACTTCGCCTTGCGCATCCGAGAACACCTTGCCGTGTTCGGCCGTGACGATGGCCGCCAGCTCGTCGCGGTGTTTGTTCATCAATTCGAGGAAACGCAGCATGACCCGCGCGCGGCGGATCGGCGGCGTATCGCTCCACGCCGGAAAGGCGGCCTTCGCGCTCGCGACCGCGGCCTCCACATCCGCCGCTTCGCCCAGACGCAGCGTGCGCGGCCGCGCGCCCGTTGCGGGATTGAAGACCGGCTGGGTACGGCTGCCGTTACCGGCGACGCGCTGACCGTGGATGAAATGGCCGACGTCTGCGGTGTCGTTGAAGGCTTGCATGGAGGCTCCTGATCGTTGATGGTCGATCACCTGAGTCTAGGAGCCGGCGACCCATCTGCAAAGGCGCTATCATTGAATTCATTGTTTTCTATAGTGAACAATCAGTGTATGGATAGCCAAAAAATCGAAGGCCTGTGGGTGCATCTGCATTGGCTCAGCGTCCTCGCCGAGCAAGGCAGCTATACCGCGGCGGCGGCCCGCCTCGGCGTCAGCAAGGCGGCCATGAGCCAGCGCATTGCCGAACTGGAGCGCGCCGCGGGAATCTCGCTGGTGCAGCGCACCACGCGCAGCGTGCGCCTCACGGAAGCGGGCCAGCGGCTCGTCGAGGACACCCGCGGCCACTACGAACAGATCGCCAGCAGCTTTTCCAGCGTGCGCGAACTGGCCGGCGTGGCGCGCGGCCTGATCCGGGTGACGGCGCCAGTTGCCTTTGCACGGCAGCAGGTGGTGCCCGAACTCCCGGCGTTTTTGCGGGCCAATCCGGAGGTCCGGGTTCAGCTGGAGGTCTCCGACCGGCTTGCCTCGCTCGCCACCGAAGGCTTCGATCTGGCGATTCGCCATAGCGCGGAAGCGCCCGACTCGCACGTTGCATGGAAACTCTGCCAGACCCAATCGACGATCGTGGCGACGCGCGCCTATCTGCGCAAGCGCGGCACGCCCGTTGCGCCCGAAGACCTTGCCGCCCACGACTGCCTGTTCTATCCGCGCCCGACCGGCGGCGGGATGTGGTCGTTCGAGCGCAGGACCGCGCGCAAGACGGGCGGCGCCCCGGTCACGTTGCCGGTCAACGGGCCGTTCTCCGCCAACAACAGCGAAACGCTGCGCGATGCGGCACTGGACGACATGGGCATTGCGCTGCTGCCGGACTTCACGGCGCAGGCCGCCGTGCGGGCCGGCAAGCTCGTCGTGGTGTTGCCGGAGTGGCGCGTCACGGGGGCGTTCGCCGAGCAGCTCTATGTGCTGCGGCCTTACGCGTCGCATGTGCCGCGTGCCGTGAGCCTGTTCGTCAGCTACCTGCGGGAGCGTTTTGCGGGCGGTTTTCCGCTGTAATGCGCCCTCGTCGGCCTTGACTTGTTCCTGCGCGTCACAAGTGTTTGTCCGCGCCGGGTATTCGAACTTGACGCCAATGCGCCTAGATTAGGCACCTATCGGAGCCGCAGGCCCGACCGGTAAAAAGCCGAACCAACCTATTCTGAGGTCTAGCATGAACACGTCAAACAAGGTCGTTGTCGTTACAGGTGCGTCACAAGGCATTGGCGCTGAAATCGTGAAGGCGTTCCGCGAACGCGGTTATCGCGTGGTTGCCACCGCGCGCAGCATCAAGCCGTCGGAAGATCCCAACATTCTCACGGTGGCCGGCGACATCGGCGATCCGGACACCGCTCGCCGCGTCATCAGCGAAGGCGTGGCGCGTTTTGGCCGGATCGATACCCTGGTCAACAACGCCGGGATTTTCATCGCCAAACCGTTCACCTCGTACACGGCTGAGGATTACGCCTCGATCATCGCGGTGAACCTGAACGGCTTCTTCTACATCACGCAACTCGCCATTGCGGAGATGGAGAAGAACTCGAGTGGTCACGTCGTCAGCATCAGCACCACCCTCGCGGACTCGGCGATCGAAGGCGTGCCTTCGGTACTCGCTTCGCTGACCAAGGGCGGCCTGAACGCGGCGACCCGCTCGCTCGCGATCGAATACGCAAAACGCGGCATCCGTGCCAACGCGGTCGCGCCGGGCATCATCAAGTCGCCGATGCACGCCGTGGAAACGCATGAGGCACTCGGTGCGCTTCATCCCATGGGTCATATGGGCGAGATGAGCGATGTCGTGAACGCCATCCTGTATCTGGATTCCGCGCCGTTCGTGACGGGCGAAATCCTCCACGTCGACGGCGGCCAGAGCGCCGGCCATTAAGTCGCTTGCGCGATGGGGCGCTGCCGGGCGGCGCCCCGTTCGTCAACCCTGCTCAAGGAGAGCACGATGCCTATCGTTACGATTCAGGTGACCCGCGAGGGGACGAAGCCGGGAGCCGATTCCGTCACGGCGGATGAAAAGGCCCAGTTGATCAAAGGTGTAAGCCAGTTGCTGCTAGACGTGCTGAACAAGCCGCTTGAAGCCACGTTTGTGGTGATAGAGGAAGTGGAGACTGGGAACTGGGGCTGGGGCGGGTTGCCGGTTGAAGATTTTCGCAGGCAGCGAGCGTTGAAGCAGGCGTGAGCGCGGGATCGATCATGCGCCGGCCAACGGGCCTTTGAGTGCAACGCTCAGGCGGTACGGAGCGTCGCGCCGCTGTTTCAGAGTTGACGCAAGGAAGGATGCGACTGGCCGCCCATCCCACAGACGGCCAGCCCAGCCATGCGCGCTTATACCAGCGTGAGCGTCACATCGATGTTATTCCTCGTCGCATTCGAATACGGACACACGATGTGGGCCTTCTCGATCAGCGCCTGGGCGGTTTCGCGCGGCACGCCGGGAAGCGATATCTTCAGCTCGACCTGGATGCCGAAGCCATTGGGGATCGGGCCGATGCCCACGCTTCCCGCCACCGAAGCATCCGCCGGCACGGCGATCTTGTCGCGCGCGCCGACGAACTTCATGGCGCCGATGAAGCAGGCGCTGTAGCCGGCGGCGAAGAGCTGTTCCGGGTTGGCGGCCTGCCCTCCGCCACCGCCGAGTTCCTTCGGGGTGGTCAGCTTAAGATCAAGTCCCGAGTCCGGCACCACCGCGCGGCCGTCGCGGCCTCCGGTGGCAGTTGCATGGGCGGTGTAGAGAACCTGTTCAAGTGACATTTCCAGCTCCTTGGATGTGGGCGAGGATGTGAAGTATCGCGACTGACATACGCAAAGCGGCAGGCACACGCACTGTGTTGCCTGCGAGGGCGGCGCTCACCGCTTTCGCTATTCAACACCAAATTCTGGAAGAGGCCAAATGAAAGGCGATTTCCGGCACGCGCTTCGTGCAGGAAATCGCCTTGTTGATATTTGGGTCGAACCCAATTGTGTCGTGGATATGTCTGTCGTGCGCGTCGTACGCGTTGTATGTGCAGGCGCGTCTATATTTCGCATTCCGTACGGATTGTCACGAAGACACTCTCACGTGGCGACGTCACGTGTCAGTGAAACGAATCGCGCGTGGAAAATGGACTGTGCGAGTCCATCCAGTCATACGTTTCCGTGTTATGCAACCAGGCCCAGTTGCGCGCAGGCTTTTGCGTCTGGTGCAGCGCGGGCGTGACTTGCCCGACGGGCTGAATGTCAAGGCGCGTATCCTTCTCAGCGCCATTGCGGCCGGTGTTTCGCGAGTTCGATGAATTGTGGTTCATGATCTTTCCTGTTCGAAGTTGCGCTGAACGCGCATCAATCCTGCTGCACCCATTCTAGGGATTGCGTGCTGGACATCAACGCGGCCACGGCGAATTCACTGTTTTCGATTCCAGCACAATGGCGGTGGTGGCTCGCCTGCGCGGTGTCTCGACCCATCCGACCCTCCCCAGATACAAAACATGACGCGGACGGTAGACTTCGGCATCGGCTCCGGCCGCACACTCTCTGACGCCACATGGACCGAATCGATGCGATGAAGGTGTTCGTCGCCACGCTGAACGAAGGCAGCCTGGCCGGTGCGGCGCGCCGGCTAGGCCGCTCGCCTGCGGCGGTGAGCCGGGCGATCGCCTTCCTCGAAGAGCACACCGGTGCCGCGCTGCTGCACCGGACCACCCGGACCATCAAGTTGAGCGAAGCCGGCGAGCGCTATGCGTCCGCGTGCCGGCGGATCCTCACCGAGCTCGAGGAAGCCGATCTGCTGGTGGCCGACGAACGCTCGGCGCCGCGCGGTCTGCTCACGGTCACGGCACCGGTCGCCGCCGGCGAGGACGTGCTGCGCGCCATCCTCGACGATTTCATCGACCGTTATCCGGACGTCTCCGTCCGTCTGCAGTTGCTCGACCGTCCGGCGAGCCTGATCGACGAAGGCATCGACGTCGCGCTGCGCATCGCGCATCTGCCGGACTCGACGCTGATCGCGATTCCTGTCGGCGAGGTCCGGCGGGTTGTCGCAGCCTCGCCGCGCTACCTCGCCACGCATCCCCGTATCGACGAACCGGGCGACCTCGCCCAGCATCAGATCATCTCGATGACGCACTTCGGCCTGGACTCCTGGAGCTTTCCGCCGGTGGGCAACGCCACGATTCCGCTCGTCGTGCAATTCACGCCGCGTTTCATCGTCAACACGATTCGGGCAGCCGTTGCCTCGGCGGTCGCGGGCCATGGCGTCACGCGCATGTTCTCTTATCACGTAGCGCAGGAGGTCAAGCAAGGCACGCTCGAGATCGTCCTGCGCGATAGCGAGCATGCCCCCCTGCCCGTCCATCTCCTCACGCCTCAAGGGCGGCTGTCCGTGCCGAAAGTGCGGGCCTTCGTCGACTTCGCGACCCCACGGCTGCGCCGCTATTTCAAGCAACTGCAAGCGCCTGTTGCGACCCGCTAGCCGCACCCATTGAATCGCGCGCCGGAAGAATGTCTTCCGGTACGAGCGGATTCTCTCCTCAATCGGTTCAATCTAGACTGGCTCCATTCAATCCGGTGGTCAATCTGTTTGCCGCGCTGAGGACGAAATGAATCAATCTGCTGATTGCATGTTGGGCCCGGGCCGGCGGACGGCATGCCCAACCTCTCCCACCTCCCCCACATCAACCGCCTCGCTCAGTTACGCCGAGCGCAATGAGCGTCACTGGAAACGCAATCTCGCGGTCTGCGTGTTCGGCTCGTTCACCACGCTCGTCAGCCTGAGCATGCTGTTGCCGTTCCTGCCGCTTTACGTGCGCCAGTTGGGCGTCGACTCGCAGTCCGCGGTGATCCAGTGGTCGGGAATCGCGTTTGGCGCGACCTTCCTCGGTACCGCGGTGACGGCGCCGCTTTGGGGCCGTCTCGCCGACCGCTACGGCCGCAAGCCCATGCTGGTGCGCGCGGCGATCGGCATGGCCATCGTCATGTCGCTGATCGGCGTCGTGCATACGGTTCACGAACTGGTGGCCCTGCGTCTGATCGCTGGACTGGTGGGCGGCTACTCGTCGGCCTCCACCGTGATGGTCGGCTCGCAGGCGCCACGCGAGCGAGCCGGCTGGGCGCTGGGAATACTCTCGACCGGGGCGCTCGCGGGCAACCTGGTTGGACCGTTGATCGGCGGCCTGCTGCCTGAATGGATCGGAATTCGCGGCACCTTTTTCGCGGGCGGCGCCATCATCGCCGTCGCTGCCTTGCTCACGATCTTCGTCGTCAAGGAGGACTTCAATCCCGCCGATCAGGCAAAACAGCGCGCCCAGGCGACCCGTGCGACCAGCGAGGCCGCCGTCGCGATCAAACGGACCAACTACGCGGTCGTGGCGGCCTTGCTGGTGACGGCGATGATGGTTCTGCTCGCCAACATGTCGATCGAACCGATCATCACCGTCTATATCGGCGCGCTGGGCGTGCCCGCCGCTCACCTGGCCCGCATCGCCGGCGTGGTGATGGCCTGTTCCGCGCTGGGCAGCATGTTGACGGCGGCACGGCTCGGTGCGTTGGCGGACCGTATCGGCGGCTGGAACGTCATCATCGGGTGTCTTGTGCTGACCGGTCTCGTGATGATCCCGCAGGCCTTCGTCACGCAGTGGTGGCAACTGGCCGGCTTGCGCATGCTGATGGGCATGACCCTCGCCGGTCTGCTGCCGTCTATCGCCAAGCTCGCCAGGCATTCGGTCGACGAAAGCAAGACCGGTCAGATGCTCGGCTATCTGCAATCCGCGCAATTCAGCGGGCAGGTTGTCGGTCCGTTGATTGGCGGGCAGATCGGCGTGGCGCTTGGTCTGCACTCGGTGTTCTTCGTCACGGGGACTTTGCTTGTGGCCTGCGCGGGACTCGCGCAATGGGCGCGGAAGTCGTGAAGGCGGCGGGCGGCATGCATCGTCCGCTCGCTTTCCTTCACCGCTGGTTCTACCCAGACCGTCGCTCCGGCATTACTTCCTGAGCACCTGCCGTAGCACCTCACGTCGCCGTAACAAGACCCGCGTCGTTACGTAGCGGCGCCTGCTAACACCCGCGACGCCGCTTCACCCCATCTCCCCGCAAACCCCCGCCCCAAGCGGCTCGGCGCCCGACGCCGCGCCGCCCGCAGCATCCTCGGAACAGTTGGCACGGTCCCTGCAGTACAGCCTGCAGAGACCGGGCGCCGACACGTCATACCGCCAGCGCTCATCGAATAACCGGCCGGGCCAAGGCCACCACGTCCACGGACACTACGATGATTGCCGACCTCTTCCTTGATTCCGACCTCGCCGAAGCAGCCAGCGAGATTCACCCGGACTTCGCGCAACACCATCCGCTGCAGATTGCGGTCTGTCTGCGCAAGCTGGTGTCGGGTCAGGACTTCGTGACGGTGGAATTCGGCGGACGGCAGATCGTCACCCAACTGCTCGACGTCGATTCACGCAACGCGCGTCTGATCTTCGACGCAGGCAGCGTCGCCGCAGACAATCAGGCCCTGCCGGCCTCGAACCGGCTCGTCTTCCGCAGCCTGCCCGGCGGCATTCGAACGGAGTTCATCTCGGCGCGCGCCGAACCGATTGTCTTCGACGGGCGGCTTGCCTTCGAAGCACCGTTCCCGGCCGTCCTGTATTGCGTGCAGCGCCGCGAATATTTTCGCGTCCAGACACCGGTTCTCGCCCCATACACCGCCAGCGGACGCTATGCCGACGGCGACGCGTTCATGGTCGAACTGCAGGATCTGTCCTTGGGCGGCGTCGCATTAAGAACCGCCAACGCCCACTTCGGATCGCTGGAAGCGGGTAGCATCCTACAGGGTGTGACGGTGCGACTGGGCGACTACGGCACACTGAAACTGGACCTCGAAATCGTCGCGCCGCGCCAAACCCTCAACGCGAGCGGCGAACGACGCTTCGTCATGGGATGCCGGTTCGTCGCGCTGCCCGGTCTCGCCGAGCGCATGCTGCAGCGGGTGATCACGCAACTGGAGACGAAGCGCCAGGCTCTGGTTCCGCGCGACTGAGCGGCAGGTGCGCGGGCCGCCTATTGCGAGCTGACCTTGCTGGGCTTGGTCGCCTTTTCGAGCTTGTTGTACTCGAACTCCGGAACCCGTTTCAAAGCGTCCTTGGTGGCGCCAGCCAGAAAGAGATTGCCGTTGCGGATTTCGAAGTGGTCGACCGGAATCGCGACGTAGTGAATGCCCATTCCCAGAAAGCCGCCTACCGAAAGCACCGCATAGGTAGCCTTGCGATCCGGCGCAATGATCAGGTCGTAGATGCTGCCGACCTTGTCGTTATTGTCGTTGTAAACCGGTTCGTTAACCAGCGCCTTGCGCACGCTCCAGCCGTGCAGCAGGTCGTTGTTTTCTTCGACCGTGCTGCCCAGCGGCTGAATGCCG
Source organism: Paraburkholderia phenazinium (assembly GCF_900142845.1). Classification (NCBI taxonomy): domain Bacteria; kingdom Pseudomonadati; phylum Pseudomonadota; class Betaproteobacteria; order Burkholderiales; family Burkholderiaceae; genus Paraburkholderia; species Paraburkholderia phenazinium. Next base: position 2,261,038 of record NZ_FSRU01000001.1, read on the forward strand.
GCAAGCTGTGCGCGGGCGGCCGGCAATGCACAGGCGAACAGGAGAATGCCGCTGCAGACGAGTGTCTTCGCTTTCATTTTCAGCATCATGATCCCTACCGTTGATGAGAGTCCTGGATAGACACCGGGTAGCACGTGCCATGCCCACCCCCGGCGTGCTGTGCCGCAAACACAAATCCGACGCGCCGGTTAAGATGCTTTCTGGGCCTTCGCTGTCCGGCTCGCCCGACGCCGTCACGCTGCCGTTCGGCTTACACCCCTCATCTCCTGGATCGATCACCCCTCATGCGCGTTGGCGATGAATGCCCTGCCCCGGCGCTCGAATGCCGAAAACTGAGCAAAGCCTACGGGCAGGCTCGCGTGGTCCTCGCGGAACTCGATTTCATGCTCGACCCGGGCGAGTTCGTCGCAATCATGGGCGACTCGGGAGTGGGCAAATCGACCCTGCTCAACCTGATTGCCGGACTCGACGCGCCCGATAGCGGCGACGTCCTGATCGACGGCACACGGGTCTCCGGTCTCGACGACGATGCCGCCACCCGCCTGCGCCGCCAGAAGCTCGGCTTCGTGTTCCAGGCGTTTCACGTGTTGCCGCATCTGACGCTCGCGCAAAACGTCGCGTTGCCGCTGCTGCTCAACAACCTGCCGGCGGCGCACGCGCTGGACATGCTCGCGGCGGTCGGCCTCGCGGGACGCGGCGACGACTTCCCACGCCAGTTGTCCGGCGGCGAGTTGCAGCGGGTGGCGATTGCCCGCGCGCTGGTGCACCGTCCCCGGCTGATTCTGGCGGACGAGCCCACCGGCAATCTCGACCCGGATACCGCCCACGAAGTGCTGGCGCTGTTTCGCTCGGAGGCCAAGTCAAACGGCGCCGCGACCATGATGGTGACGCACTCCGAGGCGGCCGCGGCCGTCGCGGATCGCGTGCTGATCCTGAGCGAAGGCGGTCTGCATGCCGCGGACCATGGCAGTGTCCAGCGGGTCCGTTCGCCTCATGAGTGACGTCGCGCCGTCGCAGTCCGCCCACGCGACAGGTCGCACGCGGCTCGCGCGCTGGCTGCTCGAAGCGGAATGGCGCAGCCAGTGGGGCCGCGCCATTGTGGCCGTGGCGACGATCGCGCTCGGCGTCGCGCTCGGTTACGCGGTGCAGTTGATCAACAGCGCGGCGTTCAACGAGTTCTCGGCCGCCGCGCGCAGTCTCTCGGGTCAGGCGGACCTGCAGGTGCGCGGCGCGCAGCCAACCTTCGACGAAGCGTGGTATCCAAAGCTTGCCGATGAACCCGGCGTGGCGCTGGCGAGTCCGGTCCTCGAACTGGACGCCACCGTGCCGGGCAAGAATATGCCGCTGAAAGTGCTCGGCATCGACATCTTCAAAGCCAGCCAGATTGCGCCGGATCTCATCGGCGTGCCGGCTTCGCACAGCCCCATGGATACGCTCGCCGACGACGCCGTGTTTCTATCGCCCGCGGCCCAGCAATGGTTGAACACGGGGATCGGCCAGCACATCGGCTTGCTAAGCGGGACCGCGAGCGTGCCGTTCCGGGTGGCCGGCGGTATCGTCAGGGCGCGGCCGGGTCAACGCATCGCGGTGATGGACATCGCCGCCGCGCAGTGGCGCTTCGGGCGGCTCGGCAAACTCTCGCGCGTCGATCTGGAGCTGGCGCGCGGTGTCGACCGGGAAAGTTTCAGGCGCGATCTGCAGGCGCGGCTTGGCCGGCAATGGGTGATCTCCGAACCGCGCGACGTCGACAGCCGGACGGACCGGCTGTCCCGCGCGTATCGCATCAACATGAATGTGCTCGCCTTGGTGGCGCTGTTTACCGGCGCGTTTCTGGTGTTTTCGACCCAGGCACTGAGCGTCGTGCGGCGCCGCTCGCAGCTTGCCATGCTGCGCGTGCTCGGTTTCACGCGCGGCCAGTTGCTGCGCCAGATCCTGATGGAAGGTGCATTGCTCGGCGTGCTGGGTTCAGTTGCGGGTCTCGCGCTCGGTTATGCGCTGGCCAGCGCGGCACTGCATTTTTTCGGCAGTGATCTTGGCGGCGGTTATTTCCCTGGCGTGCGTCCGCGCGTCGGTTTCGAGCCGCTGCCGAGCGCGATCTTTCTCGTCCTGGGCATCGGCGTCTCGATACTCGGCAGTCTCGCGCCCGCGCTGGAGGCGGCTCGCGCCCGCCCCGCCGCCGCGCTGAAGGCAGGTAGTGAGGAAGGCGCTTTAGCGAAGCTCGCGACGCCATGGCCCGCGCTGGTTTGCCTCGTCGTCGCCGGCGTGCTCACGCAAATGCCGCCGGTTTTCGAGGCGCCCATTCTCGGCTATATCGCCGTCGCCCTACTGCTGGTGGGAGGCATTGCGTTGATGCCCCGTTGCACAGCCATGCTGTTCACGGCGATTGGCCGTTCGCGTGCGGGACGCGGCGCGGGGACGACCAGCGCGCTGTCGCTGGCACGCCTTGCCAATGCGCCGGGCCAGGCCTCGGTGGCGATGAGCGGCGTGCTGTCGAGCTTCGCGTTGATCGTTGCCATGGCGATCATGGTGGCGAGCTTCCGCGTCTCCGTCGACGAATGGCTCGAACATCTGCTCTCCGCCAACCTTTACGCCCGCGTGGCGCCAGGCGGCGACACCGGTGTGCTGAGCCTCGACGATCAGGCAAAAATGGCAGCCGTAGCGGGCATCAAAACGGCAGCGTTCACCCGTACGTCGCAACTGACGCTGGACCCCGCGCGTCCCGCAGTCGTCGTGCTGGCCCGCGAAATCGACGCCGCCGATCCCGGCGCCAGCCTGCAAATGTCCGGGCCGGTATTGCCGGAAGCGGCCTTGCGCGGCGCGACGCCGGCTTGGGTCTCCGAGGCCATGGTCGACCTGTACGGCTACCGGCTGGGACAGCATGTCGAATTGCCGCTCGGCGGACGCAACCGCATGTTGGTCGTGGCCGGCGTCTGGCGCGACTATGTGCGACAGACGGGGGCGATCGAGTTGCGGCTCGCCGACTATCGGCAACTGACCCACGACACCGGCGCGACCGACGTCGCCATCACCGTCGCACCCGGCGCAAGCGTCGAGCAGGTGATGACGGCCCTGCGCGCGCTGCCGTTCGGCCGCGCGTTGGAGTTCTCCCAGCCCGGCGAGATTCGCGCCCGCTCACTGGGCATCTTTGACCGCAGCTTCGCGGTCACCTATCTGCTCGAGGCGGTGGCCATCGTGATCGGCCTGTTCGGCGTGGCGGCCACGTTCTCGGCGCAGACGCTCGCCCGCTCGCGTGAGTTCGGCATGCTGCGTCACGTGGGCGTGACACGCGTCCAGATACTCGCCATCCTCGCCAAGGAAGGCGGCATGCTGACGGCGCTGGGTATCGTCATGGGGTTCGTGCTCGGCTTTGCCATCAGCCTGATTCTCGTGTTCGTGGTCAATCCGCAGTCGTTTCACTGGAGCATGTCGCTGCATATGCCGTGGCTCGTGTTGAGCCTGGTGGCCGGCGTCATGCTGGTCGCGTCGTGCGCGACGGCCGTGGTCGCAGGACGCCGCGCCGTCTCGGTGGATGCAGTGCGCGCCGTGAAGGAGGATTGGTGATGCGGACGGCAAGCTTGATTGCTTCGTGTCGCGGCTTCATGCGTGCCGTCAATGAGCGGATCAATATCGCACTCCGAACCGTATTGCGGACACGTCCTGCGCTGTGCGCATGCGCCGTCTCATGCGCTGTCATTGGCTTCGGCACGGCCGCCATGGCGGCGCCTCCCCAATTTGCCGCGGTCGCGCCGGGACACCCGCTGACCTTCCCGACGGATACAGGCGCACACCCCACGTTCCGGACCGAATGGTGGTACGCCACCGGCTGGCTCAACACGCCGGACGGCAAGCCGCTGGGCTTTCAGATCACATTCTTCCGCTCGGCGACGGAGCATGACGCAACGGACCCGAGCGCCTTCGCGCCGACGCAACTGATCATCGCGCATGCCGCGCTCAGCGATCCGGCTTTCGGCAAGCTGGTGCATGACCAGAAGGTCGCGCGGCAGGGTTTCGGTCTCGCCTATGCGAAACCGGACAACACCGACGTCAAGCTCGATAGCTGGCACATGGCGCGCGCCGCCGACGGCCACTACAGCGTGCTGGCCCAGTCCGGCGAGTTCGCGCTGAACCTCTCGCTCACGCCCACCGAGGCGCCGCTGCTTCAAGGTCAGCAGGGTTACTCGCAGAAAGGTCCGCTTGCCGGCGAGGCGAGCTACTACTACAGCGAGCCGCAACTGCGCGTGAGCGGCAGCGTCACGCGACCGGCGCGTTCGGCTAGCGGTGCGGGCGGCGTGGCCGCCGCGGGGGCCAGCACACCCGTAAGCGGCGTGGCGTGGCTCGACCACGAATGGTCGAGCACGCTGTTGAGTCCCGATTCGGCGGGTTGGGATTGGCTCGGCGTCAATTTCCCGGACGGCTCGGCGCTGATGGCCTTCAAGGTTCGTGGCCGCAATGGCGGTGCGGTTTGGGCGCACGCGGCATTGCGCGACGCGAACGGCAAGCTCACCACCTTCGATCCGGCTCAGGTGGATTTCATCCCGCAGCGTACGTGGCGCTCGCCGCGCACCGACACGGTCTATCCGGTGGCGGAAACCGTGAAGACGGGCGCGCTCACATGGCAACTGGAGCCGCTGCTGGACGATCAGGAAATGGACACCCGCGATTCCACCGGCTCGGCCTACTGGGAAGGCGCAGTGACAGTGAAGCGCGCGGGGCAAGGCGTCGGACGCGGGTATCTGGAACTGACGGGATACCAGGCGCCGCTCACGCTGCAGAATACGATGAAAGCGGCGCGGTAACGGCGCGGCGCGTGCCGGCAGTGTCTACCGTGCCCGCAGCACGGGGCACAGTGCACTGTGCGCTGTGCCAGGCGTGCGTTAAAGCCCCGCGAGCGTTGCCCATAGCCGCGCTTTCAGGGTGCGGGTGGCGTCGTCCGTGGCCTCGTAGGGCTGGGCCTGCACGATCACGAGACGCCAGAACGACGTGCCGATATGACGCAATTCCACGTGCGTCCTCATGGACGGAGCCGCAATGAGGTGGCCGTCGGTGGACCAGCTCTCGTGACCATCCGTAGTCTCGCGGATGCCGGGCGCGCCGAGCGGCATGGTGGCGGCGTTGTTGCGCAGGTAGGCGGGAATGTATTTGTTGAAGCCGACGCCGGGCAGATCCTCTCGCGCGAAAACGATCGCCGCGCTGCCGTTTGCTTCGGTGAAGGTGTACACCGGTTGGCCGTCGTCGGCGCCCGTCACCGAGAGCTTCCAGATGCCGTCGATGTCGGCGCTCGCGTGGGTGACCGGATTGGTCCATGTGACCGATGGGCCGGCATTCTGCGCGGCGATAGCCTCGCGCCGGCCGCTCGGTTGACGCTGGTTGATGTGCCATAACCAGGCAGCGCACAACAGCACGACGAGGACCAACGCAGCAATGGCCTTGCGCGAGAGGCCTCGTTTATTTGTCTGCGTGTAAAAGGCGGCCGCCGCTTCGTAGGCGGCCTGGGAGCCTGGGTTGAACTGGTAGCCTTGGTGGCCCTGATGGCCCGCCGCGAACGGCGGCGAGTCCGCGCCCGCACCGCCGGTGTGCACCTCCGCGCCCTGCTGCGGCTGACCGGCTGACGGCCCCGCCACCTTCGGCGCCTGCCCGTCGCGCGCGGCGAGTTCGCGGTCGTAGGCCGTTCTGCGGTCCGGATCGCCCAACACCGCATAGGCCTCGTTGATGATGCGCATGATGCGCTGCGCGTCGGGGCTGGGGTTCTTGTCGGGGTGGTACCGCTGGCTCAACGCCTTATACGCGGCACGAATCACCTCCGCCGGCGCGCCGCGTGTGACCTTGAGATTGTCGTAATGGGTATGCATAGGCTTTCCAGAGGGACTCTTCCCCGTGTCGACAGCATATCGGCTCAAAAACAAAATGCTTTAAGCGGAACAGATTGTGAGGCAAGTGACGCAAGCCGCGTAAATCGAACGCCCCCGTTCACCGCCATCGCCCCTTCGGGCACGCGCGTTGCTGACGCCCCTCATGGCGATTCACTCACCAGGCCACCGCTTGCCGGCCCCGCACGCTAAAAGCGCGGCGCTCCGTCAGGCCCGCAACCGCAACCGCGACGAAGCACGAGGCAATGGACATTCCCGAACCCACCCGCCGGCGTCACATCCGCCATGCACGCCGGCGTGCGCGCTCGCGGGAAATGTCGCGCTATGCCGGCAAGCCGCTGCGCCTCCTCTGGCGTTACCTTGCCCGGCGCAAAGTGTCGCATCTGATCGTGCTGACGAGTGTGCTCGCCGCAGTCGGCTGCGCGCTGGCCTCGCAGTACGGCATCAAGAATCTCATTGACGCCCTGCCGTCCGGGCGCGCGCATCCGGCCGTCGTGATGCGGGCATTCGTCATACTCGTCGGGCTGATTCTCGCGGACAACCTGTTCTGGCGCGTCGGCGGCTGGATCGCGGCGCGCGTCTTCGTGACCGTCACCGGCGACATCCGCCGCGAGATGTTCGCCTATCTGACCGCGCATCCACCCGCGTTCTTCGCGGACAAGCCGCCGGGTGTCCTGTCGAGCCGCATCTCGGCGACGGCCAATGCCGTATACGTGCTCGAAAACACCGTCTCATGGACCGCGCTGCCGCCCTGCCTGACGGTGGTCGGCGCCATTGCGATGGTCGCGACCGTCAGCGTGCCGATGAGCGCTGCGCTGGTGGCGATCTCCGCCACGCTTGCCTTCGCGGTCTTCGTGCTGGCGAAGAAAGGCACCTCGCGGCACCAGGCGTTCGCGGCGCGAGCGGCGTCGGTGGACGGCGAACTGGTCGACATCATCGGCAACATGGGGCTGGTGCGGGCGTTCGGCGCCGTGCGATCCGAGCGGCGCCGCTTCGACGCGCATCTGTCCACGGAAACTCAGGCGCGCACCCGCAGCCTGCTTTACCTGGAGAAACTGCGCCTGCTGCATGCGCTGGCTACCGCGCTGCTGTCGGCCGCCATGCTCGGCTGGACCTTATGGCTCTGGAGCATGGATCGCGCAACCACCGGCGACGTGGTGCTGATCAGCTCGCTCGGCTTTGCGATCCTGCACGGTACGCGCGATCTGGCGGTGGCTTTCGTCGATCTTACGCAGCACGTGGCCCGCCTCGGCGAAGCCTCGTCGATCCTGCTGACGCCGCACGACATGCCGGAGCACCACGACGCGCCGCCTCTGCAGGTGCGGGAAGCCACCATCGAGTTCAGGGACGTGACCTTCGCCTACCCCGGGCGACGGCCGGTGTTGAACGGCCTGAATCTGCAGATCCGGGCCGGCGAGCGGGTCGGGCTGATCGGTCCATCGGGCGCGGGTAAATCGACCATCCTCGCCCTGATCCAGCACTTCTACGAACCGGCGGGCGGCAGTGTCGCCATCTCGGACCAGGACATCGCAAAGGGAAGCCTCGACAGCCTGCAGGCGGCGATTTCGGTGGTCCCGCAGGATGCCTCGCTGTTTCACCGCTCGCTGCTCGAGAACATCCGCTACGGCGTGCCGAAAGCCTCCGAGCCGGAGGTACGGCGTGCCTGCGAGGACGCCAACTGCCTCGACTTCATTGCCGCCATGCCCGATGGGCTCAACACCATCGCCGGCGATCGCGGCACGCGGCTTTCAGGCGGCCAACGGCAGCGCATCGCCATTGCGCGCGCCATCCTCAGGGATTCGCCGATTCTCCTGCTCGACGAAGCCACCTCCTCGCTCGATTCGGCCTCCGAAGCAGCGATTCAAACCGCCCTCGAACGGCTCATGCAAAACCGCACGGTAGTCGCTATTGCCCACCGTCTGTCCACGCTGCAGAGCTTCGACCGCATCCTCGTGATCAACCGCGGCCGCGTCACCCAGGACGGCTCACCGGCGGAACTGGCGCAGCAGCCGGGCATCTATCGCGACACACTGATGCGTCAACGCAAGCGAACCACGCCATCTGAGCTAGCGTAAGCCTCTGAAAGCCTGGACCGGCAAAACCCGCCAAACCCGCGCCGCAAACTCCCCGCACCAGCACGACAACGTTTGCGTGCCCGCCCCTGAAAAAATACCCCGCCTATTTGCGTCGCACAGCGAAGAAACGCTGAAGAACCTGGGAGGAAATGCCGATATACGGTGTTACATCTAAATCCAGGTTAGGGGCACTGATGGTTTCGGTAGCTCGAATACGGGGGGCGTTCACGGTCGACGGCACCGATCCGGAACTAGTGCGCTCGCAGATGCAGGCCTTCGGCCGGCAAATCCCGCTGCTCTATTTCATGCTGGTGATCAACACCATGGCGGTGGCGATCACGCACGTCGGCTGCGCGCCCGCCTGGCTCGCCGTCTACACCCCGCTTGCCCTCTGCGCCTTCTGCCTGATTCGCTGCGTGCGATGGTGGTTCTTCCGGCAACGGACGCTCACGCATGAGCAGGCGGTGCCGGAACTGCGCAAGACCTTGTGGCTCGCCGGCGTGATGGGCGTCACTTTCACGACGTGGGCCGCGCTGCTGTTCCACTACGGCCCCGCCTACGAACAGGCTCAGGTGGCGTTCTACATGGCGACCACGGTGGTGGGATGCGTGTTCTGCCTGATGCATCTGCGCGCCGCCGCGTTCCTGCTGCTGAGCATCGTGATCGGCTCGTTCACGATCGTCCTGTTCGCGGCGGGGCGTCCGGTGTTTGTCGCGATGGCGGTCGACATGTTGTTCGTCGGCATTACGCTCGCCCTGATCGTTCACCTCTACTACCGAAACTTCTCCAGCCTGGAGTCTTCGAAGCGCGAACTGCTGGCCAGCCAGGCCGTCACGCAGAAACTCAGCGACGATAACTTCCGCCTCGCGAATATCGACAGCCTCACGGGCCTGCCCAACCGGCGCAGTTTTTTTTCGTCGCTGAATGCGCTGGCCGAGCAAGGCACGGGCGAAACGGCCACCTTCCACATGGGCCTGATCGACCTCGACGGTTTCAAGCAGGTGAACGATATCTACGGGCACTCGAGCGGCGACCTCGTGCTCAAGGAAGTCGGTGCACGGCTTCTGGAGCTGGCGGACCCGGCGATCTTTTTTGCGCGGCTGGGCGGCGACGAATTCGGCATCATCATTCAACGGCGCCTCACGGAAGACGAACTCGACCGCCTCGGTCAGACACTGTGCGAGCGGTTAAGCCGCCCTTACACGATAGGCGGCAACACGGCGGAGTTGTCGGGCACGATCGGCTGGGCCGGCTTGCCGCCGCCGAGCGTCAGCGTCTCCGATATCTTCGAGCGCGCGGATGCGGCGCTCTACGTCGGCAAGGAGAGCCGTCGCGGCACCGCGGTGGTGTTTTCCGCCGAGCACGAGCACCGCGTGCGGCGCGCCAGTCTGGTCGCCCAGGAGCTCAAGGCCGCAAGCCTCGACGCCGAGCTCTATCTGGAGTTTCAGCCCATCTACGACGTCGGCGCGCACAGCGTGGTGGGCTTCGAAGCCCTGGGCCGCTGGCGCAGTCCGAAGCTTGGCCAGGTCAGACCGGAAGAATTTATCCGCATCGCCGAGCGGACCGATCTGATCCGCGTGGTCACCGAGGTGCTGCTGCGCAAGGCGCTGGCCGAAGCCTCCCATTGGCCGGCCCACATGTATCTGTCGTTCAACCTTTCGGCACTCGACATCTCGTCGGTGCCGCGCGCGCGCCGGCTGCTGGATATCGTGCAGGAAAGCCCGACCGATGCCGAGCGGGTGCATTTCGAAATCACCGAAACCGCCGTGACGCGCGACTTCAGGCAGGCGCGCGCCTCGCTGTCGCTGATCAAGCAGGTGGGCTGCCATGTGTCGCTCGACGATTTCGGCACCGGCTACTCGAGCCTGAGCTATGTCCACCGGCTGCCCTTCGATACGATCAAGATCGATCGCAGCTTCGTGGCCGAGGTCGATACAGACGTCGCTTCCGCAAAAATCATCCGCTCGGTGATGGATCTGTGCCGCAACCTCGGCCTGGAATGCGTGGTGGAAGGTGTCGAAACCGAATCGCAGTGCGAAATATTAACCTCGCTAGGCGGCCGCGTGATGCAGGGCTATCTGTTCGGCAAGCCGATGCCGGCTGACGCGATGCTCGCGTTTCAGCTCAATGCCGTTTAGGCGCAGCGCCGGTCGAATCGACGCACGCGAGGCGTGACGCTGCGCGGCCCCCTACCCCGTTCCGCCTTGCAAAGTGCAACGCACGCCAGTTGCACCGCCTCTCTCCCTCTGCGCGTGCGGCAACGCCTGCTGGCACGCTTCGAGTGCCCGCAGCGCTTCCTTGAGCCGGTTGACCCGGCTGACCTGCGAGGGCACCTGGACCACGCCGGACAAACCGTCCACCCGATCCCGCCAGTAACTCAGCGGCAACGGACGGTCCGCCGTGGCGATTCGCGGCAGCAGGTGCTCAAGATGTTCAATATCTTTTTCAAGCTGATGGTGATTCATTATGGGTCCCCGGAAATATCACACCAAGCCGTTGCAAATCGACCTTTGTGTTTTATGGCCATCTGTTTCTCTCTTTTTGCCAGTCTGATCGTTTCAAAGGACAAAACTTGTCCGTGCGTCTCAGTTTTTAAAAAATAAGGGGACCACCGGCAGCGATTTAAAGATTTACCCATTCAGCATTTATTCCAGCGCGGCGTCTAACGAGCCGTCCGCAGCGGCAGGCCCAATATGAGTTGGCCCTTTCATCCGCCTTGCACGGCTATTTTCGGCCTTTCATTCAACGGTTTTATATCTGACCAATTTGCCATCCAGGCGTCAGCATGACGACCCGAGCGCAGCCGTAGACTGGTTTGGCGTTGTGGAGACCCGAATTCGGCAGTGTTTCAAGAAATAAGCCGAAGTCCTAACGTCCTTCCTCCAGGAGTCGAATATGTTCCGAATCGCTTATGTTGCAGTTGCTGTTTCCACCATTGCTTGCGCCGCGCCCGTGTTTGCGCAGGATGCCCCCACCGCCGCTCAACCGGCAGCGACCGTCGGCAACGGCGACGCCAATGTCAACGGCACCGCCAACAGCGGCGTCGGCATGGACACCAGCGGCCAGACCGCCGCCGGCTCGCCGGCCGGCCTCACGCGCCAGGAAGTGAAGCGCGAGTTGTACCAGGCCGAAACCGACGGCCAGATCAAGATGCTCAACCGGACCGTCTACAACGGCAGTTGAGCTAGCGCTTGCGCGCAGCGCGCCGGACCGCCCGGCGCGTTGCGTCGAACTAGTTGGTCGAGCTTGCGTGCAGCATCGGCCACACCAACGTCAATCTGACGCCGCCACGCGCCGGCACATACAGTTCGCGACTGCGCGGCGCGCCATCCAGCATGGCCGTCAAACGGTAGTGTCCCTGCGGAAGCCGGGCGAACAGATACGGCCCATCCGAGGTCGCGTTGAACACCACCGTGCCGTCCGATCGCGCCACCTGCACCGCCACCCCCGACAGATACTCGCCGGACCCCGTCATGAAGGTCGCCCGCATGTTGTAGCCGGAGGCGAGTCCGCGAAACGCCGCGACTTCGTCCTGGCCTACGCCGCCGGTGACATAAGCGATGCCGTGGTTGTCGTGAGCGACCGGTATGTCGTTGGGCGAAGTATTGCGCGCCGAGGTGTCGGGGGGTGGCATTGCTGGAGTCGCAGGCGTGGCCGTAGCCGTAGCCGGCATGCTCTGCGCGGCGGATTGATTCGCCGCCGACGCGTGAGTCGACGGTTCGCGGCTCGCAGGCGAACGGCCGGGCGGTTCGCGCGTAGCCACTTCGTGCTGCGGCGGCTTGCGTTCAGGCACCTCGCGAACCGGCGCGGGTGCAGGCACCGGTGCGGGCACGGCCGTGGGCATCCGCGGCCGCGCGGCGCCGGCCTGGCAACTCAGACCCGGTATGTCGCTGCCCTCGCCGGCAGGCCGTCCCGCGAGCACCCACGGCGGCAGCGCGACACCCTGCCCTTTGGCGCGCGGCGTCAAGGTATCGCGCATCCGCGCGGCCACCGCGCTGCGCTCCTGCGGCGTCGACGCACGGTGCATTTGTGTGCAGAAATCAATTCGCTCGTCGTCGCTGAGCAGTTGCGAGGGCACGGCCTCGGACCCACCCGCCGAACGCTGCCCATGCGCATTCAAGGCCAGCGCGGCCACGCCACACACGAGCGCCCACCGGACGATTTGCGGCAAGCCGGAACAGAGCGTGGACATGTGTTACCTCCGGGACACGCTGCGGGCGCGCAACGTTGGGTCGATTCGGGGGCGTCTTCGAGCGCTTCGCTTAACTAACGACGAGCAACAGCGGCAGGCGTGGTCTTGCGGGGAGAAATTGCGGGCGGAGCCGGAGCGAAACCCAATCGCAGTGTAGCAATCCGCTGTGCCCTGCGAGCCACCCGGAGTAGTCGATCTCCGCCATGTTCCAGCGCGATTGAACCGAACCGGTGCATTGGCGCTGCGACTTCGCAAGACGCGTCAACTGACGTTGCGCCCCCTATTCGGCGACGACGCCCCTAAGACACAAACGGCAGCTTCTGATCGCGTGCCGCAGCAAGCATCGATACCGTGATCTTGCGCACCTCGAGTTTGCTCTGCGTGATGTGCGCACGCAGCAGAATGCTGGCTTCCGGCAAGCGGTTGCGCTCGATCAGGTGCAGCATGGTCGAGTGTTCGTCATAGGTCGCGCTGGTCCGATGCGGCTTGAGAAAATCCAGCCGCCGCACAATGCGGATGCGCTCGGTGACCTCGTTGTGCACCCGAAGCATTTCTCCATTGCCGGTCGCGGCCACCAGTTGACGGTGGAAATTCTCGTCCATGCCGAACATGGTCACCGGATCGCTCTCGCGCAGTTCCGGCTCGACGCACCAGATTGCCTTGAGCGGGTCGATGGCCGCGTGCGGTGCATTACCCGAGGTCAAGCGCTCGAGCGAGGCCAGTTCGAGCACGATGCGCAGATCGTAGAGCTGATCCAGTTGCTCGAAGTTGATCTGCGAAACTTTCCAGCCGCGCCGAAAACCCACCTCCAGATAGCCCTCGCGTTGCAGGCGAAACAGGCCATCGCGCATCGGCGTGCGCGATACACCGTAGTGCTGGGCGATGTCGCTTTCGGAGAAGCGGTCGCCGGGGAACAGCCGGAAACTGAAGATGTCGCTCTTCAGTTGCTGATACACCTGCTCGGCCAGCGGGTTGGGCGCATTGGCCGCAAACGGCGCGCTTGCCAGCTTCACGTCGCCCGTTTCGTTTTCACTCATCTCGCACCCTCTCCTTGCCATGTTCTTATTATGCGTTGCTCAAGAGCACGCCGGGGCGCCCATTCATGGCGCAGCGATAAGACTCACATGGGCGGCGACGATTTTCCAACCGTGGTACGCCTCGCTCGCGGCTCCCACGCGTGCCCAGCTCTGCATCTGGCGGCCGAGCAACGCGGTGGCGTCGCTGGTGAACTCGGTGCTGACGGTGGCGTAGTCGGCGCCGAAGGTGGTGACCACGGTGCGATACAGACGCCGCGACGCAGGCACCGGTTCGCACGACGCGCGCCACGCGCGTATCGCGTCGCCGCCATGCTGCACTTCAGCAATCCCGTAGCGCACGGTTTCGGGTGTATGCCAGAACAGCGCGTTCATCGTGTCCACTTCGTTGGCGACCAGCGCCCGTTCGTATTCGACAAATGCCGCCGTCACTTCGGCGACGATTTCCGGCTTGTTGACTTCCATCCTCACAGTCCTTTTTTCAATGCGGCCAACGGTGCGGTCCAGCCCACGATGCCGCCCTGCGAACGAATCATCTCCAGACTCGCCTGCTTGAACGCGGGGAAGTAGCTGGCGGTGGCATCTTCGATCAGCAGGCATTCATAGCCGCGGTCGTTGGCCTCGCGCATCGAGGTCTGCACGCAGACCTCGGTCGTGACGCCGGCGAACAGCAGGTGCGTGATGCCGCGTACGCTCAACGCTTCGCTTAAGCGCGTGGCGTAAAACGCGCCTTTGCCGGGCTTGTCGATCACCAGTTCGCCCTCCACGGGCGCCAGCGCGTCGATAATCGCATTGCCGGGTTCGCCGCGCACCAGAATCCGGCCCATCGGTCCAGGCTCGCCAATGCGCATCTGCGGTGCGCCGCGCAAGCGCTTCGCCGGTGGGCAGTCGGACAGGTCCGGTGCATGCGATTCGCGCGTGTGGACCACCAGCAAGCCCGTGCGACGAGCGAGCGCCAGCAGTTCGGCGACGCTCGGCACGATCTCCGCGAGCAACGAGACATCGTTGCCGAGCGACTCGCCGAAGCCGCCTGGCTCGATGAAATCGCGCTGCATGTCGATGATCACGAGCGCGGTGTGCTGCGGCTCGAATACGAACGGCGAAGGTAACGCCTTAACTTCGATGCTCATCATTAGTGGACCGCCTCGTCCATATGCCCCGCCATGTGCCGTCCCAGCACGGCGCGCTCCGCGCCTGCCGCCGGCGTTTCGTAGACCAGCCTGCCTTCCGCCATCACGGCGATACGGTCGGCCAGTTCCAGCAATTCATCCAGATCTTCGCTGACAAGCAGCACGGCCGCGCCCGCATCGCGCGCCGCGATCAGCCGCGCGTGAATATCCGCCACCGACGCGAAATCGAGACCGAACACCGGATTCGCGACGATCAGCACATCCACCGGCTGGCCCAGTTCGCGCGCCAGCACCGCACGCTGCACGTTGCCGCCGGAGAGCGTGCCGATCATCCGGTCCGGCACGGGCGGACGCACGTTGAAGTCGCGGATCAACTCCGTGGCGCGCTCGCGCATCGCCTTGCGATCGAGCCGCCAGCCGCCGCGGCAGACCGGTGTGCGGTCGAAATCTCGGAGTGCCAGGTTTTCTGCCACGCTCATGCCGGCCACACAGGCGTTCTTGAGCGGCTCTTCGGGAATCGCGAAGACGCGCCGCGTGGTCATCTCCTCACGTGTGGCGCGATACGGCGCACCGGCGATCTGCATCTCGCCTGCCACGGGACGCCGCTGGCCCACCAGCGCCTCGACCAGTTCCTTCTGGCCGTTGCCCGACACACCCGCGAGACCGAGAATCTCACCCGCGCGTACGGCCAGCGTCGCATGCCGCACGGCCGTGTGGCCGCGGTCGTCCTGCACCGAAAGGTCGCGCAGTTCGAGCCGGATCGCCGCCTCGGGATCGACCGGTTTGCGCGCGGCCCGCTCGACGCGGATCTCCGCCAATACCGGCGCTTCCTCGCGCGAGGCCTCGGCCTGCACGATCGAGCTCGTGCCCATCATCCAGTTCGCGAGTTGTTCGCGGTCGGTCTGCGCGACCGCCGTAGTGCCGACCTGGCGTCCTTTGCGCAGGACTGTGACGTCGTCGGCATAGGCCATCACCTCGCGAAACTTGTGCGTGATCATCAGCACCGTCAGTTCGCCGCGCGTCGTCAGATCGCGCATCAGGCCGAGCACCTCGTCCGCTTCCTGCGGCGTGAGCACCGAGGTCGGTTCGTCGAGAATCAGAAAGCGCTGGCGCAGATAGAGCTGCTTGAGGATTTCCAGCTTCTGCTTTTCGCCGGCGGCAAGTCCCGCGACCGGCGCGTCGAGCGGCAGCCTGAACGGCATGCGCGTCATGAACTCCGTCAACGCGGCGCGCTCGCGCTTCCAGTCGATTCGCCAGGACAAACGCCCGCGCGCCAGCAGCAGGTTTTCTTCGACGGACAGACCGGTTGCCAGCGTGAAATGCTGATACACCATGCCAATGCCGAGCGCCTGGGCATCGCGCGGCGAGGCGATCTTCACTTCGCGTCCGTCTGCGGTGATCTGTCCTTCGTCGAGCAGGCCATAGCCGACCAGCCCCTTCACCAGCGTGCTCTTGCCCGCGCCGTTCTCGCCGAGCAGCGCGTGGATGGTGCCGGGTGCGACCTTGATCGACACCTTGTCGAGCGCGCGGAACGAGCCGAACGATTTCGTGGCGCCGAGGACTTCGACACCCAGCGCATGCGTGGCCGCGTCTTGCGGCTGGTTGTAGGGAGCGGGAGTCGACATGATCGGTCAGCGTCCGAGAGTGGCGAGCAGCGCGCGCGAATCGGACACCGTGCCGAACACGCCGCCTTGCATCGTGATCATGTGCAGCGCGGCGTCGTGGTTGCTCTTGTCGGTCGCGCCGCAGCAGTCGGCCAGCACCGTGCATTCGAAGCCGCGATCGTTCGCTTCGCGCATGGTGGTGTGGACGCAGACATCGGTCGTGATGCCGGTCAGCACCAGGTTGACGATACCGCGCGTGCGCAGGACCAGCTCCAGATCGGTCGCGCAGAACGAGCCCTTGCCCGGTTTGTCGATGATGATTTCGCCGGGGAACGGCGCGAGTTCGTCGATGATCTCCCAGCCCACTTCGCCGCGCACGAGGATCCTGCCGCAAGGGCCGTCGTCGCCGATGCCCACTCCCTCGGTGCCCGCGCGGCGGCTGCGCCAACGCTTGTTGGCCGGCAGATCGGACAGGTCCGGACGATGCCCTTCGCGCGTATGAATGATCGTGAAGCCCTGGGTGCGCATCAGCGCGAGCACGTTGCTGATCGGCTCGATCGGGGCGCGCGTGAGCGACAGGTCGTAGCCCATCTTGTCGACGTAGCCGCCGTGACCGCAGAAGTCGGTCTGCATGTCGATGATGACAAGCGCCGTGTTGTCCGGCCGCAGGTTGCCGTCATAGGGCCACGGGTAAGGCTTCGCTTCGATGAATCGGTTCATGATGGTGGACTCTTCAGGTTGGCATCGACATGCGCGTCAGCGCGTGAGGCTGAGTTCGCCCGGCGCACCGGCGAGCGTCCGGTCGGGACGGCAATTGACGATCATGATCGCGAGCGTCAGCACGTAAGGCGCGGCGTTGTACAGGTAGTAGCCGCTCGTCACGCCGATGCCCTGCAAGGCGGGGCCGAGCGCGCCGGCCGCACCGAACAGCAGCGCGGCAAACAGACAGCGCAGCGGCTGCCAGCGCGCGAAAATCACCAGCGCGACGGCCATCAGGCCCTGGCCGCTGGAGAGGCCCTCGTTCCAGCTCCCCGGGTAGACCAGCGACAGATACGCGCCGCCCACGCCCGCAAAAAATCCGCCAACGGCCGTTGCGGCAATGCGAATGCGCGTCAGCGGATAGCCCATCGCCCGCGCGGTCTCCGCATGATCGCCGACGAGGCGCAGCGTCATGCCCCAGCGTGTGCTGCGCAAGCCCCACTGCAGCAAAAACGCGAGCACGATGCCGATCACGAACAGCGGGCTGATATGCAGCGCGTTGCGCAATTGCGGCGAGACGGCCCAACTGCCGAGGTCGATCGACGGCAGCATCGGCGCTTGCGGCTGGATGAACGGCTTGCCGAGATAGAACGCGAGGCCGGTGCCGAGCAGCATCAGGGCAATGCCGAAGGCGATGTCGGAGACGCGCGGCAGCGAGCACACGAGCCCATGCAGACAGCCGAACAGCAGGCCCACGATGCCGGCCGCCAGCACGCCAAGCCACGGCGAACCGGTCAGATAGGAAGCGGCATAACCGCTCATCGCACCGGAGACGAGAATGCCTTCGAGACCGAGATTCACGCGGCCGCCCTTCTCCGTCAGGCATTCGCCGAGACTCACGAACAGATACGGCGTGCTGACGCGAATCGCGCCGGCCAGCAAGGAGAGCAGCAGGATCACGACAGGCGAGTGCATATCAGGCATGAGTCTTCTCCAGTTGCACCGGCACTTCGGTGACGGCCAGCGCCTGCAGTTTCACGCGCCATGCCACGATGCGGCCACCCAGCGCTTCCCACGCGAGCAGGTTGGCGAACAGCAGGCCCTGCAGCACGAGCGTGGTCGCATCGGGCAGATCCAGACGCCGTTGCAGCAGACTGCCGCTTGCCTCGATGCCACCAATCAGGACTGCGCACAATACGATGGCCAACGGGTTTTGCCGCGCGGCGAAGGCCACCAGAATGCCGCTGTAGCCATAGCCCGCCAGCAGCGATGCATTCGCGCTGCCCTGCACCGCCGCGACTTCGAACATCCCCGCGAGACCCGCTGCGGCGCCGCCCATCGAACAGGCCGCCAGCGCCAGCATCCCGACCGGCAACCCCACCAACCGCGCGGCCCGATTGCTGCCGCCGACCACCCGCATGGCGAAGCCTTTCGTGCTGTGCCTGACGAACACCCACGCCGCGATACAGGCCAGCACGCCCCATAGCAGCCCCCAGTGCACCTCCAGCCCCGGCAGCGAGCCGATGGTCATGGCGTCGGGCACCGGTAGCGTCGAAGGCTTGTTCAGGCTCGCCGGATCGCGCAGCGGTCCCTCCACCAGATGTTTGAACAAGGCAATCGCGATATACGACATCAGCAGGCTGCTGATCGTCTCGTTGACGCCGCGCCATTGCCGCAACGCGCCGATCGCGCCGATCCAGATGCCGCCCGCAAGCATGCCGGCCACCGCCATCAACGGCGTGGCGACGAGCCACGGCGTGCCGGCCGGCAAGCACTGCGGCACCACCGCGGCCGCCAGCCCGCCGAGCGCCAGCGCGCCTTCGCCACCAATCACGATCAACCCAACCTGGGCCGGCAGCGCCACGCACAGCGCCGTCAACATCAGCGGCGACGCGCGCAGCAGCGTGCTTTGCCACGCAAACGACGAACCGAACGCGCCCTGAAAAATCAGCCCGATCGCATCGAGCGCCGGCGCGCCCTGCACCAGCAGGAACAGCCAGAACAGCAACAGCGTGCCCGCCAGCGCACACAGCGTGGGCAACGCCGGCAGCGCGCCGAGCATCAGCCGGGCAGAACTCGCATTAGGACGCATGGCCGCTCCTTGAGAAATGATCGGACCGCGAGTGCATCAGATCTGGCCCACCACACCCGAGACCAGGTAGTTCATGCTTTCGAGCGTGTAGTCGGTCTGCACGTGCGTGGTGCCGTCCGCGACCACCACGCCGCCCTTGTTGTCCTTGATCGGGCCTTTGAAGATCACGAATTCGCCGGACATCATCCTGGCTTTCACGCCGTCCGCGTTCTGGCGCGCGTCGGGTGTCACCTTCGCGCCATACGCCGACATCTTCACGAAGCCTTCCTTCAGGCCGCCGCGCAGCACGTTCGGTTGCGGCTTGCCGGTTTGCGCACCCGCCACCAGTTCCTTGTACGGCGTGGCCCAGTCCCATTCCGCACCGGTCAGATAACCCTTGGGCGCCAGCGCGGCCTGGCTCGCGTGATAGCCGCAGCTCATCGCGCCGCGCTTCTCGGCCGTTTCGATCACGACCTTCGGACCATCCACGTGACAGGTCAGCACATCGCAGCCCTGATCGACGAGGCTATTGGCCGATTCCGCTTCCTTGACCGGCATCGACCAGTCGCCCGTGAAAATCACGTGCGTGGTGATCGACGGATCGACCGACTGCGCGCCGAGCGTGAACGCATTGATGTTGCGCAGCACCTGCGGGATCGGCTTGGCGGCGACGAAGCCGAGCTTCTTGCTCTTGCTCATGTGGCCGGCCACGACGCCGTTCAGGTACTGGCATTCGTCGATATAACCGAAGTAGCTGGTGATGTTCGACGGGTTGCCCTGCTTCCACAGGCCGCCGCAATGCGCGAAGCGCACGTTCGGATATTTGGCGGCCATCTTCAGCACGTGCGGATCGAAATAGCCGAACGAGGTGGCGAAGATCAGGGTCGCGCCGTCCTGCTCGATCATCGCTTCCATGGACTTCTGCACCGCGATGGTCTCCGGCACGTTCTCTTCTTCGACCACCTTGACGTTGGGGAGCGACTTGATGACGTTGGCGGCCTGGGCTTGGGCCTGGTTATAGCCATAGTCGCCGCGCGCGCCGACGTAGATCACCCCGACGGTCAGTTTGCCGGCGGCGAATACCGATTCGAACGGCAGCACCGCACCAAGCGTCAGCAGGCTGGCATTCTTAAGAAAGTGACGACGATTGCTCATGACGGATCCGGTCTCGTGGGGTTGACGGTTAGGAAGAAACAGCAACGGAGGGAGAGGCGGCAAGGCTCGCGAGATAGGCCAGCCAGCCGCCGAAGTGCGTGATGTCGCGTGCGCCAGTTGCCGCCGTAATGGCTGCGGGTTCGCAGATAAAACCCTTGACGCTCAAGCCGTTCGCCAGTTGCACCGTGCCGATGCCCAGCGGCGCCGGCACCTGCGCAACCAGCGCGCCGAACAGGCGCAGGGGCACCTGCCAGAGTTCGACGACGATGGGTTGCGTGGGATTTTTTGCGCTGGCGCCGGCGTCGGCGTGGACAGGATGATCCGGCATCCTAACCAGTGCGGGCTTGGGTGGCGTCGTGCCGGCCAGCGCGAATAGTCGATAGTCGCGCGTGGTCTCGGTGGCTTCGATAAAGCGCGCCCCTGCTTCGAGCAGTTGCCCATTCAACGGTTGGCCACGCAGATGCGCGCCGACCACGGCGAGCGTGATGGACGGTTCGTCGGCCGGCAACGGGCGCTGTGGCAGGTCGGGCGCGTGCACGTCGTCGAAGAAGAGCTTCTGGATCTGCGCGCCCAACACCGCCAGCCGATGATCCGCCCCCGCCGGCGCGATCAGCGTGACGCCGGCCGGCAGGCCGTCGCTGCGTCTTGCGCACGGTACCGCCAGCGCACACAGATCGAGCAGGTTGACGAAGTTCGTGTAGTAGCCGAGCTGGCTGTTCAGCTCGACCGGATTGGCCTTGACGGCGGCGATGGTCGGATGCGTCGGCGTGGTGGGCACGATCAGGACGTCGATGTCGTCGAAGACCGCCTCGGCCGCGCGCTTGAGCGCGGCGAGACGGTATTGCGCAGCGAAGGCGTCGACCGCGCTGTAGTGGTCGGCCTTCCCGATCACGCCGCCGACCACCGGGTCGATCGCGTCGCGCTGCGTGTCGAAGAACTCGCCCACCGCGGCACGGCGTTCGGCGACCCACGGGCCGTCGTAGAGCAGCGCAGAGACTTGAGTGAACGGCGCGAGGTCGATCAGCGCCGGTGAAGGGGCGAGATGCTTGCGCAGCGTATCGAGCGTGGTGTGGAACGCGTCGGCGGCGAACGCGTCGCCGTAGAACTCGGCGCGGGCCGGCACGCCGATACGCAACGGCGCCATGCTCAAGCCCAGGGGCGGGACGCGGCGCGAGTAGCTATCCAGCGGGTCGAAGCCCGCCAACTGGCTCAGTACGGCCCAGGCGTCGGCCACGTCGTGCGCGAAGATCGACACGCAATCGAGACTCTGGCAAGCCGGCACCACGCCGCGCTTGCTGACCAGCCCGATCGAGGGCTTCAGGCCGACCAGTTCATTGAAGCCGGCAGGAACGCGGCCGGAGCCGGCAGTGTCCGTGCCTAGCGAAAACGCCACGCAGCCCGCCGCGACGGCGACCGCCGAGCCCGAACTGGAACCGCCCGAGACCCGTTCGGGAAACTCGACCTGACGCACGGCGCCGTACGGCGAGCGCACCCCGACGAGGCCGGTCGCGAACTGATCCAGATTGGTCTTGCCGATCAGGATGGCGCCCGCCTCCAGCAGACGCTGCACGACAAACGCCGATTCCGCCGGCGTATAGGCGAACGCGGGACAGGCGGCCGTGGTGGGCATGCCCGCCACGTCGATGTTGTCCTTCACCGCGAACGGCACGCCGAACAGCGGCGCCCGCTCAAACAACGCCGCGCCCGCTTCGGCCTGCAGCGCTTCGAGTTGCGCGGCGCGGGCGTAGAGCGCCTCGGCACTGACACGGTGGATCCAGACTTCGGGGCGATCCACTGCGTCGATCCGCTGCAGCGTTTCCTCGACGCACTGGCTGGGCGTGAACCTGCCCGACGCATAGCGCGCGGCTAGCTGGCTAATCGAACAGACGGTGCGGGCGGTACCTGTGGTAGTCATGAGTTCAATCTTGAATACAAGTTTGAACTCAAATAGCAGGTCTCATGCCAATTGGCCTTGGCTGCGTGCGCTCGAAGGCGCAGAGGCTTATGCAGCGGGCATTTTCGACGGGTGGTGGGTGCGTCAGACCATGCGCCGGCGCCCGTTTGGCGCTATGAGGCGAGGCCTATGTTTGTGCGTCATTCCCCACAACGGGGCGATCGTGAACCGCGACGGATCGTTGGGGAGCTCGACGCTGCACGCCGCAAGCCCCCTTGCCCCTACTCCGCGCTCGCCGCCACCCGTGCCGCGAGCTTGGCGTCGTAGCTCGAATGCACATGCACGCGCTTCTGCTCTGGATACGCGTACGTATAAGCCTTGCGCAAGGCCAGCGACGCCTCATGGAAGCCGGACAGAATCAGCTTTTGCTTGTTCGGATAGTTGGCGATATCGCCCACCGCGAAGATGCCCGGCCGTGAGCTTTCATAATTGGAAGTATCGACGTCGATCCGCCCGGCATGCAGGCTCAAGCCCCAGTTCGCGATGGGCCCGAGGTCCGCGACGAGTCCGTACAGCGCGACGACATGCTCCGCCTCGATCTGTGTGGCGCCGCCCACCTGGCGGATCTCGAGCGATTCGAGCGTACCGTTGGGAGCATTCAGCCCGGCTATGGCTCCGACCATAAACGTCATCTCCCCCGCCTCCACCGCGCGGCGCATCTTCTCGACGCTCGAATCCACCGCACTGAAGCCATTGCGCCGATGCACCAGCGTCAGCTTGCCCGCCACCGAACGCAGGGCCAGCGCCCAATCGAGTGCGGAATCGCCGCCCCCTGCCACCACCACGTTCTTACCGGCGAAGTCCGCGAGATTGCGCACGCTGTAATGCACATGACGCCCTTCCAGCGGCACGGCCTCTTCCAGCGCAAGCCGCTGCGGGGCAAACGCGCCATTGCCGGCGGCGAGAAGGATGGCCGCCGCGTCGAATTCGAGGCCCTCGCCTGTCTTGACCGTCCAGCGGCCGTCGGCGCGTTGCTCGACCGACTCGACGCGTTGACCGAGATGAATCGGCACATCGAAGGGACGGCATTGCTCCAGCAGACGCTCGACCAGTTCGCGGGCGGTGCACGACGGAATGGCGGGGATGTCGTAGATCGGCTTGTCCGGATACAGCTCGATGCATTGACCGCCTACCTCGCCGAGCGCGTCGACGATCTGGCATGACAGCCCGATCACGCCGGCCTCGAACGCGGCGAACAGTCCAACGGGACCGGCGCCGACAATCAGGACATCGGTGCGGACCGCATGCTGCGAGGCAGGCGATGTTTGCGACGCCTGTGGTGCAGCGGATGCATTCGGTGCATCGGGCAAAGCAGCGTTGGAAGTCATTCGTTGTCCCTGGTGTTGAGCAGGCCTAAGCGTGCATGAAGGTGCGTCAGCCCGCACAAGCTCATCCACCATACAGACTCAACCGCATCGCGGCAACGAAGACACCACGCGCGGTGTGGACAGCGCCGTCCGCACCGCGTGTTGCCCTTAGAATTGATGCATGATGCCGACGTAGGCGCCCGTCTGCGATTCGCCTTGCAGCGGACTCGTGCTCGAGGTGCCTTCGCGCGGATTGGCGAGCAGCGAGAAATTGGCCTGCTTGCTGTTGTCCACGTAAGCTACCGTGCCGTACAGGAAGGTCCGCTTGGTCAGGTTGTAGGTCGTGCCGAGCGTGTACATCGTCGCGTGACCGGACGGATCGTGCAGCGCGTCGCCGCCGCCGTCGCCCACGTCCACATAGAAGCCCGCTGCCGTCAGGGCCCAGGCCGTGTTCACGTTGTACGTCGCACCCAGCCAGTAGTAATTGGCGCTGTCCGCGAGGCCGTCCGGCGTGTCCGGCGCGGCGTAGTGGGTATAGGCGCCCTGGATCTTGATCGAGTCGAAGTGCACGTTCGCGCCCACGAAGAACTCGCGCGAGCTCGTGAAGATATTCGTGAACTGGCCGTTGTTGTCGCGCAGTTCGTCGTAGATGCCGCGTACGTCGAATAGCGTCGAGTGATACGACAGCATGATGCCGTCCGAGCGTCCGAACTCACCCGCTGCGCCGTTGTTGAAACCGTTCGGCTGATTGCCGAATGCATACTGGCCTTGCACGTCGAAACCGGCGAACACCGGGCTGTGATATTCGATGTTGTTGCTGGTCTGCTGCCAGTTGCGGCCGCGCACGAGTGAGGCGGACGAAAACGCCTGCTGGACCATCGGATCGAATTCCCAGACACCGTCGCTGTCGATAAACAGGTTGCGGCCCGCCTGCAGCGTGCCCCACTCGTCGCTCTTCAGGCCCACAAAGGCGCGGCGCGAAAACAGCCGGCCGCCGCTCGTCGTGCCGTTCATCACCTGCAAGCCGGTTTCCAACGTGAAGATGGCGTTGAGCCCGCCACCCAGGTCCTCATTGCCCTTGAGGCCCAGCATGCTGGTGCCCCAGTCGCCCCCTTCGGCGCTCCAGCTATTGGCCGTGCCGCCGTTGCCGTTGCTCACGTGATTCAGATACTGAACGCCGGCATCCAGCCGTCCATACAGAATGACACTGCTTTGTGCATGCGCGAGCGGGCTTGCCACCAGCAAAGCGGCCGTCAGTTGTGTGCGTAGTCTCATTGTTTTGCCTTATGCCATATCGTGGTTTCGTCCCGCATGGGCCATCAGTCGCGACACTGGACACAGAGAATGGTGGAAAGCACCGGATCAATGCCTGAATTGTTCGAATTGCTTAAGTGAAGCGAAACCATGACGCCGGACCGCGTCCAGAAAGCCGGGGAAACGCGCGCTCGCACTATAGGTGAATCGTCTTTGACAGTATATTTCGTTTGACGCAAATGTCATTTGTCTCCGGCGATCTCGACGCATGCTCCCTCTTCGTGAATGGCCGACCTGCCGGCCGGCAGGCGTCGCGCCACGTGTCCGCGATAAGATAGATGCTTGCTCCCAGCCGGCATGGCTGAACCTGACGACACGCCCCGATGAACGCCCCTGAACTGACCGAAGACGAACGCCTTGGCCTGTACCTGCGCAACACCGACACCGGCGCCGAATGGTGGCGCGTCACCGTGGCGGATCGGCCACAAACCTATCGCCTGGAACACGGCGTCGAAACCGCACAAGGCAACGCGTCGGTCGATATCGATCTGGTCGTGGATGAAGAGAACCTGCTTGCGAAGCTGAAGAAATGGCATCGCGAAGGCTTTGTGTTCGAGGCGCGCGGCGCGTCGCCGCAAGCCGATGCCCAGCAGCGCGCCGCGTTCATGCCGGCGTTGCAACGCGCGGCGGCAGCGCGGCGCAATGCTGGGAGCGCGGGCGAAGCATTCGGCGCTAGCCCGACCGATGCCGCCTCCGCGCCAACCGGCCACTCAGTCCGCATAGGCGAAATCGAGGTGCCTTGCGGCGTGCCCGGCCCGCTGGTGCCGCGCGTCAATCCGGCTTATCTGTTCTCGGAACGCTTTAACGACATCGTCGAAGATATCGTCGAGAACAAGCGCGTCATGCTGATCGGCCATACGGGGGCGGGCAAGACCAGTCTGATCGAACAGGTCGCCGCGCGTGCGCAGCATGGCGTGGTGCGCTCGAACATGAACGGCCAGACGACCGTGGGCGACTTCGTCGGCTTCTGGACCGTCAAGGGCGGCGAGACGCTGTGGGTGGACGGCGTGCTGCCCACCGCGATGCGTGAGGGACTCTGGCTGATCGTCGACGAGATCGACTTCGCCGAGCCGTCGATTCTCGCGGCTCTCACCGCCGTGCTCGAACCGCATGGCCGTCTCACCTTGAAGGAGAAAGGCAACGAGGTCGTCGCACCGCATCCGGCATTTCGCCTGTTCGCCACCGCTAACGCAGTCGGCGCGATGAGCCAGTTCCGCCATCTGTATCAGGGCGCGAATCTGATGAACGAGGCATTCCTCGACCGCTGGCGCGTGTATCTGCTCGACTATCTGTCGCCTGCCGAAGAGGCCGACGTGCTGGTGCGCACACTCGCTCCGCATATGACGCCCACGCTGGCCGCCACGCTCGCGGCGATCGCCGCCGATTGCCGGGCGGCGTTCGCACGCGAGGATCTGTCGAGCGCGTTCTCCACGCGGCGGCTGCTCGACTGGGCCGAGCTGATGCTGCGCACCGGCGACCCCGAGCGTGCCGCCGGTCCCGCCATCTACGCCAAGGTCAGCCCCGAAGACGCCACGCTGATCCGCGGCATCATTCGTCATCACATCGCCCCCGCCGGGTGAGCGCGATGCATACGGCGCGCGACGCCCGGGGCTTCGAGTTCGAATCCGCGCTCAGCAAGGTCGCGCGCGTTCTCACGGGGCAGTACGGCGTGACAGTCGTGTTCAGTCCGGATGGACCGAGGGTCGAGCGCGGCCGCATCGTGATTCCCGACTACGAAGTGGGCGAGGGTCTTTCAACCGATGTGCTGGTCGGCTATCTCGACCTGCTCGTCGCGCGGGCCAAACACTCCACGCTCGCGCAACTCGAAGCCCTGCCGCGAGGCGTGGCAAGCAATCTCGCCCAGGTCATCGAAGACCGGCGCGTGTGTGCGCAGTTGCTCGAAGAGTATCCCGGCGCGCGCTGGTTTATCGGCAAGCTCAGGGCGCATGCCGCAGCGCGCATGCAGCAAAGCTGGACGCGTCTGCGTTGGCGCGACCGCTTCATCTGGCGTGTGGAACGCGCGCTATGGGATGAGCCTGTTGCAGGCAACGAAACGAGCCAGTCACTCGCGGCCGCGCTCGGCGCCGCGCAGGATCTTCTTGAGCGGGCGGCCCACAGCCGCTCCACTGCGGACAGCATCGCCGCGGCGCAGGAGATTCTTGCGCGGGTTCGGGCGCTGTCGGCCGGTGAGGTCAACAACATGATGTTCTCGGTGGGCACCGCCGAAGACATCGATACCGACCCGCTACGCTCGTCGTTCGATCCGTTCGAAAGCGACGGCACCCGCGCGAGCGAAGAGAGCGCAGCGCCCTCGCCCACCGACCCGAGCGGCGCCGCCGAAGCCCTCAACGGCGCCGGCATGGGGCACGCGCTCGCCGATGCGCAGCCATCCGCAGCACGCGCCGATACCACCGCGCACACGCTGCGCGCCTCCGCGCGCATGGTGATGTCGATTCCGCTTGCCACCGAGTTCGACGTCGTCAACGACCAGACCGGTCGCGGCGACGCCACGGCATGGCGCGAACTGCGCAACGAGGCGCGCGCGGAAACCGCCCAGCTCAAGGAAAAACTCGAGCGCGCATTGAGCGCGGACGAGCGCACGCGCTGGCGGCGCGAGCAGGAGCGCGGCGAAATCGACCGGCCGTCGCTCGCCAAACTCGCCACCTCGCCGGGCTATCGCACGCCGTTCAAGGTGAAGCGCGCCACGAAAGGGCGCGACGTTGCCGTCACCTTGCTGATCGACCGCAGCGGTTCGATGGCCGGCCGCAAGATCGAACTGGCGCGGCTGTGTGCAGCCGCGTTGGGCGATGCGCTCACGCAGTTGGGCTTCGACTGCGAAGTGCTCGGCTACAGCTCGATCGAATCGCCGCAAATGAAGCAACTCTACGAACGGCAACGCGCGGCCGGCGTGGACTTGCACCGCTACAACCGGCTCGTCGAACGGCTCGATCTGCAGATCTACAAACGCTTCGGCTCGGCGGAGTTGAGCGGCCTCACGGGCATCGACTGCGGGCACGAGAACCCGGACGGCGAGGCGCTCGCCTGGGCCGCCACCCGGCTCGCGGATCATGCGGCCGAGCGGCGTATCCTGATGGTGTTCTCCGACGGCTATCCGGCCACCGGCGACGGCGACCCGCTGGTGTTGCGCAGCGATCTGCGCCAACGGGTCGCGGCGATTCAGAAGACCGGGATCGAACTGGTGGGCGTCGGTGTATTGACCGATGCCGTGGAAGCGTTTTATCCGCACAACGTCGTGGTGAGCCGGTTGGCGGAACTGCCGTCGACGGTGTTTTCCGTGCTGAGTTCGATGTTGTTGAGGCGGTAGCGGGACAGGAGCGCGTCCCCGCCGCATACCCACTCCACCCACGCTTCCCCCACCCAAGGGTTTCACTCTAGACACCCACACCCCCGAGATGCCGATAAACAGGTGAAGGCCGCCTGCGCCGGTGAAGTGCGGCCCCACGCTGTGGACAAGCCTCTCACGGAGTGTGGATGCGCAAGCTCGGATTCAAGCAAAAGCTCTGGCTGCCGCTGCTGGTCAGCCTGACCGCCCTGCTGCTGGTGTCGGTCTCGGCGGCTTACCTGTCGTACCAGACGCGCATTGAAGAGCGCAAGAACGATCTGGTCAACGTGGCGCATATCGGCTTGTCCATCGTCGAGGAGTACGCCGCGCTGGCGCAGGCCGGCACCCTCACCGATCAGCAGGCCCGCCAGCAGGCGCTCGCCCGGCTGCGCGACATCCGCTATGGTGAGGACGGCTACTTTCTCGTCATCAACTCGCGGCCGCAGATGGTGATGCACCCCATCAAGCCGAAGATGGACGGCAAGGACCTGAGCGAGGCGGCCGACGCCGACGGCCGCCATCATTACGTGACCTTCGCCGCGACCGCGCAGGCGCCGCAAGGCGGCTTCGTCGATTATGTGTTCCCGCGCCCGAACGTCACGCCGGCGAGAGCGGTCGACAAGCTCGGCTACGTGGTGCGCTATGCGCCGTGGGACTGGATCATCGCAACCGGCGCGTATGTGGACGACATCGATGCCGCGTTTCACACCTCGCTCTATGCAGCCGGCGGCGTTTTCCTGGTGCTGGCGGCCCTGCTCGCGCTGCTGGTTGCGTTCACCAACCGCAGCATCGAACGCACCATAGGCGGCGATCCGCACTACGCCGCCGAGATCACGGAGGCGATTGCATCGGGCAACCTCGCGATCGCCATCCGTACCCGCAAGAACGACACCGACAGCCTGATGCAGACGATCCGCCAGATGCGCGATGCGTTGCGGCGCACGATCAGCGAGATTCGCGGCGTCGCCGACAACGTCGCCGTCACCGCGCGCGAGATTGCCGGCGGCAATGCCGACCTGTCGGCGCGGACCGAAAGCCAGGCCGCTGCGTTGCAGCAAACCGCCTCGAGCCTCGAGCAGATGACGTCGATGGTGCATCACACCGCGGAAAACGCCCGCAGCGCAAGCCAGCTCGCGACCAGCGCCGCGCAGATCACCGACCGCGGCGGCGCGATGGTCGTGGAAGTAGTCGCGACGATGCGCGACATCTCAGGCGAATCGCAGAAGATGGTGGACATCATTGCGGTGATCGAAGGCATCGCGTTCCAGACCAACATCCTCGCGCTGAACGCCGCCGTCGAAGCGGCGCGCGCGGGTGAAGAAGGACGTGGCTTCGCGGTGGTGGCGAGCGAAGTGCGCAATCTGGCGCAGCGCAGCGCTGGCGCCGCGAAGGAGATCCGCGGGCTGATTCACAACGCCGTGAGCAAGGTCGGCACGGGCGCGGAACTGGTGGAGAAAACCGGTACAACGATTCAGGAAGCGCAAGAGGCAATGGCCCGCGTGACCAGCATCGTGCAGGAGATCGCTTCGGCGGTGGGCCAGCAAAGCGCGGGCATCGAGCAGATCAACCTGGCCGTGACGCAGATGGACAACGTCACCCAGCAGAATGCCGCCCTCGTCGAACAGGCGGCCGCGGCGGCGCAGTCGTTCGACGATCAGGCGCGTCAGTTGCAAGCGGCGGTGGCCGCGTTCAACGTGGGCGAGCGCCCCCACGCACGCGCCGTCAGCCGAGGTGCGGATTGAACGCGTACTGTTCGATCTCGCCGCCGCGCGCCACCACCGCCGTGCTCTCCGGAATCTCTTCCCACCAGCCGGGCAGATCTACCAGCGGTTCGGACAGGACGAGGAACGCGTCGTCACCGGCCGCAGCAATGCGGGAATCGTGCGGATACAGCTCGCGCAGATGATGGAACGACGAACTGTGGAACAGCGAGCGCGATTCGCGTTCGCTCGAGTAGCGCACGGCGATGATCTGTTCGCCGTCCGTCGCGCACACGGTCATGTTCAGCGGCTGCTCGACGCCGTTTTTGCGCCCGGTGGCTTCGACGAAGGCGACCATCCGCTCCAGCGCGGTGACCGGCGTGAGTTCGAGGCCGAAGGTCAGCGCGAGAAAGAACAGTACCTCGGAATCGGTCGAACCTTCGATGGACGGGAACAGCTCGGGCTTGATCGCCATCATCAGTTCGCGCCGCACCGCGGGGTAATTGCGCACGAGGCCGTTGTGGACGAACAGCCAACGGCCGTAGCGAAACGGGTGGCAGTTGGTTTCCTGCGCAGGCGTGTCGGTGGCCGCGCGAATGTGCGCGACAAACAGCGGCGAATGGATGGCGCGGGCCGCCTCGCGCAGATTCCGGTCGCTCCACGCGGGCTGCATGCAGCGGTAGCGAAAGGGAATGTCGGTGGGACGCCCATACCAGCCGATGCCGAAGCCGTCGCCATTGGTGGTGGTCTGGCCGAGGCGCGAATGCAGGCTTTGATCGATCAACGAGTGTTTGGCGCGAAACAGCACCGTCTCGAGCTGGACGGGGTTTCCGGTGTAGGCCAACCAGCGGCACATGGGGGGGCTCCTTGGCTGTGTTCGATGCTACTTCGGTGGCAACTGCGCAATCGGAATCAGAAACTCGGAAAAGCCGGTCAAGATGATCTGCACGCCGATGCACAGCAGCAGAAACGACGACACCCGCATCGCCACCTTGGTGCCTTCGACGCCCAGGTAGCGGGCAAAAATGACGGCGCGGCTATAGGTGATATAGACCACCACGGCCACGATAAGCGAGATCGCCACCGAGGCGATGCTCGACAGCACGAACTCCGACAGCTTGTGGGTGCGATTGGCGTTCAGCGCAATCGCGGTGGCCACCGAACCAGGCCCGGTGGTCAGCGGCACCGTCAGCGGGAAGAACGCCTTCGAGGTGGCATTGTCCGCGTCGACGCGCTTGACGGGCGTGTCGGCAGGCGGCGTATCGGGCGCATTGAGCATGTTCCAGCCGCTCACCGCGACGGCGAGGCCACCGCCAATCCGCAGCGCCTCCATGGAAATGCCGAAGAAATGCAGCACGGGTGTGCCGAAAAAGAACGCGACGAGCAACACGCACAACACGTTAATGGCGATCTTGCGCGCCAGCGCCGTGCGCTCTTCCGTGGTGAGCGACGCCGTCCGGTCGAGAAAAACAAAGGCAATGCCGAACGGATTGATGATGCTGATCAACCCGGTGAACCCAAACAGAATGTCCGCGATCAGACTTTCCACCATGTTTTGCGATCCGCCTCGAACGACGGCTGATGGGTTCCGGCTGGAACGCGATGAGCCGTCGGTGATTGTCTGGCTGGACGAAGCCTGCGCCCCATCCAGATCGATCCACCGGCGCCGTGTATGCGGCACCCGTTGCTGCGCCTACCCGTGGCTCCAGGATACTCGCACGCCTAATGATATCGCGGCGCGGCATTCGTACGACACTATCCGCGCGGCGCAATCGTGGCGCAATGCAGCATGGCAGAACGATTCAGCAGACCTGGCGCAACCCCACCGCGCAAGCCTGCGCCCCACTACGGTCAAACGGCCTACATCTTTTTGACGACCTTTACGGACCGGACCTATCTGGCATAAAGTCGGGACGGAAGACTAGGCTTCACCTAACGCATCGATCCGTTCGAGGAGTCGCTCCACATGTTCCTTCGCTTTCTCGCCGCGCTGCCGTTCATCGGCATCCTGCTCGGCGTTCCGTTCGTCAACCGCGTCGAGCCGCTGGTGTTGGGCATGCCGTTCGTGCTTGGCTGGATCGTGCTGTGGGTGATCCTGATCTCGGTCATCATGGCGGTGATCTACCGGCTCGACCCCACCAACCGTCAGACCGCCGTCGATACCGATGAGGCCCGATCATGAGCAGCGCTCTCGTTATCATCGCCGCCGTCACGGTGTTCGCGCTGTATCTCGGGCTGCGCGCCAAGCGCGGCCACGACATGAGTCTCGAACAATGGACGGTCGGCGGCCGCAGCTTCGGCACCGCGTTCGTGTTCCTGCTGATGGCCGGCGAGATCTACACCACCTTCACCTTTCTCGGCGGCAGCGGGTTCGCCTACGGCAAGGGCGCGCCGGTCTATTACATCCTCGCTTACGGGTCGCTCGCCTACATCCTGTCGTACTGGATGTTGCCACCCATCTGGCGCTTTGCGAAAGCCCAGCGGCTGATCTCGCAGCCGCACTTCTTCTCGCGCAAATACGATAGCCCGGCGCTCGGCGTACTGGTCGCGCTGGTCGGCGTGGCGGCGCTGATCCCGTATCTCGTGCTGCAACTGAAGGGGCTCGGCATTATCGTCGCGACCACCTCGTACGGCGCGATCTCGTCGACCTCGGCGGTCTGGATCGGCGCCGCGGTGGTGACGTGCTACGTCATCGTTTCGGGGGTGCGCGGCTCGGCGTGGAACTCGGTGGTAAAGGACACGCTGATCCTGGCGGTGGTGCTGTTTCTCGGCATCTATCTGCCGATCCACTACTACGGCGGACTGGGCGACATGTTCCGGACCATCGACGCCGCCAAACCCGGCTTCCTCACCTTCCCCGCCAAGGGTTCGAGCGTGGCCTGGTTCCAGTCGACCGTGCTGCTCACCGCGCTCGGATTTTTCATGTGGCCGCATACGTTCGGCTCGATCTTCACGGCGAAAGACGAACGCATTTTCCGCCGCAACGCGATGGTGCTGCCGCTCTATCAGTTGATCCTGCTGTTCGTGTTCTTCGTCGGTTTTGCGGCCGTGCTGAAAGTGCCGGGCCTGAAAGGCGGCGATATCGATCTGTCGCTGTTCAGGCTGTCGCTGCAGACTTTCGATCCGTGGTTCGTGGGCGTGATCGGCGGGGCCGGCGTGCTGACCGCGCTGGTGCCGGGCTCGATGATCCTCAACACGGCCTCGACCCTGCTCGCCAACGACGTCTATCGCGGCCTGCTGAAGCGCGACGCAACCGACGCGGCCGTCACCAAGCTGGCGCGCATGCTGGTGCCGGTCGTGGCGCTGGTGGCCGTGGCCTTTACGCTGCATGGCGGCGAGACCATCGTGGCCCTGCTGCTGATGGGTTACAGCTTCGTTACGCAGTTGTTTCCGGCCATGGTGTGCAGTCTCGCACCGCATAACCGGGCCACCAAGCAGGGCGCGTTCTGCGGGATTCTGGCCGGCGTGGCCGTGGTGGCGGTGACCACACTGATGCATCTCAGCATGGGCCAGTTGTTCCCGTTCCTGCCCGATGTCGCCAAGGACGTGAACATCGGCTTCGTCGCGCTGGCCTTGAACATCATCGTGTTCGTGATTGTGAGCGCGGTCACTCAGCCGCGTTCGAGCGGCCAGCCTCAGGCACAGACCCACGTGCATTGAGAATGCGGGCGGGGCCATCCTCGGGTCGCCTCGCCCCGTCTAGCTGCCCGCTTTCGCGTACAGCGTCGAATCCGCAAAGCCCTCCGCATCCAGCACGCGCCCAACCAGAATCAGCGCGGTTCTTTCGATCTGCGTGGTCTGCACCTTGCCGACAATGTCAGCAAGCGTGCCCGTGATCTTCTCCTCATCCGGCCAGCTTGCACGGTAGATCACCGCGATCGGACACGCGTCACCGTAGTGCGGCCGCAGTTCATCGACGATCCGCGCCAGATGCCGCACGCCGAGATGAATCGCCATCGTCGCACGATGGCGCGCCAGATCGCCCAACTGCTCGCCTTCCGGCATGCTCGTCTTGCTGGCGAAACGCGTGAGGATCAGCGTCTGCGACACGTCTGGCAAGGTCAGCTCGCAACCGAGCGCCGCCGCACAGGCGGCCGTCGCCGTCACGCCGGGCACGATCTCATAGGGAATCCGCAATTCGCGCAGGCGGCGGATCTGCTCGCCGATCGCGCCATACAAAGACGGATCGCCCGAATGCACTCGCGCCACGTCTTTGCCGCCGTCATGCGCTTCTCTCAGGAGTGCGATGATTTCGTCCAGATCGAGCTCGGCCGTATTCACGACCTGGCCGGCGGTGTGTCCGTCCAGCACGGCGGCCGGAACCAGCGATCCCGCATACAGAATGACCGGGCAACTGCGCACGAGGCGCTGCCCTTTCACCGTGATGAGCTCCGGGTCGCCTGGACCCGCGCCGATAAAAAACACCGTCATACCAACTCCGTGATTCGATGATCCGATGCGCGTGCCCGATGCGATTCGTCATGGCAAGGCACGCGCGAAACAGTCAGGATATTAAGGTTTGCAGTGCATCCAGCAAGTCGGCGGCACGCGTGAATTCGCGCTCCACCGAGGGTAAGTCCGGACGCCGCAGCATGATGACCGGCAGGCTGCGCTCGCGGGCGACTTCGAGTTTCGCTTCGGTGGCGTTGCCGCCGCTGTTCTTGCTGATCACGACGTCGATCCGGCTCGCGCTGAACAAGCTGCGTTCGCCTTCGACAGTGAACGGCCCGCGTGCATCGAGGATGCGCGCCTGCGCGTTGCCCGGGTGAGCTTCGAGACAGCGCACGATCCAGTGCTGGTGCGCGGGGATCTCGTCGAGATGCGCGAGCGGTTCGCGGCCCAGCGTAAAGAGCGGACGCGAGAACGGGGCGAGCGCACTGGTCAACTCGGCCCAGTTGTCGACCATGCGCCAGTCGTCGCCGGTCTGCGGTTGCCAGGCCGGGCGGCGCAGCGCCCAGCACGGGACGTGCGCGGCACGACTCGCGGCAAAAGCGTTTGCGCTGATCTGCGCGGCGTACGGATGCGTGGCGTCCACCAGCAGGCCGATACGCTCGTCGTCGAGATAGCGCGCCAGTCCGTCAGCGCCGCCAAAGCCGCCGACGCGGACGGTGCAGGCAAGATCCGTCGGCACCTTGCCGAGTCCGGCGAGGCTGTAGACGTGGTCAGGGCCGAGTCGACGCGCGATTTGCAAGGCGTCGCCGGTGCCGCCGAGCAGGAGGATGCGGGTCATGGCTTCGTTCGCCCGGCGTCTCGTCCGACGCCGCCGGCGTGACCGGATGCTGACTCTGCCGCAAGCTCATCCCCCGGCTCACCACCCGGCTTCCCCACTTCCAGCAACGTGATAGGCAACGCCTGCCGCCATGTATCGAAACCACCCAGCGGCTGCGCTTCGGCCAGCGCAATGCGCGTAAGCGTGCCGCCATGCTGCGCACGCCACGCGACGAGCGCCGCCTCGCCCTGCAGCGTGACCGCATTCGCGACCAACCGGCCACCCGGCCGCAACTGCGCCCAGCAGGCATCGAGGACACCCGGCACGGTCACGCCGCCGCCGATAAAAATCGCCTCGGGCGCGGCGAGGCCGTCAAGCGCCTCGGGCGCCCTCCCCGCGACCAGTTGCAAACCCGGCACGCCAAGCGCGTCGCGATTGTGTTCGATGAAGCGCTGACGTTCCGGATGGCCTTCGATGGCGATCGCCCGGCAAGCCGGATGCGTGCGCATCCATTCGATCCCGATCGAGCCGCTGCCCGCGCCGACATCCCACAGCAGTTCGCCGGGCATCGGCGCAAGACGCGCGAGCGTGATGGCGCGAACGTCGCGCTTGGTCAACTGGCCGTCGTGGCGAAACGCATCGTCGGGCAGACCGGGGGTGAGCGGCAGACGCGGCGCGCCGTCGAGAGCACGGCATTCCAGCGCGACCAGGTTCAACGCGGCCACAGTCTCGCCGGACCATGCATCAGCGCGGCCATCGAGACGGCGTTCGCACTCGCCGCCCAGGTGTTCCAGCACGATCATGCGGCTCGCGCCGAAGCCGCGCAATGTGAGCAATGACGCCAGAGCAGCCGGCGTGGCGCCGTCCGCACTCAAGACGAAAAGCCGCGCCCCGCCATGCACATGCGCGTTCAGCGTAGCGAGCGGCCGGCCTACCAGCGAAACCGCCGTCACCTCCTGCAACGGCCAGCCGAGGCGCGCCGCCGCCAGCGACAGCGACGACGGCGCCGGCAGCACGCGCATTTCACCAGCGGGCAATTGACGCGCAAGCGTCGCCCCAACGCCGAACAGCATCGGGTCGCCGCTGGCGAGCACGCATACCGGGGTGTCGCGCTGGGCCAGCACCGGAGCGATATCGAAGGGACGCGGCCACGCTTCGCGCCGCGCGGCGAGACGGGCGGGCAGCATCGCCAGATGCCGCTCGCCGCCGAATACCACGGCCGCGTCGAGCAGCGCGCGGCGTGCCGCTCGCCCCAGACCGGCAAAGCCGTCATCGCCGATGCCTACCACGGTCAGCCATGCCGGCATGAATCCTTCCTCATACGTGATCTTGAATTGATCGGCTGCGGCGCGCCAATCAAGGCCGCAGCGTCGTTGTGCTGTTCGAAAAAAGGCATAATACCGTGTCGTCGGCGCCCTTCGGGGCCGAAGAGGGCACACAGAGCCAGTGTGGCCGCCCCAGCAACGGTATGCAGCGAGCTCGGACCGTCGCGCGACGCTAACCCGGTGCTCTCTTGAATCACGCGTCATCCTCCTTCGTCACGCCTGTTACTGCCCGTCCCTCGGCTTGCCCGGGGCTGCTGCGCATCGTCGCGGCGCTCGATGGCGGCATCTGCCGCGTCAAGCTGCCGGGCGGCGTGTTGCGGTCCACCGAGGCGCGCGCGATTGCCGAGGCGTCGGAGCAGCACGCGGCGGGCGTGATCGAGGTCACCAACCGGGCGAATCTGCAGATACGTGGGGTGATGGCAGGGCATGAGGCGGCGTTGATCGAGACGCTGGTGAATGCGGGGCTCGGGCCCACGGCGGGGTTGATTGATGCGGCGAACTACGGAGCGGCTGTTGCGCTCGATGCGTCTACTGCACCTACTGCATCCACTACAACCACCTTGCTTGCCGCCTCCGCCGCAGACGACGTGCGCAACCTGATGATCAGCCCGAGCGCCGGCCGCGATCCGCAGGCGTTGTTCGACACTCGCGCGCTCGCTGCGCAGATCCTCGCGCTATTGCAAAGCGAGCCGCGTTTCGCTGCGCTGTCGCCGAAGTTCGCGCTGCTGCTGGACGGCGGCGAGCAACTGGCGATGCTCGACCATCCTCATGACGTCTGGCTAGCAGCGACGGCTGCACCTGAGGGTGTGCGTTTCGCGTTCGGGTTGGCCGGCTGTCCGCCGGTGGCGCGAGCGGATGACCGCGGACGCAATGCGAAACCCGGCACCCCCGCACTCGCCGCCGTCCTGCCCTCGCAGGTGCCCGCGCTGGTGAACGCATTGCTGCAAACGTTCCTCGACCTGGCCGCCCCTGACGACACGCGCATGCGGCACCTGCTCGCGGCCCACCCTGTAGAAGCCGTCTTGCAGCACACCCAGACGTACCTCGACTTCCCGCTAAACCGCGACCCCGCACTCGCCGACTGGCATCGCGCGCCCGCCGACGCTTCGCTGCGCCTCGGCGCCCATCCGCAGCGTATGGCGGGCACGTGGCAAGCGGGCGGCCAGCCGCCGCTCGGCCGGCTCGACGCAGCAACGTTGCGCGCCCTTGCAACCATCGCCGAAGATTCCGGCGACGCCACATTGCACATGACCCCATGGCAAAGCGTGCTGCTGCCCGACATCGCCGCGCACGCGACCGCCTCCGTTCTCACCGGCCTTGCCGCACTCGGCCTCGCTTGCAAAGCCACCCAGCCGCTCGCAAGGCTGATCGCCTGCGCCGGCTCGACCGGTTGCGCGAAAAGCCAGGCCGACACCAAGGCCGATGCACTGCACCTCGCCGCGCTGTTGCCAACCACCGTCGAACAAGTGCATCTGAGCGGCTGCCCACGCTCATGCGCGGCGGCGCATCGTGCGCCGTACACGCTGCTGGCGGTGGCGCCGCGCCATTACGACCTTTATCGACGCGACGACGACCACCCCGGCTTCGGCCAGTGCGTCGCGCACCATCTGACGATTGAACAGGCCGCCGACGCCCTCGCGCGGCTGGCCCGGAGCCCTTTTGATGCTTGATTACATCCGCGACGGTCAGGAGATCTACCGCCAATCCTTCGCGACGATTCGCGCGGAGGCCGACCTCTCGCGCATTCCCGTGGACCTCGAAAAACTCGCCGTGCGTGTGATTCACGCCTGCGGCATGGTCGACGTGGTCGACGACCTGCTTTTCTCCACTGGCGCCGGCGCAACGGGCCGCGCGGCGCTCGCCGGCGGCGCGCCGATTCTGTGCGACGCACGCATGGTCGCAGAAGGCATCACGCGTGCGCGTCTGCCTGCTAGTAACGAAGTCATCTGCACGCTCGGCGATCCTTCAGTACCGGCGATGGCGCGCGAACTCGGCAATACTCGCTCGGCGGCGGCACTCGAACTATGGCGCCCGCATCTGGCGGGCAGCGTGGTGGTGATCGGCAATGCGCCGACCGCGCTGTTCTATCTGCTCGAGATGCTCGACGCCGGCGCGCCCCGCCCCGCGCTGATTCTCGGCTTCCCGGTGGGCTTCGTCGGCGCGGCGGAATCGAAAGCGTTGCTTGCCGAACACAGCCGTGGCGTGCCCTACGTGATCGTGCAGGGACGGCGCGGCGGCAGCGCGATGGCCGCCGCCGCAGTCAATGCACTCGCTTCGGAGGCCGAATAAATGAGCGCTCATCAGCATCGTTCGGGCCGTCTGTTCGGACTCGGTGTCGGCCCCGGCGATCCCGAGCTGATCACGCTGAAAGCGCTGCGCCTGCTGAAGGCCGCGCCGGTGGTCGCCTATTTCGTCGCCAAGGGCAAGAAAGGCAACGCGTTCGGCATCATCGAAGCGCATTTGAGCGAGACGCAGCAGCACTTGCCGCTCGTCTATCCCGTGACGACGGAGGCGCTGGAACCGCCGCTATGCTACGAATCGATCATCGCCGACTTCTACGACACCGCGGCTGAAATCGTCGCCGCGCACCTCGACGCGGGCCGCGACGTCGCAGTGATCTGCGAAGGCGACCCGTTCTTCTACGGCTCGTATATGTACCTGCACGACCGGCTTGCGGCAGGCTTCGAAGCGGAAGTCGTGCCCGGCGTGTGCTCGATGCTTGGCGGCGCGGCGGTGCTCGGCGCGCCGCTGGTGTATCGCAATCAGAGCCTGTCGGTGCTGTCCGGTGTGCTGCCGGAGGAGGAGTTGCGACGACGCCTCGCCGATGCGGACGCCGCCGTCGTGATGAAACTGGGCCGCAATTTCGACAAGGTGCGGCGCGTGCTCGGCGAACTTGGACTCGCGGAGCGGGCCTTGTACATCGAGCGCGCGACGATGGCGAACCAGCGCATCGTGCCGCTCGCCGAAGTCGATCCGATGGCCTCGCCGTATTTTTCGCTGCTCGTCGTGCCGGGGGAAAAATGGCAAGGATGACGCCGCCAGCCATCGTGATTCTCGGCGCCGGCGCGCTCGCTACGGCCCGGCGCGTGCAGGCGTGCTATCCGGACGCTCGGGTGCATGGCTTGCAGGGCCGCGTCGAGGCGGACGTGGCGTACGCCGAACTCGCTGCGCATCTGCGCGACCTGTATGCGCGCGGCACGCCGATTGTCGCGCTCTGTGCGGCAGGCATTGTGATTCGCTGCGTGGCGCCGCTGCTTGCCAACAAAGGCGTCGAACCGCCTGTGCTAGCCGTAGCCGAAGATGGCAGCGCCGTGGTGCCCTTGCTCGGCGGTCTGGCGGGCGTGAATGTGATGGCGCGTGAAATAGCCGCTGCGCTCGAGGTCGCGCCGGCTATCACGACGAGCGGCGAGTTGCGCTTCGGCACCTGCGTGCTGAATCCGCCGGAAGGTTACGCGTTGGCGAGTCTCACGCAAGGCAAGCGCTTCGTGTCGGATCTGCTGGCTGGAGAAAGCACGCGCATCGAAGGCGATGCCCCGTGGCTCGACGATGCGCAACTGCCGCGCGCGAGCGAAGCAAGGCTCGCGATTCGCGTGACGCCGAAGGCCTGGGATGGCGGCGCGAATGAGTTGGTGATTCATCCGCGCAGTGTGGTCGCAGCGGTGAGCGGTGATAGCAAGCCTATCGCCGGACAGGTTCATGCCGCATTGCAGGCGCACGACCTGGCGCCGCTTTCGCTCGCGGCGCTGCTTGCACCGGTGGCGCGGATGGGCGATGGCGCGCTTGTCGAAGCGGCTGATACGTTGGGCGTACCGCTGAGATTTGTCGAAGCCGGCACAGATGGCATCACACGCGCGGCGCATCACGACGACACGATCACGACATCGACCGCGCGGCGCTTGCTTGAAGCCGCCATGCGCGTGCCCTATGCGACGCTACAGGACGACGCCCACGAGGACATCGCCCTCGCGTTGAGCCGGACGCCCATCGATCCGGATACGGTCGGACAGCGCCGTGGCAGTCTCACCGTCCTCGGCCTCGGCCCCGGCAGCGCGGAACTGATGGTGCCCGCCGCACGCACGGCGCTTGGCGAGGCGACTGACATTCTCGGCTACGAAACCTACGTGAAGATGGCGGGCCCATTCCGCGCCGATCAACAAGTGCATGGCACGGACAACCGCGAAGAGATGCAGCGGGCGCGACATGCGTTCGAGCTGGCGAGTGCGGGGCGGGCGGTCGTGGTGGTGTCGTCCGGCGATCCCGGGGTGTTTGCGATGGCCGCCGCCGTGCTTGAAGCACTCGATGCGTCCGGGGATGCGCGCTGGGGCGCCGTCGAGCTGAATATCGTGCCCGGCGTTTCGGCCGCCATGGCGACGGCCGCGCAAGCGGGCGCTCCGCTTGGCCACGATTTCTGCATG
The DNA here is from genome assembly GCF_900142845.1 of Paraburkholderia phenazinium. Lineage (NCBI taxonomy): Bacteria > Pseudomonadati > Pseudomonadota > Betaproteobacteria > Burkholderiales > Burkholderiaceae > Paraburkholderia > Paraburkholderia phenazinium. Next base: position 2,301,432 of record NZ_FSRU01000001.1, read on the forward strand.
CTGTCTTTGTCGGACAACCTCAAGCCGTGGTCGATCATCGAAACGCGTTTGCGTCATGCGGCGCAAGCCGATCTGGTAATGGCGTTCTATAACCCGATCTCGCGCGCGCGGCCCTGGCAGTTGGACAAGGCGCTCGATATCGTGCGGGAATATCGTGCGCCGGCGACCAGGGTCGTGCTGGGAAGGGATATCGGCAGAGCGGGGGCTTCGCTTAGGAGTACCACGCTAGGCGAGTTGCGTTCAGACGATGTCGATATGCGCACGATGGTCATTCTCGGATCGTCCACGACGCGTGGCTTTGCGCGTGGCGCTCAGGGAGAGTGGGTGTATACGCCGCGGTGGTATCCGCAAGGCGCAACTGAAGCCTGAGCGGGATCTCGCCGGCGAGCGGGCGGACCCTCTCGCCTGGATCGTCAACCCGCCTCCGCTCCCCGCACCGTTTCCGTCACCCGCCTCGCCTGCGGCCAGAAATACCAGACCGCGCCGAGAATCTGCAACACCAGCAGCACCGCCCAGGCGCTCATATGCGCCTCGGCCGGATAGTGCGCGCCATCGGCCATCAGCCGCGCCGGATAGAGACTCAACACCGCGCCGACGCCGGTCTGGCACAGGAAGATCAGCACGAACATCACCAGCGTGAGCGTCGTGTTGACGCGGCCTATCAGATGGCTCGGGAAGTGTTCGGCCAGCACGGCATAGCTGAGAATCCCCGAGCCGCCGAAGACCCCGTAAGCGGCCCACAGCCACACCGCGGGCACCGGCACGCGGGCCATGATGGCGCCCTGGACGCCAATGAACAGCAGCATGCCCACCCCGGAAAAAGCGGCCAGACTCACGCCAAACCGCTCCAGCCGACGCGCGATCGCGCCAAATCCGACGCAGCCCGCCATCATCGCCAGCGCCACCACCGAGACCAGCGTCGCCGTGGCATGCGCGGTCAGGCCGATGACGTCGCGCATATACGGCGCCATCCACAGCGATTGCATCGCATAGAAGACCCCTTGCGCCATACCCGACAGCGACGCAATCTTCCAGAACACGCGGCTGCGCAGCACATGCCCCACGCCGCGCAACTGTTCGACGAGTCCCGCTTGCCGATGCGTCTGCACCGCGTCGGGTACGCCGAACCAGATTGCAGCCGACGTGCACACCGTCACCGCGGTCAGACCGAAACAAACCAGACGCCAGTCGGTAAAGTGCAGCAGCCAGTTCAACGGCGAGCCCACCACGACGCCGCCGAAGCCGCCCACCGCCATCACCAGCCCATTGAGCAGCGGCAAGCGGCTGACCGGGAACCACTGCGCCAGCGCCTTGAACGCACCGCCGAGGCACACCGACACCCCGACGCCGATCAACAGCCGCCCCGCCATCAAGGTCGCGAGGCCGTGCGCCATGCCGAACACGGCCGCGCCGGCGGCGGCGACCAGCAATAACAGCGCGGAGACTCTTCGGGCACCGAAGTGATCGAGCAGCACGCCCGCCGGCAGTTGCGCGCCCGCAAAACCGAGGAAATAGAGGCTCGTCAGCAGACCGAGATCCGCCGCCGACAAACCGATGTCACGCGCCATAAACGGTGCGAATTCGATATTGATGCCGCGATAGACATAGGAAATGAAATACCCGCAGGCAAACAAGGCGAATACGCGCAACCCTTTCGACATGGTGAAAAACTCGAGCAAATGAATCGGAGATCCATTGTCCCTGCTCGCGCTTTCGCCGGCCAACGAAACGTTTTTGCCGGGATTGTGAGTAGAATTTGACATCATGGCCAAACCGCTCCCTCCCCTGCAGGCGCTCCGCGCCCTCGAAGCAGCCAGCCGGCATCGCAGTTTTACGCGGGCCGCCGACGAATTGAATCTGACGCACAGCGCGATCAGCCATCATCTGCGCAACCTCGAAGATACGCTCGGCACGCCGCTGTTTCGCCGGGTGGGGCCGCGCATGATCCCGACCAGCGCGGGCGCGCGGCTGGCCGAGCGGGTGCGGCTCGGCCTTGCGGAGATCGACGACGCCCTCACGGAAGCGCGGGCAGGCGACCGTGGCGGCGCGGTGCGGCTCGAAGTCAGCGTGATGTCGGACCTCGCCGGCAACTGGCTGATCCGCCGGCTCAACGGCTTCGCGGCGCAGCAACCGCACATCGAGCTGATGCTGCGGGTGCATGCCCAGCTCGTACCGCCGGATCCGTACACCGCCGATCTGGGCATCTGGCACAAACGGGTCGACGAGCCGGGTTTCGTCTCTCACAAGCTGATCGACGACCAGTTGATTGCCGTCGCCAGTCCGTCGTTGCTGGCGCAGATTCCCAATTTCCGCGTCGCCGATACCCGCAAGCTGCCGATGCTGCGCTTCGCCCACCGTGCCTGGCGCGACTGGCTGGAGGCCGCCGGCTTGCCCCTGCAGGAGCCGACGTTCGGCCCCATCTTCGACAATCCCGACTCGTTGCTGCAGGCGGCCATTGCCGGTCAGGGCGCCGTGACGGCGCGGCGCCTGCTGGTGCGCGATGCAATCGAACAAGGCACGCTGGTGCAGATCGGCACGGTCTGCGTGCCGGCAAGCCTCGAGTACTTCGTGAGCTGGCGCGAAAACCATCCGCGCGAAGCGGAGATCCGCGCGTTTTATGAATGGATGCGCGAACAACTGGTGAGCTGAACGGATCAAGGCCGTCGAATGAGGCTCACCTTGGTCTTCATGCTCAAGGCCGTTGGCGGTTTCGGACGCTGAGGTGTCTGGCGCGGTATCCATGATCCGAATAAGCCGGCATAAAACCACTCGCACGGTATTTTCGACAAACGCAAATAGACCATTAAGCTTTTCCGAAACTTTGACGTTAATATCACTAATCCGCCCATTACTTCGCTACTAAAAACCCAATGAACGAAGATACCGTGGAATCACCCGTTGAGGCAGCGTCGGCCGCGCTGAGCCTCGACACCGTTCCGGTCGGCACGCCGCTCGACTGGCCGATCGTCGACAGCGACGGCACGCTGCTGTTCGACGCCGGTGCGATTCTGGTCGGCGTGGAGGAACGCAAGTTCCTGTTCGACCATTTCCGCCCGCAACGCGGCGACGTCAGCGATACGCCCACACCCGCAGCGGATGGAGCCGTCGCGCCCGACACGTCGGAGCCGCTGTCGGTCAAAGATATGCACCTGACCATCGGTGCGCTGATCGGCGTACGCCAGCAAATCGGCAGCGCGGCGCCCATGCATCCTTGCCGCATTATTGGCTTCGCACCGAACGAGTCGTTGTTTGCCACGCCGCCGTTGTTCGAAGGAAAGGCCTTGCCGCTCGGCGTCGGTGAAAACGTGGAGATCGTCGCGATCGCCAGTCAGGCGGTGTTCCGCTTTGTCTGCACGGTCGAAGCGGTGTGTCAGTTGCCGTTCGATTACATTGTTCTGTCGAAGCCCGGCGTGATCCGCCGTCTGCGCGAGCGCAAGTCGATCCGGGTACGCGCGCGGCTCGCCGTGCGCTATGGCATCGGCGAAACCGGCGACACGTATGAAGGGCTCGGCCTCGCGAAGGGGATCAGCGCGCTCGGCATGTCGCTCACGGCATCGTGGGCGCTGGGCCAGATTGGCGACCGCCTGCGCGTCGCGTATCACCTCGAGTCGAAAGACCTCCACACGTCCATCGAAACCAGTGCCGTGATCCGAAACGTGCAGAGAGGCGCGGCCGGCGAGCCTGTGGCGCACGGTCTCGAGTTCGACCGGCTCGATGCGGCGCAGCAGATGGCGATGAAGGTGTTCGTGTTCGACCGTCAGGATGATGTGCTTTACTGGACCAACGGGATCAAGTAGGGGCTTGTTGGGCGCGGGACCGGGAGGGCCGCCGTGTGAACGCCGTCGCGCTGCGGTCATGCGCTCCTCCAAATATCAACGCGTAAAAGCGGCCCGTGCGAGGCCCGCAATGGCGATAGCGGAACGCACACTCAGTGCCTAGCCGATCAGATCTTCCGGCCGGACGCAGCTCGCGCCCCAAGCCTGCGCGAGTTGCTCGCAGCGCCCTAAGCGGATCGCGCCCCGCTCGAAATCGACAAACACCACCTGGTCGACCTCGTTGGGCCGCACCGGCACATCGCCGCTGCGGCCATCGGTGAGTACCCACAACCAGCGTTGCTGCAAAGGCTTGCGGCGCGCCGCGCGTTCCAGCAGTTGCGCGGCCTTATGCACGCCCGCGGCGAACGGCGTGCCGCCACCGCCGCCCAGCGGCTGCACCCAGCGTTCGTTCCACCAGCGCGGGACGGCGGGGCCGAAGCGGACGTCCGCCCCTGTGCCGCCGAAACACACCAGCGCCGCATCGGCGCGTGCCTTGCTCGCGCGGTCGAACAACGCAAGCAGCAGTCCTTTGGCGAGCGCGAGGCGCTGCCCCGCCAGCATCGAACCGGAGCAGTCGAGCAGGAAGCAGTGCAGCACACCGCCTCGCGGCGCCCTCGGTACGAAGCGCAGGTGGCCGGCATGCAGAGGCGCCTGGCGTTTTGCGGCGAGCGTCGGTGGCCATGCGATGCGCTCGCTCTGCCCTCGCCCTTTGTCGCGCGTTGCCCCACCCGCACCTTTCCGCCATCGAAAACCGCTGCGCAAGTCAGCGGCGGCGCCCTCCCGATGGCTCAGCGTTTTTTTTCGTTGAGCGGGATCACGCCTTTGACCGGGGTCGTGCCGGTCGGCTCGGGCGGTAGATAGCCCCATTCGCTGTCGCCGGTCGCGGCGGAGGCCTCGGCCGCTGCGTTGCTCTCATCAGGCGGCGTAGCACTTGCGCTAGCGGAGTCGTGTGGCGGAGTTTGCGCGGCCGCGTCGCCCTGCGGCGGCGTGTCCCGGCTATGCCGGCGATGGTGCAAAACTGCTTCGGCAACCTGATCGATATGCGCCGTCGTCACCGCCGTCGCCTGTTCGAGCGCGGCCAGCGCACGCGCCGCGCGCAACATCACCAGATCGGCGCGCAGGCCGTCGACGGCCGCCGCAATGCACAGCGCGCTGACATACGCATGCACGGCGTCATCGAAGCCAAGCGCCGGCAACGCAGCGCGCGCGGCGCGGATCCGTTGCACATGCTGCGCCTGCTGCTCCGCGTAGGCGGCACGGAAGGCCTGCGGATCCAGATCGAAGCCGAGCCGCGCCTTGACGATCTGCTGCCGCACGAGCGGATCGAAGCAGTTCTCCAGTTCGACCATCAACCCAAAGCGGTCGATCAGTTGCGGCCGCAACTCGCCTTCCTCTGGATTCATGGTACCGATCAGCACGAAGCTCGCTTCGTGGCTGTGCGAGATGCCGTCGCGCTCGACGGTATTCACGCCGCTCGCGGCGGCATCGAGCAAGGCATCGACCAACGCATCGGGCAACAGGTTGATTTCGTCGACATACAGCACGCCGCGGTGCGCCTTCGCCAGCAAGCCCGGCGAAAAACGCAGCGCGCCGTCGCGCAGCGCGCTTTCGATGTCGAGCGTGCCGATCAAACGGTCCTCGCTCGCGCCGAGCGGCAAGGTTACCAGTTGTCCTTCGGGCAGCAGTTCCGCCAATGCGCGCGCCGCTGTGGATTTGGCCGTGCCGCGCGGGCCGCTGACGAGCACACCGCCGAGACCCGGGTCAATCGCCGCGAGCAACAGGGCCTGCTGCAACGACGCTTGCCCGACCAGCGCGGCAAACGGAAATGCGGGCCGCGCCGCCGGCGTGTTGCGAAGCTCGGTCGCTGCGTTCATGGTCGTGTTCCTTCGATGAACTGCTCGCTCGCGAGCAAATGCTGTTCCACTTGCGCGCGATAGTCGCCCGGCGCCTGCCATAGTCCACGTTGCATTGCTTCGAGCAGACGCTCGCAGATCGAATGCAGCGCGTGCGGATTGTGCTGCTGCAGGAATGCGCGCGTGTCGGCGTCGTTCAGATACGCGTCGGTCACCAGCGCGTATTGATGATCGGCAATCACACGCGCCGTTGCATCGTAACCGTACAGATAGTCGACTGTTGCCGCGATTTCCGCCGCGCCTTTATAGCCATGACGCTTCACGCCGTCGAGCCACTTCGGATTGACCACGCGCGATCGAATCACGCGGGCAATTTCCTCATGCAGCGTGCGCACGCGCGGCGCGTTCGGATTGCTATGATCCGCGTGATACACATGCGGCTGATTGCCCGCCAGATGCCGCACGGCGGCGACCATGCCGCCCTGGAACTGATAGTAATCGTTCGAATCGAGCAGATCGTGCTCGCGGTTGTCCTGATTCTGCAGCACCACGTCCATGGCGGCGAGCCGCGTGCCGAACGCCTGGCGCGCTTCCTCGCCGGCGCTTTTCTGGGTGTAGGCGTAGCCGCCCCACGCCTGGTAGGCGTTCGCCAGATCGGCGTCGGTTTGCCATTGCTGGGTGTCGATGATCTCCTGCAAGCCGGCGCCGTACGCGCCGGGCCGCGCGCTGAAGACGCGCCAGCCGGCGCGTCGGCGCGCTTCGGCGGCGTCCATGCCGCGCGCGATCAAGGCATCGCGTTCGCGCAGCACGCGCGCGCGGATCGGGTTCTGATCCTCGGGTTCGTCCAGCTCGGCGACGGCCTGCACGGCGGCGTCGAACAGGTGCATCACGTTGGCGAACGCATCGCGGAAGAAGCCGGAAACGCGCAGCGTGACGTCGATGCGCGGCCGGTCGAAAACGTCGATCGGCATGATCTCGAAGTCGGTCACGCGATGACTGCCCGGCGCCCATTTAGGCCGCACGCCGAGCAACGCCATGGCCTGGGCGATATCGTCGCCACCGGTGCGCATGGTCGCGGTACCCCACACGGACAGGCCGATCGCTTTCGGATAATCGCCATGCTCCTGCAGATGGCGCTCTATCAGGTGCTGCGCGGATTTCAGGCCCAGCGCCCAGGCAGCCTGAGTTGGAATCGCGCGCGTGTCGACGGAGTAGAAGTTGCGTCCGGTGGGCAGCACGTCGGGCCGGCCGCGCGAGGGCGAACCGCTCGGCCCTGCCGGTATGAACTTGCCTTCGAGTCCGCGCTGAAGGTGCCGCATTTCTTCCAAACCACAGGCGTCGAGACGCGGCAATACATCGGTGCGCAGGCGTTCGAGCACGAGTTCGGTCTGCGGCAAGGTGCCTGCGGGCGGCAGTTCGGCGTTTGAGTTCGCGTCCAGCTTCGAGCCGGACTCGTCGCCGCACATCGTCCCCAGCATCTCGCTCGCAAGCAATTCGAGGCGCTCGCGGGTGTCGCCGTTGTGTCGCCACGGCGCATCGCTGACCTGCTGCAATACGTGTGGGCGTGGGCCATCCCACACTGCGGCCCAATCCGCCGAGAGCGGATCGAACAGATGGTCCATCTTTAGATCGCGCGCCAGCGCATCCACCAGCCCGGCTTTACTGCCGCGTCCATCGCCGACCGGAAAGCGCCCGAGCGCCAGCAGCGTATCGCGCCGCTGCACGCCCTCGGGCGAACGGCCGAAGGTATGCAGACCGTCGCGAATCTGCGCTTCTTTCAGCTCGCACAGCCAGGCATCCACGCGCGTGAGCAGCTCGTCTTCGGCATCCTGCCCGTCCGGCGCCTTGATACTGAGTTCGTCGTGCAGACGGTGTTCGACGATGGTCGCGAGAATCGTGCGCCTGAGCAGTTTCGAACGGCGCGGGTCGACCATCAATGCTTCGTAGTACTCGTCGACCTGGCGTTCGAGGTCCTGCAGCGGCCCATAGCTTTCGGCACGCGTGAGCGGCGGCATCAGGTGGTCAATGATCACTGCCTGCGCACGGCGCTTTGCCTGGCTGCCCTCGCCCGGATCGTTGACGATGAACGGATACAGATGCGGCAGCGGCCCGAGAATCAGATCGGGCCAGCAGGCGTTGCTCAACGCCACGCTCTTGCCCGGCAGCCATTCGAGGTTGCCGTGCTTGCCGACGTGCACCACCGCGTCGATGCCAAACTGGTGGCGCAGCCAGAAGTAGAACGCCAGATACGCGTGCGGCGGGACGAGGTCGGCGTCGTGATAGCTGGCGTAATCGCCCTGCTCGCGCGAGCGCGACGGCTGAATGCCGACGAACACCTGGCCGCAGCGCCAGCCCGAGATCATGAAGCGGCCGCGCCGCAGCGTCGGATCCTGTTCCGGCGGACCCCAGCGCGCATTCAATGCATCCCTCGCTTCGGCAGGCAGGCGCGCGAAATGCGTCAGGTAGTCGTCAAGCGCGAGGCTCTGTAAAGCAGGACGCAGATCGCGCACCACGGGATCGTTGGTGACGCCCTCGGTCAGCTTGCGCAACAAGGCGTCGCCGTCCGCCGGCAGGTCGCCCGCACGGTAACCCTGCTCGGCCAGCATCGCGAGGATGCCCACCACCGAGGCCGGCGTATCGAGCCCCACGCCATTGCCGATGCGCCCTTCGCTCATCGGATAGTTGGCGAGGATCAGGGCGAGTTTCTTGTCGGCGTTGTCGAGCGTTCGCAAGCGGCACCAGCGGCCGCTCAATTCCGCGAGAAAACCGATCCGCTCGTGATCGGGCTGATAACGCACCACGTCCACTTCGGTGTGCGGACAACGATACGCGAGCCCTTTGAAACTGATTGCCCGCGTGATGATGCGGCCGTCCACCTCGGGCAGCGCGATATGCATGGCGATATCGCGCGAGTTGAGCCCCTGGTTGTCCTTGAGCCAGTCGGCGCGATTGCCGCCGCTCAGGATCACCTGCAGCACCGGCGCGTCGCCGGCGAGTGCGAGGGGTTCGGGGTCGTCGATGGCGGTCGCTGCAAACGCGGTGGTGTTCAGCACCAGCGCCACATCATGTTGCGCGCACAACTGTTGCAGGACCTCGCGGCTCATGGCGTCTTTGAGCGAGGTCAGCGCAATCGGCAGCGGATTGAGGCCCTGCGCTTCGAGCGCTTCGATCAGCGCGTCGAATACCGCTGTGTTGGCAGCCTGCAAATGCGCCTTGTAGAACAGGATCGCCACCACCGGCGCGTCGGCGCGCCAGCGTGCCTGCCACTCGGCGATGGTCGGTGTGTCGTGCTCAGGGTGATAAAGCGTGGCCGCCGGCAACACGCGCGGCGGCGCCGGCTCACGTCCCCAGCCGAGCGAACGGTGAGCGAGGCAACGCAAAAACGCCTCGGCATTCTGCGCGCCGCCTTCGCGCAGATAGCGCCATAGCTGATGACAGAGCGCCGCATCGGCCGTGCTGCGCGCGAGCAGGTTCGGATCCTCCTGCAAGTCGCCGGAGAACATCGCCAGCACCTGATGCTTGCGCGCGGCGAGCGCCACGACCTGCTCGATCCCATACGGCCAGTAGGCTTCGCCGCCCAGATGATCGACCACCACGACCCGCGCATGCTGCAACACGTCTTCGACGTAGAAATCGACTGAAGCCGGTTGCCGCAGGTAAGTGACATTCGCGAGCCGCACGCTCGGAAAGCCCTCGCCCAGGCGCGGCACGACGCTGGCGAGCAGCGACAGCGTCGTATCGGCGGAACTGAGCACCACGATCTCGGCAGGCTTTTGATCGATGCGGATGACACCCTGGCTGTCGTCGACGAAGCCACCCGGCGTGGTGCGCAGCAGATGCATGATCGATTACGCCTGTTGCGCTTCGGTCTTCAAGGCGCTGTCGAAGGCACGTTGCAGTGCGGCCTGATCGAGATCCTCGCCGATCAGCACGAAGCGGCTGCGCTGCGTTTCGCCGGCTTGCCAGCGCCGGTCGAAATAGCTGTCGAAGCGCCGGCCCACGCCCTGGATCACCAGGCGCATCGGCGCGCCGGGCAACGCGGCGAAGCCCTTCACGCGATAGATCGTGTTGCTTTCGACGAGGCTTTGCAGTGCGGCAATCACCGCCTCGCGCGACGGCGCCTGCGCCTCGACCACCACCGAATCGAATTCGTCGTGATGATGGTCCGCGTCTTCCGCGGAGCCGTGATGATCGTGACGCAGATGGATCGTCGCTTCCGAAGCCGCTTCGAGACCGAGCAGCGTGTGCAGATCCAGTTGACCTTTATGCGCGCGCACCACCTTGACCTGCGACGGAATCTCCTCGCGGATCAACGCCTCCACCGCGCCTTGCTGGGCGTCGTCGAGCAGATCCGTCTTGTTCAGGATTACCAGGTCCGCAGCGGACAACTGATCTTCGAACAGCTCATGCAGCGGCGACTCGTGATCGAGATTCGGATCGGCCTTGCGCTGGGCGTCCACGGCCACCGGGTTGTCGGCGAACTGGCCGCTTGCGGCCGCCGGGCCGTCCACCACCGTGACCACCGCGTCCACCGTGAAGCTGTTCTTGATGGCCGGCCAGTTGAAGGCCTGCACCAGCGGCTTCGGCAACGCGAGACCCGAGGTTTCGATCAGCACGTGATCGATCTGGTCGCGGCGTTCCACCAGCTTTTCCATCACCGGGAAGAATTCTTCCTGCACGGTGCAGCACAGGCAGCCGTTGGCGAGCTCGTACAGTTGGCCTTCGGTCTCATTGCCTTCTTCGTCGCAACCGATGCCGCAGCCTTTGAGGATCTCGCCGTCAATGCCGAGTTCGCCGAACTCGTTGACGATCACCGCAATGCGCTTGCCGCCTGCGTGCTGAAGAATGTGCCGCAACAGCGTGGTTTTGCCGCTGCCGAGGAAACCCGTCACAACGGTGACGGGGATCTTGCGCATGGAGTTCTGCATGGTTATTCCGTCGAAAGAGTGGGCCGATTCATGGGCACGGGAATTGAACAGACGAAACACGGGGACGGAAAACGACGTGGCGGCGACGGGCAGCGCATGAAGCCGACTCATGAAGCCCTATAACGAAGCCGTGGACGACACGCCGCATCCCCGCGGCGCCAACCCTCTTCCCTGGCCGGTATCCGGGCTGGCGAAAGCGCCGCTTCCCCTTCCCAGACGAGTGATTTCTCGCCCAGTGGTTGCATGCCTGCGCGATCTTGCGCGCAGGCACTGAAGCCGGCTCTGCACCGCTTGCGCGATGCCTTCGCTTACCGTTGCGGGGGCAGCACAGGTTGGTCCGGTCTGTTGAAAGTGGACACCCTGTTTCCCGTTTAACTGCGTGCGCAGGACTGCGCGCGCGAGCACCAAAGTGCGTGGGAGTTTAGGCCCGCAAGCCCCGCGCGTCAAGGCAGCCGGGCAGGCGACCCCGGTTGTGGCCTGTGCTATCGTATGCGCGCATTGGGTGCCGGCGCGGGGTCGCGCACGGGCGGTCGAACGGGAAACAGGATGCGTAACAGGGGGCACCGCGTGATACAGACCACCCCGCTGGGCACTCCGCTGAGCATCGGAATCGGCTGCAGGCAGCACACCGCGGCCGGGCAGATCCTGGCCGCCGTGCGCCAGGCGCTGGGCAGCCACCCGTTCGAAGCGATTCGCTGCATCGCGACCATCGAATCCAAAGCTCAGGAACCCGGTCTGCTTGAGTTTTGCGCGCGCTACGCGCTGCCCTTGCTGAGCTTCAGCCGCGCCGAAGTCGCTGCCGTGCGCGATCTGCCGACGCCGTCCGCCGTTGTGTGCGCGCGTCTCGGCGTCGACGGTGTCTGCGAGCCGTGCGCCTTGCTAGCGGCACCAGCCGGCCGCCTGATCGTGCCGAAGACGGTGCTCGACGGCGTGACCGTTGCGATCGCAACGAGTGCAGACGGCACGGCGAGAAGCGAATCTTTTGAATTCAACTCACTTAACACGCGATAACGACTGTTCCCCTAGAGCCATCCATGGACCGGACTCAAGCTGACGGCGTGGCGCATGATGCGCACGTCTTACGCATGTGCCGGCTTTGATGTTCGCCGGGTCTTTCGCGCGGGACTCTCTCCCTCGGCCCGAGCGTGCTTTCTAGCTGTCTTGAACGTGCCTGATTTTGCTGACTTGATGACCTCTGCGGCCACCACCTCGTCGGAGTCGGCAATGATCACCTCTGTCACGAATCTGACGCCGAGGGCTCCCGCGACCTTTAGAATCGTTTCAAAGCGGGGCTTCGCTCCTTCAGTGAGGGACTTGTAGAGGCTTTCGCGTTGTACCCCAGCATCGGCCGCAACCTTTGCCATGCCTCGCGCCTTGGCAACGTCTCGAAACGCGGCGAGAACCACATCTTCATTCCCGGATGCCAGCGCGTCATTCAGGTACGCAGCAATGGTTTCTTCGCTGTCGAGATATTCCGATGCGTCAAATGGGGTGATGTTGGTTTTGCTCATTTCTTCCGCTCCTTCTGGATTTTTGTCCACAATGCTTTTGCGGCAGCAATGTCCGCTTTCTGCCCCTTCTTTCCACCACCATCAAGAAGCAGATAGACCGTCAGTCCGTCTCTCACGTAATACACTCGCGTCCCGGCGCCTACATGGATTCGCATCTCCCACACGCCGTCACCAACATCATGGCAATCGCCAAATACCCCATTTGCCGCCCGCGTAATCCGGCTGACCACTGCACCCTTGAGCACCTTGTCGGCAAGGCCGGTAAGCCAGGCCCGGAATTGGTCAGTTTGATTTATCGTATTCATTGCTTCAGCCACGCATGTTCGTTGCTACCTCGGTTGGGGTTTGACCGAACCGTTACCAATGATAGTATCCAATTGGATACGGAATTGCAAGCTCGATATGCGGAGGAGATATGCGAGCTGGCCAGGTTTGCCTGGACGTCCGCCGGGGCCTTCCTCTCAAACGCGTTTGACTCACTATGTACATCCTTCCCGGTGCGCTTGAGGCGGATCTACGCGGTGTACACTACGCCGCTCTTCGTCGTGCGAGGTGTGATGCTTCCCCTATGGGCAACTCCTCTGCTCATGGTGAAAATTAAGCATTGTCATCTGACAATTGCACCTGTAGATAGCACGGAATAAAGTGCTCAAAAGCGGCCCACAAGATTGATTTCATTCAAAAATAAACCCAACCCCCTTGCCAGAAGGACAACCTGAGAAATGGTGAAAACCGATCCCGAATCCCATCTGCGCATGACCCAACGGCGTCGCGAAGGCCACGAGAAAAAGCAGGCCGAAGCGACCATCGAAAAGGGCCTGCTGATCGTCAACACCGGCACCGGCAAGGGCAAGACCACCGCTGCGTTCGGCATGGCCGTGCGGGTCCTCGGCCACGGCATGCGCCTTGGCGTCGTGCAGTTCATCAAGGGTGCGCTGCACACGTCGGAGCGCGACTTTCTGGGCAAAATCGCCACCTGCGATTTCGTCACCATGGGCGACGGCTACACGTGGAATACCCAAAACCGCGATGCCGACATCGCGACCGCCCGCAAAGGCTGGAACGAAGCGCGCCGGATGATCGAAAGCGGCGAGTATCAGATGGTGATTCTCGACGAACTGAATACCGTGCTGAAGTACGAATACCTCCCGCTCGAGGAAGTGCTGGCGGTCGTCAACGCACGTCCCGAGATGCTGCATGTGGTGATCACCGGACGCCACGCGCCGGACGCGCTGATCGAAGCGGCCGATCTGGTCACGGAAATGCGCATCGTCAAACACCCGTATCGCGAGCAGCACGTCAAGGCGCAGCGCGGCGTGGAATTCTGAGCCATGCCGTCCTGTCCCGCCCTGTTCATCAGCGCGCCGGCTTCCGGTCAGGGCAAGACCACGATCACCGCCGGCCTCGCCCGCTACCACCGGCGGCAAGGGCGGCGCGTGCGCGTCTTCAAGACCGGCCCGGACTTTCTGGACCCGATGATCCTCGCCCGCGCCAGCGGCGCACCGGTGCTGTCGCTCGACCTGTGGATGGTCGGCGAACAGGCGTGCCGTGAACTGCTCGCGCAAGCGGCAGCCGAGGCGGACCTGATCCTGATCGAAGGCGTGATGGGTCTCTACGACGGCACCCCGAGCAGCGCCGATCTCGCCAGTGCGTTCGGCGTACCGGTGGTCGCCGTGATTTCCGCCAAGGCAATGGCGCAGACCTTCGGCGCGCTCGCGTTCGGTCTCGCGCATTTCCGGCCCGGCCTGCCGTTTCATGGCGTGTTCGCCAATCGCGTCGGCTCGGCGCGCCACGCGCAGATGTTGCAGGAAGCGCTGCCGTCCGGGCTACGCTGGACCGGGCATATTGCCAGCGCCGACGCCATCGAACTGCCCGAACGGCACCTCGGCCTGCACCAGGCGGGCGAAGTCGACGATCTCGACACGCGGCTCGAGCGCGCCGCCGATGCGCTCGCGCAAACCCCGCTCGCCGAACTGCCGCCGGCGGTGGAATTTACTGCGCCCGCAACCACGCACCATGCTCTGCCGCGGTTGCTCGACGGCAAACACATTGCGATTGCCCGCGACGCCGCGTTCTCGTTCATCTATCCGGCCAACGTCACGCTGCTCGAAACACTGGGCGCACAGGTCAGCTACTTCTCGCCGCTGGCCGACCAGCCTGTGCCGGAATCCGCTGACGCCGTCTATCTGCCCGGCGGCTATCCCGAGCTGCATGCAGCGACGCTCTCGCGCAATGCACGTACGGCGGATGCGATCCGCGCACATGCGGCCGCCGGAAAAGCCATCGTGGCCGAATGTGGCGGTATGCTCTATCTGCTCGAGCAACTCACCGACACGCAAGGCGCGACCACGCCCATGCTCGGTCTGCTGCCGGGCCACGCGACGATGCAAACGCGTTTTACCGCACTCGGCATGCAACAGCTAGTCGGCCTCCATGGCGCCATGACCGGTCATACGTTTCACTATTCGAAGTTGACGACGACGCTCACGCCACAGCGGACGGCCACCCGCCCGCAAGCCGACGCGCCCGGCGAGGCCGTATTCCGCGCCGGCCCGATCGTCGCCACCTATATGCATGCCTACTGGCCTTCCAACCCGGCCTTCGCGGCCGCCCTGTTCCATGGCGAAGTGTTTTAACGATTCCGACCGCGACGCGGTCTACCGCGCCATCCATGAAAGGCGCGACATGCGGCACTTCGTGCGCGACCCCGTCGACCCGGCCGTGCTGCAGCGCCTGCTCGAAGCGGCGCACCATGCGCCGAGCGTCGGCTTCATGCAGCCGTGGCGCATCGCGCGCATCACCGATCCGGCGCTGCGCATGGCCTTGCACGAGGCGGTGGACCGCGAGCGGCTCGCCACCGCCGACGCGCTCGGCAAACGGCGCGACGAGTTCATGAAGCTCAAGGTGGAAGGCATGCTGGAGTGCGGCGAGCTGCTGGTGATGGCCTTGATGGATGGCCGCGAGAAACACATCTTCGGACGCCGTACGTTGCCGGAGATGGATCTCGCCTCGGTGGCCTGCGCGATCCAGAACATGTGGCTGGCGGCGCGCGCCGAAGGGCTTGGGATGGGCTGGGTGTCGCTGTTCGACGTCGACGCCGTGCGCACCCTGCTGCATATGCCGGAAGGCGCGCGTCCGGTGGCGATCCTGTGCCTCGGTCACGTGGATCGGTTCTATGCGGAGCCGATGCTCGAAACCGAGCGCTGGGCGAGCCGCGTGCCGCTCGCCGATTGCGTGTTCGAAAACCGCTGGCCTGAAGAGAACAAGCCGGAGTGATCCGGTGAGGTGAGGTGCGGCGGTGCGTAGCCGCTCGCCGCACGCCCTACGCTACCACCTCGCTCCGCTCGCTGCGCCGCTCCACAAACCGCCGCACATAATCGTTCGCTGGATGGCGCAGGATGTCCTGCGGACTGCCCTGCTGCACCAGCTCGCCATCGCGCAGAATCGCGATCTGCGTACCCGGGCGCAGCGCCTCGTCGAGATCGTGCGTGATGAAGACCACGGTCTTGTTGAGCGTCGCCTGCAACGAGAGCAACTGGTCCTGCATTTCCGTGCGAATCAACGGGTCCAGCGCGGAAAACGCCTCGTCCATCAGCACCACGTCCGTATCCGCCGCGAGTGCGCGGGCGAGGCCCACCCGCTGCCGCATGCCGCCTGAAAGTTCATCCGGAAACTTCTCCGCATAACCGTCGAGGCCCACTTTCTTCAGCCAGTCGCGTGCGGCCGCATACGCCACCTCGCGCGATTCGCCGCGCGTTCGCAGCGCATACGCCGCGTTTTCCAGCACCGTCGAATGCGGCAGCAAGCCGAAGTTCTGAAACACCATGCTGATCCGGTAGCGGCGCAACTCGCGCAGGCCGTTCGAATTGAGCTTCAGGATATCCTTGCCGTCCACCAGAATCTCGCCCGCGCTCGGCTCGATCAGGCGGTTCAGGTGCCGCACCAGCGTCGACTTGCCCGAGCCGGACAAGCCCATGATGACGAAAATCTGGCCCGGCTCGATTGTCAGATTGACGTTGTTCAGCCCGACGTTGCAGCCTGTTTTCGCCAGCACGTCCGCCTTCGACGCGCCCTGGCGCAACAGATCGAGCACGCGTGCGTGCGCGCTCGCCGGTCCGAAAATCTTGTAGACGTTCCTCACCTGAATCGCTTTCATGTTGCCGCTCCTGTTGGCGTGTTCAGTTGCGTTCTCAATGGCGTGCGTCGCTTGCAAGCTCGCCATCCGGCTGCGCCTCACGCGCCAGCGCCTGCTCGCGCTTCTGCTTGCGTGCCTGCACGCGGGCGTCGCGCTGGGCCGCCGCCACGCGCCGCGCACGCCGCTCCTGGCCATATCCCTGGCTGACCCGATCGATCACGATCGCCAGAATCACGATGGCGATGCCGGCCTGCATGCCCTTGCCGACATCGAGCGTCTGGATGCCGGCCAGCACATCCTCGCCGAGCCCGCGCGAGCCGATCATCGACGCGATCACCACCATCGACAGCGACATCATGGTGGTCTGATTGATACCCGCCATGATGCTGGGCCGCGCCAGCGGCAACTGCACGCCCACCAGCAATTGCCAGCGCGTCGTACCGAAGGCGCGGGCCGCTTCGATCACATCGCCGTCGACATGGCGAATGCCCAGATCCGTCAAGCGGATCAGCGGCGGCAGCGCGTAGATCACGGTGGCAAAAATCGCCGGCACCTTACCGAGGCCGAACAACATCAACACGGGTATCAGATAGACGAAGCTCGGCAGCGTCTGCATCACATCCAGCACGGGCAACAGGATGCGTCGCAACATGCTGCTCTGCGAACAGACAATGCCTGCCGGAACACCGATTGCGATGGACAGCACCGTCGCCACCAGCATCAGGGCGAGCGTCTCCATCAGTTTGTCCCACAACCCAAAGCAGCCGATCGCATACAGCAGCAGTACGAAGAAACCGGCGACACCCATGCGCCGTGTGGCATGCCATGTGATCGCGCCGGCCACCACCAGCACGAGCCATGGCGGCAACACGCGCAACCCGCTTTCGAGCGGCACCAGCAAGTACTTCAGCACCAGCAGGCTGAACGCGTGAAACGCATCGCCATAGTTCTGAACGAGTGCGCCGACCTTGTCGTTGACGACATCGACCATCGACAGATGCAGAAAAAACCCATTCATGACCGACTCCCTTCAGCAAAGCCTCACTCCGGCGCGTGCAGGGGCACCGCGCTCATCACGCACTCAGGCGCCGAGATTCGCCTGCACCTTCGACGCCACATCCGCGGGCACCCATTGCTTCCACATTTCCGGGTGATCGCGCAGGAACTGCGTGGCCATCGCGGCGCCGTCGAGTTTCTTCGTGCTCATCTCGAGAATGGTGCTGTTCAGGAAGTCCATCGGAAACCTGACCTTGTTGAGCATCGTCACCAGGTCGGGATCCGAGTCGTAGAACGGCGTGGACACGCCCACCGTCACATGCGACACCATGTACGACGAGGCGCATTGCTGCGTGCTGCTTTCGTCGCGCAAGGTCTTCCAGCAGGCGTCATTGAAGGGCGGCATCTTCAGTTGGGCGAACTTGTATTTCGCCATCAACGCGGCCGGTCCCCAGTAGTAGAAGACAATCGGCGCACCGCGCTGGTACGCGGACGCGATTGCGGCATCCAGCGCCGCGCCGGTGCCGGGGTGGAAGTTCGTATAGGTGGTGTCGAGGTTCAACACCTTCAGCAGGCGCGTATTCACGCGCTCGCAATCCCAACCCGTCGGGCAGTTGAGAAAGCGGCCCTTGTCCGGTTCCTCGTCGTCGGCGAAGACGCTTTTGTATTTCGGCAGATCCATCACTGAGACGAGATCCGGCGCGACCGGTTTGATGCCGCGCGCCGCGTCGCCCTTGATCACGTACTCGGGCACGAACCAGCCTTCCTTGGTGCCGCCGGGCAAGGTGTCGCCCACCAGTTTCACCGAGCCGGTTGCGACCGCCTTGGCGGTGATCTCGCTGCGGCCGGTCCATTGTTCGGCCCACACCTGCACGTCGTTATGCGCCAGCGCCGTCTCGGTGGCGGCCGTGCTGCCCGGCACCACATCGGTCTTGCAGCCGTAGCCCTTCTCCATGATCTGCCGCAGCACCTCCGTGGCGAAGGAGCCGCTTTCCCACGTGATGCCCGCGAAGTGCACGGTCTTGCCTTGCGTACACCAGTTGTCGGCTGCGTGAGCTGCCGTTCCGGTCAAAGTCAGCGCGGCGGCGACGAGCGCCACCCGGAGTCGTCTGAATTGCATGGTCGTTCATCCTTGAGCTTTGGACATACGTTGAATTCGAAAGCAGGAAACGTTGCGCGTGACGCTGCGAGGTATGAATCAGGCGAGCAGGCGTTTTTCGAACGGATAGTCGGACAGCAATTCCACCTGGCCGTCGTCGCGCACGTAAACCTGCTCTTCGAGCTTGACGCCTTCGCCGCCGTCTTCATGGCCGATATAGCTCTCGATGCACAGCGTCATGCCCGGCTGGATCACGCCGTCATACCCCTTCGCCTCGTTGTCTTCGCGGTGGACGATGTACGGATACTCGCCCGTCATGCCGACGCCATGCGCCAGCGCGAAGTAACGGCGCGCCTGATAGGGACCGGGGATCTTCCACGCCCTGGCGATGAACTCCTGAAAGGTCGTGCCGGCCCGCACGTTCTCCATGTTCGAATGGACCTGTTCGTAGGCGAGCCGGTAGAGGTTCTTTTGCGCAGGCGTGGCCGGCCCATCGCCGCACAGGAAGGTGCGCGAGAAATCCGCGTAGTAGCCGAAACGTCCCACCACGTCCGTGTCGAGCCCGACCAGTTCGCCCGCCTGGATCTTGCGCGGGCTGCTTTCCTGGAACCACGGGTTGGTGCGCGGACCTGAACTGATCAGACGCGTCTCCACATAATCGCCATCCGTTTCGATGATGTGCTTGTGCAGATGCGACCACAGTTCGTTTTCGCTGATACCGGGCACGAGTGCCGCCTCCAGCTTGCGCACGCCCTCTTCCGCGGCGCGCAGCGACGAACGGATCATCTTGATCTCGTTGGGCACCTTGATGGCACGGGCCCGTTCGAGCGGCTCCTGGGCATCGGAGATCTGATAGCCGCGCGCCTGCAGCGCGAACGCCGCCGCCGAGGTGGCGCTTTCAATCGCAATCTTCTTGCCGCCGCCGCACTGCTTGACCAGATCGTCGATCTCGTCGGCCCAGCGTTCGGTCACGCGGCCCAGCATGTCGTCGCAGAAGTAATAGGAGATCGCCGTCGCGGGGCGGACTTCATCCACCGTATCGAGTCCGTCGGCGAGAAAATCGCAGCCCGCGTATTCGAACAGCACCACCTTGCCCTCGGCCGGCACGAACACATAGCGTGCCGGGTTGCGCATCGAATACACCTGCATGTTGCGCGAGCCTGTGGCATAGCGCATATGAGTCGGGTCGAACAGGATCGCGGCGGTCAGATCGCGCTTTTTCAGCTCGCGGCGCACGGCGGCGAGCCGGTCACGCTGGATCTGCGCAATTTCCTGCGCAGTCGGTTCGCAGTCGTCCGGGCGATGAGTCGGGCGAAGAATCGTCATGGTGTGTGTGGGGTACGTTATAAGAGTCAGGAGCAACAGCAATTGCAGGTTCAATGCAGCTTCAATCTTCAAGCTGCAGTCTCGGCTTACGGGTCGCCTCAATCGACCAGATTGTCGGCACGCACCAGCCGCTGTTCGGCTTCCAGATGCATTTCCGACACGCGGCCGTAGAGCTGGCGCGTGCGCTCCAGGCGGCCTATCACGCCGGGCTTCTGGGAGTAGGCGAAGATAGCGGTATGACGGTCGATTGCGCCCTTCACCTGGGTCACGCGATGCAACGAGAAGCGCCCCTTGAAGAGCTGCAGATCGCCGGGCTGCAACGTGATCACGTTGATCGGTTCGCGCGTTTCGCCGCGCACCACAGCGCCGACACCACCATAGTTCTCACCTTGAGGAGAACGGATGTTCGGGCAGTACTCGAAGTCGCCGCCGGCGTCGGGCTGCTGCGTCATCATCGAGACGATGAATTCGTTGGTATCGTAGTGCCACGGTTGCTCGGTGCCCGGCGGCATCACGTTCTGCACCAGTCCCGCATACGGATCGGCGTATTCCCACACGCGCTCCTCGCCGAGACAGGTGGCGACAAAGCGCTTCATCGCCTGCGCCACATAGATCCGGTGAATGATGGCGTCCGCCGGAATGACGTCGCGCGTGACGAAACCGCTGGTGCGGTCCATGAAGACGCGGCGTGGATCTGCTTCGGGTAACGAAGGATCGTCCGCCGTGAAATATGCGTTCACCTTACGACTCGAAAAGTAGGTCTTGCCGGCGAGCGCGACGCCTTCGGCACGCGCCTGCGCCAAAGCAGCCGGCCGTAAAAAACCGTGCAATACGGCGCTGCCGTTGCCGGCAAGGTGGGCCCGGCAGCTCGCCACCAGCTCGCGCATGCGGGGGTGGTCCGGATCGTGCAACGGATAACGCTCGGTATCGACGATATCGCTCAGATCGGTACATTCGGCGTCGGCAAGAGGCAGGCTGGCTGACACGGTGTGGCTCCAGATTCGTGGTTTGAACGGGGATTTGTGAGCCGAATTGTTTTCGACAACAATCAGCTCATCGACGTCCTCATATTTCGATCACCAAATTCCTTTGGAAAGCGAGTAATTCCGATGGCTGCCATCAGCGGACCCGATTGGTCCAAACTCAGCTCACTGGACCCCGAACTGGTGCGTGCATTCGTCGCCGTCGTGGACAGCGGCGGCTTTACGGCCGCGGCGAAACAGCTGCATCGCACGCAATCCACGATCAGCCTGCGGATCCGCACGCTCGAAGAGCGGCTCGAGACGCATATGTTCCTGCGCAATAGCCGGCGCCTTGCACTCTCGCGTGACGGCGAAAACTTTCTGATCCACGCCCGGCGCATTATTCAGGTGCAAAACGAGGCGATCGCCGCACTAAACCGGAGCAGCCGCGAGGGCGTGATCCGTTTTGGACTGCCTGAGGATTACGCGGAACTCTGGTTACCGGATCTGCTGAAGAAGTTTTACGAGCTGCGGCCGGGCGCGCGACCGCACATCCATTGCCGGATGTCGCTCGAATTGCTCGAACGCCTGCAAGCGGGTGAACTGGACCTGGCGCTAGTGGTGCGGCACGGCTCGCAGACGGGCGGCCGGCATCTGGGGCGGGAGGAAGTGGTGTGGGCGGCTCACGAGGACTTCGTGCTGGACGCCAGGGCCTCGGTGCCGCTCGCGCTCTTTCCGGAGACCTGCTGCTACCGGCAGCGCGGTCTGGAAGCACTGGCCGCGCTCGACCGGCCCTATCACGTGATCTACACGAGCCAGAGCCCGACCGGCATCAAGGTGGCGGTGAACCACGGCGCCGCCGTGACGATCATCGACCGCTGCACGCTGCCGGCGGCGTGGCGTGTGCTCGGCGCGGCGGAAGGCTTGCCGCCGCTGCCGCCGGCCGATCTCGAACTGCACCGCTCATCGGGGGTTCGCGATCCCGCTACCGACGACCTTGCTTCGTTGATCGAAGCAATGGTCGAAGAGCGGCGCCGCGCATCGGTCGACCTTGCCATGAACTGAGCGCCGGGCGTCACGGCGCGTAGAACACCGGCGCGCAGTCCTGACCCATCAGGGTTGCACCGGCTTCACCGACACCACCGTCGGGGCGCCGCCCGTCGCGTCGGCGCGCAGTTTCACGCGCCAGTCGGGATGGTCGGCAAAGGGGAATTGCGCGAGCGCGCTTTTCACCAGATACGGAATCGCGTGCAGCGGATCGGCGTCATGATCCTGGCTCACGACGCTTACCTTGTAAACCTCGTGACCGTTGGTCTGCTCGAAGAAGCGCAGCGTCAGCGAGTGCTTGTACGAGCGGCGGCCAAACAGCGAAAACGAGGCTTCGCCGGGGCTGCCGCAACCCGCCTGTTGCGCACAATCCGCCGAGCCGACGCCGACGCCCGCAAGCCGGGTGTCATACGCAATCGACAGCAGATAGTGCGCGTGTTGCTGGGCAACGTCGGCAAAACCGTACTGGCCGAGTTCGGTCCGGATCAATGTTTCGTATTCCGTATGATCGGGGTTGCCGTCCTGCAACGGCGAGCGTGCCAGTGTATAACTGTGCTCGCCTTCCATCGGGGTAGCCGTTGGCGACGCCCGCACATCCGTGCTGACACCGGCACATCCTGTCAGACTTACGCCCAGGCTTGCTGCGATCAGCGCAGCGCATATCAGCGTGGCTCTCATCGTCGTCCCTTTCCCTTGTTTCGCGTCTAAAGATGCCAAAAAATGCGGCCTGCCTATCAGGCCTGCGCAAGCTGCGTGTCGTCGAGGGCCGGTAGCAGCACCGTGAAGGCGGTGCCCTCGCCCGGTGCGCTGACCACCTGCACATCGCCACCATGCCGCGTCACGACGGTTTTCACAAAGGCCATGCCGAGACCCGCGCCGCCGGTGTCCGGCTGCTCGGCCTCGTGAAAGCGCCGGAAGCGCTGAAACAGCCGGCTCTGCTGTTCCAGCGGAATCCCATAGCCCTGATCGCGAATCGTACATTGCACACGCGCCGGCAGGCCGGTCACCGGCCCAATCGTGCAGATGATGCGCGACTCGGGCGGGCTGTACTTGACGGCATTGTTCATGATGTTGACGAGCGCCCGCGTCATCAGCGAGCGGTCGGCGCAGATCCAGCAACCGTCGTCGCCCTCGGCCGTCGTCTCCATCTGGATCTGCTTGGCGTGCGCCTGCGGCCAGACTTCGTCGCTGGCGTCGATGGTCAATTCGCTGAGGCTGACGGGTTCGAGCACATAGGCTTGCGACTCCGCGCGCGCCAGTTGCACGAAATCGTCGGCGAGCGTCAGCGCACGCCGCGAGTACCGTTCGATGCGCTCGAGCAGCTCGTGCACGTGGTCCGACTCGATCCGCGCCCGTTCGATTTCCACCAGCGCCAGAATCGAGGCCTGCGGCGAGCGCATGTCGTGCGACAGCAGCCGCAACGCATCCTCGCGCTGCCGCTCCGCTGCGTGCAAGGCCGACACGTCGACAAGGCCCGCGATCCAGCCGGTCACCTCGCCTTCTTCGTTGGTGCACCGGGCGTAGCGCAGCAGATGGTCGCGTTCGGCCAGGTCGCGCACTTCGATACCTTGCGCCATCAGGTCGGCGAATTCGAGCCGCGCCGGATCGAGAATCGCCGGCCAGTGCGTGCGCGCCCGCGTGTCGTGTTCCGCGTCGCCCTCGGTGCCGGCATCGATGGTTTTCACGAAGGCCAGATCGCCCAGCACCTCGCGCATCAGGCGGCCTTGCGGCATCAGCGAACCCAGCCGCGCAAAGTGCGCGGTCGCCGCATGGTTGGCGATCAGCACGACGCCGTGCACGTCGCTCACCAGAATCGGCTCGGGCACGCTATCGAGGCTGTCCCAGACGAAGCGCTTCATGTCCTGAACGCGCTGCGCGGCCTGCGCCATCAGCGCCATGTGCTGCTCCAGCACGTCGCCGCCGAACTCGCGACGGCGCTGCGGCGTTTCCGGCAGCAGATGCGGTTCGTCGGCGAGCCGCTGCAACTCTTTGCGCAGATAGGCCATGGTCATTTCGAGCCGCCGCCAGTTCCAGATCGGATACACCACGATCATCCCGACCACCGCCGGCGCCGGCGACATCCAGAGCCGCGCGCCGTACAGCAAGGCGGCGCTGCCGCCGGCCACCAGAATGCACAGGCCGGCGGTCAGCAACAACGAACGCCGCGGCGACAGCACGAGGAAACCGGCCAGCAGCGCCGCAAGCGGCACCAGCGACACGAGGACCAGCGGCACTGCCGTAACGGGATCGATGGCGCGGCCGGTCAGCAGCGTATCCAGCACGTTCGCATGAATGTAGACGCCGGGCAGCGGCCCCAGCTCGCCCGACACCGGCGTCGCGAAGCGGTCGTACAGACCCGATGCGGTCACGCCGATCAGCACCACATGGCCGCGCAACTGCTCGGGCGGCACCTCGCCCGCCACGACATCGGCAAACGACACATGCGCGTAGCGCGCGGCATTCAGGCCGAACGGAATCAGAAAACGCGCCTCGTCGAGCTTCTCCAGCGTGCGATCGCGCACGCCGGCAAGGCTCGCGAGCGGCGGCGAGAGCTGAAGCGCGCCTTGCCTGATGGCCCGCCAGACCGGCACCATCAACTGCGGCCAGCGCGAATGCGCGTCGCCCTCGAACAGCGCGACGCTGCGTACGATACCGTCGCCGTCCACTTCCAGATTGATGTGGCCCAGCCCGGCCGCGGCGGCCGCGAGCGGCGCCACCGGCTTGATGACGGCCCGCTCGCCGTCGCTGTCCTCGGGGCTCAGCAGCACCGGCAGATAGGTCGG
The DNA here is from genome assembly GCF_900142845.1 of Paraburkholderia phenazinium. Taxonomy (NCBI): domain Bacteria; kingdom Pseudomonadati; phylum Pseudomonadota; class Betaproteobacteria; order Burkholderiales; family Burkholderiaceae; genus Paraburkholderia; species Paraburkholderia phenazinium. Next base: position 2,325,887 of record NZ_FSRU01000001.1, read on the forward strand.
GCTCAGGGCGATGGCGTGGGCGAGTTGCGCGTCGTCCGCGGCGGCCTCGGTGAACAGCACGTCGTAGATCACCGCCGCCGGTTTCGCCTTGGCCAGTTGCGCGAGCAGGCTCGCATGCACGCTGCGCGGCCAGGGCCAGTGACCGAGCCGCGCCACGCTGGCGTTGTCGATTTCGACCACCACGATATCGGAGAGCGCCGGCTGCGAATGCAGCGCGAGGAAGCGGTCGTAGACCAGATGATCGATGCCCGACGTCCAGCGGCCGAGCGCACTCAGCAGGACGACCGCAATGCCGAGGCAGCCGAGCGCGCCCCATTCGAACAGGAAGCGTCGGCCAGCCGGCCGCCCAAGTCGTGCACGCGGATCAAGGCTCATGCGTGGAGGTTAGAGTTCTAACGGGCAAGCGTGAACGAGCGGATCGAACTGCCCTTCTCATAGAACCGGCCGTTTTCGAACTGCTCGGCGATCACGGTCCAATAATAAACGCCGCGCGGCAAGTCCGTCACCACGATCTCGCCGGCCGGCAGGTCGGGACGGTCGAGGATCGGGTTGCGCAGGTCCGGCGTGGCGCCGAGGACAAAACGGAAGTGCGTCTCCACGCCCGGGCGGCTCGCGAACCAGCGGAACGTATAGTCGCGCGTGCCGGGGCGCGGCGTCGCCGAGGCGGCCAGACCCAGTTGGCGCCGCTCGAATGCATAGATCTGCGGCAGGCCTTCAAGGCCGTTGTGATCGACCGCCGAGATACGCACGAAGTAGGTGCCGTCGGGCATGTCGCCGAAGTCGGCATGCGGCGCGCTCACCGGCAGATCGCGGATCAGGTCGAGCAGGTCCGCGTCGCGCGCGATCTGCACGCGATAGCCTGCCGCGTGGCTGTCCGGCACGAGATCGAACGCGACGGTCTTGCCGTCCTGGATCTTGCCGGGGTCGCTCAAGGACGGCGCGGGCAGCAATTCGATCGGCGCGCCGATGGCTCCGCTTGCGCCCGAAACATTGCCGAAGTGCGCCGACACGAGCTGCTCCGAGGCCTGCAGCGGCACGCCCGGGGCCGGCGCCGGCGCGCTGCCCGGATCCACGCCGACTGCGCCCTCCAGCACTTCGACGGCCGTTTGCTGCTGGCCGGCATCGTAATTCACCCGGAAGCGCGTGCCGCGCACACCTGCGACCACGGACGGCGAACGGATCTGGAAGCGGTCGTCTTTCTTCGTGGCGTGCGTGACTTCGCTGTCGACCTCGCCGTGCTGCAGGTTGAGCACGCGATCGGAGGCGCCCGTCAAGACTGTCTGACGCAGCTTGCCGATCTCGACCATGCCGTCCTGCGATACGCTCACGTGCGAACCGTCCACCAGTTCCAGCGTCGCAAAACCGTCATGACCGGTACGCACGCGATCGCCTTCGCCCAGCATCATGCCGGGCGCCAGCGGCGTGTACGGTCCCGCGCGGAAGGCCCGCTCGACCGGACCGCTGGTCGCCAGCACGCGCGCGGACTCCTGGTCCTGACGCAACAGCGCAGCCGGCAGTTTCAGTTGAAGCCCGGCTTGCAGATGGCGCGGCGCGGGCACCTTGTTCAAACGGCTCAGCACTGTCCAGTCGTGCGGATCGCGCAGGTAGCGCGCGGCGATGGCGTACAGCGTATCGCCCGCGGCGGTCGTATAAGGCACGGTGACGACGGGCGTGCTTTTGCCCTTCTGCGCGTCGGCCAGCGCGGGCGCGAGCCCAAGCGCCGCGAGGACGTACGGTACGCACGGCACGAGCGCCGCCAGCGCACGGCGCGCGCCGGCTGCCGGCAAGCGGGCCGGCAGCGTGGACCCAGACACCCTCACGCATCCCCCTTTTCGATGCGCTCCAGCCGGTATCCATAACCGTAGATCGGCGTCAGGCGATAGCCGTTTTCAGGCCGCAAACCCAGTTTGCTACGCAGCATCGACACGTGGGTATCCATGGTGCGCGACGGGATTTCGGTGGCCTGCTTCCAGATCACGTCGAGAATATGCGCGCGCGACAGCGGTCGGCTCAGATGCTGGAACAACAGCAGCGCGAGGTCGAATTCCTTTTGCGTCACGGCCACGGCGGTGCCGCGCACCAGCACGTGCTTCGCGCTCAGATCGAACTCGTACTCGCCGAACACTTCCTTGAGGGCGGTCGTGTTGAGCTTGTAGGCGCGCCGCAGCAGCGAACCGACGCGCGCCAGCAGCACGCCGGCCGACACCGGCTTGACGACGTAGTCGTCCGCGCCGGTGTTGAGGATCGACGTGATGTCGGTCTCGCGGCTGCGGCTCGTCATGAACAGCACCGGCAAGCGCTCGGACAGGCTCTCGCGCACCCAGCGCAACACCTCTTCGCCGGACATGTCCGGCACGTTCCAATCCAGCACCAGCAGATCGAAAGTCTGGCGCCTCAGTTGGCGCACCAGCGCGCGGCCTTCGGCATAGGCATGGCAGATGTGGCCAGCGGCCGAGAGGGTTTGACACACCAGATCGGCCTGAGCCGGATCGTCATCCAGGACTGCAATTCTCATAACACCCCGCAATGCAACACCGTTATTCGTATCTGGATGGCCGGTCATCGAGTCGATCCGGCGCGCAGCCCCCTTACACCGGACTGCGACGCCCCGTTTGCCTTCAGGTCACACGCACGTTCAGCACGCTGACTGTCGGGTAACGAACTCCTCCATCGACAACACTATTTATCGATTATTAGTCGCGCCGGAAACACCTGTTTAAAACAGGTATCCGATATATCTCAAAAATGGCGCGCAATTCGCCCAGTCACATCACGTGAAAAGGCATTTTCATCATAATCGAAAACGGCCATCCCCTTCCGAATGCCATCCTCCTGCCATCCGGCATCGGCTCAAACGCGTGAGCCTGTCTCTCAGGTTCTTTATCCGGCCTCTGGGGGCCATCAACGGGTTGTACAGCAGGTCTCGCTCACGCATTTACACTGGCCCCGTCTTACCTGTCCGGGTGCGCGCGAGGCGCTACGCCTCGTGCTCACCTTCGTCGTTCTCTTCGTCTTCCGGCTGCTTCATTTGACGGTTCAACGCCGCCTCGAGATGAATCCGCACATGCTCCCAGGCACCGTGCGCGTAGTCGGGTTGCGCCGCCGCCCAATCCTGCGCGAGTCCGAACACGCGACGCACCGTCGCCGCACACGCGCTCAGTTCGTTCGTGCCGTGCGCCGCCGATTCGCGCAGCAGTTCGGCGAGCCACGGCATGTCGGCAGCACACGAATCCGCGTAGGCTTCGATCGCCGCGCGCGCGTGACGGTCGCTTGTCAGATCGAGCTCGATACGTTGCAGGCGCTGTCCCGCCTTGCGTTTCTGCTCGTTCGCCCGGAACGGAATACGCGTCGTGCGCGGTCTGAAAAACATCCAATCCCTCGTTAAGCGGCACAGCATCTGTCACGCCATTGCCGCCCAGCGCGATGCAATTTGCATAATGATTCGTGACGCCCTGCGCCCGAACATCGACAAATATTTACAATCTGCCGGGACAGTATAAGAACAGTCTCAATTTAAATCGTTTAAAGATTGTTAGATCGGTTTCATGCTGCAACCGTGGATATCCCCAGGCGCACCCAATATCCGCACAAATATCTTTACAAACAATGACTTGCGTCAAAATCAGGCTGTCGGACGAGGTGGCGGCACGCGTTATTGCATTGCAATACGCGCAATCGAAGGCGCAACGATCGGCGCTTTGCTAGAGCCAGCGGCGTACCCGTGCGCAATAGGCGTCATAGCCGGGCCCTTGGATCTTCAGCATCCGCATTTCTTCAAATCTGGCCTGCATCTGAACCAGTAGTTCCGACACCACCCAGAACACCAATACAGGCCATGTCGGCAGGACGAGAAGCTGTCCGGTCAATGCCCCTCTGATTCCGAGGTAGACGGGATGCCGGGAAATGGCGAAAGCCTCGAGCGCCTGGCGATCGAACATCTCCGATTGACGCGCCAAGCCTCGTTCAAGGATAAATCCACCTGAAGCGCCCTCCTCCTGTCCGCCCAGGGAAATGGCCACCAGAGGATAGTTCAGGAGGTCTTGCAGTGTCACTGCCCGCGCCCCAATGGGATGGTCCTGACGCATCGCCAGAACCTCCGTCTGCTTCCAGACCGGCATCGACTGAAACCGCGCCGGCATCTCGGCGAAAATCCCGACGGCGAGGTCGATTCGACCAAGGTCGATTTGTCCGGCAAGATCGAGCCGCGTCGACGGCCTGACGATCAGATCGATCATCGGGGCTTCCGCGCTCAGTCTCTGACTCAAGCGGCCGAGCGCGTGACTGATGGCGGACTGACTCAGATTGAGCCGCTTGCCTGCGAGAAACAGATTGCGGTCTTCAAATATCGCATCGAATACACGCAAAAGATTGAGGTCAATTCTCGCGAGGTCATCCTTTCAATCCGGGTCACGTTGCATCGCATTTATTCTTCCCTTGCGTAACGCCGTTTCTATCGCCAGACGAATCAGCGCGCGCTCGTCGGCAACCCACGACCGGCCACACTGCAATGCATCCAATGCGTCCGAATGACGCACTTGCAGGCCGGTGCCCGCGCGCCGCGCCCGATTCGGCGGACGGTGCACACCCGCAGGATGACGAATCGCCTCCAAACTAAATAAAGCTTAATTCAGGCGAATTGTCGGGACGCCGCACGTCCCGGATCATCGGCATCCGTTCACTCGCCTCGTCGGTCCGCACAGGGCCACAGGCGCCGACACAATGCCGCACCCGACATAGACACCTTTACATGAACGCCATTGTTCTGGTCGCCTTGCGCCGACCCCTCACCTTTGTCGTGATGAGTATCCTCATCATCCTGTTCGGCACGATGGCTGTCCTGAAGACGCCAACGGACATCTTTCCCGCCATCCGCATTCCGGTGGTCGCGGTCGTCTGGAGTTACAACGGCCTGTCCCCGCAGGACATGTCCGGCCGGGTGGTCTACTACTACGAGCGCGCCTTGACCGCGACCGTGGCGAACGTCGAGCACATCGAGAGCGAGTCACTGTACGGCGCCGGCGTCGTGAAGATCTTCTTTCAGCCCGGCACCGACATCGCCGCGGCCCAGGCTCAGGTCACCGCTGTCTCGCAGACCGTGCTGAAGCAAATGCCGGCCGGTATCACGCCGCCTCAGATTCTGGTCTACAACGCGTCCTCGGTGCCGGTGCTGGACCTTCAGGTCTCGGCGTCGAACATGACGGCCGCGCAGGTCTACGACATGGCCTCCAACCTGATCCGCCCGCAACTCGTGTCGGTGCCGGGGGTCTCGATTCCGAATCCCTACGGCGGCACATCGCTCAACGTCGAGATCGATCTGAACCAGGCGAAGCTGCTTGCGCACGGTCTCTCGGCCTCGGACGTCGCGGCGGCGCTTAGCGCGCAAAACGTGGTGCTGCCGGCGGGCGACCAGAAGATCGGCGGCCTTGACTTTATGGTCCAGACGAATTCGACGCCGCTCCAGGTGGACACGTTCAACAACATGCCGATCAAGACGGTGAACGGCGCGACGGTTTATCTGCGCGACGTCGCTTACGTGCATCACGGCGCGCCGCCGCAGACCAACGCGGTGCTGGTGAAAGGCAAGCAGTCGGTGCTGATCCAGATTTACAAAAGCGGCAACGCCTCGACGCTTTCAGTCGTGGCCGGCATCAAGAAAGCACTGCCAGGTATTGTCCGGACGTTGCCGGCGGGCGTAAAGATCACGCCGCTCAACGACGCTTCGGGGTTTGTGCGCGACTCGGTGCTCGAGGTGGTTCAGGAAATGATCACCGCGGCGCTGCTGACCGGCATGATCGTGCTGCTGTTCCTCGGCAGTTGGCGTTCGACGCTGATCGTGGCGACCTCGATTCCGCTTGCGATCCTGACCTCGATCCTGGTGCTGCACTACACCGGGCAGACGATCAATGTCATGACCCTGGGTGGCCTCGCGCTCGCGGTCGGCATTCTGGTCGACGACGCGACTGTGATGATCGAGAACATCGACTCTCACCTCGAGACCGGCGTCGAGCTCGAGGAGGGAATCATCACGGCGGCCAACCAGATCGTCGTGCCGACGCTGGTCGCAACGCTGTGCATCTGTATCGTCTGGCTGCCCTTGTTCCAGCTGGACGGCATCTCGGGCTATCTGTTCCGGCCGCTCGCCGAAGCCATCATCTTCGCGATGCTCGCTTCTTTCGTGCTCTCGCGCACGCTAGTGCCGACGATGGCCGCCTGGTTGCTGCGCGCCCAGGTGAAGTCGCATGGCCACGCTCATGAAGACGGCGCCAATGCGGGCTTCTTCACCCGCTTTCAGCGCGGCTTCGAGCGCAAATTCTCGCAGTTTCGCGACGGCTACCGCAACGTGCTGACCACGGCCGTGCTCAACCGCAAGCGCTTTATCATGGCCTTCCTCGGCTTTGCAGTCGCGTCGATGGGGCTGATCGCTTTCCTCGGTCGCGACTTCTTTCCGGGTATCAAGTCCGGTGAAATCGATTTGCACATGCGCGCACCGATCGGCATGCGACTCGAAGACGCATCGAAGATTTCCGTGCTCGTGAACGGCGAAATCAGGAAGCTGCTGCCGGGCCAGGTCAACAATGTGGTCGACAACTGCGGGTTGCCCTCGAGCAGCATTAACCTCGCCTATACCTCGGACGGTACGATCGGTCCGCAGGATTGCGACATCAGCATCACCCTGAAGAATGAACACTCGCCGGTGGACGATTACCGGCTCACGCTGCGCCGCGAACTGCCGAAGCTCTTTCCCGGCACGGTGTTCAGCTTCCTGCCCGGCGACATTACCGCCAAGATCCTGAACTTCGGCCTGCCCGCGCCGATCGACGTACAGGTCTCCGGGCGTGGACAAGCCGCGAACATGGTCTACGCGCAGCAGCTCGCGGCGCGCATCCGCGAGATTCCCGGCGCGGCCGACGTCAACATCGAACAGGCGTTCAACGAACCGACGATCAAGGTTGCCGCGGATCGTTCGCTGGCTTCCGGCATGAACCTGTCCGAAGCCAACATTGCGAACAACACGCTTGCGACGTTGTCGGGCAGCGGCCAGACGGCGCCGACGTACTGGCTCGACACGACCACAGGTGTGTCGCACCTCGTCAACATGCAGACACCGCAGGACCAGCTCACCTCGATGAACGATCTCGAGACGATTCCAGTCGACACAGGCAACGGCGACCCGGGCGGCCAGCACTCGCAGTTGCTTGGCGCGCTCGGCACCGTGACGCAAACCGGCACGCCGCTGCTGGTCTCTCACTACAACATCATGCCGTCGATCGATATCTTCGTCAGCAACCAGGGGCGCGATCTCGGCGCCGTCTACGATCAGGTCGAACAGGTGGTCAAGGCGATGAACTCGCAGGTACCCCATGGCGCCAGCGTGCATGTGCGCGGCCAGGCGACGACGATGAGCAGTGCTTACACACAGCTTCTGGAGGGACTGGCGCTTTCGGTCCTGCTGGTCTACCTGGTGATCGTCGTGAATTTCCAGTCCTGGCTGGACCCGTTCATCATCATCACGGCCCTGCCGGGTGCGATTGCCGGGATTGTCTGGAGCCTCTTTCTTACTCACACGAACGGCTCGGTGCCGGCGCTCACGGGCGCGATCATGTGCATGGGCACGGCGACGGCCAATTCGATCCTGGTGGTGTCCTATGCCCGTGAGCGCCTCGCAGAACACGGCGATGCGATCGCCGCAGCCATCGAAGCCGGCTACGCCCGGATCCGCCCGGTTCTGATGACCGCCACCGCCATGATCATCGGGATGCTGCCGATGTCCATGAGCAATACGCAAAACGCGCCGCTTGGACGAGCCGTCATCGGTGGACTTCTGGTCGCGACGTTCGCCACCCTGCTCTTCGTTCCCTGCGTATTCGCCTTGATGCATCGCAACGACAAAAAAGCCACGGAGTCTCATCTATGAACGCAATCAATCGTGAAGTCGCGCAAACGCGCCGTATCCGGCCCAAAGTGTTTGCCGCGATCGCCGCTGTTGTCCTTGGAGGGCTGGTGGTCCACGGCATCGTCGAACGTCATGACAATGTCGCGGATCTCAAGACGCTCTCCGACGACGAGTCCATCCCGCAGGTGCAGGTCATGATGGCCATGCCTGGCCCGGCCACGCGCGCGATCACGCTGCCCGGCAATATCAAGGCCTGGTACACGGCGCCGATCTACGCCCAGGTCAGCGGCTACGTGCACAAGTGGTACGTGGACTATGGCGTGTTCGTCAAGGCCGGGACGTTGCTGGCGACGATCGATGCGCCTACTGTCGACGAGCAGTACCAGACCGCGGCCGCCAATCTCGACGTGGCGAAAACCAACAGCACGCTGGCCGACGTAACGGCGCAGCGCTGGAAGTCGCTGGCCGGCACGGAGGCCGTCTCGCAGGAAGAGGTGGACGTCAAGGTCGCTGCTGCTGCAGCACAGAAGGCCGAGGTGGTAGCGGCGAACCATGAGGTCGCGCGTTACGGCGCGCTGGAACAGTTCAAGAATATCGTGGCGCCGTTCGACGGCGTCGTCACCTCGCGCAATACCGACGTCGGCAATTACGTCAATGCCGCAGGCGGCGATGTCGGTTCGCACGGAACGGGGAGCGCCGATGAGATGTTCTCGGTGGCGGATATCCACGAGATGCGGCTCTTCGTCGACGTACCGCAGGACTTCGCGGACGTGCTGAAGCCAGGCCTCCAGGCGACTTTCACGCTGGCCCAGTACCCGGGCCGTGCGTTCAAGGCGACGCTTCTGACCACCGCTAACGCATTCAACCCGCAAACGCGCACCGTCGTCGCCGAACTGGTGGCGCAAAACCCGGATCATCTGCTCTGGCCGGGCAGCTATGCGACCGTCAAGTTCGTAGTGCCGACCGATCGCAGCGTGCTGGTCGTCCCGGAACAGGCGTTGTTGTTCCGCGACCAGGGCATGCAACTGGCACTCGTCGACGCCGATAACAGGGTGCATCTGCAAGACGTCAAGCTCGGGCTGAATCTCGGCCAGAACGTCCAGGTGCTGGCGGGCCTCAGCCCCACCGACCGCTTCCTGGTCAATCCTTCCGCCGGCACGCTCGAGGGCGAGAAAGTGCAAATCGTGAACGGTGTCCCGGGCACCGCTCCGGAAACGGCGGCCCCAACCGCGGCATCCGAGCCGGTGTCGCGGCCTGGCGGCGATCAGCAAGCCAACGTCGCCGCAGCCCAAAGCGAGCCGAAATGATGCGTTACTTCAAAGCTTCCCGGCGCCTTGCTGGCGCCACGCTCCTGTCGCTGCTCGTGCCGCTCGCCGGATGCAGCCTGGCGCCTGCCTACCAAACGCCGCCTATGCTTCTGCCGGCCAGTTACAAGGGTACGGGACCCTTCGGGCTCGCCAATCCGGAAGCCCAGCTCGAGCAAAGCGACTGGTGGAAGATGTTCGGCGATGACGAGCTCGATCGTCTTGAAGCCAGCTTGAATACGGTCAATCCGGATCTTCAGGCGGCTGAAGAGACCTATACCCAGGCACGCGACATCGTGGGTGAAGCCCGTTCACAACTGTTTCCGCAGTTGAGCGCCCAGACTTTCGCTACGCAGAACCGCCAGTCGGAGAACAGATTGTTCCGCGCCGGCGGCAGCGGGCCGAATGTGGAAGGATCGGTCGGCTATGGCGCGGCCCTGTCGTGGGAGCCGGACTTCTGGGGCGAGATACGGAACCGGACGAACTATGCCAGGTTCAATGCCCAGGCCACCGCCGCGATGGTTGCATCGGCGCGCCTGAGTCTCGAAGTCGAACTGGCCAACGATTACATGGCGCTGCGCGCGCTCGACTCGGAGCATGCCGTCTATACGAAGACGCTCGGCTATTACAGCGACGCACTCAAGATCACGCAGCTGCGCTATTCCGGCAAGATTGCCGCAGGGATGGATGTCGAGCGCGCGCAAGACCAGCTCTCCACGGCACAGGCGGCCGATACCGACAACGAGGCGCAGCGCGCCGTGCTCGAGCACGCCATCGCCGTGCTCGCCGGCGTCAATCCGTCGACCTTCAGCGTGCCGCCGGAAGACCTGGCACGCTTGACGGTTCCCGTGATTCCGGCTGGCGTGCCCTCGGCGCTGCTGCAACGGCGCCCGGACATTGCGCAATCCGAGCGGCGCATGGCGGCGGAAAACGCGGCCATCGGCATCGCGCGTGCGGCGTTCTATCCGAACATCGAGTTGAGTGCCGATGGAGGATTCGAGAACAGCGCTTTCGGCGGACTTGGATCGCTCTCCAACAGCCTTTGGTCGATCGGCGCATCGGGCGTGCTACCCCTGTTCGAAGGCGGGCTGCGCCGCGCCGAGGAACAGCAAAGCCGCTCCGCCTTCGCGCAGGCCGGCGATAACTACCGCTCGACTGTCCTGCAGGCGTTTCGCGAGGTTGAAGACCAGCTTGTGTTGACGAACAAGCTTGCCTCGGAGTACGACCAGCAGCAGGAAGCGCTGACGTCCGCACTCAAGGTGCAGGATCTCGCCTTGCGCCTCTATACCAACGGTTTGGACAACTACCTGAATGTGACGGTCGCGCAAGGCGCCGCGCTGAGCAGCGAGCTTGCGAGCGTTCAGGTGAAGCGCCGCCAATTGCAAGCCACTGTAGGGTTGATCGGTGCAGTGGGCGGCGGCTGGAGCACGGCGGATCAGCCAACCCCGGAACAGACCGTCCCCTTCAACCCGCTTGCACTTCGTCGCTCGCCGGGTGACGTCCGCGAACCGGATTGAGCCGGTCGGCGGAACCGCTTGAGCGGCAAGCGGGGGGACTATTGTTCGCAGTCAACCGGCTGCATCGCGTCTCCCCGCTGGCTTGCGAGACCGGTTGACCGGACCGGCAATGGAGATCGCGCCAACGGATATGTCTCCGATAAAATTAAATAATTATTAATACCCTGATTCCCAATAATTCACCGCTCCCGCTTTACAAATTCCATCTTCAAAAAGCGTAACTAATCATAATCCACCCATTATCGTTTCGTTCCAAAAATACGATTATCTTCGGGAGCGAGCAGCATCTATCATCAGCCTCAAGGGTACAGCCTGTCGGGCGAAACCCGGTTAAGCGATCGATTCACGGATCACCGGCAATGCAAATTAATTCGCCCCGATTCTCTCAGGATTCCCCGAGTGTTCCGCATCGTTATTTCATATTGAATAAAACACACTGCTTTTGATTCAACTTCCACAACGGAAAGGAGCAAACCATGACTGATCTGTCACGACGTAAAATGCTGGTTGGCGCAGCCGCCTCGGCCGCCGCGCTCGGTGTTGCCGCCACAGCCAAGGCAGCCACTTTCGGCAATCCGGACCGGCCGCCCGAAGGCATCGTCAACGCCCTGAGCCCGACGAGCCGGAATGACCCGGGCCCTCAGAACCCCGCCATTGCCAATCAGTTCCCGTCGTTCCAGAACCCGCCGGCAACCGACATCAACGGCATGCCGCTGTTCTGGGCGTCGTTCAACAACGCGCACAAGCGCTATCAGAACGGCGGCTGGGCTCGCGAAGTAACGCAGGACGACTTCGCAATCTCGGAAGATATCTCGGGCGTCAACATGCGCCTGGGCACCAACGGCACCCGCGAAATGCACTGGCACCAGCAGGCCGAGTGGGCCATCATGCTGGACGGCAAGTGCCGCATTACCATCCTCGACGAGCAAGGCCGCCCGCAGGTCGCCGACGTCAAAACCGGCGACCTCTGGTATTTCCCGCCGGGCCTGCCGCACTCGTTGCAAGGTCTCGGACCGACAGGCGCCGAATTCCTGCTCGCCTTCGACAACGGCCATGCATCGGAATTCAACACGCTTCTGCTGACGGACTGGATCGCCCACACGCCGCCGGATGTCCTGGCCGCCAACTTCAACGTGCCGGCCGACGCCTTCAAGAACATTCCGGTCGACAACCTGTGGATTTTCCAGGGTACCGATCCCGGTCCGCTGGAAGCCGCGCAACGTTCCGTGGCGTCACCGCTCGGCCTGCCTGAACATCCGTTCATTTTCTCGCTGGGCGATATGGCGCCGACGAAGGAGACCAAGGGTGGATCGGTGCGGATCGCCGACAGTCGCAACTTCAAGGCATCGGCAAACGTCGCGGCCGCCCTGGTGACGGTCAAGCCGGGTGGCATGCGCGAGCTGCACTGGCACCCGAACGCGGACGAATGGCAGTACTACATCAAGGGCGAAGCCCGGATGACCGTGTTCGATACAGGTCCGAAGGCGGCAACCGCAGACTTCCGCGCGGGCGATATCGGCTATGTCAAGAAGAGTCTCGGTCACTACGTGCAGAACACGGGCGATACCGACCTCGTATTCCTGGAAATCTTCAAGGCGGACCACTTCGCCGAGGTATCGCTTTCCGACTGGCTGACGCACACGCCGAAGCAGATGATCATGGATCACCTGCACGTGACTGAGGAGACGATTGCCCGGTTCCCGAACAACCGTCCCGACGTCATGCCGATCTGAATCGCACTGCGGCTCCTCTGCTCAGACGCCGCCCGGGCATCAAGGTATGGATCCCGGGCGGCCCTGCTCAAGCAAAAAATGCTTGAATGCTGCGGCCACCGGCGAGAGTCGCTTGTCGGCACGATGCACGATGCGCCACTGTCGCACGATAGGGAAGCCAACTACATCGAGCACAACAAGCATGCCGGCCTTCAGTTCAAGGTCGACGGTATGCGCGGACAAAAAGCTGATGCCCATCCCCGCCATGACGGCCTGCTTGATCGTTTCGGTATGCTTGATCTCAATCGGTTCGCTATCCTTGTCGAACGCATCGGCTATCGCATCCTCCATCACACCCCACGTGTCGGAACCCCTTTCCCGCACGACAAAACGCTGCTTCGTCAACTCGCAAACGGGAACCTGCCGTTTGCCCGCAAGGGGATGGGACGGCGACGCCACAATCAGATATGAATGCGGCGCAAACGGCTCACTGACCATGATCGGGTCCGTCGGCACGCCGACCATCAAGGCGAGGTCGATGCGATTCTCGTCGAGTTGCCTCAACAACTGGTCCCGATTCTCGACCGCCAGTTCCAGCCGGATTCCCTGGTTCCGCTGGTTGAAGTCGGCAAGCAAGCGCGGGAAAAAGTAGCCACCGGCGCTGATCACGCCGATATTCAGGCAACTGCCCTTGCCCCCCTTCAACCGCACCAATGCCTCCTCCACCGCGCGGAAGCGTTCAATGATCGCCCGCGTATGACCCACCATTTCTTGCCCTGCGGGCGTCAGGAAAATTCGCTTGCCGAGTTGTTCAAACAGGGGCACACCCGCATGCTGCTCCAGATGTTTGATCTGAGTAGACACGGCCGGCTGCGAAAGATGCAACTCGTCCGCTGCTCGCGAGAAGCTCAGACGTCTGGCGACGGTTTCAAAGGTTTTCAGCTGCCGCAGGGTCGCATTTTTCATAATGGTTTCGCCAGGATTGATGACCCCTCCCGCCCACGCGCTGAGTCCGCTGTCGTGCCCCAAATCGTGTGAGTTAAAGAAGGTGACTTAGCATAGACCGCGGGTGAGTGCCGGTGCGTATCGTGAAAATTGAAAATATTTCATGTTCGCCCCCACGGTTATGCAATTCGCCTCCCGATCGCCATTCGCGCCACTGTGCTTCTTCTCCACTCCCCCATGTGTGCTCCTCGTCCGGCGCAGGACCGCATTAACCTTGGCTCTGTCTCCGGTTCCAGCAATATAGCCCTCGAATGCTGGAACCTTTAGCCGACCGTTTCACGGTCGGCCCTTTTTCCCGGTGCCTGAGATGCCGCTTCAACTTCCCCTTGCCGCTTCCCCTTCACGCCGCGATCTCACCAGAACCTCCTCCGCTGCAGGAACCGGGCCGACCTCGCGCAACCCTTTGCGGTTCGATGCCGACCCGTGCGGAATGGACACGAGATGAGGCCGTCACGCGTCCTGGCTATTGAAGACGACGAGATCACCGGGAACGAGATCGTTCGTGCACTGCAGAGCCGCGGATACTCGGTCGATTGGGTGGACAACGGTCAGGACGGCATGGTGCGGGCGATCAGCGGCGAGTACGACCTGATTACCCTGGACCGCATGCTGCCTCGCGTCGACGGACTGACTATCCTGACCACCGTGCGCAGCATCGGCATTCGTACGCCCGTCCTGATGCTCAGCTCGCTCGGCGACGTCGATGAACGCGTGCGCGGCCTGCGAGCAGGCGGCGACGATTACCTGACCAAGCCATTCGACCCCGAAGAGATGAGCGCGCGTCTGGAGGCGCTGTTGCGCCGCAACCAGAGTCCGGCCGCGCCGACCCAGACAACCTTGTGCGTGGGGCCGATCGAACTCGACCTGATCTCGCGCAAGGTGCAGCGTGACGGCCAGGAGATTGAACTGCTGCCCACCGAATACCGCGTACTCGAATTCATGATGCGTCATGCCGGGCAGACCGTCACACGAACCATGCTCTTCGAAGCCGTCTGGGGTTACCACTTCGATCCGGGGACCAACCTGATTGACGTGCACATGGGCCGGCTGCGCAAGAAGATCGACCCGTCCGGCGTCAAACCCCTGATCGAGACCGTCCGCGGCGCCGGTTATATCCTTGCATGAAAGCCACCTTGGTAGACGTTCCCGTTCCGACGCTATTGCCCCTGAGGCGGCGATGGCATTCGACGACCTTCCGTCTGATGGCGGTCTACACGGTGATCTTCTCGGTGTCTGTCACGCTGCTGATGGGATTCATCAGTTGGGCCGTGACAGGCGCCATGGAGCACGAAACCGATGTCGTCATGGACTGGCAATTGATCTATTTCGATTCGATGCCGCACGGCGATCTTATCGACGCCATCTACGGGCGCATCGAGCATGAGCACATGCACACCAACTATTACGGCCTGTTCGCGGCCGACGGCCGGCACCTTGCCGGCGACATGCTGATGCTTCCACCGAACCTGCCGGTCAACCGTACGGGCGTTACGCTCGACACCCTCGCGGTTGCAGGCCCGGAACGAGCGCCGGTGGTACGCGTCATGGCGGAGCAGCGTCGTGACGGCGAAAAGCTCGTGCTTGCCCGCGACCTCACCCATGTTCTGAGGGTTCGCCAAAGGATCGTCAACGCGCTCATCCTTGGTGGAATCCTCTGCATGGTCACGGGTATCGCAGGTGGCCTGGCGTTGAGCATGCGACAGATGCGCCGCCTGAAAGGAATTCGCCACGCGACACAACTGATTGCGCAGGGTGACCTTGGCCAGCGGCTGCCGGCCGGAGGGCGCGACGAAATCGACATGCTGGTGCATCTGGTCAACCATATGCTCGAGGAAGTAGAACGTCTGATGAATGAAGTGAAGGGAGCCTGCGATGGCATCGCTCACGACCTGCGTACACCACTTGCGCACATGCATACCCTGCTTGGGCACATCGCGGAGCGCACCGGCGAACTGCCCGATCAGGAACTCTCGACACTGGTCCAACGGGCGCGTATCGAGACAAATGCACTCCTTGACCGCTTCCGCGCCATGCTGCGCATCTCCGAAATTGGCACGCTCCAGCGGCGCGGGGGCTTTGCCGCATTGCAACTCGAAACCCTGATCCACGAAGTTGGCGAACTATACGAGCCGCTCGCGGAAAGCCGCTCGATCAGGCTCATGGTGCAAACGCAGCACGTCGGCACTATCCGCGCAGACCGCGATCTGTTGTTCGAAGCGCTGGGCAACCTGCTCGACAACGCGCTGAAGTTCACGCCGAGTGGTGGCCTGGTACGCATTGAACTCAACGCAACGCCGTCCGGCCCCAGGGTGGACGTCATCGACAATGGACCCGGCATCCCGCAGGCAGATCGTGACGCAGTGCTGCAACGCTTCTATCGAAGCGAACGTACCCAGCATGTTGCCGGTTCTGGACTAGGACTCAGCATTGTGTCGACCGTCATGCGCGTACACGATTTCACCATCCGGCTACATGATGCTGCGCCGGGTACCAGGGCAACCATTGAATGCTGGCCACGGATACTCGCATGACTCGCGCGAACGCCCCCCTCCGTCGAGGCCACCCCTAAATGCGTATTCTTTTCGTCTCGCCTCAACATAACGAGTCGGCCTGGCTAAGCAAAGCGTTTCGCGAAAGTGCGCACAGCCTGCGACGCTCCAACGATCTCCGCGACGGTATTCTGGCTGCACCGAAAGAATCGTTCGACGCGATCGTCATGATGATCCTTGACCGCGCTTCGTATCCAGCGCTAACAACGGCGTTAGCTCAGTTCAAAAACGCCGCGCCCGCTGCGGTGATTGTCGTGGTGCTCGGCCCCGCTACATCCGGCGACAGAATTGCCATGCTACGAGCTGGCGCAGATGCCTGCTTTACCCATCCGTATTCCTACATCGAGATGCAAGAGCGGATGCAGGTCCTGCATCGCACCGCCACGGTACGCCCCCAGCACGCCCAGCTACCGCCCCCATTCCAACTTGATCCGCTAAAACGGGAGCTGGTCAACGGGAGCCAGCGTCTGCCGCTCACCAAGCGAGAGTATCTGCTACTTGAATGTTTGATGCGGCAGTTCGATGTACCCGTGCCCCACGATGAGTTGCTCCGCTACGCGTGGCCGGAAAAGGAAGACATCGATCTGTCTACCGCCAGCCCCCTGGTCTGGCGCTTGCGCCGCAAACTCAAACAGCACGTGCCGGACGTCAACATCGCCACCGTTAACTGTTTTGGCTATCAGCTCACCAGAGCGCCGAATTGCGTGCGAGCGTCTGCGTAGCATTGGACGCGCTGTCCTGTTCGGCTAGCGCGCCCCCGCCTTTCATGCAACGAATCGGCTACTCGTCAGCGATTGCAATGAGCGCAGACAGACGAGATCGGATAACGATAAGGATAACGAATTCTTCTATTCGACGCCATTCAATCACCGTGAAATCCCATTTATCTATCGTTTCAATAATCGCATGCCGCTCCCGTTAAATAAAATTTCATCACGAAATTCGACTATTTCAAGGTCGTCGTCGCTATCGATTACATAATAAGAACACCTGAAAGAGACGAGGACTGAGATATGCCCGGCGCAATGAGTATCGAACGGATCAACGAGTACGGCGGCCATGCCATCCGGATCGCTATCGGCCATCAGGCTGTTCTGCTGAAGACGGGTGAACTGGATGCACTGCTGGAACGGTTAAGCGTGATTCGTGCGGCCATGCAACCGGAAGTCCCCAAAGTGCCGTCGCAGACCCATCAATACGTGGTTGAGATGAATCCCTGCTGGCATGCGGAGAAGCATCCGCTGTATGACGGTACGGTGCTTTTCCTGCGTCATACAGGACTCGGCTGGACCGGTTTCGCACTGCCAACGCCTAGCCTGGCGAAACTGAAGGACGCGCTCTCACAGCATCTCGAAGCCTCCCTCGAGACCCAGGGCCTGCCAAACTGAGTCGATCAATGTTCACATCTCAAACATCGAGCCTCAACCGACGCCACCACGACCCAACGGATCGGTCACTCGCGCGGCAAGCCGTTGCCTGATCAACCCAATTTACATCCGCGTACAATGCCGAAAATTTTGACAATCGAAGACGACGAATCGCTCACGCTTAACATGACGCGCACGCTTGCAGCGGGTCGGTACCTGATCGATATCGCGCGCACCGGCCGGGAAGGTATGGCTAAAGCGATGGCCGGCGACTACGACATCGTCGCTCTCGCCCGCTCGTTACCCGACCTCGATGGCTTGACGATTCTCGCCGCCATGCGCGGCGTCGGCATGGAGACGCCTGTTCTCATCATGAGTGCAATGCCGGATATCGAGCAGCGTGTCGAAGCGTTTCGGGCCGGCTGCGACGACTACCTCTGCAAGCCGTTTTCTTTCGCGGAAATGTCTGTCCGCATTGAAGCGCTGTTACGCAGGCGTCCGCGTATTACCGAATCCGAGACTGTCTTGCGCGCGGGGGAACTTGAACTCGACCTGATCCGACATAAAGTCAGACGTCGCGAACGCGAACTTAAGCTAAAGCCCACGGAATGCCGGTTACTGGAGTTCATGATGCGACATCCCGACCAGGTGCTCACTCGCGAAATGATTTCCAAAGCGGTCTGGGGTTACGAGTTTGTTCCGGGCACGAATCTCATCGAAGTGCACGTTGGCCGGTTGCGCAAGAAAATTCACATAGCGGGAGAACGCCAGGTCATTCGAACCATTCGAGGCTCAGGCTACCTGCTCCTTTGACATTTGACGCGACCCTCAACGCTTAAGACAACCCGGCAGGCACATCGTTGCTAACGAGTGCCGCCTGGATGGCGACGTTAGGCGTCGCTTCCCTGCTCAGGTGTTGCATTGGGTTGTCCGCTAACGAACAGTCGCGCGGCGATGATTCCCGCTTCATACAGAACGATCAAAGGAACCGCGAGAATCAGTTGCGAGAATACGTCGGGCGGTGTCACCACGGCAGACACGACGAATGCCCCGACAACCACATACGGGCGGATTTCCTTGAGCTTGGGCACAGTCAGCAGGCCCATCCGCACCAGCAGTATGACGAAAATCGGGACCTCGAAGGTGACGCCGAACGCAAGAAACATCGTCAGCACGAAACCCAGGTAGTTGTCGACGTCCGTGTTCATTGCCGCACCCAACGGCGCGTTGTAGTGCGTCATTACGCGGAAAATAGTTGGGAAGACAACGAAGTACGCGAACGCCATCCCGCAGAGGAACAACGTGTAGCTGGTCCCGACGAGCGGTGCGACCAGTTTTTTCTCGTTTTGGTAAAGACCGGGCGCAATGAACGCCCATATCTGATACAGGACGTACGGCAACGCGATGACGAACGCAACGAGCATCGTCACTTTCATCGGCACAAAGAATGAACCGGTGACATCGGTGACGATCAATTTGCCGTCCTTCGGCAGGTTCATCATCAACGGGCGAGCGAGGAGCTTGAATATGTCCGGCGCCCAATAGACGAGTCCGAGAAACACGACAATGATGGCAATGCTTGCGCGGATCAAGCGGTCGCGTAGCTCGACGAGATGCGAGACGAAGGATGATTCCGGCCCTTCTCCCAGGGACTGCTGAACTTGACTCACAACGGCTCTCGCTTAAAAAATCAGGAAACTAGACATTAAAGAATCCGTGTCTGGCGGCGGCATATGCCGCGGGTTGGCGAGCTTCGCGAGCGGCAACCGACTGCACGCGCCTACGGTGTGCCGCAGCGCGCTTGTACCAGGTCGGCGTAACGGTCCGCTTTCCACGCCAGTTCCTGCGCTTCGGCGCCGCGGCAAGATCGGTACGCCACGAGACGGTGTCCAGTCCTTGCGACGGAGATTGCACTGCATCGTTCGCATCGTTCGCAACGTCTGGTAGCGAGGTAGAAGCGCCATTGAATGCGACCTTGAGCTCGGTTTCCTGCTCACGCAGGTTGTCGTGGATGGTGCTCTCGATGTTCGCCGCAGCCGCCACAAATTCGTTCTTCACCTGCTGCAATTCGCCCAGTTCAATCTCGCGCGTGACTTCGTCTTTCACGTCGCTGATATAGCGTTGCGCGCGCCCAAGGAGTGCGCCTGCCGTGCGTGCTACATGCGGCAAGCGCTCCGGTCCCAGTACGACCAGCGAAACCACGCCGATGACTGCCATCTTGGTAAGACCCAGATCAAGCATGAAGGTGTCCTGTCAGCACATGACTGATTGTGGTTCAGCGAGTTTCGCCGGACCGAAGCGTTTCCTTGGCCTCGACGTCAACGGTGTCGTTTCGCGGCAAATCGGTATGCTCAGCATGGGCCGATGCCTCGACTTCCTTGATTCCCTCCTTAAAGCCCTTTACCGCGCCGCCCAGATCGCCACCAATGGTTCGAAGCTTTTTCGTACCGAAGACCAGTGCGACAAGCACGAGAACGATCAACCAGTGCCAGATACTCAGTGAACCCATGAAAACTCTCCTTGATCCCGCCGGGTTGATTCCCACAGCGGAAATTAGCTTTGACCATGTGGTCGAATACGAAGCGTTGGCGCG
The DNA here is from genome assembly GCF_900142845.1 of Paraburkholderia phenazinium. Taxonomy (NCBI): domain Bacteria; kingdom Pseudomonadati; phylum Pseudomonadota; class Betaproteobacteria; order Burkholderiales; family Burkholderiaceae; genus Paraburkholderia; species Paraburkholderia phenazinium. Next base: position 2,345,828 of record NZ_FSRU01000001.1, read on the forward strand.
CTTCAACGAAACAGCTCGTGTTGAGGTGTGGCCTCTCCGGTACCCAGCCATTCGGGGCGATTCGGAACGCAGCGGCCGCGCATGAACTCAACTCAAGGTCAGGATAGGCGCGTGACACCGGAACGGGAATGCCGCCACCATGAAAAAAATTTAATCGTGCGGCTGCCGGACACGTGGCGCAGTGGCGCGGTGAAGCCGCTCGGCACTGCCGTAAAAAGGCGCACCGCTATCGAGCAACGCCGTCCGGATAAAGTGCAGATAACTCAGGATGCGTTGCATTCGATGACGCTTCTCACGATCTGCGCGCAATGTTCCCCGCAGGGACTGCGCGATCCGGATCGCCGCTTCGACTGACGTCACCGCATGCGTAAGACGGGCGCTGTCCGGTTGCTCGAACAGGTCCACCAGATCCCGCCTCACCGTATCCAACGCGGCTTCCCATCCTGGTTGCAAACGCTCCGCGTAGGGCATATCGAACGTCTCGTTGCGAAGATCGATGATCGAGTGTCCAATCTCAAGCAGAGCGAGCATCCAGCGTAACGCGTCGCGATGCTGTTCGGAGTGCTTCAGGAGCAGCGCTCGCAACTGGAACATCAGGTCATGCGTGCTCGACTGGAACGCCTGATCGAGTCCGCCGAGCGTGCCCTCGCATACCAGCTTCATTTGCCGCCGCAGATCGCGCTTGATCCTCTCGATCCGCCATGGCATCTGCGTGGGGAAAATCACTGCGAAGACGACACTGGATACGAGCATGCCAACAACAACGGCGATGCCGTTATTGATGACGAGATCCGGCGTATAGACAACGACGTTGTCCGGACCGGCCAATAGACAAAACAAAAGACCAAAGGCGCCCCCGTAGCCGGCTGTGCTGGGACGCATCGACAGAAACGCACCGAAGGCAAGCACGGGTGTCAGTACGGCGCATAGCAACGGAAACCCTTCAATGTTCGGATAGACGAAGCAAGTGAAAAAATAGCCCGCCACAGTGGCAAGCGCCACGCCAACCGCCATTTGCGCCGCAAACTTCGACGTATCGGCCGATGTGGAACTGAGCGCGCACGCCACCGCCGCCCCGATCACCGCGTAGCCGCCGCTCGGCCAGTCTGTCGCAATCCAGAGTGCCCCCATCGCCCCGACGGCCAGCACTGCACGCAAGAACGTGAAGCCGACGACGTAACCGTTGGTGGTGACGGCGTGCCGCGTGACCGTTCGCTCGAGCGCGTGATTCTGGTCGTTTAGCGACGCGTAGGCTTCTGTATAGCGCCGGAACTCATCCACAAAGCGATACAGAAGCTCCATCGTCGTATCGAAGTCGAGCAGGAGTTCAGGCGCGGCTGTCGCAAGCAAGCGCCGCGTTTCGCCGGCAAACTCCGGCAACCTCGACTGGAAGCGATCGAGCTCAAGCGCCGCACTCGCTGCGCGCGTTCCGTCGGGTTTCATCGTATCTTTCAGCCTGACCAGCAAGTCCGAAAGCTCGTCGAAATACGGCCGGACGGCGTCCAGAACCGGCGTGGTCCGCCCCGCATGCATGCGTTTCAACAACTGATGAAGCGCGTGCAGGCGCGTGCAGGCATTGGTGAACTCGCTATTGAGTCGCGCTAGGCGCCTGCTTCGGACCCGTGTGTTCGGGTCTTCGAAAGAGGCGAACTTTCGCGTCGCCTCGAATCCCACGATCTGATCGACCAGATCTGCAAAGCGCCCTTCGTAAGCGACGTCGTCAATTTTCTCTCCAAGTACGCTCGCCGCGAAGAGACAAAAGTGGCTGTAGCGGGTACGCAGGATGCGCTGCAGTGCGGTACTCGATCGTAGCGGCAGGAACAGCGCGCTGACCGCACCGGAACACAGAATGCCGATCGTGACTTCGGCCGCACGCGTCAGCGCGGCCATGAACAGGCCACCCGGCTCCATGACCACCGGGATGCCGATCAGCGCGGCGGTGTACCCTGCGAGCACGAAGGCGTACCACTGAAATTGACGATACCGGACCGCAGCAGCCGTACAGGCACTGATCCAGACCGTCATGCCCAGCATGTAGAGTGCGGACTGTTGCGGGAAGATGGCCCCTAGCATCACCGCGGCAATCGTCCCCAACGTGGTTCCCACGACCCGATAGAAGCTTTTGGACAGGACCATGCCGCTGAAGGGCTGCATCAGGACAGCCACCGTGGCCATTGCCGTGCGCGGACTGGACAACTCCAGCCGCATCGCAATACCCATCGCCAGCAACGCGGCAAGCGCCGTTTTCAACAGATGCAACCAGACGACGCCGTCGCCGGCCATCCACGCTGCGGCTCCCATCTTCGTCGCACGTGCCCAGACAGACCATCGCGCGGATTCGATAAGCGTCGTCATCGGGCCGCGACGACAACCGTACACGTGGTACCTGCCGACAGCGTCACGCCATCCGGGACATGGTCGATCCTGATGCGCACCGGCACGCGCTGTGCCAGGCGCACCCAGTTGAACGTCGGGTTCACGTCGGCCAGCAGTTCGCGGCTCTGCGGGTTGTCGCGATCATAGATGCCGCGCGAGATGCTCTCCACATGCCCTTGCAGCACACCGCCGCTCATGAGGCGCATCTCGGCCCGGTCGCCGACCATGACATGCGGCAGCTTGGTTTCCTCGAAATACCCATAGACCCAGAACGAATGGCTATCGACGATAGCCAGCTTCGAGCTGCCCACAGTCGCGTAGTCGCCGCGAAAGGTCTCCAGATTCGTGACATACCCATCCACCGGCGACAGGACCCGTGTGCGTTCGAGATTGAGCTTCGCCGCGTCCAGCGCAGCGAGCGCCTGCTGATAGGCCGCATCTGCAGCCGACGCCGTATCGGCCGCGTCTTCACGGCCCTCTTTCGAAACGACGAGGCTGTCCAGATCCGCGCGCCGGTTCGCATCGTCGCGACGCATCTGCAGTTCGGCCTTGCGTGCGGCCACCGCGGCCTCGGCCTGCTCGACGGCGATCTGGTAGTGCGACGGGTCGATCTGCATCAGCAGGTCGCCCTTCTTCACTAGCTGGTTGTCGTGCACGGGCAGGCCGACAATCTCGCCTGAAACGTCCGGCGCAATGTCGACGATATCGGCGTTCACCCGCCCGTCGCGAGTCCACGGTTCGTCCATGTAGTGAACCCATAAAATACGGCCAATCAGGATCGCGGCAGCGAAAACGACGGCGGTCGCGACAAAACCCATAATGTTTCGGATGGTCATGATTGGACTCTGATCAACGATAAACGGCGAGGCCCAGCACGCCGCATACACACACGAGCAAGCTGGCCCGGAACAGGTTAGGATGCCAGACGATGCGATACAGGCCCGTATAGGCAATCACTCGATCGAGCAGCCAGGTCAGCGCGGCGCCGGCGATGAACAGCAACACGATGGCCGGCACGTACGCATCGAGGACGGCAACTTCACGTGGCATCGCGAACTCCTTGCTGCGTTTCGACCCGTGTGCCCGCCCCTGCGTGCTGCGGCAGCGTTTCTGCGGCCTTCGGACTGTCGCCGGGTTCTGCGAGGCCGCCGCCCAAGGTTGTCATCAGCGACGCGTGAACGGAGAGGCGCTCGGCCTGGATGCGTGCGACGCCTTCCTGGGCGTGCAGCAACTGGTTCTGTGCGACCAGCACGTTCAGATAATCGGTCAGACCGCGCCGGTAGCCTTCCTTCGCGAGGTCGTAGTTCTTGCGTGCAGTCGCAACCGAACGCTCGGCATCGTCTTCCTGGGTCTCGAGCGAGCGGGTCCGCACGACCTGATCGGCGACGTCCTTCAACGCGCTGACGATGGTCTGGTTGTACTGCTCGACCGCCGCGTCATAGCCCGCGTCCGCGGCGCCCAGTTCCGAGCGCAGCCGGCCGCCATCGAAAATCGGCAGTGTCAGTGCCGGGCCAGCGGTCCAGGTGCCGGTTGCCGAGCGCAGGAACGCGAACATCGGGCCACCCGCCGCCTCGCCGCCGATCGACGCCAGCAAATTGATGTCCGGATAGAAGTTGGCCTTCGCCACGTCGATACCGCGGGCCTGCGCCGCGACTGTCCAGCGCGCCGCGACGATGTCCGGACGATGGCCGAGCAGCTCGACGGGCAAGACCGACGGCAGGCCGGCGGGCGCGTTGAGCGAGAGCGTCGGCCGCACGATCGCATCGCCCGCGCCCGGACCCTTGCCGGCCAGCGCCGCGAGCTGGTTGCGGCCAAGCGCGATCGCTTCTTCGAGCGCATCGATCTGCCGCTCGTACTCGGGAAGCGGGGTTTCCGCCTGGCTGACCTCAAGCTGGGTGCCAAGACCGCCATTCAGACGGCGCGTGGCGAAATCGACGATCTGCTGCTGTTGCAGCAGCGTCGCCCTGGCAATATCGAGCAGCGCGTAATTCATCGACATGCCGATGTACGCGCGCACCACGTTCCCTTCCAGTTCCAGCTGCGCGGCGCGCTCGTCCGCGGCGCTGGCATGGGCCGTGTCGAGCGCGCGCCCGGCAGCGTTCTTATCCTTGCCCCACAGGTCGAGGTGATAGGACAGGCCAAGGCTGCCTGTGTTGTCCCACGTGTTCGCGTCGGCGTACGGGCCTGGACCGTACCAGTCATTCTCCGGCCAGTGTTGTCGCTCGATCGACAGATCGCCGTTGACCTGCGGCAACAGCGCCGCACGCGCCACGCCCGCGATGGATTGCGCCTCGCGCACCCGTGCCTCGGCAACGGCGAGTGTCGGATTGCCGGCCTGCGCCGCCTCGATCCAGGCGTTGAGCTGCGGATCGCGATAGGCACGCCACCAGTCGGCAGCAGGCCATTGCGCGTCGGCATTGGCGGCCCGAATGGCGGTGCCGGCATCAAGAGTGGATGCCTCGATGCCGCGTGCTTGCGGAGCGACGCCTCTAGTACTGGCGCAGCCCGCGATGACTAGTGAGATCGTAAGAACGGCGAGCGCGGCGATCCCTTTCTGGACGGGAATCTGCACGATTTCCTCTTCGATTGGCTGTAGAACCCTGGGGGTCGTGGGTCTTCGCGACCTGGATCGAATAGTGCCGTGATATCGACGAGGGGAAAGTAGACAGTTCGTGCGTTCGCCGGAAGGCACAGCCGGGACCGCATGGGCGGCCCCGTTAGCGCGTTGGCGACCTGGGTCTTCAGGAAGATCCGGCTGCGGCTATCGGGCGCAGGCCGCGGCCAGTTTTGCCACCGTCTGCACCGCCCGTTCAATCTCCGGAGACCAGGCGTAGCTATAGTTGAGACGGATGAAGTTGCTGTACGCGTTCGAAGCCGAAAACATATTGCCGGGGGCAATCGTAATGCCATTCTCTAGCGCAAGCTGGTAAAGCCTCATCGAGTCGACTTTTTCGGGTAGCTCCACCCAGAGAACGTAGCCGCCCGCCGGCGTTGAAGTGCGCGTGCCCTCCGGAAAGAAACGATTGACCATCGTTCTCATCAAGTTGGCCTGTTGCGCGTAGAGCCGTCGAATCCGGCGCAAATGGTGCTCGTAGCCGTCATTCTGAAGATACTCGGCAATCGCCAGTTGCTGCAGGTTCGACGTCGTCAGGGTATTGAGAAATTTGAGCTTCTCAACCTGCTCCCGATAGCGGCCGGGTAGCGCCCAGCCAATCCGGTGGGCGGCAGTGAGGGTCTTCGAAAACGAGGCGCAATGCAGCACCAGGCCTTGCGTGTCGTAAGACTTCAATGTCCTCGGGTGAGCGTCGCCGAAATAGAGTTCGTTGTAGACAGCGTTCTCGATAACAGGCACGTCGTACTGCGTCAGCAGATCGACGAGTTCGCGCTTTTTCTGGTCCGTTATCTGGAAGCCGAGCGGGTTCTGGAAGTTCGGCATGACCATGCACGCGGCGATCTTCTGATTCTCCAGGACGTCTGCGAGAACCGTAAGATCCATGCCCTCCTGCGCATGCGTCGGAATCTCGATGGCGCGCATCCCCATGCGCTCGATAGCGTGAAGCATGGCGTAAAAGGTGGGCGACTCGACGGCCACCGTGTCGCCAGGCTTGCCGACTGCCTGCAGACAAAGATTGATCGCCTCCGTGGCGCCGATCGTAATGATCACTTCATTCGGATCGATCGACGCCCCGTTCTCAAGGTAGCGTCGTGCGATCTGACGAATCAGATTCGGATTGCCCGGCGGCAACGCATCCGTGACACCCCATATCTCCTTCTTCCTGCTCATCCCATAAGCGTAGCGATTGATCTTGTCGGAAGGGAACAGGTTGGGGTCGGGATAAGGCGAGCCGAGCGGCACTGCCTCATCGGTGCCGATCGAGCGCAGCGTCGACAGCACCAGCCGGCTGACGTCCACCTCAGACGACACGGCAATCGGCCTTGAGGCACGCAACTCGTGAGCGTTGCCGTCTGAACCGGCATCGAGCTGGCGCACAAAATATCCGGACTGCGGACGGCTCTCGACAACGCCTTTGCTTTCGAGCAGCAAATACGCGCGGATGACAGTTGTAATACTGAGTTGGTGGTGCTGACTCGTTTGTCTAACTGAAGGGATACGGTCACCAGGACGAAACACGCCCTTGCGGATTGTCACTTCGATATCAGTGGCCAGTTTTTCGTAGAGCTTCACGGGTCGTCTCGATCGCAAACGCTGCGCCATCGGCTTCCAGAACCGTTCGCAGCCGTTAGAACATGGCGCAAGTGTACTCCTTTGGAGCACAGATTTCGGTTTATGCCGACCTGTCGAAACTGTGCTTCCTGGCGCACAGCAGATGTGTGCGCTTTGCACCCCGGTCAACGCTCTTATTCTTCGATCACCGAATGCGCAACACGGCGAAGCCCAATGGACGGATACCGCGACGCGCGAAGTCAATGGAGCCGAGGTCATGGAAAAGCCGAAAGAGAAAGGGCGAATTGAGCCCTACCACCATCCCGCCGCCGGTTGGGGTGCACTGAAGTACGTTGCCATTAATCTGATCAAGGAGAAAGTCTCCGGCGGCAACTATCGCGCCCTCTTCAAACAGAACCAACCGGACGGCTTCGATTGTCCGGGCTGCGCGTGGCCGGACCGTCAACATGCCTCGACCTTCGAGTTCTGTGAAAACGGTGTCAAGGCGGTCGCCGCCGAAGCGACGACCAAGCGCGTCACGCCTGCGTTCTTCGCGGAGCACACCGTCGAAGAATTGATGCAGCAGACCGACTATGAACTCGAGCAGCATGGCCGGCTGACGGATCCGATGGTTTACGATTCGCTGACCGACAAATATAAGCCCATCGCCTGGGACGATGCCTATCGGCTCATCGCCACGCATCTCAACCAGCTGGACAATCCGGACCAGGCCGCCTTCTATACCTCGGGCCGCGCCAGCAACGAAGCAGCGTTCCTCTATCAGTTGTTTGTACGCATGTACGGCACGAACAACTTCCCCGATTGCTCCAACATGTGTCACGAGGCAACCAGCCGCGGCCTGCCGACCACCGTCGGAATCGGTAAAGGCACCGTCACGCTGGACGATTTCGAGCACGCCGATACGCTCCTGATCTTCGGCCAGAATCCCGCGACCAACCACCCGCGGATGTTAGGGGAACTGCGCGAATGTGCGAAGCGCGGCGCGACCATCGTCTCGATCAATCCGCTCCGCGAGCGGGGACTGGAGCGCTTCTCGAGCCCGCAACACCCGCTCGAGATGCTGACGATGTCCAGCACCAAGATTGCCTCCACCTTCATCCAGCCCAGGCTCGGCGGCGATTTCGCGCTGATCAAGGGCGTCGCCAAGCGGGTCGTCGAACTGGACGACGAATCCATCGAACGTGGCGAAGAGCGCATTCTCGACGTGGAGTTCATCAAGGAACACACCCTCGGCCTCGAAGCGTTCGCCGCGGATCTGCGCGCCGAAAGCTGGCTGGCTCTCGAAGAAGAGTCGGGTGTATCACGCGAGGAGATCGAAAATCTCGCGCGTATCTATGTGAACGGCAAACGCGTCATCGTGACGTGGGGCATGGGTATTACCCAGCACAAACACTCCGTGCCGACGGTACACATGCTGTCGAATCTGATGTTGATGCGCGGCAATATTGGGCGTGAGGGCGCAGGCCTGTGTCCGGTACGTGGACACTCGAACGTGCAGGGCAACCGCACGGTCGGCATCGAGGAGAAGCCGTCACAGGCATTCCTCGATCGCCTCGGCAACGTCTTTGGCTTCGAGCCGCCGCGCGAGCATGGCCTTGATGTCGTCGAAACCATCGAACATATGCTCGAAGGCCATGTGAAGGTATTCCTGGGCCTGGGCGGCAACTTCGCCATGGCAACGCCGGACACCCCGCGAACCTTCGACGCACTTCGGTCATGCAACCTGACCATGCATATCACGACCAAGCTTAACCGCAGCCATCTGGTTCACGGTCGGGACGCCCTGATTCTGCCGACCTTGGGCCGAACGGAAATCGATATCCAGGGCGGCGTGTCGCAAGGCATCACCGTGGAAGACTCCATGAGCATGGTCCACATCTCTTACGGCATGAGTATTCCGGCTTCGAAGAACCTGATGTCCGAGACGGCCATCGTCGCCAATATTGCCCATGCGACGCTAGGCGACGACAAAGTCGATTGGCTGGAACGTGCCCGGAACTACGCACTGATTCGGGACGACATCGAACAGGTTCTCGACGGTTTCGAAAACTACAACGAGCGAATCAAGCATCCCGGCGGCTTTCATCTGCGTGTCGCCTCGCGCGAGCGCGACTGGCAGACCGCGACGGGCAAAGCGAATTTCATGGTCCACAAGATCGAAACGGACACGCCCATCCGGCGCGCCAAAGCGCTTCACGGCGAACGCGTCATGACGTTGATGACCACCCGCTCGCATGACCAGTACAACACCACGATCTACGCCCTCGACGACCGCTATCGCGGCGTTTTCGGACAGCGCCGGGTGGTGTTCGTCAATCCCGCGGACCTGGACATGCTGGGCTTCAAGGCCGGCGAGCGGGTCGACATGACGACGGTCTGGGACGACGGTATCGATCGACGCGCCGACTCGTTTCTGCTCGTCGAGTACGACATTCCGCGTGGGTGCATTGGAGCCTATTACCCGGAGACGAACCCGCTGGTTCCATTGTCAAGTGTCGGCGACGTGTGCAATACGCCGACCTCCAAGTCGATTCCGGTTTTGCTTCATCGTTGCGCGCCGTCCGTCGCGGCCGCATAACGCCACGCCCTTTAGACCCGCCGCGCGCCGCCTGGCGCGCCTGCCTCTCAATTCGCTTTTTTGGTGACCGAAATGCCTGTAGAAGCCCTACATCTAGCGCGAGGCCAGTTCGCAATGACGGCCATATTCCACATCCTGTGGCCCATTCTCACTATCAGCCTCTCGGCCTTTCTGCTGGTAGTCGAAACGCTCTGGATTCGAACCAACGAAGTGGTCTGGTATCGCCACGCACGCTTCTGGAGCAAGCTTCTTGTGCTCAATTTCGCCGTGGGCGTGGTGAGCGGCATCCCCATGGAATTCCAGTTCGGTACCAACTGGGGGCCTTTTTCCGAGTACACCGGCCAATTCTTCGGCAACATTCTCGGCTTCGAGGGCGCCATGGCGTTCATGCTCGAAGCCGGTTTCGTCGGCATCATGATGCTCGGCTGGGAACGTGTGCCCAAGCCCGTGCACCTGTTTGCCACCAGCATGGTCGCGCTGGGTTCGACCCTCTCGGCGTTCTGGATCATGGTGGCTAACTCGTGGATGCAGACCCCGGCTGGTGTGGAAGTCGTCAACGGCAAACTGGTGGTCACCGACTACGCCAAGGCCATCTTCAATCCCGACATGGTGTGGGGCGTGTCGCATATGTGGTTCGCGGCGCTCGAAACCGGACTGGTCGTGGTCGCCGGCATTTCCGCCTACTGCCTCTTCAAGCGCCGCAACCCTGAATTCTTCGTCCGCTCTTTCAAAGTCGCACTGGTGTGCCTCGCGTTCGTCGCCCCGGTCCAGATCTGGCTAGGCGATTCGAGCGGGGTCGATGTCTTTGCAACGCAGCCGGCCAAAGGCGCGGCTATCGAAGGCCACTGGCAGACCAACGCGCCGGGGACCGGTGCAGCCTGGTCCTTGCTCGCATGGCCGGACAAAGCCAGGCAAACCAATGACTGGTCTCTCGAAGTTCCCGGACTCCTAAGCGTCCTCGGCACGCACACGCTGCACGGTCAGGTGAAGGGCCTTGCCGACATCCCCGTCGCCGACCAGCCGCCAATGCTGCCCCTGCTCTATTACGCGTTCCGCGTCATGGCGGGAATCGGCTTCCTCTTCATGGTTCTGGCGTTCTGGACGATCTTCGCTCTGCGCAAGGCACGTGGCCGGCTCGACGCCCTGCTCGCCCAGCGCAAGCTGCTGCTCGCATGGGTTCTCGCCATTCCGTTGCCGTATATAGCGGTTGAGTGCGGCTGGATTGTCCGCGAGGTGGGTCGTCAGCCATGGGTCGTCTACGGCCTGCTTCGCACGGAACAGGCTGCTTCCAACATCTCGGCCACCGCCATCAGCGGAAGCATGATCATGTTCGCCACGTTCTACGCGATTCTGATCACGTCGTTCTTCGTCTTTGCCCGCCGCTGGTTGAAGAAGGGCCCGGACCTCACGTTGATGCCGCCGGTTGAGACGATTTCTCGGACTGTGCCTCACAGCTCGGTTGAATACTAGGACCCACGTCACATCCGCTTAAATTCACCCAGATAGGTATCCCCATGAATCCAGCTTCTACCGAGAGTTTGTTAAGCCACGCCTGGTTCGGCATAATCGGCTTGATGCTCGTGCTCTATGTCATCACCGACGGCTTCGACCTCGGCGTCGGCATCCTCACCCTGTTTCGTTCCAAGGAGTCCGAACGGAATCTCATGATTCAGTCGATCGGCCATGTCTGGGACGCCAACGAAACATGGCTTGTCGCACTCGGGGGCGCGCTGTTCGGGGCCTTCCCTTCCGCGTACGCCATGATATTGTCCGATCTGTATGTCCCTATCATGGTCCTGATCGCGAGCATGATCATGCGCGGCGCAGCGATCGAATTCCGGCATGCCGCCACGAGCAGCAAGCCCGTCTGGGACCGTATCTTCGGGGTGGGCAGCCTGCTCGCGGCGATTAGCCAGGGCGTGATCCTCGGCAGGATTCTCACCGGTATGCTTCCCGGTCATCTCCACATGACCTTCGTCGCGGTCACCGCAATTGGCGTGGTGTCCGGCTACGCGTTGCTGGGTGCAACCTGGCTGGTGAAGAAGACCACCGGCAGCCTGGAACAGACCGCGCGGCGCTATTCGGTCACGGCCGTCTTCACAACCGTGACCGCTGCGATCATCGTCTCTGCTGGAACGCTGGTCATCAGCCCGGTCGGCGTCAGCCGCTGGGATCAGCACGGCGTATTAAGCATTCTGATCGGCTTCGCCGTACTCGCGGCTTTGGCCGTCTGCTACATCCTGTACTCGGTTCATATGGGCGGCGAACACGGTCCTTTTGCCGGCTCCGCCATCCTGTTTGTTGCGTCCTTTGCGGGCCTGGCGGTCAGTCTCTTCCCGTACATTGTTCCAGGTCAGTTGACAGTCGCGTCGGCAGCGTCCGATAGCTCGACACTCACCTTCATGCTGTTCGGAATCGGCACCGTCTTTCCGATCATGGTCGGCTACAACCTGTATCAGTACCACCTGTTCCGCGGCAAGGTCGTCCCCGTTCATCACTAGACGATCCATCGCTCGCCATCCAGATTGCTCAGTAGGCAGGCATACGCCTGCTGAGCTTTTGTCGCCGAAATGGCTTTGTCGAATACATGGCGGCGCCATCGGCGCATTCACCGGGTGAGTTCGCGCAATCAGTATCGCCCGCGAGGCCCCGGGAACCACGTAGGTCAGCGACATGGAACGCAAGGAAGGAAAATTGCTGAATCGGTTAGTGAACTTAGGAATAGGAACCTGGGTAGACGGAATCCGCCTTAGCCACAATCTTCCAATTCAATTGAGCCTTTGGAACGGACAGGTTTTTGACCTCGGAATCTTCGAGAATCCGGTCGTGCGCATCCATGTTCGCGACCCGTCTGCGCTTCCGTTGCTTTTCACGCCGAGTCTGGACTCGCTCACTGAAGCGTACATCACAGAACGCATCGATCTGGACGGCAAGCTCGAAGAAGTTGTCGACACCGTGTATCGCATGTCGACGTTGCCCGCAAAATCGTCAGCGCGTTCCAAACCCGCAAGTCGGACGAAGCACAGCCGGCAATGGGACAAGACATCCATCCGCTACCACCATGACGTCTCCAACGACTTCTACAGACTCTGGCTGGATGAAAGGATGGTTTTTTCGTGCGGCTACTTCGAAAGCGGCGACGAAACGCTTGATGACGCTCAACTCAGGAAGATCGACTACGTTCTCCGGGAACTGAACGTTCAACCCGGGCAGCGTCTGCTGGACATTGGCTGTGGCTGGGGAGCCCTGGTCATGCGCGCTGCTGCGAATTACGGGGCACGCTGCGTGGGCGTCACGCTATCGGAGAATCAATACCAGCTCGCCACCGAAAGAGTCAGAGCGGCAGGCTTGAGCGACAGGGTCGAAATCAGGCTAGAGGACTATCGCGATGTGCGTGGGACGTTTGAGCGGATAACGAGTGTGGGAATGTTTGAGCATATAGGGCGAGACAACTTCCCATCGTACTTTGCAAAGATCCGCAGCCTCCTTGCCGACGACGGCACGCTGATCGAGCATCGCGTGACGAACGCCGACTCAAGCAAGGGCAACGCGCAGAAGCCAGCAGGCGAGTTCATCGGTCGATTCATGTTTCCGGCCGGCGACGATTCTCACCTCTCACGGGTAACCGGCGCGTTGCAGGAGAGCGGCCTGGAAGCTATCGACGTGCAAAATCTTGAACGTCACTATGCCGCGACACTGCGACGCTGGGCCGAGCGTTATGAGCAACACGCTGAGCGCATTCGTAGGACTGTCGGCGAGACCAAGTACAGGACCTGGCAGGTCTATCTTGCAGGTTGCGCACACGCGCTCTCTATTGGCAGCGCATCGGCGCATCAAATCGTGTGTCGGAAGGCCTGAGATATCGCGTCAATGCGCAGCGTGGTTCCCGAGATTTCTCCGCATTTTCACGTCTGACGAAATATCTGGAATCCCTAACAAAAAGTTAATCCTATCGATACTGGTTCGCTTATAGCAAGGGAATACACTGACTCCATCGACGTTGCGAATTCAGCTTACCCGCCACTGTCGCGACGCGATCCTGAACTGAAACGAAACGTTATTGGAGTCCATCATGAAGACCAAGATTCTTGCTGCCGTACTCGTCGCCGTCTCTGCCACTGTCGCTGCTCCCGCGTTCGCGAGCGGCTACGGCCCTGCCCCGTTTTATAGTCCGAGCATCGGTGCGCCCGCATCGCAACGAGGTCAGAGCGAACAAACCGTCGCGGCCGACGACGCGAGCGCGGCGACCAACCGTGCGTACGGCGGCGTGAACGAACAAACGACGCAATCGGGTACCCATGCATCCGCTTCGCCCGCGTTTTCGCTGTTCCGCCATCACTAGGCGAGGCGTAGCCATGTCATCGTCGCGGTTCTCGCGGCCTGGTATCACGGCGACTATCGTCGCCTTGCTGGCGGCACACACCGGTGAGGCCCTGGCTAACTCCGAAGCCGGAGCGCTGGTCGACGAGCAACACTGCATGTTCTGCCATACAGCCGAAGCACCGCATCTCGCCCTGTCGTTCCCGCAGATCGCAGCACGCTACCGCAAGATACCGGGTGCGCGCTGCGCACTCGAACAGAAGTTGTCCCTTGAAGGGCCCGCTCACTGGGGCGATATAACAATGCCGGTCGCGGATCAGGTCGATCCGCTCTCGCCCAAAGACGCAAGCATTGTCGCTCAATGGCTATTGAAGCAGCGATAACGTGAATAGCGCAGACAGCGCAATGTTTCACCGCTTAGCAACCGCACGCATGCACCCTAACCACGGCACGCCTCGTCTATGCAGCGGCCCACTCGGCGAGCGTAGCCACCGTGTTCATGTTGCGAGCGGTTCCAGCCTTGGCGGCCGCGATCTTTAGTTTGGAGTTCGCGATTCCGTCGCCGTAATGCACGTAGATTTCGCGCACTCCGAGCGCGATTTCTTCGGCCTGCTGGCCGCTCACACCGGCCAGGGTATCCGCAGGCGGCGGCGCGTCGAGAAAGATGGCCACCGTTCGGTTTGGTGCAGCGGACTTGAAGGGATTGGCGTCAAGCACGACGGCCAGTTCCGCAGCGGTGCGGATCACCACACCGACCGGCTTGCCGGCGTATGTCTCGAGCGCGCGCTCCAGCTTAGTCTTGAGCGCCTTTTCCGCCAGCTTGCTGGTGAAAACCACGTTACCGCTTGCGATATAGGTGCGCACGTCGGCAAAGCCAAGGGACTCACACATGGCGCGAAGCTCGGCCATGGGAAGTTTGCCTGTGCCGCCGACATTCACGGCGCGTAGCAGCGCTACATAGTGAGTCATGATGCTGCCCTCGCAATGTCCGGCATGGGTGCGAACAACGCGTCAAGATCGTCATCCGAGAATTTGACTGTTCCCGCCGCGTCCTCGGACAGGATGCTATCGGCCAGCGCCGCCTTCTTCTCCTGAAGCCGCACGATCTTCTCCTCGATGCTGCCTGCCGCGATGAGCTTGTAGACGAACACGGGCTTATCCTGGCCGATCCGGTGCGCGCGGTCGGTCGCCTGATTCTCGGCTGCGGGGTTCCACCACGGGTCATAGTGAATCACCGTGTCCGCCGCCGTGAGATTCAGCCCCACACCACCTGCCTTCAGGCTGATCAGGAACAAGGGCACTTCGCCGGACTGGAAACGGTGCACGGGCGTGGCGCGATCGGTCGTGTCGCCGGTCAGCGTGACGTACGGGATCGTCGCATGATCGAGCGCGTCCGCAATCAGGTCCAGCATGCCGGTGAACTGCGAAAACAGCAGCACGTGCCGCCCTTCTTCAATCAGTTCGGGTAGCATCGCCATCAGCAATTCGAGCTTGGCCGACTCCTTCACGCGCGCCGCTTTCTCCAGCTTCACGAGACGGGGATCGCAGCACACCTGGCGCAGTTTGAGCAGCGCATCCAGCACGATGATGTGACTGCGGGCAAGCCCCTGCGAATTCACGGCCGCACGCACTTTGGCCTGCATGGCCGTGCGGACGATTTCGTAGAGATCGCGCTGCGCGCCTTCCAGATCCACCGTACGCACGATGGTGGTTTTCGGCGGCAGTTCTTTCGCCACCTCGTCCTTGCGACGACGCAGCATGAACGGACGAATCCGCCGCGCCAGCAGTTCGCGCCGGACGCCGTCGCCATTGCGCTCGATCGGATTGCGCCAGCGCCTGGTGAAGTCCTTCTGCGTGCCGAGAAAACCCGGCAGCAGAAAATCGAACTGCGACCACAATTCGCCGAGGTGGTTCTCGAGCGGCGTACCGGTGAGGCACAGACGGTGCCGCGCCCGCAGGTCGCGAACCGCCGTCGCCGATTTGGTGGTGGCGTTCTTCACATACTGCGCCTCGTCCAGAATCAGCAGGTGATACTCGTGCTCGGACAGCACCGCATGATCGCGCCACAACAGCGCATACGTGGTGAGAATCAGCTCGTGCTGGCCGATCAACGCGAAGCGCTCCTTGCGCTGCGGTCCGTTCAGATCCAGCACCTTCAGATCCGGCGCAAAGCGGCGCGCTTCTTCGCGCCAGTTGTGCACGAGGGTGGTCGGCACGACGATCAGCGCGGGACGGTCGAGGCGCCCGGCTTCCTTCTCGGCCAGCACGTGGGCCAGCGTCTGAACCGTCTTGCCGAGGCCCATGTCGTCGGCAAGGATGCCGGCCAGGTTGTGCTCGCGCAGAAACTGCATCCAGCTCAGCCCCTGATGCTGGTACTCGCGCAACTCGGCCCGCAGCCCGCGCGGCACCGCGGCTTCCTTCACGCCGGCGCCGTTCTGCAGACGCTGGGCCAGTTGGCGGATCGAGTCGTCGCCTTGAAACTCCCAGCGGCCCGTGTCGTTCAGCGCCGCCAGGCGTCCTGCATCAAGCTCAGGAATCCTGATGTTGTCGTCGCCCTTCCAGCTCCCCAGACCGTCGAACAGATCGACCAGCACGCGCACCACGGGTTTGAGCCGCCCGGCACGCAGGCGCAGGCGCTCGGCGCGGTCGGTGGTCAGTTCGATGTCCTCTGCGTCGTCGATCGTTTCGAGCGCGCCGCCCAGCCAGCGCCGGTCGCGCCGGAACAGCCCGGCCAGCAGCGGTTCGAGGCGAACCGTGCGATCGCCCAGCGTGATGCCCATTTCGAGGTCGAACCAGCCGTCGCCGGCCTGGCGAGCGGTGCCTTCGATCGCATCGATTTCAATCACGTTATGACGGAACGTCGGCGCCATCGTCACGCGCCAGCCTTTGCTGTCGAGCGCAGGCAAGGCCTCGTCGACGAACTCGGGCCATGCGTCGACGTCGGACAGCGCCAGCAACGTCTCCGGCAGTGCGTGCCGCGAATACACGCCGTTCGCCGGCACCACCTGCAAGCCCGTCTTGCGCAGTTCGAGCAGGCGCTGCTTTTCGGTGTCGTAGCGGCGCCGGATATGGATCACGCTGCCGCCGGGCAGCGGCACCAGCGTCGCGCTGCTTTCGGCCTTGATGCTGACGCCTTCGTAGTCGAAGCTGACCGCGGCAAAATCCAGCAGGTGGTTGCGCTGGGCGTGCTTGCCGACGCCCAGCGACGCCATCGGCAAGGTGTTGAGCGCCAGCACCGGCACCGGTTCTGTGTCGATCACGCGCACCTTGGAGGTATCGAGCGCAGGCGGCAAGGGCAGATCGGGCGCGACCTCGCGCAGCACCGCGGCGACCAGCGGCGCCTCCGCGAGCGAAATGGGCGGCATTGACAGGTAATCCGGCAATTGCTGGAACGGCAACGAGAGTTCGACGATGCCGGCTTCGCCGGCATCCGCGTCGACGTACCAGACGGGCTCGGTCGCCAGCACCATCGCGGCCGCCGGTTCGGTGCGCAACACCGGCCGCAGCCGGTCGTCGGACTGCGCCTCCCACTCGATCCGCCCCGCGCGCGCCGCCCCCATCGACAGCGGGCGTGGCACGTCTCGCGAGGCGCCGTCTCCGGTCAGCGCGGGAAACAGCCGGCCGCTCCCGATCAGTTTGTGCAGCACGTCGCCGCCGTTGGCGCCGCGCAAGATGAAATGCCCGTGATTCTCGCGGGAATGGCCGAGCCACAGGCTACGCAAGATCACCAGATCGTCGTCCGAAACAAACTTGGGCGGCTTGATCAGGGCCGCTTCGACATTGCTCCATGGTTCATCGATGGCGCGGATCTCGCCGTCGACGCCGAGCCGGGCCTTGAACAACTGGATCTCATGACGCTGCTGATAGCGCGACCAGCCCAGCCGGTAAGCGAGCGCGTGACTGGCTGCGGCGTTTGCAGGGACTCTGCCGGGTGCGTCGGAGCCGGCATGGGCGCGGAACGTCTCGAGCCATCTGACCAGCTCGGGACGCACGCCCGACTGCGCCCCGGCGTCTTCCAGACCCGCCATCAGCAGCGCCGCCATGTGCTTGCATTGAAAACCGACCGGGCAGGAACAATCGCCCTCGACCCACAGGTCGTCGCCAATGTCGTGAAACTTGACGTCCACCACATAGGGATGGCGCTGCGTGCCCTGCACTTCGCCGCTCAGGGTGTTGTTTTCCCAGTGCAGGTTGGAGACCGCGCTGACGTACTCGCGCGCCTTGGCGACGGTCTTGGCCCCGAGCCACTTCGTTATATCTTCTCGATCGTAGAAAACTGACGACATCCGGGTGACCCATCCATGCGTATTCAGGCGTGCGGCGACGCTGCAGGTTGCGGGATCCGACAAGCCCGGCATCCCCGCCGATGGCCAGCCGTGCTCTTTTCGCGCTGCGTCTGCCGCTGATAGCCGGCTATTTTCGCATGGGTCGAAAATAGTCGTTGGGGCGTGGTTATCCCAAATTGGAGTGCGTGCGTATGACGACGCCCGCCGCTCGCACAGAACGCAAAACGCAGTTCAGGCGGTTATGCCCGCCGGATCATCCACCGGCGCCCCGGAGGCCGGAGCGCCAAAACTCACTTCGACATCCGCGGCGGCAAACACCTGCGCGAGCGCCGGCGACGGCGCCTCGTTCGTGATCAACAGGTCCACGGCGTCGCAGCCGAACGCGTGCACCAGCGCGCTATGCCCGAACTTGGCGTGGTCCGCCACCACGACGCGCCGCTCGGCCTGTGCAAACGCCGCCAGCGAATACGACACGTCGTCGGGCTGCGCATCCATGAAGCGGCCTTGCGCGTCGATCGCCGTCACCGAGACGATCGCGTAGCGCACGTGGAACTGGCGGATGAACGCCAACGTGCTTTCGCCGAACGCCGCGGCGTCGTCGGCGCGCACTTCGCCGCCCGCGATGAACACGCGGTTGCCGTTGCGCGGCGCGAGCGTGCGGGCAATCTCCGCGGAATTGGTCACAACCGTCAGGCGCGAGCGGGCGCACAGCGCGCTGGCGATATGCACGCAGGTCGTGCCGCCGTCGAGAATCAGCGAATCGCCGTCGCGCACCAGCTCGCTCACGCGCGCCGCAATCACCCGCTTCGCTTCGAGGTTCTCCTGCAGGCGGCGCTGAAACGGCGGCTCGTCGAGCCGGTCCGGCAGCATCACCCCGCCGTGCACCTTGAGCAGCACCCCTTCTGCGATCAGCGGCTTGATGTCGCGGCGGATAGTTTCGTCGGACACGGCGAAGACTTCGGCCAGCCCGGTGATCGTGCAGGTCTGCTGCGCCCGCACGAGGCGCAGGATTTCGGATTGACGTTGGGTTGAAAACATACGGAGAGCGGGATGATCCAGGTGCGGCCAGTCTAGCAAAGGGGCTAGCGCAGGGAAAGTCATTTCCACATATTTCCAAATCAATCAACATAGCTCAGTCCGGAAACACGTTGGAACGCTCCAAGGCCCATTTTACGGCCTATTCACGCCTCTTCATCGGCTTCCTCCTGCTCCGCAATTCAGTGAATTTTACGTGACAGCATTGCGTTTTCCGACCTTCTGTTGCACTATTCGCCACATATTTCCACGTATATCAACATTCACCAGGCAAAGTCCAAGTCATGTCCACACCTGTTCCCCAACACGCCCGGGTCGTCATCGTCGGTGGCGGCATTGTCGGTTGCTCGGTGGCGTATCACCTGACGAAGCTGGGTTGGACCGACGTCGTCCTGCTCGAACAGGGGCAACTGTCCTGCGGTACGACCTGGCACGCGGCCGGTCTGGTGGGGCAATTGCGCGCCCAGGAAAGCATGACGAAACTGATCCGCTATTCCACCGCGCTCTACGCCGAGCTGGAAGCGGACACCGGCCTCGCCACCGGCTGGAAGCAATGCGGCTCGCTCTCGGTGGCGCGCACGGCGGAACGGATGACGCAGCTCAAGCGCACTGCCGCTGTCGCGCGGGCCTACGGGGTGACGTGCGACGTCATCGGTCCGCAGGAAGCCGGCGACCTGTGGCCGGCGATGCGCACCGACGACCTGCTCGGCGCAGTCTGGCTACCGGGCGACGGCAAGGCCAACCCTACCGACCTCACCCAGGCGTTGGCCCGCGGCGCCCGTACGCGCGGCGCGCGGATCGTCGAGAACACGCGCATCACCGCCATCCACACGCGGCCGACGCCGGGCGGCCGTGAAGTGAGCGGCCTCGCGTGGCGCAACAAGGACGGGGCCGAAGGCACGATCGACGCCGAGATTGTCGTGAACTGCGCGGGTCAATGGGCGAAGGCCGTGGGCCGGCTATGCGGCGTGACCGTGCCGCTGCATTCGGCGGGAGCACTACTACATCGTCACCGAGCGCATTGCCGGCGTGCATCCCGATCTGCCGGTAATGCGCGACCCGGACGGCTTCATCTACTTCAAGGAAGAAGTGGGTGGCCTCGTGATGGGCGGCTTCGAACCGAACGCGAAGCCCTGGGGCATGAACGGCATCCCCGAGAATTTCGAATTCCAGTTGCTCCCCGACGACTGGGATCAATTCCAGATCCTGATGGAAAACGCCCTGCAACGGGTGCCCGCGCTCGAAACCGCGCAGGTCCGGCAGTTCTATAACGGACCGGAGTCGTTCACGCCGGACAACAACTTTATCCTCGGCGAAGCGCCCGAACTGCGCCACTTCTTCGTCGGCGCGGGCTTCAATTCCATGGGGATCGCCTCGGCCGGCGGCGCCGGCATGGCGCTGGCCGAATGGATCGTCGCCGGCACGCCGACCATGGATCTGTGGCCGGTGGATATCCGCCGCTTTGCGCGCTTTAACGGCAACGACACCTGGCTGCACGACCGCGTCAAGGAAACGCTGGGGCTGCACTACGCCATGCCCTGGCCGAACCGCGAGCTCGACAGCGCGCGGCCGTTCCGCCGCTCGCCGCTCTACGCCATGCTGCGCGACGAAGGTGCGAGCTTCGGCAGCAAGATGGGCTGGGAGCGGCCGAACTTCTTCGCACCGAGCCCGGAACAGGCAAAGATCGAGTACGCCTTCGGCCAGCAGAACTGGCTGCCCTGGAGCGGCGCCGAACATCGCGCCTGCCGCGAAGGCGTGGCGCTGTTCGACATGACGTCGTTTTCGAAATTCCTCGTGAAAGGCCGCAACGCCGAGAGCGTGCTGCAAGGCATCGTCACCAACGACGTCGCCGTGCCGACCGGCACCACCGTCTACACGGGCATGCTCAACGAGCGCGGCACTTACGAGTCGGACTTCACATTGACCCGCCTCGCCGACGATCAATACCTGATCGTTTCGGGGTCCGCACAAAGCACGCGCGATTTCGACTACCTCGAGAAGTCGATCCCGCACGACCAGCATTGCACCCTGGTCGACGTCACCGGCCAGTACGCGGTGCTGGCGGTCATGGGACCGCGCTCGCGCGAGCTGCTGCAGAGCATCTCCAAGGCCGACTGGAGCAATGCGGTGTTCCCGTTCGGCCAGAGCCGCGAAGTGGACATCGGCTATGCCACCGTCCGCGCCACGCGGCTCACCTATGTCGGCGAACTGGGCTGGGAACTCTACGTGCCGGTCGAATTCGCCGCGGGCGTCTACGAGACCCTGCATGCCGCGGGCAAACCGTTCGGGCTCCTGAACGCGGGCTACTACGCCATCGATTCGCTGCGGATCGAGAAAGGCTACCGCGCATGGGGCCGCGAGCTGACACCGGATTCGAACCCGTTCGAAGCGGGGCTGGCGTTCGCCTGCAAGCTGGACAAACCGATTCCATTCCGCGGTCGCGAAGCCTTGCTGAAACTGCGCGCCGAGCCGCTGCGCCGGCGCATGGTCGTGCTCACCGCCGACGGCGCCGCCGATCGCATGCTGTGGGGCGGCGAAGCGATTCTGCGCGACGGCAAGCCGGTGGGCTTCGTCAGCTCGGCGGCCTTCGGTCATACGTTTGGCTGTCCGGTGGCGATGGGGTACATCAACCATCCGGACGGCGTGGCCGATACGGCGTATCTGACGAGCGGCCGCTATGAGATCGACGTCGCCGGTGAGTTGTTGCCGGCTACCGTCCATCTGAAGGCGCCATACGATCCGCGTTCGGAACGGGTGAAAAGCTAGTTGGCGCCGCGCGCCATGCTCGACAACACCCCATCGCGGCGGATAAGCCCATGGAACAGCGCAGCCGCGAGGTGGCCCAGCACCGTCAGAAACAGCGCTAAAGCCAGGTACGTGTGCAACGACCGCAGCAACGCATAGAGCCGGACGTCGTGCGGCGCGATCGGCGGCAAATGGATGGCGCCGAACATCGTCACCGGATACCCAGCCGCCGACAGCATCGCCCAGCCGATCAGCGGCAGGGCCAGCATCAGCGCATACAGCACGAGGTGCGAGAGCTTCGCGACGAATCGTTGCAGCGCAGGCAGATCGTCCGGCAGCGGCGGACTGCCACGCTTGAGCCGTACGGCGATCCGCAGCAGCACCAGCAGCAGAATCGCGATGCCGAGCGGCCGGTGAAGCGCGATCAGCACGCTGTGCGCATGCGAGACCGTCGCGACCATGCCGACGCCGACGAACAGCATCGCGAGAATCGCGAGCGCCATGGTCCAATGCAGCAGGCGCTGGACGGGGCTGAAATGGGAATGCGTCGGCGTCATGAGCGGTCTCCGTGCGGCTGCGGACGATGCAGGTTGGGATTGAGCGCTTCTTCGCGAGTGCGCCGGTTATAGGAGAGCGAATACGCCGCCGAGCGTGCGGCCAGCAGCGGATCGTCCGAGGTTTGGATGCCCGCAGGCAGCACCGTGGGATCGAAGTTGACGTCGCGGCACGGGCCGTCGTCCTGCGAGGCGTCGTGGTCGATCACAAGCGTGCCGGCATCGATCTGCTGCCGGTCGGCGGGCCACGACTGCGTGGCGTCGTCGGTCGGGTCTCCGGGCGCGGCCACTGTCACGATCAGATGCCAGCGCAACGGACCGCTTTGCAGGCGCTGATCGAGATCGGCGTCCAGAAAATTCTTCGCGGCCTTTTGCGCGTCATTAATGGGCGCGAACGGCGTCTCCGGGACCATGGCCCAGCGTACGGCGCGCACCTCGCCCTTGGCGTCGACGAAGCGGAACGCATTCACGCTGTAGTACGACCCGTTGGCGAAACTGGACGACGGCGGATGCCCCTTCAACCACGCCTGAAACGGCTGCGTTTCGGGATTGGCGGCATAAAAGGCCTTGAGCGCGGCCGGATCCGGCTTGCCGGTCGCCGGATCGGGTTTCGCTGCGACCAGTTGCCGATAGAACTGCTCAGGTGTCCGAACCGCAAACACCGGCACCGAATTCATGCCGGTGCGCCATTGCTCGCCGTCGTGCTGCGTGAACATCAGGGCGAGGCTGCGGATCGGCACGCTGGTGTCGGGCGCAGACGGATTGCCGCCCGGAATCGCAAAACGGCCGATCACCGGCGTCTGTCCCAGCTCGAAGACGCCGGCACTGGAGAGCGCCGCCGCGTTGCCGTTGCTGTCGAAATAGCCGGTCACGCACACACCCTTGGCATGATTGCGGCGAAAGCCCGGATGCTGGCCGTTGTCCGCTTCAAAAGCATTGACGATGCGATGCGTGGTCAGGCGCTGCGGCGTGAGCCAGCCGGCCACATAGGCGAAGCCGCCGGCCATGGCCAACACGACGGCGCCGATCGCAGCGAGCCGGCATGGCACGCAAATAGCTGCGGGCGGTGGGAATGAAGGCTGTTTCACAAGAACTCCTTTGACTGTTGAGGCGGTCTACCTGGCGGCAAACACAGCGTGCAAAGGTTTATTCCTGATGGAGCCGAATTCGTGGGTGAGCGTCATCCACCAGCATGGAATAAACGCCTACAGGATCGTGTTAGCCGGTGAACAGGCAATCTCTTGGCACGACCCACATGAAACCGAACGACCCGCGGCGCGACCCGCCGCTCTCCGAAACCGATATCCAGGCCTATGCCGATGGTCTTCTTGCGCCCGAACGCGCCGCCCATTTGCGCCAGTACCTCGGCAAGCGGCCGGGCGAGGCTCGCCGGGTGGCCTTCTACGGCAAGCTGAACCAGCAGATCCAGCATGCCTTCCTGCCGACCGACGAGCCTTTGCCGGCTCTCGCCTCGAGCAACGCATTCGCCCGCAGTGTGCCGGGCCGGTGGCTGGGCCGGCGCCTCCGGGCGGCCAGGCTGCGGCCGTTGCGCGCCTTGCTGGCACTGGTTCTCGCGGCGGCGCTGGCCTTGCTCGCCGCCAGCGGCTGGATGGCGGCGTCGCAGGTGTCCGATGAAGCGCTGAACAACGCCGCGGTGATGGCGCTGGCGCAGGCGAGCGGCGGCCATTTCGGCGCCGCGGTCGAGTCTGCGGGCGGTGTGAAGGCGGCGGCCGGTACGGCACCCGGGTCTGCGGGCGGTGTGAAGGCGGCGGCCGGTACAGCACCCGGGTCTGCGGGCGGTGTCAATGCGCGTGCCGGTACGACGGCCACCGCCGCGAGCCGTAGTGCAATGACGGCGCCTACGGCGGCGACATTGGCGCCCGCCCCGCTCATCGCCGCCCCGGACGCCCCCGATCTCAGCGCAGCAGGCATGCACCTGGTCAGCGCCCAAACCCGCAGGCTGGGCCCCGTGGCACGCGCCACCGAATACGTCTACCTGAACGCCGAGAACCAGCCCGTGGTACTGCTCGTGGCCCGCTCGCGCTCGATGACCGCCCAGCCGCAGTGGAGTGCGCGGCGTGTGGGCACGCTGCGGCTGCTGAGCTGGAGCGCACGCCAGCAGCGTTACGTGCTGGCCGGCGCGGCCGACGCGCACGGCCTGATGCGCGCCGCCGACCTCATGACGATGCGGTGAGCAAAGGCCGTAGAAGCGACTTATTTTAGGTTCGCGATTGAGCGCGGGAATAAAATGCGCTCAACCGTGTTTGCATCTGAAACGCCGTCGTGCGCCCCTGTGGGCGGGCGACGCAGTCTCTCCTCCTGGAAACCGCGGGCCACCCGCGGTTCTCTTGCCCCGCGTGGGCAGCCCGGCGCGCAGCGACAGGCTGGAAAGCACTTACTGGTAAGGGCAATGGACATCCGTGACGAGTTAATGGAGCACGTCCCGCGGTTGCGGCGCTACGCAAGGGCGCTGATCAACAACCGGGACCTGGCCGACGATCTGGTGCAGGACACCTTGGAACGCGCCTTGGGGCGCACGGCACTGTTCCAGGCCGGCACCGATCTGCGCGCATGGCTGTTTACGATCATGCACAACGTGTTCGCGAACCAGGCGCGCAAAGCGTCCGTGCGGGCGGTTCACGTGTCCGTGGACGACGACAGCATCGCCGAGAGCGAATTCGCGGTGGCGTCGGATCAGACCCGTTCGCTGGAAATGCGCGATCTCGACTACGCCTTGCAGCGCTTGCCCACCGAGCAGCGGGAAGTAGTGCTGCTGGTTGGACTGGAGGAAATGAGCTACGCCGACGTGGCGCTCGCGCTGGACATCCCCATCGGCACGGTGATGTCGCGGCTATCACGCGGACGCGAGCGGCTTAGGGCTTTGATGGCGGGCACGCAGCCCAGCGCGAAATTACAGGTGGTGCGATGAACGAACAACTCACTCCGATCAGCGAAGAAGAGCTGCACGCGTACGTGGACGGCACGCTGTCCGACGAGCGTCGCGCCCAGGTGGAGCGTGCGCTCGAGCAGAACCCGGAACTGGCCGCGCGGGTCAGCGACTATTTCTCGCTGAACAACCTGTTTCATGATCGCTACGACCGCGTGCTGAGCGAGCCGGTGCCCAAGCGGCTGCAACCGCCGGCGCCGAAGCGGCGCTGGCTCGACGCGGCGAACTGGCCGCAGTTCGCCGGGATGGCGGCGGCGCTTGTGCTGGGCGTCGGTATCGGCGTGGGCACGCAGATGGGCAAGGATGTGCCGGGCACGACGGCATCCCCGCTGGGCATGGGCAGCGATCATTCGGATACGCGGCCCGTCAGCGCGGACGCCTCGGATGGGCTGGCGCGGCAGGCTGCAATCGCGCACGTGGTGTATATGCCCGCCGTGCAGGTGCCGGATAGCGTCGGTACCGATCAGGATCGGGACTTCGTGCAATGGCTGTCGAACAAGCTCGGCACCGATGTGCATGCGCCACTGCTCAACAAGAGCGGTTTTGAGCTGAGCGGCGGGCGCATCTTGCCCGGTGCGGACGGTCCGGTTGCGCAGTTCATGTACCGCGGCCCAGGCGACGAGCGGGTGACGCTGTGCATCTCGCATCGCAAGGTGAATTCGAACACCACCGCGTTCAAGCTGTATCAGGACGGTCCGGTGAACGTGTTCTACTGGGTGGATGGGGATTATGGCTATGCGGTGTCGGGCGGGATCGACCGCAAGGTTTTGCTGCAGCTGTCGCATGATGTGTATGCGCAGTTGACGGCGGCGAAGGGAGGGTGATGCGGGTTTGCCGGGCCGCACACGCCCCCGGTGTGCCTGTGGCCTATGGTTGAATCAACCGCAATGCTCCGCCGCGCTGCGAGTCTGCCGCCGCATCACTCGTAGCGCCCCTCACCAACTCCCGCGGCGTCACCCCCAACAACCGGTTCATCCAATGAGCCATATGGCTCTGATGCGCAAAGCCGGTCTCCAGCGCCACCTGACTCGCGCTTAACGCACCCTGCAACAACAGCGCCCGTGCCCGCTCGACACGCCGCTGCACCACATACTGATGCACGGGCACGCCGAGCGTCTGCCGAAACAGCACCTTGAAATGCGGCACGCTGAGGTCCGCCAGCGCCGCCAGTTCGCTCAAGGTGAGACGCTGCTCCAGATTGCTTTCGATAAACTCCACCACCCGCGCGGCGGTCCGCGGCGCGAGCCGCTTGCTGCGCTTACCCTCCAGCGCCGGCGCCCCCTCGGCCAGACGCACGATCATCGCCGTGCTGAGACTTTCCGCGTAAAGCGGATCGGACGCGTCGTCGGCTTCGAGCTCGGCGCGCAATGCCCACGCCAGATGCTGGAAACGCGTATCCCGCATCTGAAACTGCGGCCGGATGTGCGCCTCGCTCGCGCGCAACGCCATCTGTTCGAAGGTCTTTCGCACCAACGCATCGGCGAACCACACGCTAAAGATCGTGCAATTGGCGTCGTCCGCCCATTGACCGTCGAGCCCTGCGGGAATCACATCGGTGTCGCCGGGAGATTGCAGGCGGACGTGGCGCCGCTCGTTGCACAGGCAATGCGCCTTGACCGGCGCGCCCACATGAATGCCGACCCGGTGGTGCGGCTGCGCCGGAATCCGATGCACCCCCGCGGCCACACTGACCAGTTCCGCGCCGAAGCCTTGCCAGCCCAGGGCCGCGCTCGATCGCAAACTGATGCGGGTGCCCGAGTGGGGTTTGGGAATCGGAATCACAGCATTCATGGCGGACCCTCTCGATTGACGGCAGACGTGCCTGCATTGTGCGTCGTTTTCCGGGGTCTTGCATGACGTGCCGCCTACGTCGTCCGAGCGCGCAAAAACCGTCATCCGGATCTGCTCACGGCCATCCATCCCTGCGCGTTGCGCCCGCGACGGCCTTCTATGATGGGGACACCCTACCCACAAGGAGCACACCGTGTTCGTCGTTTTTGGAGCATCAGGCAATGTTGGAGACGCCACCGCAGTCCGCCTGCGCCAGGCCGGTCGCGCGGTGCGCGCCGTGGTTCGCCGTGAGAAGCAAGGCGACTACCTTGCCGCCCTCGGCTGTGAGATCGTCCTTGCCGATCTCACCGATCGCGCATCCGTCGCCAAAGCGATCGAAGGCGCGGACGCCGTGCAGATTCTCTGTCCGGTGCCGCGCACCGACCCTCACCCTGCCGACACGATGCGGCGCATGATCGACACGGCGGCCGACGCCCTGCGGGCCAATCCGCCGCCCCGGATACTGGCGCTATCCGACTATGGCGCGGAACTGGAGCATGGCACCGGCATCACGCTGCTGTTCCACCACATCGAAGCGCAGCTAAAGCCGGTCATGAGCCATCTGACGTTCCTGCGCGCAGCGGAGCACATGCATAACTGGGGGCGTGTGATACCGGCAGCGCTGGCGGCCGGCGTGCTGCCGAGCCTGCATCATCCGCTGGACAAGCTGTTTCCGACGGTTGCGGCGCAAGATGTGGGCCGCCTCGCCGCCGACCTGCTGATGGACGACGATCCCGACGGCGAGATATCGCCGCGTATCGTCAGCATCGAAGGACCGCGGCGCGTCAGCGCGCTCGATATCGCCCACACGCTCAGCGAGCTAAGCGGACGTGCGGTCGCGGCGCAAGCGTTGCCGCACGAAGCCTGGACGCCGATGCTGCTGCGCGCCGGACTCAGCGCCAACCACGCGCAGTTGATCGTGGACCTCTACGACACGCATAACGACGGCCGCATCGATGTCGAAGAGGGAGTTGGCGAGCGGCGTTTCGGGACCACGCCGCTGGCGGAGGTGCTGGCCGCACTCCTGCCTCACGTCGAAACGGCCGCGAGCTGAACGCGTCGCTCCGTGGTTCATCCTGGATGGAGGAAACGATGTCAACTTGCCCTTTGCTACGCGTGTCTTTGACGTCGCGGTCAGCGCGCCGGACGCGGCGTCTCGCCCACGCTACCGCTGGGAAGCAAACGCGCGTCAAACGTAGCGGGTATCTGTGGCTCGCTCTTTTGCTCAGCGTGGCGAGACTGGGCCGCCTCCATCAGCTCGAGCAACTGCTCAACGCGATCCCCGACAGTAACGACGATTTCGGCTGCTTTTGATTGTCGGGTGTTCCGACACCTCCTCAACCGTTCCAGCGTATCGCAGCACGTGGACCAGGTCGCCGGCGTCCTTGTTTTCGCTGCGTTGCTCGATCGCCATCGCTTTCAGGATCACGAACGCCGGCACATCAGCGAAGCGAATGACGCGGGCGGTAACGCCTCCATCGCCAGGCAACCGCCCCGCCACCTTCCGCTCGCCAAACCAGTCGTGCACGATTTCTGCAAACTTCACTGCCAGCGCGGAGACCCGTTCGCCATCGACGCTCACCGGCCTCCCTGCGGTTTGGCCAACGGCATCGCGCAAAAACTCGACGACGACATCCATTTGCTCATTTACCTTAAGCTTCCATTGCCACGACGATGGCTTACCATCCTTGAGATTGCGCTCGAGTGCGCTCGCAAGCCTCGGTGACATCAGCGCTGTACCCTGCCGCGGTGGTGGGTTTGACTCCGGACATCTATAGCTCCAGCTTTTTAAGAACGTGTTCCGCCAACTCTTTGTTTCGACCGCGACCGTTCAGGAGGTCGAGATACATGATGAACGGGCTCGCGAAATATGATGGGTACTCCGGAACCGGGTCGCGGAACAGAAGGCTCGCACCGTCA
This sequence comes from Paraburkholderia phenazinium, assembly GCF_900142845.1. Lineage (NCBI taxonomy): Bacteria > Pseudomonadati > Pseudomonadota > Betaproteobacteria > Burkholderiales > Burkholderiaceae > Paraburkholderia > Paraburkholderia phenazinium. Next base: position 2,374,605 of record NZ_FSRU01000001.1, read on the forward strand.
CGCTCGACAAAGACCACGTTGGCGCCTTTGTCGGCGGGTTTCAAGCGCATGTCGCGAGCAAGATCCTCGGCTTGCCCGGGCGGGACAATGATCTCTGCAGTGTCTACACTCGTGAGGAGCGGAGCATAGACATTCGCGGCGGCTGTACCTGTGAACGCCCAGTCGAAGGCCGGGTTTGACGACTCGATCTTGTCCGTCAATTTCGTGAGCAGCAGATCAGGGCGCTCCGAGAAAAAGTACCAACTGGTACGCTCCTCCTTGCGCATCGTCCATTGCGCAGCCCATGCGTCTAACAGTTTTCTCGGCTCGTTTAGCCGGCGTCGAAGCGTTCGACCCGCGCCGCTTGATTCGCACCACTCACGGCGCGTCAGTTCCTGCAGGACGACAGAGACCGTGTATTGCGAAGTTTGGGACATTGCGGCCAGCTCTCCCCCGCTCAGCCATTTGTCACGGTTGACCAGGAGCGCATGAACAACCGCCTCGCGCGAATCCGTGAAGAGCGAGGCCGCTTCTTTTCTGACCGAAGGCGGGTCCGGCCGCTCGACGTTGATCAGCCAGTTGCGCCACTTCAGGCTGAGGTTGCCGTTGCGCTCGAAATATCCTATTCCACGCCTGCGAAGTAGGTCCCGTGCCCCAGGACTCAGCGATTCGGCGGCTACCAGGAGGATGAGGTCGCCGAACTGATCGGGGTCGTAGGCGTGCTTGAATTCGTCAAGCCGCCATACCGCTCCCTGCACATCGCGCGGATAGGCATAGCGGAGCACTTCCACGGCAAGGCGCACCGAACGGCCGTCGGCATCGATATCCATAGCGAAATCCACACGAGGTAAATTCGCAAAATCTGATTCGATATGCTGGACCTTGATCCGACCGTCCGCGATCTCATCAAGAGTCGAGCTAAGCTCCTTTGCGATTTCCATCTCGAATGCACTGCGCGCGTCGGCGCTCGGCTTGCGGCGGAAGTTTCCCATGGCTCGTTCGCAAAAAGCGGTGATATTGCTGCACAGCAGAGGTTATATCATTTGCTTTTATTTAGCACATTTCGCTACTTTAGCTGTGTAGCTAAGGAGACATAAGGAAAGGCGGCTAGATTGCCCCCGAAATTTTCAAGGTATGGAAAGGAGCGCACCCGGAGGGTGATGACCGTCCTGCCCAGATCACTTCCTCGCACGCCCTGCGAATAGTCGTTGGATTCGGGGCGAGATAGCGAAGCAACTCGTCAACCGAGCGCATCGCCTGGCAGCAGGATCAGATAGAGGAAGATGATCGGAGACGCAACATCAGCTACGCGCACACCACCTCTATCCGTGCCTGCTCACCAGGCAAACCAAACCTATTCGTTCTCGTCGAAGTAATGCCCAAACTTGACCTGCTTGGTGCGGATATAGCGCTCGTTCTCCTCACGCATCGGAATCGCCAGCGCGACCCGCTCGCACACGGGGATGCCGTGTTCCGACAAGGTGTCGAACTTCTTCGGGTTGTTGCTCATCAAGCGCACCGAGGTGACTTTCAGCGTACGCAAAATGCCGGCGGCCGAATCGTATTCGCGCGAATCGTCGGGTAAGCCGAGATCGAGATTCGCCTCGACCGTGTCTCGCCCCTGCTCCTGCAGCGCATAGGCGCGAATCTTGTTCGACAGGCCGATCCCGCGGCCTTCATGACCACGCAGATACAGCAGCACGCCGCGGCCTTCGGCGGCGATATAGCGCAACGCCAGATCGAGCTGCTCGCCGCAATCGCAGCGGTAGGAGCCGAGCACGTCGCCGGTCAGGCACTCCGAGTGCAGGCGCGTGAGCACCGGTTCATTGTTGGCGACGTCGCCCATCACGAGCGCGAGATGTTCGGCGCCGCTCTCGCACACGCGAAAAACGTAGGACGTGAAGGTGCCGTAGCGGGTGGGAAGCGTGGCGACCGCGTCGAGAATGACGCATTCGCCGTTATGTTGGCCGTCTGCTTCAGACGGATTGTGAGGCGTGGGCATGGCGTTGGGCAAAGGCACTGACATGAACCCGTGAACAACCGGGGATAAAGTATGGAACTGGAGTTTACCGCTAATCGGCCTCGCCCACCTGCCGGCGCGCGCGAAGGCGGAACAGATGACAAGGCGGGCTGCCGGGGAGGCCGCGGCGAATCGCCCGCACGCCCGCACGCCCGCGGGGACCGTAGCCGGATAAAACGCCACCACCAGGGATTTGCCCATGAGTGTCCGATGGGCATGCGCCGCCTATACTGCAATGGCCTGCCCTTTACGACCGCACGTCCCGTGCCGGCGTGCTGCACTGCGATACGGAGCCGCTCCATGACTAGCGTTGCGCAACTTCTCAAATCGAAACCGAATCAAGGCGTCTTTACGGTGGCAGCGGACGATTCCGTCTACGACGCAATCAAACTGATGGCGGAGAAACAGATCGGCGCGCTGGTCGTGACCGATGGCGACAGCATCGCCGGGATCATCACCGAGCGCGACTATGCTCGCAAGGTCGTGCTGATGGACCGCGCGTCGAAAGCCACGCCTGTGCGCGACATCATGAGCAAGGCGGTGCGTTTCGTGCACCTGACCCAGACCACGGACGACTGCATGGCGCTCATGACCGAGCGGCGCATGCGCCATCTACCGGTGATCGATCAGGACAGACTGGTGGGAATGGTGTCGATCGGCGATCTGGTGAAGAACATCATCGCCGAACAGCAGTTCACCATCCAGCAACTCGAGTTCTACATTACGGGCGAGCATCCCTGAGCCGTTGCCGTACGGCAGCTACGCCCCAGCAGCAAAAAAAGCCCAAACCATCGGGATTGGGCGAAGCTACCTTGCGGCAGCGGAGGTTCCTGAAATTCGTGTCGGCGATATGCCGCGCGCATTACGCGCAGCGGCATACGCTTGGCTTTGCGCCTGGTTTTATTGCGTTCCGCTTAGTGACCGAAGAAAACGCGCTGGGCCGGCGCTTCCGGTTGCATCGGCTGCATCGTGCCTGAGGCCGACGAACCGCTCGTCGACGGGCCATAGCCGCTGGTATCGGCAACCGGCTGTTGCGCAACCGGCGGGTTTTCTGCCTGAATGCGCTGCTCGGCGGCCTGGATGTCGGCCGGATAGTACGGGTCGTTGGAGTTCGACGGGTTGTAGCCAGCCTGTTCCAGCTGGATCAACTGGTTCTTCACTTCGGCACGCGTCATGGGTTGCTGGGTGGTATCCGCGGCTTGTGCGAACGCGGCGACCGGAGCGGCGAGGATTGCGGCAATAGCAACAGCTTGAATGAGCGACTTCATGATGGCTTACCTCCAGATCTGGTTTTTTGACTTCGCTTGACACGACATGTGAGAAGCGGGTAGTTCCAGTCTAGTCAGCGCATCCTCAAGGGAAAACCCTTAATTGGGAGATACATATTTGCGAGAATCGCAAGATTGAATGGGGAACCCGGAACAAACTTCGGTCACCTGACAGGTTTGGCGTAGCAATTACCCATTTCGTAATACTTGCAGGGCGACTGTCAAGCAAGTTAGTCCGGCATCGGTCAGTCGTTCCTGCCCGCGCCCCGGCCTGGTGCGACGGCTGCTCAAGCCGGCTGTGCGGAGGGCTGCGTCAAAAGCTTGCGCGGCCCGCTGACAAACGGGCTGCCGGGTTCATAGAAGCGCAACAGCCGGTGCATTTCGCGCGACAAGCCAATGCGTTTGGTGACCGCGACCGGCACGTCCTCCGTTTCGATCCTGCCGACCCAGAGGCCGCGGCCGGTACACAGATCCCGTCCATCGAATGCTTGCCCAATGCCGAGCGCGCTCGTCAGGCGGCCCGGTCCACGGGCGAGATCGCGCAGGCTCACGCCGGGGCGGCGCGCGTGCATCGCGGCAAGACCCTCGAGCGGCTCGAGCGCGCGAAACAGAATGCCGGCGCCGGTCCCCTCTTCCTCGCTCGACATGTTCAACATATACGACACGCCATACGTGAGACGCACATAAGCATGGCCGCGGGCGAGAAACATCGAACCGTTGTATGGCCGCCGCCCCAGAAACGCATGACTGGTCGAATCGCCGAGCGGATAGGCTTCGGTCTCCACGATGCGCCCGCTCATGCGTCCTTCCGGCAGTTCGTGCACAAGGTATTTGCCCACCATATAGCGAGCGAGTTCGATGGTATCGACCGGCAGGTCGTCGCGGCGCAACGGGATAATCGGCAGCAATGGAGATGTCATTTCGGCATGCGACGATAAAGGTTGTCTGTGCAACGAAAAGTCTGTAGCAATACCGCGCAATGACTGGCTCTTTGTTGCAATCGAAAGGCAATCCGTTGTATCAAAGCAGCATTTCCCCGCACGCTTGAGTTCAAAATTCTTTCAAGTGGAGTATTGTTACATTCCGGTCACCCGCACAGCCCTTGCAGGCTTGCATGTGCCTCGGCCCGCTTGATCAGCAGACAGGTTTGCATCACTCGCAGCACAGTTTCACCCAGATTTGATCCCGAAGTACCCTTTGGTGCAATCCTGCGGTTCCATACGGAATCGTGACGAATCATGACAACAGGAGAAACTCGAATGAAAGCATTCCAGGCAATCAAGGTCATCGGTGGCGCGCTCATCGTCGTGGCGTCCCTCAACGCCTATGCACAAAGCAGCGATGCAACGGCCGCCTCCGGTGCGATGTCCGCCGCTCCGACCGCCAAGTCGACCAAGGCCGCTAACCGCGCCCTGCAACGCAGCGTGCGCAAGGCGCTGTCCAAGACGAAGGGCCTGAGCGTGACCAACATCACGGTCCGCGCACGCAGCGGCGCTGTGACACTGGAAGGTTCGGTGCCGGAACAACCGCAAGTCGATCTGGCTACGCAAGCCGCTCAAGGCGTAGCGGGCGTGACCTCGGTGAAGAACGCACTGACGATCCGCGCGATCGGCCAGTAAGCGCATCGGCCGGGCACAACCCCGCATGGCCGGGGGGTGTGCCCGCTTCAACTGAGAGCGTGCCTTCGCCCGCTTCAAGTCCCCTCAGTCTGGTTCAGTTCAGCTCTCGCCGTACCGCACTGCTCAGTGCTCGCAGCGCTAGCCCGCAAAACTGCGCTGCATTTCACGCGCAATCACAATCTGCTGGATCTGCGTCGTCCCTTCGTAAATGCGGAAGAGGCGCACGTCGCGGTAGAAGCGCTCGATCCCATACTCGCTCATATAGCCCGCGCCGCCGAAGATCTGCACGGCACGATCCGCCACGCGTCCGCACATTTCCGTCGCGAACATCTTCGCGCATGAGGCTTCGCTCGTGACCCGCTCGCCCGCGTCGCGGCGGCGTGCCGCATCGACGATCATGCAGCGCGATGCGTAGATCTCCGCCTGGCTATCGGCCAGCATGGCCTGGATCAACTCGAATTCGACGATGGGCTTACCGAACTGCTTGCGCTCCATGGCGTAGCGCAGCGCATCCGCCAGCATGCGTTCGGCCGCGCCCGTCGCCACGGCGGCGATATGCAGGCGCCCCTTGTCGAGTACCTTCATGGCGGTCTTGAAGCCGACGCCCTCTTTCTCGCCGATCAGATTCGCCACCGGCACGCGGCAGTTGTCGAAGATCACGTCGCAGGTATGCGCGCCCTTCTGCCCCATCTTGCGGTCGATCTTGCCGAGCGACAGACCCGGCGTGCCCGCTTCCACAACGAACGCGGAGATGGCGCCGGCGCCTTTCGCCGTGGGGTCGGTGCGCGCCATCACGGTGAAGAGACCCGCTTCCGGCGCGTTCGTGATGAAGCGCTTGGTGCCGTTCAACACGTAGTGCTCGCCGTCGCGCACGGCGGTGGTTCTGAGCGATGCGGCATCGGAACCCGCTTCCGGCTCGGTCAGGCAAAACGAGCCGATCAGCTCGCCCGATGCCAGCCGCGGCAAGTACTTTTCCTTCTGCGCTGAGGTGCCGTCGATAACGATACCGGTCGAGCCGATGCCGTTGTTGCTGCCGATCGCCGAACGAAACGCCGGCGAGGTCTTGCCGAGTTCGATGGCCGCCAGCACCTCTTCTTCCATGGTCAAGCCGAGGCCGCCGTATTCTTCCGGCAGACATAAACCGAATAAACCGAGGTCCTTCATTTCCTGCAATAAGGCCGCGGGAATCTGATCGGTTTCAGCGACGACGTCCTCATTCGGCACCAGACGTTCACGGACAAAACGGATAATGCTGTCGAGCAACAGATTCAGGGTTTCCTGGCTTCGAATCACAACGTCTCCTTGAAAGCTCGCGTTCGCTATTCAACGCTATTCGTTATAGTTTAATGTACTGGCGCGTATTCCCGATTCATTGCATCAAGTTGCATGCATGGTTCAGTTGCAACGGACAAGCCCTTTTTCGCATGATGCGGCCGGACATTCCTTAGCGCCGGCACGCCTCAATTTCACCTCATATGCATTAAAACAAGGAACGACCGGATGACGACAACATCGCCTGTGCTGCCTCGCTGGACCATTGGAATGCCGATCGCCGCCTGGCTCATTCTCGGTGCGGCTTATGCTCTGCCCGGTTATGGCGTGCTGCTGGCGTTCGTCGGCATCGCGTTGGCCGGCGCCGTGTTCGCCGCCGTGCATCACGCGGAGGTGGTCGCCCACCGGGTCGGCGAACCGTTCGGCACGCTGGTGCTGGCCGTGGCCGTCACGGTGATCGAGGTTGCGCTGATCGTCTCGGTGATGCTCACGTCCGGTCCCGAGAAGGCCGGTCTCGCGCGCGATACGGTGTTCGCCGCGGTGATGATCGTGTGTAACGGCATTGTCGGTATCTGCCTGCTGGTGGGCGGCATCCGCCATCGCGAGCAGGACTTCCAGGCGCGCGGCGCGGCCGCCACGCTCGCCGTGCTGGCCTCGTTATCGGTGTTGACACTGGTGATGCCGAATTTCACCACCACCCGCGAGGGTCCGCTGCTGTCGTCGTCGCAACTGGCGTTTGCGGGCGTGTCGTCGCTGGTGCTGTACGGCGTGTTTGTGTTCGTGCAGACGGTGCGGCATCGCGACTATTTTCTGGCCGCCACGCCCGACGAAAGCGTGCACGCCGAACCGCCGAGCGTCACGCAAGCCATGCTGGCCGGCGGCCTGCTGCTGGTGTGCCTGGTGGCCGTGGTGCTGCTCGCCAAACTGCTCTCGCCGACGGTGGAGACGGCCGTGCAAAGTATCGGCGCGCCGCCCGCGGTGGTGGGCATCATCATCGCGGCGCTGGTGTTGTTGCCGGAAGGACTCGCAGCGGTGCGGGCGGCGCGTGCCGACCGCTTGCAGAACAGCCTGAATCTGGCGCTCGGTTCGGCGCTCGCGAGTATCGGCCTGACCATTCCCACCGTGGCCGGCGTCTTCCTGTGGACCGGCCAGCCGCTCGTGCTCGGCATCAACGGCAAGGAAACCGTCATGCTGACGCTGACGCTGCTGGTCGGCACCCTCACCCTGAGCACAGGGCGCACCACCATCCTGCAAGGGGTCGTGCACCTGTCGCTGTTTGCGGCGTATCTGTTCCTGTCGTTTGCGCCCTGAGTGGGGTGGGCCGCGCGCGTCCGCACAGCGTCATTCGGCCCAATGTTCCGCGATCCACTCGCGGAACAGATTGACCTTCTGCTGATGCGCAACGCAATCCGGATAGACGAAGTAGTAGCGCCATCCCGTGACCAGCACTTCGTCGAACGGCCTCACCAGCCGCCTGGCGGCCACGTCTTCGTCGATCAGCGCAAGGTCGCTGATCGCGACGCCGAACCCCTGTAGCGCCGCGTTCGTCGCCAGGTCGAGCGTGTCGAAGCTCGGGCCGTGACTGGCATCGATATCGCGTGCCTCGACGTGATCGAGCCACATCTTCCAGTCGCGATGGTCGCGGGTCGGATGCAGCAAGGTGTGACGCGCCAGGTCGGCGACGCTGTCAAGCGGCTTGCTGGTCAGCAGCTCCGGCGCGCAAACCGGCGTCAGGCGCTCTTCGAAGAGCGGCACGGCCTGCACGCCGGCACCCGGCGACGAACCGTAGATGATCGCGGCGTCGAACGGCTCGCTCTGGAAGTCGACGTCGTGCTGCCAGGTGGTGGTGATCTGCACATGCAGGTCCGGGTACCCGGCCTGGAACTGCATGATTTTCGGCAGCATCCAGCGCATCACGCAGGTCGGCACCTTCAAGGCCAGATCGGTCCGCTGGCGCGTGAGGCGCAGCGAGATTTCCTCGATGCGCGCGAAACTCTCCTTCACCGCAGGCAGCAGCAACTCGCCTTCCGCCGTGAGCGTGAGCCCCTTTGCCTGGCGCTTGAAGAGCGGAAATTTATAGTAGTCCTCCAGCGCGAGAATCTGCCGGCTCACCGCGCCTTGCGTCAGGCATAGATGATCGGCCGCACGGGTGAAGCTGCGGTGCCGCGCAACGGTCTCGAAGATCTGCAGCGCGTTCAGCGGAGGAAGTCGTCGCATGGGCGCGGTCCGGGTATCAGGAAAATGCATTGCAATGGGATGCGCTCGGCGGGCCGCTTGTCCCCAGTGTGGCCCTCAGCATAAGCGATCAAAAAACTTCCCGCCGTCTGCGGCATGAGCTTACGTCATGGCGGTCATGCAGAGATTTCGTTTGTTGGGTGATTTTGGCAAACCTAGAGTGCATCCACCCGCAACGCGTTCGCAAGGCAGGCTTCGCGCGGTTTGGTTCTGCAAGCGCGATCGCACTACAGATTTATGCCGCTCCGGCCGATACCTACTCCATGCAACCCCTCCAGGTCACATGGAGGCAGCCAGGTCGCCAAAGAGCGGCCGGCGCGCCGCGTACCGGATTCATCAGAGAAATATCACGCTTTCGACAGAGGAACGACCATGACCACACCTGACTCATCTGCTCTGCGCGCCGGACGTGCCCAGCGCATCCTGGCGACGCTGGCCACCACCCTGGCGTTCACCGGCGTCGTCGCGCTGTCCGCTTTCGCGGCCCCGGCCGCCCATGCCGATGCGCTGGATTCGATCGCCAGGTCTGGTGTGGTGCGGATCGGCGTCTTCGAAGACTACCCGCCGTTCGGCTCGATTGGCCCGGACATGAAGCCCGAAGGCTATGACATCGACATGGCCAACCTCATCGGCAAGACGCTCAACGCGAAGGTCGAACTCGTCCAGGTGACCGGCGACAACCGCATGGCCTACCTCGCCGACCACAAAGCCGACATGCTGCTTTCAGTCGGCGAGACGCCCGAGCGCGAGAAGGTGATCGATTTCTCGCAGCCCTACGCGCCGTACTATCTGGCCGTGTTCGGCCCGAAAAGCGTGGCTGTCAGGAACGCCGGCGACCTGGCCGGCAAGACCATTTCGGTGGCGCGCGGCACGCTGGAAGACCTGAGCGTCACCAAGATCGCACCGCCGAGCGCGACCATCAAAAGATTCGACGATCCCAACGGCGCAATTTCGGCGTTCCTTTCTGGTCAGGTACAGTTGATGGTGGTCGGCAACGACGTCGGGGCGACGATCCTCGCCCGTCATCCGGCCAACGATCCCGAGCAGAAGTTCGCGCTGTTCAGTTCGCCCGATCACGTCGGCCTGAACAAGAACGAGCCACGCCTGAAGCAGAAAATCGACGAGACGATTGCCCGCGCCCGCAAGGACGGCACGCTCAACGCGATTGCGGTGAAATGGCTGCGCGCGCCGCTGCCGGCCGATCTCTAACCTTTTTGTGCCGCTCAAGCGCGTTGGGCGGATGGAGTCCGATTCACGATGAGCGGTATGTCATGAGTTATGCGTTCGATTTCAGCGGCTTCGGCGTCTATGCCGGCATGCTGGCCCGCGGCACGGCCGTCACGTTGGGACTCACTGCGGTGTCCACCGTGCTGGGCGGCCTGGTGGGCATTGGCGGCGCCAGCGTCGCGGTGGCCGGACCGCGCTGGGCGCGTACGCTGATCGCGGCGTATGTCGAGCTGATCCGCAACACGCCGTTCATCGTGCAGCTGTTTTTCGTGTTCTTCGGCTTGCCCAGCCTCGGCATTCATATCGACGAAGTGCAGGCCGCGATTCTGGCGATGACGGTCAATCTCGGCGCCTACGCCATCGAGATCGTGCGCGCCGGCATCGAATCGATTTCGCGCGGCCAGGTCCAGGCGGCGCAGGCGCTCGGCTTGCACGGTCGGCAGGTGTTCCGCTACGTGGTGTTGCCGCAGGCGCTGGCGAACGTGTTCCCGTCGCTGCTGAGCCAGGTGCTGATCGTGATGCTCGGCTCGGCCGTCGTCTCGCAGATCTCCGTGCCGGACCTGACCTACGCGGCGAACTTCATCCAGTCGCGCAACTTCCGCTCGTTCGAAAGCTACGTGATCATCACGGTGACCTACCTGGTGCTCTCGATCGTGTTGAGGCAACTGCTCAACTGGCTCGCACGCGGCCTGTTCGCGGGCCGCATGCCGCACCGGCCTGACGAGCCGCGCGGCTGGCGGCTCCTGCTCGCGTGGCGCGGCGCCCGCACCATCACCACGGAGCGCTGATCATGGTCGAATTCACGCTATGGGATATCGCCCGCAATCTGTTGCTCGCCGCGCGCTGGACGGTGCTGCTGTCGCTGATCGCGTTCGTCTGCGGCGGCCTGGTGGGCTTCGTGCTGCTGGCGATGCGCGTCTCGCCGCTGCCCTGGTTGCGGCGAGCGGTGTCGGTCTACGTGGAACTGTTCCAGGGCACACCGTTGCTGATGCAACTGTTTCTGGCATTCTTCGGTCTGCCGTTGCTAGGCGTCGACGTCTCGCCGTGGACCGCTGCCACCGTCACGCTGACGCTTTACACCAGCGCTTACCTCGTCGATATCTGGCGCGGCTGCGTCGAGGCGATACCGCGCGGACAGTGGGCCGCGGGGGCGAGTCTCGGCATGACCTTCGGCCAGCAGTTGCGCTATATCGTGTGGCCGCAGGCGAGGAAAATCGCGGTGGCGCCGACCGTCGGCTTTCTCGTGCAGGTGGTGAAAAGCACGGCGCTGACTTCGATCATCGGCTTCACCGAGTTGACCAAGACCGGCACGATGATCACCAACGCGGCGTTCCGGCCGTTTCCGATCTACGGCATGGTCGCGCTGATCTACTTCGCGATGTGCTTCCCGCTCACCTGGTATGCGCGTGCGCTGGAGAAGCGGCAGAAGGTTGGGCAGCATCGGTGAGGCGCCGGCGGGCCGTCTGCGTGGTTGAGACTCGCCACGCAGACGCCTGCTTCAGCTTGCCTTTCAGCGTGTGCCTTTAACGCGTACCTTTAACGCGTACCTTTAACGCGTACCCTTAACGCGTGCCTTCAACGCGCCGCCTGGGTCGACTTCCTTAACTTCGCCACTTCATCCGCGGACACTGCCGGCGCACCGTTGTTCCACCCTGCCCGCACGAAGGTCAGCACATCCGCGATCTGCCTGTCGTTCAGCACCGGCGCGTAGTTCGGCATCGGATACGGCGCAGGAATGCCCTGAATCACCAGATCGCCGGTGCCGTTCAACGTGACGTTGATCAGCGACGAAGCATCGTGCTCCAGCACATTCGGATTGCCCGCCAGCGGCGCGAGCATCGGCGCGAAGCCTCGGCCATCCACCCCGTGACAATGCATGCAGTACTCGGTATAGACGCGCGCGCCGGCGTCGTTCGCCGGGCGCGTCAACGACACCCTGGTAGCCTGCGCATCGTACGAATACGGCGGCGCGCCCGTGCCGCCCGCGGCCGGCAGCGACCTCAGATAGCTCGTCATCGCGGCGATGTCCGTGTCGTTCGTGGCCTGCGTGCTGTTGTTGATCACGCTGGTCATCGAGCCGAACGCCGACGCGTGCGCATTCGCGCCGGTCTTCAGGAATGCCGCCAGATCCGCCTCCGACCAGCGCCCAAGGCCAACGTTTTGCTCCTGGGTCAGGTTCGCCGCAAACCAGCCGTCCAGCGGCGCGCCCGTCAGATACGCGCTGCCGCTTTCGTCCAGCGCCTTCTCCTGGAACGCGATACCGCGCGGCGTGTGACACGAGCCGCAGTGTCCGAGCCCCTGGACAATATAAGCGCCACGATTCCACGCCACGTCCTTGCCCGTCTTGTCCTGATAGACGCCCTTCTCCAGGAACACGACGTTCCACAGCGCGAGCGGCCAGCGCATGTTGAGCGGCCAGGGAATGTCGGACGCGCGATTGGCCTGCTGCACCGGTGCGACGCCGTTCATGAAGAACGCGTAGAGCGCCTTCACGTCGTCGTCCTTGACCTTCGCGTACGACGGATACGGCATCGCCGGATAGAGGTTGTGCCCGTCCCTGGCGACGCCCTCGCGCAACGCCCGCGCAAAGTCTTCCTCCGTATAGCGGCCAATCCCGGTGTCGGGATCGGGGGTGATGTTGGTGCTGTAGATCTTGCCCATCGGCGTGGACATCGGCAAACCGCCCGCAAACGGCTTGCCTTTGGGCGCCGAATGGCACGCCACACAATCGCCGAGCTTCGCCAGATAGGCGCCTTGCTGCACCAACGCATTGTCCGCCGCCTGCGCGGATGACGGCATGGCAAACGGCAACGCGAGGCCCAGCGCCGCCCCGGCCACCTTCAGTGTCTTGATCATGATCGGTCTCCGGTCAGGCGGTTTGCAGTTGGCTGCCGACCGGCAACTGCCGCAGGCGTTTGCCGGTGGCGGCGTAGATCGCGTTCGTCAGCGCCGGCGCGAGTGCTGCCGTGCCCGGCTCGCCGATCCCGCCGGGCGCCTCGGTGCTCTTCACGATATGCACCTCGATGCTCGGCGTCTGGTCGATGCGCAGCATCCGGTAGTCGGTGAAGTTGTTCTGCTCGACGCGTCCGTCCTTGATCGTGATCTCGCTGTAAAGCGCCGCCGTGATGCCGAAGATGATGCCGCCCTGCACCTGCGCCTCGATGGTGTTCGGATTGACCGTCATGCCGCAATCGACCGCGCACACCACGCGGTTCACCGTCACCTCGCCCTGGTCGACCGTCACATCCGCGACCATCGCGAAGAAGCTGCCGAACGCGTGCATCACCGAGACGCCGCGCCCTTGCCCCTTCGGCAGGCTCGCGCTGCCCCAGCCGGCCGCCTGGGTGGCCGTGTCGAGCACGTTCAGCGCACGCGGGGTCTTGCCGAGCAGGTCGCGCCGGTATTTCACCGGATCCACCTTGGCTTGCGCGGCGAGTTCGTCAATGAAACTCTCCACCACGAAGGTGCCGCGCGTCGGACCGACGCCGCGCCAGAACGCGGTCGGCACCGTGCGCGGTTCCTGGCGCACGTAGTCGATCAACTGGTTCGGCAGGTCGTATGGCAGGTCGGACGCCACTTCCACCGCGTCCGGGTCGATGCCGTGCTGGAAGGCCGGCGGCGCAAAACGCGCGAGGATCGACGAACCGACAATGCGGTGCTGCCACGCAATCGGCTTGCCGTTCGCGTCGAGCCCGGCGGAGATCTTGTCGTAGTAGTACGGCCGGTACATGTCGTGCTGGATGTCTTCTTCGCGCGTCCACACCACCTTGACCGGCGTGCCCAGCTGCTTGCCGATCTTCAACGCCTGGGTCGCCATGTCGAACTCGAGGCGGCGCCCGAAGCCGCCGCCGAGCAGATGGTTGTGCACCGTGATCTTCTCGGCGGGCAGGCCGGTGATTTTCACGGCCGTATCGACGATGCGCGTCGGCACCTGGGTGCCCAGCCAGATATCGCAACCGTCGGGGCGCACGTGCACCGTGCAGTTGACCGGCTCCATGGTGGCGTGAGCAAGGAACGGCTGCTGATAGACCGCGTCGACGCGTGTCTTGGCGTCCGAGAAGCCCTTCGTCACGTCGCCGTCCTTGCGCGCCACGGCGCCGGTGCCGTGGTCCGCGGCGGCGGCGAGATCGCCGACGATCTGCTGCATCGAAAGATTCGCACCCGCGCCTTCGTTCCAGCTGATATCGAGCGCCGCGAGACCGCGCTTGGCGGCCCACGTGTGATCGCCGATTACAGCGACCGCATTGTCCGCCTTGATGACCTGGCGCACGCCGGGAATCTTCTTCGCGTTGGTGTCGTCGACGCTGCCCAGCGTGCCGCCAAACACCGGACAGGTCGCGATGGCCGCGTAGACCATGTCCGGCACCCGCACGTCGAGCCCGAACACGGCGGTGCCGTCCACCTTCTCCGGCGAATCGAGCCGTTTGACCGCCGTGCCGATGATCCTGAAGTCTTTCGGGTCCTTGAGCGGCACATTCTGCGGCGCCGGCAGCTTCGCGGCGGCATCGACCAGTTGGCCGTAGCCGATACTGCGATTGCTGGCCGCGTGCATGACCTGCCCCGCCTGCGCGTGACAGGTTGCAGGATCGACCTGCCATTGCTGCGCCGCCGCGTTGATGAGCAGCACGCGCGCGGTCGCCCCGGCTTTGCGCATCGGTTCCCATGCGTAACGGATCGAGGTCGAGCCGCCGGTCAACTGGCCGCCGAGCAGCGGGTCCATGAAGAGCTTCTCGTTGGGCGGCGCGTGGTCGAGCGTGACGGTGTCGAGCGGCACCTCGAGTTCTTCGGCGATCAGCATCGGGATGGACGTATAGACGCCCTGGCCCATCTCGACCTTGGGTATCACCAGCGTGACCTTGCCGGCGGTATCGATCTGGATGAACGCGTTGGGCGCGAACACGCCGGCTGGAGCGGGTTCGCTCGCGTCCCCGCCGATCACCGATTGACCGGCCTGGCTTTGAGCTTGCCCCTGCCCCTGGCTTAGCGCCGGGATGCTGAAACCGAGCAGCAGGCCGCCGCCTGCGGCAGCGCCCACCGTAGCGCTGAACTTCAGAAACGTGCGGCGCGAGAAGCGCGAGCCACCTGCATCCGGGTTGATATCCCGGGCGGCGTCCGGCTGGGCGCCGCGTTGCGCATCGATCAATCCTTGCGACATGTCAGGCCCCCTTCGCCGCTTGCTTGATCGCCGCGCGAATGCGGTTGTAGGTGCCACAGCGGCAGATGTTGCCGGCCATGGCGGCGTCGATATCCGCGTCGGTGGGATTGGGGTTCTGCGCGAGCAGCGAGGCTGCGGACATGACCTGTCCGGACTGACAGTAGCCGCACTGCACCACGTCGATCTGCCGCCAGGCCTGCTGCACCTTTTTGCCGGCGGGAGTCTCGCCCACCGCCTCGATGGTGGTGATCTTCTTGTCGCCGACCGCCGCCACCGGCAAGACGCACGAGCGCACGGCCGCCCCATCCAGATGCACGGTGCACGCGCCGCACTGGGCGATGCCGCAGCCGAACTTCGTGCCGGTGAGGCCGACAAGGTCGCGCAAGACCCACAGCAAGGGCATATCGGGCGGTGCGTCGACGGTGTGCGTCTGACCGTTGATGGTGAGCGTTGTCATGGGGACTCCGATTGCGGGATATTGTTTGAGTGGTTTGTATAACGGCGTCGAACTAAACCGCTCGGTCTCGCCGAATCTATTCGGCAGACCGGGCTAATGCGCATAAGGCCCGCGAGGAGACTCGCGGTGGACTGCTACCCGGTTCGAGCAAAAGATAAGCGCCGGGGTCGTGACGAGCCAGTGGTGCGTAGGGCGAATTGATTGTAGCGTCGCATGGGAAAGTTTGTCGCCAACCTGTCACGCTGTATCTGGAGGGCAAGTTTGTTAGCATGTCCTTATCCCCATCCATCAGGAGTTGCGCCATGACCGACGAGCAAGCCATCCAATTCCTGTCCGCGGTCCGCCGGCCGCTGCTGTCGCTGCACAAGGCGATTCTCGATCACGAACGCGCGGCCTATGAAAAGGAATTCGGCCCGGTGACGCCGGCGGCGTTCCTGCAGGTGCTGATCAACGGTTCGGGGTTCCGCTGGCTCGCGCCGCTCTCGACGGTGATTGCCAACGTCGACGAAACCCTCGACGACAGGAAGGCCACGGACGTCGACCGGATCGCGGCGGCCGGTGCGGTGACGACGCTGTTTTCATCCGATCTGCCGGAGAATACTTTTCTGCCGCGTTATCTGCCGTTGTTGCAGGCGAGTCCGGCGATCCTGCATGAGCATGGGCTGGTGGCGCAGGTGTTGCGTACGGTTGAGGGGAAGTAAAGCAATGATCCGAATGCCTCGATATTTATTAAATTAGACACCGGTTTAATCAAACCGGTTAGCTAACTTCATAAAATCTTTCCAGACCTTCCCTTTTTTATGGCCTTGAATTTGCCAAAACTTAGATATACATATTATAAAAATGAATTTAGCGATTCCTCTGTGACCAACCTTTGGCATCGGGATAGTCCTATCTCCGTTTACGTATCGCGCTGAATACCGACTGCTCAGGAACACCTGCCGCGACATGGCCGGACGAGCGGCCTTTTGCCTTGCGTCAAGGCTCACAGTAAAAACGAACACGCAAACTTTCCTGTCTTGTGGAGTTCAGCTTGGCCACTCAAACTCATGCGGCTTGCGTTATTGAAAGCGAAGTGGCGCGGCAATTCCCAGACGTTCTCTCCGCAGACGCCCTGGAATTTGTTGCTGCATTAAATTGCGAATTTGCGCAGCAGCGCCGGCATATCCTGCAATCCCGTCGGCAACGCGCTCACCGTCGGCAGCACGGCGAATCCTTCGAGTTCCTCAGTGCCACTGCGGGCATTCGCAACAATCCGGATTGGCGTGTCCCCGCTCCCCCGCGAGACCTGCTGGACCGGCGCGTGGAAATCGCCGCTCCGGCCGAGAACCGAAAGATCGTCATCCATGCGCTTAACGCCCACGCACAAGTCTGGGTGGCCGACCTCGAAGACGCCTTGTCGCCCACCTGGCGCAACGTGATGACGAGCCAGCGTAACCTGCGCGACGCGGTCGCCGGCAAGATTACCTACGTCGATCCGCTGGGCAAGCCATATCGTCTCGAAGACCACCGCACCGCGATCGTGGTGCGCCCGCGCGGCTGGCATCTGCCGGAGCAGCACCTGCTGATCGACGGCGAGGCGGCGGCGGCCAGCCTGGTCGATTTTGGCCTGTACTTCTTGCACTGTGCCCGCCCGCAACTGGCGCGCGGGAGCGGGCCTTACTTTTATCTCCCCAAGCTGGAGAACCACCTCGAAGCGAAGCTCTGGAACGACGTGTTCGAATTCTCCGAGGACTGGATCGGCATTCCCCGCGGCAGCATTCGCGCCACGGTGATCGTCGAACACATCCATGCCGCCTATGAGATGGACGAGATACTGCACGCACTCGGAGCGCATGCGGCCGGTCTGACCGCGGGCCGATGGGACTATCTGTTCAGTATTGCCAGGGAATTCAGATACCAGCCTGACTTCGTCCTGCCTGACCGGTCAGAATTGACGATGGACTTGCCCTTCATGCGGGCCTACACCGAACTCCTCGTGCGCACCTGTCATCGACGCGGCACGCATGCGCTGGGCGGCGTATCCACGCAGATCCCCGACCGGCACGATGCCGCTGCGCGCGCCCGGGCAATCGAGGCGGTTCGGCGCGACAAGGAACGCGAGGCCGCCGAGGGCTTCGACGGCACGTGGGTGGTTCACCCGGACCTGGTGCCGGTCTGCCACGCCGCTTTCGATCGGGCGTCCGCTGGTCGCGCTCACCCGGTCGAGCCACCGGGCGACGCGCGTGAAATCACCGCCGCGCAACTCGCGGCCGCTAACCGGCTCGATGCCCGGGTCACCGAATACGGCTTGCGTTCCAACATCGCGGTCTCGATCCGCTATCTGGAAGCGTGGTTGCGCGGTAGCGGCTCGGTCAGGCTGTTCGGCTTGATGGAGGGCGTAGCGACCGTCGAGATTGCCCGCTCGCAGATCTGGCAATGGCTGCATCACGGCACGCAGTTGCACGATGGACGCCGCGTGACCCGTGAACTGGTGCGCGCCATGCTTGTCGAGGAGATCGAAAAATGCAGTGCCGGTTCGGTCCAGGATCGTCCGACGCTTGCCTTCGAAGAGGCCAAAGCCTTGTTCGAAGAGATCGCGCTGCACGAAAACTTTCCGGATTTTCTGACGCTCCCGGGCTATGGCCGCCTGATCCGGATGCCTTCCGCGTCGCACGACTGCGCCCCGGCAAAGCCGATGTCGAAAACCACGGCCGGTCAATCCACCTCCGTGGCCAGGCCGGTTCGGCAGACCCGTTTGACGATCCCTTGCAGCAGCGGCATGTTCACGCATTTGCAGTTGAAGCCACGCGTCGCGTTCTCCCTGGCGTTCATGGGTTGGTCGGCCTGGCTGGCCGAGCACGCCGTCGCGCATGCGGCACTCATCCGCGATCACGCAACCGGCTTTGTGCCGATAGGCCTTGAGATCGAGTATCTGCAGCCGTCGACCTTTTACGACTGCCAGTCGCTCAGCGTGACGACCGGGGTAAGAACCTGGAATCCGAGACGCTTCCACAGCCTGCAAGATGTGGATGTACTGCTCGTGGCTGACCACGGCGCGCCGGTGGCGCGCCTGCACCTGCAGGAAGTGTGCGTGCGCATCGAGTCGCCGGACACGCTCGCGGCCGCGCCGGGGCGCGTGCCCGCGGAACTGATCGAAGCGCTGCTGGACAACCCCGACGAAATCGACGAGCGGCCCGTGTTACTGAATCGCGGTGCCCCGCGTGTGCCGGCTGAAGCGAAGCCGATCGCCGAATCGCGGCATGAGTTTGTCGTCTATCGCCACGCCTGCGAAGTGGCGGACCAATGGTATTCCGAGCACGTGTGCGACTACATCGGCGAGAGCCGTGAGGCCATGGCATTCGAGCGCATGGAGGAATGCCCGGCCCTCGTCGCGGGCCTGAGCAAGCGGATCGAGCGGATCAGCATTGGCTTGCGCCGTCCCTACATGTTGTTCGACCGCGGCCAGGTCCTGACCCGAACCTACCGGATGGGCCAGGAAACCCACTTCGTTCATCAATTGCTTACCGCGTCGGGTTTCGCCGCCGGTGACGCAATCGAAGTATTCGCTTCGGCATGAGGCCGGCACGCGCAAGGAGTTCATCATGACTTTCCTGTTTTCCGGCTCGTTACTCAGGTATGTGGGCTACCGGCGCCGGATCGATTATGAAACGGCCACCCTCGCGGCCGCCTTCGGTGTGCTCTTCTCCGACTACCCCGACCTGAAAGGCTTGCTGACGCAACCGGACGGCACGCTGCGCAGGACGTTGCGTCTCGCCATCAACCACGAGGTGGTGCGCAGCGACCTGGCCCGCCCGCTCGCGCCCGACGACGCCGTCGAGATCATGACGGCCATCGCCGGCGGGTAAATGACAACCAAGGGACAACTAAAGGGCCGCTAAAGGACAGATGAAGGACCGATAAGGGACGGCGCAAGGTTCGCCAAAGGCCACGAGCCGGGATCGGCTCATGCAGGCATCAACCCAAGGAGTCACTGCCATGTCGCTCGACACAAGACTGCGATCGGTATTCGATACGGTGCTGCAGCTCGATACCGGGTTGCCCGATTCAGCGCTGCGTTACCAGCAGACGCGGGGTTGGGATTCGCTGGGTGCGGTGTTGCTGGTCTCCGCTATCGAAGACGAATTCCACGTTGAGATCAAAACCGGCCAGGCATTGAAGATGGACTCCTTCGAAGCCGCCTCGCGCCTGCTCCGCGAACTCGGCGCAACAGACTGAGCGCGCTGCGCACGCCACGCCGGAGCTCGCCATGAATCGTGATTCGCCGCCCAGCCAGGCCATGCGCGAAGCCGCGCTGCTGCCTCGTCTGATCGAACTGATCGATCATCACCGCCGCGCCTGCCCGGCCTATGCGCGCGTGCTGCATGCAGTCGGCCACACGCCGGGGCGGCGTTATGCACAACTGCGCGAACTGCCTTGGCTGCCGGTACGCCTGTTCAAGGAACACGCACTGGTCAGCAGCCGCAGTGAACCGGTGGCGGAACTCACCTCTTCCGGCACCACCAGTAACGGAGTCAGCCGCATCGCACTGGACCGCGAGGCGGCCGAACACCAGCGTCTCCTGTTGACATCGACGCTCGAAAAGCTGACCGGTCCGCGACGTTTGCCGATGCTGATTGTCGACTCGCCTTCGGCGGTGCGCGAAGAGCGTGCGTCGATCCGCGGCGCGACCGTACTCGGCGTGATGAACGTCGGCCGCGAGCATGTCTTCGCGCTGAACAGCAAGCAAAGCATCGATGCAGACGCCGTCGAAGGTTTCCTGCAACGCCACGGCCATGCGAGTTTCCTCGTGTTCGGCTTCACCTCCCTCGTCTGGACGCAGTTCTACGCGCTAGCGCAGGCGCGCGCCTTCGATCTGAGCCACGCGTTATTGCTGCACACGGGAGGATGGAAAAAGCTCGCGGACAAAGCGGTGTCCCCGCAGGAATTCCGCGCCGGCTTTCGCGACGCAACGGGCCTGCGCCGGTGCCACAACTTCTACGGCATGGTCGAACAAGGTGGCACGATTCATATGGAGTCCCCCTCAGGCGACGGCCTGTATTGCCCGGACTCTGCCGATGTGATCGTGCGCGATCCGTACACCTGGGAGGAAGCAGCCGTGGGCACGCCGGGTGTTATCGAGGTGCTGAGCGCCGCGCCGCGCGCCCACCCCGGCCACGTGCTGCTGACCGAAGACAGGGGCATCGTGCACGGGATCGACGACGGCGAATGGCCCGGCAAACGCTTCGCAGTGCTAGGCAGGCTGGCGCGCGCCGAACCTCGCGGATGCGCGGACACGCTGCCCGAGCGAGCCC
Source organism: Paraburkholderia phenazinium (assembly GCF_900142845.1). Lineage (NCBI taxonomy): Bacteria > Pseudomonadati > Pseudomonadota > Betaproteobacteria > Burkholderiales > Burkholderiaceae > Paraburkholderia > Paraburkholderia phenazinium. The sequence continues at coordinate 2,395,131 of NZ_FSRU01000001.1, forward strand.
CCGGGTACGGCGGCGGAGTCCGCTCATGAGCGGCCTGCTCGAAGGCAAGCACCTGATGATTACGGGTGTCATCAATCACGCTTCGATCGCTTTTGCGGTCGCGAAACTGGCCCAGGAGCAAGGCGCGCAGATCGTGCTGACCGGTCACGGCCGGCTCCATATGGTCGAACATACGGCCAGACGCCTGCCACAACCGGCGCCGGTGATCGAACTCGACGTCACCCAGGCCGGGCAGCTCGCCACGCTGGCCGCGCGCGTTCGCGCTCACGCGCCGCGACTCGACGGAGTCCTGCATTCGATCGCCTACGCGCCGCCGGCCGCGATCTGCGGCGACTTTCTCGCTGCGACGTGGGTGGACGTCGCGACGACCTTGCAGGTGTCGGCCTTCTCGCTGCAAGCGGTGGTCGCTGCCGTGTTGCCGTTGATGGACCGCGGCGGCACGATCGTCGGACTGGATTTCGATGCGTCGGTCACCTGGTCCGGCTACGACTGGATGGGCGTCGCCAAGGCGGGACTGGAATCGAGTGCACGCTATCTGGCCCGCGATCTCGGCGCCCGCGGCATACGCATCAACCTGGTCGCGGCCGGCCCTTTGCGCACCGCAGCTGCTCACGGCGAGCCGCGTTTCGACGAGATCGTCGCCGCATGGCAAGCGCGCGCGCCGCTGCGCTGGAATCCGGCCGATGCAAGTGGCGTCGCGCGGACCTGCGTCGCACTGCTGTCGGACTGGTTGCCCGCCACCACCGGCGAAATCGTGCATGCCGACGGCGGCTTTCACGCGGTAGGCGCATAAATCCCATGACACCCTTCGGCGCTCACGTCCGCCTGATCGAGGCCGCACACGGCCGAATCTGGAGCGGCTCCGACCTGGACGCGCGCATTCAGGCGATGGAAGACGAACTGCGCACCCTACCCTCCGGCCTGCTTCTGCTGCCCGCGCCATGGACCATCGACACGATCTGCCGCTATCTCGCCGCGTTCCGTCAACACCGGCCGCTCGCGTTGCTCGATCCGCAAATCGAGCCCGCTACGCTCGCGGAGCTGCTTGCGCGCTACGAACCCGCGGGCGTGTGGCAGCCGGGTCTCGGGCAACCCGCGCCGGCCGGCTACCGCGACGCCACGTCGGGCTGGATCCGGCAGACCTCCGCGGCAACGGTCCATATCGATCTCGCCTTGCTGTTGACCACCTCCGGCTCGACCGGCGCGGCGCGCATGGTGAGGCTCTCGCGTCAGGGCCTGCTCGCCAACGCCGAAGCGATCGTGCAGGCGCTCGGCATCACCGCTCGGGAGATCGCGCCCACCAGCTTGCCGTTTCATCTGGGCTACGGCCTGTCGGTGCTCAACAGCCATCTGCAGGCCGGCGCCACCGTCGTGGTGACCGCAGACCCGGTGATCGGCGCGGACTTCTGGGCCACCGTCGACAACTGGTGCGCCACCTCCTTCGCCGCGGTCTCGCATACCTATGAATTGCTCGCGCGCCTGCGCTGGACGCCCTCGGCGCACCGCAGCCTGCATACGCTTACCCAGTCCGGCAGCCGCATGCGTCCCGAACTGATTGCGCAGATCGCCGGGGACCTCGGCCGCGTGGGGGGCCGCTTTCATCTCATGTATGGCCAGACCGAAGCCACGGCCCGGATGGCCGTCCTGCCGGCCCAGCGGATTGCCGACAAGGCCACGTCGGTGGGACTCGCCATCCCCGGCGGCCGGCTGTCGCTCCGGACCGGATCGGGTACGGAGACCTGCGAGCCGGATCTGTCCGGCGAGGTCGTGTTTCGCGGTCCGAGCGTCATGATGGGCTACGCCGATAACGCCGCCGAGCTGGCCCGCGGCGACGACCTGGGTGGCGTGCTGTACACCGGCGACATCGGCCGCTTCGACGATGAGGGTTACCTCTATCTGGAAGGCCGTCTCAAGCGGATGGCCAAACTGTTCGGGATGCGTATCAATCTCGATGCCGTCGAACGCCTTGCGGTCGACGCCGGCGCCGCCGGCACAACCGTTGCCGTCTCGCCGAACGACGAGGTGATCGTGCTGTGGTGCGAAGGCGAGGCCGAACCTGGACGGCTGGACACGATCTCGCAACAGGTCGCGGAACGCCTGCGCGTGAACCGTCATGGCGTGCTTGCGCGAAGCATCGAAAAAGTGCCGCTGCTGCCCAACGGCAAGATCGATTACCGCGCGTTGACCCAGCTTGCGGCGGCCGGCGAGGTACCGCGATGATCCGGCCACTGTTCCCGCCGGCCGCACCGCTCGAGGCGGCGGCCTTGCTTGAGCCATTGTGCGATCCGCGAGACGACACCGCTTTGCAGGTGGGCGACGAGCGCATGCTCGACTTTCTGGACGCCGTCGGACAGCGTCTGCGCACGCCAGCGTATGCCCGGCGCATTCCGGAACTGGGACCGCTTGGCGTCTACCTTCGGCGTGGCCGTCTCGGCGCGGAACTGGCGCGGGTCGAAGCGGGACAATGTTGCCTGCGCTTCCCGCTCGGCCTGGTGTTTCATGTCGCGCCGGGAAACGCCGATACCGTGTTCGTCTATTCCTGGGCACTCGCCGCATTGGCCGGCAACCGCAATATCGTGCGCGTGTCGGACCGGGGTGGCGAGGTCATGCAGGCCGTGTTCGCCGTGCTTGACGAAGCCTTGAAAGAAGCCGATCCCGTGGTGGCCCGTACCCAGCGAATCGTGAGCTATGACCACCGCGACGAAGCCGCTACGGCGGCGTTGTCGGCCGCCTGCGACCTGCGCGTGCTGTGGGGCGGCGATCAGGCGATCCGTGAGATTCGCGGCTCACCGCTGCGACCCGCCGCCCGCGATCTCACCTTCCCCAACCGCGCGTCCTTCGCGGCGATCTCGGCGGCGGCATTTCTTGCGTCGCCCGCAGTGGAGCGCAAACTGGCGGCAGAGGCCTTTCATTCGGATGCCTATCTGTTCGGGCAAGCGGCGTGCGCTTCGCCAGGCACGCTCTTCTGGATCGGCGCCGACGCGGCTGTGGCCGATGCACAGGCCTCGTTCCTGACGCTGCTGACTGAAATCGTAGAGACCCGCGGACCGCGCATCGATGCTGCGATGGCGGTCCAGAAACACGTCGCCACCTATGGTCTCGCCGCCGAGGGCATCGTCGATGCGGTGCGCTTCGCGGGCAACGAGATCGCCATGCTGCAACTCGCTGCGCCGGTTCGTTTGCCGCGCCGCTGGCTCGGCACCGGCACCTTTGCGCAAGTCAGACTGGCTTCGCTCGCCGAGCTTGTGCCCTTGTTGCAACGGCAGGATCAAACCCTCAGCTATTTCGGCTTCACGCCCGCCGAAATGCTGTGCTTTGCCCAGCACCTCGGCGGGCGCGGTATCGATCGCATCGTGCCGTTGGGCCGGGCCCTCGAATTTTCCACGGTCTGGGACGGCTACGATCTGCTGCGCGAGTTCACCCGCCTCGTCACCGTGAATTGACTTTCTCCAGCGGAGCGTCAAGATGAGACCCGCCATTATTGAACTTGCCCCCAACGATGCTTATGAACGCCAGCAATCGGGGGCGTTGCTGGTCGACGTGCGCGAAGACGGCGAGCGCGCGACAGGCATGGCAAAAGGCGCGACGGGCGTGGGCCGGGCTCGGCTCGAAGCCGAGCCGGCCGTCTGGTTGCCCGACCCCACCGCCGAGATTCTGTTGATCTGCGCGGCCGGCGCACGCTCGCTGCAATGCGCGGGCATACTTCGGGGCCTGGGCTATGAACACGTCTACTCGGTCAGCGGCGGCACCAAGGGTTGGCAAACGGCGGATTTGCCGATGACGGAACCCACTGCGGACACGGATTTTCTCGAACGCTATTCGCGTCATCTGCGTCTGCCGGAGGTGGGACTGGACGGGCAACGCAGACTAGCTGCAGCCCGGGTCGCGCTCATCGGTGCCGGCGGCCTGGGTTCACCCGCGGCGCTGTATCTGGCGGCCGCCGGGATCGGCCACATCACGCTGATCGACGACGACGTTGTCGATCGCAGCAACCTGCAGCGGCAGGTGCTGCACCGCGATGCCGATATCGGCACGCCCAAGGTCGAGTCCGCTTGCCGCACCTTGCTGGCGCTCAATCCGCACATCGCGATCGACGCGCGGCGCACGCGCCTCTTGGCCGCCAACGTCGAACGCCTGTTGAGCGGGCACGACGTGGTGATCGACGGGTCCGACAATTTCTCCACCCGCTACCTCGTGAACGATGCCTGCGTGCGGCTCGGCGTGCCCATGGTCTACGGCGCGGTGCAGGGATTCGATGGGCAGGTCAGCGTGTTCTGGCCCGCGCATGCGGGCGGCAGTTGCTATCGCTGCCTGTTTCCCGAACCGCCATCGCCGGAGTTCGCGCCCAACTGCTCCGAAGCCGGCGTACTCGGCGTATTGCCCGGCGTGATCGGCCTGCTGCAGGCCACTGAAGCCGTCAAGCTGATCCTCGGTATCGGGGAGTCGCTGTCCGGCACCTTGCTGCGCTTCGACGCGCTGGGCATGCGCTTCGACCGGCTGCGTCTCGAACGCGACCCGGCCTGCCCGCGTTGCGGCGACGGTATCGGCACAGCGGATTATGTCGATCTCCCGGCCGCCTGCGCGGCGCATTGAAGCGTGCGAGTCGCGCCGGCCTCGCCCCTTCACCCCGCCGCATTCAATTTGCGCCACAGCGTCGTCTTGCTGATGCCTAGCGCCTCGCACGCCTGATCGCGGTCGCCATTGAACGCCTCCAGTGCCGCGCGAATCTCATCCGCTTCCACCCGACGGCTGCGTTGACGCAAGGTCAACGCAGCGTCGTTCGAAGCCCCTTCGGGCCGCTCGAACAGTTCGGGTGCGATGGACTGCAAGACCGCTTCGGTCAACGCCGCGTCGTCCGAGTCCGCCAGTTCCACCGTGATCCGCTCGATCACATTCTGCAGTTCCCGCACGTTACCAGGCCATGTGTGACGGCCGAGCGATTCGCTGACCGACGCCAGCACGTCCAACGCATCTCGTGTGCTACGAATGCGTGCCGCGAGACGCGGCTCGCGACGCGCCGCCTGACAAAGCAACTCGGCCGCGAGCGGCAGGATATCGCCATGCCGCTCGCGCAACGGCGGCAAGCCGATATTCAGAATGTTGAGCCGGTAGTAAAGATCGGTGCGGAATTCGCCAGCCTCGATCGCCGCCGTCAACGCGCGATGGGTCGCCGCGACGATCCGCACGTCGATGCGCGTCGGCTCCGTCGAGCCGAGGCGCACCACTTCGCGCTCCTGCAACACGCGCAGCAAGCGGCTTTGCAACGGCAGCGGCATTTCGCCGATCTCATCGAGAAACAGCGTGCCGCGGTGCGCCGCTTCGATCAGCCCAGCCTTGCCGCCGCGCCGCGCGCCGGTAAACGCGCCCTCCTCGTAACCGAACAATTCGCTCTCCAGCAAGGCCTCCGGAAACGCGCCGCAATTGAGCGCGACAAACGGAAAATCGCGCCGCGCGCTCAGATGATGCAGGCTCTGCGCGACCATCTCCTTGCCGGTGCCGCTCTCGCCGCGAATCAACACCGTGGCGTCCGACTTCGCATAGCGCTGCACCAGTTGCCGCACCCGTTCGATCGCCGGACACGCCCCCACCAGATCGTCGAGCCGGTAGCGCGCCACGAACTGCTGCGCGCGCTGCCGCGAACGCAGCGTGCGATCGAGCCGCTCAACCGCGCGCGATTCCTGAAACGTCAGCACCGTGCCCGTCGTCACACCGTTGTCGACCAGCGGTCCGCGATGCACGACGTAGCTGATGCCGCGCACGGTTTCGAGCGACTCGCCCTCCGCATCCGGGACGGCCTCGACCAGATCCGGTGCGAGTTCAAGCAACGGACGGCCCACCGCCGCAGCGGGTTCGATGCCGAGCACGAGCGCAAGCCGCTGGTTGATGGCTTCGACGCGGCCTTGCGCATCGAGCGCGACCACGCCGTCGCGCAAGTGCTGCAACACGTTGTCCAGACGATGCCGCCGCACCGCTTCGCCCCAGGTGGCCTGGGCGACTTCGAGCGCGGTATCGAACGCCGAGCGCACCGAGGCGCGTGAATAAAGGAACACGGATTCCATGCCGGCCTGCGACGCCAGATCCGTCACGAGTCCTGGACCCACAATCGTCTTCACGCCGCGATCGCGCAGATCGAGCACGCAGGTCTCCGCATCCTGCGCCGACTGATACGCCGCAAACACCACGTCGATACCGTAGGCCGCCACGAAGCGGCGCACTTCGGCGGGGGTCTCGCCGTAGCTCACGAGCGCCACTGGGGAGGCGTCGCGCCGCGCGCGCGCCAGCGCATGCATCACGTCGAAACCGGTTGGCGTGATGAGCACGACCGGCACATCGACCCGTGCCTTCAGATAGGTGCCATTGGAGCCCGCCGCAACGACGACGTCCGGGCGGTTCGTGCCCGCGGAAGCGATTTCGTTGACCGCGTCTTCATAACCGCGCGACACCAGCCGCAGATCGGCGCGGGCATCGTATTCTTCCGCGATGTCGCGGAACAGGTCGCGCAGTTTGGTGATGCCGATGGCCCAGACACGGGGCCGGGAGCCGGGTTCGGGAGGTCGATTCATGGCGGGCGGGCTGCGGCAGCGCGTAGGACGGAAGATGCTTCATTATGAACCCACGCTTTCATTTGTGAAATCCATAATTCCACTTATGAAACCATGAGACGGCCGGACCGTCCGGCAAATCCACAGGTAATCAACGACTTAACCGCGCGCCGGGAGGCTGGCCCGCTCCTTGCACTACACCCTCCCAACTTCATCGGGAGACACACGTGGGCTCAGCAAAACAACCAGTCAGCGCCGGCGCGAAATTCCGCACGGCGGTCGCAGAAGGACAGCCGTTGCAGGTGGTCGGCGCCATTACCGCCTATGCAGCCAGGATGGCGGAAGCCGTCGGCTTCAAGGCCGTGTATCTGTCGGGCGGCGGCGTTGCCGCCAATTCGCTCGGCATTCCCGATCTCGGCATCAGCACCATGGACGACGTCCTGATCGACGCCCGTCGTATCACCGATGCAACCGGTCTGCCGCTGCTGGTCGATATCGATACCGGCTGGGGCGGCGCGTTCAACATCGCTCGCACGGTGCGCTCGTTCATCAAGGCGGGCGTGGCCGCCGTCCACCTTGAAGACCAGGTGGGACAGAAGCGCTGCGGACATCGTCCGGGCAAGGAAGTGGTGGCGAAAGAGGAGATGGTCGATCGCGTGAAGGCGGCCGTCGATGCCCGCACCGACGATCAGTTCGTCATCATGGCCCGCACCGATGCAGCCGCAGCCGAAGGCATCGACGCCGCCATCGAACGCGCGATTGCCTACGTCGAAGCCGGCGCGGACATGATTTTCCCGGAAGCGATGCAGACGCTCGACGACTATCGCCGCTTCAAGGCCGCGGTCAAGGTGCCGATTCTCGCGAACCTGACCGAGTTCGGCTCGACGCCGTTCTTCACCACCACCGAACTGCGCGACGCTAACGTCGATATCGCGCTGTACTGCTGCGGCGCGTATCGCGCGATGAATGCGGCCGCACTCAATTTCTATCAGACGGTGCAACGCGACGGCACGCAAAAGGCCGCCGTCGAAACGATGCAGACGCGCGCCGACCTGTACAAGTATCTCGGCTATTACGCGTACGAGGACAAGCTCGACGCGCTATTCGCCGCACACAAGTAATCCCGCATTCAGGAGCAAGAGGACGACACCATGAGCGAAGCAGATAACAGCACGCCCGCAGCAGGCGCATTCAAACCGAAGAAATCCGTAGCGCTGTCGGGCGTGACGGCGGGTAACACCGCGCTGTGCACAGTCGGCAAGACCGGCAATGACCTGCACTACCGCGGTTACGACATTCTGGACATCGCCAGCACCTGCGAATTCGAGGAAATCGCCTACCTGCTGGTGCATGAAAAACTGCCCACCCAGGCCGAACTGACTGCCTACAAAACGAAGCTGAAAGCGCTGCGCGGCCTGCCCGCCAACGTCAAGGCCGCGCTGGAGTGGATCCCGGCGGCGGCCCATCCGATGGACGTGATGCGCACCGGCGTCTCGGTGCTCGGCACCGTGCTGCCCGAGAAGGACGACCACAACCTGCCCGGCGCGCGCGATATCGCCGACAAGCTGATGGCCTCGCTCGGCTCGATGCTGCTCTACTGGTACCACTACTCGCACAACGGCAAGCGCATTGAGGTGGAAACCGACGACGATTCGATCGGCGGCCACTTCCTGCATCTGCTGCACGGCGCGGAGCCGTCGAAGTCGTGGGTCGAGGCGATGCATACGTCGCTGAACCTGTATGCCGAACACGAATTCAACGCCTCGACCTTCACCGGCCGCGTGATCGCCGGCACAGGCTCGGACATCTACTCGGCGCTCACCGGTGCAATCGGCGCGCTGCGCGGCCCGAAGCACGGCGGCGCCAACGAAGTGGCGTTTGAAATCCAGTCGCGCTACCAGACGCCCGACCAGGCTGAGGCGGATATCCGCCGCCGCGTCGAGGCGAAGGAAGTCGTGATCGGCTTCGGCCATCCGGTGTACACGATCTCGGACCCGCGCAACAAGGTGATCAAGGAAGTGGCGAAGCAGCTCTCGAAGGAAGCCGGCAGCACGAAGCTGTTCGACATCGCCGAGCGGCTCGAAACCGTGATGTGGGACGCCAAGAAGATGTTCCCGAACCTGGACTGGTTCAGCGCGGTCTCGTATCACATGATGGGCGTGCCCACCGCGATGTTCACGCCGCTCTTCGTGATTGCCCGCACAGCCGGCTGGAGCGCGCACATCATCGAGCAGCGGATCGACAACAAGATCATCCGGCCGAGCGCGAATTACACCGGTCCGGACGACCTGACGTTCGTGCCGCTCGCTAAACGCTGATCGAGAAGCGTCGATCGGGAAAGGGGGATAATTGCCGCTGACGTCCGGCGACGTCCGGCATGATTCGCCCCTGTCGACCGGAGTTGGGCCCTTAGCCCTAACTCTGGTTCCTTGCAGAGCACCGAGCACCTCATTCTTATTCCCCACGGTATGAACACTGCAAACCGCAAACCCCTGCCTGGCACCAAGCTGGATTTCTTCGACACCCGTGCCGCAGTCGAGGCAATCCAGCCGGGCGCCTACGACACGTTGCCGTACACTTCGCGCGTGCTGGCCGAAAACCTCGTGCGCCGTTGCGACCCGGTGTCGCTGAACGCATCGCTCAAGCAGATCATCGAACGCAAGCGCGACCTCGACTTTCCGTGGTTCCCGGCGCGCGTGGTCTGCCACGACATCCTGGGCCAGACCGCGCTCGTCGACCTCGCCGGCCTGCGCGATGCAATTGCCGCGCAAGGGGGCGACCCGGCCATGGTCAACCCGGTCGTGCCGACCCAGCTGGTGGTGGACCACTCGCTCGCAGTCGAGTGCGGCGGCTTCGATCCGGACGCGTTCGACAAGAACCGCGCGATTGAAGACCGGCGCAACGAGGACCGCTTCGACTTCATCAACTGGACCAAGAAGGCCTTCAAGAACGTCGACGTGATTCCGCCCGGCAACGGCATCCTGCACCAGATCAACCTGGAGCGGATGAGTCCGGTCGTGCAGGTGAAAGACGGCGTGGCGTTTCCGGATACGCTGGTGGGCACCGATTCGCATACGCCGATGGTGGATGCGCTCGGCGTGATCGCCATCGGCGTAGGCGGTCTCGAAGCGGAAAGCGTGATGCTGGGGCGCGCCTCGTATATGCGCCTGCCGGATATCGTCGGCGTCGAACTCACCGGCAAGCCTGGCGAGGGCATTACGGCGACGGACGTGGTGCTGTCGCTGACCGAATTCCTGCGCAAGGAAAAGGTGGTCGGCGCGTACCTGGAATTCTATGGCGAAGGCACGGCCAAACTCACGCTGGGCGACCGCGCCACCATCGCCAACATGGCGCCGGAATTCGGCGCGACGGCCGCGATGTTCTATATCGACGAGCAGACCATCAAGTATCTGAAGCTCACCGGCCGCGACGACGAACTCGTCAAGCTGGTCGAGACCTACGCGAAGCAAACCGGCCTGTGGGCCGACAGCCTGAAGCACGCGCAGTACGAGCGCGTGCTGACGTTCGACCTGTCGACGGTGGTTCGCACCCTCGCCGGCCCGTCGAACCCGCACCGCCGTTTGCCGGTGTCGGAACTCGCTGCGCGCGGCATCAGCGGCAAGGTCGAAAACGAGCCAGGGCTAATGCCGGACGGCGCCGTGATCATCGCGGCGATCACGAGCTGCACCAACACCAATAACCCGCGCAACATGATTGCCGCGGGACTGCTCGCCCGCAATGCGAACCAGCGCGGCCTGACCCGCAAGCCGTGGGTGAAAAGCTCGCTCGCACCGGGATCGAAGGCCGTGACCTTGTACCTGGAAGAGGCGAAGCTGCTACCGGAACTGGAACAGCTCGGCTTTGGCGTGGTGGCCTATGCATGCACGTCGTGCAACGGCATGTCGGGCGCGCTGGATCCGGTGCTGCAGAAGGAAATCGTCGAACGCGACCTGTACGCCACCGCCGTGCTGTCCGGCAACCGCAACTTCGACGGCCGGATTCACCCGTATGCGAAGCAGGCTTTCCTCGCTTCGCCGCCCCTCGTGGTGGCCTACGCGATTGCCGGCACGATCCGCTTCGACATCGAGAAGGACGTGCTGGGGATCGACGCCGCCGGTAAGCCGGTGATGCTCAAGGACATCTGGCCGTCCGACGAAGAGATCGACACGATCTTCGCCGCGAGCGTGAAGCCGGAGCAATTCCGCAAGGTGTACGAACCGATGTTCGCGGTGACCGCCGACACCGGCGAGCGTGCCAACCCGCTCTACGACTGGCGCCCGCTGAGTACCTATATCCGCCGCCCGCCGTACTGGGAAGGCGCCCTGGCGGGAGCGCGCACGCTCGCGGGCATGCGCCCGCTCGCCGTGCTGGGCGACAACATCACCACGGACCACCTGTCGCCGTCCAACGCGATCCTGGCCGATAGCGCGTCCGGCGAGTACCTGGCCAAAATGGGCCTGCCGGAAGAAGACTTCAACTCGTACGCAACGCACCGTGGCGATCACCTGACCGCGCAGCGCGCCACCTTCGCCAACCCCACCTTGAAGAACGAGATGGTACTGGAGGACGGTAAGGTGAAAGCGGGTTCTCTGGCTCGCATCGAGCCTGAAGGCAAGGTCACGCGCATGTGGGAAGCCATCGAAACCTACATGGAGCGCAAGCAGCCGCTGATCGTGATTGCGGGAGCCGATTACGGCCAGGGTTCGTCGCGCGACTGGGCCGCCAAGGGCGTGCGCCTCGCGGGTGCGGAGGCCATCGTTGCCGAAGGATTCGAGCGGATCCACCGTACCAATCTGGTGGGCATGGGCATCTTGCCGCTCGAGTTCAAGCCGGGCGTGAACCGCCTGACGCTGGGCATCGACGGCACCGAGACTTTCGATGTCACCGGCGAGCGCAAGCCGCGCGCCGATCTCACGCTGGTGATCCATCGCCGCAACGGCGAGCGTGTGGAGGTGCCGGTGACCTGCCGTCTCGACACCGCGGAAGAAGTGTCGATCTACGAAGCCGGTGGCGTGCTGCAGCGCTTTGCGCAGGACTTCCTCGAATCGTCGCAGGCAGCGGCTTAACAGGACAACTACACAATGGCCCACGTACCCCAGATCAGGATTCCCGCCACCTACATGCGCGGCGGCACCAGCAAAGGCGTGTTCTTTCGCCTGCAGGATTTACCCGAAGCCGCTCAGGTGCCCGGCGCCGCGCGCGATGCGCTGCTACTGCGCGTGATCGGCAGCCCGGACCCGTACGGCAAACAGATCGACGGCATGGGTGGCGCCACGTCGAGCACCAGCAAGACGGTGATCATTGCAAAGAGCAGCAAGCCGGATCACGACGTCGACTATCTGTTCGGCCAGGTGTCGATCGACAAGGCGTTTGTCGACTGGAGCGGTAATTGCGGCAACCTGTCGGCCGCCGTCGGTCCGTTTGCCATCAGCGCCGGGCTGGTCGACGCGAGCCGCATTCCGCACAACGGCGTGGCCACCGTGCGCATCTGGCAAGCGAATATCGGCAAGACCATCATCGGCCACGTGCCCATCACCAACGGCGCGGTGCAGGAGACCGGCGACTTCGAGCTTGACGGCGTCACCTTCCCCGCCGCCGAAGTGCAGCTCGAGTTCATGGACCCGGCCGCCGAAGAAGACGGCGCGGGCGGCGCGATGTTCCCCACCGGCAAGCTGATCGACGATCTGGAGGTACCGGGCATCGGCGTGCTGAAGGCCACCATGATCAACGCGGGCATTCCGACGATCTTCGTCAACGCGGAAACGATTGGCTATAAAGGCACCGAACTGCAGGACGCGATCAACAGCGACGAGAAGGCGCTGGCGAAGTTCGAGACCATTCGCGCTCATGGCGCGCTGCGCATGGGCCTGATCAAGCACCTCGACGAGATCGCGACGCGGCAGCACACGCCGAAGGTCGCCTTCGTCGCCACGCCCACCGCGTATGTCGCCTCCAGTGGCAAGCCCGTTAGCGCGGGCGACGTAGACCTGCTGGTGCGTGCCATGTCAATGGGCAAGCTGCACCACGCCATGATGGGCACCGCCGCGGTGGCGATCGGCACGGCGGCCGCGATTCCGGGCACGCTGGTCAATCTCGCCGCCGGTGGCGGCGAACGCGAGGCGGTGCGCTTCGGCCATCCGTCCGGCACGCTGCGCGTGGGCGCGGAAGCGACTCAGGTGGAAGGAGAATGGGTCGTGAAGAAGGCCATCATGAGCCGCAGCGCCCGGGTGCTGATGGAAGGCTGGGTACGCGTCCCCGGCGACACGTTCTGACTGACAGGCACGTGACGAAGCACTGGCGCCCGGCGAATCAAGCGCCGGGGCCAGTGCCTGCTTTGAGTCCGCCTTGCGCGAACCGGAGAGCCGAGCACAAGCGCCGGCCGTCCATCAGGACGCCGGCGCTGCCTCAACCTGCTGCGCGCAGACTCAGCTTTGCTTGCCGGGCAGATAGGGCATCGGATCAACCGGCTTGCCGTCGCGGCGCACCTCGAACAGCACCGACACGCGCGAGTTGTTTTCGTTGCCCATCTCCGCGATTTCCTGCCCCTGACGCACGATGTCGCCGGTCTTCACCAGCAGCTTGCGGTTGTGCGAGTACGCGGTCAGGAAATCCTTGTTGTGCTGGACGATGATCAGGCTGCCGTATTCGTTGAGCCCTGTCCCTGCGTACATGACCTTGCCGTCCGCGGCGGCGCGCACCGGATCGCCCGGCTTGCCGCCGATCTCGATGCCGCGTGTTTCGCCCGGCTGGAACCCCTGCACCACCGTACCTTGCGCGGGCCACGCCAACGTCACGCGCTTGGCGTGACGGCCGATCTCGGCGTCCACTTCACGCGTCTGCGCCGCATCGGGCGCGGGGGACTCGGTAGCGGGGGTTGATGCAGAGGGAGGGACTGTCGTCGCCGAGGCCGCTGTCGCAGCCGCAGCATGTGCGGCCGTGGCTCCTGTCGCGCTTGCTGCCGCGCCTGCCGCCACATTCGAAGCCGGCACCGCGGCGGCAGCCGTCTTCGCCGCAGCCGCAGCTTGCGCCGCCGCAGCCTGCGCAGCGGCCGCTGCAGCCGCCGCCGCATTCGCTTCTTTCACCGTCTCCGGCGACGCCACATGCAGAACCTGTCCCAGCTTGAGGCGCGTAGACGGCTTGAGCTGGTTCCAGGCCAGCAACTCCTTGACGCTGCAGTGATTGTGCTGCGCAATATGGCTCAGCGTGTCGCCGCGCCGCACGCGATACACGAGCGGCGGGCTCTTCTTCGCCTTGGCCACGGCAACCGCTGCCGAGGCCTGCAGCGCTGCCGCGGACGCCGCCGCATCGGACGCTGCGCTCGCCGGCGCAGCCGAGGATGCCGCCGGCACCCCGGAGGCTGCCACACCCGCCTGTGCGCCCTGCTGTGCCACGTTCACACACCCACTCATTGCCACCGCGACCCAGACGCCGGCAATGCCGGTCATCATGGTTTTGTCGAAACGACTTCTTAACAAATTCGACTCCTGCCTTGTTCATAGGCAGACCCGAGCGTTCCCGCGTCGCGTGCGATGCGCGCATTCATCCGAAGCGCTGCGATCTCGCGACACGGAAAGCCGCCTCGTGCGACCGTCACTCGTGCCCTGCCCTCTATCTAACGCTCGTGCGCCAAACCTCTCAAACGTGAGGCCTTCTGCTGCAAACGGGGCCAGATAGACGATTAAAATTCAAGCGGAATTGTAAAATGCCTCAGACAAAAAACGAGCCGTCTGAACATACTGATACAAATCCTTACGAACGGTATCGCGGAATCGCGCCCACGATAACGTTTGCTTTAACGGCAAATGCCGCGAAAACTTGAATGGTGCGGAGGGTGACGCGCGCGATGTCCGATAGTTGGGCACGGTATCTGTCTGGGTGATTCGCGTTGTGCGAATTTTTCATGCGGGGATGAGGGATTCGAGCAGGGGATCTCGTCTGCCGGAGCGTTGTTGGAATGCGGCATGCCACACCTCACCGAGAGGCCAAGGTGAGGGTTTTCACATGGACTGGTGATTACCGTGGATTCCTAATCACTTTCCGATCCAGAACGACCCAGCCACCTGCCCCGAATTTTGGGGGCTTGCATGCAATGTGTTTAATCGACATCGCATCTTATATGACCGGCGGCGCGCGTCGCCGATTCAGCACATTTGAAGCGCCTGTTCGACATAAAGCCATAGGTTCGACGTGCCGTAATCAAGACATCAGGGCCGGTTGCATCCGGTAAATACGCCGGGCAGAACCATTCTTGGAGTCGATCATGAGCTATCTACGCGCCGCGGGTGGCATCACACGCAGCCTCTGCTTCTTTCTCTTTTCCATTGCCGTGTTTCTGCTGTGGGCATCGCTCGCTGCCGGCGCCGGATTTATCCTGCTTCAATTGCCCGATGTATGGGCGGACCACAGCAACGACGACAACGCACGCTATGCGGTGATGTCCGTCACTGCATATGCCCTGATTGTGGGTGCGTTGTTCCTGGTCTTCGTCGCAGGATCCATTGCGCGCTTAGCGGACGCGGCAAGCGCGGCGCGCAAGGCGCTTCGACACCTTCGCAAGATGCGAGCTGTCCGGCGCACGCGCCGCGCGCGCAATCATGAGCGAGACCACGACGCCGCGGTCACGTTGCAGCCGGCTCGCAATACGCTTTGATGCCGGATGTTTTCGTACCGGCGGCCGCCGCTCGCGAGCGTGCGGTTTTCATCCCGACATACGTCTCGCGTGGTCGCGCAGTTGCGCTCAGGCGGCACCTGTTCGAACCATGTCGATGAATGCCCGCAAACTCGTCGGCATATGACGCGTGCCGGGAAAGTAAAGGAACAGGCCTGGGATCACCGGACACCAGTCCTCCAGCACCGTCACGAGGCGCCCATCGTCCAACGCGTCACGCGCATAGGGTTCGGGTACGTAGGCGATGCCCAGGCCGTCTAGCGCCGCCTCGACCATCAACTGATTGTTGTCCAGCGTCAGGACGCCGGGGACGTCGATCGCCACTTCCTGTCTTCGCTTGAGAAACTCCCAGCGATAGCGCTTGCCACTCGGCAGACGTTGGCGGATGCATTGGTGCTTCGATAATCCATCGGGCACCTTCGGCGCAGGATGAACCGCCAGATAGGCCGGCGACGCGACCGCCAGAAAGCGGATGTCGGGGCCCAGACGAACCGCCACCATGTCCTTCGGCACGGCCTCGCCCAATCGCACCCCCGCATCGAAACCCTGTTCGACAATGTCCACCAGCCGCCCTTCCGCCACCAGGTCAAGTTCGACACCGGGATAGCGCTTGAGGAATTCAGGCACAACAGTCTGCAGCAGCAAGCGAATCGCGTTCTCGCCGCCATTGATGCGCAGCGTACCCGTAGTAAGACCTTGCTCGCCGGCCACTTCCTCCAGGGCGGCATCGAGATCGCTCATCAGGGGATCGAGACGGCCCAGCAGACGCTTGCCCGCCTCGGTCAACGACACGCTGCGCGTCGTTCGATGCAGTAGACGGGCGCCCACGCTGTCCTCCAGGCCGCGGATGGCATGGCTCAGTGTGGAGCGCGTGATCCCGAGCAGATCGGCAGCTTGCCGGAAGCTGCGGTGCTCGGCGACGGCCATGAACGCTCGCAGATCGGTCAGTGTCGGCTTGTTCATTGGTGGCTAATTTTCACCATCTCATGCGATTAATAGGTAATTGTGCCAACAATGATAACGCCATAGCATGGATATCGACAGCTCACTTATTCCCTTCGCTGGAGACACATCATGGCCAAAACCTGGTTCATTACGGGCACATCCACCGGCCTCGGCCGTATCCTCGCGGAACGTTTGCTGGAACGTGGCGACCGGGTGGTGGCAACCTTGCGGCAACCCGCAGCGCTGGACGAATTGCGGGCCCAACACGGCGATCGCCTGCATGTGCTCTCGCTCGATGTGACGGACGTAGAGGCCATTCGAATCGCCGTGGCGGATGCCTTCGAGCGTATGGGGCGCATCGATGTGGTGGTCAGCAACGCCGCCTATGGCCTCTTCGGTGCGGCCGAAGAACTGAGCGACGCGCAGCTTGAGCGGCAGATCGCCACGAACCTGACCGGTTCGATCCAGCTCATCCGTGCCGTGCTGCCCTACCTTCGCGAGCAAGGTGGCGGACGTATCGTGCAAGTGTCGTCGGAGGGCGGACAGATCGCCTATCCGAACTTCAGCCTCTACCACGCCACCAAGTGGGGGATCGAAGGTTTTGTCGAATCGGTGGCGCAGGAAGTCGCGCCCTTCGGCATCGATTTCGTGATCGTTGAGCCAGGCCCGACCCTCACCCACTTCCGCCAGGGTTTGGATCACGCGCAGCCCATGGCGTGCTATGACAATACGCCGGCCGGTGAGGTCCGCAGAGCCGTGTCGTCCGGCACATTCGTACTCAAGGGCGATGCCGTCAAAACGGTCGATGCCATGATCGACGCGGCCGATGCCGAGCGCCCGCCTTTGCGGCTGACCTTGGGCAGTACGGCCTACGCGTCGATCGGCAAGGCGCTGGCCGAGCGGCTGGGCTCGCTGGAGGCACAGAAAGATATCGCTTTTGCCGCTGATCGGGATAACTAACGGACATTTAACTAACCGCCGCTCGCAGTCCCCGCTGCGAGGCGAGCTTCACGCGTACTTTTAAAATCGCTTCTTCAAATCCATCATCAACAATCTCGAGGTGGCGTCGGGGTGCTTGTCCGGAAGCGTCATCAACTGGTCCGAGACAGACTTCAGCTTGTCGAGCCGCGCGTCATCGTCTAAAGCCCCAAGGGCCTTGAAAGACGGATCATTGCCGACTTTCTCCGAGACCCAGTTGTGAAGTTCCGGCGTGACGTTGCGGGGCGGTTGCCCGCTCGTCGCAGCCGTCGGACGCATTGCCAGGAGTTCCGGGGACATCGAAGGTTCGATGCGGGCGATCGGGACCAGGCCCACCTTTGCGATGGCGTCTGGATGGATTTTGTCTTCGCTACTGGTGCTTTCAACGTAGTCGCCGGATGGTGCGCCTCCCGTGTGGTTTTCACTGCCCCACGCCTTGCCCGCGGGTCGCTGCGTCTGCTTGAACTCGAGCTTCTTTGGAACGACCACGGCAAACATGACGTAGGTCTTATCCGGCATCACGTAGTCGTTGCAGGGCTTGCGCGACGTATATAAACCTTTCCCGTGGATATTCGCATTCGCGATGCCACCGGATTTGCCCTCATTCTTCTCAGCGGAGAAGCCCTCGTTGCGTATCGAGTCGACGTACTCCTCAGGTGTGACGTGATAGCCAAACATTCGAACGTCACCGTGTTTGCCCTGCAGTGCCTGATTGATGTGTGCCCCGATTGCCGCGGTTTCCTCACCGTTCGGAACATGCGACAACATGGGCAGGTCTGGAACGTCGATCACCTTGCCGCCAAACCCGCCCTTGCCGGCCCCCTCGCCTTGGGAGACTGCGGCTACGCTGCTTGCGCCCGGCAGCGGCGGCGTATGGGTCCACAAGCGGGGCCTATGGACCGCTGGCTTCTGCACAACGGGATGGTCGTTAAGCGATGCGCTGGATAACGCCGGCGCGTCAGCCTCCAGGCGGGTTTTCTTGAATGGCTGGTCATGCGCATCGTCATCGTGATGTGCGCTGCCCGGAACCGTCGACGCATCGCTCTGCGACCAGTTCCGCTTGCCCGCTCTTCCCGGCGCGTCATGATGCTCGGGCGACCGGCTCCGGCTGCGCTGCAGATCCACCAGACTGGATAAAGCGTGAGCGTTTCCCTCCGCGGACGGCCCGCTGTCGACGGTGGGCGCCTGATTGTGCGATTCAGTCTGTTGCTGGATCGACGCGTCGTGCGAGGGGGTCGCGGGGCCGGTCCGCAGCATCGTCGTCACCTTGTCGGCAAATGGGGATCGCCGCAGTATTGGCGATTCCCACGGCGCGAGGTTGCGGCATGCGAACCTGGCTGCAGAGAAGCGAATCGATTGGCATGCCGGAATGCGCGCGAATACCGGTTCTCAAGGGAAACCGCGTCTCCGCTCCAGCCAGAGTAACGACCGCGACACGCACGCTGCCCTCAGACTCCTCACGCAAGCGGCCCCTCCTCATCTTTCCGGCCAACTGCAACCGCAATCGCGCTGCCGACAATCAGCACAATCCCCGCGAGGGACAGCGGCTGAATGGTCTCGCCCCAAACGACATAGCCGAACAACGCCGCCCACACGATGCTCGTGTAGTTATACGGCGCCAGCTTCCCCGCATCCGCCTGGCGAAAAGCGACGGTCATCAGAATCTGTCCCGCGGTCGCGAACGCGCCGAGCAGCGCCATGATCAACAGCGCATCCATGGACGGTGTTCGCCAGTTGAATGCGAGGGTCAGGCCGGTCACCACCGTGCCCACCAGGGTGAAAAACAGCACCGTCGTCACCGAATCGTCGGTAGAGCGGATGCGCTTGATCTGCACGATGGAAAGCGCGCCGCAGAAGGCGCTCATCAGCAGCAACATCGGACCGAGCCAGCTCGACTGACTGCCGCCCGGCCGCACCACCAGCAACACACCGCAGAATCCGACCAGCGCCGCGACCACGCCGCTGCCCGTCAACCGCTCCTTCAGGATCAGCGGCGCAAGCAGGATGACGATCAGCGTCTCCGAATACGCGAGTGCGACCGCTTCACCCAAGGGCACGTAAGGCAAGCCGGCGAAGAACAAACCCGAGGCGCCGAGCAGCGTCAGCGACCGCACCGTCTGCCCTTTGAGATCGATGCTGGCCAGCCGCGCGGTCATGGAAAGCGGCCCCCGGCAGCCCATCGCGAAAGCCGGCACCAGACCGAAGAGCATGCGGAAGAACGTCACCTCATTGGCCGGATATTGCAGCGCGACCGTCTTCGCCAGGGCATCCACCACAGCAAAGCAAAACATGGAAGCGAGAATGCTACCGACGCTGTTCAGCGAAAGCGCGGTAGCCCGTGTTGCGCTGGATGGCGGCATGGCGATACGCGGGTGGCAACGGTATCGCCATCATCTCATACGGCCGCCTAGCGTAAGGCCTTGACGGCAGCCGCTGTCACATCGGCCGGCTGACCGCCCCAGTTGGCCCGCAGATAGCTCGCCAGTTGCGCGAGCTCTTCGTCGCTGAGTTGCCCGGCAAAACCCGGCATCTCCTGCATGCGTTCGAGGCCGGGGAAATCCTGCGCGCCGATGCCGTCGAGCATCGCCACGATCAGATTATGCGGATCGGTTTGCCGCACCGTCGAATTGCCGTGCATCGGCACGGCGACGTGCGGCTTGCCCTCGCCGTCGCGGCCATGACACCCCGCACACACCGCGAGGTAGACATTGCGGCCGGCGGCCAGTTGCGCAGCATCCGCCGAGACCGACTGCAGCGGCTGCGGCGCCGGCGGCTGATCGCCGAGCAGATAGGTGGACATCGCCCGCAGGTCGTCGCGACTCAGATACTGGCTGCTCAGATGCACGACCGGATACATCTCGCTGAAGGCCGAGCCTTGCGGCGCGACCCCGGTTGCGAAGAAGGTCTGCAGATCCGCCGCGGTCCAACCGCGGGCAGCCAACCCGTGCGGCGTGATATCCGGCGCGACGACACGCCCGAGCGCGCCGCCGCCAAGCGGCAACGCCTGATCGAGCTGGCCGAACTTGCCGCGCGGCGTGTGGCATTCGGCGCAGTGGCCGAGCGCATTGACCAGATAGCGGCCACGGTTCCAGTCGGCCGAGCCGCCCTTCGATGCATCGGGCAATGCGTCCTTCAGGAACAACATGTTCCAGAAGCGCACGGCAAAGCGCAGGTTGAACGGGAACGACAGGTCAGGCGCGTGGTTAGCCACCGCCGCCGGTTTCTGCGCCATCAGCCACGCATACATGGCGTCGCTATCGGCACGCGAGAGCTCGCGGTACGACGTGTACGGCATCGCCGGATACAACTGGCCGTCCGGCGACACGCCGTCATGCAGCGCCTTGTAGAAATCGTCGGCGCTCCACTTGCCGATGCCGTGGTCCTGGTCCGGCGTGATGTTCGTGCCGTAAAACGTGCCGAATGGCGACGCGAGCTTCACGCCGCCGGCGAACGGCGCCCCGTCCGCCGCAGTGTGACAGGCCGCGCAGTCAGCAGCCTTCACCAGGTAGCGGCCGCGAACCAGTTGATCCGCAGCGCCGCTTTGTCCGTCAGCCGGTGTGCTTGCCGGCGCGGCGCCCAGTGCTGTGGCGCTCGTCGCTGCCGTGGTGTTGTCGTGATGGTCGCCGCATGCAGCCAGCAGCGCGGCGCTCAACAGCAGCGCAACGCGGCACAGGCACAGGCGCGGGCGCAAGCTCAGGTGCGAGAGGTGCGAGGTCAGGAAACGCAGGCTCATGCGGCGTCCTTGACGAGTCCCGGCATCGTCATGACCACGTCCTTCACCGCCTCGTAGTAGCGCACATACCCCGTACAGCGGCAGATGTGATCGTTCAGCGCGTCGGTGATGGTTTCCTCTACCTGGTCCCGCGCCACCGGCTGACGCTTCAGACGTTCGATCAGCACCGTCGCCGCATTGACGAAACCGGGCGTACAGTAGCCGCACTGAAAACTGAAGTGTTCGAGAAACTTCTGCTGGATCGGCGACAGCGCGACTACCTCACCTTGTCCGTTGCGCTGCGCGTGACCTTCGATGGTGCGAATCGACTTGCCGTCGAAGAAATTCGCGCCCGTGATACAGGTGCGAACTTCCTCGCTCGTGCCATCCGGCTTGTCGAGAATCACCACGCAGGCGTGACAGACGCCCTGCCCGCAGCCGAGCCGCGAACCGGTCAGATCGAGGTATTCGTGCAGCAGGTCGATCATCATCAGACCGGTCGGCACCTGCACCGTCACGTCGCGGCCGTTCACCTTGAGCGTCAGCGGTTGCGCGCGGAATTGCGTCAGCGGCCGTTCCACGACCGGCGCACTCGCCGTTTGCGCGGCGGCATCCGAGGCCGGCGCGGCGCTGGCGGCGCGGCCGGGTGTTTGATTCAGGGCCGTCGTCATGCGAGCACCTCCAGAATGTTTTGCGGGGTAACCGGCAGGTCGCTAAAACGATGTCCAATGGCATGCGCGATACCGTTCACGAGCGCGCCGACAACCGGGATCATCACCACTTCCGCGATACCTTTGGGCGGATCGCTTTCCGTGAGCGGCGGCAGCACTTCGCCGGTCTGGGTCCAGACGGCCACATCTTTCGCACGTGGCAACTGGTAGCGATTGAAGTTCCATGTCCCGTTGCCGGGACCGTCTTCGTAGAGCGGCAGGTACTCGTGCAGGGCGTGGCCGATCCCCATGGCGAGACCGCCCTGCAACTGGCCCGAGACGAGCTGCGGCGCGATCTGGTTGCCGCACTCCATGATCGAGTGATGCGCGAGCAGTTCGACCTTGCCGCTCGCTTCATGCACGGCCAGCTCGACCAGCGTGCCGACCGCGCTGTAATATGTGACCGCCGCGTTGTTACGTTGCACTGGCGGAATGAACACGCGCTGACGATCGAGCACGCGGTATTGATTCGCAGTGGTCTGCTGCTTCTTTTTGTCGGCGGCGGCGTTATCGCCGTAGCGCAGCGAGAGCGCATCGACCGGCAGACGCTCGAGGCCGCCGTCGATCGCGAACTCCGCCTCGGTCCACTGCCAGCGGTTGAACACGTGCACCGCCGCGCCCGTCACGAGTCCGAGTTCGTGGGCCTTCTTCGCGAGTTGCGCAAACGGCAGCGCTTCGAGTCCCGCCGCCGACAGCTTGCCGTCGACCCAGCGTGCGTCCTCGATGCGCACCACCAGCGGCGCCGCCTGACCGCCGCCTGGCCCCTGGGTCCAGATCGCCATGGCCGCCGGCCACAGGCCGTGCGTGAAGACGACGCGAGCGGCCTCGCGCGTGCTGTGCGTGAAATAGAACGCGGAGTTGGTCGCGCTCGACGGCGACGAGTAATTCGGCGACCAACGCGGATTGGCCGACAGCCTGTCCTGCTCGGCCTGCGACATCATGTACGGATCGCCGCTCGTGACGACCGGCAGATCGGGCCAGTCGGTGACGGCCACGCGCACCTCGGTGGCCGGCATGCCGAGCCACTTCGCCACCGCAATCGCTTGCGAGGTGGACATGCCCGTGCCGATTTCAGCGGCGCTGTGATGCAGACTGATCTTGCCGTCCGCGCTGAACTCGACCTTTGCGAGCGACGCTTCGGCGCCCGTGCCGAAGTCCTTTTGCACGCATGCAAAGCCGACGCCATAGCGCTTGCCCGGATGCAGCAGTTCGTATTCGAGCTTCTTCTTCGCGCGATTCACCCACAGCGGATGCACCTGCGCTTTCTGCAGGACTTCGTCGACACGAATCGCGCCGGCCGGCACCGCGCCCTGGGTGTTTTTCATGCCCGAGCGCAACGCGTTCTTCAAACGGAACGCGATGGGATCGATGCCCAGTTGCGCGGCCATCTCGTCGACCATCATTTCCGTGGCGGCCATGCTCTGCAGCGTGCCATAGCCGCGCGCGGAACCCGCGTCGATGGCACGCGAAGCAATCGCAACGGCCGCCAGGTCGTTCTTCGGGAAGTAGTAGATGGACTGAGCCGCGGTCGCGCCGACCATCGCCACCGACGGCGAGAAATTGCAGCGCCCGCCACCGTTCGCTTCCATCTCGGCCTTGAACGATTGCAGCAGGCCGGTCTTCTTATCGACTGCAATGCGGTAATGCATCTTGAACGCGTGACGCTTGAGCGACGTCTGGAACTGCTCGTAGCGGTCGTTGGCAAGACGCACCGGACGACCGCCCGCATACATGGCGGTGACGAGGCCGTAGAACGGCACGTTGAAGTGGTCCTTCGAACCGTAGCCGACCGTGTAGCACGGGTGCAGGAACAGGTTCTTCACCGGGAACGCGCACTTCGCCACCAT
Source organism: Paraburkholderia phenazinium (assembly GCF_900142845.1). Lineage (NCBI taxonomy): Bacteria > Pseudomonadati > Pseudomonadota > Betaproteobacteria > Burkholderiales > Burkholderiaceae > Paraburkholderia > Paraburkholderia phenazinium. The sequence continues at coordinate 2,418,533 of NZ_FSRU01000001.1, forward strand.
GCCCGCCGCGCTGTCCGCGACTTCCTGCGGCGCCTGGGTCGGCACAACCATATGCAGCGACTGCGTCGCCGCGTCATACCAGCAATTCGCGTTGTCGGGTTCGAGCGCGGCGGTGTCGATGGACTGCGTGTTGTACTCGCGCTCCATCACCAGCCAGTCCGCGGACGGATGTTCGAGCTCCTGCTGGATCTGTCCGGCGTAGAACATGCCCTGCTCGTCGAGCTTGCCGTGTTCCTTGCCGTCCGGCCAGACCGGCTGATGCTTGCGCATCATGCTCGGAAACACCGGCGCATTCTTCAGGCTCGAGAAGGTGTCGTCGTCATAAGGCGTCTTGCCGCCCACGCGCACGAAGCGGAACGTGCCCCACGGATCGCGCTCGAGCGGCCCCGTCTGCGCGCCGTAACGGATGATCTCGTCGTGGAACTTGAGCCGGTCTTTGGCAAAGCGGAAACGCGCGAAGTCGTGATAGATCAGGATCGCCACCGCCTGGCCGAGATACGCGGGCGTCTTGCCCGGCGGCAGCAACATGTCGTCGCCATAGAAGGCGGGGAAGATCAGGCGGTCGCGCGTCAGATCGTCCGCGGTGACGATGCGGTCGGGCTGCAGTTCGTCGCCCAGCAGCGCCAGGTCGAAGCCTTCGTAAAGGCGGTCGGCCTGAGTCGTGCGCAGGATGAAGGCATGCGCCTGCTGTTTGGGCCAATGCGGCATGTCGGCGGCACGGACGTCGCGCGCGAACACTTTCGCGCCGGTCACCTTGGCGATGCCGTCGATACGGAACCTGGCCTGCCCATTGGCCGCGTCCCATTGAACCGGCGTGAGAATTCTGTCTTCGAACAACGCAGCGAACGCACGGCTGCCGATCGGCGCGATATACACCGATACGCCCGCAAGCACGCTGGCCTTCAGAAAACTGCGACGCGAAAGGTCGAGTTTCCCCATGGACTTCTCCTTTAGTGAACGACGGCGGCAACGCCAGCGGGCAGCACGACGCGCGCGTGATCCCCACAGGCTGCGCAAGCCTGTGACGACACACCGCGTTGAGAATCAGGCGAATCCCGGACGCATTCGTCCGGGCATACCGGCGACGTGCGGCGGCGCAGAACATCGGCGCCGCCGCAGTCGATCTGATTGACCTTGAACTGCTCGTGAACGTGCTGGTGTTGCCAACTTCCCTGCCCTGCAATAACGAGGCAAAGCGCGGGATTATCGCCCTGTTGGACGGAGAATGAGTAACAAATTGTCCGCTATCTCTCAAATAACGGATTCGATATGAAAGGGCTAATTGATCTGGAATCCTGATATATTTGAGGCGCCGCCGCTACGGCTGTCTCACGCCCGCACGATCGCGATACCCAAGGCCTCGAGCGGCGCCGTGAGCGCCTCCGCGGTTTCCTTCTCGACCACGATGGCATGAGCCGCCGACGCTTCCGCGATCATGAACGCAGAAGCCGCGTTGAGCTTCTCCGCGGACGCCAGCACCACCGTTTCGGCCGCGCGGGCCGCCAGCGCCCGCTTGATGTAGGCCTCCTCGAGATCGCCGGTACTCAGGCCGGCCTCGGGATGCACGCCGGTCACGCCCATGAAATAGAGGTCCGCACGAATATGGCTCAGCGCCTCGATAGCGGCGCCGCCGACGTTGACCATCGAATGCCGGTACAGGCGCCCGCCAATCATGATGACCTCCACGCCCGCGTGATCGCCGAGTTCGACGGCAACGGTCGGGCTATGCGTGACGATCGTCGCGCGTAGATCCAGCGGCAGATGGCGCACCAGTTGCACGGCGGTCGTGCCGCCGTCGACGATCGCAATCTGGCCGGGCACGATCATCTGCGCCGCGGCCTTGCCGATGGCCGCCTTCGACGCCGACTCGATGCCTTGCCGCCCGGCCAGATCCACCGCAGCCGGCGACGCCGGCAATGCGCCGCCATGTACGCGCTGCAGGTAGCCATCGGCGGCGAGTTCGCGCAGATCGCGGCGAATGGTGTCTTCCGACACGGCAAATTCACTGCTCAGACTCTTGGCGATCACCTGGCCGTCGCGTTTGAGCGCGTCGAGGATCAACTGCTTTCTTTGCGATGTCAGCATGGGATAAGGCGAAGTTAAATGCGGATGGGTCGGTGCATCGGGTGCTGGACCGGCACCCGGCACGCAATGCATGAAATATCTTGTTTTTGCACGATATTGCACGATAACATGAAATCTCGCGGCTGAGGCCGCGCTTTCATGGAGCCACAATGAACGAAACTGCCGACCGGGTGCGTATTGTCGACGTCAAGGTGCTGTCCGACGACTGGTACGTGCTGAAGAAAACCACCTTCGACTACCGGCGCGCCGACGGCAGTTGGCAACGCCAGAGCCGCGAGACTTACGACCGCGGCAACGGTGCAACCTTGCTGCTTTACGAGCCGGTGCGCCGCACGGTGGTGCTCACGCGCCAGTTCCGGCTACCGGCGTTCGTCAACGGTCACGATGGAATGCTGATCGAGGCGCCGGCCGGTCTGCTGGAAGCCGCGTCGCCGGAGGAGCGCATCCGCGCCGAGGTCGAAGAGGAAACCGGCTACCGCGTGCATGCGGTGCGCAAGGTGTTCGAGGCGTTTATGAGCCCGGGTTCGGTCACGGAGAAGCTGTTCTTCTTTGTCGCCGAATACGCCGCGGCCGCGAAGGTGAGCGACGGCGGCGGTGTCGCCAGCGAAGGTGAGGATATCGAAGTGCTGGAGCTGCCGATCGATGAAGCGCTGGCGATGGTGCGGGGTGGCGAGATCGTGGATGGGAAGACGATCATGTTGCTGCAGTATGCGGCATTGAATCTGCTGGGGTGAGCGGGTTGAGTGGGGCGAGCAGTTGCACGACAGCCTGCGCATCGGCCGACAGCCGCAAAAAAAACGACACTGCATTCAGGCGGCATAAAACCCCGTGAAGCCCGCCCAGTAAGCCTCAGCGCCTTTTCATCTATGCATGCGGAATACCTCAGGAGGCGCCGCTGACACAACCCTGTGACAAACGTGTACAAACGCATACGTTTGTACTATGCTGGTTTTCAGCGAATCCGAAACAGGTGCTGTGTCATGCAAACCGTATCCGTGCGCATTCCCGAAGACGACCTCGCGTGGCTGTCGAGCCTGCAATTGCAGGGCGCGTCCAGCCCGAGCGACAAGATCCGTGCGCTGATCGCCGACGCCCAACGTCGCGCGAACGGCGAGAACGACTACGTCAGTTGTGCCGCCCTGATGCGCGAGCAGGTGCGGCCGCTACAGGAGGCCACTCAGGCCTACGAGCACGCCACGCACTCGCATTCGGAAATCGTTGCGCTCCTCACCACCCAACTGCCGGAACTGATGGCAAGCCTCGTCACCGCGCTGCCCGAGGGCAAGCGCGTCGCCGAGATGGCGCGTGAGATCGAGGCACGTCTCACCGCCAAAGCCATGCGCATGCTGCTGGGTCTGGTGCGCCTCGCCGTCACCCAGCGGCCGCCCACTTACGACCCCACGGTCCTGAACCGCTACGTGGCGGAGTTGCAGGAACTCGTGCAGGTCGTGCAGATTGCGCGTCCGCCCGGCTGACAGGCTCACCGCAACGCGAAGCACCGCATCGCACCCTCGATATCCCGCTTTATCCAGGAGAAACAACATGACGACAGAACGTCTGGGTAACCGTGTCAAACGACTGCTGACGGCCAACGTGCATGCCCTGGTCAGCTCGCTCGAAAGCCGTACGCCGCAGGCCGTACTGGAGCAGTACCTGCGCGAATTCGACGAAGTGATCGCCCAGGCGCGCATCGAGCTGGGCCGTCACGAAGCGGCACGGCACCAGGCCACCAAGGCGATCACGCGCGTCAACAACGAAATCGAGCGCCTGAACGAACTCATCGCCACGGCGCTGGCGCAAGGCGACGAAGCGGCGACGCACGCGGGCGCCAGCCGGCAGATCGATCTGGAAGACCAGCTCGGCACGCTCAATCAGGCGCTGCAGGAAGCCATCGAACACGCCGGCGCGGCCGAATCCGATCTGCTCGGTCTGCGCGCCAAACGCGCCGAGATGGAGCAGGCGCTGGGCGAGATGATCGCCTCACGGGCGGTCGCGCAGCGCGCAAGCAGCGTGGACGGCGTGTCGGGTGCGGCAGCGGGCATTCGCGCCGACCAGCTCGAGCAGGGTTTCAACCGCACCATGACGGGCGCCACCGGCGTCGCCGGCCTGCATACCGGGCCGGCCAGCGCCGATCCGTCATTGCTGCGGCGGCTCGAAACGCTGCACAAGGAACAGCGCATCAGCGAACGCGTCGCGCGTCTGAAAGCCGTGAACGGCAGACCGGTCGGCGAGGACGCCTGATCCACGCATTCATTCGGGGAACACAACAACAATGACTCCGCTTCTCTTACCGGGTAATGCCCCGTTCGTGGCCGCGATCGGACTGATGATCGCTATCGGCGCGCTCGAAGGCATCACCCTGCTGTTCGGACTCAGCGTCACTGAACACGCCGGCAGCATGCTGGTCAGCCACTTCGGCATCGACCATTCCGGCGCGGCGGCCGATACCGGCGTCGTCGGTCAGTTGCTCGGCTGGCTGCATCTCGGACGGGTGCCGCTGCTGATTCTGCTGATCCTGTTCCTGCTCGGCTTCGCGATTGTCGGGCTGGTGCTGCAATCGCTGCTGCATGCGCTCGCCGGCTTCATGCTGCCGCCTCCAGTCGCCGCGCTCATCGCCGCATTCGGCGCGTTGCCGTTCGTGCGCCAGACCGGCGGCCTCGTGGGCCACTATCTGCCGCAGAACGAAACCTCCGCCCTCTCCGAGGCCGACTTTGTCGGGCGCACGGCCCAGATCGTCACAGGCGAAGCATCGCCCGGCAATCCTGCCGAAGCGCGCCTCGTCGACGAATACGGCCAGCCGCATTACCTGCGCATCGAACCCGACGATCCGGAAGCGCGTTTTGCGCGGGGATCGACCGTATTGATCGTCTCGCGGGTGTCCGGGTCGCTGTATCGCGCGATCGCCAACCCTCGGCCAGATCTGTTGTAGCCGCTTTACCCGCAGGTTCGCCGCCGCCAGCCATGCGCGGTGTACCTGCCGATTTGTCACGCAGTCCTCTTTAATGGGAGTTGAAGAACAACATGGATGCCATATTCTTCTGGGGTGCCACCGGTCTTGCGGTTGTCATTGGCCTGTCGGTCATCGGTCTGATCTTTGCGCGGCTGTATGTGCGCGCGTCGGCGGAACGCGCTTTCGTCCGAACCGGCCTCGGTGGGCAAAAGGTCATCATGAGCGGCGGCGCGGTCGTGCTGCCGGTGTTTCATGAAGTCGTACCCATCAACATGAATACGTTGAAGCTCGAAGTGAGCCGCTCCACGCGCGACAGCCTGATCACCAAGGACCGCATGCGCGTCGACGTGGTGGTGGCGTTCTTCGTGCGCGTCAAACCGACCTCCGAAGGCGTCTCGACGGCGGCCCAGACGCTCGGCCAACGCACCAATGCGCCGGAAAATCTGCGCGCGCTGGTCGACGACAAGTTCGTCGACGCGCTGCGCTCCACCGCCGCACAGATGACGATGCAAGACCTGCAGGACGCCCGCGAAAAATTCGTGCAGGGCGTGCAGAACACCGTCGCGGAAGACCTGACGAAGAACGGCCTGGAACTGGAAAGCGTATCGCTGACCAACTTCAACCAGACTTCGAAGGAATTCTTCGACCCGAACAATGCGTTCGACGCCGAAGGCCTGACCAAACTCACCCAGGAAACCGAACGGCGCCGCAAGGAACGCAACGAAGTCGAGCAGGATACCGAAGTATCGGTGCGCGAAAAGAACCGCGATGCGCTCGCGAAGAAACTCGAGATCGAGCAGCAGGAATCGTTCATGAAGCTCGAGCAGGAACAGCAGGTGAAGACCCGCACGGCCGAGCAGAGCGCGCGCATCGCGGCGTATGAAGCCGAGCGTCATCAGGAAGCCGAACAAAGCCGGATTGCCGCGGAACGGCAGGTGCAGGAATCGGAGATCCAGCGCGAACAGGCCGTGCGCACGCGCAAGGTCGAAGCCGAGCGCGAAGTGCGCGTGAAAGAGATCGAGCAGACCAAGGTGACCCAGATGGCGGCCATCGAGCAAGCCAAGGTCACGGAAATCGCCGCGCAGGACAAGGCCATTGTGATTGCGTCGAAATCGGAAGCGCAGTCGCAGGCACAGGCTCGCGCCAACGAGGCGCTCGCAGAGGCCGTGAAGGCCGAACAGTTGGTGGAAACCACCCGCCGCACCGCCGAAGCCGACCGCGCCAAGCAGGTCGCGCTGATCGAGGCGGCCCAGCAGGCCGAAACCAGCGCCGTGCATGTCACCACCCAGGCGCGCGCCGAACGCGAGGCCGCGCAGATGCAGGCCACCGCCATCGTCGAGCTGGCGGAAGCGGCCCGCAAGAAAGGCCTCGCCGAGGCCGAGGCGCAGCGCGCCCTCAACGACGCGATCAATGCGCTGTCGTCGGACCAGACCAGCCTCAAGTTCAAGCTCGCCCTGCTGCAAGCGCTGCCGGCCGTGATCCAGCAGACCGTCGAGCCGATGAAGTCGATCGACGGCATCAAGATCATCCAGGTCGACGGCCTCAATCGCAATGGCGGCAGCAATGGTGCAGATGGCGGCTCGGGCCTGTCGGCCGGACATAATGGCACCAACCTGGCCGAGCAGGCCATGTCCGCTGCCCTCGCCTATCGCGCGCATGCGCCGTTGATCGATTCGTTGCTGAACGAAGTCGGTCTCTCCGGCGGGTCGTTGCAAGGACTGGTTCCCGGTCTCGCGGCGACCGGTACCGGCACAGCCGCACCTGCGAGCGCGGGTGCAACGCCGGCCGTCGCGCAACATGCCGACCACACGCCCGCGTTGCCCGGCACGACGGTGAACGGCGCCGCCGAACCCAATTACGGCCACACCGCGCGTTAAATCCACGCCGTGTGCCGGTCTGAATTGACCGAAAGGCGCAAACGGCCTCGCGGACCCACAGGGCCCCGAGGCCGTTTCTCTCTTCAGCTACCAGATAGCGTGCGGACCTGAACGCGCCGGCCGCTCAGAACTTGTGACGAATCGCCGCGCGCACCGCGAACTGGTTCGCGCTCGACGACACACCCGCCGAGCCGGGAATATAGGCGTCGTCCAGCACGGTATCGGTCTTGTCGCCGGCCACTTTCTGATAGGCCGCCTGGAAATAGAAGTCCGTGCGCTTCGACAGGTTGTAGTCGGCCATCAGCCCGAACGTGTGATATTTCGGATTCTCGTTGCCCGAGGTCGCATCCATGGTCGCGGCCGTATAGATGTACTGCAGGCCGACAAAGAAGGCCGGCGTGAACTGGTACTTGCCGTTGATTTCGAAGTTCTGGAACTTGAGCGCGGTCAGCGTGCCGCCGTTGGGCGGCGTGATCGCCCCCACATAGACCGAGGTGTCGGTCGCGGACGGCTCGCCGACATTCGTGTTCGTATAGGCAAAGCCCAGCGTCGCGGCGCCGAACGTGTAGTTGATGCCGCCGCCGAAAATGCGCAAGCGCTCCGAGATGAAATTCGCGTCGTCGGTCGCAATGGCGCCGTCCGCGCTTAGTCCTGGATTGTTCGCTTCGAGGTAGGCCCCGGTCAGCAGCAAGCCACCGTTCGTGTACTGGCCACCCAGGCTGTACTGGCGATTGTTGGCGAAGTTGGTGTCGTTGCTGAAGCTGTAGGTGCCGCCGAACTGCAGGCCCGAGAAATCCGGACTCGTGTACTTGACCGTGTTGTTCACGCGGAACGAGTTGTCGGTATTGTCGTTGTCGTAAGGGTGCGAGAGCAGATAACCGCCCCAGTTCCCGTTTGCCGTGGCCTGGGCGAGATAGTCGACCACCGAGTCGTACTGCCGCCCCAGCGTGATCGTGCCGTAATTGGCCGCCGTCAGGCCGACGAACGCCTGGCGGCCGAACATGCGGCCACCCTGGCCAAGCGCACCGCTGTTCACGTCGAAACCGTTTTCAAGGTCGAAGATGGCCTTCAGGCCGCTGCCCAGATCTTCCGAACCCTTGAGACCCCAGCGGCTGCCTTGCGCGTAGCCGCTCTCCAGCTGGTAGGCGGATTTGTCGCCCGCGTTGTTCGTGTAGTTGATGCCCTCGTCGATCACCCCGTACAGCGTAATGCTGCTCTGTGCGTGCACAGGCAGAGCGGCGGCTGCGGTCACAGCCAGCGCAATCATGTTCTTTTTCATGAAGATCTCCCGAATCTCTAATCATTAGCCAACCGCTAGCCAACTTTGAGAAAGCTCTTCTTATTTTTCAGCAGCACCTACATTGGGGCTTTAACGTTCACGAGTGTTAAACGATGCTTGCACACCGATAGTAGGCCGTCCATTGGGACAAGTTGACCCCCGGCAAATCGTTGCTAAATGCCCACGCGCGCGAAATCGGCATTGCGCATTTTTGCAGTTAGGGATTGGGGTCGGTTTGTCCCGCCCGACGGCCTATTACGATCGGCCGAGCCCGCTTGCGCACACTCAATCGTAAGTTCATGAAATAATTCCGAAAGAAATGGGCTTCGCCCAGCAGAACTCCCCTCGGTTATACGCAATGCAAAAGTCATCCTCCCGTCTGCCCGAACTCGACTTCTTTCGCGGACTGGTCCTCCTGTTCATCGTAGTCGATCACATCGGCGGCAGCATCCTGTCGCGCGTCACGCTGCACGCCTATGCGCTGTGCGACGCCGCGGAGGTATTCGTGTTCCTCGGCGGCTTCGCCACGGCCACCGCCTACGCCACGCTCGCCGCGCGGCGCACCGAGGCAGCCGCGCGGCAGCGCTTCCTGCGGCGCTCGTTCGAGATCTATCGCGCCTTTCTCGTCACGGCCGGTCTGATGCTGCTGGTCAGTGCGGTCCTGATCGCCTTCAGCGTCGATGCACCGAATCTGACCATCACCGACCTCGACGACTTCATGGACGCGCCCCTCTCCGCCCTGCGCGACATCCTGCTATTCCGGCGCCAGCCGTATCTGGCGTCGGTGCTGCCCATGTATGCGTTCTTCGCGCTGAGCGTGCCGCTCGTCCTGCCGCTGGCGCGCCGCCGGCCATGGTGGTTGCTGGCCGGCAGCCTCGCGCTGTGGGCGCTCGCGCCGTCGCTCAACGGCTATCTGCCCGCCGTCGAAGACATGCAATGGGACTTCAACCCGCTCGCCTGGCAACTGCTGTTCGTGCTTGGCGTGCTGGCGCGTTGCCAGCCGGTTTATCAGAGGCTCAGCGCGCATCGGAGCGGATGGCTCGTCAGCGTGCTGGCGTTCGGCATCGTGGTGGCCGCGGCCTACTACAAACTGGTTATCGAACCCGCCCCGCTCGACGCCAGTTTCAAGCAGAACCTTTCGTGGCTGCGCGCAGGCAATTTTCTGGCGATCGCCTGGCTCGTCGCCAATCTCATCCGGCTCGGCTGGGGGAAGAAGCTCGCGCGATGGCTGCCGTGGGTCGGCATGATCGGGCGCAAGGGGCTGCTGTGCTTCGTGGCGGGGGCCGTGATCTCGCTGGTGGTGGATTCGTTGCTGTACACCGCCACCGACGGGTATCTCGACATCCCGCTCGGGCTCGTCGCGGACGCTGTGGCGGTCGGCGCGCTGTTCATGGTCGCGCGAGCGTCCGAACCGCTTGCACGCATGCTGACGTGGCGCGCGAGGACCACGGGCGGCGTTTCCAGTTGAGCGCCGTGAAGCCGCGTAGGGTGGGCGTTCCGGCCAGATCACGCGTCATCCCGCCTCGCCACGCTGAACGGCGAGACTGCTAGCATCAAAGCCGCACCGTCGCGCAGCGGCCCTTCTTTCACCGCCATGTTCAGACTGACACGTTCCGCGCTGCTCCCGCTCGCCCTCACCGCCGTGGCCGCGGTGGCGTCAACCGCTGCCGGCAGCACGGCCGCGCTCGCCAGCATGGTCGTCAGCCGCAGTTTCCATGCGGCTGCGCTCGAACGCGAGTGGTCCTACACCGTCTACCTGCCAAGCGGTTACCGGCTCAACGGTCCACGCTACCCCGTGCTGTACCTTCTGCACGGCAACAACGGCAACGCCAATGACTGGATCTCGCAGGGCCATCTGCAAAGCACGGCGGACGCGCTGATCGAACACAGGGAGATTCCGCCCGTCGTCATTGTGATGCCGCAAGGCGGCACGGACTGGTACGTGGATCGCAAGGAGAAAATGGAAACGGCGTTCTTCAGCGACCTGCTGCCGGAGGTTGAAACGCAATACGCGGTGGCGAATCAGCGCAACGGCCGGATGATCGGTGGCGTTTCGATGGGCGGCTTCGGCGCGCTGCGTTACGCGATGACGCAGCCGGAGCAGTTCTGCGGCGCCATGCTGCTGAGCCCGGCGATCTATCCGAACGAACCGCCGCCGGCCTCCGCCGCGCGCCGCGTCGGCGTGTTCGGCGAGCGTCAGTTCGATCCGCACGTGTGGCACGCGCTCAACTATCCGGCGCAATGGGACCGCTATATGAGCGGCCCGTACCGGCTGCCGATGTTCATCGGCGCCGGCGACGACGACCTGACGATCCAGGCCGACGCCTCCGTGCTCTATACCAACCTGCGGCTGCCGGGCAATCCGGCGGCGCTGCGCATCATCGACGGCGCGCATACGTGGGCCGTGTGGAGCGCGTTGCTACCCGCCGCCTTGAAATACACGCTCGCCTGCGCGAAGCCGGCGGCGCAGCAACCGCCGGAGCATTAGCCGGGCAACACGGGCGCCGCGCGAGACGGCGAGGGAGACGGCGCTGGAACGGGATACGGAGACTGAGCCGCAGCCGCAGCCGCAGCCGCAGCCGCAGCGTTGGACCTCGAGCCGAAGCTACCGCAAACCAGCGCTCCAGCCACCACTAACTATTGCACCCAGTCCTTCCACAACACCATCAGCACCGTCATCAGTGCAGGGCCGATAAACAGACCGAGCAACCCGAAGGTTTCAGCGCCGCCCAGAATCCCGAACAGCACCAGCAGGAACGGCAAGCGAGTCGAGTTGCCGATGATCACGGGCCGCACAAAGTGTTCCGCAATGAACACGACCACGAAACCGAACACAGCGAGGCCGATAGCCCACGCCACCATCCCCTGCACGAAGAGCCACAACGCCGCGGCGCAGAACACGATGGGCGCGCAGAACGGCAGCATGGCGGCGACCGCGGTCACGAAGCCGAGCAGCGCGGCGTGCGGCACGCCGGCGAGACCATAGGCCACCCCAAGCAGCGCGCCTTCGCCGATCCCCACCACCACGAGACCTGCTACGGTGCCGCGCACGGCGGCGGCCATCCGTTCGAGAAGCTGCGCGCCGTTGCTGCCGAAAGCGCGCTGCGCCCCTTTGAGCAACGCACCCGAAAGACGCGGCCCCGCCTGAAAGATCACGAACAGCGTGACCAGCATAAAACCGAACACCACCAGAATCCGGACAGCGCGCGCGCCGAAGTGCCGGCCGAAGGTGACGACCGCTTCGCCGTGCAGTCCCTTCATGGCGGGCGACTCGCGCAGCGGCTGAGCAAGATTCGCCTGCCACCACGCCGCCACCTGCTGCGAGCCGAACGGCAGACGCTGCACGATGTCCGGCATGGCGATGCCGTTTTCCTGCACGCTCTTGAACCACACCAGCAGATCGTGCGCTTCGTGGCTCGCCTGACCAATCCCGATCGCCACCGGCAGCACGACCAGCAGAGCGATCGCCACCGTCAGGATGATGGCGATCAGCGTGGTGCGTCCCGTGAACCAGCTGTGATCTTCGATCTTGCGGAGCACCGGCCACAACGCAATCGCAATCACGCAGGCCCAGCCGACGGCCGGCAGGAAAGCGCGGATGATCCACAAAGCCAGCAGCACCAGGCCGATATACAGCACGGCGGAGGCCACCTGCTGCATTTTCCGGCGGCTCGGCGTGTCGGGTTCGGGCGAAGGCGTAGCTGCGGGCGGGCGTGTGACCATATGACCTCTGTGAAATATGTGCACGAGCCGACCGGAAAATCTCAAACCAGCTACACTAGCCCCGGCTCGGCTCGTCAATGTTCACATCTTAAAGGACGCAGAGCCCGCGCCGTCCATCCGGCCATTCGCAGCCTCATTGCACGTCATCGCATGTCGCGCTGCAAACAACACTGCGTTGCAAAAATCCGCTCTATAAGAAAAACGCGCAGTAACCCGCCCGCAAACCCGCGTCTTTTCGTATCTTCGCTGAAGTCAAGTGGCATTGTTGCTGTTTAGAGAACAGTGTTTCAACTGGCGCACAATGGCTCTCAGGCTCGCGCAGGAATACATTCGGCACACCACATATACGGAGCCGACCATGAAGACCATAGAGTCCTTCCCCCTTGACGGTGTCAATGGCGTACGTATCGAGATTCTGGAGCGCTCCGACACGACGCTGGTGATCCGCTGGGTCGAGCCTGGGCGCTGTCACTACGGCGAGCAACGCTGGCGCCGCCGTTCCGCGCATACGTCGGGTACGTGCGCGGTGTCGCGTCGCAAGATCCGGCGCGGCGACGCGGTGTTCAAACCGGCCGAGCGCCCTGCGCCGTCGAACGCCTCCGCGATGATTTCCGTCGAGACGCTGTGCAGTCTAGTTGGGGAATTGAAAGCAGCGGCTTAAGCCGCTGCCGGAAGTCAGTCTGGCCGGCGCAGCGTGTCGAGCAGGAAGCGGCAGACAGTGGCGTGCAACTGTTGCACGCCGGGGCTGGTCGAGAGCGCGCGCCAACAGCCGTGCACCAATCCTTCGCCCAACCATGCCTGGGCCTCGCCACCGGCAGCCTGGATCCGCTCGACGAACACGCGCGCGTCGTCGCGCAGCGGATCGTGTTCGACACCTATCGCCAGCGTCGCGGGCAAGCCGTCGAAACGGTCTGCATGAAGCGGTAGCGTCCATGCTGGCACGGCTGCGTTTTCGTGGCCTTCATCCCATCTATTACCCCAGTAAAGACGCCGAAAAGCGTACACGTCAGCGAGCGTGAGCAGCGGGGCATGCGCTTCGGTTTCACGGGCCGGCAGTTGCGGTTCGGCACCGAGCATCGGGTAAATCAGCGCTACACCATGCACACCCTCCAAGCCGGCCATCCCATCCGTGCCGCGATCGCGTAACGCCATCGCCACACTCGCCGCCAGATTGCCCCCTGCGCTGTCCCCTGCGAGCAGTAACGGCGCAGGTAACGAGGCGAACGGCAAGCGGCCCGCGAGCGCCGCAAGAGTGACCTCAAGACAGTCGTCATGCGCAGCGGGCACGCCATGTTCGGGCGCGAGTCTGTAATCCACCGCGATCACGCAGAGGCCTGTATCGGCCGCAAGACGCGCCGTCACGATCTCGTGACTATCCAGCGAGCCGACCACAAAACCGCCGCCATGAAAGTACAGCACCGTGCCTGCCCGCTGGGGATTGGCCGCAGCCGGCCGGTACAAGCGCAAGCCGATTGAGTGGCCCAATGAAGCAGTGAAACTCGCGTTCTCCACGTGTAGACCCGCAGGCAACGGCGGCGTAAAGGCAGCGGCATAGCGGTCGTAGATCGCGCGCTGTTGAGCGGCGGATAGCGTTGCCGTATTGGCGGGATAGATCGTCTCGGTCCGTTCGACGAACGCCGCAATTTCACGCTCCAGCATGGTGTCGTTCCTTCGCAGTCCGCTGTTTCGTACGCGCCGGTTAGCTGCGCGCTTTCGCCGGCAAACCGATCACGTGCCCTGCATAGCGTGCGGGCGGCAGCGCTGCATGCGCCGTAGCGAGTGCCTGCACGCGGGCGGCGACATCGTCGTCGAACGCCACCGAACGCGGACCGCCGGTGTCGACATGCAGCAGCATCTGTTCGCTTGCCGCCACCGGCTCTGCGCCGTCGTCGGCAAACATCTCGAGGTACAGATGCAGGCGCTTCGCGTCATGCGCCAGCAATCGCATCTCAACGCGCACCTGAGCGCCCTCCTTGATCTCATGCAGGTAGTTGATATGCGCCTCCAGCGTGTAGATGGAACGGCCGCGCGCGCGGCGCACCGCATCGGGCAGACCGATCTCATCGATCAGCGCGTCCGTCGCGAAGCTGAAAATCAGCATGTAGAACGCGTCGCGCACATGGCCGTTATAGTCGACCCACTCCGCGCGTACAGTATCGCGATACGCCGGCAGCGGCAGGTTATGCGACATCTTCAGTCCTCTCTCCTTCGTTCGTGGCAACGTGCGCTCGCAGCGCCTGCACCGGGCTCGGCGCGCCCCGCAACCGGCCCATTGTGCGGCAGATCAACCTCTACGGGTGTATTGCGCGGCCTGTCACTCGTCCGGATGCAGACCGTGACGCGCCTTGGTCTCAGCAATCGCCGCGAGCACGCTGGTAATGCAGTCGTCACGATAACGTTCCAGTGCCTTGATCGAACGCGGCCCTACCTGTTCCGCCGTGCCGTCGACGACACGGTCGATCAGTTCGTCCGTGAGCCTGGGCGCCACCAGCCTGGTCCACGGCAACTCCAGTGCCGGACCGAACTGCTGCATGAAATGGCGCATGCCGGCATCGCCGCCGGCCAGCGTGTAGGTCAGAAACGTGCCCATGAACGACCAGCGGATGCCTGCACCGAAGCGGATCGCATCGTCGATCTCGCCGGTCGTCGCCACGCCTTCGTTGACCAGATGCAGTGCCTCGCGCCACAGCGCTTCCAGCAGACGATCGGCAATGAAGCCCGGCACTTCCTTGCGCACCCGCAGCGGCCGCATGCCGAGCGAACGATAGATGCGGACGGCCGCTTCTATCGCGTCAGGCGCGGTGCGTTCGCCGCCCAGCACTTCGACGAGCGGCAGCAGATACACGGGATTGAACGGATGCCCCACCACGCAGCGCTCGGGATGAACGGCGCGCGCATAGAAGTCGCTGGGCAGAAGACCGGATGTGGACGAGCCGATAATCGCCTCCGGTTTCGCCGCGCGGCTGATCTGTTCGTGCAATGCGAGCTTGAGCTCCTCACGTTCAGGCGCGCTTTCCTGAATGAAATCCGCGTGCGCGACACATTCCTCAATGGTACTAACAAACTTCAAGCGGTCCTGCGACGCACCCGCTGCCAAACCCACCCGCTCCAGCGCGGGCCACGCATTTGCGACGTTGTCGCGCAACTGCTTCTCGGCGCCGGGCGCCGGATCCCACGCCACCACGTCGAGTCCATGAGCCAACGCGCGCGCCACCCAGCCACTGCCGATTACGCCTGCCCCGATTGCTGCAAATGTCCTGATATCGACGATCACTGCCATTGCTGACGATCCTTTGCGAAGAGGTGTCGGTTGTGCATCTTCATGCGAATTGTTCGACTGCGCGGCGTTCCAGTTGCCGCTCGCCGCGCGCCGGCAAGCCCAGTTTCCTGCGCCCTTCGGCCGGAGTCAGCGCCCGGCCGCCGAGCCGCTCGATGATTTCGACCGCGCGCTGCACCAGCGTGCCATTGGTTGCGTGCACACCCTTGTCCAGCCAGATGTTGTCTTCCAGGCCGACGCGCACGTGGCCGCCCAGCAGCATCGCCTGGGCCACCATCGGCATCTGCATGCGGCCGATGCCGAAGCCGGCCCAATGCGCGCCGGGCGGCAGGCTGTCGGCCATGGCCTTCATCGTCGTGGTGTCGGCTGGCGCGCCCCACGGAATGCCGAGGCAGATCTGGAACAGCGGCGGCGCATCAAGGAGTCCTTCCTTTAGCAACTGCTTGGCAAACCACAGATGTCCGGTATCGAAGATCTCCAGTTCCGGCTTCACACCCAGTTCCTGGATGCGCCTGGCGCCGGCCCGCAGTTGCGCGGGGGTGGAAACGTAGATGTAGTCGCCATCGCCGAAATTGAGCGTGCCGCAATCGAGCGTGCAGATTTCCGGCAGCAACGCTTCGACATGCGCGAGACGCGTGAGACCGCCCACCAGATCGGTGCCCGCGCCGAAGCGCATCGGGTCCTCACCGGGGCCGATCTCGAGATCGCCCCCCATGCCGGCCGTGAGATTGATGATCACGTCCGTGCCCGACGAGCGGATGCGGTCCACCACTTCCCGGTACAGATTCGGATCGCGGCTGCCACGCCCCGTCTGCGGATCGCGCACGTGGCAATGCGCAACGGTGGCGCCCGCCTTCGCGGCTTCGATCGCGGCTTCGGCAATCTGCTTCGGCGTCACCGGAATGGCCGGGTGTTTGCCGACGGTATCGCCTGCGCCGGTGACCGCGCAGGTCACGATGACTTCATGGTTCATGCGTGCCAAGTCCTGTTGGTTTCGTTGGTTCGTTCGTTTGCAAGTTCAGCTTGTTGCGGGTACGCCGCGTTTCACGCGCTTTGCACCGGTACGTCCGTATGCGCTACGTCGCTATGTCCTTCAAAGGCCGAGATACGCCTTCACCGCCGGCAAGCCGTCCTTGCCGTCATAGGTCTTCACGCCCGCGAGCCACGCGTCGAGCACTTGCGGGTTCTTCTTCAGATAGTCTTTGGCGGCGTCGGCGGGCTTTTCCTTGTTCATCACCGATTGCATGACGACGTTTTCAAGTTGGGTCGTGAAGCGCAGATTGCTCACGAGCTTGCCCGCATTGGGGCAGCGCGTCAGAAAGTCCGTCGAGGTCAGCGTGTAGACGCGCGCGTCGCCGTCGTTGGGGCCGAATACGCCGTCGCTGCCGCTCAGATACTTCATGTCGATGGTGATGTTCATCGGATGCGGCTCCCATCCCAGGAACACCACCCACTTCTTGTCGCGCACGGCGCGATCGACCGTCACCAGCATGCCCGCCTCGCTCGACTCGATCAGCTTGAAGCCGCCCAGACCGAACTGATTGGTCGCGATCATCTTCTGGATCGCCGCGTTCGCACTGCTGCCGGGTTCGATGCCGTAGATCTTGCCGTCGAGTTCGGCGCGATGTTTGGCGATATCGGCAAAGGTCTTCAGGCCTGCATCGTATTCGTAGGTCGGCACCGCGAAGGTGGCCTTGGCGCCGGTCAGATTAGGCGGCTGCAGCACGTCGATCGCCTTGGCGTCCACGAACGGCGCAATGGCCTTCTCCTGCACCGGCCACCAATAGCCGAGCGAGACGTCGAGCTGTTTGGTCTTGAGCCCCGCGAACGAAATCGGCACCGAGGCGACGGTCGTCACCGGTTGATAGCCAAGCCCTTCGAATACGGTAGACGCGAGTGCAGTGGTGGACGTAATGTCGGTCCAGCCGATATCGGCAAAGCGCACGGCGCGGCAGGACTCGGGGTCCTGCGCGAAGGCCGGCTGCGCCAACACGGCCGCGGCGGCCACTGAGGCAACGGCGGCCGCGCGACAGACGGACAAGGCTTTGACGCTTAACTTCATGAGATTCCCCTTTCGGACACGTTTGACTGCGTGTTTCGAATCAGGCCGCACAGCGGGCGGCCAACCGGACATGCTGGACTGCGTGGTGTGACGTAAAGTACAACCCCATATTCTGCGCAAAGCGACCGTCAGCGACCCGTACTTGCCTGGTCGCGACCATGAGGGAAAACCAGCAGCGCGGCCGGTGCGGTGCAGCATCGCCTGCCGGGGCACAATGAACAGACGTTAGCAGCCGCGAATATTGACGAACCTTGCCGGCGCGTGTCCCGCTTGCTACGCTTTTGGCCGTCCCCCGAACCGCTTGCCCACGCCCGAGCCGCCGCACGATGCCCGAAGACATTTCGTTCCTGTTGCTGCCGGGCTTCTCGGCGATCGGCTTCATGTCCGCGGTCGAGCCGTTGCGGGTGGCGAACCGCTTCCGCGACAACCTGTACCGCTGGCATATTCTCAGCATCGATGGCGCGCCGGTGGCCGCGAGCAACGGCATTTCCTTGAACGCCGAAGCGGCCTTCGACGCCGTCAAGCACGCGTCAACCCTGTTCGTGGTGGCGGGGTTCGAACCGCTCGCCTGCTATACGCGTGCGCTCGGTAGCTGGCTCAAACGGCTGGACCGTGCAGGCGCGACTTTGGGCGGGATCGACACCGGCAGTTTTATCCTCGCCGAAGCGGATCTCTTCGGCGCAGCGGACAGCCTGACCTTGCATTGGGAAGCGCTATCGGCGTTTCGCGAGCGCTATCCGTCGCTCGCGGCCAGTCAGGAGTTGTTCGAGATCGGCGCGCACCGCATCACGTGTGCGGGCGGCACGGCGTCCATCGACATGATGCTCGACCTGATTGGCCGCAGTCATGGTGCCGCGCTGGCGTCGGCGGTTTCGGAACAGTTTGTGGTCAGCCGGATCCGGCAGCGGTCCGACCATCAGCGTATGGAAATCGCCGCGCGTTACGGTGTGCACAACCGCAAGCTGATCCAGGTGATCGGCGTGATGGAACAGCATATGGAAGACCCGCTCGCGCCGGCCGAACTCGCGCTGGAGATCGGCGTGACGCGCCGGCAACTCGAGCGTCTGTTTTGCGCCGCGCTCAAGGACACGCCGACGCATTTCTATCAGCAGCTACGGCTCAATCGTGCGCGCGAGTTGCTGCAGCAGACCGACATGACGATCACGGCAATCTGCGTGGCGTGCGGCTTCGAATCGCCGTCGCACTTTTCGCGCACCTACCGGGCGCGCTTCGGGGCGAGCCCGCGCAGCGACCGCAGTCCGTTGGGAGGCGGCAGCAGCAGGGGCGGCGACTCACATCGCCGCCCGCCTTCCCCTTAGAACGAATGCCGCATGCCGATCCGCACATCCGACTGCGTGCTGGTGGTGGACGGCGTGAAGCTATAGCCGATCACCGCATCCACACCGCTCGATGCCTTCAGGTAGTCACCCGAGATATACACGTCCGTGCGCTTCGACAGCAGGTAATGCAGGCCGAGCGTGCCCTGGTTCCAGTGGTGTCCCTCGAAGCTCGTGTACTGGTAGCCGCCAACCGCGCTGAAAGCCGGCGTGATCTGCCAGTTCGCGCCGCCCTCGCCCACCTGCATATGCGCCGACTCCCCGTAGGCCTTGATCGTCGTGTACGTATAGTTGGCGTTCAGCGTGACATTGCCGATTGCATAGCTGGTGCCGACGCCGAAGGTACCCTGCTTGTCGACCGCGAACGAGGTGCTCGAATAGAGATCGGTGATGGCGCCCGTGGTGGGGTTGACGCTGATCGTCGGCCGGCCGAGGAAGGTGCTCGTGCCGATCATCGCGTACGGATCGAACGCGTAGATGCCGAACGGATTGTTCAGTTGGGTGTAGGCCGCGCCCAACGTGAACGGACCGTTCGCGTAGTGCGCGCCAAGGCTATAGGCGCTATCCTGGTGGAAGTCGCCCGCCACGCCGCCAAACGAATACAAGCCGCCAAAGGTAAAGCCCGCAATATCGTTAGAGAGGAACTTCACCGAGTTAGGCAGACGGTCGCCGTTGAAGCGGTCGAAGTCGCCCTGATGGATCGCATAGCCGCTACCCCATGCCGAGATGTTGTAGATCGATACCATCTCATTGGTCAGGTCGAGCTGATTGCCGAACGACAGCGTGCCCCACTGGTTCTTCAACCCGACATACGCCTGGCGGCCGAACTCGGCGCCGTCGAAGGCGAGCTTGCCCGTCCCGAGGTGAAAACCGCTTTCGAGGACGAACACCGCGGACAGGCCGCCGCCGAGGTCTTCGTTACCCTTGAAGCCAATGCGGTTGCCGTAGGCAATGCCGTCATCGAACTTCACGACATGCGAGCCACCGGTATTGCTGACGTAGGTGATACCCGCATCCAGAATCCCGTACAGCGTGACGCTGCTCTGGGCCTGGCTGACGGCGGGGACGCTGGCGAGCGCGAAGGCTACGCCGGACAGTGCTGCGGCATTCTTTCTTTTCATTGTGTCGTTCTCTCTTGCCTTTGTCGATGGGAAGAGCGTTCCGCACAAGCAGTAGCGGAACGGCCCGATCCTGCTGGAATGACGCGCCGTCTTTGCAGCGCTCGCCGCGCGTTTCCACGCAATCCCACGCGACGATGGTGGGACAGTACAAGCCCATATTTCCACCAACTCGACCAAAGGCGACGCCGATTGGTCTGATTGCGACAACGAGGGAAAATGCTAAAGACGTGCTGCGGCGCAGCGGGCATGAGACGCTTCTTCAGGGGCGACTTGTCATGCCGAATGCAAAATGCGGCTTGCCGAATGCCGCTTTTCGACGCTAGTGCAGCCCTAAAGACGCTTGAACGGCATGCAAGCCATCTGCACCACTAAGGGTCGTCACGCCCTTAAGCCACGTTGACAGCAGCTCAGGATTGGCCTGCAACGCACGAAGCGCGGCCGTATTCACATCCACCTTGTTTTGCAGCACATTGGTGATGATCTGGTTCTCGAGGTCTACGTTGAACGTGACCTGCTGGAACAGCTTCGCGAGATTCGCACACTGGCCGGCAAAGCCTGCTCGCGTCACCGTATTGACAGTGGCGCCGCCGTAGTTCGGACCGAAGTACGCATCGCCGCCGGAGAGATACGCGAGATGGAACCTGGTGTTCATCAGATGCGGTTCCCATGCGAGAAACACGATCCACTTCTTGTCCCGCACCGCCCGCTCCACCTGAGTCAGCATGCCCGTCTCGCTCGACTCCACCAGTTTCCAGTCGCCGAGACCAAAGGCCTTGTCCGCAATCATCTTCTTGATGTTCTGGTTAGCGGGCGCACCCGGCTCGATGCCGTAGATCTTGTCGTCGAACTGGTCCGCGTGCTTGACCAGGTCGGCGAACGAATGCACGCCCGCAGCGGCGACATAGTCCGGCACGGCAAGCGTGAACTTCGCATTGGTCAGGTTCGCGTGCAGCACGTCGACCGAATGCTCTTCGACGAAAGACTTGACCAGCGGCCCCTGGGCAGGCATCCAGTTGCCGAGGAAGACGTCGATTTGCCCTTTCTTCAGGCCTTGATAGGTGATCGGCACCGACAGGTTCGACACGTTTTGCTGATAGCCGAGGCCCTTTAAGAGCAAACCGGTGACGGCATTGGTGGCGTCGATGTCGGACCAGCCCGGATCGGCCATGCGGACCTGCGTGCAGCTTTGCGGGTCCGCCGCATGGGCCGCGAGGCTCGCGAAGCCGCACAACGAGGCTAATAGCGTGGAAAGCAGGAAGGTCCAACGTCGTTTCATGGTGGGCTCCGGTTCGGTCAGTGTGTTAAATCCGCTAGATGCGTTCGATTCGTTCAATGGGTTCGATGCGTTCGCGGCGGCTAAGGCGTCACGCGTGGAAAACGCGCCATCGCTTCGAGCGTGTCGAGCTCAATGTGATTGCGCATATAGCGCTGGCTGGCGTCGTTGAACGGCTGCCAGTCCCACGACTGGATGCGGCCCTGCGTGGTCGCTTCGAAATGAAAGCGGCGGCGCCGCTGGCTCGCCAGCACGGCTTCGCGCAGGGCCGGCAGGTCCCAGCGGCTAGCTGCTTCGGCACGGAATGCTGCGAGCACGTCGGCCCATGCGGCGCTTGTGGCGAGGTTGAGGAGCTCTTGCGGGTCGACGGCAAGGTTGTAAAGCTGGTCCGGATCGACCGGCGAATGAATGTACTTGAAGTCGCCGCGCCGGATCATCACGATCGGCGCCAGCGCCCCTTCCGCGAGATATTCGCCGATCGCCTCGTCATGGCCGCCCTCGCCCTGCAGATGCGGCACGAGACTGCGGCCGTCGACGGGGTCCGGCCATTCGTCGCGGCGCGCGCCGGTCGCGAGTTCGACGAGCGTCGGCAGCAGATCGAGGTGCGATACCGAAGCGGACACGCGATGCGCCGCGAAGCGCCTGGGCGCATGCACGATCAGCGGCACGCGGATGCCTCCTTCGAAACAGGTCATCTTGTACCAGAGGCCGCGCTCGCCCAGCATCTCGCCGTGGTCGGAGGTGACGATCACGATGGTGTCGTCCGCGAGTCCCGTGGCATTGAGCGCGTCGAGAATGGCGCCAAATTGACGATCGACGTACGACAGCGCGCCGTAATACGCGTGGCGGGCATTGCGTACCTGCTGCTCGGTGGGCGGCGTGCGGTCGGTTTCGCAGACGACGCGCAGGCGCCGCGAGTGCGGATCGCTTTGCTCCGCGGTGAGCGAGGTGCGCGGCAGATCGATCTCGTCGTCACGGTACAGGTCCCAGTATTCCTGCGGGATCGCATACGGATCGTGCGGATGCGTGAGCGAGGCGACGAGGCAAAACGGCCGTTGATCGCGCCCGGCCTGACGTTCGCGGGCGACGTCGAAGAGCTTCTGGCGCGCGGTGAAAGTGACCTCGTCGTCGAAATCGAGCTGATTGGTGCGCACGCAAGGGCCTGCGTCGAGCACCGAGCTCATGTTGTGATACCAGCTTGGGCGCACTTCGGGCTGCGACCAGTCCGGCACCCAGCCGAAGTCGGCCGGATAGATGTCGGTCGTGAGCCGCTCCTCGAAACCATGCAACTGATCCGGGCCGCAGAAATGCATCTTGCCCGACAGGATGGTGCGATAACCGGCCGCCCGCAGATAATGCGCGAAAGTTAGCGTTTGCGCTGGAAATTCGGCGGCGTTATCGTAGGCGCCTATGTTCGACGGCAGTTTGCCGGCCAGCATCGAGAAGCGCGCCGGCGCACACAGAGGACTCGCGCAATAGGCGGAATCGAAGACAACCCCTTCGCGAGCGAGAGCATCGAGACGCGGCGTGCGCGAAATCGTATGACCGTAGGCCTGCAATGCGAACGGCGTCATCTGATCAGCCATCAGGATAAGGATATTCTGCTTTGTGTTAAGGCTCATGAGCGGGGTCGATTAGAATCTTGATGATTTCCGCGCGGCTGACGCGCGGCTTCATGACGTGCCGCGTCATGCGCGAGAGTCTTCACTATTGCTGCTCATTGGCGCACTGTGAAGGTGCTCAATGCTTATGGGCCCATAAGGGGGACTTATGCCGAGACAGGATCGTTTGCCGCCGATGCAGACATTGTCGGTGTTCGAATCGGCAGCGCGGCTTGCGAGCTTTACGGCGGCCGCGCGCGAGCTCGGCTCCACGCAGCCGGCGGTGAGCCAGCGCGTCGTGCAACTGGAGGAAGATCTCGGCACGCCTTTGTTCGCGCGAGGGCATCGCGGCGTTTCGCTCACACCTGAAGGCGAACGGCTTTTCGAAGCGGTCCGCCAAAGCCTCGACACCCTCCGCGTGGCCACGGCCGACATCCGCGCTCGCCGCGCGACGGGCGAATTGACGATCCTGACCGATTTCGGCTTTGCGACCTATTGGCTGATGCCACGCCTCACGCGCCTGAAGCAGTTGATGCCGGAGGTGGACGTGAAGATCATCACGTCGCAGGCGGCGTTCGACCCGCGCCGCGACCGCGCGGATATCGCCATCGCATTCGGCGACGGCGACTGGGCGCCGTGCACATCGACGCGGCTGTTTACCGAGGAGGTCACGGCGGTTTGCTCGCCGGCGTTTCGCGACGCTCATCCCAGGGTTGCTCAGGCGGCCGATCTCATGAGCCTGCCTTTACTGCACGTGCAGCCCACGGAACCGGTACGCTGGCTCGCATGGAGCGACTGGTTTGCGGCCCATGGTCTCTACCCGCCTGCGGACCGGCACGGCATCACGTTCAACAGTTACGCGCTGGTGATCCATGCGGTGTTGATGAACCAGGGTATCGCGCTAGGCTGGACGCCGCTGGTGGACGAACTGCTCGCGACGGGGCAACTGGTGCAGTTGCTCGATCAGCCGGTGGTGACTTCGCGTGGCTATTTCCTGGTGTGTCCGCAGGCGCGGCCGGAAGCGGCGGCAGTGCCGCTGTTCAGGCGCTGGCTGTTCGACGAATGCGCGTGAGCCGGCGCCTGGCGTGACATCTTCGATGCCATGCGTCACGGGGCGCTGACGCTCCGATACCAGCATGACGGCGTTTCGATTCTATGCGCGGGAAATCTGGCCTGATTTACTTTGGCATTCCCGCGCGCTCAATTGGACGTTCTGTTCCCGATGGCGCGGGTTTCCCTATCGAAGTCAAGGAACCGCATGCCCGCCACCGATCGCTCCCATCAGTTCGCCCTGACCTTGTCATGCCCGAGCGCGGCAGGCCAGGTCGCCGCCGTTGTTAGCTTTCTCGAACGGCATCATTGTTATATCGACGAGTTGACGGTCTTCGACGACGACATCAGTGCGCGATTTTTTGTGCGGTGTGTGTTTCATGGGGTTGCACTCGCGCCTGCGTTGCCTTTGCAGATTGATGCGTTGCGGCGGGAGTTTGCGCCTATTGCATCCGACTTCGAGATGACGTGGGCGATTCACGATGTCGCGGTGCGGCCCAAGGTTTTGATCATGGTGTCCAAGCTTGAGCACTGTCTCGCGGATTTGTTGTTCCGCTGGAAGATGGGGGAACTCAAGATGGATATTGTCGGGATTGCTTCCAATCATCCTGATCTTGAAGGGCTCGCGGTGCAGCATGGGTTGCCGTTTCGGCATTTACCGGTTACTGCTGAGACGCGTGCCGCGCAGGAGGCTCAGGTGTTGGAGCTCTTTGAGTCTAGCGGCGCCGAGTTGATGATTCTTGCGCGGTATATGCAGATTCTCTCCGATCAGACCAGCCGGGCGCTTGCTGGGCGGGCTATCAATATTCATCATTCGTTCCTGCCTGGGTTTAAGGGGGCTCGGCCTTATCATCAGGCGCATGCGCGTGGGGTCAAGTTGATTGGGGCTACTGCGCATTTTGTCACTGACGATCTGGATGAGGGGCCTATCATCGAGCAGGTTGTCGAGCGGGTCGATCATTCGTTTGGGCCGGAGCGGTTGCTCGCTGTTGGGCGGGATGTTGAATGTATTACTTTGGCTCGGGCTGTTAAGGCTTTTGTTGAGCGGCGCGTGTTCATTAATGGGGAGCGGACTGTGGTTTTGTGATTTTTCTTCTTTCGCTGCGCGGCGGGTTGTTGTTCTTGCGGTGTTGGTCTTTACTTGCATTCTTGGTGGTCTGTTGGCGTTGCCTTTTGGCTGTTTGCCTACGGTGTTGGCCTTTCCTTGCATTTTTAGTGGTCTATTGGCGTTGCCCCTGTGCGGGGCGGCACTTACTTTCTTTGCCGCCGCAAAGAAAGTAAGCAAAGAAAGCGGGCTGCCACCGCCAGCCCGTAGTGAGCCATCTCAGCATGCTTCGGGAAACGGCCCAACACGAGACGCGCCCCCGCGTTTCCACCGTTCTTGACACAGCGCTCATCCACCCCACTCCGCACTCCGTGCGTCGCGGATGGGTTTGCATGGGAAAGCCGGCGCGCTAAATAGTTAGAATACCTACACAGCCTTCCGAATGAATTATGCCCCGCGGCGGGCGCGCAGCGCAACGCTGGAACGGATGACGACCTTGTCACTAACGGCTATGCCGCGAGGGCGCATCTCGTCTTGGGCCGTTTCCACTAGCAGACCTAGATGGCTCACTACAAGCTGGCGGTGTGAGCCCGCTTTCTTTGCTTACTTTCTTTGCGGCGGCAAAGAAAGTAAGTGCCGCCCCGCACAGGGGCAACGCCAATAGACCACTAAAAATACAAGGAAAGGCCAACACCGTAGGCAAACAACCAAAACCACCACCCCCCAACAAACCTCAGTGCTTATACCCCTGCCGCGCAAGCAACACCCAAACCCCGTCACGTTTCTGCCAAACCATCAACTGATCGAAATCGACCTCCGAAACCTTGCCTGCACTCTCCACCGTCCCGGAAAAATGATCACGAACAATAGCGTCGTCTCCGGCCAGCGTCGTCGCCGAATTGCTCAGATCGATTCGCCGATAATGCGTCGCGCCGCCTGCAATCGTTTCGATAAACGCCGCCTGATCCTGCACACGGCCATTCGAATGCCCATAGCTAAGCGCCTCGGAAGTCACGGCCTTCATCCCCTGCGCATCACCGGCAAGCATGGCCGCATTCAGGCGCTGCACCGCTGCGTTCACAGCGGCTTCGTCCGGCGCCTGCGCGGCCGCGCTCAAACAAGCAAGGCTCAGTACCCCCAGGCAGATCATTCTTTTCATCAAGTAACACTCCTTGAAGCACGCCCTACGTTGCGCGCAAGCAGCAGTCAAGCGGCACGCAGCGAGGCATCGCAAACGCCACCCTGACGCCACCGCTCGACAGACCCCGCACGCCGAACCGCTCTCTACGTTCAATAGAACGGCCTGGCCAGATGATGAGAAAACCACACCACGAACACGCCCAACGCCAACGCGCCAAACGGCAAAACTCGCCGCCAATCGACCACGGGCACGCCATCGTCCAGTTGCATATCCTGCGCCATCCGCGCAGGAAACCGTCCACGATCCTGCCAGAAATGCCGGTAGAAGAACACCGGGACTATCAGAAGCATCGCAATCAGCCCATTGCGCATGGTCCCCTCGCCTTGCAGATCCGCCCCCGCCCCGATGAACGCCAGATCCAGATACCCGCACACCGCGCCCGCCACCAGCAACCAGCGCGCGCAACGAAACGGCCGGTCCGCGTTCGGCCGGTCCATCCGGTGAATCCAGCCCGATTGCAGATTCAGAAACACAAAGATCATGTAGCAAACGTTCGAAACCGATAGCACCGTCATATAGTCCGACATCAGCAGCAAGATCAGGTTGAAGCCCAAATCGGTCCACATGGCGCGCGTCGGCGATCCATGCTCGTTCACGTGCGACAGATAACGCGGCAGCCATCCATCCACCGACGCCTGGTACAAGGTCCGCGACGACCCCATCATCGACGTCATCACGATCAGCAAAATCGACAACATCAGCATCACCACGATCACCGCCGAAACCAGCGCCCCGCCGCCCACCATATGCGCCATCGCCGCAGCCACGCCGGTACCGTCGACGATCTTCGGATCGAGCATCCCCGCCGTGCCAAGCGCACCCTGAAACGCCAGCGGCACCAGCGTCATCACCAGCAGACACAACAGGCCCGACCAGAAAATCGCCTTGACGGTATCGGTGCGCGGATTGCGAAACTCGCGCGTGTAGCACACCGCCGTTTCGAACCCATACGCCGCCCAGCCCGCCATGAACATCGCGCCAAACGCCATGGTGACGCCAGTGCCGTTCCACGCACCGAAACGCGATGCCGTCAATTGACCGTGAGCGTCATGCCCAAGCGGCAATAGCGGCCATAGATGCGCTGCCGGCACATCGCCCGTAATGAACGGCACGATTCCAACGATCAACAGGGGGACTAACGATGCAATGCCGAGAATCCGCTGCGTCTTGGCCGCTTTCGAGGCCCCGCTATGCTGGAGTTTGAAGGTAATGAGGAGAAAGGCAGCAGCGATCACGAAGGTGGCGTTGATGCGCAGCGTCAGACCTTGCTTGATGAAGCCCAGATCGAGCAGCGTCAGGTGCCAGGTGTTGATCGCGGCGTCGGGCGCAAACAGGCTCGTCAGCGCATAGTTGGCGGCGAGTCCTGTGCCGAGTGCAAGCATCGGCGACCATGCGAGCCAGTTGCACCAGACCGATACCGGTGCAAGCGTTTTGCTGTAACGCACCCAGGCCATCGCGCCGTACACCGAGGCGCCGCCCGACTTATGGGGAAATAACCCGGAGATTTCCGCATAGGTCGCGCTCTGCAGCAGGCCCATCACAATCGAGCCGATCCAGATGGCCCACGCAGGTTGTCCAATCGACGCGGAGACCCCGCCAATCGTAAAGAGAATGCCTGCGGGTACGCCGCTCGTTACCCAGAATGCGTCCTTCCATGTGAGGCGGCGTTGCAGTGTGTGGCCTGCTTGCCGCTCCGTATCCTGCTGCGCGCCTTGCGCGCTACGCGTTCGCGGTGTTACCTGTTCCATCCAGAGCTCTCCAGTGACGAGCCTGCCCTGGGCCGAAACGCGTACAACACAACACACGGTACAAGCGATCACACCACCGCCCGTACCGTGCCCATGCAACGTCAAAGGAAGGACGTTACTGCGCTCCAGCCACCCAGCTATCCACCCGATCGCCATGAGCGGCGATCCACGCATCAGCTGCAGCAGCAGGCTTGGTACCGTTCTCCGTCGCCAGCATCACGCTGTCGATTTCGCCCGGCTTCCATTGAAATTTCTTCAGAAACGCAACCACGGGTGCTGCCTTTGTCTCCAACCCGGGGTTGATCACATTGTCGACGTGTTCCGCATCGCCGTAAACTTTCTTGGGGTCGTCGAGGAACTTGAGCTTCCACTTCGCAAACATCCAGTGCGGCGCCCAGCCCGTGACGATCACAGGTTTATTGGCATGCATCGAGCGCGCAAGTTCCGCAGTCATGGCGCTGCCCGAACTCGGCATCAACTGATAATCGAGGCTATAGGCCTTGATGGCGTCGTCGGTTTTCTTCATCACCCCGGCGCCCGCATCGATCCCGACGATGCGTCCGCCAAAATCCGCCTTGTGTGCTTCGAGATCGGCAATGCTAGTCTCCGGCACATCAGCCGGCACGATCAACCCAATCTTCGCGTCCGGAAAGTTAGTACCGAGATCAGCCACCTTGGTCTTGAACTGATCCCAGTAGGCACCCTGCGTCACCGGCAGCCAGGCCGAGAGCGTCGCATCCAGATCGCCCCGCGCCACGCCCTGCCACATGATGCCGGCCGCCACCGGCACGAGCTGCACCGGATAACCCAAACGCTTTTCGATCACCTCGGCCGCGACGTTCGACGTCGCTACGCTATCGTCCCATCCTTCGACGTAGCCAATCTTGATCGTCGGTTTCGTGTCTGCGGTAGCCGTCACGCTTGCGCCCATCATCGTGATCAGCGCAGCCCCCAAGGCGCTGCATAGCAGCTGCTTTTTCAAGCCTTTCATGGTCGATCTCCTTGTACCCGCCCACGCGGTGAGCCTTTAGAATCCCCAGCCAGAAATCGCCACGAAGTAAGCTTTGCGACGTCTGCTTGTCCAAATGCGACCTGCATAAGTCGTTCATTCAGCAGACTATTTATCCACCACCAGATCGGACAGCGGCTTGCTGCAACACAGCAGCACCATGCCCTGGTCGATCTCGCGCTGACGGATGCCGCCGTTGTGTTTCATCTCCACCTGTCCCGACACCAGCTTGACCTTGCAGGTGCCGCACATGCCCTGCGTGCACGACGCAGGCAAGCGCACGCCGGCCTGGCGGGCCGCATCCAGAACGTGTTGATCCGTACCGCAATGAATCTCGCGGTTGCTGCGCGAGAAGCTCACCGCGAACGTGTTCGCGAGCACGTCTCCGTTTTCGGCCGGCGCAACTTCGGCCAGCAGCTCCGGCGCCTCTTCAATCAGCGTCTCGAATGAGAAACTCTCCTCGTGATAGTGCCGGCGATCGAAGCCCGCTTCGTCCAGCAGGTCGCGCACGGCCTTCATATAAGGCGCGGGGCCGCAGGTAAATACTTCGCGCTCCATAAAATCCGGCGCGATCAGTTTGAGCAAGGGCAGCGTCAGAAAACCGGTGACCCCTGGCCAGTTCGTGCGTGTCCCGACCCGCTCGCACACAAACGACGCGCGGAAATTGCTCTGGTTAGTCGCAATCAGATCGAGTTCGCGCGCGAAGATGATGTCCTCCGGCGTGCGCGCGCTATGCACGAAGGCAATGTCGCGGTCTTCGCTCAACTCGTGATGCGCGCGGCTCATCGACATCAGCGGTGTAATGCCCGAGCCCGCCGAGAGAAACAGATACTTGCGCGCCGGATGCCGTGCGCAGGTGAATTCGCCGGACGGTCCCAGCACGCGGACCTGCGCACCGGCTTGCAGATTGTCGTGCAGCCAGTTCGACACCTTGCCGCCCGGCACCCGTTTCACGGTGATGGAGATCGTATGCGGACGCGTCGGCGACGACGAAATCGTGTAGCACCGGTTGATCGTCTCGCCGTCGATCTCCAGTTCGAGCGTCACGAATTGCCCAGGCTCGAAGGAGAACCCATGCCCTGCCGGCGAGCGGAAGAAAAAGCTCTTGACGTCATGGGTTTCCTGACGCACCTGGCAACAGACGAGAGTCTCTTCGACGTCGCTCGTCCAGCGCGCCGGCAGCGTGCCCCAGAATTGCGGCTTGGTTAGCCGGCTTTCGACAGGTTCGAAGGTTGCCGCATCCCGCATCATTGTTCGCTCCACCTGCCGCCAGGCATCCGGTTGTTAATCTGCTGTCACTTGTTGATCTGTGCTGCGAGGCGCCCGATATACCAGTCGCTGAACTTCTCGACGAGCCCTTCCGTGTACGGCGAATACGGACCCGGCTCGTACGCGCTGCTCGCGGCGCCGCGTTGCGAATATTCGACCAGCGCACGGTCCTGATCGTTGGTCGCATTCCAGACCGCGGTCAGGTTCTTGACGTCGTAGTCGATGCCCTCTTTCGCGTCCTTGTGCACGAGCCATTTCGTGCGCACCAGCGTTTCGTCGGCGGAGAGCGGAATCACCGAGAACGTCACGATGTGATCGCTCATGAAGTGGTGCCACGAGTTCGGCTGGGTCCAGAACGAGAGTCCGCCCAGATCGGCTTGCTTGAATTCGCCGAGCAGTTTTTTCGAGGCCACCTTGGCATCGAGCGTCTGCGATTCGCCGCTACGATCGAGCGGCAAACGTTGGGTGCGAAAACCCGTCACGTCGGACAGGCGATCCACTTCCACCGATGGCAGGTCCATCGCTTCCCATTGCGCGGAACGCTCCACACACTCGCGCTCGAACGCCGCCATGCCCTCGGCATTCGCCGGCGAAGGCTGATAGCCGAAGCCGTATTCGTACAGCGAAATGGTCAGCTCAGGATGGTTCGCGACGCAGTGATAGCACTCGCGGTTGTTCTCCATCGTCAGCTTCCAGTTGCCTTTCTCGATGATGTCGATGGTCGCCGCAATCTTGCAGTTCGGCAGATCGTGCGGCAGCAGATACGGCTCCATGGCGGCGCGCATCACGTCGAAATCGACGGGCGGTTCTTCTGCCAGGCAAATGAAGATCAGGCCGGCGAGACTCTGCACGTGGACCGTCTTGAGGCTGTGCTTGCAGCGGTCGAACTGTTCGCCCATATGCTCGGCAAACATCAACTGGCCGGTCAGGTTGTAGGTCCAGCTGTGATACGGGCAGACGATATTGCCGACCGAACCCTTGTCCTCGTTGCACAGCCGCGCGCCGCGATGACGGCAGACATTGTGGAAGGCCCGCACCTGCATGTCGTCGTCGCGCACGATCAGGATCGAGTCGTTGCCGAGTTGCACGGTCGTGTAGTCGCCCGGTTCGGGAATGTCCGGCTCGACGGCGACCTGAATCCAGTGCTGGCGGAAAATGGCTTCCATGTCGAGCGCGAAAATTTCGTCGCTCCGATAAAACGGCGCTTCGAGGCTATAACCCTTCTTGCGCCGGTCGACCAGCGTGTGAATGTCTGCCGATACTTTCATGTGTGCTCCGGAATTGCTAGGGCCGTGGTGCGGCGCAAAATCAGTAATCGATGAGTTGATGCTCGCGCAAATAGCCGAGGATCACTTGTGCTTTTTCGACCGAAGTCCCTTCAATTACGACGCTGCCGCCGCGGCTTTCCGTGGTCGTCGCCGAGAGCATCCGCGCATGGCCGGAACGCTTCTCCTGAGCGGCGAGCCGAACCGGCTTGCGCAATGCGGCGGCCACCGTCCACGCGCCGGCATCGGCGCTGATAGACGGGCTCACGTGTGCGGTTTCGATGGAGCCGGCCTGCTGGCGCGCATACGCATAACGCGGCGTAACGCCCGCGAGCGGATGCACCGCCACCACGGCGGGCAGCGCGGCCTCGACGCGCCTACGAACACCTTTCGGCAAGAATTGCCGCACAGTGACGCGTCCTTGCGCGACTGAAGCGTCCACGGCCGCGCCGAGCAGCGGATAGCCGAGCGCGTCGGCGAGCTGGTAAGGCAGCATGCCGCTGTCGAACCCGCCCTCCGCGCAGGTGCCGGTCAAGATCAGGTCGTAGTCCTGCAAGCGGAGCGCCAGCGCGGCGACGGCGTCGTCATCCTCACCGCAGGCCAGCACTTCGATGCGTTCGGCGCCGAGCGCCAGATAGTCTTGCAGCGCGGGATTCAACGGATCGCCCGCGTGCAGCGTATCGAGCCGCGCCCCAAGCTGACGCGACAACTTGCGGCCTATTTCCAGCGCGGCGGCATCGTTGCGGCTGTAGCGCGCCACGCCGCTGACCGGGTGACGCCCCACTGAAACGAGTACTGCAATGCGTGTCGGTGTGCGGCTCATGCTGCGACTCCTTCGGCAACGGCCACCGTGGCCGGCGTGCTTGCCTGCGATCGCGACGTGCGGGCCAGCGCGACCGCGTCGATCAGCGATGCGATGGTGGCCTGCGTATCGCCGATGATGGTCAGATTGGCCCGTTTGACGATCGGCGCGCTGCCGTCGAGATTGACCGCGATCACGTGACGGCAATCCTTGATGCCCTGCAAATGCTGAACCGCGCCGGAGATGCCGAAGGCGATATACACGCTCGCCTCGACGGTCTTGCCGGTCGCGCCGATCTGCTTGTCGCGTGTGAACAGGCCGTTGTCGACGGCCACGCGGCTCGCGCCGATGGCCGCGCCGAATGAGCCCGCCAGCTTCTCGAAAGCGCCCACATCGGTCACGCCGTTGCCGGCGGAGACGATGAAATCCGCTTCTTCGAGCGCGACCTGAGCCGCGTCGATCTCCTCGATACCGAGGTCGCCATAGGCGTCGCCGGCGGACTTGCTGCTTGCCGCGACGAAGGGCATTTCCAGATGCTCGCCTGCGCCGATGAACGGCAAGCGCGGATCCACCGCACCCGCTGCCAGCAAAACAATATCCGGCAGCGCGCGCGTCGCGAATGACTTCTTCGCGTGGACATACGCGCCAACGTGAGACGCAGAAAGTTCGACCACGTGCGTCGCAACGCTCGCTCTCGCATAAGCCGCGTAACGGCGGCCAAGGTCGCCGTCGCCCGTCGCGTTGTCGGGGATCAGGATATGCGCGGGGGAAAACTGTGCGACGCAAGCCGCCAGCGCCTGCAATTCGCTTTCAGGCGCGAACGTGCGGCGATCGAACGACGCCACTTCGATCACCTTGTCGGCGCCGAGCGCAGCGGCATCGTCCTTCAGCTCGCCTAGCACCAGCAGGGCGACCTGCGTGTGCGCATCGGCAATCAGCGCGGCGCCGGCGAGCGTCTGACGCGCATGTTCATCCAGCGAGCCGCGATCGCTATGGGCGACCACCAGCAATGTACGTTGCGCCGCGTGCGTGGTACGGCGCGGCCTGGCGTTGCCGCCACCATGCGCCGTGCCATGTTGATGGGCCTGTGCAGCACGAAGCACATCGTCCTGCGACGCCCCTTCTTCCAGCACCGCGCCCAGCGTAATGCGCTTGAGTCCTGCCGCCGTGATGGTGAACGGCCTGCGCGGATCGATACGTTTGAGGATCGTGTTCATCGCTTCACTCCAGCGCCGCAGCAACGAGTTCGGCTACGTCGAGCACTTCTGGGCGCGGGCCGACCACCCCTTCGAGCATCGCCGTGCAGTTCGGGCAGCCCACTGCGACCACCTCGGCACCAATCGCGCGCGCATCGGCCATGCGGATATCCGGAATGCGCTGCTTGCCGGGAATGTCCGTCAAAGGCGCGCCGCCGCCACCGCCGCAGCAACGGCCACGTTTGCCGTTACGTTCCATTTCGACCACCTTGATGCCGATCGATTTGAGCAGTTGACGCGGCGCCTCGGTTTCGCCGTTATAGCGGCCCAGGTAGCATGGATCGTGATACGTGATGCGCTTGTCGGCCAACGCCGCGGCCGCTTTCGGCGACAGCTTGCCAGCTGCCACGAGGCTCGCAATCAAGCTCGTGTGATGCAGCACTTCGAAACGCGCACCCAGGGTGCGATATTCATTGCGCAGGCTGTGCATGACGTGTGGGTCGGCCGTGACGATGCGCTTGAACGTCAGGTTCGCCAGCGTGCCGGTCAATTGCTTTGCCATGCGCTGGAACGTGGCTTCGTCGCCGAGCCGCCGCGCGACGTCGCCGGTGTCGGTCTCGTCGCCGCCCAACACCGCGTAGTCGACGCCCGCCTTGTTCAACACCGTCACCAACGCCCGCAGCGTGCGCTGATAGCGCATGTCGAACGCGCCTTCGCCGGCCACCAGCAGCACGTCGACCGCCTTGCCCGGTTGCGCGACCGGCGCATTCAGGTCGACGGCCCAGTCGTAGCGAGCGGACTTGTCGTAGCCGCCTGCCGTGCCGGTTTCGCGCAGATTCGCCAGCACTTCCGGCCCCTTGCCCGGCACCGTGCCATGCACCAACGTCTGATTGCGGCGCATGTCGACGATCGCGTCCACGTGCTCGATCAACATCGGGCATTCCTGCACACAGGCACGGCAGGTGGTGCAAGACCACAGCGTGTCCGCTTCGATCAGGCTCGAAACGATGGCCCGATCCGGTTCACCGGAATGCTGCCCAACTGCCAGACCAGGCGTCGGGCTGCCGGCATAGGCCGCGTCCGACCCGCCCACCATGCCGGTGACCAGATCCTGAATCAGCTTCTTCGGATTGAGCGGCTGGCCGGCGGCAAACGCCGGACAGGCTGCTTCGCACTTGCCGCATTGCACGCAGGCATCGAAACTGAGCAACTGGTTCCAGCGGAATTCCACCGGCTTGCCCACCCCGTATTCGTTCTGCTCGAGTACCGGAGTTTTCAGCGCAGTGGGCGGCGTGGCGTCGGCACGCTCGTTACCGTGACCGGCAAACCGCTCCTGGCGCGGATGAAACGCGAGATGCAGCAAGCCGGCCAACGCATGCTTCATCGGACCGCCGCGCGCCGCGCCCATCGTCATCGCGAAGGCACCCACCGCGATCAGCAACGCGAAAATCACCGCAAGACCGCCGGACATCGCCGAGGCGGGCACCAGCACGAACAGCACCAGACCGAGCGCGAACGAGCCGAGCAACCACGGTAAGGTATCCCAGGGACCGCGTGAAAGACGCGCCGGCACCGCTTTCGCGCCGCTACGCCGGCGCCAGACGAATACGGCGCCCACCAGCATGATCAAGGCCGCAAGAAAGATCAGCTTGTCGAGCCACGGCGAGTAAATCGCCAGCCCGTAGTTGAGGAACACCAGTGCAAACGCGGCAATGGCGCCACCCGCCGTGGCGACGTGCGTCTTCGCGATATACGGATCGCGCGCCACCACATGGTGCAGATCGACAAAATAGCGCTTGGGAATGGTCAACAGGTTGGTCCACCCGAAGGCGCCCGCCGCCGTCGCGCGTCCGAGCCGCCAGTAGGACGAACGTTTCGCGACCGCGAACGCAAGGCCGGCGACCGATACCCACAGCAATGCGGTGATGAGAAACGCCGGGCTCATCGTTAGAAGTCCTTGCAGAGGCGCAGCGCGTCGTAGATCGCGCCGTGAATGTTGTGCATCGAGATGCAGTCGCCGACCCGGAACAGCAGGAAGCGGCCGTTACCCAGTTCTTCGGATAGCGAAGGTTGCGGCTCGGCGGCGAACAGCTTGTGCACGTCGACCTGGCCGCGGTTCACCGATTCCGGCTTCAGCTTCCAGTACAGTTCGTCGTTAGGCGTGCTGCCGTTTTCGATCACCACCTGATCGACGGCGCGCTCTTCCTGCTCCTCGGTGTACTCGTTGCGCAGCACGGCGATGGTCTTGCCGTCCTCTTCGTAGACGCGATCGAGCCAGTAGTTCGGCGTATGCACCACGCCCAGGGCGTAAAGGCGGCGATAGAAAATCGGGAAGGTCGTGCCGCCGACGTCGTCCGCCACCTTCACGTCGGGCGTGACGATCTCCACTTTCGACCCGCGGCTGGCGATAAAGTCCGCGACGCCCGCGCCCGCATGCGTGCTGACGCCGTCATAAACGAGCACGTTCTGCTTCGGCTCGACCCGGCCCGCGAGAATGTCCCACGAACTGACCGCGAGCCCTTCCGCCACGCCCCATGCCGGCACCTGCTGCGTAAAGCTTGAACCGCCGGTGGCGAGCACGACGATGTCGGGCTTCTCGGCGAGAATCATCTTGTCGTCGGCCGCGACGCCAAGGCGCCGGTCCACGCCGAGGCGTCTGGTTTCCATGTCGAACCAGCGGACAATGCCGGCCATCTGTTCGCGCTGCGGCGCCTTCGCCGCCAGCATGATCTGACCGCCCACGGCATCGTTCTTTTCGAACAGCACGACGTCATGGCCACGCGAACGCGCAACACGAGCCGCTTCCAGACCCGCCGGGCCCGCGCCGACCACCACCACCTTGCGGCGCGGCCCACGGGTCTTTTCGATCACATGCGGCATCGTCGCTTCGCGCGAGGTCGCCGCGTTCTGCACGCACAGCACGTCCAGACCGTTGTACTGACGATCGATGCAGTAGTTCGCGCCCACGCACTGCTTGATCTCATCCTCGCGGCCATCGCGGATCTTGATGACCATATGCGGATCGGCGATCTGCGCGCGGGTCATGCCGACCAGATCGACCATGCCGTTCGCCAGCAAACGCTCGGCCTGACCCGCGTCGCGGATACTCTGCGCGTGCATCACCGGCAGCTTCACCACCGACTTGATGCCCGCCGCCAGATGCACGAACGGCTCGGGCGGCAACGCCATCGGCGGCATGCAGTTGGCGAGCGTATTGTGCGTATCCGCACCGGAGCCGATCACGCCGATATAGTCGATCAGGCCTGTCTCGGACATTGCCTGGGCGATCTCTTTCAACTGTTCGTGGTCGAGTCCGTCCTCATGAAACTCGTCGCCGCACATGCGCAAGCCGACGCAGAAATCGCGCCCAACGGCTTCGCGCACAGCAGTGAGCACTTCGACGCCGAAGCGCAACCGGTTCTGCAAACTGCCGCCCCATTCATCGGTGCGGAAGTTGGTGCGCGGGCTCCAGAACTGATCGATCAGATGCTGGTGGGCGGCGGATATCTCGATGCCGTCCATGCCCGCCTGCTGCACCCGCTTTGCCGCCGCTGCAAAGTCCGCGATGATGCGGCGAATCTCCTCCTCTTCGATAATCTTGGCATTGCCGCGGTGCACCGGCTCGCGCACGCCGGACGGCGTCATCAGATGCGGCCAATGCTCGCCATGAAACGCCGAACGGCGGCCCATGTGCGTCGCCTGAATCATGATCTTCGCGCCGTGGCGGTGCATCGCTTCGGCGAGACGGCCGAGCGGATCGACGATCTTGTCGGTCGAGAGATTCACCGACTTCCACCAGCCCTGCGGGCTATCGATCGACACCGGACTCGAGCCGCCGCATACGGCGAGCCCCACACCGCCCTTGGCCTTTTCCTCGTAATAGCGGATATAGCGATCGCCGGGCAGACCGCCCGGTTCGGCGTAGACCTCGGCATGCGCCGTGCTGACAATGCGGTTGCGCAGCGTCAACTGGTTCAGCGTCAAGGGTTTGAACAGATTCGGGTAACGCATCGCGGACGACCTCGGACGGGGTTCGGTTAAAGCAGGTTCTTACGCGTTTTCCACGCGTTTCTAATCAGCCAGCGGCGACACTTCGAATACGCAATGCGCGTGGTGCTCGGCGGCGCACTGCACTTCTTTCGACTGCGAGCGCGGCGCGTTCTTGCCCGCTTCGGTGGTGTCGTTGACCCAGTCCATGGCGCCGGCAAACCAGCCTGCGAACATGTAGCAGAGCTTGCCTTCCTTACCCGGTTGCGCCAGCACGAACGACGAATGATGCAGTTCGATCCGCGCACGCGCGCTCGCCGGGTCGGCTTCGACGATCTTGAAGAGACCCCAGCCGCGTTGCGACAGACGGTTCAGGTAGTGCTCGAAAACCGCCATGCCGTTGATGCCGTGCTGCTTCGCTTCCTTATCGCACCAGTGGTAGGCTGACTTGTAGCCGGCCTTGTAGAGAATCTCCGCGTAGACGTCGCGGCCCAGCGCTTCTTCCACTGCCGTATGGTTGTTGGTGAAGAAATGGCGCGGCACGTACAGCATGGGCAGCGAATCGGTGGTCCAGACGCCGGTATTCGCATCGACGTCGATCGGCAGTTGCGGTTGCATCGCGAGTTACTCCGTGGGGTAAGCGGTATCGATCGCGGGTGCTCTTCGAGGCACCCGTCGCCGGTTTAATGCATGCATGTCAAAGCGGGCTTGAAGCGCCCCGCGTGGGTCTGGCTCGCCCCTCAGGCGCCCCAGACGTCGCGGAACACGCGCACCCAGTTTTCGCCCATGATCTTGCGAATGCGCGTCTCGCTCCAGCCGGCCCGCTCCATCGCCGCTGTCAGGTTCGGGAATTCGCCGATGGTGCGAATGCCTTCCGGATTCACGACCTTGCCGAAGTTCGTCAGACGGCGATAGCGGCCCTTGTCGTGCGTGATCCAGTCGAAGAAATCGACCGTATAGCCTTGCGTGAAATCGGAGCCGATGCCCACGGTGTCCTCGCCGATCAGGTTCACCACATAGTCGATGGCTTCGACATAGTCCTCCACCGTCGCGTCGATGCCGCGCTTGAGGAACGGCGCAAACATCGTCACGCCGACGAAACCGCCCGCATCGGCGATCTCCTTCAGTTGCTCGTCGGACTTGTTGCGCGGGTGCTCCTTCAAACCGGACGGCAGACAGTGCGAATAGCACACCGGCTTCTTCGAGAAGGCAATCGCCTCCGAAGAAGTATTGCCGCCAACGTGCGACAGATCGACCATGATGCCGACGCGGTTCATTTCGCTGATCACTTCGCGGCCGAAACCGGACAGGCCGCCGTCGCGCTCGTAGCAGCCCGTGCCGACCAGATTCTGCGTGTTGTAGCAAAGCTGCACGACACGGACGCCCATATCGGCGAAGGCTTCGATATAGCCAAGGTTGTCCTCGAACGCATGCGCGTTCTGGAAGCCAAGAATCACGCCCGTGCGATTTTCCTTCTTGGCGCGCAGGATGTCGTCGGTGGTGCGCACAAGCGTCAGCAGTTCGCTGTTTTCGCGGATCTGCTGCTTCATCAGGGCGATGTTGTCGACGGTTTTGCTAAAGCTTTCCCAAACCGATACCGTGCAATTCGTGGCGGTAATGCCGCCCTTTTGCATATCTTCGAACACCGAACGATCGAAGCGCGAAATATTCAGACCGTCGATGATGATGCTGTTCTCGTGCAGAGTGCTCATTCTGTTTGCTCCATCTGGCTGGCGTGTGGGGCGCTGCCTTTAGCGTAAGTAAGGGGGCGTGACGGCGAATCAGTAGATCGGGAAGCGCTCGCACAGCGCGAAGATCTCGCGGCGCACGCGCTGTTCGGTGGCCGCATCGCCTTCGGGCGACACGCGCAACGCTTCGAACACCTCAAGAATCAGGCGGCCGATCTCGCGGAACTCGCTGACGCCAAAACCGCGCGTCGTGCCGGCCGGCGTGCCGAGGCGAATGCCGGAGGTGACCGTGGGCTTTTCCGTATCGAAGGGGATGCCGTTCTTGTTGCAGGTGATGCCCGCGCGCTCCAGCGCCTGTTCGACCTGGGTGCCCTTCAGGCCCTTGGGACGCAGATCCACCAGCAGCAGGTGATTGTCCGTGCCGCCGGTGACCAGATCGACGCCGCCTGCCTTCAGCACTTCGCCGAGCGCCTGGGCATTGGCCAGCACGCTGTCGATATACGACTTGAAGCCGTCCTGCAGCGCTTCGCCGAATGCGACCGCCTTGCCGGCGATCACATGCATCAACGGGCCGCCTTGCAGGCCCGGAAAGACCGCAGAGTTGATTTTCCTGGCGATGTCTTCGTCATTGGTCAGCACGAAACCGCCGCGCGGGCCACGCAGCGTCTTATGGGTCGTTGAAGTCACAACGTGTGCGTGTTCGAGCGGATTCGGATGGCGGCCTGCGGCGATCACGCCGGCGATGTGCGCCATATCCACCATCAACTTCGCGCCGACGCTATCGGCAATCGCGCGGAACCGCGCAAAGTCGAGCACCCGCGGATAAGCCGAGAAGCCGGCAATGATCAGCGTGGGCTTATGTTCATGCGCCAGTGCCTCCACCTGGTCGTAGTCGATCCGCAGCGTCTCGCGATCCACACCATATTGAACGGCGTTGAACCACTTGCCGGACAGCGCGGGTTTTGCGCCGTGCGTGAGGTGGCCGCCCGCGTCGAGCGACATGCCGAGCACCGTATCGCCCGGCTTCGTGAGCGCCAGCATCACGGCGCCATTGGCCTGCGCGCCCGAGTGCGGCTGCACATTGGCGTACCCTGCGTTGAACAGTTGCTTGACGCGCTCGATCGCCAGCGCCTCGATCTGGTCGGCGAATTCGCAACCGCCGTAGTAACGCTTGCCCGGATACCCTTCCGCATACTTGTTGGTCAGCACCGAGCCTTGCGCTTCGAGTACCGCCCGCGACACGATGTTTTCCGACGCGATCAGCTCGACTTGCGACTGTTGCCGCTCGAGCTCCTTGAGCACCGCGCTGCGGACCGGCGCATCGCGTTCGGCGAGCGTCTGCGAAAAGAAGGGGTTTGCGTTCGACATGGGCGTTCCGTGAGAAATGGATTGCAGTGATGGAGGCAGTCCGCGAAACACCGTGAATCCCTTGACTGGCCTGCTGCCACCGGCTACCGACGGCTCTATTCTTCTCCCTCATCGGAAACGTCAATTTACGAATTCAGACGCGTTCTTTGCCTTTTCCGCCATTCAAGTCCGTTTTGGACAAGTGACCGGTCGTGCGATTCGCCGCCCGCCCGCACTGCTTGCGTGCGCGAGCCGCCCGCGAACAGTGCCTGCGCCGCACACGCGCGGTGCGGCGGCGCCCGCCAATCTTTCAACCCGCTTGATAAGGCCAGGGTTTAGCCGTATGGCACGCTTGTTGCCCTCGAACCCAGAATGACGGAGCCGTCCCCCCCACGACGGCCGCAACACAATACAGAGTCGAAGGAACACCCGCACCATGTCGCCTGACCGCACCGCGTCGCTGTCCCACTTCGCTTTCATGCCGCTGCCGAACTTCACGATGATCGCCTTCACCAATGCGATCGAAGTACTGCGGATGGCGAACTACCTGAGCGGACAACAGCTCTATCGCTGGTCGATCATCAGCCCCGACGGCGGCCCGGTTACGGCAAGCAATGGTCTGGCGGTCGACACCGGTCCCGCCGAATGCGTGGGCCAGCCCGATATCGTGTTCGTGTGCGGCGGCATCGACGTGCAGCGCGAAACCACCCCCGCCCATCTGTCGACGCTGCGCCGCTTCGCGCGTGGCGGCGTGGCGCTCGGCAGCCTGTGCACCGGCACCTATGCGCTCGCCAAGTCAGGGCTGCTGGCCGGTTACGCCTGTGCAATCCATTGGGAGAACATGTCGGCGCTCAAGGAAGAGTTTCCGGACACGCGCTTCCTGAAAGAACTGTTCGTGATCGACCGCGACCGCGTGACCTGCACCGGCGGCGTTGCGCCGCTCGACATGATGCTCAACCTGATTGCGGCGCGCGTCGGCACCGCACGCGTCACGCAGATCGCCGAGCAGTTCATTGTCGAACACGTGCGCGATACCAACGCGCAGCAACGCATGCCGCTCGTCGCGCGGCTCGGCTCGGCGAACAAGTCGCTGTTCGAAGTGATCGCACTGATGGAGAACAACATCGAGGAGCCGTTGTCGCGCGAAGAGCTCGCGCGCCTCGCCAACATGTCGCAACGGCAATTGCAGCGCCTGTTCCGCGAGCACCTCGGCATGACGCCGACGCATTACTACCTGACCTTGCGTTTGCGGCGCGCCCGCGAGTTGCTGCTGCAGACCGACATGTCCATCATGCACATCACGATGGCATGCGGCTTCCAGTCGGCGTGTCACTTCAGCAAAAGCTATCGCGACGCCTTCGGCACCGCACCCACGCGTGAACGGCGCAAGCAGGTTGCGCCGCTGGCCCACACCATGCCGCCGGGCGCACCGCTCGGTATCGCACTGCAGGCCTGAGCCGGACCTTACTCGGCCATCTTTGGATTCCATCAAGCCACGCGCCGTTTAGCGCGGCTTCTT
Source organism: Paraburkholderia phenazinium (assembly GCF_900142845.1). Lineage (NCBI taxonomy): Bacteria > Pseudomonadati > Pseudomonadota > Betaproteobacteria > Burkholderiales > Burkholderiaceae > Paraburkholderia > Paraburkholderia phenazinium. The sequence goes on from NZ_FSRU01000001.1 coordinate 2,460,244, forward strand.
TACGTCTATAACCCCTTCGGCCGCCATGTCTTGGATTGTGGCGAGGCGTCGCGTAAGCTATGGTGAGTTCGTTGCGGCATGTCACCCCGGCGACGCCCACACCCCGCTAGAGTGACTGCTTTCCACCATCGCGCTGCGCAAGCTGCGGCGCCGTTAAAGGCTGGGCCATGGCAGACGACAGCATTGAAACCCGCCCCACTCACTCCGCACCCCGGCTGCTGGTTGCGCCGCAACAATTCTCGCTCGACGTCCTGCTGGAAAAGTACGCCAAAGGCGACGAGCAAAGCGCCGACGACGTCTACCGGCGCGTCGCCCGTGGTGTCGCGATGGCGGAACCCGCTGCCCTGCGCGAGACCATCGAAGCCCGTTTTGTAGAGAACCTGCGCCATGGCGCGCTCGGCGCCGGCCGCATCATGAGCGCGGCGGGCACGGGTATCGCGGCGACGCTCATCAACTGCTTCGTGCAACCGGTCGGCGACAGCATCCAGGGCGTCGACGAGCAAGGCCTGCCGGGCATCTATGTCGCGCTGCTGCAGGCGGCCGAAACGATGCGCCGCGGTGGCGGCGTCGGCTATAACTTCTCGGCGATCCGCCCCAAAGGCGCGCGCGTTCACACCACCAGTTCGTCGGCCTCCGGTCCGTGCAGCTATATGGATGTGTTCGACGCATCGTGCCGCACGGTGGAAAGCGCGGGCTCGCGGCGCGGCGCACAGATGGCCGTGCTCGACTGCAACCATCCGGATCTGCTCGAATTCATCGAAGCCAAGCATTCAAAGGGCCGCTGGAACAACTTCAACGTATCGGTCGCCGTCACGGACGAATTCATGCGCGCGGTCGAGCAGAATCAACCGTGGCAACTCGTGCATCGCGCCGAGCCTTCGCCGGCATTGCGCGCCGCCAACGACATGCAGCAGCGCGAAGACGGCTTGTGGGTTTACAGCGAGAAACCGGCCCGCGCGATCTGGGACCGCATCATGCGCTCCACTTACGACGTGGCCGAACCCGGCGTGGTGTTCATCTCGCGGATGAACGAGGACAACAACCTGCGCGCAGTCGAAACGATTCGCGCCACCAATCCCTGTGGCGAGCAACCGCTGCCACCCTATGGCTGCTGCAATCTCGGACCGCTCAATCTGACGCGCTTCGTGCGCGACCCGTTTGCGCAAGGCAAAGGCGGCACGCCCTCGTTCGACTGGGATGCGCTCGCGAACAGCACCCGCACCCAGGTGCGTTTTCTCGACGACGTGCTGGATGTGACGCTATGGCCCCTGTCCGAGCAGTACGACGAATCGCGCGCCAAGCGGCGCATCGGCGTGGGCTTCACGGGCCTCGGCGATACGCTCGTGATGCTCGGCCTGCGTTATAACTCGCCCGAAGGCCGCGAACTGGCGGTGCGCATTGCCCGCCTGATGCGCGACGAGGCGTACCGCGCTTCCGTCGAACTCGCGCGCGAGCGCGGCGCGTTTCCGCTGTTCGACGCCAAGCGCTATCTGGAAGACGGCACCTTCGCGTCGCGCCTGCCCGACGACATCAAGGACGCGATCCGCCGCGACGGCATCCGCAACAGCCATCTGCTGTCCATCGCGCCAACCGGCACGGTGAGCCTCGCGTTTGCCGACAACGCCTCGAACGGCATCGAGCCGGCCTTTTCGTGGACCTACACGCGCATGAAGGTGATGGCCGACGGCAGCCGCGAATCGTTCGCGGTGGAAGACTACGCGTATCGCCTGTACCGCGAACTGGGCGGCGATGTCGAGGCGTTGCCCGACTACTTCGTCAGCGCCCTGGAAATGTCGGCGCGCGACCACCTCGACATGATGGCCGCCGTGCAGCCTTACGTGGACACGTCGATCTCGAAGACGGTGAACGTGCCCGCCGATTACCCATTCGAAGCGTTCGAGAGCCTCTACTTCGACGCATGGAAAAACGGCCTCAAGGGCCTCGCCACGTATCGTCCCAACGAAACGCTCGGCGCGGTGCTGAGCGTGGCGCCACAACAGCCCGATGATTCGCTCACCGAAGCGGATCTCGACCCGCTGCGTATCGCCATCGATCATCGCCCCAAGGGCGAACTCCCGGCGATTATCGAAAAGGTCGAATACCTCACCCAGGCCGGCAAAAAATCGCTGTATGTCGCGGTGTCGTTCATGGAAGTCACGGGGCGCCTCGCGGGCGAGGACGTGACGATCGAGCGGCCTATCGACTTCTTCATTCCGGTGGGTCAGCGCGACGAATCGCAACAGTGGATCACCGCGCAGATGCGCTCGCTGTCGCTGGCCGCGCGCGGCGGTTTTGTGGCGCGCAATCTGCAGGACCTGCGCAAGGTGTCGTGGGATCGCGGCCAGGTGCGGTTAGGCGACGTGCAACGGCTCGACGGCCACCGCTCGCCGCTGTGGCACGATTCGGAAGTTGCGGCGCTGGCGTACGCGATCCAGCAGATCCTCCACCGGCGCGGCTTTCTGGATGCCGAGGGCAATCAGGTGCCGTCGCGCGTGCTGGCCCGGATTGGACATGAGCAGGTCGCGGCGGCGCCTGCTGCCTCTACCTCCGCTCCCACCACCGTGACGTCCCACAACGATGACGCATCCCCCGACACCGAAGGCCTCAACCAGTTGCGCACGATGCTGGGCCGCAAATGTGGCACCTGTGGCGCCAATGCGGTGATTCGCAAGGACGGTTGCGACTTTTGCACGGCGTGCGGCGAAGTGGGCGCGTGCGGATGAACGTGGCCTGCTCACGCCTGCCAGGCTGAACTCCCGCCAACGGGCCAGGAGGCATGGCGCAAGCGTCTCGCCGGTTCGCGCCTGAGCAAGGGTGCATAGCCGTGCAATTCACGCGGCGCGATATCGAACGCACGCCGGAAAGCGCGCGTAAAACTCGACGCGTCATTAAAGCCCAGCCCCGAGGCAATATCCTGCACCGAGAGATGCGGAAAGCGGACCAGTTCATCGGCCGCCATCAAAAGCCTGCGGCTGCGGATATACGCGGCAAGCCCACCCTCATGCTCGAACAGACGGTACACGCTGGCGCGCGACAGATGCAGCGACGCCAGCACGCTCTCCGGCGTCAGATCCGGGTCGTGCAGATTGGCCTCGACAAAGCGCCGCACCTGCCCATACACCGCGGCACGCACCGCCGCGCGGGCGTTGCCGGAAAGTCCCGCCTGCCGGCTGAAAGCCGCAGCGAGGAGTTCGATCGCCGTGAGCAAGGACTGATACGCCTCTTCCTTGCTCAGGCCGGCGATCTGCCGGTTGAGCGCCACCAGATGCGCGATCAGCGTACGCATCAGAGGCGTCGTCGCCTCGACCCAACGGCCATGCAGCGAAGCGGCATCGGGAAACGACCGTTCAATCAAGAGGCGCGGCACGAACAGCAGCAGGATTCGCCCCTCGAAACTGCGCACGGTGCACGGCTGATCCATGTCCAATGCGAGGATGCCCGGCACGGACGGCACGCGCGGCGCGTCGGACCTTTGCTTGCCGCCGAGGAACTGCCCCCGCTCGCCTTCCAGGAAGATGCTGAAGCTGACATCGTGAATGCTTTCCGTCGAGACGCGCCCCAACGAGCGCACCGCCAGGTTAGGGCCGGTGAGGAAGTCGAACAGGCTCACATCGTCGACCGAGTAACGGGTGAGCGCCGCGTCGAAGCGCTCCTCGCCCTGCTTCGTGGCAGGCCGTATGTCGAAGACCGGACTCATGCGCTCCTGCCAGGCCAGGAAGCTCTGACGGGCATCGCCGTGTACGCTGAAATTGCTGTGGAGGATGCCGGGCGCGAGCATCGGTGGCTGCGGTGGCAAGAGAAAGCGGCTTGGCGGCATGGACGCGGGCCTCGGGTCGTGGATCCGTCGGCGCGCATTTCGGGCTTCCGTCCAGTCTCGATCCGCTTTATCGCCTCAGACAGGCACGAATCGTGTCGGGCCGCGAGCCCGCCCCGTGCGCGCCAATCCGGTTAGCGAAGCATATCCTGTCCACGCTGCCCGCGCCAACGGCGCTTTGCACAGACGCTTTCCGGATGGGCCATCGTTTGGGCTGCTAACTTGCCCGCTGGGTTGAAAAGCACCGCAGCGGGCAGTCCCACTCAGGCGGCCCTCACTTGCTTACGCCGCCTTCAGCAACCCGTGCGGGTCGATCACAAACTTGCGCGGCGCCCCGCCGTCGAACTTGCGGTAGCCTTCCGGCGCTTCATCGAGCGATACCACCGTCACGTTGACGATATCCGCAATCGGCAAGCGGTCCCACAGAATCGCCTGCATCAGATTGCGGTTGTATTTCATGACCGGCGTCTGCCCGGTATGGAACGAGTGCGACTTCGCCCAGCCGAGGCCGAAGCGGATGCTCAGGCTGCCCTTGCGGGCGGCCGGGTCGGTGGCGCCCGGATCGTCGGTCACATAGAGGCCCGGAATGCCGATGGCGCCGGCCACCCGCGTAATGTCCATCAGCGAATTCAGCACGGTCGCGGGCGCTTCCTCGTGATGTCCATGGCTGCCGTGACCGTGCGCCTCGAAGCCGACGCAGTCGACCGCGCAATCCACTTCCGGCTTGCCGAGTATGTGCGCGATCTGCTCGCCGAGCGTCGCATCGAGCGACAGGTCGACGGTTTCGAAGCCCACCGCACGCGCATGCGCGAGCCGTTCCGCGTTCATGTCGCCGACGATCGTGCATGCCGCGCCCAACAAACGCGCGGACGCAGCAGCAGCCATGCCGACCGGACCCGCCCCGGCGATATACACCGTCGCGCCCGGCTTCACGCCCGCCATCACCGCGCCGTGATAACCGGTCGGCAAGATATCGGACAGACACGTCAGGTCGCGGATTTTTTCCATCGCACGATCGCGATCCGGAAACTTCAGCAAATTGAAATCCGCGTAGGGCACCAGCACGTATTCGGCCTGTCCACCGATCCAGCCGCCCATATCCACGTAGCCATACGCCCCGCCCGCACGCGACGGATTCACGTTCAGGCACACGCCGGTATGCTGTTCCTTGCAGGTCTGACAGCGGCCGCAGGCTACGTTGAACGGCACCGAAACCAGATCGCCGATCTTCAGCGTCTCGACGTCGCGGCCCAGTTCCACCACCTCGCCGGTGATTTCATGGCCCAGCACCAGCCCGACCTCAGCCGTCGTGCGGCCGCGCACCATATGCTGATCGGAGCCGCAGATATTGGTCGACACTACCTTCAGAATCACGCCGTGACCGATTTCGCGGCCACTCGGATCGACCATCCGCGGATAGTCGATCGGTCGCACTTCAACCTTGCCCTCACCCAGATACACCACACCGCGATTGCTGCTCATTGTCTCGTCTCCATGTTCGTCTAGCTGCTCGATTTGCTGTCTGGTTTGCTGCCTGATCAGCAGCGCTGTTCGCCACGGCATCCGGCAAACGCCGCTGATTCGAGCGTATTCCCTGAGCCCCTGCGACAAGTGTGCAAAACCCGACATGAGCTTTGCCCAAACCGACAAAGCGGTTCGCAAGGCATTTTTCATTGATTGAACGATCAATAAAAAACCGCTAGAGTGAGGTCTTTCGACGCCAGAGCCTGAGAGACATGCCCAAAGTCGGAATGCGCGAAGTGCGTCGCGCGCAATTGATCGACGCCACCCTTTTAAGCATCGACGAAGCGGGACTGGCGGGCACCACGCTGGCCTCGGTAGCGCAGCGTGCCAGGATTTCAACCGGCATCGTCAGCCACTACTTCGGCGACAAGGACGGCCTGCTCGAAGCCACCATGCGGCATATCCTGCGCGATCTGTGGGCGGCCACCACGCGCCGGCGCGTTGCAGCGAAAGCGCAGCCGCGCGCGCGTTTGCGCGCCATCGTGGCAGGCAATTTCGACGTCAGCCAGTTAAGCGGCCCGGTGATGAAAACGTGGCTCGCATTCTGGACGCAGAGCATGCATGAGCCGCAGTTACGGCGCCTGCAACGCGTCAATACGCGCAGGCTGTTTTCCAACCTGTGCGCGGAATTTGCCAAAACCTTGCCGCGCGCCCAGGCACGGCGCGCGGCCAGCGGCCTGGCCGCGATGATCGACGGGCTGTGGTTGCGCGGCGCGCTCTCCGGCGATCCGTTCGACACCAAAGCGGCCCTGCGGCTCGCGAACGACTACATCGACATGCTGCTTGCGCCCGAGGCGTGACCTCTCACGCCTGAAGTGCCTGAAGTAAAGCCACGCACTGTCTCACGCCTTCAAGGAGAAACCTGATGCCCTCGTTTGGCCTGCAACGTCTCTACATCGGCGGCGAGTATGTCGACGCCACCAGCGGCGTCACCTTCGACACCTTCGATCCCGCCACCGGCGAAAAACTCGCCACCGTGCAGCAGGCGAGCGCCGCGGATGTCGAGCGTGCCGTGCAATCCGCGCAGGAAGGCCAGCGCGCATGGGCCGCGCTGACCGCGATGCAACGCTCGCGCATCCTGCGCCGCGCAGTAGACCTGCTGCGCGAGCGCAACGACGAACTCGCCGAGCTTGAAATGCTCGATACCGGCAAGCCGGTCGCCGAAACGCGCGCCGTGGATATCGTCACGGGCGCGGACGTCATCGAGTATTACGCGGGGCTCGCCACCGCCATCGAAGGCCAGCAGATTCCGCTGCGCGCCGAGTCGTTCGTGTATACGCGTCGCGAGCCGCTGGGCGTCACAGCCGGCATCGGCGCCTGGAACTATCCGATCCAGATTGCCTGCTGGAAGTCCGCCCCTGCACTCGCAGCCGGCAACGCCATGATCTTCAAGCCGAGCGAAATCACGCCGCTGTCCGCCGCGAAGCTGGCCGAAATCTATCTGGAAGCCGGCGTGCCGCCTGGCGTATTCAACGTCGTGCAGGGCGACGGCAAAGTGGGCGCCTTGCTTGCCGGGCACGAAGGCATCGCCAAGATCTCGTTCACGGGCGGCGTCGAAACGGGCAAGAAAGTGATGTCGCTCGCGGGCGCTTCGTCCTTGAAGGAAGTGACGATGGAACTCGGCGGCAAGTCGCCGCTGATCGTATTCGACGACGCCGACCTCGACCGCGCCGCGGATATCGCCGTCACCGCGAATTTCTTTAGCGCCGGCCAGGTCTGCACGAACGGCACGCGTGTGTTCGTCCATCAAGCGGTGCAGCAGGCCTTCGAAGCGAAGGTGCTCGAACGGGTGAAGCGCATCCGCGTGGGCAAGCCGTCCGATCCCGCCACCAACTTCGGGCCGCTCGCGAGCGCGCTGCAACTCGACAAGGTACTGGGCTACATCGAAAGCGGCAAGCGCGAAGGCGCGCGTCTGGTAGCGGGCGGCGCGCGTTTGCTCGAAGGCGACTATGCCCGCGGCCAGTATGTGCAGCCCACGGTCTTCGCGGATTGCCACGACGAGATGAAGATCGTGCGCGAAGAAATCTTCGGCCCGGTGATGAGCCTTTTGACCTTTGCCACTGAGGACGAGGTGATCGCCCGCGCCAATCATACGATCTACGGCCTCGCGGCCGGTGTCGTCACCGAAAATCTCTCGCGGGCGCACCGCGTCATTCACCGCCTCGAAGCCGGCATCTGCTGGATCAACACATGGGGCGAATCGCCGGCGGAAATGCCGGTGGGCGGCTACAAGCAGTCGGGCGTGGGCCGCGAGAACGGCATCACGACGCTCGAACACTACACGCGCATCAAGTCCATCCAGGTCGAACTGGGCAAGTACCAGCCGGTGTTTTGAGGAGGCGCAGCATGGCAGCGAAAGAGTACGACTACATCGTGATCGGCGCGGGCTCGGCGGGCAATGTACTGGCTACGCGCCTGACCGAAGACCCGGACGTCACGGTGCTGCTGCTCGAAGCAGGCGGCCCCGACTACCGTTTCGACTTCCGCACGCAGATGCCCGCCGCGCTCGCCTATCCGTTGCAAGGACGGCGCTACAACTGGGCCTACGAAACCGAACCCGAACCGCACATGAACAACCGCCGCATGGAATGCGGGCGCGGCAAAGGTCTCGGCGGCTCGTCGCTGATCAACGGCATGTGTTACATCCGCGGTAACGCACTCGATTACGACGGCTGGGCCGAACGCAAAGGCCTCGACAACTGGAGTTACCTCGACTGCCTGCCGTACTTCAGGAAGGCGGAAACGCGCGACGTCGGCCCGAACGCGTATCACGGCGGCGACGGCCCGGTTCACGTGACCACCAGCAAGCCCGGCGCGAATCCGCTGTTCGGCGCGATGGTGGAAGCGGGCGTGCAGGCCGGCTATCCGCGCACCGACGATCTGAACGGCTATCAACAGGAAGGCTTCGGCCCGATGGATCGCACGGTGACCGCGCATGGCCGGCGCGCCAGCACGGCGCGCGGCTATCTGGACCAGGCGCGCCGGCGGCCGAACCTGACCATCGTCACGCACGCTACTACCGATCGCATCCTGTTCATGGGCAAGCGCGCCAACGGTGTCGCTTATCTGCATGGCGGCACGAGCGTCGCTGCCTACGCGCGCCGCGAAGTGCTGCTGTGCGGCGGCGCGATCGCCTCGCCGCAAATCCTGCAGCGCTCGGGCGTGGGCCCCGCTGCGTGGCTGCGCGAACTGGACATTCCGCTGATACTCGATCTGCCTGGCGTAGGCCAGAATCTGCAGGACCACCTCGAGATGTACATGCAGTACGAGTGCAAGGAACCCGTCTCGCTCTACCCTGCCTTGCTGCTGCACAACCAGCCGGCCATCGGGCTCGAATGGATGCTCAGGGGCACCGGTATCGGCGCGAGCAACCACTTCGAAGCGGGCGGCTTTATCCGCACGCGCGACGACGATCCGTGGCCGAACATCCAATATCACTTCCTGCCGGTGGCGATCAACTACAACGGCACCAATGCGATCAAGATGCACGGCTTCCAGGCGCACGTCGGTTCGATGCGCTCGCCCAGCCGGGGACGCGTCAAGCTGCGCTCGCGCGATCCGCATGAGCATCCGTCGATTCTCTTCAACTACATGGCTGAAGCGCTGGACTGGCGCGAGTTCCGCGACGCCATCCGCATAACTCGCGAGATCATCCGCCAGCCGGCACTCGACCGTTTCCGCGGCCGCGAACTGAGCCCCGGCGCGGAACTGCAAAGCGACGCGGAGATCGACGCCTTCGTGCGGGCCCGCGCCGAAACGGCGTATCACCCGTCGTGTTCGTGCGCGATGGGTTACGACGAGATGGCCGTGGTCGACAACGAAGGCCGCGTGCATGGCCTGGAAGGTTTGCGCGTGGTGGACGCGTCGATCATGCCGCGCATCACCACCGGCAACCTGAACGCGCCGACCATCATGCTCGCCGAAAAGATCGCCGACCGCATTCGCGGCCGCACTGCACTGGCACGGGTCGATACGCCCTACTTCGTGGCCGCCGGTGCACCGGCACGCGGCACGTCTGCACGTTCGACGAGCCTCATGCAGGAAAATGCCGTGCACGTGGAGTGAGCGGCAGGGCGCGCCATGTCCGGGCGGCGCAACATGGCGCGCCCGTTCCATCCGAATGCCGATTTCGTTCTATGTCGGCCTTTAATGGTCAAGTCTACTGAAAGGAACCAGACCTCGAATCCAAACGGGTCGTAAGGTCTTCGAACCATCCATTCAGAGGATGCCATGCCGAGCGCCGCTTCGCCCAGCGTTTTGTCTCCCGCCCGTCCCAGTGCCGCAGCGCGTCTCGAACGCCTGCCGTTTTCCGGCTATCACCGGACCATTTTCATCATCATTGCCGCAGCGTTTTTCTTCGATTCGATCGACCTAGGCACAATGACCTTCGTGCTCGGTTCGATCAAGACCGAATTCAAACTCTCCAGCGCGATGGCCGGACTGGTTGCGAGCGCAAGCTTCTTCGGCATGGTGCTGGGCGCCGCGGTTGCGGGATTGCTCGCCGACCGTTTCGGACGCCGTCCGGTGTTCCAGTGGAGCATGGTGCTGTGGGGGATCGCGTCGTATCTGTGTTCGACCGCGCATTCCGTCGATGCGCTGATTTTCTACCGCGTGCTGCTAGGCATCGGCATGGGGATGGAGTTTCCGATTGCGCAGACCCTGCTCTCCGAGTTTGTGCCCGCTGCCTCGCGTGGCAGGCTGGTTGCGTTGATGGATGGCTTCTGGCCGCTCGGCTTCATCACGGCCGGCATCGTCTCGTACTTCGTGTTGCCGCAATTCGGTTGGCGCACGGTGTTTGCACTGCTCGCGATTCCGGCGGTGTTTGTGCTGATCGTACGCCGCGTAGTGCCCGAGTCGCCTCGCTGGCTCGAACATCACGGCAAGCTGGATGAGGCGGACGCCGTTCTTGCCGGCATCGAAGCGAAAGTGATGAAGGCCAACGGTCTCACGTGGCTGCCCGCACCGTCGATGCTCGCCGAGCCTGCGCCCGCCTCGAAGCAGGGTGCGTTCCGCGAGATCTGGAGCGCGGCGTACCGTCAGCGCACCATCATGGTGTGGCTGCTGTGGTTCTTCGCTTTGCTCGGCTTCTACGGCCTCACCTCGTGGCTCGGTGCGCTGATGCAGCAAGCCGGCTTCGCCGTGACGAAGTCCGTGCTCTATACGATGCTGATCTCGCTTGGCGGCGTACCGGGTTTTCTGTGCGCGGCGTGGCTGGTCGAACGCTGGGGACGCAAGCCGACCTGCATCGTTTCGCTTGTCGGCGGCGGGATCATGGCGTTCCTCTACGGACAGACCGCACTGCATGCGGATAGCGTCAGCCTGCTGATCTGTGCGGGGCTGTTGATGCAGTTCTTCCTGTTTGGCATGTGGGCCGTGCTCTACACCTACACGCCCGAGCTGTACGGCACGGGCGCACGCGCAACCGGTTCGGGCTTCGCCTCGGCGATTGGCCGGGTCGGTTCGTTGATCGGGCCGTATGCGGTGGGTGTGGTGCTGCCGGTGTTCGGCCAGGGCGGCGTCTTTACGCTGGGCGCCCTGTCGTTTGCCGTGGCCGCGCTCGCGGTCTGGGTGATGGGCATCGAAACGAAGGGCCTCGCCCTCGAATCGCTCGCCTCGCTTGACGCTGCGGAAAATGCGCCGGCGTATGGCGTCGCGGTCGACTAGGCGCATCGAATCGTTGCGGCTGCAACGGTCGATCCGCTGACCGCCGCAGCAGCACCGCAAAAAATAAAGCCCGCCTGGCACAGACCTGATGATCGATCGACGATCAGGCGGCACAGGCGAGCTTCGCAATGAGGTACCGGCCAACACCTGCGACCGGTTGCGTCCGTTTCTAGCGCGGCCCGGGGATGAACTGCGGCGCCGACCGCCGCGTGACCCAGCTAACTACGAATACGCTCACATTTTATCGGCGAATGTGGTGAATCCTTCATGAGTGATTTCCCGATGTTGACGGCACTACACGTCCAGCGACCCTGCTTCGACCGCAGTGCAGCATAGCGTCCACGTTGCATCTCTGCCCGCGTCATCGTGGGCACGCGCCCCCTCCTGAGCCCCCTCCTCGTCCCTCCATTGCGGCCTTTGGCCGATGCCGTCGCGCCCGAAAGGTAAAATACGGGATGAGGCCCACTGGGCCATGCCCAACCTGGGCCGCCAAGCCAACCGATGACGCGTGTCGCGCATCGACGTCCGCAACCCGATAACCCGCGGCGACCCCGGCTCGAGCCGGCATCGCCCGAGGACAGCTCGTCCTTTAACAGAGCCCTCAGGAGCCACTTTATGACCGACTCGAACGTGTCTTTCCTCGGCCGGATTTCGCTAGCCGTCGGAACGTTCTTCAGCATTCTGGGCGACGGCGAGTTCGCCGCCCGCGTACAGCGCCTGCGCAGCGGCGCGCCCGTCACGCAGGCCCCGGTTGCTGCACCCGCACCCACGCCCGCTCCGCAACCCGCAGCGCCGGCGCTGAAGCAGGCCAGCCCGGATGCCGCGCTCCAACTGCTCGGCCTGCTGCAGCGCGATGCGCGCTTTATCGACTTCGTCGAAGAAGACGTGGCCGGCTACTCGGACGCCGACATCGGCGCCGCCGCCCGTGTCGTGCACGGCGGCTGCCGCACCGTGCTGCGCGAGCACTTCACGATTCGCCCAGTGCGCGAGGAAGCCGAAGGCAGCCGCGTGACGCTGCCCGAAGGCTTCGATGCCACCGCCGTCCGTCTGACCGGCAACGTCGTCGGCAAGGCGCCGTTTACCGGCAGCCTCAGCCATCGCGGCTGGCGTGTCGACGACGTGCGGCTGCCGAAGCTGGCCGCGAGCCACGACGCGTCCGTGATCGCAGCGGCCGAGGTGGAGCTATGAGCGAGCCGCGTTACTCGATCGGGATCGATCTGGGCACGACCCATTGCGCCCTCTCGTATGTCGACTTCGCCGGCAGCGACGGCGAAAAGACCACCCAGGACGTGCTGCCCATCACGCAACTCACGGCACCGGCCACGATCGACGATCTGCCCTTGCTGCCGTCGTTCCTCTATCTGCCGCATGCGAGCGAACTCGCGCCCTTCGACCTCGGTCTGCCGTGGACCGGCGCGCGTGACTTCGCAGTCGGCGAAATGGCGCGCAGCCGCGGCGCGGGCACGCCGATCCGCCTCGTGTCGAGCGCCAAGAGCTGGCTGTGCCACCCGGGCGTCGATCGCCGCGCCGCGATTCTGCCGAACGACGCGCCGCCCGAAGTGAGCCGCGTGTCGCCGCTCGAGACGTCGATTCGCTACCTCACGCATCTGCGCGAAGCCTGGGATCATGGGCATCCCGATGCGCCGTTCAGCGAGCAGGAAATTACCGTCACGATTCCTGCGTCGTTCGATCCCGCTGCCCGCGAGCTGACCGCCGAAGCAGCCCAGGCCGCCGGCTACGCAGGCATGACGCTGCTCGAAGAGCCGCAGGCCGCGCTGTATAGCTGGATCCAGAAGAGCGGCGGCCAATGGCGCAAGCAGGTGCGCGTGGGCGACATCATCCTCGTGGTGGATGTCGGCGGCGGCACGACTGACCTGTCGTTGATCGCGGTGATCGAACGCGAGGGCAACCTCGAACTGCATCGCGTTGCCGTGGGCGAGCACATCCTGCTCGGCGGCGACAACATGGACCTGGCGCTGGCCCACGTGGTGGCGCGCAAGCTGGCCGCCCAGGGCACGCAACCCGATCCGTGGCAACTGCGTGCGCTGACCTACGCCTGCCGCGCGGCCAAGGAGACGCTCCTCACCGACGCCGCCACCGACACCGTGCCGCTCGTCGTGCCGAGCCGCGGTGCCAAGCTGATCGGCGGCTCGATCCGCACCGAACTGACCCGCGCCGAACTCACGCAGACGATTCTCGAAGGCTTCTTTCCGCAAGTGGACAGCACCGCGCGGCCGGTGAGCCGCGCTCGCGCAGGCTTGACGCAATTGGGCTTGCCGTATGCGCAGGATGCCGCCGTCACGCGTCATCTGGCAGCGTTCCTCGGCCGTCAGGTCGCGGCACTGGCCGAACTCTCCGGTCTGCCAAACGCTCAACCGGAAGGCGCCAGCTTCCTGCATCCCACCGCCGTGCTGTTCAACGGCGGCGTGTTCAAGTCGCCGCTGCTGGTGGAGCGCATTCTGCAGACGCTCAACGGCTGGCTTGCGGCAGAAGGCGCGGCGCCCGCGCGTCTGCTGGAAGGCGCGGACCTCGACCTCGCGGTCGCACGCGGCGCGGCCTACTACGGCTACGTGAAGCGCGGCCAGGGTGTGCGGATTCGCGGCGGCATTGCGCGGGCGTTCTATATCGCGGTCGAATCCGCCATGCCCGCTGTGCCCGGTCTCGAACCGCCCATCCAGGCGCTGTGCGTGGCGCCGTTCGGCATGGAAGAAGGAACCGATGCAGAGCTGCCCGCGCAGGAGTTTGGTCTCGTGGTGGGCGAGCCGGTGCACTTCCGCTTCTTCGGTTCGTCGGTGCGTCGTCAGGACCAGGTCGGCACGCTGCTCGACTACTGGTCGCCGGAAGAACTGCAGGAACTCGACGAGATCGAGGCCACCTTGCCGACCGAAGGCCGCAGCCCCGGCGAGATCGTCGCGGTCAAGCTGCATGCGCGCGTGACCGAAGCCGGCACGCTCGAACTGGAAGCCATCCCGCGCGGCACCGGCGAGCGCTGGAAAGTCGAGTTCGACGTCCGCGGCAACGCCCACGCCTGACCGAGATGAAGCAGTACATCGTCGGGATCGATCTGGGCACGAGCAATACGGTCGTCGCGTATGGAGAGGCGGGCTCCGAGGACATCCGCGTCTTCGAGATCGATCAGCTCGTCAGTCCCGGCGAGGTCGCCGCGCGGCCCTTGCTGCCGTCCGTGCGGTATCACGCGGCGCAAGGGGAATTGAGCGCGGGGGATGTGCAACTGCCGTGGTCGGGTGCGCAGGTGGGTGCGGGCGAGGCGCCTGACCCGAATGTTGAGCAGCCCGTAGTAATCGGCCGGCTCGCACGCAGCCTTGGCGCACAGGTGCCGGGCCGGCTCGTCGCCAGCGCGAAAAGCTGGCTTTCGCATGCCTCAGTGGATCGCACCGCGCCGATTCTCCCCTGGGGTGCCGGCGACGACGTGCACAAAGTCTCCCCCGTCACCGCCAGCGCCAGCTATCTGGCCCATGTGCGCGCGGCGTGGAACCAGCGCTTTCCGCACGCGCCGCTTGAACAGCAGGATGTCGTGCTCACCGTGCCCGCCTCGTTCGACGACGGCGCCCGCGCACTGACGCTCGAAGCGGCACGCATCGCGCAGTTACCGAAGCTGCGGCTGCTGGAAGAGCCGCAAGCGGCCTTCTACGACTGGCTGTTCCGGCATCGCGGCTCGCTCGGCGCCGAACTTGCCGACACGCGGCTCGTGCTGATCTGCGACGTGGGCGGCGGCACCACCGACTTCACCCTGATCAAGGTGCAGATGCAGGACGGTCAGCCGCAACTGACGCGCGTCGGTGTGGGCAACCACCTGATGCTCGGCGGCGACAACATGGACCTCGCGCTGGCGCATCTGGCCGAGAGCCGTCTCTCGACGCCGCAATCGCGGCTATCGGCGGCGAGCCTCTCGCAACTCGTCGAACGCTGCCGTGGCGCCAAGGAGCAACTGCTCGGCGCCGAAGCACCGCAATCCGCGTCGATTACGCTGCTGGGTTCGGGGTCGAAGCTGATCGGCGGAGCGCGCACGGCGGAAATCACGCGCGAGGAAGTCGAACAGATCATCGTCGACGGCTTTTTCCCGAGCGTTACCGCGGATGCGCGGCCGGGACGTCCGCGTGGCGCAATCGTGGAATTCGGTTTGCCCTATGCTAGCGATCCGGCCATTACCCGCCACGTCGCCGCGTTTCTGGGCCGGCTCGCGGCGCAATCGCGCGAAGCCCTGGACACAACAGGGTCTGCCGACGACGACGCGTTACCCGTGCCCGACACGCTGCTGCTCAACGGCGGCGTGTTCCGTGCGCCGGCGCTCACCAGGCGCCTCGCCGGCACGCTAGGCGCGTGGCGCGGCGCGCCACTGCATGTCCTGCACAACGACAACCCCGACGTCGCGGTCGCGCGCGGCGCGGTGGCCTATGCGCTGGCGCGTGCGGGTCAGGCGCCGCGAATCGGCGGCGGTTCGCCGCGCAGCTACTTCCTCGTGCTCGATGAAGACGGTGAGGCGCTACGCGGTGTCTGCGTCCTGCCGCACGGCACCGAGGAAGGTCGAGAGATTCATCTGGCGGACCGCACGTTCGCTTTACGGCTGGGGCATCCGGTCCAGTTTCATCTGGTTTCCTCAGTATCTGACGCGAAATGGCAAGCGGGCGAAATCGCCGAGCTTGCGCTGGGCGAGTTCGTGCGCCTGCCGCCGATCGCCACGGTCGTGCCGCCGCGCGAGGCCGGCCAGTCCGGTGAAACGCCGGTCCAGCTCGTCGCCTCGCTGACCGAAGTGGGCACGCTCGACGTGCACTGTATCGACGCCGGCGACGCCGCGCAGCGCTGGCTGCTCGAATTCCAGTTGCGCCGCGGCGAGGCCAAGGTCACGGTCTCCGGCGCAGCGCCTCATCCTGCCCTGCCCCGCGCGCTCGAACTGATCGACCGCACGTTCGGCTCGCGGTCGCAGAAGGTCGACCCCAAAGAGGTCAAGCGTACGCGTGCGGAACTGGAGCAGATCCTCGGTCCTCGCGCGAACTGGAATAGCGCCCTGCTGCGCGAACTGTTCAACGCCCTATGGGAGCGCGCCAAACGGCGGCGCCGTTCGGCGGACCATGAGCGGCTCTGGCTGAACCTGGCCGGCTATTGCCTGCGTCCCGGCTTCGGCTACCCGCTCGACGAATGGCGAGTCGAACAACTCTGGTCGCTGTTCGACGACGGCATTCAGTACATCAACGACAGCCAGGTCTGGTCGGAATGGTGGACGCTATGGCGGCGCGCAGCGGGCGGCCTCGGCGAACGCGAGCAGCTCGAAGTGCTCGACGCCGTGGCGTTCATGCAGGCCGCCGGCACGGCACGCGCGAAGCTGCCGTTCGACCCCGCGAAGTCCGGCTATGCCGATATGCTGCGCCTCGAAGCGTCGCTCGAACGGGTGCCTGCCGAGCGCAAGATCGAACTCGGCGAGCGGCTTATCGAGCGGCTCAGGAAGCCGTCTGAAAACCACCAGGGATGGTGGGCCGTGGGCCGCATCGGCGCGCGCCGGCCGTTCTACGGCAGCGCGCACAGCGTCGTGCCGCCGGAGGTCGCGGTGAAATGGCTCGACGCCGTGCTGGCGCTCGACTGGAAGAAGGTCGAACCGGCCGCGTTTGCCGCCGTGCAGATTGCGCGCATGAGCGGCGACCGCTCGCGCGACCTCGCCGACGAGGTGCGGGCGAGCGTCGTCAAGCGGCTTGAAACCGTACACGCACCGGCGCAGTGGATCACGATGGTGCGCGAGACCGTCGAACTCGACGAGGCCGATGAGGGACGGGTATTCGGCGAATCGCTGCCGCCGGGGCTCAAGCTGATCGACTGATGGGCGGGCGCAGGGCGCGCCCGCTGCCGCGGCTCCATTACACATCCGTCCGCGCCGCGCATTCACTCACCCGCTTGCTCAGGCGTGCAATCCGCTTGCCGTATCAAGCTGAAAAAACGCCACCGCCTGATTCAACTGGTGCCCCTGCCCCTCCAGCGACTTCGAAGCCGCGGCTGCCTGCTCGACCAGCGCCGCGTTCTGCTGGGTCACGGAGTCCATCTGCGTAATCGCCTGGTTGACCTGTTCGATACCACGGCTCTGTTCGAACGAGGCCGCGGCAATCTCGCCCATGATGTCCGTAACGCGCGCCACCGCCTGGGTGACTTCCGACATCGTCTTGCCCGCTTCGCTCGCGCGCGCCGACCCGTCCTGAATCTTTTTCACCGACTCGGCGATCAGGTCCTTGATCTCCTTCGCCGCACTCGACGAGCGTTGCGCGAGACTGCGCACTTCGCTTGCGACCACTGCGAAGCCGCGTCCCTGTTCGCCGGCGCGAGCGGCTTCGACTGCCGCATTGAGCGCGAGGATGTTGGTCTGAAAAGCGATGCCCTCGATGATGCTGGTGATGTCCGCAATCTTCGTCGAGCTGGCGCTGATTTCGCCCATCGTCTCCACCACCTGGCTCACGACATGGTTGCCCTTCAACGCCACTTCCGACGCGTTCGCCGACAGCACGCTCGCCTGTTGCGAATTCTCCGCGTTCTGCTTGACCGTGGAGGTCAGCTCTTCCATGCTCGACGCGGTCTCCTGCAGCGACGACGCCTGCTGCTCGGTACGGGCGGACAGGTCGACATTGCCGGAAGCGATCTGGCTCGACCCGGTGGCAATGCTGTCGGCCGCGACCCGCACGCGCCCGATCAGTTCGACCAGACTGGCCTGCATGCGCCCCATCGACGCCAGCACGCTGTCGGCCGGCGCTTGCACCGCGCCGCTGACCACGCGCAGATCGCCCGCAGCGACACGCTGTGCCAGGCTGCCGAGCTCACCCGGTTCGGCGCCGAGCGAGCGCAACAGTCCGCGAGCAATCAGGAATCCTGCCAATACGGCCAGGGCAACGGCGCCCAGACAGGTTCCGATCAGGATCAGGCGCTGCGACGCATACTGGTCGGCGGATGCCTGCAACAGCAGATCGGCACGGGTTCGCGTGTAGGTTTGATACGCGTCAGTGGCCTTGATCAACGCCGCAAGCAGCGGCCGGCAATCGTTATCGATCTTCGCGACCGCTTCGTCGCGTTTGTTCGCTACCGCGAGCGCCACGATCGCCTGTGCCACCGGCGTGTAATCGGCCTCAATGCGATTGATCTCGTTCACCAGATCGCGGCCCTGCTGGGTGACGTCGGCATCCGTCGCCATCATCTGGTTGAGCTTTGCGAGCCTCGTCTGCACATCCTGCTGGGCCTGTGCTTCGGCATCCTTTTCAATCGCGAAGTCTTCCGGTTTCGTGACAAGCGCCATATTGCGCGCCGCAATCGCGCGCCGGTCGACGGCCGTTCTCACTTCCTGCGCGGTAATAGCCCGCGTATCGATACCGGTGACGAAGCCGGAGAATCGCTCATGGGCATCGCTCAACGCGCTCAACGATATGCCCGACACCACCATCACCACCACCGTCAGCATCCCAAAAGCGCCGTACAGCTTCGCTTTTACTGACATACCTTTAACGTCCATACCTCACCGCTCCCATCGAACGAATCGAGAAAATTATTTTGGATTGTTTTTGCTTTGTTGGTTTTCTCTCAGATTCCGACGGCCGGGTCGGCTGTGACGTGGCACGTCATCTCTCCGAGTTAACGGCAGACCGGCGGCATTCATTAATTTCGCAAAGGTTTGCGGGAAATTATTTATTTGTTGGCGGCGTGTTTTTCTTTTATCTCATTCACGCTGATATTTAACATTTATTATTGGCGCTAGCCGCAAGCGCTGACGCGCGCGGATTCGAGCGGGGTCGGGCGGCGCCCCGCTCTTCGATACGACAATCCGCCGCCGCCCCGCTCAGATCGGCGTCAACACCGGCTCGCCCGCAAAATGGCGCGTCGCGTTGGCGATGAAGTTCTGCACCGAGGCCGTGATGGCCTCCGGCGACCTGCCGCCCACGTGCGGCGTCACCACGAGGTTGCGCAATTCGAGCAAGGACGCGGGCAGATGCGGTTCGCCCTCGTACACGTCGAGCCCGGCCCCGGCAATCGTCCCCGCTCTGAGCGCGGCGGCGAGCGCCTCCGTATCGACGACGCTGCCACGCGACACATTCACGACGAAGCCGTCCGGCCCCAGCGCATCGAGCACGGCCTTGTCGACCAGATGCTTGGTGCCGGGGCCGCCCGGCGTCGCAATCAGCAGGAAATCGCACCATTGCGCGAGCGCCGTGACGCTCTCGAAGTAGCGCATGGACTCGCCTTCGCGCGGCTTGCGGTTGTGATAACCCAGTTCCATGTCGAAGCCCGCGCCACGTCTGGCCATCTTCTGACCGATATTGCCGAGACCGAGAATGCCCAGACGCTTGCCCGACACGTTCGGCCGCATCGGCAGCGTGTCGCGCCAGGCGCCCTCACGGGTCGCCTGATCGAGTTGCGGGACGTCGCGCACCACCGCCAGCAGCAGCGCGAAAGCATGATCGGCGACGCAGTTGTCATTGGTCCCCGCGCCGTTGACCAGCACGATGTTGCGGGCCCGGGCGTGGTCGAGCGGCAGGTTTTCATAACCGGCGCCTAGCGCGCTGATCAATTCGAGTTTCGGCAACCGGTCGACTTCGGCGGGCGTCAGGCCGGTCGTGCCGTTGGTCAGCACGGCGCGAACCGTGGCGCCGTGCGCGGCGACCGCTTCGGCGCGCGAGTCCGGATCGGGGGCATAGATAACGTCATAAGCGGCCGCGACACTGGCGCGGCTTGCATCGTTCAGGTGAATCAGAACCAGCAGGGTAGGTTTCATGGACTCGACGCGTTGATTGGCGGGACACTGCAACGCCGGAAAGTGTAACAAGGGCTCGGCGAGCATGCTGGCGGCCGCTCCGCCCCCTGCGAGGCACGTTATTGCCCCCTTCTGCCTCGCCCGACCCAACTCGTCTTAAAATAGCGGCACTATCGACTTCGGACTCGTCATGCTGGATACCCCAAGTGCAGGAGAGAGGCCGCGCGATGAAGCGACGGCCAGCGACGACTCGGAGATGTTCGAGCTCGCCCCCGTTTCGCTCTGGCTCGAAGACTTCAGCGGCGTGCGCACGCTGTTCGACGCCTGGCGCGCCGAGGGCGTGACCGACCTGCGCGCGCATTTCGGCGCGCATCCCGAGCGGGTCGCGCAATGCGCGCACAGCATCCGCGTCATCAAGGTCAACCGCAAGACCCTGGACCTGTTCGAAGCGGACAGTCTCGACACGCTGACCGCCAATCTCGGCGCGGTGTTTCGCGACGACATGCTGAAGACTCACCTCGAAGAGCTGTGCCAGTTATGGGCAGGTCAGCAGAGTTTCATGAGCCAGACCGTCAATTACACGCTCGGCGGCCGGCGGGTGGATGTACTGCTCAAGGGCGCCGTGCTGCCCGGACACGAAGGGTGCTGGGACCGCGTGCTGGTCTCGCTGGAAGATGTGAGCGAACTGGAAGGCGCGCGCCATCGCTTCATGCACGCCGAGCAATACGCGCGCGGCCTCTTTGAAGATTCGCCGGTGTCGCTGTGGGTCGAGGATTTCAGCGCGGTCAAACGGCTGCTCAATGAGGCGCGGGCCGCCGGCATCTCCGATTTCCGCGTGTTCACGGACGTGCACCCGGAGTTCGTCGAACGCTGCATGCAGGAAATTCACGTGCTGGACGTCAACCGGCACACGCTCGCCATGTTTGCGGCGCCGGACAAGCCGACCTTGCTGGCCCGTCTGCCGCAGGTGTTCCGCGACGACATGCGGCCGCATTTCCGCGAGCAGCTTGTCGATCTGTGGGACGGCAAGCTGTTCCAGCAACGCGAAGTCCTCAACTACTCGCTGGACGGCAGCGAGGTGCATGTGCATCTGCAATTCTCGGTGCTGCCGGGGCACGAGCAGGATTGGGACCTCGTGCTGGTGGCGCTCACCGACATCACCGCGCGCAAGAAAGCCGAGGCCTATCTGGAGTTTCTCGGCAAGCACGACGTGCTGACCAAGCTGCGCAACCGCTCGTTCTATGTTGACGAGTTGAACCGGCTCGAACGCAAGGGGCCGTTCCCGGTGACCGTGATCATGGCCGACCTGAACGGCCTGAAGCGGATCAACGACCAGCTCGGCCACGCGGCCGGCGATGCGCTATTGCGGCGCGCCGGCGAGGTGCTGGCGAAAGCGATGGAGACGCCCTATCAGGCGGCACGCATCGGCGGCGACGAATTCGCGGTGCTGATGCCCAGCACCGATGAGCACGGCGGCGCGGCGATGATCGACACGATCCGGCAACTGGTCGAGCTGAACAATCAGTTCTACCCCGGTTCGCTGCTGAGCTTTTCGATGGGCGCAGCAACCTGTCAGCACGGCGAACGGCTCGAAACCGTGGTACAGCGGGCGGATTTGCTGATGTATGAAGAGAAGCGCGCACACTACGCGAACCCGAGAGCCAGTGAATCGAATGACGAATGAGGCAGCGCCTGCCCCGGCTTGAAACCGTGCAACCCTTCACGCAAGGAGATTTGCCATGTACAACGCCGTTCTGCCGTCTGTATCACGCCGCCAGTTGCTGTTCGCAGGCGCCGCATCGTTGACTCTGACGGGTCTCGCACCTGGAGAAACCCAGGCCGCCGCGCCGGCGGACGCCGACGCACCCAACGCGATCACCCCGTCCGAGGCGCTCGCGCGTCTCATGGACGGCAACGCGCGCTACGCCGCCAATACACCCTCCAACAAGGACTACTCGGCTGGCCGCGCGAGCCGGGTCGCCGCGCAATATCCGATTGCGGCGATCGTCGGTTGCGCGGACTCACGCGTCGCCCCGGAATTGGCCTTCGATCAGGGGCCAGGCGATATTTTTGTGGTGCGGGTGGCCGGAAACTTCGTCAATGAGGACGGGCTCGCCAGTCTCGAGTACGGGGTGAAATTCTTGCAGGTGCCGCTTATCATGGTGCTCGGCCATACCCATTGCGGCGCGGTGAGCGCAACCGTCGACACGATTCAGAAAGGCATCGCGCTGCCGGGCCACCTTCCCGATCTGGTGCGTTCGCTCAAACCGGCCGTGGCGATCGCCCAATTGCACGGCCACGCCGATCTGAAAGCCCGCGCGACCGTCGAGAACGTGCGGCTCGGCGCCAACCGCTTGAGCGTGTCGAAACCCATCATCGGCCGCTACGTCAGTGAGGGTAAAGTGAAGGTGGTCGGCGCAATCTACGATCTCGCCACCGGCAAAGTCAGCCTGTTGTGAGCGCAACGAATTAGAATCGGCCGGTCTATGAATGGGACCGGCTACTCGCAGTGAAATAATAAGTAATCCATAGCGTTAGCGTCATCCAGGCATCCGGCGCACCGGCTGTTGCGTTGCACAAAAGTTGACTCCTGGGCCCTTACGGACTAACCCGAATGCAAGAAAGTATCGGTTTGCGGTCGTATTTTCAGTGGTGAGATGTCTGCAACAGGGCTAATTTTCGGTCATGGCGAGGCGCACGGCGATGCAAGCGACCCGCCCGAAAATATCGGCTCAGGAGGAAGACAGATGCACACCACGCGGGGTGCCACGGCGCGTCAGGAAGCCCGTAGCGCCAACATCGTTCAACCGGATCTGGAACTGGTCGCCGTCGCGAGCGACGAGTCGTTCAAGGTCTGGTCGCACGGGTACCCCTATCGCACGGTGCGCTGGCACTTCCATCCCGAGTACGAAATTCATCTGATCACCGCGACGACTGGTAAATACTTCGTCGGCGATTACATCGGCAACTTCGCGCCCGGCAATCTCGTGATGGCCGGATCGAATCTGCCGCACAACTGGGTGAGCCATGTGCCGCAGGGCGGCCAGGTGGATGAACGCGGCCTGGTGCTGCAGTTCGATGCCGGGTTCGTCGAGCGCGCCACCCGCGCCTTCCCCGAACTCAAGCGCGTGGAAGGCTTGCTCGATGCCTCGCGCTGGGGTGTGCTGTTCGCCCAGAAAACCGGTCTGACCGCCGAGCCGATCATGCGCGAGATGATGGGCGCGCAAGGCATACGCCGCATCACCCTGTTCATTACCCTGCTCGACCTGCTCCTGCAAAGCGTCGAACCGGTGAAGCTGGCGAGCGCCGCTTATCGTGCGGAGCCGGCCCGCTATGCCGGGACGCGGATCGATCACGTGCTGGCGTATATCGGCAAGAACCTCTCGCAGGAGTTGCGCGAAACGGAGTTGGCCGAACTGTCGGGACAGAGCGTGAGCGCCTTCTCGCGCTACTTCCGACGCCATACCGGGGTGCCCTTCGTCCAGTACGTCAACCGGCTGCGCATTAATCTGGCCTGCCAATTATTGATGGCGGGCGAACTGAGCGTGACCGATATCTGCTATCAGGTCGGCTTCAACAACCTCTCGAATTTCAACCGCCAGTTCCTGTTGCTGAAGGCGATGTCGCCTTCGCGCTGGCGCGCCTGGCAACAGCTTAACGCCGCCAGCGCAAGCGAATCGCCCGACGCCGCACACGCCTCGCAAGCGTTCGGCTAGCGCCTGCTTTACCGAAGCCGCAAAGCGAAGCTCACCCGCAGTTCAACCACGGCACCCCATACGCCGGGGTTTTTCTAATAAACGGAGACACTCGATGACCAGACTATCGAAACACCTGATCGGCGCCAGCGCGCTGACCCTGAGCCTGATGGGCAGCACGGCGGCCTTTGCGGCGCCGAGCGGCACCGTCGCCTTCCTGATGCCCGACGAGGGCTCGACGCGCTACGAGCAGCACGACTTCCCCGGCTTCAAGGCCGAAATGGGCAAGCTCTGCCCGGACTGCAAGGTGCTCTATCAGAACGCCAACGGCGACGTCTCGCAGCAACAGCAGCAGTTCAACTCGGTGATCGCGCAAGGCGCCAAGGTGATCGTGCTCGATCCGGTGGACTCGACGGCCGCCGCGTCGCTGGTGCATATGGCGCAGGGTCAGGGTATCAAGGTGATCGCCTATGACCGGCCGGTGCCTTCGACGCCGGCCAATTACTACGTGTCGTTCGATAACGAGGACATCGGCAAATCCATCGCGCAGTCGCTGGTCCAGCACCTCAAGGAGATGGGCGTGCCGACCGGCAAGGGCGGACTGCTCGAAGTCAACGGCTCGCCCGTCGATGCGGCCGCGGGGCTGATCAAGAAGGGCAGCCACGAAGGCATCGAGGGTAGCGGTTACAAAACGCTGGCCGAGTACGATACGCCGGACTGGGCGCCGCCGAAGGCCCAGCAGTGGGTCAGCGGACAGATCACCCGCTTCGGCTCGCAGATTGTCGGCGTGGTGGCCGCCAACGACGGCACCGGCGGCGGCGCGGTCGCGGCCTTCAAGGCAGCCGGCGTCAATCCGGTGCCGCCCGTGACGGGCAACGACGCGACGCTCGCCGGGCTGCAGTTGATCATCTCGGGCGACCAGTACAACACGATCCTGAAGCCGAGCGAGATCGTCGCCGCAGCAGCGGCGAAGGTGGCCGTCGGCTTCCTGTCCGGCCAGACCCCGAAGGGCCAGACGACGCTCTTCAACACGCCGTCGCAACTCTTCAAGCCGGCCGTCATCACGTCGAAGAACATCAAGGCGGAGGTGGTCGACAAGGGCTTCGCGAGCGCCAAGGACCTGTGCACCGACCGCTATGCGGATGGCTGCAAGAAACTTGGCATCACGAACTGATCCGTTGGGGTGCCGAACGGGATCCGGCGCGTGCCGGGTCCCTCTTCCGATCAATGAGGTATCCGTCCATGACTGACAACTCCCATACACGGTCCGGGCCAGGCGAACTGGTGCTGAGCCTGCGCGGCGTCTCGAAGCACTTCGGAGCGGTCTCTGCCCTGACGGACATCGAGCTCGACGTGCATGCCGGCGAAGTGGTCGCCCTGGTGGGCGACAACGGCGCCGGGAAGTCCACGCTGGTGAAAGTGCTCGCCGGCGTCCATCAACCCACCACCGGCACGATCACCTTCGGCGGCAAGGAGGTCACGCTGCCCAACCCGGCCGCGGCGCTCGATCTCGGCATCGCCACCGTGTTCCAGGATCTCGCGCTATGCGAAAACCTCGACGTCGTCGCCAACATCTATCTCGGCCGCGAGCTGAATCCGCTGCGCCTCGATGAAGTCGCGATGGAGGTCAAGGCCTGGACGCTGCTGAACGAACTCTCGGCGCGCATTCCCAGCGTGCGCGACGTGGTCGCCTCGCTCTCGGGCGGCCAGCGTCAGACGGTGGCGATTGCCCGCTCGCTGCTGCTGGACCCGAAGCTGATCATGCTCGACGAGCCGACCGCCGCGCTCGGCGTGGCGCAGACGGCCGAGGTGCTGAACCTGATCGAGCGGGTGCGCGACCGCGGCCACGCGGTCATCATGATCAGCCACAACATGGAGGACGTTCGCGCCGTGGCGGACCGGATCGTGGTGCTGCGTCTCGGCCGCAACAACGGCGTGTTCTATCCCGACTCGTCGAATCAGGAGCTGGTGGCCGCGATCACCGGCGCCACCGAGAACGCTGTCTCGCGTCGCGCCGGCCGACGTCAGGCCGAACAGGGCGCACCGAGCGCCTGAACCAAGGAACCATCATGAGCAACAAAATGCAAGGCGCCCCGCAGCCTGAGACGCACGGGACGGCAACGCCGTCCACGCTGCTCGACCGCAGCGACGTGCGCGTCAAGCACGCGGCCGGAGTCGGCGGCACCGTGTCGGCCTTCGTCGAGCGGGTGCGCTCGGGCGATCTGGGCTCGCTGCCGGTCATTGCGGGACTCGTCATCATCTGGACCGTGTTCACCGCGCTGAACCCGGTGTTCCTCTCCGCCGACAATATGGTGAACCTGCTGTTCGACTGCTCGACGGTCGGCGTGATCTCGCTCGGCATTGTCTGCGTGCTGATGGTGGGCCAGATCGACCTGTCGGTGGGTTCGATGAGCGGCTTCGCTTCGGCCCTCCTCGGCACGCTCTGGGTCAATCACGGCTGGCCGGTGCTGCTCGCCATCGTCGCGGCCGTCGTGGTCGGCGCGGTGGTCGGCGCCGTGTATGCGCTGCTGCTCAACCGCTTAGGCATGCCAAGCTTCGTCGCGACGCTGGCCGGATTGCTCGCTATCCTCGGGATGCAGCTCTACGTGCTGGGCTCGAGCGGTTCGATCAACCTGCCCTACGACTCGGCAATGGTCAACCTCGGGCAGCTCATCATCATCCCCGCGGTCGTGTCGTACCTGCTTGCGCTGGTGCCGGGCGCCGCGCTGCTCCTGCTTGGACTGCGCACCCGCGAGCGCCGCCATGCGTCCAATCTCTCCGCGCCCTCGGTAGGCAGCCTGCTGGTGCGCAGTCTCGCCATCACCGTGCTGCTGGAGATCGTGGTGGTCTACCTCAACCAGGGACGCGGCGTGCCGCTGATGTTCGGCATTTTCCTCGGCCTTGCCATCGCCATGGACTATGCGCTGAAGAGGACGCGCTGGGGCCGCTCGATGCATGCGGTGGGCGGCAATCACGAAGCCGCGCGGCGCTCCGGCATCAATGTCGGCGCCATCTATATGAGTGCCTTTGTGCTGTGCGCGAGTTTCGCCGCGCTCGGCGGCGTGCTGACGGCGGCACGGCTCGCCTCGGCCAGTCAACAGGCCGGCACCGGCGACGTCAACCTGAACGCCATCGCCGCGGCGGTGATTGGCGGCACGAGTCTGTTCGGCGGGCGCGGCAGTGCATTTTCCGCAGTGCTGGGCATTATCGTGATCCAGTCGATTGCCAGCGGTCTCACGCTGCTGAACCTGTCGTCGTCGCTGCGCTTCATGATCACCGGCGCGGTGCTGGCGATCGCGGTGATCGTCGACTCGCTCGCCCGGCAGTCCCGCGTCTCGCATGGCCGCGCCTAATTGCATCAATTCGCAACCCAGTTGCAGGAGAGCATTGCATGTCTGAATCAATCAAGGGAAAAATCGCCGCCATCACCGGTGCGGCATCCGGTATCGGCCTCGAATGCGCGCGCGTGCTGATCGAAGAAGGCGCCAGGGTCGTGCTGATCGATCGGGCACAGGAGAAGCTCGAGACACTGTGCGCGGAGTTGGGCGAGAACGCGTTTCCGCTGGTCGTGGATCTGCTGCAGCCTGCCGAGGTGTCCGGGATTCTGCCGAAAATCCTGGCGCTTGCCGGCGGGCTCGACATCTTCCACGCCAATGCCGGCGCTTATGTGGGCGGCGAAGTGGTGGACGGCAATCCCGACGAGTGGGACCGCATGCTGAACCTGAACATCAACGCCGCGTTCCGCTCGGTCCACGCCGTGCTGCCGCATCTGGTGGCGCAGAAGTCGGGCGACATCATCTTCACCAGCTCGGTGGCGGGCTTCGTCCCGGTCGTCTGGGAGCCGATCTACACCGCCTCGAAGTTCGCGGTGCAGGCCTTCGTCCACACGACGCGGCGCCAGCTTGCCAAACACGGCGTACGGGTCGGCGCGGTGGCGCCGGGCCCGGTCGTCACCGCCCTGCTCGACGACTGGCCGAAGGCGAAGATGGACGAGGCGCTCGCCGCCGGCAGCCTGATGCAGCCCAGAGAAGTCGCCGAAGCGGTACTCTTCATGCTGACGCGGCCCCGCAATGTGACGATCCGCGATATTGTGATCCTTCCGAACAGTGTCGATCTATGACTTCAGATAACCCGACCTCCCCTGCGTCGGAGAGCACGCGCGACGTCCGCGACGCGCGCTATGTGATCGGCGTGGACGTGGGCACGGGCAGCGCCCGCGCCGGCATCTTCGACCTTGCCGGCCGCATGGTGGCGTCGGCCAAACGTGATATCACGCTGTTCCATGCGAGCGGCTCCATCGTCGAGCAGTCGAGCGGCGAGATCTGGCGCGCCGTCTGCGCTTCCGTGAAGGATGCGCTGGCGCACGGCAAGGTGACGCCCGCGCAGGTGGCCGGTATCGGCTTCGACGCCACCTGTTCGCTCGTCGTGCTGGGCCCGGGCGGGCGGCCCTTGCCGGTAGGCCCCTCGGAGCAGGCCGAGCGCGACATCATCGTCTGGATGGACCACCGCGCCGTGGAGCAGGCGGAGCGCATCAACGCGACGGGCCATGAGGTGCTGAAGTTCGTCGGCGGCAAGATCTCGCCGGAGATGGAAACGCCGAAGCTGTTGTGGCTGCTCGAGAACCGGCCGGCCGTGTTCGAGGCCGCATGGCAGTTCTTCGACCTGACCGACTTCCTGACCTGGCGCGCAACCGGCGATCTGTCGCGCTCCACCTGCACGGTCACCTGCAAATGGACCTATCTGGCACACGAGCGGCGCTGGGACGAGAGCTACTTCCGCACCGTCGGCCTCGGCGTACTCGCGGATGAGGGCTTTGCGCGCATCGGCCAGACGGTCGTCGACGGCGGAACGCCGCTCGGCAGCGGACTGACGGCAACAGCCGCGGCCGAACTTGGACTCCTCAGCGGAACGCCGGTCGCCACCGGCGTGATCGATGCGCACGCCGGCGGAATCGGCACAGTCGGCGCCGACGGCGATCCCGAGGCCTGTCTCGGCTACGTCTTCGGCACCTCGTCGTGCACGATGACCACGACCCGGGAGCCGGTCTTCGTGCCGGGCGTATGGGGCCCCTACTTTTCGGCGATGGTGCCCGACACGTGGCTCAACGAAGGCGGACAATCGGTCGCCGGCGCGGCGATCGAACGCTTGCTTTCGATGCACCCCGCGACGCCCGACGCGCGGCAACAGGCCGAGCAAGCGGGCCAGTCCCTGCCCGTGCTGCTCGCCACCCTCGCCGTGCAATCGGCGCAGGCCGCGGACGGTCTGTCCGGCGCGGCGCGGCTGGCCCACGGGCTGCACGTCGTACCGGAGTTCCTCGGCAACCGCGCGCCGCTGGCCGACCCGCACGCCCGTGCCGTGATTGCAGGCCTTGGCATGGAAGACGACCTGGATAGTCTGGTCGCGCTCTACATTGCCGGCATTTGCAGTATCGGTTATGGTCTGCGCCAGATCATCGAGACCCAGGCGAGCGCCGGTGCGCCGATCGAGCGCGTGGTGATCAGCGGCGGTGCAGGACGGCTCGATCTGGTCAGGCAGCTACTCGCCGATGCGACCGGCAAACCCGTCCTCGCCACGCAAGCGGAAGAACCGGTGCTGCTGGGTGCCGCGATGCTGGGCGGCGTGGCGGGCGGGTGCTTCGACGACGTACGCGCGGCGATGGCCGGCATGTCGCAGATCAGCAGGACCTACGCGCCGGATCGAGGCGACCTCGCAGCCCTGCACGATGCGCGCTTTCGCGCCTTCACGCAGTTGCAGAACGTAGCCAGGGAGATTCGCTAAACTCATACCGGCCCACGTCACAGCGACCCGTTACAGGAAAGGAACGAGCGAGATGCTATCCCACGTTTTCGTCGGCATTACCGATTTCGAACGCGCCTTCGGCTTCTACGCCCCGCTGCTGGACACACTGGACCTCAAGCTCAAATTCCGCGACGAGCAGACCGGCTGGGCCGGCTGGACGGCGGCAGACCAGCCCCGTCCGCTGTTTGTGATCAGCCGGCCCTACGACGGCAAGCCGGCTAGCGTCGGCAATGGCCAGATGCTCGCGCTGCTGGCGCGGGACCGCGCCGGCGTCGACCGCGCGCATGCCGTTGCGCTCGCACAGGGCGGTTCATGCGAAGGGCCGCCGGGTTTGCGGCCGCAGTATCACGAGCATTACTACGGCGCCTACTTCCGCGATCCGGACGGCAACAAACTCTGCGTGTGCTGCCACGCTGCGGACTGAACTCGCGCAGCGCCTGCCTTGGGCAACCCCGCTCACACAGCGGTCACATACTTCTCGGCCGGCGGCACGACCCGTGCCTGAGGCGCCACGCGCGGCGGCGGCGAATCGAACACCGCGCGCATGCGCTTCACTTCGTCCACGGGACTCAGGCCGAACAGCCGCTTGAACTCGCGGCTGAACTGCGAGGCGCTTTCATACCCCACCCGCGCCGCGGCGGCGCCCGCGTTCAGACCATCCTGCACCATCAGGAGCCGCGCATGATGCAGCCGCGTGGTCTTCACGTACTGCATGGGTGAAGTGGACGTCACGCCCTTGAACTGCGCGTGAAACACCGCGAGACTCATGCCGGCCTCGCGCGCCAGCGTGTCGACGTCGAGCTCGCCTTGATAATCCGCGTGAATGCGCCGCAGCGCCTTGGCGATGCGGCCAAAGTGATGCTGGTGCGTGAGCGCGGCGCGGATCGCATCGCCCTGCTCGCCGGTCAGCACGCGATAGCAGATCTCGCGCATGATGGCGGGCGCGAGAATACGCGTATCGAGCGGCGAAGCCAGCGCTTCGAGCAGACGTTGCACGGCATTGCTCATGACCGGGTCGAGCGAGGTCGAATAGATGCCGCGCGGCTCGCTCACCGTCGTGCCGTGCGTTTCGTTCAGCGCCATCAGCAACTCCGCGACCACCGTCAGGTCGACCCGCACCGAGATGCCCAGAAACGGCTCTTCCACGCTCGCCTCGGTTTCGCATTCGAACGGCAGCGGCACCGACAGCACCAGGTACTGCTGGGCGTCGTACAGATAGGTCTGCTCGCCAAGGTAGCCGCGTTTGCGGCCCTGGCACACGACCACGATACTCGGCTCGTAGAGCACCGGCATGCGCGGCATGGGCCGGTTGGAACGCATGAACTTGACACCGTCCAGACTTGAGGGCGTGAAGCCCTCGCACGGCGCCAGCACGTCGAAGAGTTCGACCATGCGTTGCTGGGCGGGACTGATGGCCGCGCGGGGCGTTTGAGTCGTTTGCATGACAATGCCTATTGATACAGCAGAGAATAAGGCTTGAAATTTAGCACCAAACGGCCTATAGCGCTCGCACTCAGGAGAAATAGGCAAGCCTTCGAGATATTCAGGTATTCCCGAGGTGGCCCTCGCCGCCTACGATGGGAACCCTGCCGGATCACCCATTCCCGCCGCTGCAGCCCGAGAGGACTGCGGCCGGTAAGCCGGCCTTCCAGGGGCCGCCGTCCCGCCACGCACACTGTGGCGAATCCGATGGCCCGCCCGCAGAAGGCCGGTAGAGGGAGCCCACCCGCGATTCACTGCGGCGATCCCGGTCCCCGTCAAGGCAACGCCGCCCTCGCGACCCTGCGTCGCGACTGCCGGCACCTTGTGCAACCCATCTCATTGCAGGAGCACTCATGACCACGACTTATGCCTATGCCGCGAGCGACGCCAAAGCGAAGCTCGCCCCATTCGAATTCCAGCGCCGCGAACTGCGTGCCCATGACGTGCAGATGGAAGTGCTGTTTTGCGGTGTCTGCCACTCCGACCTGCATCAGGCGCGCAACGAGTGGAAGAACTCCATTTATCCGGTGGTGCCGGGTCACGAAATCGTCGGCCGCGTGACGGCGGTCGGTCCTGACGTCACCAGGTACAAGGCCGGCGACCTGGTCGGCGTCGGTTGCCTCGTCGATTCCTGCCGTACCTGCCCGAGCTGCGCAGAAGGCCTCGAACAGTATTGCGAAAACGGTTTTGTCGGCACCTACAACGGCGCGGACCGCGAGACCGGCGCGATTACCTTCGGCGGTTATTCGACCCAGCTGGTGGTCGACGAAGCCTTCACGCTGCGCGTGCCGCAGAACCTCGACCCGGCCGGCGTCGCGCCGCTGCTGTGCGCCGGCATCACCACCTACTCGCCGCTGCGCACGTGGGGTGCGGGTCCCGGCAAGAAGGTGGGGATTGTCGGCCTCGGCGGCCTCGGCCACATGGGCGTGAAGCTCGCGCATGCGATGGGTGCGCATGTCGTGCTGTTCACGACCTCGCAGTCGAAGGTCGAAGATGCGAAACGCCTCGGCGCAGATGAAGTGGTGATTTCGAAGAACCCGCAGGAGATGGAAGCCCATGCGAACAGCTTCGACCTCATCGTCAACACGGTGGCGGCCCAGCACGACCTGAACCCGTTCCTGAATCTGCTGCGCCGCGACGGCACGATGGCACTGGTCGGCGCACCCGAGCACGATCACCCGTCGCCGCAGGTGTTCAACCTGATCATGAAGCGCCGCCGTCTGGCGGGTTCGCTGATCGGCGGCATTGCTGAAACCCAGGAAATGCTCGATTTCTGCGGCGAGCACGGCATTACATCGGACATCGAAATTATTCCGATGCAACAGATTAACGATGCGTATGAGCGGATGTTGAAGAGCGACGTGAAGTATCGCTTTGTGATCGACCTCGACTCGCTCCGGAAGTAACTGCCGGTCGCTTTACCCCAAGGATTCATTCCGGTAGTTCCACAGGTCGTCACGCCGGCGGGCCAAGCGCCAGCCAGCCGTGATGCACAGGCCGCGCCCGTTGCGGCGGCCTGCCCTGCTCCCGCCTCGCATCGTCATGCCGACACGCCTCCCCAACGGGACGAGGTGCGTCGGCTGTACGTCCTTATTTCGGATTGTCCCGCGTATGTACTGTTTGACAGGAGATTGCCCGTGATTGACCGTATTCAGGCGATGCGCACTTTTATCCGTATTGTCGATACCAATAGTTTCACACGCGCCGCGCAATCGCTGGATATGCCGCGCGCGACGGCGACGACGCTGGTTCAGAATCTCGAAGCGCTGCTCGGCACGGTCTTGCTGGTGCGCACAACGCGCAGGCTCAGCTTGACGGCAGAAGGTGCTGCGTACTACGAACGATGCGCGCAGATCCTTGCCGACATCGACGAGATGGAGGCCAGCCTGCGCCATTCCACCGACCAGTTGAGCGGTCGCCTGCGCGTCGAAATGCCGGGCGCGGTAGCCACCGCGCTGGTGCTGCCGGCGCTTGACGATTTTCATGCGCGCTATCCGAACATCGACCTCGCGATCGGCGTCAGCAATCGCGCGGTGGATCTGGTCGGCGAAGCGGTAGATTGCAGCATCCAGCTCGGCGAGTTGCCCGACTCCGGCCTCGCGGCCCGGCGTCTCGGCATGCTCGAACTGGTGACCTGCGCGAGTCCCGATTATCTCGAGCGCCACGGCGTGCCCGCGGATCTCGAGGCGCTGGAGCATCACGTCGCCGTGCACTGCCTCTCGCCGCACAACGGGCGCGCGGTGGACTTCGATTTCGAGGTCGGCGACACAGCGTTGAATGTGAAGGTGAACGGCTTCCTGAAGGTCAGCGACGAGCAGGCGTATCTCACCTGCGGGC
This sequence comes from Paraburkholderia phenazinium, assembly GCF_900142845.1. Taxonomy (NCBI): domain Bacteria; kingdom Pseudomonadati; phylum Pseudomonadota; class Betaproteobacteria; order Burkholderiales; family Burkholderiaceae; genus Paraburkholderia; species Paraburkholderia phenazinium. The sequence goes on from NZ_FSRU01000001.1 coordinate 2,493,293, forward strand.
TGGAGGGGCTTGGGCTGATTCAACCGGCACGGATTGCCGCGCAACCTTACCTGGATGCGGGGCAGCTACGCGAGGTGTTGCCGCAGTGGAAGCCGGCGCCGATCCCGGTCTCGGTGGCGTTTGTGAAGAGCCGGCGCGTGTCGCCGCGAGTGCGGGCTTTCGTCGACTGGCTCGCGGTGCTGTTCGAGCAGGCCGAAAGTGTCGATCAGGATCTGTCGCGCGTGCGGCAGTTGCTGCGCGGCGGGTTGCATACGGCTTGAGGGGTTTCGGCCTCGGGCTCGAAGCGAGCCTGGGGCCGACCTCGCCTCATTCCTCAGGCATCTTCTTCAGGTGCCGCGTGTCGAGCAGCGGCACCTGCTAGCCCTGGTCCTGGCGCTAAGGCTGCTTGGGCGGCGTCGCCGAACCCGGACAGGAAGGATCCTTACCCCAGTGTCCGTCGCACACCCGCCAACGGCACAACTGATCCTCAAAGAAGCCACGCGTGCCGCACTCCTTCACGCGTTCGGCGAGCTTCGGATCGCCGCCGTTCGCCACGGCGCTCACCTTGGTGGTCGCGCCTTTCGCATCCGCGGGCTTGGTGCGCGCCACCAGCGCCGCGAGCAGATCGGCGTCCGGATCGTCCTTCGGTGCCGCAGCGCTATTGGCAGTGTGCGGCTTGTCCTTCTTCGCCTGTGCGAGCGCGGTTGGCGCGGCGTGACGATTCGCAGGCGGCGCTTCGTGCTTCGCATGCGCCGAGGCCGTTTCATGCTCGTGATGCGCATGATTCGAAGCCGCCGCCGGCGCAGCCGGCTTCACATTCTTCGCGGCGTCGGCGGGCGCCGCCGACGCCCCGCTCTCCTCCGCGCCATTCGCCAGCGCGCGTGACAGACGGTTGTCGTCCAGTCCACCAGGCGCCGATGCGGCCGCCTCGTCAGAAGGTTTGGAGTCCTTGTTTTCGCTATCGTCGGCGACGATGGTCGCTGCCTGCGGAGCAGACGCCGCCACCGCCGACGCGGCTTTGGCCAGCGCCTGAGCGGCACTGCCGCCCGCAGGCGCCGCGGCCGTCTGCGCCGCCGCGGTTGCAGGCGTTGCGGCTACTTCGGCGTGTCCGCCGGCGGCGCGCTGCTGCAGGTGCCATGCACCCCAGCCGCCCGCCGCGACGACCAGCAGCGCCACCAGCACGGCAGGTGCCTTCGAGCGGCGCGACCTGGCAGGCGGCGGTACGACGCGGCCTTCGAGGTCCGCGAGAATCCGCGAGCCATTGGCCTGCGCGCCTTTTGCCGCATTGGTTTGCGGGCCTTTTGCCGTATCGGCAAGCAGGCTAGGCGGGGCTTTGGAATTCGAGCTGTCCGGCGCACTCATTCACTGTCTCATTGAATCCTGGTTTATTTCGCCGTGATAATACGTTTCGGCTCGTCTTCGAGCAGGCCTGATTCTAAGAGCAAGCATTCCAAAATACAATTGTTTCCAATTTCCCGGGGTTACCTTTGATCGCCGTCGTACTCGTCGCTTATTTCGCCATCGCGGTGCTGATCGCAGCCATGCTGCTATTGCCGCCCGTGCGATCTTCAATATTGGCCATTGCGCGCGATTTACAAGGCCGTTTTATGCGCAATGCATCTTATGGCGCATCGCGTGCACGTGGTCAATTAAGTCGCTCGGCAAAAATTTCGCAATCAACTGTAGTTGATATGCAAAATTTACTGGTAAAGCGGCGCTTGCTGATTTTAACGACCGCAGGTATTCTTGCGACGCCTCCATTGGTCGCGATCGCATTGCGCGGTCGGCAGTTATTCCAATACGACGACACAGTCAGGGTACCCGACGAAAAAATCGCCGCGCTACTGAACGGCGAGCAGCTCGTGCCGCCACCCTCATTGCCGCCCGAGGTATTTGCAACGCAGGAAGTGGAGCAGGTTCGCCCCGCGCTACAGGATGCAAGCCGCGACTGGAATCTGCTCGACGCCGACTTCAGAACCCGTTTATTGCTCGTCTACAAAATCATGCACGAACAATACGGCTACGAAATGGCCTTACTTGAAGGCTATCGCAGCCCGGAGCGGCAAAACCGGCTGGCGCAAATGGGCGGCAACGTCACCAATGCCGCAGCGTTTCAGAGCTATCACCAATACGGGCTAGCGGCGGACAATGCGTTTTTGCGCGACGGCAAGCTGGTCATTTCAGAAAAAGATCCATGGGCCATGCGAGGCTACCAGTTATACGGACAGACCGCCGAACAGGTCGGTCTGGTGTGGGGAGGCCGCTGGAAAATGATGGATCTGGGACACGTCGAATATCACAAGCCCGGCTTCGTACTCGGGCGGCATTAAGTGGCACAAAGCGGCAAATAATGGGGTTGACATGGGGCGTTCATTTATTCTTCTCGGCGACAAGACCGATCTGCACGGCTCGGTCATTAGCGCGCTTTCTCTCCAGCCTCAACCCCGTCCTTCCGCACGCAACCCATAACATTCAGACCTGAACGGCCTATGCAACGCTTCCTCAACGGGTTGACCCACTCTCGCACGCTCTCGATCATCGGGGTGCTCGCGCTCGCAGCCGTGCTGTTCATCGCGGCGGACACCTTGCAGATCGACCCGATCTGGGCCGCCGCCGCGCTGGGCGCCGTGCTGGTCCTCTGGTTCCTCATCTGGCTGGTCCGCAGGCTGCTGGCGCGGCGCGCCAACCGCAAGCTCGGCGACATGCTCGAGCAGCAGGCCGAAAAGCAGACCGAAGCAGGCGCCGCGGCCACCCCGGCGCGCCAGGCCGAACTCGACGCGCTGCGCACGCGCCTCGTCGACGCGGTCAAGACCATCAAGACCTCGAAGATCGGCCAGGTTTCGGGCGGCGCGGCGCTCTATGAGCTGCCGTGGTACATCGTGATCGGCAATCCGGCGGCGGGCAAAAGCAGCGCCGTGCTGAACTCGGGCTTGCAGTTTCCGTTCGCGGACAAGAACAACGCGGTGATTCACGGCATTGGCGGCACGCGGAACTGCGACTGGTTCTTCACCACCGAAGGCATTCTGCTGGATACAGCCGGCCGTTACTCGGTGCACGAGGAAGACCGCACCGAATGGCTGGGCTTCCTCGGCCTGCTCAAGCGCCATCGCCCGAAAGCGCCGATCAACGGCATCATCGTGACGGCGAGCATTGCCGAGCTGACCGGCAGCCGCCCCGAGTTCGCCATCAACCTGGCGAAGAACCTGCGCCAGCGCGTGCAGGAGCTCACCGAGAAGCTCGAAGTGTTCGCGCCGGTGTACGTGATGTTCACGAAGACCGACCTGATCACGGGCTTCACCGAATTCTTCAGCGGCAGCGAGCGCCACGAATACGACCGCGTCTGGGGCGCCACCCTGCCCTACGAGCCGGACGAGAAGCGCGACATCGTCGCCCTGTTCGACGAGCGCTTCGAAGAGCTGTACGAAGGTCTCAAAGAGATCAGCGTGGCGCAGATGTCGATCAGCCGCGGCAATAAACTGTCGCCGGGGCAACTGAGTTTTCCGCTTGAATTCTCGACCATCAAGCCGGCCTTGCGCTCGTTCCTCGCCACGCTGTTCGAAACCAACCCGTTCCAGTACAAGCCGATTTTCCGCGGCTTTTACTTCACGAGCGCGCTGCAGGAAGGCGAAACCAATAGCGCCGCCGCACACCGCATCGCCAACCGCTTCGGCCTCGACGCCGGCGGCATCGCCAAGCCGCAGAGCGCATTCTCGAAGAACGGCTTCTTCCTGCGCGACCTGTTCTCGAAGGTCATCTTCGCCGACCGGCAAACCGTCAAGCAGTTTGCGAGTCCCGCCAAAACGCGGATGCGTTATGGGACTTTCTTCGCTTTCGTCGCCGTGCTCGCGTTGGCGCTGGGGGGCTGGACCTGGTCGACGGTCAACAACCAGCAGCTCGCCTCGAACGTGCAGGCCGACCTCGACAACGTGGTGCGCCTGCAGCAGAACCGCAACGACCTGCAATCGCGCCTGCAGGCCATGGACATTCTCGAGGACCGCATCGACCAGCTCGAACAGTTCCGCCGCGACCGGCCGCTTGCCGTGTCGCTCGGGCTGTATCAGGGCGACCGTCTCGAACAGCATCTGCTGACCGAGTATTACAACGGCGTGAAGCAGATCATGCTCGACCCGGTGGCGCAGAATCTCGAAGGCTTCCTGAAAGACGTCAACGCCCATCCGGAGCAGCTCGCGCCGATGACGCGCGCACCGGACTCGGGCGCGGTTCCCGTGTCGGCGCACGGCTCGGCCATGGTGGCGACGAGCCAGGGCGGCCTGTATAGCGACGCCTCCCCCACCAACGTGGAAGACGCCTACAACGCGCTCAAGACCTACCTGATGCTGGGCGACAAGCGCCACGTCGAAACGGCCCACCTGACCGATCAGGTGGCGCGCTTCTGGCGCGGCTGGCTCGAAACCAACCGGGGCAACATGCAGCGCGACGAGATGATCCGCAGCGCCGAGCGCATGATCACCTTCTATCTGTCGCGGGTCTCGGACGACGACTGGCCGATGATCGACCAGAACCTCTCGCTCGTCGACCAGACGCGTGAAAACCTGCGCCGCGTGGTGCGCGGCATGCCGGCCCGTCAGCGCGTCTACGAAGAGATCAAGGCACGGGCGTCGACCCGCTTCGCGCCGATGACGATCGCGCGCATTGTCGGCGACAACAACACGTCGCTGGTGGCGGGCAGCTATGCGATCCCCGGCACCTTCACGCGCGACGCATGGTTCCAGTACGTGCAGCCGGCGATTCGCGATGCCGCCACCAAGGAACTGCAGGCCAAGGACTGGGTGCTCAACACCTCGGCGCATGACGACCTGACGCTCGAAGGCAGCCCGGAGCAGATCCAGAAGGCGCTGGTCTCGATGTACAAGACCGAGTATGCGATGCACTGGCAGAAGTTCATGCAAGGCATTGCGGTGCAGAACTTCGGCAGCTTCAATCAGGCCGTGGATGCCATGAACCGCCTCGGCGACCCGCAGGACTCGCCGATCCGCAAGGTGCTCGAAACCGCCTACGACCAGACCTCGTGGGACAACCCGTCGCTTGCCAGCGCCACCGCGAAGGGCGTGCAAAGCGGCGTGACCGGCTGGTTCAAGCAATGGTTCTCGCACACCGCGGCGGCCCCGGTCACGGCGAACATCGACATCAACGGCAACCCGGTCGACCTGCCGATGGGCCCGATCGGCCAGGAGTTCGCGGGCCTTGGGCGGATCGTCGCCAGGCAGGACAACGGCTCGATGCTGCAAGGCTATATGGACACGCTGTCGAAGGTTCGCACGCGCTTTAACGTGATCAAGAACCAGGGCGACCCGGGACCGGGCGCGCGTCAGCTGATGCAACAGACGCTCGACGGCAACGGTTCGGAACTCGCGGATTCGCTGAAGTACGTCGACGAGCAGATGCTCACGGGTCTGACCGACTCGCAACGCAAGGGTCTGCGTCCGCTGCTGGTGCGGCCGCTGATGCAGGCGTTCGCGGTGGTGATCCAGCCGGCCAGCGTCGAAGTCAACAAGGTGTGGAACGCCCAGGTGTATCAACCGTTCCAGACCTCGCTCGCCAACAAGTATCCGTTTGCGGGCGACGCCAAGGTCGAAGCCGGTGCGAATGAAATTGCCCAGGTGTTCGGTCCGGACGGCTCGGTCGCGAAGTTTGTCGGCACGACGCTTGGGCCGCTCGCCGTGCGCCGTGGCGATACGCTGACGGCACGCACGTGGGGCGACATGGGCCTCGCGCTCACACCTGACTTCACGACCGGCTTCGCGCGCTGGGTGGCCCCGCTCTCGGGCGGCGCCGCGGGTGGCGCACAGGGCGGTTCGTCGGAACCGCAGACCGTGTTCCAGATCCTGCCGCAACCGACCACCGGCACGACCGAGTACACGCTGGCAATCGACGGCCAGCAACTGCGTTACCGCAACACTCCGCCGCAGTGGACCAACTTCGTCTGGCCGAATCCGTCCGGCTCGCCGGGTGCGACGCTGTCCGCGACCACCTTCGACGGCCGCACGATCCAGCTCGTCAACGAGCCGGGACGCTACGGTCTCGAGAAGCTGATCAACTCGGCGCAGCGCAAGCGCGAACCGGATGGCACCTTCGACCTGTCGTGGACGCAGGGCGCCGTGACCGTCGCGGTGAGCATGCGCATCATCAGCACGTCGCAGCCTTCGAGCGGCGCTGGCGACGCGCCGCAGCAGCAGAGCCTGCGCGGCTTGCATCTGCCGTCGTCGGTGGCGGATGTGAGCGCGGCGGCGAATTCGGTTAACGCCACGCAGGCCGGCGCGTCCGGCCCGGCGGGTTCGGCAGGCGGCAGCTCGCCCGCCCCGGCCGCCGGCAACGGCTCGGCTTCGACCCAGGCGAACCCGGGTGCCGCCGCGACGGCGGACTCGAACACAGGGGGTGCGCAATGACGCAGACCGTACAGGCGCAAATCGCCTACTTCGGCAAGATTCCGTCGCGCGGCGACTTCGTCAAAAGCGCGCATAACCCGCAGTTGCTGCAGACGCTCGACCGCTGGATCGCCGAAGCGATGGAACTGCTGACCGACGACCCGCGCTGGAAGATCGTCTACGAAAACGCCCGGCCGCTGCATTTCGCGTTCCTCGGGTCGCGCAGCAAGCTGGCGATTGCCGGTCATATGGTGGCGAGTCACGACCAGTCGTCGCGGCGCTTTCCGTTTCTGGCGGCCACCGCGCTCGAAGTCGAACGGCCGCTGACGTTTCTGGCCCGCAGCCCGCTCGCGTTTGCGCGGCTATGGTCGCGGGTGGCGGCGCAAATGCGGCCGCTGCTGGACGCAAGCGAGCCCGCCGGCGCGCTGCAGGCGCTCGGCGACACGCAGGTGCCGATCGAAGTCGGCGGCGGTCCCGGCAATCCGCACGACGGCACCTTCAACGATTTCGTCGAGCACCAGACGCTCGCCGGCCTCGAACAGATGCTGCTGGCCAACGGCCACCCGGTACGGCTGCGCGGCGCGATGCTCGCGCTCGGTTCGCTACTGCGGCCGGTGATGACGAGCGGCTCGTCGCATCTCGAACGCGGGCTCACCTTGCCGCTGCCGAACGACCCGTTCTATCGCAGCCTCGTCGCCGCGTTCTGGCTCGAACTGATCGCGCCGTTCGTGGCGCAGGCCGATTTCGAACTGGCGATTTTCATCGGCACGATTGCGCAGCGCGAGCGGCTCGTGATCGGCTTTAACGGCGCCTCGGCGAAAACGCTGCATAGCGTGGTCGATCCGCAGGCCTACGCGGCACATAACATCGATATCGACGATCCCGAGTGGATCGACGAACATGCACAAAACGACCATGGGATCAGCAAGCTCGTCAGTTACCTCGATCAACCGCAACTGTCGCTGCGCGTCAGCATCGACACGTTCCGCGAAGCGTTTTCCGGGGAGTGAGACGATGCTGAGCCAAGCTGATCGTTCGATGGCGCTGCGGTTACGCCTGAAGCGTGCCGTGCCGGTGGCGTCGTTGCTGGGCGCGTTGTTAGGCAGTGTGCTGTTCAGCGGCCTGGCGCTGGCGGATAACGCCGGGCCGGCGAACGTCACGCCCGTCGACAATAGCGGCAACACGATTCGCACGACGGTCCTGCCGCCGGGGCCGTCGGCGAGCGGTACGGCGCCTGCTGCGGGGGGCGGAAGCACGGGCGGCGGCACGGGTACGGTCACGCAGATGCCTGCGCCGGCCAATGCCACGCCGGGCCAGGTGGTGGTGGGCGGCAAGGTGCCGGACGAGGCCACCAAGGCGGCCGTGCTGCAACGTCTGCGCGACACGTATGGCGCCGGCAATGTGGTCGATCAGATCGAAGTGGGCGATGTGGCGACGCCGCCGAACTGGGCCACCAACGTGCAGAAGCTGATCGGGCCGCAGTTGAAGCAGATCAGCAAGGGGCAGTTGAAGATCGACGGCACCGAGGTGGACGTCAAGGGTGAAGTGAACAACGAAGCGCAGCGCCAGCAGTTGGCGAGCGATATGGCGAACGCGCTGAACCCCACCTATACGATCAAGAACGGCCTGCGTGTGAGCGCGTCGCAGCAGGGCCTGCTCGATCAGACGCTGGCCAACCGGACCATCGAATTCGAAACCGGCAGCGCCACGCTGACGCCGCAAGGCAAGGCGATTCTCGATCAGATGGCGGCGGTGCTGGCGAAGATGACCAACAACACCGTCGCGATCATCGGGCACACCGACAACTCGGGCAATCGCACGTCGAATATCGCGCTGAGCCAGGCGCGTGCGGATGCGGTGAAGGGGTATCTGGTGTCGAGGGGCATCCCGTCGCAGCAGTTGTCGACGACGGGTGTTGGGCCGGACCAGCCGATTGCTTCCAACGATACGAACGATGGCCGCGCGCGGAACCGGCGGATTGAATTCCGGGCGGGGTTGGGGGGCGGTGGGGCTTGAGTGGGCCGCCTGGCCTGGCCTGGCCTGGCTTGGCTTGTGGCCTAGCTGCGCAGTCCCAGGATGCCCAGGTAAGTGTCGAGCGAGCGCTGCACCGCGTTCGCCACTAACTGCGTGATGGCGCTGTAGTTGCCGCTCACGCACGCCTCGTCGAGAGCGTCGTAGTAGGCCAGCCGGTCCTCTTTCTGGATGATTGCCGGCGGGTAGCCGGCCTTCATCAACTCGAAGTTGAGAAGCAGCCGACCGGTGCGACCGTTGCCATCCACGAACGGGTGGATCTTGACGAAGCGGGTGTGAAGTTCAGCGGCGCGTTCGACTGGGTGCATCGCGCCGGCCTTGGCGTGCCATTCGAGCAGCGCCTGCATTTCCTCCGGGAGATGAAGGAAGTCAGGCGGCGTGGTGCTCGCGCCGGCGATCACGACGTTTTCCTGGCGGTAGCGGCCGGCTTCGTTGTGGTCGATGCCTTTTAGCACGAGGCTATGAATGTTCTTGATCTGCCATTCGCTGAGCGCCTCGTCTCCACCAACAATCGATTCGACGTACAGGATGGCGTCGCGGTGATTCGTGGCCTCGAAATGCTCGCGCAACGATTTGCCGCCCACCGTAATGCCCTCGAGCACGACCTTCGTCTCGCGCAACGTGAGCGTGTTGCCTTCGATCGCATTCGAGTGATAGGTCCATTCCAGCATCAGCTTCTCGCGCAACGACGCAAGCGTGTGAGCCGGCAGCGGACGCGCAGCATCCAGTGTTGCCTTGTCGGCATCGATGACTTGCAGCAGCGCCGTCGTTGGGAGAGCCATTACGTTTCTTTAAGGCCAGGTGTTGTCAGATCAATGGAAAGCAGCCTCGCTAATCATAGCACTGCGATCACACCCTCAATTGCCGCCCCGTTCGACGGCACAACGCCCCTCTCCCCTGCGGCAACCAGCAAGCGCTCCCGTTGCATCCACAACTACTTAAACACCAACGGTTCCGAAAACGGCGCCTTATCCGGCTCGGCGCGATACTTATCCTCGATCGCACTCACGCAGTTCGTGAGCTGGGTGCGAAACGCGACGGGGTTATCGCTCGGCGGCGAAAGGCCGTCGGACGTGACGTTCCAGCCATCGTCCGTGCGGATCGCATCGAGATCGAAGGAGGCCTCGGTGCCGCTGTCCAGTATCACCGCCTCGCGCTTTTCGCCGCCCGGCAGACGGAGAATCGCCTCGCACCCCTGCTGGAGCCGCACTGGCCCATGAGGCGCGGCACTGCCGAAGGGCGCGGCGTTGTCGGGCGTCGTATGGTACATGCGCAGGGACTCGAACTGCGACGGCATCGCGGACACGACGAATTGCACATCGGACGGGGAAATGCCGTCGCTGCAACCCGCCAGAGCACCGCTCAGCACCACCAGCTTCAGGCCGGCCAGCATACGCCGCGGCGAAGGATAAGGGTAAGGACGCAAGCGCTTCATCGAGCCGACGCTCGCCGCGCGGCGTTTGCCGAATCCATCCGCGCGAACCCGAGCGGGTTCCGCACCTCGGCCGGAACCCTCATCCGGCCGTTCGATGTCGCAGTTGCAATGGTCATCTCCCCGCATCTCTTTCTAATTCCTTTCTGGACCGCAAGGCATCAGTAAAGTGAGGCTCGTCGGCTACCTCGTATATCGGCAGGCCGGGGGATTTCTTTAGATTGGGGAGAGAGGAAACGCTGCGGGCCGCCTTTCAGAGCCGGCCCGCCTGAATCGAAAACCTCATTTCGCCTCGTCGGGCTTCACGCCCAGCAACTCGCGAATATGAGCAAGCGACCCATCGTCTTTCACGACGGTCGACAACCATTGATGCAGCGGCATCTCCGCCCACTCCGCCGCCTTGTCGGCCAGATACGCCGCCGGGCTATGCGGCTCCGTGCTGCGGAAGAACTTCGCCACCGCGCGCAATTGCGCCACCGCCTGAGCACGGTTCTGAATCCCTGCGATGCCCACCTGCGGGTGAGTCGATACGGTCGTCAACACGGGTTCCTCCCGTTGCGTTGAATTCTTGAAGCTGGGCTCGGCACGTTCGACAGCCTCCGGCTTCTGCACTTTAGGCGCCGCTTCGGCCGTGACCCCGAGTTCGCGCGCAAAGCGTTCGGCGAGCCGGTACACGCCTTCATACGCGTCCTTCGCCTGACGGAAACTCGGCGCCTGGTCTCCTGCGCGCCGGTCCAGTTCCTGTTCGAGCGCGAGCATGGCCGCTTCAAACGCCTTCAGATCGGCCAGCAACGTCGAGTAGAACACCACCGGCGTCACCCGTTTGGAGGCCTCGATCTGGTCGATGGACGGCTTGCCGCGAGCGATATCGTCCGCGTGATCGGGGTCGCGCTTGACCGCCTGGGCAACGTGGGTCGCCACCTCCCAATCCACGGTGCTGTAGAGATTGGCGGGCGCAGCCGTGAGCGGCATGGCGCGCAGCAGCTCGGCCGTGCGCCCGACCAGCCACGCGACATTGCCGAGGCGGTACTCCGCATCGTCGCCTTCGGGCAGCGGATGCAGATGGTCCCAATAGCGCTCGGAGAGCCCCGTGATCAGGCTATAGCCGTCGGTGAGGCCCACGAGGCCGTCCTCGATCGCCAGGCCTTCCGTGAGCCATACGGCAAGCCGCAAGTCCTTGGTTTGCGTCTTGAGCAGACTCGTGCTGCGCTCGACCACGAACGTCCAGTTGGCTTCCTTGATCTCGGTGACCCACTCGCCCTGATCGAGCGACGGGTCGTCGAAACGGCGCGCGTTCTGGATCGCGTCGAAATCGGCCGAGAACAACAGGTCGTCGCCGCAGGGCGAAACTTCGCTGATCGGGTCCAGCAGCGTGTTGATGTTAGCGGGCATGAGCATGACAAAAATGCGGTAAGTGCCTGGCGTCAGGCGTTAAAACGGAAAAAGCCGCGCGCAAACCTGAACGTTTCAAACGACCGTGTATTCGAATTCACCGGCCTCGCTCGCGCGTACCGCAATGCGTTCGAGCGCCGTGCCGTCGGCGATCCGCTCCAGCACCTGTTGCGCCACTTCAGGCAACAAGGTGCCGTTGAGGATGTGATCCACATTGCGCGCGCCGGAATCCACCTCGGTACAACGCGCCAGCACGGCGTCCACCAGCGACTCGTCCCATTCGAACTTGGCCTTGTGATTCGCCTCGATACGACGGCGAATCCGCTCGAGCTTCAGTTCGATGATTTCCGCCAGGACGTCATCGGAAATCGGATAGTACGGCACCACCTTCATCCGGCCGAGAAACGCCGGCTTGAACGCCTTGTACAGTTGCGGCCGCAACGTTTCGGCCAGCTCGTCGGCGCTCGGCAATTCTTCTTCGGCCTTGTTCAGGCAGGCCTGCATCACCGCCTGCGAGCCGACGTTCGAGGTGAGAATGATCAAGGTATTGCGGAAGTCGATCTCGCGCCCTTCCGCATCGTCCATCGTGCCCTTGTCGAACACCTGGAAGAACATTTCGAGCACGTCGGGGTGGGCTTTCTCCACCTCGTCGAGCAGCACCACGGAATACGGATTGCGGCGCACGGCTTCGGTCAGCACGCCGCCTTCGCCATAACCGACGTAACCCGGCGGCGAGCCCTTCAGGCCCGACACGCTATGCGCTTCCTGATACTCGCTCATGTTGATGGTGACCATCTTGCGCTCGCCGCCATACAGGATGTCGGCCAGCGCCAGCGCCGTTTCCGTTTTGCCGACGCCCGATGGGCCGACAAACATGAACACGCCGCGCGGCTTGTTCGGGTCTTCGAGATTCGCGCTGGCGGTCCGCACGCGCTGGGCGATCGCATCGAGCGCGTGGTCCTGGCCGATCACACGCGCAGCGAGCAACGGTTGCAGGTTCAACACGGTCTGAATTTCGTCCTTGACCATGCGGCCCAAGGGAATACCCGTCCACGACGCGACGATCTCGGCGACGACGTGCCCGTCCACCTGCAACGGCACCATCGGCTGGCCGCCTTGCAGCGCGTGCAATTCGCTCACGCGCACAGCCAGCGTCTCGCGCGCACGCGCTGCGTTTTCCGCCTGCTCCGCGTCGGCCGTGCCGCCGCGCGCCGCATCGATCTGCGCGCGCAATTCGCCGATCTCCGACACCAGTGCGCGCTCCTTGTCGTAACGCGCTTCGTTGGTCGCGAGCGCAGCGACGTCCGCCTCGCGCAGGCTGCGCAGTTCGGCGAGACGCTCGTCGTGTACCGCACCGCTCGCCACCTCGCGCTCGAGCGCGGCCACTTCGGCGTCGATCCGTTCAAGCCGTTTTTTCGCATCGTCAATGGCTGCGGGTGTCGAGCTATGCGCCAGCGCCACTTTTGCGCAGGCCGTATCGAGCACGCTGATCGCCTTGTCCGGCAACTGACGTCCGCTGATATAGCGATGCGACAGGCGCACCGCTTCGGTGATGGCGCCGTCCAGCACGCGCACGTTGAAGTGCCGCTCCATCAGCGCCGCCATGCCGCGCAGCATGGACGCCGCCAGCGCCTCATTCGGCTCCTCGATCTTCACGACCTGAAAGCGCCGCGCAAGCGCCGCGTCTTTCTCGAAGTACTTCTTGTATTCGCTCCACGTGGTCGCGGCAATCGTGCGCAGTTCGCCGCGCGCCAACGCAGGCTTCAACAGATTGGCCGCATCGTTCTGCCCCGCCTGACCGCCCGCGCCGATGATCGTATGCGCTTCGTCGATGAATAGAATGATCGGATGCGCGCTCTTCTTGACCTCGTCGATCACACTCTTCAGGCGGTTTTCGAATTCGCCTTTGACGCTCGCGCCGGCCTGCAGCAGGCCCATGTCCAGCACGTGCAAGGCCACGCCTTTGAGTGGCGCGGGCACATCGTCAGCGGCAATCCGCAGCGCCAGTCCTTCGACGACAGCCGTTTTACCGACGCCCGCTTCGCCCGTCATGATCGGGTTGTTCTGGCGCCGGCGCATCAGGATGTCGATGGTCTGGCGAATCTCCGCCTCGCGGCCGATCACCGGATCGATATGGCCGTCGCGCGCGCGCTGCGTCAGGTTGGTGGTGTACGTATCGAGCGCAGGTGTCTTTGACGGGCCGCCGGCCTGTGTTGGGTTCAGATCATCCGCACGGTCGTCAACGGCATCGTCAGCGTTAGATGCACGGCTGCGCTCCACCTCGCACGACCCTTCCGTCAGTTCATCGAACTTGTGCTTCAGATCGGTTAGCCGCACGTCGCGGAACAAGGGCGACATGCGCTGCGCAAACTGCGCCAGATCCGGCGCGCTCAGCAGGGCTAGCAGCAGATGCCCCGAGCGGATGCGGCCAATCTGCGAATCGAGCGACGCCACCAGCCACGCCTGCTCGAACAGCGCGATCAGATGCACGGAAAACACCGGTGTGCGCGTGTTGCCGGTCTTCAGGCGCTGCAGTTCGCGTTCGAGGTCGGCGCGCAGCGCGTGCGCATCGATCCGGCTCGCGCGCAGCACGAGCGACGCATCGCTCGCCGGCTCGTCGAGCAGGGCGAGCAACAGATGCTCGAGGTCCACCTCGTAGTGACCGCGCGACAGGCATTGGCTCGCCGCCCGCTCAGTGGCCTGGCGGCAGGTCGGATTCAGTTTCGCGATCAGGGTCTTGAGAGGCGTGCTCATGTCGTGCGGTCCAGGTCCTGTGGGTATCGTGACGTCTTGTTGTGTTCAGTGAATGACGTGCAATTCGTAACGCGCATCGGCACGGTCGCGGTCGGCGTCGTGCGTGCAGAGAAACGCATCCCAGCCGAGCCGCGCGCCCTGCCCGAGCTGGATCGGGCCCACTTCCGTGCGGCGCAGCACCAGCGAGACTTCGTATTCGAGCGTCACGCCGGCGAGCAAGGTCAGCATCCGTTCCAGTGCAATTGCGCGCTCAGCGCCCGGCAGGAAAGCTTCATAGTCTTTCTTCGCCAGCGGGCCGATCACGAGCCGCGCCCGCATGTCGCGCTGCCAGACCCGTTCGCCCGCGAGCGCGGTGGCGCCGAGCGTGGCGTTGACGCTGCCGAGCACCGTCAGTTGATCGCGCGGCACGTCGTACCATTTGCCGACAAACTGGTCGACGCGCACCGGCACCTCGAAGTACTCCGACAGCGTACGCTGCAGATACGCCGCCGACACCGGCCGGTGTCGTGCCGCGAGCGCATAGCCGGCAATCGCTTCGTCGAACAGCGCGCCGTCGCCCTCCTGCAGACTGCCGCGCGTATCGCCGTCGGCCACGCCGGCCAGCGCCAGCAATAAGGGCAGATAACGTTCGTCGCGGTCGAGTTCGTAGTGGAACGGCAGGCGGTACTTCTTCCACGCCGAGTAGAACAGCGCGGTCGCACGATTCGAGAAGACGTCGAAGAATTCGCGCGCGGCGCGGTCACGCCGCAACTGTTCGCGCGCAATGATCTGCTCGGTGTAGTGCAGCGGCAACGCGCCCTGCCCTCCCAGCAGACCGAAAAACGCCGGCGTAATGTCGACCCGGCCCAGCGTGCCGTCTTCAACCGCGGTATCGCGCTGGCTCTTGTCCTTGAGCGCCGCGCCCTGATCGTCGTAGGACTGCGCGCCTTGAATCTCGCTGGGCGGAAAGCCGAGCGACAGCGTGTTGCGAAACGCAATCCGCTGCGCCACGATTTCGCCGGGGCGCGTGGAGTTTTCCTTGGCGAACCACTTCTCGAGAATCCGCACCGCCTGAAAGAACTGGAAGCGGTGCGGCTCGTCGAGCAGTTGCTCGATTACGCCAGGATCGATTCGCCGCTGCGGGGTTTGCATCGCAGGATCTCCTCGCCAGTGCGCTTCGACACGACGACCAGTTGCACAAAGCTGTTCAGATGCACGTACAGCCCAAAAAACGTGTCGATCACACGCACGAACGACGCGAGGCTCGTGCCCACAAAATGGTCCTCGTCGATGGTCAGGCGAATCTCCATGCCGCGCACGAAGGTGGCAAACGGTTTGCCGGGCAGCCATTGCACGGCCGCGCGCTGCTCGATGCCGACCAGCCCGTCGATATGCCGCGCCGACACCGCCGTGCGCCGCACGTCGTACAGCACCAGCATTTCCTTGAGCGCCGCGAGCCCGCTGCTCGCGAGCGACACGTGATTGAGCGCCAGATGCGAGATCAGGCGCCAATGCACGGCGCGGCCGCGCTCGAAGCGCACGCTCGGCGTGGGCCGGCGCAGCATCGAAATGTTGCTGGTCAACGAGCCGCCTTCGAGGTGCAGGTCGCCGCCTTCCAGGCCCATGGCGAGTCCCGCCGGCAGGTCGCGATTGGTGCAGGTCAGCTCGATGCTGAGCGTGTCGGTTTGCGGCGCCGCCGGTTCGAAGTCGATATCGACGATCGAGATTTCGGTTTCATAGCCCGGGCTTTTCTGCGCCACCCAGTCGTTGCGGCGCGCGAACCAGTAATGCCCGGCGCGCTGCTTTTCGCCGTGATGCAGCGAGTAAAACGGCCGGAATTCGATCACCGATTCTTCGTGCGCCTGCTGCCTGACGAGCTTCACCGAGTCGATCGAATACACGTCGTAGGCAAAGGCGCGGCGCGCCTCGGCGATCACCGGGTAGGCCACGGCCTGATGGGTCAAACGGATCGGCTCGCCGTGCTGCTTGAACAGATTCACTACTGGCGTGCAGAACAGCCGGAAATGTTGCGCCGACAACGAATCGAGCAAGCGCGCCACATGCGAGTCGCTGCGCACGTCCTTGAGTACGACGTGCAGCGTCAGGCGGTTGCAGCGGCCGCTCGCGCGCGTCATCGCCGCCAGATCGAAGTCGACGAAATTGAATTTGTCGGGGAAAGCAAAGTATTCGGTCAGCAGCCGGTAGGCCGGATGCGATTTGGCCGGGTAGTCGATCAGCGCGTCTTCTTCGTCGAAACCCGCCTGCGCGAGCGGCGAGGTGCGCAGCGCGGTCCATTGACCGCGGCGGTCGGCCTCGACGTAGGTGGCGAGCGCATTGACGAACAGGCAATCGGTCAAACCCGCGATAAACGACTGCTCGCCATGCAAATGCGTGCGCAGATTGCCGAGCTTCAGCGCGCCCAGATCCAGTTGCGGTGCGGTCGACTCGAAGGTGATCGACACGATTGCCGAGGCGTTGCCGGGCAGCACGGTCGCGCTCGGCGCCATCGCCACCGAGGTGTACTTCGCCTCCGAGATGCGGATCGGCGCAAGCGTCACGTCGTAAGCGGTGCGAAAGCGGCATTGCACGCCGCGGATGGCGCGCGATTTGAGTTCGGTGCCGCGCTCGATCGTGGCCGGCTCGGTCAGGTGACTGTACGCGCTGGAGGTCCCCAACTGCGCGATCGAACATGACGGAAACGGCCGCAGATAATGCGGATACAGCACTTCGAGCAGCGCTTCGGTGAATTCGGGGTAGTCGTCGTCGAGTTTCTTGTTGATGCGTGCGCCGAGCAGCGCGAACGATTCGATCATCCGCTCCACATGCGGATCTTCGCAATGCTCGCCGGACATCGCGAGGCGCGCGGCGATCTTCGGGTACCGATCCGCAAAATCGTTCGAGTAGCGCCGCAGGAATGCCAGTTCGCGCTCGTAATACGGCAGCAATTCTTCCATCAACCTATCCCCGGACCTGATACTTCCACACCGCCGTTGCGCGTGACGGCGGCCAGCATGCTGGTTTAAAGCTTGGCGCGTGCGCGCGATACGGAATACTGCAACGTCGAAGGCTGCAGCATCGCGTCGAAACTCACCGGTTCTTCCGCCGGATGTACGACCAGCAGCGCCTGAATGGCAAAATTCAGCGCGTTGGTCGACTGTTCGTTCAGTTCGAGCGTGACAGCCACCTGCTTCAGGCGCGGCTCATGCCGCGCAATGGCCTGCTGAATCGATTTGCAGATGAACGTACGGTCGTAGTGGCTCGCCAGGCTCAGGCCCGCGAAGTCGTTCAGACCGTACGTCAAGACCGACTTCTGACATTCGGGCAACGCCGCCAGCTCGTGTTCGGTCAGGGCGATCCGCGTATTCAGGATCGCCTCGACGTCACGGGCGACGGTGGCCTTCAGCTCGTCCAGCGACAATTGCCGCATCGCCGGAGAAGCCGGCAAATGCGGTTCGTCGTCGAACAGCTTGTCGAGGAAGCTCGGTTCGAATCGTTTCATCAGATGCCGAAGAAGCGGTGCAAAACGGCGTGCGGCGTCCGCCGGTCAAGTGCGGACGCCGCAACCGTCATCAGACTGCGTACGTCTTGTCGTTCTTCGTCAGACTCCACGCGCCTTGCGCGTTGCCGCCCTGATTGCCGCCAATCTTCTGCTGCGTGTACTTCCACTGCACGGCAGCGTACTTCAGCGAGAACTGCTCGTTCGGCAAGGACACGCCCGGCGCGTTGCTCGTACCCGTGGTCACGGTCGGCGAACCGACGCTCGGCGAAACGCTCGAGATGATCACGTACTTGAGCTTGACTTCCAGATACTTGATCCGGTTGCCTTCGCCATCCGAACGCATGAAATCGATCGTCACTTCGTCGAAGGTCGTACCGCCCGACGCGTGTTGATAGATGAGCGGGCTGACCACATCGATGTCTTTGGTAAAGACCATGTCGCCGTGTTCGCAGCGCTCCGCCGTATGGCCGCCGGCCGTCGAAGCCGTTGCCGAACGCGGTTGCGTGATGGAGTGGCTCCACGAATCGATTTCGATCCAACCCTGGTGATCCTTATCGGCGGACTCGCCCTTGATCGCCGGATTGCCGAATTTTAAATAGAGGTCCTTCATAACTCATCGACTCCCCAAAGAGGTGGTTTTTACAGTCAGCCCGGGCGGCCAGCCCGGGCATTCTGACTTCATTTATGAATTTGCCGGTTTCGGCAGGTCAGCAACAAGACGCAAAGAGATCGACAGCTCGTCCAGCTGGAAGTGCGGACGCAGGAACGCGACCGAACGATACGAGCCGGGTTTGCCCGGAATCTCCGAGACCTGTATGGATGCCTCGCGCAGCGGAAACTGCGCTTTCTGTTCCTGGGTGGCGTTGTCGTCGAGCAGGACGTACTGCGAGATCCAACGGTTCAGGAACACTTCGACGTTCTGTGCCGAAGCAAAGCTGCCGATCTTGTCGCGCATCATCGCCTTCAGATAGTGCGCCACGCGCGACACCGAGAAGATGTACTGCAACTGCGCCGACAGCACGGCATTCGCGTTGGCGCTATCGGTGCTGTACTTCTTCGCCTTTTGCACCGACTGCGCAGCGAAGAACGCGGCGTAATCCGAGTTCTTGCAGTGCACGAGCGGAATGAAGCCGAGGTCGCTCAGTTCCTTTTCGCGGCGGTCCGTAATGGCGATTTCGGTCGGGCATTTCAGCGCGACTTCGCCGTCGTCGGTCTTGAAGGTGTGGGTGGGCAGGTCTTCCACCAGCCCGCCGCCTTCCACGCCGCGAATCGCCGCGCACCAGCCGAAGTCGTCGAAGGCTGCCGTGAGACGTGCCGCGAAGGCCCATGCCGCGTTACACCACAGATATTTGCTGTGATCCGTGCCGTCCACGTCTTCGACGAAGTTGAAGCCCTCAGCGGTGGCGCCGTCCTTCGGGTTGAACGGCAGGCGGCCGAGAAAGCGCGGCAGCGTCAAGCCGACATAGCGCGAGTCTTCCGAGTCGCGGAACGACTTCCACTTGGCGTATTCGACCGTGTCGAACACCTTGCCGAGGTCGCGCGGCTTGCCGAGGTCGGCAAACGATTCGAGGCCCACCAGTTCCGGCGAGGCCGAGGCGATGAACGGCGCATGCGCCGCCGCGGCGACGTGCGCCATCTGCTCGATGAAGTAGACGTCTTCCGGCTGACGCGTCACTTCGAAGTCGCCGATGATGGTGCCGAACGGCGCGCCGCCGAAGGTGCCGAACTCTTCTTCGTAGACCTTCTTGAAGAGCGCGCTCTGGTCGAATTCGATGGCGTTCTTGAAGTCGCGCACCAGGTCGCGCTTGGGCGCGTGCAGCGCCTTGATCTTGACGGTCGAGCCGGTGTTGCTTTCCTTGCACAGGTAGTCGAGGCCGCGCCAGGTGCCTTCCAGACGCTGGAATTCGGGCGCGTGCATCACCGCGCTCAGTTGCGCGGAGATCAGCCGGTCGAGCTCGGCTACGCGGGCGTCGATCGTAGCCGACAGGTTGTCGGACACGATCACCGTGCCGTCGAGCACCTGGTGTACGAGCTCGCCGATCAGGTCTTTCGCGCGCGCATGTTCCGAGTCGGACTTCGCCACCTTGCTCTTCTCGACGATCTCGTCGAGCAGCGAGGTCTCCGTGCCGCCTTGCGCACTGGCTAATTGGGCCGCTGCCGTTTGCTGGTTCATCTCACACCCCGTACTTATTCGCCCTGCTGGTCTTTGTCCGGCGTGCTGCCGTGCTGTTCACCTGCATCGCCCTGGCCTTTCGCGAGGGCCTGCAACTGCTGGGTATTGGTGAGCACTTCGCTCAGCAGGTCTTCGAGCTTGTCGTTGCCCGCGAGCTTGTTGCGCAGGTCGGCGAGCTTCGAGCGCGCATCGAGCAGGCGCCGCAGCGGATCGATCTGCGCCACCACTTCGTCCGGGCTGAAGTCGGCCATTGAACGGAACCGCAGGTCCACCGCAAAGCGGCCGCCGGTTTCGCTCAGGCGGTTTTCCACCTGGAACGCAGCACGTGGTTCGATACCTTTCATCACATCGTCAAAATTGTCGCGGTCGATATTGACGAACTTGCGATCGCGCAGCTTCGGCTGTTCCACTTCGGATTGCCCCGCGAGATCGGCCACCACGCCGACGACGAACGGCAGTTCCTTGATTTCAATCGCATCGCCACGTTCGACCTCATAGGTCAATTGAACGCGCGGCGGCCGCACTTTTTGCAAGCGCTTTTGAATACTTTCTTTCTTCGCCATCGTCGGCTCCCGGAGGCAGGTGGTCTTGCGTGTGAATTAGCGAAGCGCGCTGAACGGATCCGATGCGCCGCCGCTTTGCGCTGCCTTGGCGGGTGCAGCCGGAGCGGCCGGCGGAGCAGCGGGCGCCGGCGTGGCCGGTGCTGCGCCTGCCGTCGTCGCAGCCGGGCTGCCGTTTGCGGCATCCGTGCTGTCAGGTTTCCTGGTGACGCGCTTCACGTAGCGCTTCTTCTTGACCACCGGCTTGTCCGAGTCGTCCGGCGGGAACAGGGTGGCTTCGCCTAGCGTGTCGCGCAGTTCCTTGGCGAGCGCCTGGGCGTCCGTCTTGGCATCGCCCGCGAGCGAGGCATCCTGGCGCAGTTCGCCAAGCGACTGCGTGGCGACGCGCAAGCCGGCGACCGCCAGCACACTCTTCGCCTGGCGATCGGTCTGGTCGCGCTGCAGCGCTTCTTGCGCCGCCACGATGGCCTGACCGTAGTGCCCCTGGGTGAACTGGATCTGCGCAATGCGCGACCACGGTTCTTCACGCGTCGGATCGGTCTTGGCCAGCTCCTGATAAAGCCCGATGGCCTTATCCTGATCGCCGGCCTTGGCGACCGTATCCGCGTCCGCCAGCGACTTGTTGAAAGCCTCCGGCGTAGTCGCGACGTTGTTGCCCTGGGTTGCACATCCGGCCATCACGCCACATGCCAACACCACCCCTGATAGTTTTACAAAGAGACGCTCTTTCATCGCTTTTTCACCGACGTGCGAGTTTTTTAATTCAAGGAGAAACCGGAGTTTTGCTTTGCTTCAAGTGCGCGGGTATAGTACAGGTCAATTTTTGATAATTCAACTTTCGTGTGACAAAGCATTGCATGAAAAAACGATATTGGGAACACGTAAGGACCGAAATAAGAAAGAGTTTCCGGGCGTAATGTCCAGCATTGTCGAGTGCGGAAATTTTTTCCGCCCGTTCGGACGGGGTTGTGCCGCCAATCAATGCGTTTTGCATAGCAATGGCGTACCGCCCTGATAGCTTTGGCTTAATTGCGATTTGACCGGGGGGCGATCGGCATAGACCGATCGGTATAAATGAATTCGCGCCTTATTCGTTATGCATCGTTACTGGCTGCATGCGCGTCGCTTGCAGGCTGCGCGGCGGCTATACCGATGCTCGGCTCGGCTGCCTCCGCCGCCTTGCAGGCCACCGGCCTCGGCAAGCCGGACGTGCCGGACGCCCAGAAACCGCCGCGCAATATCGGTTTGACGCTGTATGCCGCGCAGAATCTGAATGCCGCCATGGACCAGCACCCGCTGGCGCTGGTGGTGCGCCTATATGTGCTGAAAGACCCCACCTCCTTCCAGCAGGCGCCATTCGATGCGTTCACCGACCCCGACAAGGAAAAAAGTACCTTGGGCGGCGATTTGCTGAATGTCCGCGAAGTGACTTTGATTCCGGGCCAGCACTATACGGTGACCGAGAAGGTCTCGCGCGAAGCGCAGGCATTCGGTATCGTCGCGCTATTCCGCGACCCGGCAATGCAGCGTTGGAAATTCGCCTTCGACCCGGCGAAGTCCGAGAAATCCGGCATAATGATCGGCCTGCATAACTGTGCAATGACCGTGACCAACGGGACTGTGATCCCGGCTCAACAGGGATTGCCGGTTCAATCGCTGAATATGCTGTCTTCGGTGAGTTGTGGCTAAAAATGCATTTGAATGGCGATTTAACCGTTTTTGACGATTTAACAATTGCTGGGGCCGATTCGGTTATCGCCGGGCGCGCAACCCGCTTGACGCATATAACAGAACAGGTTTGAGATGAGTTATTCCGCAAAGGTGCTCTGGGGGGAAGGCCTGTTTCTGAGGCCGCAGCATTTTCAGCGTCAGGACGCCTACCATGAGGCGCGCCTGTTCGAATCGATTCAGGCCATCCAGCCGTACAACTGGGGCGTGCGCTCGGTGAAGTTCGACCGCGACGCGCTCGGCAGCAATGTGCTGCGCGTGAGCGAGCTGTCGCTGGTGTTTCCGGACGGTGCGCTGTACTCCGCCCCGCAAGCCGACGACCTGCCGCCGCCCATCGCGCTCGACACGCTGCCCGACGGCATCACCGAATTCACTTTCTACCTGGCGCTGCATCCGCTGCGCGAGACCGGCGCGAACTATTCGCCCGACCGCAACTCGGGCTTCGTCTCGCGTTACGTCAGCGAGCAGTCGCCCGTCGCCGATCACTTCACGGATGCGGCCGAAGCCGACATCACGTTCCTGAAGACCAGCGTCAAGCTGATCGCCCATAGCGAGCCGCGCGACCAGTTGCTTTCGGTGCCGCTCGCACGGGTGCGCCGCACCGCGACCTCCGGCTTCGAATTCGACGACACGTTCGTGCCGCCCTCGCTCGCTATCGACGCCTCGCCGATCCTGCATCAGCGCCTGCGTCAACTGATCGATGCGCTGCAGGCCAAGGTCAATGCGCTGTATGGCTTCCATCGCGAGCCGACCAAGAACATCATCGAATTCCGCTCCGGCGATATCGCCTCGTTCTGGCTGCTGCATACCGCGAGCGCGGCGTTCGCATCGCTCGCGCATCTGTATCAGCATGCGGCGCTGCATCCCGAGCGGCTGTTCCAGGAATTGCTGCGCCTCGCCGGCCAGTTGATGACCTTCTCGAAGGGCTATGCGCTCGCCGACCTGCCCGCCTATCGTCACGACGATCCGGGTCCCGGCTTCGCACGACTCGATACGATTCTGCGCGACCTGCTCGAAACGGTGATCTCCACGCGTTACTTCGCCATTGCGCTGGACGAAGTGCGGCCGTCGTTCCACGTGGGCCGGCTCGACTCGGGCAAGATCGACGACAAGACCATGTTCTATATCGCCGTCTCGGCGGATATGCCCACCGCCGAGCTGGTCGAAGCGGTGCCGGCGCGCTTCAAGGTCGGCGCTCCGGACGACGTCGACAAGCTGGTGCTCTCGGCCATGCCGGGCGTGCGTCTGGTCTACACGCCGCAAGTGCCGCCCGCCATTCCGGTGCGTCCGGGTGCATGCTATTTCTCATTCGAATCGCGCGGCGCGCTGTATGACCGCATGCTGCAGGCCCAGTCGGCGATGATCTACGCGCCGTCCGGTATCAACGATCTCAAACTCGAACTGATCGCCGTCACATCATGAGCTACGCGCCCTCCCTGTTTGGCGGCAGCACGCCGTCTGTTACGCCCGCTCCTACGGTCGAACCCACCTATCAGGTGCGCTCGCTGCTCGATCTGCTGTACGACGGGTTCTTCATGCTGTTCCTGCTGAAGAACGGCCGCGAACCTGGCGACGCCAATGAATTCAGCCAGCGCATCCAGCAGTTTCTGGGCGATTTCGAGCGCGGCGCGAAGAAGCTGAACGCCTCCGCTGACGACGTCTATGCGTCGAAGTTTGCGTTCTGCGCGGCGGTGGACGAATCGGTGCTGTCGTCGTCGTTCAAGATCCGCACGGAATGGGAGCGCCGGCCGCTGCAACTGATCCTGTTCGGCGAGCAACTGGCGGGCGAGAAGTTTTTCCACTACCTGGAAGAATGCCGCGCCCAGGGCGCGGCGCGTCTGCAGTCGCTGGAAGTGTTTCATATGTGCCTGCTGCTCGGCTTCCAGGGCAAGTATCTGCTCGAAGGGCCCGAGAAGCTCGCCTATCTGACCGCGCGGATCGGCGATGAAATCGCCCACATGAAGGGCAAGCGCGCGCCGTTCGCGCCGCACTGGCCGCTGCCGGATCAGGTCGCGCACCGTCTGAAGCGTGAGGTGCCGCTGTGGAGTATCGGTGCGGTGTTCGCGCTGGTTGCGCTGCTGGCCTATCTCGGCCTGAACAGCTATCTGCGCGACAGCACGCTGCACACGCTCGCGCCGTACTCGCAGATCATCAAGCTCGGTCCTCAATCGGCCAATCTGACGATCTCGCTGCCTTAGGCTTGGCCTGGGTCTTGGCCTGGGTCTTGGTCTTGACGTCCGGGGCCGGCGTGCTGCGCGCCGCGCGCATGCGGGCCTCGCCCACCAGGCGCGTCAACGTCGCCGGGCTCATGCGTGCCGCCACCTCGCGCACATAGTCGTGGTGACGCGTCTCCAGCGGCGCATGCAGATGCCGCGCCTGCAGATAGCGCAGCAAGGCGATCCGCCGATGCCCTAACGCCATGCTCTGCTCCAGCAAGGCAAGCGCCGCGTCGCGATCGCCCGCTTCGTAGGCCTGTTTGAGCAGTTCAGCGGTGCGCGCGCGTGGCATCGTCATTCCTCTCGTGGCTCAATCAATGGGCTCAATCAACAGGCTCGCCGGACTTCAAGGCGCTCAACGCGCCCCGACCACAGCCTGCACGCTGGCTCGGGCACGCAGCGCGTCGTAGTCCGCCCGGGTCCAGTCCAGTTCGACGCCAATGCGGCGTGTGCCTGCGCGGATCTTCGGCTTGTAGAGCGCGAGCGTCAGCGCATCGAGCGCGGGCCACTCGCGAAACGACAGCTCCGCCACTTCGACGGCCAGGGTTTCCAGCATCCGCGTATGCGCTTTGTCCGCGAGAAACGCGCTCACGCATTCGCAATAGCGCTCGTAGTCGATCATCGCGTGCGCGCCCTCTTCCGACGGCTCGCCGCGATATAGCAGGCTCGCGTCGATCACCACCGGTTGCGGCGCGGCATACTCGTGCGCATGCAGGCCGATCCGCGTCGCCACCTCGAGTTCGTCGATAAACACCCGCCAGCCGCGCCCTAAGCGCGGCGGCGCGGCGAACGAACCGATGCCCTCTTCGAACGGCTTCACGACAGCAGCGGCGCAGCCGCGTCGAGCATGATGCGGCAGAAGTAATCGGCGAAGCTGCGGCGCACGACCAGTTCGAAGGTGTCGTCGCTGACCGGGATCAGCACGATCGACGCCTTGAAATAGTGGCTCTGCGCGCATTGGCCGGGAGCAAACACGCGCGGATGCAGATCGAGCGGACAACCGCGCGCCAGCACGTCGCGTACTTTTTCGCCGCTCACTTCGAGCAGCGTGTAGCCGCTGCCGATATCGACCGCCGACGCAAACTGTCCCGCCAGCGCCTGTGTCAGTTTTGCTTCGAGCGTCGCAGCCTGTTGCTGCTGCGAGCGCACCAGCCACTCGTCCGGGCCGAGCCACAGCACGTCGTAGCCGTTGCCGCGCGCCACGGTGTTCGGTTTGGCGGGCGGCCGGCAGCCGGTGACGCTTTCCACGGCGGCGGCAAAAGCCGGATCGTCAGGATCGCCACGCAGATTGGCGAGATCGCGAAACGGCCGCTCGCTCAAGCTGAACTTCTTCGAGGCGCCAGCCTGATGCGCCTTCAGCAGATCGCCGACACCCACCAGCGGCGACTCCTGCCACACCTCGCCCGCTGCGCGCTGCACGATCGCCGAAGCCGTGCCCGGCGCATTGCTTCTTGCTTCATTCCACATGTTGACGCACTCCTTCGGTGTCGTAGAAAACCGGGCTGGCAATCCTGGCTGCGATCTGCTTGCCGTTGGCGAGCGGGATCGTCACGTTCTCGCCCATCTTGCCGAGGCCGCCCTTGATGACGGCCAGCGCGATCGAGCGCTTCAGGATCGGGCTGTAGTAGCTCGACGTGACGTGACCGAGCATCGGCGCGGTGTCGCCGGAGAACGGACCGGCGACGATCTGGCTGCCTTCCGGAATCACATACGACGCATCGTCGGAGAGCAAGCCCACGAACTGCTTGCGGCCCTCCTTCGCGGTATCGGAGCGCGTCAAGGAACGCTTGCCGAGGAAGTCCTTCGACTTCGCCACGAGTCCGCCCATGCCGAGGTCGTACGGCGTGATCGAGCCGTCCGTATCCTGGCCGACGATGATGTAGCCCTTCTCCGCACGCAGCACGTGCATCGTTTCCGTGCCGTACGGCGTGATCTCGAACTCGGCGCCCGCGGCCATCAACGCTTCCCACACGGCGCGGCCCATGTTGGCCGGCACGTTCACTTCGTAGGCCAGTTCGCCCGAGAAGCTGATGCGCATCACACGTGCGGCGACACCCGCGACCGTGCCTTCGCGATACGACATGAACGGGAAAGCGGCGTTGGCGAAGTCGATATCGCCGCACACCTTCTGCAGTACCTTGCGGCTCTTCGGCCCGACGACGGCGAAGGTCGCCCAGTGGTCCGTCACCGACGCGAGCCGTACCTTCAGGTTCGGCCACTCGGTTTGCAGCCAGCGTTCGAGCCATGTCAGCACGCGCGCGGCGCCGCCCGTCGTGGTAGTCATCATGTAGTGCTGGTCGGACAGGCGCACCGTCACGCCGTCGTCGAACACCATGCCGTTCTCGTCGAGCATCAGACCATATCGGCACTTGCCGACTTCGAGCTTGCTCCACGGATTCGTGTAGACCCAGTTGAGCAACTGCGCCGCATCGGGGCCCTGAATGTCGATCTTGCCGAGTGTCGACGCATCGAGAATGCCCACGCTGTTACGCACCGCCAGGCATTCGCGCGCCACCGCGGCGTGCAGGTCTTCGCCCTTTTTCGGGTAGTACCACGGACGCTTCCAGTTGCCCACGTCCTCGAAGGCCGCGCCGTTCTCGACGTGCCATTCGTGAACGCAGGTCTTGCGGATCGGATCGAGCAGATCGCCCAGTTCGCGGCCCGCAAACGTCCCGAAAGTGACCGGCGTGTAGTTCGGCCGGAACGTCGTCGTGCCGGTTTCGGGAATCGTCTTGCCGAGCGCGTCGGCGAGGATCGCCATGCCGTTGATATTGCCGAGCTTGCCCTGATCGGTGCCGAAGCCCATCGCCGTATAGCGCTTCACGTGCTCGACGGATTCGAACCCTTCGCGAGCGGCGAGCAGGATATCCGCGGCGGACACGTCGTTCTGGAAATCGACGAACTGTTTCGGTCCACGCGCAGCCGCTTCGCGACTGCCTACCAGCCACAGCGGCAACAACGGCGCTTCAGCAATCTCCGCGACATGCGGCACCTGCGGACGCGTCACGTTGAAACCGAGCGATCTGGCGGCTTCGACACCGGCGTCCACCGCAAGGCGCAAACCGCGTGCGAGACTGAATTCGCCCGCCGCCGCGCCGACGCTGGTTTCCGGTTGCATGGCCTTGCCCGGCACGAAGCACACCTTCTCGTCGTTCCAGTGCGCCTTGCCGCCCGACTGCGCGAACAGATGCAGCACGGGACTCCAGCCACCGGACATCGCGAGCAGATCGCAAGGCAGATCCGGCTGCTTCGCGCCCACTTTGCCGTTCGCGTACGCAGCGACTTCGACTGAGCCCACCCGCAACTTGCCTTGCGCGCTCGTGACCACCGCGTTGTTCAACACCTTCACGCCATGGCGGCGCGCCGCGGCCGGCAATGCGCCATTGCCTTGCGCGCGCGGATCGACCACCGTCACCTTCGCGCCGCACGTCTTCAGATCGAGCGCGCACTGATAGCCGTCGTCGTTATTGGTGAACACCACGGCCTCGCGGCCCGGCAATACGCCATAACGGTGGATATAGGTCGACACCGCCGAAGCCAGCATCACGCCGGGCAGATCGTTGTTGCCGAAAACAATCGGACGTTCATGCGCACCGGTTGCGAGAATCACGCGTTTGGCGCGAACTTTCCACAGCAATTCCCGCGTGCCCTTCCTCATCGACACCGGCAGATGCTCGGTCAAACGCTGCGTCACGGTGACGAGGTTGTGGTCCTGATAGCCGAACGCCGTGCTGCGGCTCAGGATCGTCACCTCCGGCATCTGCCGCAGCTCGGCCTCGATCTTCTCCACCCAGTGCGATGCGGCGCGGCCGTCGATTTCCGCGCGGCCCGACAGCAGGCTGCCGCCGAGTTCGCGCTGATCGTCGACCAGCATCACGCGTGCGCCCGACGACGCCGCCGCATGCGCCGCGGCCAGCCCGGTCGGGCCGCCGCCTACGATCAGCACGTCGCAATACGCAAAGCACTTGTCGTAACGGTCGGCGTCGAGCTCCTCGGGTGCCTTGCCGAGACCCGCGGCTTCGCGAATCTTGTCTTCGTACTTCGGCCACCATTTACGCGGCCACATAAAGGTCTTGTAGTAGAAACCGGCCGGCAGGAAGCGCGAAAACTTCTGATTGATCGCCATGCGGTCGTGCTCGAGACTCGGCTCGGCATTCACGCTGGTGGCCACGAGACCTTGATACAGTTCCACTTCCGTCGCACGCGCATTCGGCACGGTGTAGGCGCCGCGTTCCAGTTGCACGACGGCGTTCGGTTCTTCCACACCCGCCGTCACGATGCCGCGCGGACGGTGATACTTGAAACTGCGCGCCACGAAGTGCACGCCGTTGGCGAGCAACGCCGAGGCCAGCGTGTCGCCCTGAAAGCCCTGATAGGTGCGGCCGTTGAACGTGAAGGTCAGCGGGATCGCGCGATTGATGCGCCCACCGGCGCCGAGGCGGTCTTTCTGGCTCATGGCTTGTTGCCCTCGTGAGCGTCGTTGGTAGCGGGTTTAACACCTGACCCGGCGGTCGAGCCGCCGAAGGTCTCATAGCCGAGAAACTGATAGGACACCGTATCGCGCGTCGCCATGAACCAGCGGCGGCACCCCTGCGTATGCAACCATTGTTCGCGGTGCACACCGCGCGGGTTCTTGCGCATGAACAGGTAGTCGCCCCATTCCTTGTCGGTGAGTTTTTCGGTGTCGAGCGGACGGGCGATATCGGCTTCGCCGCCGCACGAGAATTCGGATTCGGCGCGCGGCCCGCACCACGGGCATTCGATCATCAACATAGGTTTCTCCGGTGCGTTCAGCGTTAGTGGGCCACGGCGGCAGCGCCGTGTTCGTCGATCAGGTGTCCTGTATAGAACCGGTCCAGCGAGAACGGTGCGTTCAGCGGATGCGGTGCGTCGTTGGCAATCGTGTGGGCGAACACCCAGCCCGACCCCGGGGTCGCCTTGAAGCCGCCCGTGCCCCAGCCGCAGTTGAAATACAGCCCCTTCACGTCGGTCTTGCTGATGATCGGACACGCGTCCGGCGACACATCCACGATGCCGCCCCACTGCCGGTTCATGCGCACACGCGAGAACACCGGGAACATTTCGACAATCGCTTCAAGCGTGCCTTCGATGATGTTGAAACTGCCGCGCTGGCCGAAGCCGGTGTATTGATCGACACCCGCGCCAATCACCAGATCGCCCTTGTCGGACTGGCTGATATACGCATGCACCGCGTTCGACATGATCACGGTATTGACCACCGGCTTGATCGGCTCGGACACCAGCGCCTGCAGCGGATGGCTTTCCAGCGGCAGACGCACACCGGCCATATCGGCCAGCGTCGAGGTATTGCCCGCGGCCACCACGGCCACTTTCTTCGCCTTGATGAAACCCTTGACCGTATCGACACCGGTCACCGCGCCGCCTTCGCGGCGAATGCCGGTGACCTGGCAGTTCTGGATGATGTCGACGCCATGCTGATCCGCACCGCGCGCAAAACCCCACGCCACCGCATCGTGACGCGCCACCCCGGCGCGACGCTGGATCGACGCGCCCAACACCGGATAGCGGCTGTTGAGGTTGATGGTCGGCTCGATTTCCTTGATCTGTTCGGGCGTGATGAATTCCGCATCCACCCCGTTCAGACGGTTTGCGTTCACACGACGCTCGGTATCGCGCACGTCCTGCAACGTGTGCGCCAGGTTCAACACGCCGCGCTGGCTGAACATCACGTTGTAGTTGAGGTCTTGCGACAGGCCTTCCCAGAGCTTCATGGCCTTCTCATACAGCGCGGCCGATTCGTCCCACAGGTAGTTCGAACGCACGATGGTCGTGTTGCGCGCGGTATTGCCGCCGCCAATCCAGCCTTTCTCGAGGATCGCGATGTTGCGCACACCGTGTTCTTTGGCGAGGTAATACGCTGTGGCGAGACCATGACCGCCGCCGCCGACGATCACCACGTCGTATTCGCGCTTCGGCTCCGGGCTTCTCCACTGCCGCTCCCAGTTCTCGTGATACGACAACCCGTTGCGGAACAAACTGAATATCGAATAGCGGCTCATGTCGCAGACCCTTTGGTTAGCATTCGATGACGTTCACGGCGAGACCACCGCGCGACGTCTCCTTGTATTTCGTCTTCATATCGGCGCCGGTTTCGCGCATCGTCTTGATCACGTTGTCGAGCGACACGTAGTGCACGCCGTCGCCCTTCAAGGCCATGCGCGAGGCGTTCAGCGCCTTGATCGCGCCCATTGCATTGCGCTCGATGCACGGAATCTGCACGAGGCCGCCGACCGGATCGCAGGTCATGCCCAGGTTGTGCTCCATACCGATCTCAGCCGCGTTCTCGACCTGGGTGGGCGTGCCGCCCATCACCGCAGCGAGCGCCGCGGCGGCCATCGAGCAGGCCACGCCCACTTCGCCCTGGCAGCCCACTTCCGCGCCGGAGATCGAGGCGGTTTCCTTGTAGATGATGCCGATGGCCGCCGCGGTCAGCAGGAAGGTGACGATGCCGTCGTCGTTCGAACCCGGCACGAACTTCACGTAGTAGTGCAGCACCGCCGGAATCACACCGGCCGCGCCGTTGGTCGGCGCCGTCACGACCCGGCCACCGGCGGCGTTTTCTTCGTTGACGGCCATCGCGTACAGATTGACCCAGTCGAGCATCGACAGGGGATCGCGCAACGATTCTTCCGAGCGCAGGCGCAGGTTGCTCGACAGATCGGCGGCGCGGCGCTTCACGCGCATCGGGCCGGGCAACTCGCCGCGCACCTTGCAGCCGCGCTCGACGCAGGCGGCCATGGTGCGCCAGATCGCCAGCAGGCCGTCGCGGACTTCCTGACGCGAGCGCGATGCGCACTCGTTCGCCATCGCCACCTCGGCGATCGACAGTCCGCTGTCGCGGCACACGCGCATCAGATCGTCGCCGGTGCGAAACGGAAACGGCACCTCGCCGCCTGCGCGCACGCCGTTGACCCGATCGCCTTCGCGATTCACCACGAAGCCGCCGCCGACCGAGTAATACTCTTTCTCCACCAGCAACTGACCGTTCTCGTCGAAGGCCTGAAAGCGCATCCCGTTCGGATGAGCCACGCCGGTGCCCGCCATCAGCTTGCGGAAGAACGACAGGTGTTCCTTCTCCTCGTACTGCACGCGATGCTTGCCGAGCAGCAGCAGCACCTTCTCCTGACGAATCTGCGCGAGGCGCGGCTCGATCAGGTCCGGGTCGATCGTATCGGGCAGATGGCCTTCGAGGCCGAGCAGTACCGCCTTGTCCGTGCCGTGGCCCTTGCCGGTGGCGCCGAGCGAGCCGTACAGCTCGATCTTGACGCGCCGCACGAAGGCGAGCAGGTTGGCGTCCTCGATATGCGACGCGAAGCGGCACGCCGCGATCATCGGGCCGACCGTGTGCGAACTCGACGGGCCGATGCCGATCTTGAACAGATCGAAGACGCTGACGTTCATGTGGGCTGCCTGGTCGTAATGGGGCGAAGGGTTCGAAGGGTTCGATGCGCCGGATCGGAGATCGCCGCCTGGATGGCGCAGACCGTTCGCTCCGGAGCATTCCACGTACTTTTCTGCATGGCGCAAGTACACCAAAGCGTAAAATCGGCTGATAGAACAAAAACGCCATCGACCTGGGACGGCAACGCCAACGCGGCACAAGGCGCGGCGGCCGTTCGTTTCTGCGATGGTTGATGGCGGAAAAGCGCAAGTCGGGGCGGCGCGGATCGGCGACGCTAGGGTCGTCGCGCGCATGCGCCCGCGCGTGTTGGCGGGTTGTTTCGCCGTGGTTGGCCCCGGCCGGCCCCTTGGAATCCCATTTGCCCCTATGACGCACCCTGGCGCCGTTGCACCATGAAAACCGCAGATTCGTTACCGCTGACTTCCATCGACGGCGTCCCCAAGGAGCGCATCCGTTTCGGCATCGTGCTGCTGCCGAATTTCACGCTGACGGCGTTCTCCGGCTTCGTCGACATGCTGCGGCTGTCCGCCGACGAAGGCGATTACAGCAAGCCGGTGCGCTGCTCGTGGAGCGTGATCGGCGACACGCTGGCGCCCGTGCGAGCCAGTTGCGGCATCCAGATCACGCCATGGGAGACCTTCGAGAACGCCGAGCCGTTCGATTACGTGGTGGTGGTGGGCGGCCTGCTGCACTCCGGCCCGCAGGCGAACGACGAGACGCTGCAGTTCATCCGCCAGGCCGCGCGCGGCAGTACCACGCTGGTCGGCATCTGCACCGGCGTGTTTGCGCTGATGCGCGCCGGCGTGCTGGACGAGCATCGCATCTGCGTAAGCTGGTTTCACTACTGGGATTTTGTCGAGCGCTTTCCGTCCGTGAATTCGGACGCGCTGATTGCCGACCGCCTGTTCGTGATCGACCGGCGGCGCATCACCTGCTCCGGCGGGCGGGCCTCCATCGACGTGGCCGCCGCGATCCTGCTGAGACATTTCGAACACGCGACGGTGCAGAAGGCGCTGCGCATCCTGCTGGTCGGCGAGATGCAGAAGGGCAATGCGCCGCAGCCGCATCCACCGGGCTTGGAGCCCGCCACGCATCCCAAGGTCAAGCGCGCGATCCTGCTGATGGAACAGCACGTCGGGCGCTCGCTACCGCTCGAAGAACTGGCCTGCAAGCTCGATATGTCGCCGCGGCAACTGGAGCGGCTCTTCAAGGCGGAGACCAGCAAGAGCCCGCAGGCCTTCGCCAAGCAGGTGCGTCTGCGGACCGCCGCATGGCTGCTGACGAGTTCGGATCGCACGGTGGCCGATATCGCGTCGAGCTGCGGCTTCTCGGACGCCTCGCACCTGGGACGCGAATTCCGCAAGCAGTTCGGCGTGCCGCCGGTGATGTTCCGCGAGCAACGCGGCGCCGTGCCGGCTGAAGATGCGGCGGTGTTCGACGAAACGTTTCCGGGGCGCGTGGATGTTTATTGATCGATGCTCACGGCTCGCCACCCGAGGCGGCGGCCAGGGCTAGCGTCAATGACTGATCATCCACGGCCTGCCCGCGGGATTGGTTTTTAGGCCGCCGGCTGTCGTCGAGCCAGAGGTCGCCTTCGCCCCACAACCGCAACCGGGTCCATGACGGTGCTGGTACTGGCCCGAGCGCTGCGGCGCATGCGCCGCGCGCTCGTTGACCTGGTGAGCGGTGCGGGTAGTCGCCTGCATCAGCGACAAGGCCGGCAGGCTAAGGGTGCGCGGCGCCTCGCTGCCGCAGGTGGGGCACGTGCAGACCGTATCGCGGTCCGCAACGCGGCGCAGCGCCGCAAATGGGCCGCAGTGGTCGCAGCGGTAATCGTAAGTCGGCATGGTGTTGTCCTCTCAGGTGCGCTGAATCGATGTGCCGCGCCGGAGTCCGTTCGCGAGGCAAACGCACTCCGGCTGCTACGCCTCAGACCCTCTCAAACTCTCAAACCCTCAAACCCGATCCGGCGACAACGGCAAATCCACCCCGCCGGCCGCAATATGCCTGACCGGCCCGGCCGCCGTGGGCCGGATATCGAAGTCGAAGATCTGGGTTGGCAACCACAAGGTCGCGCAGGCATTCGGCACGTCCACCACACCGCTGATATGCCCTTGCACCGGCGCGGTCCCCAGAATCGAATAGGCCTGCGCCCGCGAGTAGCCGAACTTCGTCAGATATTCGATCGCGTTCAGACAGGCTTGCCGGTAGGCGATGTGCACGTCGAGATAGTGCTGCTTGCCCTGCTCGTCCACCGAGATGCCTTCGAAGATCAGGTAGTCGTTGTAGTTCGGCGTAATCGGACTCGGTTTGAAAATCGGGTTCCTGATGCCGTATTTGGCCATGCCGCCTTTGATCAGCTCGACCTTCATATGCACCCAGCCGGCCATCTCGATGGCGCCGCAGAAGGTGATTTCGCCGTCGCCCTGGCTGAAGTGCAGGTCACCCACCGACAACCCCGCGCCGTCGACGTACACCGGGAAATACACCTTCGAACCGCGCGACAGGTCCTTGATGTCGCAGTTGCCGCCGTGCTCGCGCGGCGGCACCGTGCGGGCGCCCTCGGCAGCGGCCCTGGCATGCGCGTCGCCGCTCAGCCGCCCCATATGCGCAGTCGAAGCGAACGGCGGATTGGCGAGGCCGGGCACGCGCTGCGGATCGGTGGCGATGAGGGCCGCTTCGCGCTCGTTCCACGTCGCGAGCATGGCCGGGTCAGGCAGGCAGCCGATCAGTCCCGGATGGATCAGGCCGGCAAAGTTGACGCCCGGAATGTGGCGCGAACTGGTGTACAGGCCATGAAAATCCCAGATCGATTTCTGCGCGAGCGGGAAATGATCGGTCAGGAAGCCGCCGCCGTTTTTCTTCGAGAAGAAGCCGTTGAAGCCCCACTGACTCTCCTGCTTCGCGCCGATGTCGAGCAGATCGACCACCAGCAGGTCGCCCGGCTCCGCGCCCTTCACGCCCACCGGGCCGCTCAGGAAGTGCACGATCGACAGGTCGATGTCGCGCACGTCGTCGGCACTGTCGTTGTTCTTGATGAAGCCGCCGGTCCAGTCGTAGGTCTCGAGGATGAAGTCGTCGCCCGGATTGACCCAGCAGGCCATCGGAATGTCCGGATGCCAGCGGTTGTGGATGTTCTCGTTTTCGTAGGCCGACTGGTTCAGGTCGACCTTGATCAGCGTTTCAGCCATTGCACACTCTCCTGTTGGAAATGACGGACGGTCGGCTTACACCGACAGGTACTCGCGGATCTTCGCGGTGTCGGCGGCGCTGCGCGGACTCTCGTGCACCAGACGGCCGCCTTCGATGACGAACAGCCGGTCGGCCACATCGAGCGCGAAACTCAGCACCTGCTCCGAGACGACGATCGTGATGTCGCGCAGCTTGCGGATCTCGTTCAGCGCTTTGGCGATGTCCTTGATGATCGATGGCTGGATGCCTTCGGTCGGCTCGTCGAGCAGCAGCACCTTCGGTTCGGTGACAAGCGCACGGGCAATCGCAAGCTGTTGCTGCTGGCCGCCGGACAGGTTGCCGCCCTTGCGGGCGCGCATTTCGTAGAGCACCGGAAAGAGCGCGTAGATCTCCTCGGGCACGCGCTTGTCGCGTGCGTTCTCGAGGCCGGTCTGGATGTTTTCCTCCACCGTGAGCGTGGCGAAAATCTGCCGGCCTTGCGGCACGTAGGCGATGCCTTTGGCAACGCGCCGGAAACTCTCGTCGCGCGACACATCCTCGCCGTCCACGCGCACCGCGCCGCCTTTGAGCGGCAAGATGCCGATCAGCGACTTGAACAGCGTGGTCTTGCCCATGCCGTTGCGCCCCATGATCGCCACGGTTTCGTTTCTGGCCGCCTGGAAGCTGATTCCATGCAGCGCCTCGCTCTGGCCATAACTGACGAATACGTCGTCGACATTCAACATGCTGGGCTCCTCGTTCGCGGGTTCCGCAACCCATTCAATGGCGGGTGAACTGGCCAACTCAGTGGCCCAGATAGACATCGATCACCCGCGGATCCGCTTGCACCTGCTCCATCGCCCCTTCGGCGAGAATCTTTCCCTGGTGCATCACGGTGACCTTGTGAGCGATCTGCTCGACGAACGCCATGTCGTGTTCGATCACGATCATCGAGCGGTTCCGGCAGATCCGTTTGAGCAACTCGGCGGTCACCTCGCGCTCGCGCACGCTCATGCCGGCAATCGGTTCGTCGAGCATCAACAGCTCCGGCTCCTGCATCAGCAACATGCCGATCTCGAGCCACTGCTTCTGCCCGTGCGAGAGCAGGCCGGCTTCGAGGTCGAGCTGGCCGGCGAGACCAATCTCGCCGGCCACGCTGCGCACGCGGTCGAGCACGTCGCTGGTGCGGCGAAACGCCAGGGCGCCGAACACACCGCGCCCGCGCGGAAACGACACCTCCAGGTTCTGGAACACGGAGAGGTTTTCGTAGATCGACGGCGTCTGAAACTTGCGGCCAATCCCTTTGCGCACGCGGCGAAATTCCGGCAGCCGCGTCATCTCCTCGTTGCGGAACTTGATGCTGCCTTCGCTCGCCCGCGTCTTGCCGCAGATCAGATCGAGCAGCGTCGTCTTGCCCGCGCCGTTCGGGCCGATCACCACGCGCAGTTCACCACGGTCCACATACAGGTTCAGCGAATCGATGGCCTTGAAGCCGTCGAACGAGACGCTCAGCCCTTCCACGGCCAGGACGAAATCGGTATTGCTCATGGTGTGCTCCTCGCGCCGCGGCGCAGCAGCCACGGTTTCACATGACTGTCGTAGAGACCGGCGAGGCCGTTCGGAAACGCCATCACGACGCCGATAAAGAGCGCGGCCATCAGAAACAGCCACAGGTTCGGGAAACTTTCGGAGAACCACGTCTTGCCCAGGTTGACGAGCACCGCGCCATAGACCGCGCCCACCAGCGACATGCGTCCGCCCACCGCCGCGTAGATCACCATCTCGATGGACGGCACGATCCCCACGAACGACGGCGACATGAAGCCGACCTGCAACGTGAACATCGCGCCGCCGATAGCGGCCAGCACGGCGGCGACGCAAAACGCGAAAACCTTGAACATGGCGACGTCGTAGCCCGAGAAGCGCACCCGGTCTTCCTTGTCGCGCATGGCGAGCAACAAGGTGCCAAGCTTGCTGCGCTGGATGCGCCGGCAGCAGAGGATCGCCACCAGCAGCAGGACCGCGTTGGCGAAGTACAGGACCAGCTTGGCGCCGTCGCCGCGAATGTCCCAGCCGAGCAGCGTGCGCAGGTCGGTGATGCCGTTCACGCCGCCGGTATAGCCTTGCTGGCCGATGATGAGCACCGACAGGATCAGCGCCACCGCCTGGGTGATGATCGCGAAGTAAACGCCGCCCACGCGCCGCTTGAACATCGCAAAGCTGACCACGAAGGCCAGCGCGCAGGGCACCACCACCACCGCGGCGAGCGCGAACGGCAGCGAATGAAACGGCTTCCACCAGAACGGCAGCGCAGTGAGCTGATTCCAGTCCATGAAGTCAGGAATGCCAGGCGTCGACTGGATCTTCGTGCTGATCGGGTCCGACGCTTCGAGCTTCAGGAACATCGCCATGCAGTAACCGCCGAGGCCGAAGAACACGCCCTGCCCCAGGCTCAGCACGCCGCCGTAGCCCCACGCCATCACGAGGCCGACGGCGACAAACGCATAGGTCAGATACTTGCCCATCAGGTTGAGGCGGAACGCATCGAGCGCGAGCGGAAACACCACCAGAATCAGCAGCGCCAGCACGACGATGCTGCCGTAGCCGTCGCTCGTCAGCCAGCGCAGCAGCGCGGGCCGCAGGCCGCCGCGAACGGCCTCGCCATCGGTCTTGGGTGGCGCAGCAGCCGCGCCGGCGGAAGGGTTCAGCGGATCCATACGCGTTTCTCCGGGCTGAATCGATTAAAAGGACGGCTTGACGGCGCCGTCGAAAGACGGGGCTGCCGGACGCGCAAGCGGCCGTTGTCTGGAGCGTCAGGCACGGCGCACCTTCGAAGCGAAGAGACCTTGCGGCCGCAGCATCAGCACGATGACGATGGTGAGCAGCGTCACCACGCGCGCCGACGATCCGGTCATGAAGAACTCGCTGATCGACTGCATCTGGGCAATGCCGAATGCCGAGGCCACCGTGCCGAGCAGGCTCGCCGCGCCGCCGAACGTCACCACCAGAAACGAATCGACGATATAGAGCGAACCGCTGGTCGGCCCCGTCGAGCCGATCGCGGTAAATGCCGCCCCGGCCACGCCCGCCATCCCGCAGCCGATGGCGAAAGTCAAGCGGTCGGTCTTGCGCGTGTCGATGCCGGCCGCGTTCGCCATCTGCCGGTTTGCGACGGTGGCGCGTACCCGCAGTCCCCAGCGCGAGCGGTACAGCGCCAGCAGCACGCCACCCGTCATCAACACCGCGAGGCTCATCACGAACAGGCCGTTGATCGGGATGTCGAGGCCCGGCTTCGGCGACCACGAACCCATCAGCCAGTCCGGCAGCGTCGGGCTGACCTCCTTCGGGCCGAACACCGAGCGGAACACCTGCTGCATGCCGAGGCTCAGGCCCCAGGTCGCGAGCAGCGTGTCGAGCGGACGCCGGTACAGATGGCGGATCAACGCCCACTCCGCCACCCAGCCCGCCGCAAAGGCCAGCGCGAAAGCGGCGCAGATTGCCAGCGGAAAGTAGATCGGCGCGAACCCGTGCCAGTAGTTGTCGGCCACTTGCGAGAACATGTAGATCGTGTACGCCCCGATCGTCATGAACTCGCCGTGGGCCATGTTGATGACGCCCATCTGGCCGAAAATCACCGCCAGCCCGAGCCCCATCAGCAGCAGCACGCTGAACAGGCTCAAGCCGGCGAAGCCCTGCATCAGCGTGATGTTAAGAATGTCCGAAGCCGACATGCGTCTCTCCTCGAAATGACCGGCGCGCCGCTGTGGCGCGCCACGGATACCCGGCTTACTGGTAACCCTTGGGGAACGGATTCGGCTCGATCAGATTCGGCGACTCGGCCACCACCTTGAACTGGCCGTCCGCCTGCGCCTCGCCGATGCGCGTGCGGCTCCACAAGTGGTGATTCGCATGGATCTTCACGTAGCCTTCGGGCGCGGTCTTCAATTCGATGCCCGGCGACGCCGCCACGACCTTGTCCACGTCGAAGCTGCCGGCCTTCTCCACCGCCGCTTTCCACAACCATGGCCCGAGATACGCCGCCTGCGTGACGTCGCCGATCACCGACCTGGGTCCGTACTTCGCCTTGAACGCCGCGACGAATTTCTTGTTGTTGTCGTTGTCGAGCGATTCGAAGTACTTCATGGCCGAGTAGAAGCCCGCCACGTTTTCGCCGCCGATGCCCAGCACCTCGTCCTCGGTCACCGAGATGGTCAGCAGGAACTGCTTGTCCGCTGTGATGCCGGCCGCCTTGAGCTGCTTGTAGAACGCCACATTCGAACCGCCGACGATGATCGCGTAGATGCAATCGGGTTTGGCGATCTTGATCTTGTTGATGAGCGAGTTGAAGTTGGTGGTGCCGAGCGGGTAATACTCTTCGCCGACCACCTTGCAACCGGTCAGATGCTGTTCGATATGCTTGCGCGCAATCTTGCTCGAGGTGCGCGGCCAGATGTAATCGGAGCCGATCAGGAAGAAGCTCTTGGCGTTCTTCGTCTGGTTGGCCCAGTTCAACCCCCACAGAATCTGCTGGGTCGCTTCCTGGCCGGTATAGAACACGTTCTTCGATTGCTCGAGTCCTTCGTAGAACGTCGGGTAGTACAACAGGCCGTTGTCGCGTTCGAAGATCGGCAGCACTGCCTTGCGCGAGGCCGAGGTCCAGCAGCCGAACACGGCGGCCACGTGATCGTTCTCGAGCAGCTTCTTCGACTTTTCGGCGAACGTCGGCCAGTCGGAAGCGCCGTCTTCCTGAATGATCTTGATCTGGCGGCCGAGAATCCCGCCTGCCGCATTGATCTGCTCGATCGCGAGGCGCTCCGCCTGAATCGAGCCGGTTTCGGAGATCGCCATCGTGCCGGTCGCCGAGTGCAACTGGCCGACCGTCACTTCGGTGTCGGTCACGGCAAGGTGCGTGGTGTTGACCTTCGCGGTCGGAAACTGCTGGGCCCGTGCGATGCCGGACATGGCCAGGGCGGGCGCGGCAGCGAGACCCATCAGGAG
This sequence comes from Paraburkholderia phenazinium, assembly GCF_900142845.1. Lineage (NCBI taxonomy): Bacteria > Pseudomonadati > Pseudomonadota > Betaproteobacteria > Burkholderiales > Burkholderiaceae > Paraburkholderia > Paraburkholderia phenazinium. The sequence goes on from NZ_FSRU01000001.1 coordinate 2,533,035, forward strand.
TTTGCGCCGGAGCGCCGAAGGCATGCCTTGCTCGTTCTGATCGTCGTGTGACATCGAATTCTCCTTGGTCGTGGTCGGGCGACCCGCGCCGGCATTCCAGGTAACCGGCTGGCGGGATCGACGCCACGAAAGGTAGGTAGCCAATTTGCGCAGCCAAATACGTCACTTGACGTAGGGCGCGGCGAAATTGCGCTTTTTATAATCGCGCCGACACAGCCCCCACAGCGCACCCACAGCGCCTCGACTCATGCCGCTGCGCGCTCGCCGGCCGCCCTTCGCACGTGAACGGCAAAGGCCGGGCAAAGGCCAGGCAAAGGCCGGGCCGCGAGTGGAATGCAATTTGCATGGCCGCACGGCTAGCCCCCGAACCGGTCGACGAAAGGCCCCGATGCACCAAACGGAACCACAGACCCCGCGCTCCACCGGCCCGGCCACCCAAGCTGGGGCATCGCGCCCACCGGCCGGCGGTACCCAGCGCATCGTCAAGATTCGCCGCGACTACAACGCGTGGGTGGGCGACGAAACGCTCGAGGACTACGCGCTGCGCTTCACGCCGCGCACGTTCCGGCGCTGGTCCGAATTCCGCGTCGCCAACACGGCGATGGGCGCGGTGTCGTTCCTCGTGCTGGAGGCGATCGGCGGCGCGCTGGTGGTCAACTACGGGTTCACCAATGCGGTCTACGCGATCCTCGCCGTCTCGGTCCTGATCTTTTTGACCGGCATCCCGATCAGCTACTACGCGGCACGCTTCGGCGTCGACATGGACCTGCTCACGCGCGGCGCGGGCTTCGGCTATATGGGCTCGACGCTGACCTCGCTGATCTACGCGATCTTCACCTTCGTGTTCTTCGCGCTCGAAGCGGCCATCATGTCGCTCGCGCTGGAGCTGTATCTGAAGATCCCGCTATCGGTCGCCTACATCATCAGCGCGCTGGTGATCATTCCCGTGGTCACTTTCGGCATCACCTTCATCAATCGCCTGCAGGGCTGGACCCAGCCGTTGTGGCTCGTGCTGCTAGTCGTGCCGTACGCCGTGGTGCTGTGGCGCGAGCCGCACGTGCTGGCTGAGTGGGTCACCTTCGGCGGCCTGTCGGGCGATGGCCACGAGTTCAACCTGGTCGCCTTCGGAGCCGGCTGCACGGTGGTGTTTTCGCTGATCGTGCAGATCGGCGAACAGGTCGACTACCTGCGTTTCCTGCCGCCGCGCACGCACGCCAACCGGATTCGCTGGTGGGTCGCGCTGATCTCGGCGGGCCCCGGCTGGATCGTGCCGGGTGCGATGAAGATGCTCGGCGGCGCGTTCCTCGCCTTCCTCGCGATCCAGCACGAGATCGATCCGGTCAAGGCCGTCGAGCCGACCCAGATGTATCTGGTGGCCTATCACTACGTATTCCGCTCGCCCGAAGGCGCGCTCGCCGCGATGACGCTGTTCGTGATCGTGTCGCAGTTGAAGATCAACGTCACCAACGCGTACGCCGGCTCGCTCGCGTGGTCGAATTTCTTCGCGCGGCTCACGCACAGCCACCCGGGCCGCGTGGTCTGGCTCGTGTTCAACGTGCTGATCGCACTGCTGCTGGTCGAAATGGGCGTGTTTGAGGCCATCAGCAAAGTGCTCGCGCTGTATGCGAATGTGGCGATTGCCTGGATCGGCGCGGTGGTCGGCGACCTCGTGATCAACAAGCCGCTCGGCTATAGCCCGCGCTATGTGGAATTCAAGCGGGCGCATCTTTACGATGTCAATCCCGTTGGCGTGGGCGCCATGCTGATCGCCTCGGCGATCGCCGGACTCTCCCATGCGGGTCTGTTCGGCGCGAGCGCCGAAGCGCTGTCGTCGTTTATCGCGCTGCTGGTGGCGTTTGTCTGTGCGCCCTTGCTCGCCATCGCCACGCGTGGGCGGTTCTATCTGGCCCGCGACGGTCACGACCTCGAACACGGCGCGGTGTTGCGCTGCGTGATCTGCGAAAACACCTTCGAGCGCGAAGACATGGCGCACTGTCCGGCCTACGCCGGTTCGATCTGCTCGCTGTGCTGCTCGCTCGACTCGCGCTGCAACGACTCCTGCAAGCCGCACGCGCGGCTGCCCGCCCAGTTCGGCCAGTCGATGCGTACGCTGTTTCCGCGCCTCAAACTGGGGCCGGCCGGTCTGCGGCTCGCGCAGTACGCCGGTCTGCTGATCGTCGTGCTGGCGCTGCTCGGCGGCGTGCTGGCCGCACAGTGGTACCAGAGCGTGCGGACCCTGCCCGAGCTCGACACCACGGTTCACGACGTGCTGCTGCAGGGCTATCTGAAGGCGTTTTTTGCGCTGGCGCTGGTGGGCTGCATCGCCGCCTGGTGGCTGGTGCTCGCCAATGAAAACCGCAAGGTCACCCAGGAAGAATCGCAGCGGCAGGCGGAGTTGCTGATGCAGGAAATCGAGGCCCACCGCAAGACCGACGCGGCACTCCAGGCCGCGAGCGCCGCCGCCGAATCCGCGAACCGTGCGAAGAGCCGCTATGTGACGGGCCTGAGCCATGAACTACGCACGCCGCTCAACAGTATCCTCGGCTACGCTCAACTACTGCTGCAGGGCACCGACGAACTGCCGCCGGCCCGGCGCAATGCCGTGGCGACCATCTATCGCAGCGGCGAACATCTGCTGGCGCTTGTCGACGGGCTGCTCGACGTGGCCCGCATCGAGGCGGGCAAACTGCAGTTGAACGTGACGGAGAATTCACTGCCGGAGTTCGTCGCGCAGTTGTCTGCGATGCTCGAACCGCAGGCCACGGACAAGGGACTGCAGTTCGATTTCCAGACCAGCGGCCGCATCCCGGACGTGGTGCGCATCGACGAAAAGCGGGTCCGGCAGATTCTCATCAACCTGATCGGCAACGCAATCCGCTTCACCTCGCGCGGCTCGGTCAAGGTGCGCGCCGGTTATGCCTGGGAGACCGTCACGTTTGAGATCGCCGACACCGGTCCCGGCATCCCGGCCGCGGAACTGGAGCGCCTGTTCCTGCCATTCGAGCGGGGCGCCGCCGCGCGCGAGCACGACCATGGCGCCGGACTCGGCCTGACGATCTGCCGTCTGCTGACGGAACTGATGGGCGGCAATCTGGAGGTGCAGAGCGAGGTCGGCAAAGGCACGCGCTTTATCGTCAAGCTGTTCGCTCCCGAGGTGCGTGCGCCGCAGGTGCTGGCGAGCAGCCCGCGTCATCTGAAGGGCTATAGCGGCGCGCGCCGCACCGTGCTGGTGGTGGACGATCTCGCGGAGCAGCGGCGCATCGTCACGCAGACGCTCGCTCCGCTTGGCTTCACGGTGATCGAAGCCGCCAGCGGACCGGAGGCGCTGCAATGGCTCGGCACCGCCGCGGCCGATCTCATCGTGATGGACGTTTCCATGCCGGCCATGGACGGCTTCGAGGCGAGCCGGCTGATTCGCGACAACCAGTTGTCGGGCGCGCCGATCCTGATCCTCTCGGCCAACGCCTTCGCCGACGATCGCGACAAAGGCGCTGCGGCCGGTTGCGACGACTATCTGGCCAAACCGCTGCATATCCCACTGCTGCTCGACAAAATGGCGGCCCTGTTGCAACTGCACTGGATTGCCGAGACTATCGACCCGGCGCCCCCCGCAACCGGCGCCCCCTTGAGCGACGTGCCCGCAAAGCTGCCCGCCAGCTTGAAAGAGAAATTGCACGCCCAACTGGAAATGGGCTACGTGCAAGGCTTCATCGAACAACTGGACGCCGCCGAACACGGCGCGCCCGAACTCGCTACGCTGCTCGAACCGCTGCGTAGCCTCGCGAGCCGTTTCCGGCTGACTGAACTCGCGCAATTGCTCGCGCCTACCCAGCAGGTCAATCCCGATGCATGACGAATCCCTGCTTCTGCCTCCCGAGACACAACCGGAGTTGCCCGACGGCAAGCCGGTGGTGCTGATCGTCGACGATACGCCGGATAATCTCGCGCTGCTGTCGGACACGCTGCAGGCGGCCGGCTACGCCGTGCTGGTTGCGCTCGACGGACAATCCGCGCTGCAGCGTCTCGCGCGCATCACGCCCGACGCCGTGCTGCTCGACGCGCTGATGCCGGGTATGGACGGCTTCGAAACCTGCCTGCATATCAAGGCCGATCCGCGCAATCGCCATCTGCCGGTCATCTTCATGACCGCGTTGACGGACAGCGAGCATGTCGTACAAGGCTTCCGGGTGGGCGGCATCGACTATGTGACGAAGCCGGTGAAACCGAACGAGGTCAGCGCGCGCATTGCCGCGCACGTGCAGCGTTCGCGCCTGCAGCGCCAGGCCGACATGGTGCTCGAGATCGGCATGCGCGCCGCCCTCATCGCCGCGGCGAGCGGCGAGATCCAATGGCAGAGCGACCTCGCCCGCCAACGGCTCGCGCGCTACGCGGCGGGCGATGCGCATGGCGTGGCGAACGCGGACCGTGCGGACCGTGCGGATGATATGGATGGTGTAGGCGGTGTGGACGGTGCGATTGGCGCGCGCGGCGTGACGGGCGACACCCCTTGCTTGCCGGGTCCGCCGAGCGATTCCGGCTCACGCCTGCCGGCCGTGCTGGCTCAGTGGCTCACGCGCTGGATCGAAGCCGGCTGCGATCTGCAAACCGCGTTCGAGACGGCTGCGGGCGGCGTGCGCCGGGTCGCGCGCGTGCTGGGCCGTGCCACGCGCGGCGACTGGGTGATCCTGCTGGAAGAGTTCGACGATGCCGCGCATACCACGGCGCTCGCGGCGCAATTCGGCCTGACGGCGCGCGAAGCGGAAGTCCTGCTGTGGCTATCGCGCGGCAAAACCAACCGCGATATCGGCGATATCCTGGGGATGGCGCCGCGCACCGTCAACAAGCACCTGGAACATGTGTTCGGCAAGCTGCATGTCGAGACGCGCGCGGCGGCCGCCGCCATCGCAGCAAAGGCGAGTACGCGGTACTGAAGGGACTCGCTCTCTGCAAGCCGCCTGGCTTACTGCGACTCTTCCGCCCACACGGCATTGTCACGCGCCATCAAGGCGGTGGCCGCTGCCGGACCGAAGGTGCCGGCGGAATAGCTGCGCGGCCGTTCGCCCGATTTCGCCCAGCCGTCCAGAATCGGCTCCGCCCACGCCCATGCCGCTTCGAGTTCGTCGCGGCGCATGAAGTGCGTGAGACGTCCGCGAACCACGTCGATCAACAGACGCTCATACGCTTCCGCACGGCGCTCGGTGAAGGCCTGCTGCAGGTCGAGGTTCAGGTTCACCGGCAGCATGTGCATGCCGCTGCCCGGTTCCTTGGCGAGCATCTGCAACTGGATCGATTCTTCCGGCTGCAACTGGATCACGAGGCGGTTGCCGTAGTGATGCGGGCCGCTCGGAATGATCGAGAACGGCAGTTCGGAGAATTCGATGACGATCTCCGACACCTTCTTCTGCATGCGCTTGCCGGTGCGCAGGTAGAACGGCACGTTGGCCCAGCGCCAGTTGTTGATCTGCGCACGCAGCGCAACGAAGGTTTCGGCACGGCTGTTGGCCGGCACATTGTCTTCCTCGAGGTAGCCCTTGACCGCCTCGCCGTCCACCGCGCCGGCGGTGTACTGGCCGCGCACCGTGTCGCGCGCGATGTCTTCGGGCGTCATCGGACGCAGCGAGCGCAGCACCTTGAGCTTTTCGTCGCGCACCGCATCCGGGTCGAGCGATACCGGCGGCTCCATCGCCACGATGCACAGCAATTGCAGCAGGTGGTTCTGCACCATGTCGCGCAACGCGCCGGTCTTATCGTAGAAGCCCGCGCGAGTGCCCACGCCGACCGTCTCGGCCACCGTGATCTGCACGCTCTTGATATACGGCGCCTGCCACAGCGGCCCGAAGATCGCATTGCCGAAGCGCAGCACCATCAGGTTTTGCACCGTTTCCTTGCCGAGGTAGTGGTCGATGCGGTAGATCTGCGCTTCGCTGAAGTGCTGGCCGACGGCCGTGTTGATCTCCTGCGCCGAAGCCAGATCGTGACCGAGCGGCTTTTCCAGCACCACGCGCGCATGCTCGTCGATCAGGCCCGCGGCCGAGAGGTTGTCGCAGATGTTGGTGAACAGATCGGGCGAGGTGGCGAGATAGAACACGCGCCGCGCGTCGGGGCGCGACACTTCCTTCAGACGCTGATAATCTTCCGCCGAATCGACGTCCATACGCACGTACTCGAACATCGCGAGGAATTTGTCCCAGGCGGCGGCATCGAACGCTTTCTTTTCGATGAAGGGCTTCGCCTTCAATTCCATGAATTCGTTAATGTATTCGTCACGCGACCACGGCTTGCGGCCGATCGTGAGAATGCGGGTCTCCGGCGGCAGATTGCAGTGCAGATGCGCCATGTAAAGCGCGGGCAGCAGCTTGCGGAACGAGAGATCGCCGGTGCCGCCGAAGATGATCATATCGAGCGGCAGGTCTGGGGTGGCAGATGCGTGTTGGGTAATCATAGCGCGATGTCACCGTCGTAAAAGGCGTCGCGAAAGGCAACGCGAAAGGGCAAAAATGCCGTTGCCGACATTTTCTGACAAACGCCTATGGTGCAACGTTTTCGGATTGTTTGCACGCCGCACGCGGCCGACGGTGTAGAAAAACTACAGGTTCAGGCGCGTTGCAATGCCGCACGCGCGACCCGGCACGCGCCCAGATCCCACGCCGCGCAACCGACGCTCTTGAATAGCACGGGCGTGCTGGCCGCAAGCAGTGGCGCACGTCCCTCCAGCACCGTGGCGATGCCGGTGACGCCCGTCCAGTCCACGCCCGCCTGGATGAAATCGCCGGCTTCGTGTTGCGCGCCGGCCAGATCGTCGACGTAGAGCGCGCTGCCGTGCACGGTGCGCGCGCCGATTTCCAGCATGGCCGGCGTGAACGCCCCGACGCCGATCACCAGCCGCTCCGCGCGCGGCGCTTCGTCGTAGACCGCCTGCTTGCTGGTGGTGAGGGCGATCACGACATCGACCGCATCCGGCACCTGGGCGCTAGCGAGCGGCCGCAGGTTGCGCGCCTTGTCGCGCTGCGCGGCGCAAAACGCTTCGGCCTTCGCCGGCGCGCTGCCCTTGACCCATACGACGGCATCAGGGAACAGTTCGCCGATCGCCTCGGCATGGTTCGCCGCCTGCGTGCCGGTGCCGATCAGCAGAAACTCGCGCGCGGCCGGCCGGCCGGACGCGCCGCCTTTGAAGGTCTGCACGCCGAGCATCGACATCGCGGCGGTGCGCCGGCCGGTGACGGTCGGGCCGTCGAGGATGAACAGCGTCTCGCCGGTGTCCGCGTCGAACGCCATGACCTTGCCGTGGATCGTGGGCAGGCCGCGCGGACCGTTGGACGGACAGACGTTGACCAGCTTGTGGATGCCGAGGTCCGGCGCGGTGGCCGGCATCGACAGCATGATGCCGCCTTCGTTGAGCGGCACGACGAGGCGCTCCGGGCTCAGGATGCGCTGCTGGGCGTAATCGACGGACGCCGTTTTCAGGGCCTCCACGAGCGCCGCATAGGGTGTGAGCCGCGCGCTGGCGGCGGCGTCGAACATCTGCGTGGCCGGGTGTGTCATAAGCGGGTTTTCTCCATCGGCGTGCGCCGCCTAGCGCACGAGAAAGCCATACGTTAGCGGATCGCGTTCGTCGACAATCCAGTTCGCGAAGCCGCAGATATGCGCATCGCCCGCGATTTCGGGAATCACCGCATCGAAGCGCTCGAGCTTCGTCTCGGACAGCACCCGGCCGCGAAAAATCGTGCCGATCACCGATTCGTTGACGAGCGTCTCGTCGCGTCCCAGCTCGCCGCGCAGATACAGTTGCGCGACCCGTCCCGCGGTGCCCGAGCCGGTCGGCGAACGGTCCACCTCGCGATCGGCGAACACGCAGCAATTGGCCTGCGTCGAGCCTGGGTGACGCGGCGCGTTATCGATGATCGTGCCGTAAATATGGTTGATTTCGGGGATGTGCGGATGGACCACCTTGAACGCTTCATTGGCCGCGCGCTTCACTTCGGCGCCGAACTGGATCAGGCGATCCACCTCCGCTTCGCGCACGTTCAGATCGAACGGCTTGCCGGACGTGTAGAAATAAAACGCGCCGCCGAAGACGATATCGCCCTTCACCTCGCCGAAGCTCGGCGTGCTCACCGTGACGTCGCGCTGCCAGATGAACGAAGGCACGTTGACGAAGCGCACGCTGCCTACGTGATCGCCGTCCCACTTGACGAAGGCTTCGATGAAGCCGCACGGCGCGTCGATACCCACGCGCGTCTCCGGCTCGGTGCGCTCGACCCAGCCCAGCGACACGGCAGCGGTGGCGAGCGCGATCACGCCGTGGCCGCAATGGTCGCTGTAGCCTTCGTTGTGCACGAAGATGATGCCGAAGTCGGCGCCTTCGCTGACCGGCTCGGTCAGGTAGCCGCCGTACATGTCCGCATGGCCGCGCGGTTCGAGCATCAGCGCGCGGCGCAGGTGATCCTGATGTTCCTTGAGCCACGTGCGGCGCTCGACGATGGTCTTGCCTTGAAACTTCGGCAGCCCGCTCGTGACGAGCCGGAACGACTCGCCGCCGGTGTGCACTTCAACCGTGCTGATGACGCGATTCAATTTCATGATGCGTGGCCACCCTCTTCCGCTTGCGGCCCGCCGGCCGAAAATACCTTCCTGCACCGCATTCCGAAGTCTCCATCCTGTTCTATACTGGATCAAAATGTAGACCAGCTTTGGTTTCACATCAACCAATTTCAAAATTATTGCGGCAATCTGGTTCGAATTTGGATCAGCCCGCCCTCGCTATGGAAAGCACCTTTCGCCCCAAGCAGATTTACGAGCAGGTCTCCGAACGCATCCGCACCGAGATCCGCAGCGGGCAGTTCGCAGCGGATTCGCGTCTGCCCTCGGAGCGTGAATTGGCCGCGCGTTTTGGCGTGGGCCGCCCGGCGGTGCGCGAGGCGATCGGCGCGCTGCAGAACGAAGGGCTCGTAATCACGCGCCGCAACTCGGGTACTTATGTCTGCGCGGATGCCTTGCAGCGTCTCGCGGCGGCGCCGCTGCAACCGGCGTCGTTGGCCGATCCCGACTTCAGCCCGACCTCGACGCTCGACGTGCGCCTGATCCTCGAACCGGCCATCGCCCGGCGCGCGGCGGCGCACGGCCAGCGCGACGAACTGGCGGAGCACTATCTCGCGCAGATGGATTCGATCGTCGACTTGACCGACCCCGAGCAGCGGGTGCTATGGAACAACAGCGACCGCCTGTTTCACCGGCAACTGGCGGTGATGAGCGGCGACGCGTTGCTGGTGAAGATCGCCGACGAAGTGGCGAAGACCATGGACCAGCCGCTCTGGAAGCGGCTCAAGGACGACGGCATTTACGATACCGGCCGGATTCGCCTCTACGTGTCCGAGCACCGGCTGATCTACGAGGCAATCGTAGGCGGCGACGCGGATGCGGCGGCGTTCTACGTCGAGCAGCACATCATGCGCGTGCGGCGCGACATCGCGCCGAAGTGAGGGGAACGCGCGGCGACCAGGATCCGCCGCCGCGTCCCGAGCCGCGGCGCGCCGGCCTACTGCGCCGAGCCCTTGTTCGCGTCCGGGGCGTTGCCGGAAGAATGGCCGCCGTGTTTGAACATCGCCTGGCAGCCGGGGCTCAGTTCGCTCACGTGCTGCTTCATGCAGGCCGTGATCTTGTCCTTGTTGGGAATTTCCGCGCTGCAAAAATGGATCGCATCGCCACGGCAGGCCTTCTTCTGTTCATCGGGAGTGGCCGCCTGCGCCTCACTGACCGTGAGCAGCGCCAACAGCAATGCAAGTGCGCTAGCGGCATTCAGGGCGGGGTATCGGTTCATACGGGCTCCGGGTTGGCAAGTGGATCGAAGGCCGATACAGGGCATGGCAACCATACCGCCGGACTACGCCGCGCCGACGTGAAAGAATTTTTGCTGCACCGCACACTGCGATTTTTGACACACCTACAATGGAAAACACTTAGGCATTTACCCTTATTCACCCATTGAGCAGGTGCCGCGATGTCCAGCCAATCCGTGTCGTCCCGCGTCGTTCCCGTCACCGCCGGCGTGAAGGGTTCATCGTTGCGCGCAACGATAAGCCGCCTCGCCCGCCTCGTGTGGCGTTCCTACGAGCGTCATAGCCTGTATCAGGTGATGCTGGCGGCCGGTCACGACGAAGCACTGCCGGACACCCTCGTCCACGATCCCCGTCAAACCGGCCAGCACTGATCAGCAGCGGATTGCCCCGCTGCCCATCTGCCGCTCAGCAGAATTCGGACCCGGCAGACCGGCGCGACCGTCGCAGCGTTCAGCCGGCCGGACGGCCGCCAGGACGAGTCAGCGTCAAACCGCGGCCGGCATAAAAGCGCGCGACGGTCGAGAAAGGCATGTAGACGTCGCTCTGGTACGGCGCGATACCGGACGGATTGTGAAACCAGACGCCGTCGGCATCGCGCCCGTGCAGCAGGATCAGATGACCGCCGCGCTGCGCGTTCGGCGCGTCCGGGCGGCGGATTTCCGGGCTCACCGAAATGATCGCCAGCGTCTCGCTATCGATGCGCGCGGCGATCTCCTCAAGCGTTGCCTCGGGCAACACCTCCACCTGCAGACCAAAGGCCTGCTCGGTCCAACTGGCGAACGGCCGGTAAATCAGGCCGTCGACGCCCCCGTCTTCGCGCATCCGGTACACCTCATGGCGTAGCGCTTCGTCGAGCAGCGCGGCGCGCGGCGCATGCGCGATGCCCCAGAAGTCCAACGCGGATTCGAGACAGGTCAACCCGCACAGACGTTGCGCCCAGAAACGGTAACGCGCCTGCTCGGTGAAGCCGCTGCGTTGCCAGGCCGGGTCGTCGCACGGGTCGGCGTCCTCTTCGACGATCGGCTGTACCCATTCGGGGCTGCCCCATTGCGAGTAGTACGGCACACCGGTATGGCGAATCGCGGTCTTGTCTTTCATGGATGAGATAGGAGTGGTTGGAGCGTCATGGCAGACGAAACTCTGCCAGATCAACCGGGGACTTGTCTCGTCGAATCGCGCAAGCGCGTTCACAGTTCAGGCCGCATCCAACGAAAGACCACAATGGATCACATTTCATTACATGTCGGCGGGGGTTTCCTCGGTAAAATACGCCACGCGCATCGGCCATAACCCGGGCGCGGCATCGGCCCGGGGTACACCGATCAGGCAGACCCGCGACATCCTCGCGGTGGCGCCACAAAAGCAGCAACACCAGGTTTTTTTGCTGTACATTTGCTCTCCCATGCGTGGCCGGTCGGCTCGCAAAGAAGGCGGTGCGACCCATCGCCAGCCAGTCTTTTCGCGTCCTTCACCCGATACCATTTAAAAAGACGGACCTCCACGCAGCATGGCCAACGAAGCAACCTCACCTGACTCCATCGCAGTCGCGGAACGCGTGCGCGAGTTGATGAGCCGTCACGGCATCGGTAAGCGGCAACAGACCACGGAGCTGTGCCGCATTCTCGATCTGAGTTTTTCTCAAGGGCACCGCAAGCTGCGCGGCAACAGCCCATGGACGCTGTCGCAGATCAAGCGTGTAGCCGAGGTGTTCGGCGAACCGGCCGCGCAACTGTTCGGCGCGCAATCGCTCGACCCCGGCATGGTCGGCGCCATCGCTCAGGAAGCGGTGTTCTCGGTCGGCGGCGTCGAACTCGCGTGCACCGCCTGGGTGGGCGCGGCGCTCGAACCCGGCAGCCGCCCCGAATTCGTGGCCTATTCGAAGCTGGGACAATGGCGCGTCACGCGTCACGATGGCGCGCTGTATCAAAGCGCATTCGAAGTTCACAAGATCGAAATCTATCCGCGCCGCTCGGAGGCCGACAAGCCGCTGATCGCGGTGGTCGACGACGACCAGGCCTCCGCCGACAACCTGCGCGACTATCTCGAGCGCAGCGGCTTTGCCTCAGTCGCGATCTACGGCCTCGGCGCATTCGTCGAACAGTTGCAGACGCAGGTGTTCGACGGCGTCGTAATCGACTGGCTGTTCGGCAATCAGACCTCCGCGGCGGCGATTCGCGCCGTGCGCGCATCGGAGAACCCCGAGGCGCCGGTGTTCGTGCTGACCGGCGAGCTGCTGACCGGCAAGGCGAGCGAGTCGGAGATCAGCGAGATCATTCGCAACTACAACGTGGCCTGCTATGAAAAGCCGGCGCGTATGGCGATTCTCGTTGCGGATCTGTCCAAGCGTCTGAATCGGGCCTGAGCGGGACTGATGCGGGGCTGATGCGCTTCAAACCAGACTGCGCGCCGCCAGTGCGCGCTGCAACGCTGCGCGCAAATGCTCGTAGTGCACCGGCTTCACCAGATACTCGAAGAAGGGTGCGGTGTCGGTCGGCGGCGCTTCCGGCGCATAGGCGCTGATTGCAATCACCGGTGCGCCTGCGGACGGTCCGCTGCGCGCGGTGAATTCGGCGAAGAAGGTGTAGCCGTCCTGATCCGGCATATGCAGGTCGAGCAACAGCACGTCGCAACGGCGCGCGTCGAGCCATGCAAGCGCATCCTTGGCATTGGCGACTGCGGTCGCCTCATAGCCCATATGCGTGATCATTTCCAGCAGCGACTCGCGAATCAGGCCGTTATCGTCGACGATCAGCACCTGCGAGCGGCCGCCTTCCTGGGCGCTCGCAGCCTTCGCATCCGGCAGCTTGACAGGCTCGACCGGTCCCACCGGAATCGTCACGTTGAAGATGGTGCCTTCGCCCACCTTGCTTTCCACCGCGACGCTGCCGCCGAACAGTTTCAACAGACCCTGAACGATCGCGAGGCCCATGCCCGCCCCCTCGAAACGCCGCGTGCGCGAGCCGTCGAGCTGGGTAAATTCCTTGAACATCAACGGCAGTTGCTTGGGCGGCACACCCGGCCCGGTGTCGCTGACCTCGATGGTCAGCACCGCCAGCCGCTGCACGAGGCGCACCCGCACCGAGCCCTTCTCGGTATAGCGGATCGCGTTCGTCACGAGGTTGCTGACGATCTGGCGGATACGGTGCGGATCGGAGTCCACCGGCCCGGTCAGCCCGCTCGCTTCGCTGGCGAGCGTCAGCCCGCGCGCGAGCGCGGCCGGCGTGTGTTCGTCGACGATCGAAGCCAGCAGTTCGCGCGGCTCGAATTGCTCGTAGCGCAACTCGAGCTTGCCGGCGCCGAGCCGCGCGTAATCGGTGAGGTCGCGCATCTGCGCTTCCAGATGCCGTGCCGCGCTTTCGAGCCGCTGGATCACCTTGCGGTCCGCTTCGGATTGGAAATTGAAGCCGAGCAGTTCGATCGACGAGACGATCGCATGCAGCGGCGTGCGCAACTCGTGGCTGATCATGCCGAGAAAGGCGTCCTTCGCCAGACTCGCCTCACGCGCGGCGCGGGTGGCCTGGTGCTCGGCTTCGAGCGCGGCGCGTTGCTGGCGGATCAGGCGGCTGCGGCGGCGGCCGTTCACCACCAGCAGCAGCGTGGCCGCGGCGGAGAGCAGCACCAGCATGATGCCGGCGGCGAACAGCATGCGCCGCTTGTCGATGAAGTCGCGGCTCAGCGCTTCGCGGTCGGCGACGTCGGCGAAGCGCCGGGTCAAGGCCAGATCGTTGACCTCCTGCCAGTGCGCGCGCAGCGCCGCGACGATGCGGTCGGCCTGACCGGGATCCTGCGGCAGCGCGGCGAGATTGGGTTCGAGCTGGTCCAGCGTGTCTTCGAGCGAGCGGATCTCGCTGTCCTGGCGCTGCAGCAAGGCGATCTGGCCAACCAGCATGCGCGTCGAGCCGGCCATCACATGCAGCTTTGACTGCAGCACTTCGTAGCGCAACTGCAGGCGCGGGTAATCGACGTCCGTGCCGCTGCGGTACAGCAGCAACTGGTTTTCGAGCCGCGCGTAGGCAATCTGCAATTGCGCGGCGTCCCAGTAGAAGCCGTCGTACGTGCCCGTCAACAACTGCGTGGAGCGCGGGTTGAGCAGGTTGGCATACATCAGGTAGCCGATCGCCCCGACCGGTGCGGCGAGCGCGGTGACCCACACCGCCGCCAGCAGCCAGCGGCGTAGCCGATGCGGCATTACTTGACGATCAGGTCCTTGATTTGCCATACAAATTTCGAGTCCGCGGCAGATCCGGAGAGTTCCGTTGGGAACGCGTCGCGCGGATAGATGAGAAACAGCGGTCCGAAGTCGCTGACCTTTAAACGCTTGCCGTTCATGCTATATGCAACGATCACGCCGTAGCGATCGCTGTCCGATAGCGGGATCGTTTCCGTGTAGTCGTCGAGCGTATGCACTTCAATCTGGCTGCCATGCGCGCCGACCAGCTTCAGGATATCCGCGAGCGATGGGCCTGTGAAGGTCGTACGCGGCGTCCACGTCGTCGACGTGGTGATGGAATGAACCGGCAGCGCAAGAAGCTGCGCTTCCGTCAGGTGATAAACCGTGTGGGAGGGATCGTTGGTTGCGGCAATCTTGCCCCCGACGTCGAGCGACAGCGCGGCAGCTTGCGCGAACCCGGCTCCTGCTGTTCCCAGCGCCCCTAGTGCGACGGCGAGACACAAGATCCGGCGCGCGCCTTTCCTGATGGTGTGCATGTAACTGGCCTTCTTTTCATCTGTTTTGTTGTTTAGCCGTGACCCGCTTGCCCGCAACCGACCCGTTTCCTCCAGACGACCCGCAGGTATCCGGAAGCATCGCAGACCCGATCCCGACGTGCTCTCCGCCATCCATGCCCTCGTGGGGCTGAACGGCCAAACCGGACGCATCATATCGCCAAACCGGGGTGCATCAAAAAGCGCCGCCGGTGTGGTTCTGGTGGCCGTGGCCGTGCAGCCGGCCACCGCTTACACCTTGCCGTCCGCTGCCCGAAGATGAAGCGCCGCGCGCTGCGAGGCCACCACGATCAGCTTCATCGTCGCGCGCGTGGCGCCGACGAACAGCTTGCGGGCGCTACGCTCGTCGAACGTGTCGAAGTCCACCTCCGACAGGATCACGCACGGCGCCGATTGCCCCTTGAAGCGGTAGATCGACTCCAGCAACACGTCGCCCTCGCGATACTCCGGATTGCCGAACAGGTCGTACTTGCCGGTGAAGCTGCGCAGACGGTGCGGTCCGAGTTGATCGAGCGCGCTCAGCACCGAACCTTCGCGGCCGCGAAACGACAGCACCGCAATGTCCTGCTTGCGAAACCCCAGCGACAGCGCCTGGGTGATCGCCCGCTTGGTGGCGTCGATGCAGCCCTCGGCCGCGTACGCCTCGTCGTAGGTGGACAGCGACAGATCGGAGCCGTCGAACGGACTGCCCGAAGAGAGCGCCGCGGCAAGCGGCACCTCGGCGCCCACCACGTCGCGCACGAAGTCGAGAATGTCGCGCGGGCTGCGATAGTTGGTGGTTTCCTTGAGCGTGGTCCAGCCCGGCAGATCGACCGGCGCGCGCATGTACAGATTCTGCAGCGGGTCTTCGAGCCACCACCACGCCGCGCCCGGCCGCAACAGGCGTTCAAGCGCGCCGACCCAGGGCTGCTGGAAGTCCTGGCCTTCGTCGACGATCAAGACGTCGAATTGCCAGCGCGCGTCGATTGGCGTGTCGGCAAAGATCTTTTCGAGCTGGTCGAAAATGTCCGCAGCCTGGAAATCTGGCGTGCGGCCGCCGTCGCGGGCAATCCAGTCGCATAGCTGGTGGTAGTTGGCCACTTTCGCTTCGGGCGGCGCGACCCGTGCGATATGGTCGGCGAGCGGCCGGTTGAAGCACACGTACAAGGGCCGCTGGCCGCGTGCGACCGCATCCTTCATGACCTGCACGGCGAGTTGCGTCTTGCCGGAGCCCGCGGTGCCGGCGACACGCAGGCGAAACGGCGTGAACTCGAGCCGCCGCGCCCACGTGGCCAGCCCGCCGGCGAGACGCGTGACGAGCGTGCCCGCCTGGCCGACCAACGCACTGGCGTCGGGCGACAGCGCCAGTTCGTCGGCGAGAAAGTGGTGAATCTTCGCGGCGCAGGCGAGCCGCGGCTCGTCGGCCGGCAAGGCCTCGCGGATGATCGCGGCGAGACGCTCCTTGCGCGTTGCGTCGACGATCCGCGCCGGGTTCACGCCGGCAATCGCCGCGTCCTTCACGACGTGGTCCGGGCAGTACAGCAGTTCCTCGATGAAATAGGTGCCCGCGCCGAAGGCGGCGGTAAAGCGCCGGTGCATGCCTTCGATGGTGCGCGCCAGCGCGATCGCCACATTGCGTTCGGTCTGCAGATAGACCTTGACGAGCCCTTTGGGGGTCTCGCGCAGGAAACCGGTTTTCTGTTCGACGATCATCACGCGCCCCGAGGGACTGACGATCACGAAATCGGCCTCGCCGAATACCGAGAAGCCCTGGTTGAGCCGCGTCCAGTGCACGCCGTGATACACGGTGTAGTCGCTGGACAAGCCCTCTTCCAGCAGCGCCAGGGTTTCGCGTTCGCGCGCGGCGGCGCCGGTGGCAGCGAGATTTTTCCAGTCGTCAGGGACAATGCGGGCCATGCGGTGCCTCGTCGTCTTCAGGTGCGCCCATTGTACGCAAGGCCGATGTCATGCCGGCATCGGCCATTCGGCCGAATAGGTAATGACAGCCGCATCGTGTATCGTTACCGGTTGAACGCCACACACACGTGCGGCTTGCCAACCAGCAAAGAGGACCTACCGGATGATTACGATCTGGGGACGCGCCAACTCGGTCAACGTCCAGAAAGTGTTGTGGTGTTGCGACGAACTCGTGCTGCCGTACGAGCGTATCGATGCGGGCCTGCAATTCGGCCGCAACAACGAGCCGGAATATCTGGCCATGAATCCGAACGCCCGCGTGCCGACGCTGGTCGACGGCGAT
This sequence comes from Paraburkholderia phenazinium, assembly GCF_900142845.1. Taxonomy (NCBI): domain Bacteria; kingdom Pseudomonadati; phylum Pseudomonadota; class Betaproteobacteria; order Burkholderiales; family Burkholderiaceae; genus Paraburkholderia; species Paraburkholderia phenazinium. Next base: position 2,549,835 of record NZ_FSRU01000001.1, read on the forward strand.
TTCGTGCTATGGGAATCGAATTCGATCCTGCGCTACCTGGTCATGCAATACGGCCCGTCGAGCCCGCTCTATCCGCCCGAGCCGCAGCCGCGCTCGAGCATCGACCGTTGGCTGGACTGGTCGCTGTCCACGCTGCAACCCGCCGAGCGTCCGGTGTTCTGGGCCATCGTCCGCACGCCGGATGCCGAGCGCGATACCGTCAAGCTCGCCACGGATCTCGCCGCCGTCACCGTGTTGTGGAAGCTCGTCGACACGCATCTGCAGGGCCGCTTTTTCCTCGAAGGCGAAAAGTGCACGCTGGCTGACATCGTGATCGGCGCGTTTGCGAAGCGCTGGTTCGGGCTGGACGGCATCGAACGCCCGTCGCTGCCGAATCTCGAACGCTGGTACTCGCGCCTCACCACGCGTACCGGCTTCAGGAAGTACGTCGATTTCCCGCTGACCTGAACGCCACAACGAGCTGAACGATATGACGATTACGCTCTACGCCTGGGGCACGCCGAACGGCCGCAAGGTCAGCGTCGCCCTGGAAGAAATGGAACTGCCGTACACGGTGGTTCCGGTCAACATCGGCAAGGCAGAGCAGTTCCAGCCCGAGTTTCTGCGCATCAGCCCGAACAACAAGATTCCGGCCATCGTCGATCCGGACGGCCCCGCCGCTGCGGGCGGCTCGGGTGGCGGGCCGATCAGCGTGTTCGAATCGGGCGCGATCCTGCTCTATCTGGGCGAAAAGACCGGCAAGTTCCTGCCGGCCAGTCTGCGCGAGCGCGTGCCGGTACTCGAATGGCTCATGTGGCAGATGGGCGGCTTCGGGCCGATGCCCGGCCAGGTGCACCACTTCGCCGCGCTGGAAGCGGAAGCCGACCGCCGTTACGGCCTGAAGCGCTTCTCGGACGAAACCCACCGCCTCTATGGCGTACTCGACCGGCGGCTGGCGGAGGTGGAGTTTGTGGCGGGCGAACTGTCGGTGGCGGATTTTGCGATTCTCGGTTGGGCGTGGCGGCACGAACGCCATAAGGTCGACCTCGCCACCTATCCCAACGTGCGGCGCTGGTATGAAACGCTGTTCGCGCGGCCGGGCGTGCAACGCGGCTTTGCGGTGAAACTCGACAGCCTATGACGGAGCCACACCGCGCAGCATCGAACATGAATCAGGACATCGCAAGCACGCTCGCCACGGCGCAGCAGAAATTCAGCGCAGGACATCTGGCCGAAGCGGCGGACCTGCTGCACGGCATCCTTCTGCTGCAACCGGAGCACGGCGAAGCGCTCGAAGGGCTCGGCTATATCGCCGCCAAAGAGGGCGACCATCCGCGCGCCGCCGACTATGTGACGCGCGCGCTGCAACACATGGCGGCCTCGCCCGAGCAGATTTACTTCGCCGCCCACGTATGCCAACTGGCAGGACGTCACGCTGAAGCCGTCGCGCTGTACGAGCGCTGCCTCGAACGCAACCCGGATCACGTGCAGTCGTTACACGGTGCGGCGCTGTCGCTCACGAAACTCGGCGAAAACGACCGCGCGCTGCGGTATTTCGAGCGCCTCAGCACACGCCATCCGCAACTCGCCGAAGTGCATTACAACAAGGGCAGCCTGCTCGGTGCGATAGGCCGCTACGACGAAGAACTCGCGGCGTATCGCAAGGCGATCGCGCTCAAACCGAACTTTGGGGCGGCTTATGTCAACGTCGGCGTCGCGCTGCGCGATCTGCACCGCTTCGACGACGCCTTGCAGCAGTTCAAGAAAGCCCTCTCGATCGACCCGAACGACGCCGGCGCGCGCACCAATCGTGCGCAGACCAACCTCTTGCTCGGCGAATTCGAGCACGGCTGGCGCGAGTACGAGTGGCGCTGGCGCGTCGGCACCGCCAGCCACGGCTTCGATGCGGCGACACTGTGGACCGGCGCGCAAGCCATTGCCGGCAAAACGGTATTCGTCCATCACGAGCAGGGGTTCGGCGACACGCTGCAATTCGTGCGCTTCACCGACCGGCTGACTGCCGCCGGTGCGCGCGTGGTGTTGCGGGTACAGGATGCGCTGCTGCCGCTGCTGCGCGGCTATCCGGGGGTGGCCGAGGTGATCGGCGAAAACGCGCCGGTGCCGCCGTTCGACTATCACTGTCCGACCATGAGCCTCGCGTTCGCGCTCAAGATCCGCGCCGCCGACCTCGCCACAGCGGGTCCCTATCTGAATGTCGACGCAGCCAAAATCGCGCAATGGAACACGCTGTTCGAGAGCGAGCATGGCAATGAGCGTGGCGAAAGCCGAGGCCGCACCGGTCGGCCCCGCGTCGGCATTGTGTGGTCCGGCAACCCGGGGCATGTCAACGACCGCAATCGCTCGATCCCGCTGGCGCAACTCGCCGCACTGCTCGACGCCGACGCGACCTTCGTGTCGTTGCAAAAAGCGCTCCGCGAAGACGACCGCGCGAGCTACGACCCGCTCGTGCAACGCGGCGCGCTGCTGGACGTAGCGGAGCGCCTCGACACCTTCGCTGACACGGCCGGACTGATTGCGCAACTCGACCTGGTCATCAGCGTGGATACCGCGGTCGCGCATCTGGCGGGAGCGCTTGGCAAGCCCGTCTGGGTTGCGCTGCCGTTTACGCCCGACTGGCGCTGGCAACTCAAGCGCAGCGACAGTCCCTGGTACCCGGGCGCGCGCCTGTTCCGCCAGGCGGTGCGCCGCGACTGGTCGAAGGTAACGGAAGAAATCCGCACGGCGCTCGATGTCTGGATAAGAGGCTGACGAAGGATCCGGCGCGGCGGCAACCCTGCCGCATAAACGGGTCATGGCCCGCTGCCACGTCGAAACGCGATGGACCTTATAATCTGGCTATGAAGAACGCAAAGCCTTCCACGGTCGCCGCAAAAGCCGCCCAAGCGCCAGCCACGGCTCACGAAAGTGCGCACGACCATCCGCATGGTCATGCGGACGATCATGGGCAAGATCATGGGCATCTCCTCGCCGCTTCGCCGGAAGCCGCGCTGGTGCTGGCAGAAGAGTATTGCCGCGAACGCGGCGAGAAACTCACGCCGATCCGGCGCAAGGTGCTGGAGCTGCTGTTGACCTCGGGCCGCGCCACCAAGGCTTATTCGCTGCTCGACGACATGCGGCAGATTCACCCCGGCTCCGCGCCGCCCACGGTTTACCGTGCGCTCGACTTCCTGCTCTCGGCCGGGCTCGTGCATCGGATCGAATCGATCAACGCGTTCACGGTGTGCCATGACCTGACCCAGTGTCAGCATGGCATTCTGGTGGTGTGCCAGCAGTGCGGCAACGTGACCGAATTGCACCAGCCGAAGCTGCGGCAGGCGCTGGTGGCGCAAATCGAAGACGCTGGCTACCGTCTTGCCAGCGAGGAAATCGAGCTGAAGGGCTTGTGTTCCGCATGCCAGGCCGCCGAGGCCAGCGCAGCCAAGGCCACCGCGAACGGCGCCTGAAGCGGCACCCGGTCCTCCGCCTGAGCCCCGATAGAAAACGCGGAACCACCCCAAGGTTTCACGGAAACCCGGGGACCTGAAGGACCGCTGCAAGGCCAGCGCCTCGCAGCAGCGCCCTGCACACCGCGCTCAGCCGGCTGCGCGGGCGTCGATTGCGTCGTGCAACAAGGCAACCAGCTCATCCGGCCTGGCCGGTTTGGTCATGAAATGCTGGAAGCCCTCACCGATGCTGCGTAATCGGTAGGCGTCGTCGGTGTGGCCGGTGAGCGCCACGGCAATCGCCGGCGCATGATCGCCACGAATCTCGTGATCGCGCAGCCGCTGGATCAGGTAAAAGCCGTCCATGCAAGGCAGTTCCAGATCGCACACCACCGCATCGGGTAACAATCGCAGCGCCGCTTCGACGCCCTCTTCCGCATCCGCCACCGCGACGACATGCGCACCCTCCGATTCAAGCAACAGCGTCAACGATTCCCGGCTTTGCAGGTCATCTTCGACGAGCACGATCGTTGCCTGATCGAGTCTCAACACTCCGTTCATTTTTGGGTTGTTGCTAAAAAGCAGGTTAGGCCCGATAAGGCGGCCATTGTATCGCGCTCAACGTCGCAAGCCGGTTGAAGCCCTTGTTCGCCATGCGCCGCTCGCAAGGTCCGACTCGGTTTCGCGCGCTGAGTTGCAATCGTCCGGTAACAAAAACCTCTGATGAGTCGTTCCGCCGCTGCAGGTTTGCCGCGGTGACGCGCGGTGCATCCTCGTGCACCGATAAGTCACATGCATGAAACAGGCCGGTTTAACGCGCCGCCCTGTGCCCGCGTGCGGCATTCTGCTCGAGCGTATTCGGACCAGGCTCCTCGTGAAGCCACCCATCCTTAGCACGCGGCGTGCCTTGCCACCTTGTGCGCGAGCCGCCGCCCGGGCGGATCGTGAAGCGCCGCCGCGGCTGGCGGCAGGACAACGCGTGAAGGCGGCACAGCCCGCCGCATCGCATCGAAACACACCGGGCACGCACGCATTCCAGCCCCGCTGCCGCCCCACGGCACTGCGCAAAATCTGCCACGCCATGCGATTTTTTGCCTGTCCGACTTAGGTGTAAACGATGACTTCAAAGCGCGACTATTTTCCGGGCAGGGCGAGCGGCCAGTGCTAAATTTCGATCCGGGCGACGACCGTGGCGCGCATCTGGGACACGGTGTTTCATTGCACCCGCGACCCGCGCGGAGTCCGGCCGGGCGCCCATAAGACAACAAACAAGAAAGAGACAACACACCGATCGGGCAGACCGTCCGTGGAGGAGCATCCGGCATGAAGATCAAGAAGGCGATTGACCGTATTCCCGGCGGGCTGATGCTCGTCCCCCTGCTGCTCGGTGCATGCGTGCATACCTTCGCGCCGCACGCCGGCAAGTTCCTCGGCTCCTTCTCCAATGCGTTGATCACGGGCACGCTGCCGATCCTCGCGGTCTGGTTCTTCTGCATGGGCGCCAGCATCAGCCTGAAGGCCACGCCGGTCGTGCTGCGCAAAAGCGGCGTGCTGGTCGTCACGAAAGTGTTGACGGCGGCCGTGGCTGGGGTGATCGCCTCGCATTTCCTGCCGCCGGGCGGCATCACCTCCGGCTTTCTCACCGGGCTCTCGGTGCTCACCGTCATCTGCGTGATGAACGAGAGCAACGGCGGTTTGTACATGGCGCTGATGCAGCAATACGGCACCAAGGAAGAAGCCGGCGCGTTCTGCCTGATGTCGCTCGAGTCCGGTCCGTTCATGACGATGGTGACCCTCGGCATTGCCGGGCTCGCGAGCTTTCCGTATGCGACCCTGCTCGGCGCGTTGCTGCCGTTTCTGATCGGCTTTCTCCTCGGCAATCTGGATAGCGAGTTGCGGCAGTTCTTCGGCCAGGCCGTGGCCGTCATGGTGCCGTTCTTTGCATTCGCACTCGGCAACAACCTCGACTTTCGCGTCATCCTCGATACGGGTCTGCTCGGCGTGCTGATCGGCGTCTGCGTGATTCTCGTGACCGGCACCACGCTCGTGCTGGCCGATATTTTCCTCGCGCGCGGCAACGGCACGGCGGGCATCGGCGCCGCGTCGACGGCAGGCGCAGCGGTCGCCGTGCCGCAGATCATCGCCGGCATCGAACCGCGCTATGCGGCCATCGCACCGGCGGCGACCGCGCTGGTCGCCACCTCGGTGGTGGTGACCTCGCTGCTCACGCCGATTCTCACCGCTATCTGGGCGCGCCGCTGGGGCGTGCTGTCGGCAAGCTACCAGCGCCAGCACCCGGCCTCGGCCGACCCGCTACCCGAGAGCCACGAAAGCCGCCACAATCACGACAGTCACGGACTCGAGCCGACGCTCCGTCCTCCGTTGAAGTAGTCTCTCCTTTTCAACCCGACACCTCCTGATCTCACGATGCAAGAACTCGATCCCGCTACGCTCGAAGCCCTCCGTCATGTCAGCACGGCCACGCTCACCACGCAGTTGTTCAAGCGCGGCTTGCGCAACACGTTCATGCAGGGTGTCGCGCCGCTGGCGACGCCGACCGGCGAAAATCTGGTGGGGCCCGCGTTCACCTTGCGCAATATCCCGTCGCGCGAGGACATTGACGTCCTCGAACTGTTTGCGAATCCGGAGTACGCGCAGCGCAAATGCGTCGAAACGATTCCCGCCGGCCACGTGCTGGTGCAGGACTGCCGCGGCGAGCGCAATAGCGCCTCGTTCGGTTCGATCCTGACGCAGCGCCTGAAGGTGCGCGGCGTCGCCGGCATGGTCTCGGACGGCCCGGTGCGCGACAGCATCACGATCGCCGCGCTCGGCCTGCCGGTGTTCTGCGCCGGTGCGAGCGCGCCGCCGAACCTGCTGCGCCATCATGCGATCGATATCAACGTGCCGATCGGTTGCGGCGGCGTCGCCGTGTTTCCGGGCGACGTGATCGTCGGCGATGCGGACGGCGTCGTGGTCATCCCGCGCGAGATGGCCGCCGATGTCGCCCAGGCGGCCGCCGAACAGGAGCAACTGGAAGAGTTTCTGACCGAACGCATTCGCGAAGGCGCGGCCTTGCCGGGAACGTATCCGCCCAACGACGCGACGAAGGCCGCATACGAAGCGTGGAAGAAAACACGTAACCCGTAATCGCTGCGGGCGATGCTGCAGAAGCATTCTTCTGCAGCATCGCCCGCCTCAGACGAATCGTCAGCGCCACGCTGTCTTGCGTTCAGCTTTCGATTCGTTCTCCGATATGTCCTCCCGTGCAGCCATCCCGGCTCGCACCGTCCCTCCCGCTCATTTCCGCATCTTTCCTTGTGTTACCACGCGGTTACATTCGAGTCGCCTCGAAACAACAGTGCGCGGACCGCGCTGTAATGTCCGGCCACTCCACCACGCCCCTCTGACGCCATCACCTTACAGGTCCGGCGCAATCGCACGCCCAACCTCTTCCCAAATATTTACTGGCGTAACAGGATGGAATATCTGCGCGTTGTCGTGCGCGTTCCGGTGGGCTGTAATGAACCCGGCCCTGCATTCCCGGCGTCTGCAAGCGACATCGCGGCGCCGTGTTCAGCCCTCGCAAGCTGGCCCACGGCGGCATGCTGTCTCGTTCGCCCTGACTACCTTTCACGACTCCCGCTGGGCACGCTACATTGGCTGACACACATCATTCCCAGGACGCATCCGGCAGCGGCTTCCAGCCCGCTCAAGGCAGCGCCGATCTCGCTCAAGGCGCGGCCACTCCGGCGCCAGGCAGCACCAACCCGTCATGGGACGTCGCCGACCTCGAAGCCGCTGCCGTGGCGCAAGCCGCCCTGAAGACCCGGGTCGTCGACGTCAGCCGTCAGTCGCTCACGGAGAGCGGTAATGCCATTTTCCGCGTGCAACTGGCCGATGGCCGGGCCGTTGCGGTGCGCATCAACCCGCGCCGCGGCATGTTCGGCTTTACGCAGCACAATCTCGACGCGCTGCGCCAACTGGGCTTGCCGGTGCCGCACGTATTGGCCTTGGGCACGACGGCCGCGCAGGGTTCGTTCATCATTCTCGAGTGGGTGCCCGGCCAGGATCTGCAGTACGAACTGGCCGGCCTGTCCGCGCAGCAGATGACACGCATTGCCGAGACGGTGGGCGACTATCAGAAGCGTGTCGCGAGCCTGCCCGAAAGCACAGGGTTCGGCTGGGCGCCGATTCGCCGGCATGCGACGACCGCCCATTGGACCGAGATCTTCGGCCTGCCCTCCACCGACGAGCCGGCCGCCGACGCGCCTGCGCTCGAGCACATCAGGGCACGCTTGCGGGCGCTGCGCCGCTCGGTCGAACCGTACTTCGCGTCGTTACGGCCAATCTGCTTTCTGGACGACATGACGGTCAAAAATGTGCTCGTCGAGCATGGCGACCTGCAGGGCATCATCGACGTCGACTTCGTCTGCTACGGCGATCCCTTGATGGCGATCGGCACGACGCTCGCGCACATTGCGGCCGACGTCGGCGAGGCCGGCCGTTTCTACGGAGACGAGCTGATTCGCCACGCGGCGCCGTCACCGGACGCGCATCGGGCCATCTACTTCTACAGCTCGCTGTGGATCACGGGCTTTCTCGCCGCGGCGCAAACCGCCGGACAGGCACAGCGCGCCGCGCAACTATTGCAGGCTGCGGACGGCATGCTGCGTGTGGCCGAGACCGACCTTCACGTCTGAGCCGGCGCGAGCCCGTGCACCAGCAACGCCACCGCGTGGCGGGCGATGTCGTCGGGCGTCAAGCTGCGCCGCACCGGATCGTTGCGCCACATCTTCGACGTGGCCAGCGGCAGGATAGTCAAACCCAGCAGCGTAAGAAACACCAGCGACGGCTCCAGATCCGCGTTGACGCGCCCCTCTTTCTGCCACTGCTCGATCCGCGCCAGGGAAGCCTTGTGATGCGTATGGCCGAAACGCTCGTGCATGCGCTGGCGTAGCAGCCCGCCCTCGCTGATCACCTCGCGCACCCACAGCGGCGGAAACCACGGATTCTCGACCGCGACCGCCACCATCCCGCGCGCCATTTGCGTGATCGCCGCCACCGGATCGTCCGGATTGGCCTCGAACGCCCCACCGATCGCCGTGCGCAACGGCAGAAAACGCTCGTCGATCAACACGTCGAGTAACTGGTCGCGCGTCTTGAAGTAGTAATGCACCATCGCCGGCGTGAAGCCGGCCTCACGGGCAATCGCCCCGAGCGAGGTATCGACGATGCCCTGGCGCGCGAACAGCGCGAGCGCCGCATCGAGCAGCCGGGCGCGCTGCTCCGGCCCGCGCGCGCTGCCGGTGGGCCGGCCGGGGCGCCGCGCGGCGAGCGGCGCAGCAGCCGGATCCTGCGTTGCAGCGGTCGGCGCGGCGCGTGCGGCAGACGCCGCACCGGCTGCGCGCGGCGCTTTTTTCTTGCCCCCCGCTGCGGCCGCTTTGGATGGGCGCTCATCGGACGGTGGAGTCGTCATTTCGTTTCCATTTGACCAATTCTGAGATGTGACATATATTAATCGCTGAGTTAATTAATTTCAACCTGTTCCACACGCTGCAGACACCGTTCGATAGGTCCCCAATCCATGGATCAACGTACCACCACCCCAGCCGAACTCGCGACCGGCGCGGAGCATCCGCCGATTCGCCTGCTATTCACCGCCCTCCTGCTGGTGATGCTGCTTGCCGCGCTCGATCAGACCATCGTGTCGACGGCGCTGCCCACCATCGTCGGCGAGCTTGGCGGTCTGAACAACCTGTCGTGGGTCGTCACCGCCTACCTGCTGACGTCGACCATCGTCGTGCCGCTATACGGCAAGTTCGGCGACCTGTTCGGCCGCAAGGTCGTGCTGCAGGCGGCCATCGTGCTGTTCCTCGTCGGCTCCGCGCTGTGCGGGATCGCGCAAAACATGGCCCAACTGATCGTGCTGCGCGCCCTGCAGGGTCTCGGCGGCGGCGGCCTGCTGGTGGTCACCATGGCGGCCATCGCCGACGTGATCCCGCCTGCCGAGCGCGGCCGCTATCAGGGCGTATTCGGCGGCGTGTTCGGTCTCGCCACGGTGATCGGTCCGCTGCTCGGCGGCTTTCTCGTCGAGCATCTGTCGTGGCGCTGGATCTTCTACATCAACCTGCCGCTCGGCGTGCTCGCGCTCGCTGTGATCGGTGCGGTGTTCAAGCCGCACACCGCGCATATCAAGCACACCATCGACTACATGGGCGCCGCGTTTCTGGCGGGCGCGCTCACCTGCATCATCCTGTTCACGAGCCAGGGTGGGACGATCCTGCCGTGGTCGTCGCCGCAATTGTGGTTCACGCTGGTGATGGGCTTCGTCTGCATCGGCGGTTTCATTTATGAAGAGCAGCGTGCGGTCGAGCCCATCATGCCACTCGAACTCTTCAGGCAACGCACCTTTTTGCTGAGCAGCCTGATCGGCTTCATCATCGGCGTTTCGCTGTTCGGCTCGGTGACGTTCATCCCGCTGTATCTGCAAGTGGTCAAAGGTTCGACGCCTTCGGAAGCCGGCATGCAGATGCTGCCGATGATGGGCGGCTTGCTGGTGATGTCGGTCGTCACCGGGCGCGTGATCAGCAAGATCGGCAAATACCGCATGTTCCCGATTGGCGGCACATTCCTTGTGGCCGTGGCGATGACCTTGCTCGCGCGCTTGCAGATCTCCACGCCGATTCATGTGATGTATCTCTACATGGGTCTCCTCGGCCTCGGTCTCGGCATGGTGATGCAGGTGTTGATTCTCGCCGTGCAGAACACCGTTGAATTCAGGCATATGGGTGTCGCCACCTCGGGGGCCACGCTGTTCCGCTCGATTGGCGGCTCGGTGGGTGTCGCGGGCTTCGGCGCGGTGTTCTCTAACGGCCTCGCCGCCCGTTTGCAAACCTTGCTTCCGCCCGACGCCGAACTGCCGCACGCACTCGGCCCTGCGGCTATCCACCAGTTGCCCACCGCATTGCGCGACGACTATCTGCAGGCCTTTGCCGGTGCACTGCATACGGTGTATCTGTCCGCCTCGTGCGTGGTCGTGCTGGCGTTCGCGCTTGCCTGGCTGCTCAAGGATCATCCGCTGCGCAAGCACTGAATCCTGCAAGATGCGAGGCTGCGTGCAGCGTGACCGGCCTCGCCAAGCGTTTCATCCGATCAAACTCCGCGCCGCTCTCTCGCCGCCGGCAGCCTGTAAAAAATCTCCCTTTCGTTCGTTCTGCAGACATATGCGGTTTTTCGCCCGTCGCAATGTGTGTCGTCGCACACGCGGTAAGGGCGAACGTCGATTGACGTTCACTCGGAAAGCTCACATATTGTTCATGGCGACGCCGCCATTTTTTACTGTGGCAGCGCCGAACTCCAGCGCATGTGGATCGTGATTCACGCAGACATTGCATGCTGCCTCGACCACGATCTGGAGCATGCCGTAATCGGCATAGCCTATCGCAGATGGGTCACAGCATGTCCACCCAAAGTACGCCTGGCCAGAGTTTCCCCGCGCCGTGCAAGCGCTGCGGTGGTGCGTTGTATCAGCACGCCGATCTATGTCCTTACTGTGGCGCGGCTCATCCGCTCGCAACGCCGGCCCATGCGCGCTTTGGCGGCGCGGACGGCCCGCTGCATCGTCCGTTGCAGACGGGCGCCCAACCGGAGCCGGCCGTGCCGAAACTCGCTTCGCCCGACACACCGATTCCGCCGCTCAGTCACCTGCCGCTCGGTGCGCCGCTCGTGTCGCACTGGCTGCTTACGCGTGGACTGATCGCGCTTGGCGTCGTCGTACTAGCTTATGGCGGATACACGCTATTGAGCGATCGCCACACCAGTGCGCCCGCTTACGATGAGCAGGACACCAAATCAACGGCGGGTTCGATTGCACCGTATGCCGCGGATCAGACAAGCAACACGCGGGCTAGCACGGGCACCGTCAATACCTCCGCGCCACCGGCGCCGGCTGCCGTCCAGCCGGTCGTCGTCCCGCACTATCGCGACCTGCCCGACAGCCTGCGCGCGGCGCACCAGCATGCGGACGCTCATGACCTCTCCGGCGCACAGGCCGCGGTTAACGCAGCGCTCTCGATGGACCCCGACAACGCCGATGCACGAGCGATCCAGCGCGAACTGGCGCCGCTCGAGCAACGCCGCGACGCCGCGCTGCAAACAGCCAACGTATGCATCAAGGACCGCTTGTGGAACTGCGTGGAGCATAGCGCCAGCGATGCCCTCGCGATCGATAGCGGCAGCCCCGCAGCAAGATCGCTGCTGCAACGGGCGATCGTCGAAACCGGGTGGGCGCCGCTCGGCGGTCGCGCCGCGCCGCCCGCGAAAACCGCTCGCGTACCTCAGCCTCCGCAGCCCGCTCCGGCCACTCAGGTTGCGCCGCCAACGGCGGCTGCCCCTGCGCCTGCCGCCCCTGCAGCAGACAGCGTCGACGCGCAGGTACGCGCCATCACGCAGTCCGGCTGGCGAAACTCGCCGGCATCGGCGGCAGCGCCGGCTCAATGAGCCGTTCATTGAGCGGCGCATTCAGCCGATCACGAAGCGCGCAAGCCTTTAGGCATCTCGCAAGACGCAAGACCTGGAAGTTGCAGCACCGACTCACCGACGCTTCGTCGCGGCACGCCGCGTGAAGCCCGTTCAAAACAGACCGATAGGTGGAACGACCATGCTCAAGATCATTCTGGCGGGATGGCTCGGACTGATGCTGACGTCTTCAATCGCGCTCGCGGACAATGCGCACTACAAGATCGTCACCGGCCCCGAACGCGGCACCTATATCCAGATCGGCGCGGATCTGGCGAAATGGGTGGCCGAGCCGGTCGGCATCGACCTCGAAGTCATGCCCTCGAAGGGCTCGGCGGAGAACGTCCAGCGCATGCGTTTCGAACCGGGCGTGAAACTCGCGCTGGTGCAATCGGACGTGTATCAGGCCTATGTCGACATGGCCAACGCCGGCAATGCCGACGCCGGTCAGGCCATCCGTCCGTTGCGGCTCATCATGCCGCTCTACGACGAGGAGATCAATTTCGTCGTGCGGGCCGACTCGCCGATCAAGACTATCAACGAGATCAAGGACAAGAACATTAGCGTGGGCCTGCTCGGCAGCGGCACGGCGCAGTCCGCCAATACGATTTATCACCTGATGTTCGGCCAGCCGATCGCCGATCAGAACGCCCAGCACCTCAGCAACGAAGATGCGCTTGCCGCGCTGATCGTCAAGAAGATCGACGTGGCGGTGATCGTGGTCGGCCAGCCCGCCAAGCTCTTCACCGACATGAACCCGGAGTTGCTGCAGCAGCTTCGTCTGCTGCGGGTCGATCCCAACGCGCCCGAATCGGCGCGCGCGAAACAGACTTATTTTCCGGCGACGATTCACACGGCCAGCTATCCGAACTGGCTGAAGGAAGACGTGCCGACCTTCACTGTGAAGGCCTTCCTCGTCACCTACGATTACGGACTGCGCGATACGGTCGTCAATCTCGATCGCTTCGCCGAGTCGTTATGTACGAACTTCGATAACCTGCAGGAGCACGGTCATCCGAAGTGGAAGCAGGTAAAGATGGAATTGCCGAGTCTCGGCAAAGGCTGGCAATACTATGCGCCGGTGGAAAAGCATCTGCGCGCCTGCGTCGCCCGCCGCGAGGCCGGCATGACGACGGCAGCGCCCGCGCAAACCGCGGACAAGGCGCCCGTCAAGTCGAATTGCACGGATGAGGCGCGAGTGCTGATGCTCTGCAAATGAGGCGGAGCAGCTCAAACTCAAACGGCCACCTGAGCGAGATCCATCGCACGTTGCAGTGCTTCGTAGGCCTTCGGCCGGTTGCACTGCGACACGTTAAAGCGCAGGAACCCCGTCGCCGATTGCGCGGCGCTAAACACATTGCCGGGCGCCAGCACCACGTTTTCCGTCAGCGCATGCCGCGCGATCTCCGCCGCATCCAGTTCAGCGGGCAAACGCGCCCAGACGAAGAGACCGGCGCGCGGCCGGGTCCACACCTCGAGGCCCGCCTGCGTCAGACGCCGGATGGTCTCGCCCATCGCGTCGGCCAGTTTCGCGCGCAGGCCTTCGAGATGCCGCCGGTACGTGCCGTCCACCAGCAGCCGATGCACCACGCTCGCCGCCAGTTGACCGTTGCCGAACGACGTCGCGAGCTTCAGGTCGATCAGCGGTTCGATCCAGTCGGCGCGTGCCGCGATGAAGCCGCAGCGCACCGCCGCCGAGAGCGTCTTCGAAAAACTGCCGATCGACACCACCCGCGCGAGTCCGTCGAAAGCCGCCAGACGCGGCGCGGGTTCGTCTTCGAAGTCGGCGAAGATGTCGTCCTCGACGATCAGCAGGTTGTGCTCGCCGGCCAGCTTCAGCAGCCGATGCGCGACCGCCGGCGCCAGCGTCGCGCCGGTCGGGTTGTGAATCGCCGAGTTCGTCACATAGAGGCGCGGGCGGTGCTCCACCAGCGCCCGCTCGAAGCTCGCCAGATCCGGCCCGGACGGCGTGTAGGGCACACTGACGATGCGGGCTCGATGCGCGCGCAGCAACGCATGGAAGTTGAAGTAGCACGGATCGTCGATCAGCACGGTATCGCCCGGTTCGAGCAGGAAGCGGCAGACGAGATCGAGCGCATGGGTGCCGCCGTCGGTGAGGACGATCTGCTCGGGCGGCGCCTCGACGCCGTGCTGGGCGAGACGCCAGGCGAGTTGCTGGCGCAGCGCGGGCAAGCCGGGCGGCGTGGCGTAATCCGCCAGCGCCGCATGCGGGTCGCGCGCCACCGCGCGCAACGCGCGGCGCACGCCGTCTTCCGGTAACCACGACGCCGGCAGCCAGCCGCAACCGGGCTTCAGCACCTTCTGCCCGGCTTCGAGCGATTGCCGCGTGAGCCACAGCGGATCGACCTGGCGGTCCAGACGCGGACCCAGATCGGCCAGCGCGAGCGGCGGCGCATGGCCGGAGACGAAAAACCCCGAACCGCGCCGCGCGACGACGGCGCCTTCCGCGACCAGCCGGTCATAGGCCTCGACCACCGTCGATTTCGACACGCCGAGCGTCTCCGTCATCATCCTGATCGACGGGACGCGGGCGCCGGGCATCAGCGAGCGGCTGGCAATGCGCTCGCGCAACGCGTCCATCACGACTTCGACGCGGGTGCGCGACGAAGCGCTGCTCGCTGGATTGTCTTTGCTGTTTTCCGCCATCTGTACTGCTCCACGTTCGGTACAGTTTGCACGAATTGTACTGATCCGTAGCTTACACTTTTGGCCGGCAAGGAGGATGCTGGATGCTTTACCCCGCAGACGGAAACTCCGATGATTCAACATTCCAAAAACAGCCAGCCAGGCCATAGCCGCGCCTCGAGTGGCTGGGTAAGCGGCCTCGTCGGCGTGCTGATCTTCAGCGGCTCGCTGCCGGCCACGCGCATCGCCGTGCAGGGGCTCGATCCGATCTTCCTGACCGTGGCGCGCGCAACGATTGCCGGCACGCTCGGCCTCATCCTGCTGCTCGTATTTCGCGAGACCCGTCCGGTGCGGCGCGACCTGCTGCCCTTGCTGATTGTCGCGCTCGGCGTGGTGGTCGGCTTTCCGTTGCTGACCGCCCTCGCCTTGCGCCATATCACCTCCGCGCATGCGGTCGTCTTCATCGGCCTGTTACCGCTGTCCACGGCGATCTTCGGCGTGCTGCGCGGCGGCGAGCGCCCGCAAGCGGCGTTCTGGCTGTTTTCGGCGCTCGGCAGTTGCGCGGTCGTCGCGTTTGCCGTGCGCAACGGACTGCATGCCTCGCCGCTCGGCGACGCCCTGATGCTCGCCGCGATCGTGGCATGCGGGCTCGGCTATGCCGAAGGCGCCAGGCTGTCGCGTCATCTCGGCGGCTGGCAGGTGATCTCGTGGGCGCTGGTGCTGTCGCTGCCGGTGATGGTGCCGCTCACGTGGTGGGCATGGCCCGCTTCGTTCGCGGGCGTCAGTCAGGCCGCGTTGTGGGGGCTCGCGTATGTGTCGCTCTTCAGCATGCTGATCGGCTTCGTGTTCTGGTACCGGGGGCTCGCGCTGGGCGGCATCGCCAGCGTCGGACAACTGCAATTGCTGCAGCCGTTCTTCGGACTCCTGCTGGCCGGCGTGCTGCTGCATGAGCAGGTGCCGCCGGTGATGATCGTCGTGACGGTGATCGTGGTGGCCTGCGTGGCGGGCGCACGGCGGTTTGCGCGGGCCGTGCCGGTGCGGCAGGCTGGTTAGCGGCGTGTGGGTGGCGGGCGGTATGCCCCGCTCGCACGCCCGCCGCTCCTGCCCTGTGCGGCGTCAGCCTAGGCAGCCGTACTCGCCGCCGCCTGTGCGTCGCCACCCAGGTACGCATCGCGAATCCGCTCGTCGCCGAGCAACGCCTGCGCCTCGCCCTGCAGCACGACGCGGCCCGTTTGCAGCACATAACCGTAGTGCGCGATCTCCAGCGCCAAGCTCGCGTTCTGCTCGACCATGAAGAAGGTCACGCCTTGCTGGTTGATGGTGTGGATCAGCTCCAGCACCTTGTCGACGTACAGCGGCGACAGGCCCATGGTTGGCTCGTCCATGCAGATCAGCTTCGGACGGCTCATCAATGCGCGCGCCATCGCCAGCATCTGCTGCTCGCCGCCGGACAAAGTCCCGGCGCGCTGCGCGAGACGCTCCTTCACGCGCGGAAACAGGTCGAGCACCCGCTCATAGTCCTCGTTGATCGCAGGCCGGTCACGGCGCGTATACGCCCCCATCAGCAGGTTCTCGCGCACCGTCATGTCGCCGAACAGCCGCCGCGCTTCCGGCACCGAACCGACGCCGCGCCGCACGATCTGCGGCGTGGCGAGCGCGGTGATCGACTCGCCCTCGAACGTCACGTTGCCCGAGCGCGGCTTGTGCAGACCGAGGATGAGCTTCATCGTAGTCGACTTGCCGCTCGCATTGCCGCCGAGCAGGCTGACGATCTGCCCGCGCCGCACTTCGAAATTGACGTCGAAATGCACCTGGACCGGACCGTAAAACGTCTCGATGTGCTCCAGTTTCAGTAATGCTTCGCTCATGGCCGCTCTTCCTGCAATTCAGTGCGGCGTGCGCTGATGGACTCCGAAGAGGCGCCGCCTACATTACGGTGTCCCAGGTACGCCTCGATCACGCGCGGGTCGTTGCGCACGTCGCGCGGCAACCCTTCGGCGATCTTCTTGCCGTTATCGAGCACGATCACACGGTCCGACAGTTGCATCACCATGTCGAGCTTGTGTTCGATCAGCAGGATGGTCAGGCCGCGCTCCTTCAGTTGCTGGATCAGCACCAGCATCTCGGCGGTTTCGGATTCGTTCATGCCCGCGGTGGGCTCGTCGAGCAGCAGAAGGCGTGGATGCAAGGCCAGCGCCCGGGCGATTTCGACGCGTCGACGGTTCGCATACGACAGGCTGTGAGCCGGTTGCTCCAGACGCGGCAGCAACCGCTCGCCAAAACCGGCGATGATCTCGCGCACCTCGGCGCGCAAAGCTTCATCTTCACGGCGCAGCGACGCCGGGCCGATCAGCGCGCGCGCCAGTTCCGCGATTGCACCGATGACGGGCCACCCGGCACGCGTCGCGCGTAGCCGGGAGTGCGCACCCACCAGCACGTTATCCAGCACGCTCAGATTGCCGAACACGCGTCCGTGCTGAAACGTGCGCGCCAGTCCAAGCGCCGCGAGTGCGTCCGGCTGCACACCGGTGACATCGCGGCCGTCGAATTGCACGCTGCCGCCATCGGGCCTGTCGAGGCCGGTAATCAGGTTGAAGAGCGTCGACTTGCCCGCGCCGTTCGGGCCGATCACGCTCACGAGTTGCCCGGCGGCGATCGACAGGTCGATCTGGTCCACGGCGGTCAGGCCGTCGAAGCGCCGCGTCACGCCGCGCACGTCGAGAAGGTTCTGGGTCATGGCGTTCTCCGTCATACGGTGCCGAGCAGGCCTTGCGGCCGGAACCGCACCAGCAGCAACAGCACGACGCCATAGATCAGCATGCGGTAGTCCGCAGCCCAGCGGAAAATCTCGGGCAGCCCGATCAACGCCACCGCGCCGACAATCCCGCCCAGCACATTGCCGAGGCCGCCGAGAATCACCATGGTCAGCGCCAGAATGGAGACTTGCGAATCGAAGGTCGTGTTGTTGATATAGCTGTACAGATGCGCGGAGATGCCACCGCTGATGCCCGCCGCGAGACCGCCGAACGCGAACGCCATCGCCTTGTAGCGATTCGGCCGGATGCCGTACGAGCGCGCCGCCACTTCATCCTCGCGGATAGCGCGCAGCGTGCGGCCCAGGTGCGAACTGAGCAGACGGGTCTGCAGCAACGCGAGCACGATCAGCACCGCGAGCGCAAACCAGTACACGGCGCGCGCACTATCCGGCGCCCAGCCGAACAGCGAGAGCGGCGCAATACCGCTGATGCCGAGCGGGCCGCGCGTCAGGCTGTCCCAGTTGAGAATTACGAGGCTCACCACCTCGCCGATCCCAAGCGTCGCGATCGACACATAGTGACCGCGCAAGCGGAACGCCGGATAAACCAGCAAGGTGCCGAGCGCGGCGGTAATCAACCCGGCGCAGAG
This sequence comes from Paraburkholderia phenazinium, assembly GCF_900142845.1. NCBI lineage: Bacteria > Pseudomonadati > Pseudomonadota > Betaproteobacteria > Burkholderiales > Burkholderiaceae > Paraburkholderia > Paraburkholderia phenazinium. Next base: position 2,567,825 of record NZ_FSRU01000001.1, read on the forward strand.
AATCGTCACCGCGGGCGACCAGCCAAGATGCAGCGACAGCAACGCCGAGGCATACGCGCCGATCAGCAGCAACGCCGCATGGCCCAGCGAAATCTGACCGACTGTCCCTGCCACCAGCGTCAAGCTCAGCGCCAGCATTCCGTACAACCAGGCATTGGTGAGCGTTTGCAGGAGATACGACGAAGGTGCGACGAACGGCAGCGCAATTGCCGCCAGCGCGAGCGCCGCAAGCAGCGGACGCGGCAAGCGCAGCGCTTTGCCTGCCGCGAGGAAGGTGCCGGTCAACGGCTCGGACGGCAAGCGGCGGCTACGGCTGAAGAGGCCGTTAGGACGCCACACCAGAAACACCAGCAGCAGGACGAACGCAAACAGGTCGCGATAGCTGGTGCCGAAGATCGCCACACCGTAGCTTTCCACGAGACCCAGCAACAGGCTGCCCACGATCGCGCCCGGCACGTTGCCAAGGCCGCCGATCAGCAACGCGACCACGCCCTTGAGGGTGGCCTGAAAACCCATCGCGGGGTCGATGCTGTTGTAGTACATGCCCACCAGCAGACCGCTCACGCCGCCCAACGCGCAGGCAATCGCAAACACCGCCTGATTCACGCCGTTGACGTTGACGCCCATCTGCTGCGCGGCGTCGCGATCCTGCGCGGTGGCGCGCACGGCCCAGCCGAGCCGCGTGAAGCGCAGGAAGACATACAGCACCGCCGCCGCACCAATGCCAATGCCGGCGATCAGCAGATCCAGCGAGCCGATCGTCGCGCCGCCAACGCTCACGTGCCAATCCGGCAGCGTACTCGGGACGGCGCGCGGATCGGCGCCGAAGATCAACTGCGCGGACTGGTCGAGCACGAAGCTGATGCCGATGGTCGCCAGCAACGGCGCGATACGCGCCGAGCCTTGCAACGGCCGCAGACCGATCCGCTCGATCACGATCCCCAGCAGCCCGCAACCCGCCGCCACTGCCAGCAGCGCAAGCGGCAAGGGCAAACCGAGGTGCGTGAGACACAGCCAGCCGATAAAGCCGCCGATCATATACACCGAGCCGTGTGCAAAATTGATCAGATGCGACACGCCGAAGATCAAGGCCAGCCCGACCGCCAGCAACGCATAGATGTTGCCGACGATCAGTCCGTTGATCGTATAGTCAAGCCAGGACGCCATAGCGATTCATCCAGTGCAATACGCCGTCACGCACGCGTTATTTCGATGCAAGGACCGGCTTCACACCGTCCCATTGCGTGAACTGATTGTCCTTGACGACCAGATAGACGCTCGTCGCTCCCGCCACGCGCCGGGTCTGCGGATCGAATTTCATCTGGCCGAAGATCAGGCTCGGCACGTCGTGGATCTGGCTCAGGCCGTCATGCACGGCCTGGCGCGTCACGCCGTAGCGGCGCAACAGTTCCGCGGAGAGAATCATGGCGTCATAGGCGCGTGCCGCGAAGGTGTCGGGATCGGCGTTGTACTTGGCGCGGTAGCGCTGCACGAAGTCCTGCACGGCAGGACGCTTGTCGCCGGGGAAGAAATTCGATTCGGTGTACACACCGTTCACGGCCGCGCCACCCAGTTCGAGAAATTTCGGCGAGTAGATCGAACCCACCGCGGCAATCGGCTGGGTCAAGCCGGACGAGCGCGCCTGGCGCACAATCTGCGCGCCGTCCGCGTAGTACGAAATCAGCACGATCGAATCGGGTTTCGCTTCGTTCACACGCACGAGCGTGGCGCGGAAGTCTTTCTCGTTCGGCTGATACCCTTCCGCGGCGACCACCTGGGCGCCGTTTTCGGCGGCGGCCTTGGCGAAGATGTCCTTGCTGGTGCGGCCCCAGTCCGTGTTCAGATACAGCACCGCAATGCGCTTGAAGCCGAGATCCTTCGCGGCATAGCGCGCCAGCAGCGGCTGCTCTTCGGCCTGGCTCAGCGCCGTGCTCCACATATAGTCGCCGCCCTTCGTGAAGTCAGGATGCGAGTTGGTGAAGCCGAACTGCACCAGTTTGCCGCGCTGATAGATCGGCGAGGCGGCCATCGAGGTCGTGCTCGACAGGTCGCCCAGTTCCAGCAGGATGCGCGAGTCGCCTACAAACTTCTGCGCAATCGAAACGGCCTGCCCCGGATCGCCGCGGCTGTCCTCGAAGTCATACGCAAGCGGGCGGCCCTTGATGCCGCCCTGGCTGTTGATCTGGTCCAGCGCGAGATCGAAGCCGCGCTTCCATTGCGTGCCGTATTGGCCGTCCTGCCCCGTCAGCGGACCGCTCACGCCGACCAGATAGGGTTCGCCGGTCGCCGCTGCGGCATGCGCCGCAGTGCCGGCGGCGAGACCGGCGATGCCCCATGCCGCAGCGATCAGCGGCAGTGCCTTGAGCGCACGCAGCCACGTGCGGCGCGCCTGTTTTTTTACGTCCTTCATGATGCCCTCGACGATCGTCTTCAAAGTGCGGCCATCAAACCATGCTGAATTCCGGCTATCCAACGAAGTTTTGGGAATATGGTTATGACGTTGGGGACCAAAGGGCCTCGCCTGTGGTACGGCCTGACCAACGCCGCCAAACAACAGGCACGGCACACACGAACGCAAGCACCTGATTAAATGGGACTTTTCCGCCACCCGAACAACCGCGGCGCGGAAAAGCGCGCCATGCTTTCACACCCCGCGCCCATTCGCTTCGCATTTTTTCCACTGTCGATATCGGAATTGATTATATAAATCCCGCATTCAGACGCCCCTACAATGCGCAAACAGAATGGCTTGGGCGACTCATGGAGCTACATCAACTCGAAGCGTTTTCGGCGGTCATGTCTGCCGGCAGCATCACCGGTGCGGGCCGCTTGCTGGAGCGTTCGCAACCGGCGGTCACGCGGCAGATCCAGGAACTCGAAGCCGATCTCGGCTATGCGCTGTTCAACCGCAATGGACCGCGTGTCACGCCGACTCATCGCGCCTTCCTGTTGTACGAGGAAGTGGAGCGCTCGCTGATCGGCCTGAAGACCATCGAACAACGCGCTCGCGCAATCGGCCTCGGCGAAGCGGAACCCGTGCGCATTGCCGCGACGTCTGCGCTGGCTGCCGCCATCGTGCCTTCCGCGATCGCCGCCGTGCCGCCCGACGAGAAGGTGGCGCAATTCCAGTTACGCAGCCTGTCGGCGGAGCATGTGGTGCATGAAGTGCTGACGCGCACGGCCGATATCGGCCTCGTGACGCTGCCCATCGGTCACGCGGGCCTCGAGGTGCATTGGATCGCCGAGGCGCCGTGCGTGGCGATCTTTCCCGCCGGCGATCCGCTTGCCGCACAGCCGCGCATCGCGCTGCGCGATCTCGCGCAGCGGCGCATCGTCACGGTGGCGAACCGCTACCGTCTGCGTCATCGGATCGACGCCGCGTTCGCCGCCGCGCGCATTCACGCCGACGTGTTTCTGGAAACCAATGCGTCGCTCAACGCCGTGATGGCCGCTCGCGCGGGCGCCGGCGTCGCCATCGTCGATCCGGCAACGGGACTCGGACTCGCCATCGAAGGGGTGATCGCCCGGCCGCTCGAAAGCGTGATTCCGTTCTATTTCGGCGCCGTCACGCCGGCCGGCAAACCGCGCCGCCCGGCTGTCGACGCCCTCTTGCAAGCCATTCAGGACGCGACGCTCGCATTGCTCGAAGGCGTCGTGCTGCACGACGCCAGCCAGCACGATGCGCTGTTGCAGCGCGAACTGCGCGTGTCGCGTGCCCGCCCGAAATCTTTGGAGATTCCCGCATGACGTCACTCGACGCCCTCGAACACCGTCTGCGCGAAGACCTGCGCTGGCTCGAACTGCCGCCCGCGTCATGGGTGCCGCCGCGTTTCGTGGATCAAGCGCGCGTGCTCGACGTCGCGATCGTCGGCGGTGGCATGGCGGGCCTGACCGCTTCGGCGGAACTGCGCTGGCTCGGCATCGACAATCAGCAGGTATTCGACCGCGCGCCGACCGGCGGCGAAGGTCCATGGGTCACCTATGCACGCATGGAAACGCTGCGCTCGCCGAAGACGCTGACCGGTCCGGCGCTGCGCCTGCCGGCGCTGACCTTCCGCGCCTGGTACGAAGCGCAGTTCGGGCGCCCGGCATGGGACGCGCTCTACAAGATTCCCCGGACGCAGTGGATGGATTATCTGCGCTGGTATCGCAAGGTGCTGGCGCTGCCGGTGCAAAACCACACGGCGTTGGTCGCGTTGCGCACGCGCGACGACGGCCTGCTCGCGCTCGATCTCAACACGCAGGGCACGCAGCGCACGGTGCTGGCGCGGCATGTGGTGCTCGCCACCGGCCGCGACGGCCTTGGCGGTCCTTACGTACCGGACTTCGCGCAGCGCGTCGCGTCGCGCCTGTGGGCCCATTCCGCCGATGCGATCGATTTCGAGGCGCTACGTGGCAAGCGCGTCGGCGTCGTGGGCGCGGGCGCATCCGCCTTCGACAATGCGGCGACTGCGCTGGAAACGGGCGCTGCCAGCGTCGATCTGTTCATTCGCCGCAGCGATATTCCGCGTATCAACAAACTGACCGGCATCGGCAGTCCGGGGCTCGTGCACGGCTTCGCCGATCTCGACGACGCTTCGAAATGGCGCTTCCTGCATTACTCGCTGGCTTCGCAGACCCCGCCGCCGCGCGACAGCGTGCTACGGGTTTCGCGCCACGAGAACGCGCGCTTTCATCTCGGCAGTCCCGTCATTGCGCTGGAAGAGCACGCGGATGGGCTCGAAGTGACCACGCCGAAGGGCCGCTATACGCTCGACTTCCTGATCTTCGCCACCGGCTTTCATTCGGATATCTCGACGCGTCCCGAGTTCGCGCAGTTCGCGCCCTACGTGCGCCGCTGGAAAGACCGCTATCGCGCCGACCCGGCCTTGCCGATGGAGGAACTCGCGGAGTCGCCGGATCTCGGTGCCGCGTATGTGTTCCAGGAGCGCGAACCGGGCACCTGCGCCGCGCTTGCGCAGATCCACTGCTTCAATCATGCGGCGAGCCTGAGTCACGGCAAGCTGTCGGGCGACATTCCGGCCATCAGCGAAGGCGCGCAGCGGCTCGCGCGCGGCATCGCCAGCCGTCTGTTCGATGCGGACCGCGAGCGGCATTACGACGCGCTGGTTGCCTTCGCCACCGCGGAACTGCAAGGCGACGAATGGACCGATGCCGATGCCGACACATCGCCCGCTGCCGAATCGCCCCCTGCTGTGCCGCTGCATCAACAGGACTGATCCGCTGCATTGAATCATCGTGAAGTATTTTGCATACCTGAATTCCCTTTGAAACGGAGCCTCCATGGCTGAGCTTTCTTCTTCCACCGGACCCACGCACGATACGATCGACGTGCTGGCCGGATTGCGCGCCGACAGCGCGATTGCCGCCATCCGGCACGCACGCGACAAGGTCGTGACCCACACCCAGCGCAGCGAAGAGGCGCTGTTCGACCCGGCGCTGCCGGATCTGCCGTTGCGCGAGCGCCTGTTCGCCGCCTGGTACGTGGCGCACCTGTCGCGTGCAGACGAACTGGCCGACACCTACGCCGGCCGGCTGATCGCTGCAGGAGCCGGCTCGAGCACCCGCAACGCGCCGCTCGCGGACACGCTGGCCGCCATCGAAGCGGGCACGCTCGACGTGACGTCCCACGCACGCCTGATCGCCATTCTCGCGCACGTGAAGCTGCTCACGCTGACGCCCGTCGACGCGCGCCCTCACCATCTGCAGGCTCTCGAACAGGCCGGCCTTTCGACGCGCGGCATCGTCGCACTGTCGCAACTGGTTGCGTTCGTCACCTATCAATTGCGGGTTATCGCGGGCCTCAAGGCGCTCCGCGACGCCCAGACCCCGCTCGCGCCGCAGGAGGCAGCATGAGTCAGTCGCACGGTTTTACCTTCGATACGCTGGGCTGGCGCGCATGGCTCGATACGGTAAAGCTTGACGAGGCCACGCCCGAGCAGGTCGCGGTCCTCGAAGAAAGCCACCCGCACGCCAAGACCTCCGACTACTACCTGTTGCTCGTGCAGCAGGCCGAGATCCTGCGGCAACGCTCCGGCGTCTTCAACGCCATCATGTATGCCTCCGGCGGCTTGCCGCGCGCGGAGCGCGAACTGGCGAGCACCGTGGTTTCGCGCGTCAATGGCTGCGTGTACTGCGCGTCGGTACACGCACAACGTTTCGGACAACTGGCGAAGCGCACGGACGCCATCGAGCAGGTTTTCGAGGATCCCGCCACTGCCGGCACCACCGGGCGTGAACGCGCCATCATCCGCTACGCGATCGAACTGACCGAGCATCCCGACGCCGTGGATGCCGAGGCCATCAAGCGGCTCGCCGCGCACGGGCTCACCGAGGCGGAGATTCTCGACCTGACGCATGCGATCGCGATCTTCGCGTGGGCGAACCGGCTGATGCTGACGCTGGGCGAACCGGTGTTTCCGGCGCAAAACGGCTGACGCCGCAAGCCGGGACGTAGCCGCCCAGCCACCCAGCCACGGCGCGTCTCGCTCAGGGAATCAGGATCACCGACCCCACGGTCTGCCCGGTCTCCATCCGCCGATGGGCTAGCGCGGCGTCGTCAAGCGGCAGACGCTCGCCCACCTCGACATGCAGACCGGCGCCGATCCGCTCGAATACCTGCTGCGCCGCCAGGCGATACGCGTCGACGTCCCGCATCATGCCCAGCACGCTGGGCCGTGCGAGGGCGATCGAGCGGGCGGGGCCGATTTCGTCCAGCGTGATGGGTTCGATCGCGCCCTCGGCCTCACCGATACTCGCCACCACCCCGAACGGCTTCACCGCGCCGAGCGTGCGCCGCAAGGTCGCGCCGCCAATGCCGTCCACCGCGAAGTCGACGCCCGCGCCGCCGCCGAATGCGCGCGCCGCTTCGACGAAATCTTCGTCCCGGTACAGCACGGCCTGATCGAGGCCATGCGCGAGCGCGAGCTCCGCCTTGGCGGGCGTGCCGACCGTACCGATCACGCGCGCGCCAAGAGCCTTCGCCCACTGCACGAGGATCAGACCGAGGCCGCCAGCCGCGGCATGCACCAGCACGGTGTCACCGGGTTTGATGTCCCTCACGCGATGCAGCAGCATGTAGCTGGTCGCGCCGCGCAACAGCGCGGCAGCCGCGGTTTCATCCGACACGGCCGCCGGCAGCCGCAGCAGCTTTTGCGCCGGCACATTGCGCAGATTCGTATAGCTGCCCACCGGCAGCCCTGCATACGCAACCCGCTCGCCGACCTGCCAGCCGTTCACGCCAGGGCCGAGCGCCGCCACCACGCCGGCCGCCTCGACACCCAGCGCGCCGGGCAACTGCGGCAGACGATGCAGCCCCGCGCGAAAGTAAATATCGACAAAGTTAACCCCCACCGCCGTCTGCCTGATTTGCACTTCCCCTGCTGCGGGCGGCGGCACCGTCTGCGAAAACCGGCGCAGCACCGACGCGTCGCCATAGGCTTCAATGCCGACCTGATAGGCACTCTGCTGTTCCATCGCTGCACTCCCTCGTTCCGTTACGTGATGACAAGCGAGTGTAGGTTTCGAGCATAATTGAATGGAATCCCCCATTCATCGTCAACTCCTGTGCAAAATTCGACCGATCTACCGACGCCCATCGCCGCGCTGCAGTGGGACGACATCCGCTATTTCCTCTCCGTGGCGCGCGGCGGCAGCCTGTCCGAAGCCGCGCGCACGCTCGGCGTCCAGCATTCGACGGTCGCCCGGCGCATCGACGCCATGGAGCAGGCGCTCGGCGTGCGCCTGTTCGACCGCCTGCCGCGTGGCTGGCCGCTGACCGAAGAAGGCCGCGAGCTGGTCGAGCGTGCCGGACGCATCGAAGAAGAAGCGCATGGCTTCGTACGGGCGGCGCGTGGCGCGGTCACGCTGCAGGGCACGGTGCGGCTGTCGGTGCCGCCGGTGTTCGGCAGTCATTTTCTGGTGCCGCGCCTCGCCGCCTTCCGGCGCGCCTATCCGGAGGTCTTGCTGGATGTGGTGGGCGAAACGCGCGCCGCCAATCTGTTTCGTCACGAAGCCGATCTTTCCGTGCGGCTGTCGCGGCCTCAGGAAGCCGGACTCGCGGCACGCCGGCTCGGGACGATGCGCTTCGCGCTGTACGGCACGCCCGAGTGGGCCGCGCGACGCTGCGAGCAATGGGAATTCATCGGCTACAACGAGACGCTCGCGGAGGCGCCGCAACAGCAGTGGCTCGTGCGCTTCGCGCAGGACCGGCCGTTCGCCCTCGTCACCAACGACCTCGTGTCGATTTACCGCGCCTGCCAGGCAGGCATGGGCATCGCGCTGCTGCCGCGCTTTATCGTCGATGGCGACGGCACCGTGCAGGAGATGAGCACACAACCGGCCTGCGACGTCGAGCGGGAAATCTGGCTCGCGGTGCATCCGGATGTGCGGCGCTCGCCGCGCGTGCAGGCGGTGGCCGACGCATTGGCTGAAGCCGTGCGCGAGGCGGATGGCGCGATGTAGCGCGCGTCTTGACTCGTGAGGGCTGCGTCCGTGTGAACGGATCGCCCTATGGGTGAACCTCGTGCCGACGTTATGCCGTGGATACGCCAGCGACATTTTTGACCGGCTTCAATTCCACGCCGACCACGGGCATAGTGAAGTGTTTCCGGAAAAGCTCCGGGCAACAACGGGAATCCGTATGAGCACCCTCACGCAAACCAACGCGAATCCATCAACCGGCCCGTCCGCCGCCCCCCTGCTGCGCGACGCCACCGAAGCCGATCTGCCCGCCATTCAGGCCATCTATGCAAACCACGTGCTGCACGGTGTCGCGTCGTTCGAAGAGACGCCGCCTTCCGTCGACGATCTGCGCGGCCGCCTGGCATCCGTGTTGAGCCACGGCCTGCCGTACATGGTGGCCGAGGTCGACGGCAAGATTGCGGGCTATTGCTACGCCACGCCGTACCGGCCGCGCGCCGCGTATCGCAACACCATCGAAGATTCGATTTATATGGACGATGCCTTTCGCGGGCGTGGCATTGGCCGTGTGCTGCTTGAAGCGCTGATTGCGCGCTGCGAAACCGGACCGTGGCGGCAGATGGTCGCCGTGATCGCGGACGGTGGCAGCGGCGGGTCGCTTTCGCTGCATCGCGCCCTCGGCTTCGAGCTGGTCGGCACGCTGAAGGCGGTGGGCTTCAAGCACGGGCGCTGGCTCGATACCACGCTGATGCAGCGCACCTTGGGCGTGGGCGACGGGGCGTCGCCGGATGAGCGGCCGGCTTAGTGTATCGGGCGTGGACGGTGGGCACGGGCGGCTAATCAAGCGCTGAAGCGGGCGCGGGCGGTGACGACACGACGCCGGAACAGCGCGGCATGAATTGCGAGTCGCGCCGCCATGCCCCGCCCCCGCGTTAAAATCCCCCCATGCCGAAAACGCCCCCCTCTCCGTCCCCAGCGCCCGCCGCGCCGCGCAACGAATACACCGTCGACGAACTCGCACGGGTGACGGACAGCACCGTGCGCAACGTGCGCGCCTATCAGGACCGCGGCCTGCTTGCGCCGCCCGAAAAGCGCGGCCGGGTCGGCGTGTACGACGATACCCACGTCTCGCGGCTGAAGCTCATCAATCACCTGCTGGCGCGCGGCTATACGCTCGCCAACATCCAGGACCTGATCAAGGCTGTCGACGAAGGCCACGACCTGCGCTCGATTCTCGGTCTCGAGACGGCCATCGGCAGCCGCTGGTCGCGCGAGCGGCCGAAGAAGTACTCGCTGCTCGAACTGCTGCAGATGTTCGGCGACAAGGCCTCTCCCAGCGCCTTGTCCAAAGCGGTCGAACTGGGCCTGCTCGAACGCAAGGGCCTGTCGTTCGTCGCCAATAGTCCTGCGGCGCTGTCAGCGGGCGCCACGATGGCGCACGAAGGCATCCCGCTCGCCGACCTGCTCGACGCCGTGCGGATCTCGCGTCCGCATTTCAACGCCGTCGCCAAGGCGATGGTCGATCTGGTCGTGCGCCAGCTCGACCGTTACGACGCCGGCGCACTGCCGCCGCCCGCCGATGTGCCGGCGCTGGTCGAGGCAATCTGGCGGGTCAGGCCGCTCGCGATGGTGCTGGTCGAAAGCGAGATGAACCGCGCGCTCGAAGAAGCCTCCGGCGACTATCTCGGCGACCGCGTCGCGGGCATCATGGAAAAGCTCGGCAGCACGCATGAGGAGCACACCCTGCCGCCCGCGTCGTCCGATGGCGAAGCCAAAGCGGCAGGCCACGCCGGCGCAGAAAAGGCCAAGGCCAAAAAGTCAGCACGGTAGACGTTCTACACGCTCGTTCACCGCGGTCTTTTCTATCGCGCGCGCCGCAGCCGCTCCTGCGTGCGCGTCATATCCAAATCTCCATTGCTTGGTTTGCGCGACGGCACGTCCATGCGACGATCCTTTTACCGCAGCAGCAACGTCATTACAGCAGCGCCGACATACGCCACGCCAGGACGTTCGAGCCTGGACGGGTGGCATGAACGAGCCCCGCTGCTGCATCGACCGCACGCATGGAGATTCCCGAATGACACGCAATCCGAACCCCCGCTCACGCCGCGACACACGAAGCAAGATGCGCGCGTTGACCGCGCTGGCCGCGCTCACCACCTTGACGCTGCTCGGCGCCGGCAACAGCTTCGCTCAGGATACCGGCGATGCATCGGGCAAGGTCCTGCGCATCGGCTATCAGAAAGCCGGCTTGCTCGCGATCCTCAAAGCGCAAGGCTCGCTCGAACAGAAGCTCAAGCCGCTCGGCTACAGCGTGAAATGGTTCGAGTTTCCGGCCGGCCCGCAACTGCTCGAAGCATTGAACGCCAACGGCATCGACTTCGGCTATACGGGTGCGCCACCGCCGGTGTTCGCGCAGGCGGGCGGCGTCAACTTCGTGTACGTGGGGGCGGAACCGGAGGGGCGTCATACCGAGGCGGTCATCGTCAAGCCCGGCTCGTCGCTGAATACGATCGCCGATCTGAAGGGCAAGCGCGTCGCGTTGCAAAAAGGCTCGAGTTCGAACTTTTTGCTGCTCGAGGTCCTGCAAAAGGCGGGCTTGCGTTATGAGGACATTCGTCCGGTCTACCTGGCGCCTGCGGACGCCCGCGCCGCATTCGAGAACGGCGACGTCGACGCCTGGGTGATCTGGGATCCTTACTATGCCGCCGCCCAGCAAACGCTGAAGGCGCGCACGCTGGCGGACTATTCGAACGTCAACACCGCGCACAGCTTCTATGAGGCCACCCGCGACTTCGCCCAGCAACATCCCGATGTGATCGGCGCGCTGCTCGGCCAGTTGCGCACCACGGGCCTGTGGGTCAACCAGCATCCGGACGAAACCGCGGCGTTGATCGCCCCGAAGGTGGGTCTCGATGTAAAACTGGTCGAGACCTGGGTACGCCGCTACCCGTACGGCACCACGGCCGTGACCGACGAGATCGTCCAGTCCCAGCAAAACGTCGCGGATGCTTTCTACGGCGCGCATCTGATTCCGCAAAAGATCACAGTCCGCGACAATGTCTGGCAAAACCGCGATGTCGCAGCGAGCCTCGCGGCGAAGTAAGCACGCCGTGGAGTACGAAACCGCGTACGACATGAAGTGAAAAACGGAGCGCGGATCGCAAGCCGACAGCGCCACGCCCGACCACGCACATCCCGTATGATGTGCGTCCCGCCGCTTACCTTCCGCTCAGTCAAACTGTCAAAAAGCGTGTACCGGTAGAACTTTCCCTTTTCGAACCGGTCCTTCTCCGCACGCTTCACAGCGTCGTTTCCCGGGTTGCCCCGCCGCTGCGGCATAGCGCTTGCCCTGTGCAGGCGCGCCGGCACCCATTGCCTCTTTTGAACCACCGCGCGGCGCGCTGCGCGCCGTCGCCAGAAAACAAGGACCGTCAAGGCCATGCAGAATCTTCTCGCCGAGATCCATCCGAACCAGTGGACTTTCCTCTGGGATGGACTCACCACCGTTACGATGCACCTGTGCGCCGCCGCGCTGATCCTCATGGTCGGCTGGTGGGTCGCGCGCCGCGTCTCGCGCTCGCTCAACCGTCTGCTCACCCGGCAGTCGCGCATGGACGCCACGCTGCGCCCTGTCCTATGCGACACCAGCCTGTGGGGCATTCGCGTGGTCGCCATCATCGGGGCGCTGTCGCAACTGGGCATTCAGACGGCGAGCATCGTCGCCGTGCTCGGCGCCGCCGGTCTCGCCATCGGTCTCGCGCTGCAAGGCACCATGCAGAACATCGCGGCCGGCATCATGCTGTTGCTGCTGCGGCCCTTCAAGGTGGGTGATTCGATCGAAGCCGGCACGGGTACCGTAGCGGGTACGGTCGAAGAAATCAGCCTGTTCACCACGCGTCTCACCAAATCCGACGGCATCTGCGAATACGTGCCGAACAGCGCGCTGTGGAGCAATTCGATCCGCAATTACAACCGCAATCCGACCCGCCGTCTGGATCTGGAAGTGGAAATCTCGGTGCGCGACGACGTCGATCGCGCGCTGGCCGCCCTGCGCAGCCTCGCCGCCGCCGACCCGCGCGCGCTGCCGAAGCCCGCACCGCAAGTGATGGTGAGCCGCTTCGACGACAGCACGGTGGTGCTCAACGTCCGCGTATGGGCGAATATCGACGTGTTCTGGGATATGCGCTGGGACCTCGCGCGCCAGGTGCGCCAGGCGCTCAACGAGGCGCAATGCGGCTTGCCGGTGCGCACGCGGGAGCTGCATATCGTGCAGAGCAGCGAAGCGAGCGAACTGGCGCCGGTTCGCACAACTGCGGCGCCACGCGCCATCACGCAGTAAAGGAAGCGGCCGGAGGCATCCGGCCGCTTTTGTCCGTCCCCTCCAGCCTCATCCCCGCGGCGCTCGCCGCCCGCCCCCATAGAGTCCGCAATCTAAACCGCCGCTTGCGCGATTCGATCTCAGCCTCTATTGTTACATCACTCAATGTCACAGTTAATAGTGAATAAAAGGAGACGGATCGGATGAACGCACGCACCATGCCTCCCGACGCGTTGGCGCCCCTCGAGACCGAGGTCGCGATTATCGGCTCGGGCTTTGCCGGGCTCGGCATGGCCATCCGGCTCCGCCAGGCCGGCATGACCGACTTCATGGTCGCCGAAAAGGCCGACTCGGTCGGCGGCACCTGGCGCGACAACCATTACCCAGGCTGCGCCTGCGACGTGCAATCGCACGTCTATTCGTTCTCCTTCGCGCCCAATCCGCGCTGGACCCGCATGTTCGCGCGCCAGCCGGAGATCCGCGCTTACCTGGAAGCGTGCACGCAGCGCTTCGGCGTCGCGCGCCATATCCGCTTCGGGCACGAACTGGTCAGCGCAACCTATGACGAGACGCGCCATCGCTGGCAGATGCTGTTCGCCAACGGCCAGCAGTGGTCCGCGCGCGTGCTGGTGTCGGGCATGGGCGGCTTGTCGCGGGCGGCGCTGCCGGACATTCCCGGTCTCGCCGGCTTCAAGGGCAAGACCTTCCACTCGCAGCAATGGGATCACAGCTATTCGCTCGAAGGCAAACGCGTCGCCGTGATCGGCACCGGTGCGAGCGCGATCCAGTTCGTGCCGCAGATCGCTCCGCGCGTCGCGCAACTGGATCTGTTCCAGCGCACCCCGCCGTGGATCATGCCGAAGGCCGACCGCGCGGTGAAGCCGCTCGAACAGTGGTTGTTCCGGCATCTGCCGTTCACCCAGAAGATCATGCGCGCGGGCCTCTATTGCATGCTGGAATCGCGAGCCTTCGGTTTTGCCGTGCATCCTTCGCTGATGAAGACCGCGCAAAAGATCGCGCTGCGTCATCTGCGCCGTCAGGTGGCCGACCCGCAATTGCGCGCCACGCTCACGCCCGACTACACGATGGGCTGCAAGCGCATCCTGATTTCGAACGACTACTTCCCTGCCCTGTCGCGCCGGAACGTCTCGGTCGTCACGAGCGGAATTGTGCGAATCGAAGAAGATGCCGTGGTCACGGCCGACGGCGTGCGCCATCCTGCCGACTGCGTGATCTTCGGCACCGGCTTCCAGGTGGCGGACCCGTTCCCACGCGGTGTGGTGCGCGGCAAAGGCGGCGTCGATATCGTCGATACCTGGCGCGACGGCGCGCACGCTTACCTCGGCACCGCGCTGCCTGGTTATCCGAACTTCTTCATGATCGTCGGCCCGAACACCGGTCTTGGCCACAACTCGATGGTGTACATGATCGAGTCGCAAGTGGAGTACATCCTGCGCGCCCTGCAGACCATGAAGACCGAACGCACCGCGGCGATCGAGGTGCGTCCGCAGGTTGAGCGCGCCTACAACGAGCAGATCCAGCAAAAGCTCGGCCGCGCGATCTGGTCCACCGGCGGTTGCAAGAGCTGGTATCTCGATCCGAAGACCGGCAAGAACACCACGTTGTGGCCCGGCTTTGCATTCCGTTTCCGCCAGGCCACCAGCACCTTCAGCATGGGTGACTACTTCGCCTATACGCCCGAGGCGCAGCCGAACAGCGCGCCGCACGTACATGCCGCGGCGGTCATGCAAAGCGGCGCGAGCGCACCGTCGTCCGCGGAAGCGACTTGAGAAGTAGCAGGCACGCTCATCAACATGCATTCGATCACACCGGCATCACCGTTTCACACACAGAAAAAACAACAAGGCACCGCTCAGAGAGGAATAGGAGGAACGCAATGAAGAGTTTCACAGACCGGGTTGCCGCGATTACCGGAGCAGGTTCGGGCATGGGCCGCTCGCTCGCCATCCAGTTGGCGCGCGAATGCTGCCACCTCGCGCTCGCGGACCGTAACGCCACGAGCCTCGCCGAAACGGCCAGGCTCGCACAGGCCGAAGCGCCGCAGATCGTCGGCGCGCCGCTGCGCGTGACGACGCGTGTGCTCGACGTGGCGGATCGCGCGGCCATGTTCGATTGGGCCGCCGAAACCGCGGCCCAGCACGATCGCGTCAACCTCGTGTTCAACAACGCGGGGGTGGCGCTGTCGAGCACGATCGAAGGCATGGACTACGCCGATCTCGAATGGATCGTCGGCATCAACTTCTGGGGTGTCGTGCATGGCACCAAGGCGTTCCTGCCGTACCTCAAGGCATCGGGCGCAGGGCACATCGTCAATACGTCGAGCGTGTTCGGTCTCTTCGCACAACCTGGCATGAGCGGCTACAACGCCACCAAGTACGCCGTGCGCGGTTTCACCGAGGCGCTGCGTCAGGAGCTCGACCTGATGAAATGCGGCGTGTCGGCCACCTGCGTGCATCCGGGCGGCATCCACACCGGCATCGCGCAATCGAGCCGGATCGCCTCGAACATGGTGGGCTTCATGATCGAGAGCGAACAGCAAGGCAAGGACGATTTCGAAAAGTTCTTCATCACCACGCCCGACGAAGCCGCCCGCGTGATTCTCGACGGCGTGCGCAAGAACCGCCGGCGCGTGCTGATCGGCCGCGATGCGCGGGCCGCCGACTGGCTCGCCCGCACGCTGCCGGCTGCCTACCAGGCGCTGGTGGTGATGCAGACGCGCCGCATGCATCGCATCGCGCACAAGCGCGCCCGCGCAGCCGAGGCTGCCGGACGGCGCGCGTAATCCCAAAGCACCATAAGGAGAAAGGCCATGATGCCTGTTCGCCGCGACCTTCGTTTCGCTTTACCCCCTGAGCGTGCCTGCGACTGGCATCAGCAGGGTTCACACGTGACGCACTTTTTCAACGCGCTCTCGCTGCTGTTTCCCGCCGGCGAGCGCTTTTTCATGGACAGCGTGCGCAACTATCGCGACCGCATCCACGATCCGGTGCTGAAAAAGCAGGTGCTCGGCTTCATCGGCCAGGAAGCGATGCACACCCGCGAGCACATCGAGTACAACGATCTGCTGCAGAACGCCGGACTGCCTGCGCACAAACTCGACCGGCGTCTCGCGATGTTCCTCAACCTCAATCGCAAGATGCCGAAGTCGTTTCAACTGGCGATGACCGTCGCGCTCGAACACTACACGGCCATGCTGGCCGGCCTTCTGCTGGAGGACGACACGCGCGTGGGCGGATCGGTGGAAGGCTACGCGCAGATGTGGACCTGGCATGCGCTCGAAGAGACCGAGCATAAAGCGGTCTCGTTCGATGTGTGGAACACCGTGGTCAAGCCCGGTCTCGGCCGCTACCTGCTGCGCACCGGCACCATGCTGACCGTCACGCTGGTGTTCTGGCTGATTGTGTTCGACTACCACGTACGCCTCCTGATCGCCGATCGCAAACGCGGCGGTCATCTGCGCGGCATGGGGCGGGTCGTCAAGTTCCTCTACGGACCGAGGCACGGCGTGTTTCCGGGCATCGCCATGGAATGGCTGCGTTTTTTCAAGCCGAGCTACCACCCGTGGGATCACGACAATCGTGCGCAACTGACGCGTATCGACGGTCTCGTCGCCGCGGTCGATTCGGCCAACGCCGCCAATCCGGCCGCGCTGAAAGCAAGCCGCCGCGGCGTGCGGGCGGTCGCGTGATACGCGACGCGCTGGTCGTCGACGCCGGCGACGTACGCCTCGCGGTGTACGTCAGCGGGCCGCGCGAAGCACCACCGCTGGTGCTGGTGCATGGCTATCCGGATTCGGCTGCGGTGTGGGAACCGTTGCGGGCGCAACTAGACCGGCGCTACCGCGTGATTACCTACGATGTACGTGGCGCCGGCGCCTCGGAGGCGCCGCCTCGCCGGGCCGGCTATCGTCTCGAGCGGCTCGCCGCCGATCTCGCCGCCGTCGCCGATGCGACCTGCGGTGGCGAAGCGTTTCATCTGGTCGGCCACGACTGGGGGTCGATCCAGAGCTGGGAGGCCGTCACGAGCGTGGCGTTCGAAGGCCGCATTGCGTCGTACACGTCGATCTCCGGCCCGTGTCTCGACCATGCCGCGCTCGGCCTGCGCGGCCACGGCGGAGCGTCCTCCGGGCAACCCGCCGCGCGGCGAATCGCGAACGGTCTAAGGCAAGCGCTGAAGTCCTGGTACATCTATCTGTTTCATCTGCCGCTCTTGCCGGAGCTCGCATGGCGTGGCGGCGTCGCGCGTGGCTGGCCCCTGTGGTTGCGCTTCTCCGAGCATGTTCGCGTTGAACGCGACCCCGCCCAGCTACGCAATGGCCTCAACGGTCTGAACCTGTACCGGGCCAACTTCATCGACCGCCTGTTTCATCCCCGTGCGCGCCGAGCCCATGCGCCGGTGCAATTCATCGTGCCCTTGCGCGATCATTACGTGGGGCCGGCGCTCTCGCTCGGGCTCGAACACTGGCTCGGCGACTATACGCGCGAGCCGATCGACGCCGGCCACTGGGTCGTGCTGCGCGATCCCGCGGGCATTGCCGCGCGGATCGACCGCTTCGCCGCTCAACATCCGCCGCTTGCGAGGGTGAACGGCGTCAGCGCGTTCGCGGCAAGCGCGTGAACAGCGTGGGGTAGTCGATCACCAGGCCGTCTTCGTCCACGGTCAGGTTGGCGCTGAAGTGGCGAAAGATCCCTTCATAACGATATTCGCGGTTCAAGGCGATGCACGAGTAGGCTTGCTCGACGCGTGTGACCTGCAGATCCGGTGTCGAGATGTACGCCACCTCGATCGGCCGGCGCTCGCCTTCGGCCAGTTGCAGACGGCGGATGGGCAGCGTGTTGGTAAACGGCGTCGCCGCGATATCGATGTCGATACAACCTTCTATGGCAGCGAGCGTGCCGCCCTGGCCATCGCGCCAATGACCCTCGCCGTCGCCGTGCAGCTCCAGTTCGCCGCCGCCCGTGATCTTGAGGAAGGCGTAGGTGACGTGCCAGCGCGGATCGCAGCGCACCCGGTAGTACAGGCCGTAAGCCTTCCCATAGCGCTGCCCGACCACGACGCTCTCCACGAAGAACCCTTCGTCGCGCGCATCGAACGCCAGGTGTTCGATGCCGTCGCCCTCTTCCGATGTCCAACGTACTTCACGCATGGTTTTGCCTCCTTGAGGATCGGCGCGGCGGGCACGGGTTCGCAAGCGTCTGCGCACGAGGCCGCGCGTGCCGGAGAACTATCGTAGCAAGACCGGGCGGTGTGCGCTGTCCACGCAACGCGCATCGCAAATAGCCACTATCATCGCGCCGGGATGACGGGCGCGACGCGGCTGCCCTATGCTCGCGGTTCGCAAAGCATCAACCGCAACGCCTTCGCGGCACGCGGCCCCTCCACTGAGCCACATCGCCACTCCGTCGCACTGCCTCGCCACCATGCACGCAGCATCCCATCCAGCAGAATCCGCCGCGCTGCGCACGCTGTTGCGCAGTCTCGGTCAGATCGTCCTGCAGCGCAACGCCTTCACCGGCGCATGCCTCGTCGCGGCATGGCTCGTCAGCGACCCGCGTCTCGCCTGCGCGGCGCTGAGCGGCGCCGTGGCGGCCAATATCGGCGCGGTGCTGGCCGGCCACTGCGAAGCCGATACGCGCGACGGACTGCACGGCTTCAATGGCGCCCTGGCAGGACTCGCCGCATTCACCTTTATTGCCGACGACGCCACCGCCGCCGCAGTGGCGATTCTCGCGGGCCTCGTCACGGGCTGGGGCATCGAGCCGTGGTCACGCTGGCTGCGCACGCGAGGCGCGCCAAGCGTCTATTCGAGCCCTTGCCTGATCGTCACCTGGCTGTGGCTGCCGTTGCTCAAACCCGGTGCAGCGCCACCTGGACCCGCCCACCTCGCCGCCTTTTCCCGCATCCCGGACGGCGTGCTTGCGGGACTCGCGCAGACAGGCTTTGCAGCGGGCGCGATAGCGGGCGTGCTGGTGCTGGCCGGCATCGCTGCGTCGTCGTACCGGCTGGCAGCGTGCGCGCTGGCAGGCGCAAGTATCACCAGCGCGGCGCATCTGCTGCTCGGCGCGAGCCCTGCCTCGTTTGACGCAGGCCTGCTAGGATTCAACGGCGCGCTGACGGCGCTCGCGCTCGCCGAAGCCGGCTGGATCGCGGCGCTCGGAGCAATCCTGCTGGTGATCGTTCTGCAACAGTTGGCGTCGCGCTACGGATTGCCGGCCATGACGGCGCCGTTCGTGGCCGCGACGTGGAGCGTGCAGGCACTGGTGCGCCGCTGGCAGCACGGCAAGCGCGCGCGCACCCTGCTCAAGCCAGCCCACTCGCGACGGCCGCCGCGCTCGGTCACGCGCACCGGTTAGCCGTCAGGTAACGGCCGTTTTACCCGCAACCCATGGATGGGATCGAAGACATCATGTCGTTCACTCACACGCCCGCCGGACGCATCGCCGCGGCGGGCCCATTGTCCGCCGCGGAACAGCAGACCCGCGTCGATCTGGCCGCCGCCTATCGGCTCGCCGCGTTAAACGGCTGGGACGACCTCGTCTATACGCACATCTCCGCGAGCGTCCCCGACGAGCCGGGCCACTTTCTGATCAATCCGTTCGGCCTCGCCTTCGACGAAGTCTGCGCCTCCAACCTGGTGAAGATCGATATTGCCGGCCACATCGTCGGGGCCAGCGAGCATCCGGTCAACGCCACCGGTTTCGCTTTGCATGCGGCCGTGCACGCGGCACGCGCCGACGCGTTCTGCGTCATGCATCTGCACAACACGGCCGGCATCGCGGTTTCGTTGCAGCCGGCCGGCTTGTTGCCGGCATCTCAGCACGCGCTGCGTTTTCATCGACAGCTCGCCTATCACGAGTACGAGGGGCTGGCGTTCAGCCCGGCAGAGGGCGAACGGCTTGTAGCCCATCTCGGCGACAAGTCCGCCATGCTGCTGCGCAATCACGGCACGCTGACTGCCGGCCGTACGGTCGCGGAAGCCTACGTGCTGATGGCGACGCTGATCAAGGCCTGTGAGATCCAGTTGCAGGCGCAAGCCGGCGGCATGGAGCTGGTGCTGCCGTGCGCCGCGGTGGCGGACCGCACGGCCGAGCAACTGTATGACGGCGGCGCCGTGGAAGGCACGCTGGAATGGCCTGCGCTGTTGCGCAAGCTGGATCGCATCGACGGCTCGTATCGCAACTGACGCGTGCGCGTGCGTGCGCCTGCATTCGTTCTCGACACCCCATTGACCATCAACTTCATTCACGGAGAATCCCCATGCCTACGTTTCATGTCGAACTGTTCGAAGGACGCACGCTCGAGCAGAAACGCAAATTTGTCGAAGCCATCACGAAAGCGACCTGCGACTCGCTCGGGGTCGAGCCGAACTCGGTCGAGATCATCCTGACCGACGTGAAGCGCGAAAACTGGGCAACGGGTGGCAAGCTTTGGAGCGACGCCTAGGCCGGCCATCGCTGCATGCGATTGCGCCTGGCGCGGACACGCGCTGGCGCTGCATGCAAAAAAAGACGGCGTCACCGCATTGAAGCGGGACGCCGCGAGACCACACTCGCGTGTCGGGGTCGATCACACGAGAGCCCCGACAATATCCGTTGCCTGAGCGCCCCTCAAGATGCAAAAACTGCGTTTGTAACGGCGCAGCAGGTAGTCCTTACGTCCGAGGAAAGCCTGCGTCAAGGCACACCCGCATCGCACGGGCCTGCGAGTGCCGACTCATATCGTCGGCACCAAATGTCAATTTACAGATTCAAACACTTCTTACCATCGCGTAGGACGCCATCCTGCGTCGTCCCCCACTCCGAGGCCGCCTGACGCCTCCCAAAGCTAGCCATTCGGCCGATGCCCGGAACGAATTCATTCCGTTATCCTGAGTTTCTCCTCCGGTAGCAAAGGCGCCTCGCCTTCCCCGCTCCTGATCCACGCTCACGATGCGGCTGGCATCTCCAGATTCCACGCAGATGCCGCCGCGAAAATGATTCGATCGGTCTGAAGAGGGGCTGAAGAGGGGCTTGCTTGACGGTAACATATTTGTTATGATGGATTCCAATGGCATTTGAGATCGACTTTTATAGTGAGAAGGTCAAAACCCAGGTGGCTTCGTTGCCCAAGACATTGCTGGCGCGCTTCATCACGCTGGCCGATCGAATGGAGCAATACGGTCCGAATCTCGGGGAACCGCACACCCAATCCATGGGCGGCGGCCTCTTCGAGATGCGGTTGAAAGGAGCAGAGGGAATTGCCAGAGTGTTCTATTGCTCGGTCGTGGACTGTCGTGTCGTCATGCTTCACGCCTTCGTGAAGAAGTCGCAAGACACGCCGCGAAACGAACTGGAAGTGGCTCGTACAAGATTGCTGGAGGTCAAACGTGGCAACGTATAAGGAATTGCGGAAGTTGGCCCTCGCGGACCCTGAAGTCCGCGCGGAAGTAGAACGGCTGAATCGCGAAGAATACGCCGTGCTCGACCAGATGCTCGCGGCACGTCACGCCGCCGGGTTGAGCCAGGCGCAGGTCGCCGAACGCATGGGCACCCACGCGCCGGCCGTGACGCGGCTCGAGCGCGCGCTGGAGTCGGGTCAGCATTCGCCGTCCATCGAAACCTTGCGTAAATACGCCGCCGCATGCGGCAAGAAGCTCGTCATTACCATCGCCTGATCTAAACCAACCGCGCCTGGCAGCGTCTGCTGCAGCGCGGTGTATTGACGCAGTTTCCATTTCGAGTGCCGCATCATCATGTGCGGCGCTCCGGCAAAAATTTGATACTGATCAACGATTTAGTATCTCTAAATCGTCACATCAGCAGTTTCTGCGCGGCTTTTCGACGCACGTCGCGATGCAGCAAAATACTGCGCATTCCCCTACTCTTGCGCGATCTGCACACACTGCAGTGCGCACCGACAACGGTCGACGCGCGTAGGCTGTTTTCCGGCATTAGCGCTATGAACCCCGCTTCGACAATTTCCGCATTTGACCTGGCGCGCATTCAGTTCGCGTTCACGGTCTCGTTTCATATCGTCTTTCCCGCCCTGAGCATCGGACTCGCCAGCTTCATCGCGGTGCTCGAATGGCGCTGGCTCAAAACCGGTAAGGCCTACTACAAAGATCTGTGTCTGTTCTGGTCGAAGATCTTTGCAGTGGCTTTCGGCATGGGCGTCGTTTCCGGCGTCGTGATGAGCTACGAGTTCGGCACCAACTGGTCGGGCTTCTCCCGTTTCGCCGGTCCGATCACCGGGCCGCTGCTGATGTACGAGGTCATGACCGCCTTCTTCCTCGAAGCGGGCTTTCTCGGCATCATGCTGTTCGGCTGGCAGCGCGTGGGTCCGCGCGCGCATTTCGGCGCCACGCTGATGGTCGCCGTCGGCACGCTGATCTCCACCTTCTGGATCCTCGCCTCCAATAGCTGGATGCAGACGCCGCAAGGCTTTGCTGTCGAAAACGGCCATGTCGTGCCGCTCGACTGGTTCAAGATCGTCTTCAACCCCTCGTTCCCGTACCGGCTCGCGCATATGGCGCTGGCTGCATTTATCGTCGCAGCGCTGGTGGTGGCCGCCGTGGGTGCGTGGCATCTGCTCAAGGGCCGCCGCGACCCGGCCGTGAAAAAGATGTTTTCCATGGCGCTGTGGCTGCTGTTGATCCTCACGCCGATCCAGGCCTTCGTCGGCGACCAGCACGGCCTGAACACCCGCAAGTACCAGCCGGCCAAGATCGCAGCCATCGAAGGCCTGTGGAACACCGAGAAAGGCGGCACGGCGCTCAACCTGTTCGGCATTCCCGACATGAAGGCCGAGACCACGCGCGATGCAATCTCGATCCCGCATCTGGGCAGCCTGATTCTCACGCACAGCTGGAACGGCGAGATTCGCGGCCTGAAGGAATTCCCGCCTGAGGACCGGCCGGATTCGACCATCGTGTTCTGGAGCTTCCGCGTGATGGCAGGGCTCGGCGTGCTGATGATCGTGATGTCGATCACCGCCTGGGTGCTGCGCCGGCGCGGCAAGCTGTATGACGCGAAGTGGTTTCAAAAGCTCGCGGTCGCGATGGGCCCGAGCGGTTTCATCACGCTGCTGGCCGGTTGGGTGACCACGGAAGCCGGTCGCCAGCCATGGGTCGTGTACGGCGTCATGCGCACCTCGCAGGCGGTGTCGCCGCTCACCACGCAGCAGGTGGGCATCTCGCTGATGGCCTTCGTGATCGTCTACTTCCTCGTGTTCGGCACCGGCATCTACTACATGCTCAAGCTGATGCGCTCGGGTCCGGCGTTGCCCGGCCAGACACCGCATGGCGTACCCGCTCACTCGCCTGGCACACCCGCACGCCGCCCCATGCCGGCCGCCGATCGACTGATCGACGCAGCCTGAATCACACCGTACCGAGGTTAGAAAATGGATGTCACCGTAGTGTGGGCCGCGATCATCGCGCTGGGCCTCTTCATGTATGTGGTGCTCGACGGCTTCGATCTGGGCATCGGCATCGTGTTTCCGTTCTTTCCCGATGAGAAAGAGCGCAATCTGATGATGAACACCGTCGCGCCCGTCTGGGACGGCAACGAGACCTGGCTGGTGCTCGGCGGCGCCGGGCTGTTCGCGGTGTTCCCAGTGGTCTACTCGACCGTGTTGTCGGCGCTGTATCTGCCGCTGATTTTCATGCTCGCCTGCCTGATCTTCCGGGGCGTGTCGTTCGAACTGCGCGCCAAGGCGAACCGCACCAAACATCTGTGGGATCTGGCGTTTATCGGCGGCTCGGCCGGTGCGGCGTTCTTCCAGGGCATCGTGCTGGGGTCGTTCCTGCAGGGCATTCCGGTCGTCGACGGCAGCTATGCGGGCAGCGCCTTCGACTGGCTCACGCCGTTCAGCCTATTGACAGGTCTTGGACTCGTCGTCACGTATGCGCTGCTCGGCTGCTGCTGGCTGGTCGCCAAAACCGAAGGCGATCTGCAGCGCCGCCTGCATCGGGTCGTGTGGCCGCTGACCGTCGTCCTGCTCGCCTTCATCGCCATGGTCAGCCTGTGGACGCCGCTGCAAGATCCCAATATCGCGCAGCGCTGGTTTGCGTCGGGTCTGTTCTACCGTCTGCTGCCCGTGCCGTTCCTCGTCGCGGTGTGCGCGTTCTTCATGCGCCGGGCGGTGCGCGAGCGGCATCACAAGACGCCTTTCGTGCTGGCGCTTGCGCTCGTGCTGATCGGCTATCTGGGCCTGCTGGTGAGCCTGTGGCCGTATGCGATTCCGTCCAGCATGACCCTCTGGCAAGCGGCCGCGCCGCGTTCGAGCCAGATGTTCACGCTGGCGGGCGCCGCGGTGATCATTCCCATCATCCTGACCTATACGACGCTGGGTTACTGGGTATTTCGCGGCAAGGTGAGCCATGACGACCAACATCACTATCACTAAGCCGCAGCAGCCGCCCGCCGCGCCCATGCGGCGCGCGCTGCCCGGCTGGGTCTGGTTTATCACGCTGTGGTGCGTCGGCGTGGGGGGCGCCATGTCGCTCGGCTTCGCCTTCAAGATCCTCATGAACCTGACGCTCTTCGCCGTGCGGTGACGGACGGCCGCCGGTCATGCCGTCACGTGGTCACGCGGCCATCCGGGGGACGGCAAGGCGGACGCAATTGTTAAACCTCACATCCGGTGCTTTAAAATCGGGCGAACATGCACGTCTATGTAGCAGGCCGCAGCCAATCCGGTCGTCAGGTGAAGGGATGCGAACCGGCGTGCCAGACAACGCACGACCGGGCCGTCCCGCCGGCAGCGCAGGAAACTTCCTCGCCGCCGGCACCGGCACCGTTTGCTGCTGCGCGGGGGATCCGTACAGGAGCCGAAGACGCCGCCCGAGCGCCCTGAGAGACACCCGTAGACGCCGATCAAGCATATGATCGCGACATCGGGTGGTGAAGCACCAGCAACGCAACGTTAGAACATAAGCCTTGCAGTCAGGAAGGCACGGGGTAGAGAAGGCCACGCTTGGCCAGGCGGCCTGACGGGACGGATGGCGCAGGACGGGGGACGCGCCATCCGCGTCCGGCATCGGCGGAATAACGGTGGAAAATATTAACGCGCAGTGCCGACACGCGGAGACATCATGAAGTTTCTAGTGGCCGACGACCATGAACTGATCCGCCAGGGCGTCAAGGGATTGCTACGCGGACTCGACCCGGACGCGCAGTTCGACGAGGCCGACACCTGGGAGTCGCTCGCCGCCGCCGCGCGGCCCGACGCCGATCACGATCTGGCGATCGTCGATCTGCACATGCCCGGCATGAGTGGCGCGGCATCCCTCGAAATTCTCCTCAAAGAACATCCGGCCTTGCCGGTGGTGGTGCTTTCCGCCGAAGAGTCGCCCGATGAAATGCGTGCGGTCCTCGCGGCCGGCGCGCTCGGCTTCGTGCCGAAACGCCAGCCCGCCAGCGTCATGCTGAAGGCGATCGAGCTCGTGCTGTCCGGCGGCGCGTATGTGCCGATGGAAGCATTGAGCCTGCTCGGCACGCGTGAAGCCGCGGCGCAAAACGCACCGGCCGGCACGGCCAGCGCCAGCGCAGCGACCGCGACCGCCGCCCCCTCATTGACCGAACCGCTTGTCCAGGTCACCGCGCTGCAGCCGCATCAGCAGCATCTGCTGGAGAATCTCTCGCCGCGGCAACAGGACATCATGCGGCTGGTGCACCGCGGCTGGACCAACAAGATGATTGCGCGCGAGCTGGGTGTCGCGGAGGGGACCGTCAAGGTGCATCTGTCGGTGATCTTTCGGGCGCTTGGCGTTCACAACCGCTCCACCGCGATTGCGGTCATCAACGGCTGGCTCGAAGCCGGGAAGACGCTTTAGGGCGGGCTACGCCGTCGCCCTGGCGCCGTCGCGTTGCGCCTGCTGCCACAGCGTCTCCAGCGTGCGCCGCAGGCGCGCCGGCGTGACCGGCTTGTGCAGCACCGGAATCCCCTGGGTCGCAAGCATAGCCAGTTCGCCCGAGGCCATATCGCCGGTAATCAGCAGCATCACGGCGCCTTCGTGTCCGTTGCGCTGCAGCGCGTCGCGCACCGCGCTTAGCGCCTGCGCGCCGGTGCGGTGGTTCGCCAACTGGTAGTCGCATAGCACCGCGTCCGGCACGAAGCCCTCGGCGAGCGCCCGCAGTGCCAGCGCTTCATCGCGCACGCCCTGCGCCACACAGCCCCAACGTCCAAGCAGACTCGTCAGTCCTTCGAGAATCGAGGGGTCATCGTCGATGCACAGTACGTGCCGTCCCTGCGCCGACGGCCCGCCCACCACCGCGTCGCTCAGGCTCGCCACAATCCCGTCCGGGTCGCCGGCCTGAACCGAAAAGCGGAACACCGAGCCGCGCCCCGGCGCCGAGCGCAAAGCCAATTCGCCGCCCAGCAGGCCAACCAGCCGCTTGACGGTCGGCAGGCCGAGGCCATGCCCCTGACGCGCGTCGCGCTGCGGATTGGCGACCTGATAGAACTCCTCGAAGATGCGCTCCTGCTCGGCCGCGGGAATGCCGATGCCGGAATCGCGTACCTCGATATAGCCGCCGCCGCGCCGGCCGGCGCGCCGCAGGCCCAGCCAGATCGCGCCGTCCTCGGTATAGCGCACCGCATTCGAGAGCAGGTTGCTCAGCACCCGTTCGAGCAGCACCGGATCGTCGTGCACAACCATCGTGGTGGGCGCGATGCGCAGCGCCAGCCCCTTCGCCGCCGCCTGCGGCCGGTACTGGCTGCCGACCCGCTCGAACAGTTCATCGAGCCGGAAATGCAGCCGGATCACCTGGGTGACGCCGCTTTCGAGCCGCGCCAGATCGAGCACCTGATTGAACAACTGGTTGAGCGCTTCGACGTTGTTGACGATGTGCGCCGCGGTCTTGCCGTGCTGCGCGGGGGTCACGGAGGCGTCGTTGAGCGAGGCCGCGAGCAGGCCGATGGCATGCAGCGGCTGACGCAGATCGTGGCTCGCCGCGGCAAAAAAGCGGGTCTTGGCGAGACTCGCCTCTTCGGCGACCTGCTTTTGCTCGGCCAGCGATTCCGCCAGTTGCTGCTGATCGACGCGCGCCTGCACGACCCGCTGGAACAGCTTGCGATAGCTCACCGAATAGATGTTGATGGCGCAAAAGAAGAACGCGAGGACGATCGCGAGAATGGTGCGGTCGAAGTTATGGCTGCCGAACAGCAGCACGATAGCCGGCAGCAGGACGAAGATGATGCCGGTCGAGAAGTTGAGCACGTCGAAACCGTTCGACATGAACACGCCTGCCGCCAGCGTCACCAGCATGACGGTGTGCAGCACCGGCAGATCGGCCTGGTGGCTATGAAACGCGAACCAGATCGCGAGGCCCGGTGCGCTGTACAGCAGCACGCCGCGCAACGCGTGCAGCCTGATCCAGTTGCGCGCGGTGAGCGCGTCCGGCCGGCGGCGGCGCCACAGCCACAGCCCTAGCGAGGCGCAGTTCGCTACCGCATAGAACGCAAAGCAGGCGAAGAAGCGCTGCGGATACGGCATGTCGTCCCAGTAGATGGACACGAGCACCGCGATCGCAAACCAATGCGTGAAGAACGCCATGGCGTCTTGTGCATACAGCACACGCACCAGGTCTTCGTCGATCGCTCGCTGGATGGGATCGCCCCGCATCGTGCTGTCTCCATGCGCGTTTGGTTTACCCGGCAGTTTACCTGTCAGCTATCACTTAATCCATATAGGCGAAAGCGCGCGCAAAAACCATACTGAAGTCACTTTCCAGCGCGGCCGAAAGTCTTCCCAGACGGCCTTCGCCGCCCCCTTTGCGGGGTCCGCCGCGCGCCTTGCCCCATCCTTCGACGGAGGCTTTCATGGGCGCTGTACCGAGCCGCGAGTTCGTCCGCAACCTGGACAATGCGATCCTGCCCGACCTGTGGCGTCGTCGTACCCACCTGTCCGGCGACGAAATGGTGTCGATGGTCGATCTGGTCAAGCGGGCGCTGCGCACCTACCATCCGCTCGAATTGCAGGCGCTCGGCGAGGATAAGGAAGAACTGGTCGCGCAGTTCATCTTCTCCCGGGTGCTGCGCCTCACCCCCGGCCATTCCGATACCCACGCCTGCCCCGAAAGCGCGCCGTCCAACGGCTATGCCCTCTGTGCGTATTTCCGCCGCTATCTGATCGACTGCCTGCGCAGCGCCTGCCATCAGCGCAACGTGTCGATGGAAAACGAAGGCATGGAACAGGAAATCGACCTGCACGCCCATGCGCTCGAAGACCCCGTCGAAAGCGTCCTGCTGCAGTACGGCCTCGACGAAGCGCGCGTGCGCCTTGCCGCGCGCACCTTTATCGGCGGCCTCGACGAGCCGGAGCGGATCGTGCTGGCCGGCAGCCTCGGCTGGTGCTCGGAATGCAAAGGTGGACTGTCGGCGGTGGCTGCACAGCATCGCGTGCCCTCGTATCACTATCGCGCCGTCAAACTCGGCGTCACCATGAAAAAGACGGGCGACGCCGGCGATTTTTCCAATACGAAGATCGGCCGCTGGCTGATCGACGTGCTCGGCATCGAGATCGAAGCCGAAAACCGCGCAGCCATTCTGATCGCGCTGAACCTGCTCGCCGCCGAATCGAGCGACAGCGAACTGAATGAAGTGGCCGCCTAATAGCACGGCGCCACGCTCGCAGGGCGGCGTACCGGTATCGAACCGCCGCCGCGTGCCGCGCGATGTTGCTTTGTTTGCAGCCGGTCACCGCCTACGATAAGAAAGCCGCGCAGCGCTCAGGCATCCTCACCAGTCAGGGCTCCCCCACCCTGAATCACCGTTGTGTCACGAGGTGGTCATGATGAACCGCTTATCCAGCGCCATCGAAGCGCTGCAGCCGCACTACGAAATCGTGATTGTCGGGTCGGGCTACGGGGGCGCCATTGTGGCGAGCCGGATGGCACGCGCGGGGCGCAACGTGTGCCTGCTGGAGCGCGGCCGCGAATTCATGGCGGGCGAGTTTCCTGCCACGCCGCTCGAGGGCGCCGGCCAGGTGCAGTACAACACCGGGCTCGCGCAGATCGGCTCGCCGCTCGCGCTGCTGGAAGTGCACGTCAATCCCGACGTCAACGCGGTGGTCGGCTGCGGCCTGGGCGGCACCTCGCTGATCAATGCCAACGTGGCGCTGCGGCCCGATCCGCGCCTGTGGCAAGACCCGCGCTGGCCTGCCGCCGTGCGCGCCGACCAGGCGGGACTCGCCGCCGGCTATGCGCGCGCCGAGGCCATGCTGCAGCCCTCGCCCGTGCCGGCCGACTTCCCTTCCCTGCCCAAGCTCAATGCGCTCGCCCGTTCGGCGCAGGTGCTCGGCATGGAGGACCGTTTCTCGCGGCCGCCCATTACGGTCACCTTCCAGGACGGCAAGAACGCGGCGGGGGTCGAGCAGAAGCGCTGTGTCGGCTGCGGGGATTGCAACGCCGGCTGCAACCATGAGGCGAAGAATTCCACCCACATGAACTATCTGCCCGACGCCGTCGCGCACGGCGCGCAGATTTTCACGGGCGTGGCGGTACATTCCGTCGTACGCGACGAGGCCACCCGACAATGGCGCGTGCGCTATCAACTGGTGGGCCTTGGGCGCGAAATCTATGACGCGCCGGAGCTTGCCATCAGCGCGGACATCGTGATCCTGTCCGCGGGCACGCTCGGCTCGACCGCCATCCTGTTGCGCTCACGCGAGGCGGGACTGCCGGTGTCCAGCCAGCTCGGCCAGCACTTCACCGGCAACGGCGACGTGCTCTCATTCGCGTACAACACCGAAGTGCCGATCAACGGCATCGGCTGGGGCGCGCACAAGGAGGGAGAAATTCCGCCGGTGGGGCCGACGATCACCGGCCTGATCGATCACCGCAACACACCCAACGTGACGGACGGCTTCGTGATCGAGGAAGGCTCGCTCGCCGGACCGGTTGGGCTCGCGATGATGGGCGTGCTGGGCCTCGCCGCACCGGCCGAGGGCGTGAAGGTGCCCGAGCTGGCGTCGCGGAGCGGCTCGCTGGACGCCGGCGCTCGTATCGTCGAAAGCCTGCTGCGCGGCCCCTATCACGGCGCCATGAATCACACGCAGACCTACCTCGTGATGGCGCACGACGACGACAGCGGGCAGATTGTCGTCGAACAGGGCCGGCCGCGCATCCGCTGGCCCAACGCCGGCAAGCAGCCCATCTACGCCACCATCGAAAAGACTCTCGAAGCGGCCACCGTGGCGTTAGGCGGCGAGTACGTGCGCGATCCGATTTCCGCGAGGCTGCTCGGCGACGGCCTGGTGACGGTCCATCCGCTAGGCGGTTGCGGAATGGCGGAGGCGGCGGAAAACGGCGTCGTCGATCAGGCGGGCCGCGTGTTTTCCGCCGCGACGGGCACCGACGTACACCCCGGCCTGTACGTGATGGACGGCGCGGTGGTGCCGCTCTCGCTAGGCGTGAATCCGCTCCTGACCATCTCGGCGCTGGCCGAGCGCAACTGCGCGCAACTCGCCGCGGCGCACGGCTGGCCGATCGACTACACGTCGCCAGGCGACGTCGCCCCGCCGCCGCCGCAGAAGATCGGCCTGCGCTTCACCGAAACCATGGTCGGCAGCTATGCGCCCGGCGCGCCGGCAGACGGCCCGGCCGACGCGCCTGCGCCCGACGCCAGCCCGATGAGCTTCACGCTCACCGTCGAATCCGACGATCTCGCCGAGATGCTCAGCAGTCCGCAGCACGCCGCGCACACCGTGGGCACACTGACGTGTCCGGCCTTGTCGGCACAGCCGATGACGATTGCCGACGGCCTCTTCAATCTGTTCGTCGTCGACGAAACCGAGGTCGACCGGCGCGACATGAATTACCACATGACGCTCGAATCGGTGGAAGGCACGCGCTATTACCTGTTCGGCCAGAAGATCATCACCCGCTCGTCGCTGCTCGAACTGTGGCCGCAGACCAATACGCTATACGCGCAGATCCGCACCTCCGAGGCGGCGGATGCGCCCGTGATCGGCAAGGCGACGCTCATCATCACGCCCGAGAACTTCCTCAGGCAGATGCGCACCATCGAAGTGACGAACACGCCGGATCTCGAGACGCGGCTCGACTGGACGCTGAAGTTCGGCAAGTTCTTCGGCGGGGTGCTGTTCACGGAATATGGCGGCGTCGCGGCGCCGTTGCAGTTCCTCAGCACCGACGCCGCGGCGCCGCGTCTGAAGCGTGCATTGCGCGCACCCGCGCCGGAGCTGACGTGGTTCAACACGTCTGAGCCGCCCAGCAAGACACTGAAACTGACGCGCTACCACGCGGGCGATAAAGGACCTGTGCTGCTGATTCACGGTTCCGGCGTGTCGAGCCGGATCTTTGCGACGGACCTGGTCGAGACCAACCTCGTCGAATTCATGTGCGCGACCGGCTACGACGTGTGGCTCGTCGACCTGCGCGTGAGCATCGAACTGCCGAGCGCGCTCGAGCCCACCACCGCGGATGCGATTGCCCGCGAGGACATTCCGGCCGCAGTGGCGAAGGTCAGGCAGCTAACGGGCGCAGCGCAGATTCAGGTGGTGGCGCACTGCTTCGGCGCCGTGGCTTTCTCGATGTCCCTGCTGTCGGGACTCACTGGCGTGCGCTCGGCGCTGCTGTCGCAGGTGTCCGCGCATCCGATTCCCGGCGCAATGCAACGCATCAAGGCGGGCCTGCATATGCCGGAGATTCTCGAGCATCTCGGCGTACGCGATCTCACGGTCCTGACACGCGCCGGCAACTGGCCGGACAATCTGCTCGACGAGGCGCTGCGGGTGTATCCGGTCGGGCACGATGAAGGCTGCGGCAACGCGCTGTGTCATCGCGCGACCTTCCTCTACGGTCTGGTCTACGAGCATGCGCAGCTCGGCGAACAACTGCATGCCAATCTGCAGGAATTGTTCGGCGTGCACAACGTCGAGCTATTCGTTCAACTCGCGGCGATGGTGCGCGCGGGACACGTGGTGGACGCGGACGGCATGGACGTCTATCTGCGCAACCTCGAGGGCATGAACTTGCCCATATGTTTCATTCACGGCACCGAGAACCGCTGCTACCTGCCGATCAGCACGGCGAAGACCTATGACTTGCTGGTGAGTCGCTTCGGCGCACAGCAATACGAGCGGCATCTGATCCCGGGCTATGGGCATCTCGACTGCATCTTCGGCAAGAATGCGGCGGTGGATGTTTTTCCGCTGATCGTGCGGTATCTGGATGCGCAATGAAGCGTGTGCCGTCAGGTTGAGTCGTTCGTGGATGAGGCGGAGGGATTGCAGACCGCGCGGGCAAATTGTTTTATGATCCGAACCATTCGGCGCACCGGGGCGCGCAAGTGCGGATGTATCTAATCCGCATCAATCCAATACACCAATAAAGCCACGCCAATCACCCAATGGAACAATTGACCTTCGGTACCTGCGTCAGGAATAGCTGGATCAGCACGTGGCAAGCGATCGTTCAGATGCCGGGATGGTTCCTCGGGGTGTTTGCCGTGATTGCCTGTCTGACGCTGCTTTCCGGTTCCTTTCAGTACGTTCCGTCCGGCGGCGCCGAACTCGACGCCGCGGCAAGAGCCAGTCATGCGCTCGGCAGCATGGTTTTCTCGATCCTGCAACTCGTCATCTACTGCTGCCTGACCATCAAGGTCCACCGTTTCGTGCTGCTCGGCGAAGGCACCCAGCCTCTGCTGCCATTGGGCGGCAAACCCCTTGGGCGCTTTGCGTTGATCTCGGTGGGTCTGACGCTGGGTATCGTCGTGCTCTCCATCGCGCTGGTCCTGCTGGTACGCGAAATACGTTCGGGCGGTATCGTGCTGGTCGGCGCCGTCGTCATGCTGGCGTACATGTTCGCGATGGTCCGCCTCAGTCTGCTCTATCCCGCCGTCTCGCTCGGTGGCGCGCTGACGCTGCGCGCGGCGTGGAAGGACAGCCGGGGGCATTTCTGGAGCATCTTCGGCGTCGTATTCGTTTCGTATTTGCCGCTGCTGATCGTCTGGATCATCCTGCTCGAGGTACTCGGCCCGAGGATGCTGCTGACCAGTTTGCAGGGCGCGTCCACCGTGTTTGCGATCGGGCTGGCGTTCGTCAATACCGGGTTTATCGTACTCGCGGCCTCGGCGCTGTCGTGGCTTTATCGGCGCTATGCGAATGAGTTGCTGGAGCATGCCGCGTATTGAGACGCTGTCGGGCGGGACAGCGTTCCGCCCGCGCTGCGGACGCTGGGCGCCCCGTTTGGCCCAGTCGCCCTCATAACACTTTCCCCGGATTCAAAATCCCACGCGGATCCAGCGCGTGCTTGATCGCCGCCATCGCGGCCAGTTCCTCACGCGAGCGCGAGACCGGCAAGAACTCGCGCTTCAGCGAGCCGATCCCATGCTCCGCCGACACCGACCCATGCAACGGCCCAAGCATGTCATAAACAAACGCATACACCGCATGATGTGCAACCCCAGGCACCGAATGCCCATCCACGGTGAGATGCAAGTTAGAGTCGCCAATGTGCCCGAAGAAGTACGACCGATTCCCCGGCCACTGACGATCCAGCGCCGCACGGCAGCGATCGACAAAAACACCGATCTCGCCGATCGGCAGACTGATGTCGAAGTTGATCGGATCCATCTTCACCGGAAACTCCGCCGTGCATTCCCGCACTGCCCATAAGGCGCGCGCGTCGGCCATCGATTGCGCAATCACGGCATCGCGAATGGCATGCGCGTCCAGTGCCTCATTCAGCGCCGCGGCAAAGCGCTCGCCATCATCGGCCGCATCGAAGCTCGCATGTTCAATCAGCGCATACAGCGGATGCGCTTCGCCAAACGGCGAGCGCATACTGGTCAAGGCAACGCCGAAATCGTAGAAGTCCGGCCACATGATTTCGAACGCACCGATGTCGTTGCCAAACCGCGTCGACAAGCGCCGCAGCAGCCTCACCGCCGCATCGTAATCATCCAGCGCGACCAGCACCGTATGCCGCGCCGCGCGCCGCGGATGCAGGCGCAATACCGCGCGGGTAATCACGCCGAGCGTGCCCTCCGACCCGATGAACCAGTGCTTCAGGTCATAGCCGGTATTGTTCTTCACCATCTTGCCGAGCGAACTCAGGACTGCGCCGCTCGCCAGCACCACCTCCAGCCCGAGCACCTGATCGCGTGCGGTGCCGGACTGGATCACACGATTGCCGCCCGCATTGGTGGCGAGATTGCCGCCAATCTGGCACGACCCGCGCGCACCGAGGTCGAGCGCAAGTTCGAAACCCGCTTGCGTTGCCGCCTCCTGCGCCGCCTGCAAGGTGGTGCCCGCCCGCACGGTCATGGTTGCCGAAGCCGGATCGATTTCTTCGATGCCCGCGAGCCGCTCGAGCGACAACGCGATATCCACGGCGCGCGGAATCGCACCGCCGGCGAGGCCCGTCATGCCTCCCTGCGGCACTACCGTTTGATGCGCCGCGTGGCAAATCGCCAGCGCCTGCGCCACCTGTTCTGTCGTACGCGGCAACAGCAACGCCGCAGCACGCGTCGGCTCGTGACGCGTCCAGTCGGTCATCGAGCGTTCGCCGATCTGCGCGCCGACGCGTACCGCGTCATCCCCCAACGCCTCGCGCAGCGAGGCGAGCGTGGTGGAAAGCGCGGCGCTGTCCTCATTCGTCATGCTGTCGTCCCCTGTGTGGCCTGCTTCTTTCGATAACCCATCGAGTCGTTGATGCGCCCGAGAATATAGTCGCCTGCCGCAACCGGTTGATATTTGAGGTCGGCTTCGCTGGTGCCGAGCTCGCGCGGATCGACCGAGGCGCCGTAAGTCGGATCGTAAAACGTGGCGATCGAATAGCGCTCGCGTCCGGACGCGTTGATCACACGATGCAGCGTCGAGCGAAAGCGGTCGTTGGTCCAGCGCGCGAGCAGATCGCCGACGTTGACGACGAAGCTGCCTGGAATGGGCGGCGCATCGACCCAGGTATTGTTGGCAATCTCGCGCACCTGCAAGCCGCCTACCTGGTCCTGCCACAGCAAGGTGATGCAACCGTAGTCGGTATGCGGCGCCACGCCGAACTGGTCGGCATCCGATTGCGGCGGCTGCGGCGGGTAGTACACCATCTGCGTGCGCTGCATGCGCTTGGTATAGCGCGGCGCAAAAAACTGCTCGTCGACGCCGAGGCTCACCGCCACCGCGCGCAACAGGCCGGCGCCGCACTGCGCCACCGCTTCGTAATAGCCGTAGAGCGCCGGGCGCAACTCGGGCATGAAGTCAGGCCAGTTGTTCGGCCCGCGCAGCGCCTGGCCTGCGAGCACATCGGGATCGTCTTCCGGCAACTCCAGCCCGATGCTAAAAAACTCCTTGTAGTCCGGGCGTTTGGCCTGATACATCGTCGCATCGCCGAGCGCGTTGAAGCCGCGATGCCGCTGATTCACCGCGGCACGGCGTTTGGTTTCCACCGGAAACGCGAAGAACGTGCGCGCCGCGTGTTCGGCCGCATCGATGGCCGACTGCGGCACACCGTGATTGACGATGTAGAAAAACCCGATCGTCGTGCACGCGTCGTGAATCTCACGACCGACACGCTGCATGGCGCCGGGCTCGCCGGCGCGCACGCCGGCAAGGTCGATGATCGGAATGCGGGTGACAGGCGGCATCGCAAAGCTCCCGAAAGACGAGGCGGATCTGAATGGCCTTTGAGCCGCCGAATAAGCTGACAAATCAAGCTGACCAAGCTGACCAAGCTGACCAACAAGCGCGTCGTCGATACTTCGAACCCCTTGCCAATCGACGCCGTCGCCCACGTTGTCCCAGTTGTATATACCGCCAAAAGCGCCTTCGCAAGCAGCGTCTTCACTTTGCTGCAAGCGTCGTACGTGCCTCTTCGCAGCGCACAACAGGATTATTTATTTCGCGCGAAAACTGCGGTATATACTGCCCCGCATACCGCGCGCCGCCACACCGCATCTGGCGCGACACCGCTTTGCCAACCGGAGATTCTCATGAGCATCCTTGCAGGCTGGAAGTGTCGTTTCATGGTGTTAGCGTTGTGCGCCGCGAGTGCCGCCGCGCACGCGGATCAACTGGCCAAGGTCAAGGCGGCGGGCGAACTCGTCGTCGGTACGGAAATGCAGTTCGCGCCTTTCGACTTCCTCGAGAACGGTCAGCAAGCCGGTTTCAACAAGGACCTGTTTGCCGAGGTCGGCAAGGAACTAGGCGTGAAGGTCCGCTTTATCGACCTGCCCTGGCCCAGCGTGCTGCCCGGTCTCGAAGCCGGCAAGTTCGACATGGTCGGCGGTCCGCTGACGGTGACGAAGGCGCGCATGGAACGCTACGCGTACACGCTGCCGATCGCGGACGCCACCGACGCGCTGCTCAAACGCGCAAGCGATACGTCGCTCAAGCAATCCTCGGATATCTCCGGCAAGACGGTCGGTGCGGGCAAGGGATCGGCACAGCTCGACCAGTTGAAGACCTACATCGCGACGCTGCCGAAGCCGCCTGAAGTCCGCGAATATGTCGACAACAATCAGGCCTACGCCGACCTCGCCGCCGGCCGGATTGCCGCCGTCGCCAACTCGATGACGAACATCGCCTATGTGGCGAAACAGCGCCCCGAGACCTTTGCCGTGGTGCAGCCGCCGTTCGGCGCCAAGGTGTACTTCGCCTACTGCATGCGCAAGGACCCGGACAGCAAGTCGCTCGACGACGCGTTCAACGCCGCGCTCGTCAAGATGCACGACGACGGGCGGCTCGCGGCCTTGCAGAAGAAGTGGTTCGGCGTCGCGATGGACTCGCCGATCACCATGCCCACGCCGAACTACTGATCTACTGATGCCTTGAAGCGGACGCTGCCGGCTGTATGGTCTTAGGCAGGCAGCGCCTGCTGGTCTGCTCTAGCGGGTGCCCGACACATGTTCAGCATGCCTGTCTTTCTTCAGGGTCTGCCGCTGCTGCTGCACGCGGCCATCGCCACGGTCGGCATTTCGCTCACCGGGCTCGTGATCGGCTTCTTCGTCGCGATCGGCGTCTGTTCGGCGCGGCTGTCGGCGCATCGCGCGGCGCGCATGTTCGGCGGCGCGTATGTGTTCTTCTTTCGCGGCGTGCCGATGCTCGTGCAATTGCTGCTGGTGTACTACCTGCTGCCCTTCGTCGGCATCAACGTGTCGCCGCTCGTTGCGGCGATCAGCGCCGTGTCGCTCTGCTCCGCTTCGTACATCGCCGAAATTTTGCGGGGCGGCTTCCTGAGCATTCCGCCGGGGCAGATCGAAGCCGCGCGCATGCTCGGCATGTCGCCGCTCGACATGCTGCGGCGCATTCAGGTGCCGCAGGCCTTCCGACTGACCTTGCCGTCGCTCGTCAACGAGATGGTGTTGCTGATCAAGGCCTCGTCGCTGATTTCGGTGGTCGGCGTAGCCGAGTTGACCCGCACCGCGCAGAACATCGCCGCCAGCACCTATCGTCCGCTTGAGGCATATCTCGCCGCGGGGCTGATCTATTTCGTCATCTGCGGGACGCTCGCGCTGGTCGCGCATGGCGCCGAACACCGCTTGCAGCAAGCCTGAGAGCCAAGCCATGCAGCAATTCGACCCTACCGTCATCACGCACAACCTGCAGCCGATCGCAGCGGGCCTCGCGACGACCGTCGGCACGTGGGCCGCGGGCGTCGCCATCGGCATCCTGATCGGCTTTCTGATTGCCGTGCTGCAACTCTTCTGCGGACGCTGGGTGCGCGGGTTCTTGCGCTTCTATATCGAACTGTTCCGCGGCACGCCGTTTCTGGTGCAACTCTTTCTGCTCTACTACGGCGGTCCGTCCATCGGCCTCACACTCGAACCGATGACCGCCGGTGTCCTCGGTCTCGGCCTGTACGGCAGCGCATATTTTGCCGAGGCGTTCCGCTCGGGCTTCCAGTCGGTGCCGCCCGGCCATCTCGAAGCGGCGTCGTGCCTCGGCCTGTCGCGCTGGCAAGCGGTGCTGCGTATTCAGGTGCCGCAGATGCTGGTGCTGATCGTCCCGGCGCTCACCAATCTGATCATCGTGCTCAGCAAGGAGACTGCCGTGCTGTCGATCGTCACCGTGCCTGAACTGACCTTCGTTCTGACCGGCATCGGCTCGGCCACCTTCGCTTTCGTCGAAACCTTGCTCGCGCTCTGCGTGTGTTACCTCGCGCTCGTCGAACTCACCTCGCGTGCCGGCATGTGGGCGGAAGCCCGCATTGCGCGGTTCATGGCATGAACGAACTCCGGATTGATCGATGAATGCCCTTGCCGATATGCCCACCTCCGAACCCACCGCCACCACGACCGCCGCACAAGCCAGCTGCGCGCCGCTGATCGAAGTACGCGACCTGCGCAAGCGCTTCGGCGAAGTCGACGTGCTGCGCGGCATCGATCTGGAGATCGCCAGATCCGAAGTGGTTTGCATCATCGGCCCGTCGGGGTCCGGCAAGAGCACCTTGCTGCGCTGTCTCGCCGCGCTCGAAACCTACGATCAGGGCGATGTGCGGATCGAAGGCGAACTGCTCGGCTACACCGAGCGCAACGGCAAACGCATGCGGGCCTCGCAAGGCGAGATCAACCGCGTGCGGCGCAACGTCGGCATGGTGTTCCAGCAGTTCAACCTGTGGCCGCATATGACGGCGCTCGGCAATGTGATGGAAGCGCTTCTGCGCGTGCGCCATCTGCCGCGCGACGACGCACGGCGCCGTGCCCATGCGATGCTGGAGACCGTGGGGCTCGCGCACAAGGCGGACGCGTATCCGGCCAAGCTCTCCGGCGGCCAGCAGCAACGCGTGGCGATTGCGCGAGCGCTGGCCATGGAACCGCACATCATGCTGTTCGACGAACCCACCTCGGCGCTCGATCCCGAACTGGTCGGCGAGGTGCTGCAGGTGATGAAGCAACTCGCCCGCGACGGCATGACCATGGCGGTCGTCACGCACGAAATGGGCTTCGCCGCGCAGGTCGCCGACAAGGTGGTGTTTATCGATCAAGGCCGCATTGCAGTGGCAGGCAAGCCGCGCGAAGTCTTTCACGATGCCGGGCAGCCGCGCCTGCGCCAGTTCCTGCAGAATTACTTCGACCGCAACGCCTTCTGGACGCAAGGCGCCGATGAGCCGGGTTCGCCATGAACACCGCGCGCTACGAACAGGTCAAGAGCCACATCCGCCGCACCATCGACTCGGGCGCGCGGCAGCCCGGCGACCGCATCCCGTCGGAACTGGACCTTGTCGCAGCGTTAGGCGTGTCGCGCATGACCGTCAACCGTGCCTTGCGCGAACTCGCCGAGGAAGGGCTCGTCACGCGCGTCTCGGGTGTGGGCACCTTCGTAGCGGAGGCGAAACCGCAATCCACCTTGCTGATGATCGCCCACATCGGCGACGAGATCCGCTCGCGCGGTCATGAGTACAGCTACGCAACGCTGCTCAAGCAACGGGAGACCGCACCGGTTCTGGTGTCGAACGCATTGGGCCTGGCGCCGGGCACCTCGGTGTTTCACGTGATCTGTGTCCACCGCGAAAACGGCCTGCCCGTGCAGCTCGAAGACCGTTACGTCAATCCAGCCACGGCGCCGGAATTCTTGCTGCAGGACTTCGCGGCGATCCGGCCGTCCGAGTATCTCTACAACGTCGTGCCCGTGCACGACGTCGAACATGTCGTCGACGCGGGCCTGCCTACTCGTGACGAAGCCGGGTTACTCGAAATCCGCGCAGAGGAGCCGTGCCTGACGCTGGTGCGGCGCACATGGACGAGCGGCGTGGCGGTGACGTTCGCCCGCTTCGTGCATCCGGGTTCGCGCTACCGGCTGGGCTGCCGGTTCGCGCCGGACCTCTCGCAGCGCCAGGGCTGAGCAGAGCCGCTGGCGCGGCGCCCGTATCAGACGTTGCCCGCCAGATGAAAGCGCGAGGCCGGATGCCACAGTTGCACCGACGTCGCCACCGCTTCGCCGACCCACGTGCGGCGCCACAACAGCAGGCACGGCTCGCCAATCTCCATCAGCAGGTGCCGGCGCACATGCGCGTCGGGCTTTTGCGCGTAGATGCGAAACTCGGCGCGCTGGATCGGCGCGAGCCGCACCATGTAGTGATTCGGCGTTTCGAGCGTGAAGTCCTGCCGCAGATACTCGGGGAACACCTTGGGATTGACGTAGCGGTCTTCGTACTGGATCGGCTCGCCCTCTTCGCTATGCACGATGCGCGAATGAAACGCGGGGCCGGCGGACAGGCCGAGCGCATCGAGCGCCTGTGCATCGTCGCTCGGTTCGAGCGCCAGCACGTGCGCCATGTGCCGATGGCCGCGCGCGGCGATCTCGTCGGCGATGTTGCGAATCTCGAGAACCGTCGATTCATAGCGCTGCGGCGCGACGAAAGTGCCCGAGCCCTGCACGCGCGTCAACACGCGTTCGGCGGTCAGCTCGCGCAGCGCGCGCGACACCGTCATGCGCGCCACGCCGAATTCCTTGACCAGTTCGGTCTCCGATGGAATCAGGCCGCCCGGCTTCCAGTCGCCTTCCGAGATCCGCTTCACGACATAGCGCTTGATCTGCTCGTAGGCCGGCGTGGCTTTGACAGGCGCCTCGCTGGCATTGCCCGGGCGGAGCTGGGTGGTGTCGGATGGCGCGTTATTTAGAGTCATATTCACGTCGACCTCGTGGGTGGTACGCAATACGCCAATGCGCCGGCAGGTAGGCCGGCCGCACCGGCTCGTGGGGCGCTCGCCCCGTTCATGCCGCCGATTGCAGATCTCGCCCGGCGGCGTCAGGCAAATGGGCAGCCGTTGGGTTCGCTTCGCCGGCCGTTGCATAACCGGTGTGCCCGACTACGCCGGCGGCGGCTGGCCGCATCTTACCCGGGTTCGGCAGCGGCGGCGGCTCGGTGTCCGCAATCATACGGAACGCGAGCGCCATGTCCTCGGCGAGCGGCCGGTCGTCGCGATACGTCGGCACGAGACTGCGCACGCCGCGCCAGAGCGAATCGGTGTACGGTGCGCGCGCTGCATCGAGCGTCTGCAGATCATAGGCCTGGGATGCCGCGAGCAATTCGACTGCCACGATGCGTCCGGCGTTGTCGACGATTTCCAGCGCCTTGAGCGCCGCCGGCGTCGCGTGACACAGATGGTCTTCCTGCAGGCCGGAGGTGATACCGCCGTCCAGACTCGCGGGCATCGCGAGGCGGCGGTTTTGCGCGACGAGCGAGGCCGCGGTGTACTGCGCAATCATGAAGCCCGAACAGGTGCCGCCCGGCTCGGCGAGAAACGCCGGCAGGCCGCTGACCAGTG
Organism: Paraburkholderia phenazinium; assembly: GCF_900142845.1. NCBI lineage: Bacteria > Pseudomonadati > Pseudomonadota > Betaproteobacteria > Burkholderiales > Burkholderiaceae > Paraburkholderia > Paraburkholderia phenazinium. The sequence continues at coordinate 2,608,797 of NZ_FSRU01000001.1, forward strand.
GATTGACGAGGCGGTCGAGGCGGCGCTCGGCCATCGCCGCCACCTGGGCAATCGCCGTGGCGAGGCTGTCCATCGCCAGCGCGATCGAGGCGCCCACCGCATGCGCCTGCGAATAGACGCGCGGCGCTTCGGGCGTACCGGCGACGATCGGATTGTCGGTGATCGACGCCAGTTCGCGATTGACGACTTCCGCCGTCGCGCTCAGCACGTCGCGCGCCGCGCCGTGCACGTGCGGGATGGTCCGCATGCTCAGCGGGTCTTGCGTACGACGGCCCACCGCCGCGGCCAGGATGCCGCTCTCGGCAAGCGCGCCGCGCATTCTTTCGCCCACCACGTTCAGTCCCGGCGAGATCCGCAACGCCAGCGATTCGGCGTCGAACGCCGCCAGTTGGCCGCGCAGGTTCTCGAAGCTCATGGCCGCCACCGCGTCGGTCCAGTCGAGCAGCCGCGCGGCGCGCGCCAGCGCCAGCGCCGCGAGTCCCGTCACGCACGGCGTGCCGTTGACGAGGCTAAGGCCCTCCTTGGCATCGAGCACCAGCGGCTCGAGCCCGAGCCGCTGCAGGGCCTCGCGGCCGCTCAAGCGCTCGCCGCGATAGCGCGCATGGCCCTCGCCGATGCACACCAGCGCGATATGCGCCATATGGCTCAGATAGCCGACCGAGCCGAACGCCGGCACTTCGGGCAGACAATCGGCATCGAGCAGCGCCACCAGCTGCTCGGCGACCGCGAGCCGGATGCCCGAATGCCCGTGGGCGAAATTGTTGAGCGCCGCGGCCATGATGGCGCGCGTTTCGGCGACGCCGAGCGGCGTGCCGACGCCCACCGCATGGCTCATCAGGATATTGCGCGACAGCGTGCGCTGCTCGGACGGCGACACGATCACATCGCACAAGGCGCCCACGCCGGTATTCACGCCATAAGCGCGAATCCCACGCTCGACGATCTGTTCGACGAGGACATGCGCCGCCGCAATGCGCGCCCGCGCATCGGCGGAAAGCTCGAGCGGCTCGCCTGCGGCCACGGCCGCAACCTGACGCCAGTCGAGAGGACGATCGGAACGAATGACAGCCATGATGACGATACTCAGTTCGCAGTACGGTGGTGGTGGCTCGAGACGAATTGCTTGAAACGCTCGGACTTGAGTTCGCCGAACACCTCGTCGGGCGTACCGTCCGCTTCGACCTCGCCTTGATGCAGGAACATCACGCGGTTCGACACATGGCGCGCAAAGCCCATTTCGTGCGTGACGACCAGCATGGTGCGGCCTTCTTCCGCCAGCGAGCGCATCACGCGCAAGACTTCGCCGACCAGTTCCGGGTCGAGCGCCGAAGTCGGCTCGTCGAACAGCATGACCTTCGGATGCATCGCCAGCGCCCGCGCAATCGCCACGCGCTGCTGCTGGCCACCCGACAGATGCGCCGGATAATGGCCGCGCTTTTCCGCGAGACCGACCTTGGCGAGCAGCGCTTCGGCTTCTTCGACGGCCTCGGCGCGGCTGCGTTTTTGCACGCGCATCGGACCTTCGATCAGGTTCTCGAGCACCGTCATATGCGACCACAGGTTGAAGTTCTGAAACACCATGCCGAGTTGCGAGCGGATGCGGTCCACCTGGCGGCGGTCGCTCGGCTGCATCTTGCCGTCGCCGCGGCGCTTCATCTTGAGTTCTTCGCCGGCCAGCGCGACCGAACCGTCATCGGGCGTTTCCAGCAGGTTCAGGCAGCGCAGGAAAGTGCTCTTGCCCGAACCGCTCGCGCCGAGGATCGAGATCACGTCGCCCTGGTGCGCGTCGAGCGAGATGCCCTTGAGGACGTGGTGGTCGCCGAACGACTTGTGAATGTTCTTGACCGACAATGCAACGGGTGCCGTAGCGTTCATGTGATTCTCCGGAATGAGCGGCCGTTCAGTGCGCGGCACGACGTGCTTCGGTGGTGGCGGAAACCGGGCGCGAGGCGACCTGGACCGGCACCGCGCGCAGATGACGCGACAGGCGCACTTCGAGCAGGCCCAACAGGCGCACGATCACGAAATTGAGGAACAGGTAGATCAACGCGGCGCAGATAAAAACTTCAGTTGTCCGATAGGTTTGCTGGATGATCTGCTGCGCGACGCCGGTCACTTCCCACACGGTGACGAGACTCGCGAGCGCCGTCGACTTCACCAGCAACACCGCTTCAGTGGAATACGCGGGCAGGCACTGGCGCAGCGCAATCGGTCCGATCACGCGGCGCAGCAACGCGAAGCCGGACAGGCCGATGGCATAGCCCGCTTCGATCTGTCCAACCGGCACGGCCATCAGGCCGCCGCGGATGATCTCGGCGGTATAGCCGGCCGTACACAAGGCGAGCGAGAGCACCGCGCACATATACGGTTCGCGCAGCACCGGCCACAGGAAACTCTCGCGTATCACGCCGAACTGGCCGAGTCCGTAGTAGACGAGAAACATCTGGATCAGCAGCGGCGAGCCGCGAAACACGAGGATATAGGCGCGTGCGAAGCGGTTCGGCAGCCAGTGCGGCGAGACCCGCATCGTGACGATCACGAGCGACAGCAGACCGCCCAGGATCAGCGACGAGAAGAACAGGCCGAGTGTGGTCGGCACGGCGCCGAGCAACTGGCGCAGCGTGTCGAACAGGAAATCGAAGTCGATATGCATGATGGCGCGGCCTCGTCAGTTGCGGGCGAAATTGCGGCGGAAGGACCGGCCTACGCGGGCTTCCGCGTGGTTGAAGACCCGGTTCGAGATGCTCGTCATCACCAGGTACAGGCCGCCGCCCACGACGAAGAACGTGAAATATTGATGAGTCGAACCCGCGGCAACCTGGCTCACGCGCAGCAGTTCGGCGAGGCCCGTGACCGAGATCAGCGCGGAATCCTTGAGGCTCAATTGCCAGACATTGCCGATGCCCGGCAACGCGAAGCGCAGCACCTGCGGGATCAGGATGCGGCGCGCCATGGTCAGCGTGGGCATGCCGATGGAACGGGCCGCTTCCAGTTCGCCGCGCGACACCGCCAGCACCGCCGCGCGGTACACCTCGGCCTGGTACGCGCCGGAGATCATCCCCACCGCGAGCGCGCCGATCACGAAGGGCGGCACGCCGACGAAGCCGTCGGCGCCGAACCACTGGCCGATCGTCGTCACCAGCGTCGAACCGCCGAAATAGAAAAGATAGATGACGAGCAGTTCGGGCACGCCGCGAAACACGGTCGTGTAGAAGTCGCCGACGATGCGCAGCGTGCGAAAGCGCGACAGCTTCGCCGCCGCCACCAGTGCGCCGAACACCGCGCCGACGGCGAGCGCCGCGAGCGTCAGCGCGACGGTCATCAAGGCCGCCAGCAGCACGACGCCGCCCCAGCCATCCGGCCCGAAGCCGAGCATCCCGATCAGAGCCATACCCTACCCCTCGTCCAATCCGTTGAATCGATCAGGCGGCACGCGCGAGCGTTGCCGCGCGTGCTGGACCACCTGCTGGTACCGCTTGACTCAGTTACCGCTCAGGGCGTGACGTCCGTCTTGAACCACTTCACGGAGAGCTTCTTCACCGTGCCGTCTGCAAGCGCCGCGGCAATCGCGGTGTCGAACTTCGCCCTCAGGTCGGCGTCCTGCTGGCGGAACGCGAGGCCTTCACCCGGACCCCAGATCGGGCCACCGATCTTCGGTCCGGCCATCACGATCGAAGCGGTCTCTTTCTTGTCCGTGTTGGCGGCGTAGTAGGTCACGTCGTCGAAGGAAGCGTCGATACGGCCGTTCGCCAGATCGAGGTCACGCTCCGGCGAGGTCTTGTAGACGCGGATCGTGGCGACGTCCTTGAAGCCGTCGTTGATGAACTTGGTATAGACCGTGCCCGACTGGATACCGATGGTCTTGCCCTTCAACTCCTTACGCAACGAGTCGACGGTCGGTTGGTCGGTCTTCGGGTCGCCGGTCAGCTTGAGGACGGCGCTGGTCGGACCGGCCTTCGGCAGGATCTTGGTGTCGGTCACGGCGAAGGTGGCCGGCGTAGCCGCATAAGGACGCGAGAAGGCGATGATCTTTTCGCGCTCCGGCGTGATCGAAATGGCGTCCATCAGCACGTCGAACTTGCCGGCTTGCAGACCCGGGATCATGCCGTCCCAATCCTGGGCGACGAGGTTGCACTGCAACTGGATGCGCGCACACAGGTTCGCCACCAGTTCCGGTTCGAAGCCGCCCAGCTTGCCGCCCGGCAGCGTCAGATTCCACGGTGCATAGCCGCCTTCCAGCGCGATGGTCACCGTTTTCCATTCTTTCGCCTGCACAGGGGCCGCGAGAATAGTCGCTGCGCCGAGGACGGCGCCAATCAATGCTTTAGCCAACGTAGTGCGCTTTACCTTCACGTCGAAACTCCTTTGATTGAGGGAACACCATCCAGCTAGTCGAGCGACTGATTCACTCGCCTAAATTGACTAGACAAGTCTGCATGAGTAAAAAAATCGTCGCAAGCACAATTGTGAGATTTCACCGAAATCCTCGGGTAAGCCCTATAAATAAAGGCCCATGGCGCGATTTCGAGGCGAAAGGAGATTGAAAAATACTGTGCCACGCACGCTGCTTTGGTGCATTTTGTCTAGACAGGTTCACTCAACGACGCACGATGCATCGCCCTGGTGCAAGGGTGCACAGGGGTGGATCGAGACGCCCGGCCTGGGTCTGGGGACGTGAGGATTGAGAACTTTAAGACGTTCGAGAGATGACGCCCGCCACCCGCCCGCTACCAGATATACGGCACGAACCGATAGCGCACGCGAGCGGCATACGCGGCATAGCCTTCGAGTTGCTCGGCGAGCATGCGCTCCTCCCGCACCGCGCGATAGCCGATGCCGGCCACCAGCAACGGCACACAGGCGAGCCCCCACCAGGAACCCAGCAGCAACGGCGTGCCGACGAGAAACGGCAGTGCGGACGCGTACATGGGATGCCTGACGTAGGCGTACGGTCCTGTGTCGCTGACCGTGTGGCCGCGTTCGGACTGGATCTTGACGACCGGCGCCGCGAAGCTATTGGCGCGGAACACCGAGCGGCACGCGTAGATGCACACGAACATGCCGAGCGCGCCGAGCCCATTCAGCCAGCCCGGCATGGACGACCAATGAAAGCGGCCGGCGTCGAGTCCCATCAGGATCAACCAGCCAATCCAGACGACGCCCACATAAGCCATGAAGATCTGGTCCCAGCGGCTCTGTTGCGGCTGCACGATGGGTTTCAGCCGTTCGGTGAGCAGCGCCGGATCATGCCGCGCGAGCCACAGGCCTAACCACAGGCCAAGCACCGCCCATTCGAGCAGAAACCACCAGGCCGCGACCCAGTGCAGCGTGCCGGCGGCACCGAACAGCAGGGCCGCCATGAAGGCAAACCAGAGCGCCAATTGAAGCAGCAGGTTCTTGACCATCGCATCAGGCTCCGCAGTTTGGGTTCTTCATTGGCCCTTCTGATTGCCCCGGGGTTGCCCCTTCATTGGCCTTCATCGGTCTTCGTCGAGTCTTCGTGGCCGCGTCAGTGCGACTCCCGGATGCGCTCGAACAGACGCGGCACGTCGAACTCGCCGACCGGCAAGCCGAACCGTTCGCCGAGGCATGCCGCGAGGTCGGCGGCCGTTCCGATCACCTGTTCACTGACCACCTGGCCGTCAGCGGCGCGCTCCGTCAAACGGTCGTTGCGCAGCGCGAGGCGCCCATGCGGCAAGACCCGGCAGACAATCAGGTTGCTCACGAAGAGCGACGCCGGCCAGGTGGAGGTGTACCAGTTCGACACCTCATAGTCGATCCACTCGGCGCGCTGCTGCTCGAAGCGGTAGGCCTTCATCCAGCCGTCGCCCGACTGCACTTCCAGGTCGAGCGCGCCATGCGACGCATCCGCGAGGCGAAACGCCTCGAGCGGCGTGGCTTGCGGCATGCCCGCCTCGAGACGCAAGGGCGCGGTCAGCGTCGCGCTGCCGAACCCGACGTCTGCGAGCCAGGGCGTGTCGTCGATATCGACGCGCAGCAGCATATGGGTGCGAGCCGTGACGGCGTCCGCCTCACGCCCCCACAACACCCGCGCGATCAGAGGCGTCACGCGAAAGCCCAGTTGCATCAGCGCATGGGCGAACACCCGGTTCTGCTCGAAGCAATAACCGCCCCGCCGGCGCTCGAGCAGCTTGTTGACGACGGCCGGCAATTCCAGCGAGACCGTGCGGCCGCTCAGCGGGTCGAGATTTTCGAAGGGGATCGCGAGCGGATGCAGGCGGTGCAGTTCGCGCAGCACGGCGAGCGTCGCCGTGCGCGGACCCTCGTAGCCGATGCGGGAAAAATACAGGTCGAGGTCGAGTGCATTTGACATGAGTGTGGGTCCTGGGAACGACGGTAGCGACTATATCAAGCGCACCTGCGCCGGCGACCAACGAAAGCAAACGAATGTGTCGATTCATGGACAGATCTCCTGACAACAAGCTTTCGTTGCATTCGGGCACTTCAACAGCGCATCCCGGCGCCGCTTCGATGCATCTGTCACACGAGCTTTCGCGCGAAGGACCAGCGCGCCGTCCACCCTCCCGGACAAGCTCACCGCTCGCGCATCAGCACCGACAGGCGTCGCAAAACAGCCCTTCAATTTCATACTATTTAATTACGCTTAAATTACTTTTAAATAACAAAAAGTCAAATAAAAGACAGAAAACGTAAAAATATCAATTACACCCCAGTAATATTGTTGCGAATCGTTCTCATTTGTATTGACGCACCTATTGGGCATGCGTACGATCTCGACATTGCTGCCTGAGGCGTCGCGAACCGCAGCAGCAATGCGCGGGATGCCGGCTATCGTCACCCAAAGCAGATAGCCGGAACAGTCGATACAACACAATAAGGATTTCGATGAAGTTCGCCCAGTCCAAACGACGCGCGTCAGACGCGCGTCCATCCAGGAATGCTACACCGCGCGGTCGCGCCGCACGCAAGCCAGGTCTGCCCTCGATTCGCAGCGTGGCGCTTTACACAGCATTCGCCTGGGCCTCGCTGACGGCGGCCGCCGCGATGGCCGAGACCAATCCCGACGCCGCGCCGAACGACGCGCCCGAGGCCGACCTGAGCATTCAGGCGCAGCCCACCAGCCAATGGACCGGCGTGTGGAACCGCGGCAACCTGCTCGGCGACATCGGCGGCCTGCGTCCGTGGCTCGGCAAGTACGGCGTGACGTTCGGCCTGACCGAGACCAGCGAATATCTTTACAACGCGCGCGGCGGCCTGAACACGGGCGGCACCTATGACGGCCTGACGACGGCCACGGTCCAGGTGGATACGAAGAAGGCATTCGGCCTGCCGGGCGGTCTCTTCAACGTCAGCGCGCTGAACATCCACGGCCAGAATCTGAGCGCCGACAATCTCGGCACGCTGAATACCGCGAGCGGGATCGAGGCGCAGGATACGACCCGTCTGTGGGAGCTGTGGTACCAGCAGTCCTTCCTGAACAACAAGATGGACGTCAAGGTCGGTCAGCAGAGTATCGATCAGGAGTTCATCGGCAGCCAGAGCGCCGGCCTGTTCGTCAATACGATGTTCGGCTGGCCCGCGCTGCCGTCGTACGACATGCCGTCGGGCGGCCCGGCCTACCCGCTCGCCGACCTCGGCGTGCGCGTGCGCGGCCAGATCACGCCGACCTTGACCGCCCTCGCAGGCGTGTTCGACGGCGACCCGCTCGGCAACAATCCGAACAATATCAGCGGCACGAATTTCAACCTGCACACCAGCGCGCTGTATATCGGCGAACTGCAGTACGCGTTGAACCAGCCGGGCGACGGCGAGATGGTCGGCGCCGGCAACACCGGCCTGCCCGGCAGCTACAAGCTCGGCTTCTGGTACAACACCGGCAGCTTCGCCGACGAGTACTACGACAACACCGGCGTGTCGCTGGCGAACCCGAATTCGACGGGCGTCGCTGCGCAGCATCGCGGCGACTACAGTTTCTATGCCGTGGCAGACCAGATGGTGTGGCGTCCGGATCCGGACGAGCCGCGCAGCATCAACGTGTTCGCCCGGGTGATGGGCGCACCGGGCGACCGCAACCTCGTCGACTTCTCCGCCAACCTCGGCGTAGTGATGAAGGCGCCGTTCGCCGGACGCGACAACGACACCGTGGGCCTCGCACTGACCTACATCAAGGTCAGCAATAGCGTGGAGAACCTCGATCTCGACAATCGGGCCTTCCTGAACAGTCCGTACGGCGTGCGCACGCAGGAAACCACCCTGGAAGCGACCTATCAGTTTCAGGTCAATCCGTGGTGGCAGATCCAGGCCGACGCGCAATACACGTTCAATGCCGGCGCCGGACAGAACCCGAGCGACCCGACTCAGGCGCTGCGCAACACTCTTGTTGTCGGCGTGCGAACCAACATCACGTTCTGACCGCTTTCATAACCTGGACACCATGCTTTCGATCATGACCGCATTCAACGCTTTGTGCGCAGGCACGGAGGCTCAATCATGAATTACCCCAAGCGCAAGTCTTTGCCGCGCGCTACGCGGGCACTGATGGCAGCAGCGGCGGGCGCCGCCGCGCTGCTCGCGGCCGGCACCGCGTACGCCGATCCGCAAGGCTTCCTCGAGACGGTGCACAAGCACACCACGCTCATCAATACGGTGCCCGACAACGGCGACCAGAACCCGTATGCGCTGGTCGTCGCACCGGTTTCAGCCGGCACCGTGAAGAAAGACGACGTGCTCGTCGACAACTTCAACAACTCGACCAACCTGCAAGGCACCGGCTCCACGATCGTGGATTACCACCCGGATACCAAGCAGATGTCGGTGTTCGCCGTGATTCCGCGCGATCTGAAGGAATGCCCGGGCGGCGTCGGTCTGTCGACCGCCATGACCATGCTGAAGTCGGGCTGGGTGATCGTCGGCAGCACGCCGAGCAACGACGGCACCACCGGCACCAAGGGCGCCGGCTGCCTGATCGTGCTGGATCCGCAAGGCAAGGTGGTCTCGACCATCAACAGCCCGAACATCAACGACCCGTGGGGCAACATGGCGGTCGTCGACAACGGCAATAGCGCCACGCTGTTCGTCAGCAACGCCGGCTTCGGCGTCGGTTCGGCGGCGGGCGATCCGCCGGTGTTCAAGCAAGCCACCGTGCTGCGCCTCGATCTCGACATTCCGGACGGCAAGCCGCCGGTCGTGAAGCAGGAAATGGTCGTGGGCAGCGGCTTTGGCGCGCAGGCCGACAAGGGCGTGTTCCTCGTCGGGCCGACCGGCCTCGCCCTGTCGCCGGATCAGAAACTCCTGTATGTTTCGGACGCAATCGGCAACCGCGTCAACGTGATCGAAGATCCGATGACGCGCGACACCAGCGCCGGTGTGGGCCGCCAGCTCACCGCCGACGGCCTGCTGCACCGGCCGCTGGCGATGGTCACGGCGCCCAACGGCCATCTGCTGGTGACCAACGCGCTGAATGGCCAGGTCGTCGAGATCGACCCGGCGAGCGGCAAGCAGATCTACGCACGCTGGATCGATACCGACAAGGCGCAGTCGCCTCCGGGTAACGGCGACCTGTTCGGCATCGTCATGACGCCGGCGGGCGACGGTTTTTACTACGTGCAGGACGACGTGAACACTTTGGTACTCGCGAAGTAATCATGGCAAACGATACACATCCCCCCAAGCGGCCTGCCCGGCGCGGCTTTCTGAAGGCGGGAGGGGCGGCGGTCGCAGCAGGCGCGAGCCTGTCCGCGACCAGCGTCGCCCACGCCGCACTCGGCAAGCCGCAAGCGCACACCGACGATCCCTACCTCGCCGTCGAACCGTTCTTCGGCGAGCATCAGGGCGGCATCGTCACGCCGCAGCAAGCGCATATCTACGTGGCCGCGCTCGATCTCACGACGACCAAGCGCGACGACGTGATCGCCCTGCTGCGCACCTGGACCGACGCCGCCGCGCGCATGACCCAGGGCCTGCCCGCAGGCGCGCTGCCCGGCGCCGACGGCAAAGCCGCGCCGGATTCCGGCGACGTGCTGGGCCTCGGCGCGGCCGGCCTGACGGTGACCTTCGGCTTCGGCCCAGGTCTGTTCACCTCGGACGGCAAGGACCGCTACGGCATCGCCAGCAAGCGCCCGGCGGCGCTCGTCGATCTGCCGCGCTTTAACGGCGACCAGTTGCTGCCGGAAAAAACCGGCGGCGACCTGTTCATCCAGGCGTGTGCGAACGACGCGCAAGTGGCTTTCCATGCGGTGCGCCAACTGGCGCGCCAGAGCTACGGCATTGCGACGATGCGCTGGGGCCAGGCCGGCTTCGTGTCGGGTCCGCGCGGGCAAACGCCGCGTAACCTGATGGGCTTCAAGGACGGCACCAACAACCCGTCGACGAAAAAGCCCGAGCTGATGAACCAGTTCGTCTGGGCGAACGGCGCGGACGCACCGTGGATGCAGGGCGGCTCGTACGGCGTCGTGCGCCGCATCCGCATCACGCTCGAACACTGGGACATGACGGAAGAGGATTTCCAGGAACAGGTGTTCGGCCGTCACAAGTACAGCGGTGCGCCGATCGGCAAGAAGAACGAATTCGACCCGCTCGATCTCGACGCGCAGGACAAGGACGGCAATCCGGTGATTCCGGAAAACTCGCATGTCCGGCTGTCGAACCAGGCGACCAATAACGGCGCGCAGATTCTGCGCCGCTCGTATTCGTACAACGACAGCTCGAATTTCTACATCGAGCGCTGGCCGCCATGGCGCCAGGAAACCGAGTACGACACGGGGCTGATTTTCATTGCCTACCAGGGCGACCCGCGTACCGGCTTTATCCCCATCAACGAGAAGCTCTCGAAGTTCGACATGATGAACCAGTTCACGACGCACGTCGGCAGCGCGGTGTTTGCCTGCCCGCCGGGCGCCAAACCGGGTTCGTACATCGGCGCGGGGCTGTTCGAAACGTAAGGCGCGAACGCCGCCCACGCGGCTCGCCGCGCGTGAAACAGATCGATACCATCACAAAAGGAATTTTGAATCATGACTCATTCCTGGCTTGGCAACCGTGTTCGCGCAATCAGCGGCGCGGCGGCCCTTCTGCTGGCGACGCTGGGTGCTGCACCGCTCGCCGCCCATGCTGCATCGATCACGCTGTATAGCGCGCAGCACGAGCAGGTCGTCAACATGCTCGCGAAGGACTTCCAGAGCCAAACCGGCATTTCGGTGAAGATCCGCACCGGCGAAGGCCCGGCACTGGCCGCGCAGCTCGTCGCGGAAGGCGCCGCCTCCCCCGCCGACGTCTACTTCACGGAAAACTCGCCGGAACTGATGCTGCTCGAAGAAAAGGGTCTGCTCGGCAAGGTGGATGCCGCGACGCTGTCGGCCGTCCCGACGCGTTTCGATTCGCCGACCGGCGCATGGGTCGGCGTCACCGCACGTGAAAACGTGCTGGCCTACAACACGGCCAAGGTCAAGCCGGACCAGTTGCCGCAATCGCTGTTCGATCTGGCCAAGCCGCAATGGAAAGGCAAGGTCGGCATTGCGCCGAGCGACGGCGACTTCCTGCCGCTCGTGAGCGCCGTGATCGCCCTGAAGGGCGAAGCGCAAACGCTCGAGTGGCTGAAGGGCCTGAAGGCCAACTCGCAGATCTTCGACGACGACGAAGGCGTGGTGGCCGCAGTGAACCGCGGTGCAGTCGCAACCGGCATCATCAACAACTACTACTGGGCGCGTCTGAATGCCGAAATCGGCGACAAGGCCACCCGTAGCGCGCTCTATCACTTCAGCAACGGCGATGCCGGCGCACTCGTGAACGTGTCGGGCGCGGCGGTGCTGAAGTCGGCGCACAACGAAGACGGCGCGCAGAAATTCCTCGCCTATCTGGTCAGCGAACGTGCCCAGACGCTGCTGGCGAAGAGCCACGTCGACTTCGAGTACCCGCTGCACAGCGGCGTCGCACCGGACCCGATCCTCAAGCCGTTCACCGAACTGAGCCCGCCGACGCTGACGGTGCAGCAACTCGGTGACGACAGCCAGGCCGGCAAACTCCTGCGCCAGGCCGGACTGCTGTAAATGAGCGATGCCGTGTCAGCCGCCCCGCCGGCTGTTGCCTCTGAACCGGCGCGCGGCCGCAAGCGCGCGCCGCGTGGTTTGTTCGTAGCTGCCGCGCTGAGCGCGTTGCTGGTGTTGCTGCCGCTCGCCTTTACCGTCTGGCGGGCGGCCAGTTTTGGTTTTGCCGAAGCGGCCGAACTGGTGTTCCGGCCGCTGGTCGGCGAACTGCTGGTCAATACGCTGATGATCACGGTGTCGGCCACGCTCGCCGCGGCCGTGCTGGGTACGGCCGCCGCGTGGTTCGTCGAACGCACCCGCCTGCCCGGGCGCCGCTTCTGGGCTGTGGCGATGGCTGCGCCGCTCGCCATGCCGCCGTTCATCACGAGCTATGCGTGGGTGTCGTTCAGTCTGGACCTGCAGGACTTCAACGGCGCCTTGCTGGTCATTACCTCCGCCTATTTTCCGCTGGTCTATTTGCCGGTCGCGGCCGCGCTGCGCAGCATGGACCCGGCGCTGGAAGAAAGCGCCCGCTCGCTTGGCTGCGGCCGCTGGAGCACTTTTTCCCGCGTGATCCTGCCGCAACTGCGCCCCGCTTTGCTGGGCGGCATGCTGCTGGTGGCGCTCGGCGTGATGTCCGAATTCGGCGCGTTCACCCTGCTGCGTTTTCGCACCTTCACGACCGAAATCTACGCCGAATACCGCACCAGCTTCGACGGCCCGGGCGCCTCGCTGCTGGCTTGCCTATTGATCGTGATGTGCCTCGCGGTGCTCGCGTTCGAATTCCGCGTGCGCGGCGCGGCGCGTTATGAACGTGTGGATCGCGGCGCGCGCCGCGCCGTGCTGCGCTATGACCTGGGCGTGTGGCGCTGGCTGGTGGTCGCGGGCTTCGCCGCGCTGACCCTCGCCACGCTCGGCGTGCCGCTCGGCATGATCGGCTACTGGCTGACGCAGCCGGGCGCGGCCGCCGTCACGCCGGCCGACGTCTCGCCCGAACTGCTGTTCAATGCGACGCTTTCCTCGCTCGGTTTCGGACTCGGCGCCGCCGTCCTGACCACGCTGCTGATCGTGCCGCTGGCGTTTCTGCTGGTGCGTTATCCGGGGCGCCTCGCCACCCTGTTCGAACGCACCGTGTTTCTCGCGCAAGGTATCCCCGGCCTCGTGATTGCGCTCGCCGTCGTCTCGCTCGCGGTGCATTCGCTGCAGCCGCTTTACCAGAGCACCACGCTGCTGATCATCACGTACGCGATCCTGTTCCTGCCGCTTGCGCTGGTAAGCGTGCGCGCCGCGCTGATGCAGGCGCAGCCGCGTCTTGAAGAAACCGCGCGTGCGCTTGGGCTGGGCTGGCGGCAGACTTTGGTGCGCGTGCTGTTGCCGCTCGCTGGGCCAGGCCTGGGCGCGGCGGCGTCGATGGTGTTCATCTCCGTGGTCACCGAACTCAACGCGACGCTCCTGCTCTCGCCCATCGGCACCCAGACGCTCGCCACGCAGGTCTGGTCCGACACCTCGACCATGGCGTTTGCCGCCGCCGCGCCCTACGCGGCGCTGCTCACGGGCATTTCGCTGTGCGCCTCCGGCCTGCTGTTCGCGCTGCTCGGCCGCTCGGCGCTGCTCGGCGAACGCGGCTAAGACTGCGTCGCACTCCCCGCTATCCCCATCGGATTCTCATGAG